>NZ_CP026692.1:5515500-6740000 GCF_002949795.1 Nostoc sp. 'Lobaria pulmonaria (5183) cyanobiont' | reverse complement strand
CATTTCGGGGAGAACCAGCTAGCTCCTGGTTCGATTGGCATTTCACCCCTAACCACAACTCATCCGCTGATTTTTCAACATCAGTCGGTGCGGACCTCCACTTGGTGTTACCCAAGCTTCATCCTGGCCATGGTTAGATCACCAGGGTTCGGGTCTATAAACACTGATAAAATTCGCCCTTTTCAGACTCGGTTTCCCTTTGGCTCCAGCATTCTCGCTTTAACCTACCAGTGCCTATAAGTCGCCGGCTCATTCTTCAACAGGCACGCGGTCAGACTTTAAATAGTCCTCCCACTGCTTGTAAGCTAACGGTTTCATGTTCTATTTCACTCCCCTTCCGGGGTTCTTTTCACCTTTCCCTCGCGGTACTGGTTCACTATCGGTCACACAGTAGTATTTAGCCTTACGAGGTGGTCCTCGCTGATTCACATGGGATTCCTCGTGCCCCATGCTACTCGGGATTCAGCTACTATCCTTGAGTTTTCAACTACAGGACTTTCACCTTCTTTGGTGCAGTATTTAGCTGCTTCGTTTAACCGCTAGATTCGATCTCGCTGTCCCACTACCCCAATCGGTAAACCAATTGGTTTAGGCTCTTCCCCTTTCGCTCACCACTACTTAGGGAATCTCTGATTTGATTTCTCTTCCTCCAGCTACTAAGATGTTTCAATTCGCTGGGTTGGCTCTCTCCTGCCTATATATTCAGCAGGTAGTATATAGGGTTGCCCCATTCGGAAATCTCCGGCTCAATGTTTGCTTCCAACTCCCCGGAGCATATCGTCGGTAACCACGTCCTTCGTCGCCTCTGTGTGCCTAGGTATCCACCGTTAGCCCTTATTCGCTTGACCACTCAAATATTTGGTCTTTCAACTTTTGCATTCACAAGAGCAAATAGTTAGTTCTGCTTACCTCGCCACTTCGCACTGATTTTACTCAGCACTCAGCACTCGGCACTCAGCACTAAAAATGTCTGTGTCTGCCTGCTTTTTTCGCGTTACTATGCAGTTTTCAAGGTTCTGGCTGAGACTAAACTCAGCAGTCTGACTCTATTAACTTAAGTCATGTTGCTGATTTCTCACTTGCTTTTCGCCATCAGGTGGAGGTTAGCGGACTCGAACCGCTGACATCCTGCTTGCAAAGCAGGCGCTCTACCAACTGAGCTAAACCCCCAAATCATAATTCGTAATTCGCAATTTTTAATTCGCAGTTAATTACGACGAATCACCAATTAGCAATTACTAATTACTTTCAGGTGGGCCATCCTGGACTCGAACCAGGGACCTCACCCTTATCAGGGGTGCGCTCTAACCACCTGAGCTAATAGCCCATATCGAACCAAATCATAGTTTGAAAGCTTTTTACATTTTGCATTGCAAATGTCTGCGACCGACCTAGGTTAGACCAACTCAAAATCTATATAACTGTGTGTTTTTTGATTTCTGAGGGGTGTAGGTCTCCCTAAAAAGGAGGTGATCCAGCCACACCTTCCGGTACGGCTACCTTGTTACGACTTCACCCCAGTCACCAGTCCTGCCTTAGGCATCCTCCCCCGCGAACGGTTTGAGTAATGACTTCGGGCACTACCAGCTTCCATGGTGTGACGGGCGGTGTGTACAAGGCCCGGGAACGAATTCACTGCAGTATGCTGACCTGCAATTACTAGCGATTCCTCCTTCACGCAGGCGAGTTGCAGCCTGCGATCTGAACTGAGCTCCGGTTTGCGGGATTTGCTTGCACTCGCGTGGTAGCTGCCCTCTGTCCGGAGCATTGTAGTACGTGTGTAGCCCAAGGCGTAAGGGGCATGCTGACTTGACGTCATCCCCACCTTCCTCCGGTTTGTCACCGGCAGTCTCTCTAGAGTGCCCAACTTAATGCTGGCAACTAAAAACGAGGGTTGCGCTCGTTGCGGGACTTAACCCAACATCTCACGACACGAGCTGACGACAGCCATGCACCACCTGTGTTCGCGCTCCCGAAGGCACTCCCAGCTTTCACCAGGATTCGCGACATGTCAAGCCTTGGTAAGGTTCTTCGCGTTGCATCGAATTAAACCACATACTCCACCGCTTGTGCGGGCCCCCGTCAATTCCTTTGAGTTTCACCGTTGCCGGCGTACTCCCCAGGCGGGATACTTAACGCGTTAGCTACGGCACGGCTCGGGTCGATACAAGCCACGCCTAGTATCCATCGTTTACGGCTAGGACTACTGGGGTATCTAATCCCATTCGCTCCCCTAGCTTTCGTCCCTCAGTGTCAGTTACGGCCTAGCAGAGCGCCTTCGCCACTGGTGTTCTTCCTGATCTCTACGCATTTCACCGCTACACCAGGAATTCCCTCTGCCCCGAACGTACTCTAGCTATGTAGTTTCCACTGCTTGTATCTAGTTGAGCTAGACTCTTTAACAGCAGACTTACATTGCCACCTGCGGACGCTTTACGCCCAATCATTCCGGATAACGCTTGCATCCTCCGTATTACCGCGGCTGCTGGCACGGAGTTAGCCGATGCTTATTCCTCAGGTACCGTCATTGTGTTCTTCCCTGAGAAAAGAGGTTTACGACCCAAGAGCCTTCCTCCCTCACGCGGTATTGCTCCGTCAGGCTTTCGCCCATTGCGGAAAATTCCCCACTGCTGCCTCCCGTAGGAGTCTGGGCCGTGTCTCAGTCCCAGTGTGGCTGATCGTCCTCTCAGACCAGCTACTGATCGTCGCCTTGGTAGGCTCTTACTCTACCAACTAGCTAATCAGACGCGAGCTCATCTTCTGGCAGTTAACCTTTCACCTTACGGCACATCCGGTATTAGCCACCGTTTCCAGTGGTTGTCCCAGACCAGAAGCCAGATTCTCACGCGTTACTCACCCGTCCGCCACTAACTCCGAAGAGTTCGTTCGACTTGCATGTGTTAAGCATACCGCCAGCGTTCATCCTGAGCCAGGATCAAACTCTCCGTTTTGAATTGGAAAGCTTTTTAGCTCTATAGCTGCTCTTTTTTAACTTCAGCTTAGTTATTTTTTATTTGCTTGACGCAATCCACTTGCTGTATAATCGCTTTCAAACTATAATATTTTCAAGGTTCGGTGTCCTTTAAGCGTCGCTTTTTCGCGCTCCGCTTCCAGCACTTATTCAATATAGCGAACCTCCTTAAGCTTGTCAACTATTTTTCCAAAAATTCTTTTGGACTGTTTTTCAGTCCCTTGAAACTGCCCACAGTGCCGGGTTGTAGGCAACAATGGTTTATGCACTGTGCTGAGTAAGGAAGGGTGAAGCGTGAATTTTCAGTCGGTAATAGGTTTATTGCATGAGTTTTGGGGCAATCGCGGTTGTCTCATAGCCCAGCCCTACGATATAGAGAAGGGGGCTGGTACTAAGAATCCGCAGACATTTTTAAGAGCATTGGGGCCGGAACCGTGGGCTGTTGCTTACGTTGAACCTTGTCGTCGCCCTACAGATGGGCGGTACGGGGAAAACCCTAACCGTTTCCAACACTATTATCAGTACCAAGTTCTGATTAAGCCTTCGCCAGACAATGTTCAGGAGATTTATCTTGATTCGTTAAGGGTTTTAGGTATTCGTCCTGAAGACCACGATATTCGGTTTGTAGAGGATAACTGGGAAGATGCAACGGTGGGAGCTTGGGGGACTGGGTGGGAAGTATGGTTAGATGGAATGGAAATTACTCAATTTACCTACTTCCAACAGTGTGGGGGTATTGATTGCCGTCCGGTATCGATTGAGATTACATACGGGTTAGAGCGGCTGACAATGTATCTCCAGCAAGTAGAGGCAATTACTAAAATTCATTGGACGGACAACATTACTTATGGTGATGTTTACCTCCAGGGAGAGATTGAGCAGTGTACCTACAACTTTGAAGCGTCAAATCCTGAGTTGCTACTGACACTATTTAATTTGTATGAGCAGGAAGCAACGCAATTGGCGGAACGAGGATTGGTCTTGCCTAGCTTAGATTATGTAATGAAGTGTTCGCACACGTTCAATCTGCTGGATGCTAGAGGTGTGATTTCGGTGACGGAGAGAACTCGCTATATTGCCAGGATTCGGTATTTGGCTAGGAAAATAGCTCATTTATATGTTGAGCAAAGAGAGAAGCTGGGTTTTCCGTTGCTCAAAAATTTAAAACCAGTCATACAACCACCTGTTTTACAGCCAGCTGTGCAGCAAATTGTTTCACAGCCAGTCTTAGTACAAGCTGTTTCAGAGTCTACAGTTAAATCTCGTTATCAATATATTATTGATTGGCTGTTTTTGATTCCAATTATCTCTTATGTTCTTTGGGTAATACTTTCATTGTTTCGGTAGAAAAGTTTATGTATCAAACAATATAGACCATCCAGGTACTTATTATCTAGTAAAATGAGGTTAATCAAGTATAAATTTTTACTAGTTTGGACGATTATAAGTCGCGGCTACACAAACAAAACCTGCCTCCGCAGGTTAGGAAACCCTTGATTTTGCATTCTCTAAGCTAAGTATATCTTGATGATGTGGCTATTGTTAAAGATCAGAAATACCATTAAATCTTGAGTCTAGAACATTAAAGCTACAACGATAAGGCCCGCCTGTGCGGGCTTTGTTTGTATAAAGTTGATGGACTATATTTCACCACAAGGATAAAAATTTTTCACTGTTGCTGATTAAAGAGATGAAAAACTCACGCATAGGCGCTCCAAGCGCAGATAATAAGAGTTTGGAATATTTTATTTTTGAATTTCATAGCCAAATTCAGCAATGCCGATTTTTCTCTATTGCTGCCCTAGCTATTTTTAAGTCGGCTGCAAATTCGGGGTGTCAGGTGCTTTTATAAAAAATCTTATGATTCAAACCAGTGGTGTAATTATTTGTCTTGGCTACATTTTTGGGTTGCTGTTTACAGTAGTTCCTTGGGGTGGTGTATGGATTTTAGTTTTGGGGATAGTGGGAGCAATTGTTTTTAGAAGACGCACCAGTTCACAGCAACTTGCTCAGAAACTAGAAAATGCTGGAAGCAAAAATAAGGCAGTGCTTAATACTTGGCAAATTACTCCTCATCCTCGAATATGGATAGCTGCTGGCTTAGTAGGATTATTGGCAACTCTATATTTTCAATGGCGAGTGCCGCAACCAGGTGCAAAAGATATTAGTCAGTTCGTTCCGCCTGGAAATAGCAATAACCAAGAGCAACTTGTGATTGTTCGTGGAGAAGTGGCGAGTAATCCTCGCTTAACTCGCAGTCAGCGAGGACAATTTTGGCTGGAAGCGACTCAGATAGATGAGGTCAAAAATGAAAAAGGTTCAGCAGGTGTCCCAAAAGGGGTGACAGGCAAATTGTATGTAACAGTGCCTATACTTCAGGCTACTGGGTTATACCCTAGTCAACAAATTGCTGTGACTGGGATTTTATACAAACCAAAGGCGGCTTCCAATCCTGGTGGTTTCGACTTTCAGAAGTTTCTCAAGCAGGAAGGAACGTTTGCTGGTTTGATTGGGCGACAAATAAATGTTTTGGATCAGGAACGTAAATGGGGATGGTGGCAAATTCGGGAGCGAATTGTGCGCTCGCAAGTTCGCTGGTTGGGTATCCCTGAAGGGCCTCTTGTGAGTGCAATGGTTTTAGGTAGCAAAGCTGTAGATTTACCCTACGAGATCCGCGACTTGTTTGTACAAGCAGGATTAGCTCATGCTTTAGCAGCCTCCGGGTTTCAAACTTCTTTGATTTTGAGTGTGATATTACAGTTAACTAGGCGGGCAAAAAAAGCAACGCAATTTACCCTTGGCTTTTTGGCTCTAATTATTTTTCTGAGTTTAACAGGTTTTCAACCTGCGGTTCTCAGAGCCGTAATTATGGGTTTTGCAGCATTAGTTGGGCTGCTATTAAAAAGGAAGGTGAAACAGTTCGGATCGTTACTATTAGCAGCAACTCTGTTATTAGTGTTTAATCCTCTATGGATTTGGGATTTAGGCTTTCAATTAAGTTTTTTAGCAACGCTGGGATTAATCGTAACAGTACCTGCATTAGTCAACCGCCTAGCATGGCTACCACCTGCGATCGCAGCTTTGATTGCCGTTCCCCTAGCTGCCACTATTTGGACTTTACCTGTGCAACTTTTTGTCTTCGGAGTTGTACCATCTTATAGCCTGTTGCTGAATGTAGTTAGTACTCCATTAATTTCGATCATTAGTATAGGTGGAATCATCAGTGCGTTAGTAGGTTTAGTTTGGACTGAAGCAGGAAGCTTCCTAGCTGGGGTATTACATTACCCTACTGATTGGCTAATTAAACTAGTGGAATTTTTTAGCAAGTTGCCCGGAAATTCTGTTGCTGTGGGCAGCATATCTACTTGGCAGCTTTTGGCAATTTATATACTAATTATATTAGTCTGGCTAGTACGTTGGTGGCAAAAGCGGTGGTGGTTTGCTAATATTATTGCGATTGGTTTAGTATTTATCCCCCTTTGGCATTCTCAAAATACATTGTTTAGGATAACAGTCTTAGAATCTGGTACGGAACCAATTTTAGTTGTTCAAGATCGAGGGAATGTAACTGTAATTAATAGTGGTGATGAAGGTACAGGACGTTTTACAATTCTACCATTTTTACAACAGCAGGGTGTAAATCAAATAAATTGGGCGATCGCAACTGATTTTCAAGGTAATGAAAGTAATGCTTGGTTTGAATTAATGCAACGTTTACCAATTAATAATTTTTATGAATATTCAATCCGAACAGATAATTCTATTACAACTCAGGCAATTCAACAAGAACTACAAAAACATCAAGGAATTTATCAAACTTTGGCAGTTGGTCAAGCTGTGAAAGCTGGTTCGATAGTAGCGCAATTAATCAACGACCAATTACCTATCTTACAATTGCAAATTTTAGATCAAAATTGGTTATTAGTAGGTAATGTTAAATCTAAAGAGGTACAACAACTAGTTAAAAATGGCAGTTTGTCTCGCCCGCAAGTGTTGTGGTGTGCCCCTGAGTCATTGAAAGATTTAGTTATTGCTTTGCAACCACAAGTAGCGATCGCTTCTTCTGCCAACTTTGATCCAAAAACTTTATCTGAACTGAATCAAAGCCAAACTAAACTGTTCTTTACAGGACGAGATGGCGCTATTCAATGGACTCCTAATGGTCAGTTTGAGGCGTTTATTGAATCAACAGAAAATAAATCATCTGTTTTATAAAAAATTCACAAATTTCAGTAAATTTAAAAACTTGGATCAAATTCTATGACAATCTATTTTTATAGTACTCGTGAAGAATATGGCTGTTTCTCTAACTTTTCGTTCCACGGCTTTGAATTAGATGGATTGTATTGGTCAACTAGCGAACACTACTTTCAAGCGCAAAAGTTTGTGGGTACACCTCATGTAGAACAAATCCGCCTAGTTAAAACACCTAAAGATGCGGCAAGAATGGGGCGCGAGAGAACCCGTCCCCTACGTCAAGATTGGGAACAAGTTAAAGACGATATAATGCGGCAAGCTGTGCTATGTAAATTTCAAACTCATACAGATATTAGGGATATCTTACTTTCCACAGGCAAGGCAGAAATTGTCGAAAACTCACCTATCGATTTTTACTGGGGTTGCGGAGCCGATGGCAGTGGTAAAAATATGCTAGGAAAAATTTTAATGCAGGTGCGGAATATCCTGCACCATACATATAGGGCAAATATTAATAATAAAACTGTTAAATAATCTTGTAGAAAATAGTTTTTTAATCGAACTATTTCAGACGTAGAGAACACGAATAAATAATAAATACAGACGTTTGCAAACGCTCTAAGACTGTTATATAGTTATTACTCTTCATGAGGGTAAATCTGAAAGCCTCGATTAACGATCGCTATATAAATTCTCACCTCTTTTAAATTTACGCTGTGGTAAACCAGAGTGATGAAAGATGCATCCTGGTTTTGGGAACACTAGATTTAGCACCAGACTTCACAGGAAGGAGTTGATGTCTAAAGGCGAATGGAATAACAGATCGAAACATATAGTTCCCTTGTAATTGCCCATAACATACCTAAAACCAGTGAAGCGTAATACAATTACCCATGAATTTGACTCTGGTTCACAAGCAGAAATAATACCCCCACAAGAAAGTGATGACCGTTTGTCGGAAGCGTCTAAGCTACTAGGGCAAGGAATTCAACAGCAGCAATCTGGCGAATTAATAGCGGCTATGAAGTCTTTACAGCAGTCCTTAGTACTGTTTCAGGCAGTTGGCGATTTAGAAAAACAGGCACAGGTACTTTCTTTTTTAGGATTGGTAACTTACAGTGCTGGAGACTATAAAGGTGCTATATCTTACTCCCAACAGTGTCTGTCTTTGCTCAATAACACCTCAGATTTAGGATTGCAAATGCAAGCACTTTCCCATTTAGGCAATGCATACCGTCATCTGAATGACCATAAAAAGGCTATTGAGTTTCTAGAAAAATGTTTGAAAATAACGCAGCAACTGCAAGATAAACGCAGTCAGGTGGCAGCACTGAATAATTTGGGATTGGTATATAAAGCTTTAGGCAACTTTACACAGGCTATTGAGTATCAGCAGCAAAGTCTAGAGATTGTGCGGGAACTCAAAGATAATTGGGGCGAGGAACAGGTACTCAAGAATTTGGGTAATGCTTGGTATGCTTTGAACAATTACCCAAAAGCGATCGCTTATTATGAGCAGTGTGTAGTCCTATCACGCTCCTTAAAAAATGTTCGCAGTGCTTCTCAGGTGCTAAAGAATCTGGGCAATGCTTGTTATGCTTTAGGTGATTATACCAAAGCCATTAAGTATTATGAAGATCGGTTGCAATTAGCCAAAGAAATTCAAGACAAGCGTAGTGAGGAACAGTCTTTAAGTAGTTTAGGAGTTGCTTGTGAAGCTTTGGGTGACTATAACAAAGCAATTACATATTATGAAGAACGTTTGCTGTTAGCTAAAAATATCAAAGATCGTCGCAGTGAAGAACAAGCTCTTGCCAGTCTGAAAGTCGCTTGCTACGCCTTGGGTGATTATGCCAAAGCTATGCAATATCAGCAGGGAACATCTTCAAATAGTTAAAAAGTAAGATTGGAAAACAATTCCAAATTACTCGCACAGATCAATTCATCCCATTGTCTTTTGTTGTTGGAGATATACAAGAACTTCTAATGTATCTACTTGGGGAAATTCTGCGTAAAAATTACTCACACTCCAGAAGGGTTCGGGTGTTTCCAAGACTATTGTGCGATCGCCCCACTGTTCTAACCAAGGTAGCAATTTTTGTGGCGCTAATGGAGTACATAACCAAATTGCTGCTGGAGAAAGCGATCTCATGGCAGTTGCTGCTACCGCTATCGTCATACCTGTAGCAATGCCATCATCAACTAAAATGAGCGTAGCATTCTCTGCATTCACCTGCGGACAAGCAGGAATTAATTGAGCCTCAAGAGACTTAGCTTGGTTGATCGCTTTATTTAAAGCCACTTCTCGCCACCGCACATCATCTTTAGAGCGAAATAGCTTTTGATCGGTCCAAAGAACATTTCCAGAAGTAGTCACTGCACCAATTGCTAACTCTGGATTTTCTGGATGGCTAATCTTTTTTGCTACAACAATTGTCAACGGACAATCCAAAAGACGTGCTATTGGTGCTGCTACTGGTACACCTCCTCTTGGCAAAGCATAAACAATTGGTACAGGCTTTACCCCAGAATCAATAGTTTGCTGAGTCAAAATATCATGAATTACTTGCGCCAATAACTCACCTGCATGGGTACGATCGGCGAAAAGTGGGGTATGTGACATGGTTTCCCCCAGCATCTTAAGACAGCACTGCTTTTATCATGACTGAATTTTGTCTCAAATTAACTGATACAATAAGATTTGTATAAATAATTAAGTATTCAGCAAAAGTTTATTATTCCGATCAATATCCAGCCAGAGGGCTATTTAAATCAGATATGATAGCTGGCGCTGATGCCAAAATCCTGACTTTCATGAGCAGCGAAACCCAACTCAGCCTCTTCGACGACTCAACTTTTAATCAACAAGAACTGATTCCTACAGATGCCAAAATTCCGATCGCTCCTGGAACTTATTCTGGCATAACGGAGTTGACACAGCATTGCGATCGCTGCCACCGTTGTGCATTGGGAGACACTCGCACTCATGCTGTTGTCGGACGTGGCAATCTCAAAGCACCAATTATGGTTGTGGGAGAAGCGCCAGGTCAAAATGAAGATGAAACGGGTTTACCATTTGTAGGCAGATCGGGGCAATTGCTGGAGAAAATTTTGGCATCAGTGAATCTGACTACTGATCGTGATGTATATATTGCCAATATCAATAAATGTCGCCCACCAGATAATAGAGTTCCCACTCCTGTAGAAGTGGCAGCTTGTCTACCCTACCTACTAGAACAAATTCGCTTAGTTGACCCCAAAATAATTCTGTTAACGGGTGCGACTGCTGTCAAAGGTATTACTGGGGATAAGCGGGGAATTACGAAAATTCGCGGACAGTGGCTAGAGTGGGAAGGGCGTTTATGTATGCCAATCTTTCATCCTTCCTACTTGCTGCGTAACCCTTCTAAAGAAAGAGGTGCGCCGAAATGGTTGATGTGGCAGGATATCCAGGCAGTGCGTGCCAAGTTAGACGAAATCCAAAATAACAGCTAATGCTTAATTCCGTCTTTTTTAAGGCTTGTCACTACCAACATCTTTTCAATTACTTATTTCATTGCTATCCCGGTTGGGAATAAATTCTAAAGCTAATAGCTAAAATCTTCTCAAAAGGCCTAAGTATAAGATTTTAAGCGATTTAGATGACTAGACTCTGTGAAAGAGAAAATTTCACTTTACTAATTGCGATCGCTTATTTTAATTGAATATGATGACTTGCTCGCTAGAGGTAAAACTAAAGCTAGCGTGCCCCTTGGCAAGGGGCACGCTAGCACAGGTGAGGTACTTTGGTTATTGGTAATTGAGCAGACTCGATATGACCTTTTACCTTTTAGACGGGAAATTTCAAGTATCTATTCGTCGTCGAAATCATCCTCGTCGTCTTCCTCTTCTTCCTCTAAATCGTCGTCGTCTACTACTTCATCGGCGATTAATTCATCTTCCTCATCTAGAATTGACCTTTCTGCACGTCTGCTACCAAAACCAGATTCGCCAAGAGTCGGAGAATCTAAATTATAGGCGCGAGCTGTGCGGTCATCTAATACCATATCGAGGGGATCGTCAACTTCATCTAAGACACTACTGCTAATTTCAGCAGCATAATCTTCGATCGCACCAGGTTCTTCATAGGTATTGTACCCAGTACCAGCCGGAATCAATCGCCCGATAATCACGTTTTCCTTTAACCCACGCAGCCAGTCAGATTTACCTTCGATAGCTGCTTCAGTAAGTACCCGTGTTGTCTCTTGGAATGATGCGGCGGAAATAAAGCTGTCGGTGTTCAACGATGCTTTGGTGATCCCCAACAATACTGGGGTATACTGTGCCCTCGCACCACCTGTAATTGCCATAGCTTCGTTCACCTGCTCAACTTGGCGCAGTTCCACCAATTCGCCGGGAAGCATAGTGGTGTCCCCACCATCATCAATCCTGACTTTATTGGTCATCTGGCGAACAATCACTTCAATGTGCTTATCAGAAATATCAATCCCTTGAGATTGATACACCATTTGCACTTCATTCACTAAGAATGTCTGTACCTTCTGCAAGGCAAGGCTAGCACAAGCATAGATTCCGTCTTCAGAACCCAAGCTAAAGAAGATTTCCAGAATTTCGTGGGGATTGGATGGCCCATCAGTCAACGGTTGTCCCGCTAATACCATTGATCCATCTGGCACAATCAAGTTTTGTCCAGGCCCCAAAGGATAATCTGTCACCACGCCATTTGATTCTACGACCTTGATGGCGATCGCTTCATCACCATCACCGTAAACTACCTTAACTTCACCCGCCCGGCGACATAAAATGCACGCTTCTTTGGGTTTACGAGCTTCAAGTAGTTCTTCAATCCGAGGTAAACCTTGAATGATATCTCCAGTTTTGGCGCGTTCAAAGACCAACAACACCAAGTTATCACCCCGTTGTACCAAATCGCCGTCTTCTATCTGCAACACAGCACCAGGGCTGACTCGATAAGGGCGACCGATACGGCTAGTAATAGCGTAGTTTTTAGTACTCAAAGCTGAGTCACTACCAGGTGCAGCAGGAGCATTTTTGATATCCACTACTTGCCCTGATTCTTGGGCAAAAACTCCAGGAGCAATTTCTGTGCCTTCTACTAGCAAGTCACCCACTTTTACTTTGGGCTGAGTACTAGTATTCGTGATGATCCTGTCAACGTCGCGCAACACCAAACAGCGACGCACGTTTTCGCTTCCTTTTTGGACACCCCGCACTTCCCCCCCTTCTTTACACAAGATTTGGGTACGTGCTACCACAGCTCCAGGGGCGATGGAAAGCCCATCGTGTACCTCAAGTGTCGTCTCGGTGCTACCTTGGGTGGCATCGGCGGTAATATCTCGACGAATTACCAAGGACTCCAAAATCACCAGTTGCAAGCGCTGAACTTCTGAGTCTTCAGTATCCTGTACCAATTCAATATCTGCTGCTAGGGGCGAAGCATTATGGTCTTGTTCCCCTTCTTGCTCAATTTCCAGTACTAGCTGGGTTCGCAGCAGTTCTACACCTTCAACAGATTTGACACGTTCCGAATCTTTATAAGGGAGTCGTTGCACAGCCCGTAACTGAATCGATCGCCCGGTTTGTTGACTCACCGATGTCGTTGATGGCACATCTGGATTATCCGGTACGGCAAACTCAACTACTGGACGACTCAATAGGGCGGGACCTTCTGGTGTCTCCACATACTGGATATAGCGCAATTCCGTAGCGACATTGCCTTGGAATTCCTCACCTGGTTGGATGAAGGTGTTATCTCGCCCGATGACTGATTCTGGATCGTCCACCATCAGTAGTTCCCCTGGCTTCACCACCACTTCCCGCAGGATGTCGTTTTTCTGGGTCACTTCTACCACACCACTGTTTTGGCAGAAGATATCTTTCACTACTTCAGTGCCAGCTTCTACAAACTGACCGTCTTCCACCAACAGCAAGGAGATATCTTTATTGACTTCGTGGCTCTCTTCAGGAATCCACAACAGGGTACCGCCCTGCACAACTTCATAACCCAGCTTGGCTTTGCCTTTTTTCTGGACTTCGACACCCGCGAATTTCAGAAATCCGCCAGTGGTTGTGCGATAGCGGTCATCAATTAACTCAGCAACTACTTGACCATTTTGCACTTTTGTGCCTGGTGTAGCGCGGAGGTTAAATACCTGGTTGTTGCCCGTGGAGACTAAGTAGTTATTGCGACCTTGAGAACTTTGGACTGTCACCGTTGCTTGGTCTAAGACCACAGAAGCAGTGATAATTTCAATTTCCCTGGTACTCTTACCTGGGGTAGCTTCAGGTAAGCGCACCACACCGCCGTGCAAACTGCTTAACTTGGTTTCTGCTAAAACTCCATTAGAAGCGATCGCATCACCATTTTTCACCACCAATTCTGCACCAGGCGGCAAGTTGTAAACTTCCCCAGACAAAATCCAAATCAAGCCACCCCGTGCGGCTGTGGTTGTGGTATTACCTTGACGGTCAGTTTTTTGTTCTGGAACAACTTCGGCAAATTGCACTTCCCCTGCTAAGTCAGAAGCAACATCTTTAACTGCTTTTTCTGTATTAGTCCGAGTTGTGCGTCCACCAAGAGCAACCTCTGCCAACAACTGACCTTGTTTTACCTTATTTCCATCAAATACATATAGTGTTGAACCTTGGGTAAGATGAACCTCTTGGTTGTCTGGAGTAACATCACCTACTTTTGTTGGCTCCAAAAGCAGAATACCATTAGCCTCAACATAGAGGGCATCTTCCCCGTGGCGGGTACGATACGTTCTGGTCTTCAGTTTGCGGGGAAGCTTAACAGTCCCATCGATTTTAGAACGAACTTGTTGTGCCACTTCCCCAGTAAACACCCCACCAGTATGGAATGTCCGCATGGTTAACTGAGTACCAGGTTCACCGATACTTTGGGCGGCAATAATCCCCACAGCTTCGCCCAAGTCCACCATTTTGGCGTGGGCCAAACTCCAGCCGTAGCAGTGTTGACAGACAGAACGTGCAGCTTCACAAGTTAGGGGACTCCGCACCACAACTTCTGCCACCCCAGATTTTTCAATTTTCTTCGCCAATTCTTCAGGAATTGGCGAATTGCGTG
This sequence comes from Nostoc sp. 'Lobaria pulmonaria (5183) cyanobiont', assembly GCF_002949795.1. Classification (NCBI taxonomy): domain Bacteria; kingdom Bacillati; phylum Cyanobacteriota; class Cyanophyceae; order Nostocales; family Nostocaceae; genus Nostoc; species Nostoc sp. 'Lobaria pulmonaria (5183) cyanobiont'. Next base: position 6,725,724 of record NZ_CP026692.1, on the reverse strand, counting down.
CTGCAATTACTTCTTTTGTTACCGGATGCACCACATCTTCGCCAATTACCCGTCCCATCAAGCGGGTTCCTAAAGGAATTAAGGTTTTGGCACCTTCTGTCATTGGTCGAATCGTCAGACCTCTGGTAGTGCCACAGTCAAATTCCCGAATAATTACATCCTGGGAAACGTCCACCAACCGGCGGGTGAGATAACCAGAGTCAGCCGTCCGCAAGGCAGTATCCACCAACCCTTTTCTGGCACCGTAAGACGAAATAATGTATTCCGTCACAGTCAGTCCTTCACGGAAGTTGGTTTTAATGGGCAAATCGATAATTTCCCCTTGAGGATCTGCCATCAGTCCCCGCATCCCCACCAATTGCCGGACTTGGGAGATGTTACCCCGTGCCCCGGAGAATGCCATCATGTATACGGAGTTTAGGGGATCAGTCTTCTTGAAGTGAAGGACAACTTCATCTTTCAAGGCTTCACTGGTGCCGTTCCAGGTATCAATTACCTTTTGGAAGCGTTCTACTTCAGTAATTTCTCCCCGTTGATAACGGGTTTCAGTGGCACGAATTTCTTCTTCGGCTGCTTCTAAAAGCAATCGCTTAGTTGGTGGCACCATCAAGTCATCTACACTGATGGAAACCCCTGCTTTGGTAGCGTAGCGAAATCCCAAATCTTTGAGTTTGTCCGCCATCACTGCGGTTCGCGCCGTACCATAATGCGTAAAGGCCCAAGAAATTAAATTTCTCAGTTGACCCTTATCAACCACCCGATTGCGAAAAATCATTTTTTCGTTAGTCATTAGTCATTAATCCTGAGTCTTTAATAATTAATAATTCGTAATACTCGCTGGAGGCGAGAAGCAAGCTACATAATTCGTAATCCGTAATTGAAGAATTAATTACGAATTACAAATTAGAAATTAGAAATTACGAATTAACTAGCAAGTGCTTCCTGAATGGCGTTATTGTAAATAACTCGACCAGGCGTTGTGTATATATACTGAGAAAGTACATTACCCTTAGCGTCTTGTCTGACTCGGCGGAACTTATAGAGTAATGTCCGGCTACCATCCTCGTTTTCCGTCACTTTCACGGGTTCCGTATCTGGCTGGTCTGATTCTATTTCACCGTCAAACCGCACGTAAATATAGGCGTGCAAGTCAATTTGCTCTTGCTGGAAAGCCATAATTACATCCTCTAGCGAAGAAAAGTACTTTCCTGCGCCTTTAGTTGCACCGGGATTTTCTGCGGTTAAGTAATACGCTCCCAACACCATATCTTGGCTAGGCGTGATGATGGGTTTACCTGTGGCTGGCGACAAAATATTGTTAGAAGCCAACATCAACAATCGCGCCTCAGCCTGACTTTCTAACGACAGTGGGACGTGTACCGCCATTTGGTCGCCGTCAAAGTCAGCATTAAATGCCGGACACACCAGAGGATGCAGTTGAATCGCTCTACCTTCTACTAAAATCGGTTCAAAAGACTGAATACCTAAACGGTGCAACGTTGGTGCCCGATTTAGCATCACCGGGTGTCCTTCAATCACCTCTTCCAGCACATCCCAAACACTGGGATCATTGCGGGATATCAGCTTTTTCGCAGCTTTGATGTTATTTACCATGCCGCTACGAATCAGGCGGTTAATCACAAATGGTTGAAATAGCTCAATTGCCATTTCTCTAGGTAAACCGCACTGGTGAATTTTCAGCTTTGGCCCGACCACAATTACCGAACGTCCAGAGTAGTCAACTCGTTTACCTAACAAGTTTTGTCGGAAACGTCCTTGTTTACCCTCAATAATGTCAGACAAAGATTTCAGGGGTCGGTTATTTGCCCCTACCACAGTGCGTCCCCGACGACCATTGTCAATCAAAGCATCCACTGCTTCTTGCAGCATCCGCTTTTCGTTCCGCACAATAATCTCTGGTGCCAAAATTTCTTGCAAGCGTGCCAAACGATTGTTGCGGTTAATTACTCGCCGATACAAATCATTTAAATCGCTGGTGGCAAAGCGTCCGCCATCTAGCTGCACCATTGGGCGCAAGTCAGGAGGAATCACGGGAATGACTGCCATTACCATCCACTCTGGTTTGGAACCAGTGGCGATGAAGTTGTCAATCACTCGCAGTCGCTTAATTAACTTCGCCCGCTTTTGTCCCTTGGCGTTGCCAATTTCTTCCCGCAGGCTTTCTGCTTCTTGTTCTAAATTGATATCGGCAAGCAAGCGCAGCAATGCTTCAGCACCAATACCTACCTCTACGCCTTGCAGTACAGAATCTTCGCTATAAATTTGGTCTTCTATTTCCAACCACTGGTCTTCACTCAGTAGTTGTTTGTAAGTTAAAGTTTCGGCATTACCAGCACTCAGAACAACATAAGAGTTGAAATAGACAATCTGCTCGACATCCCGCAAGGGCATGTCTAACAGGATGGAAATATAGCTAGGAATGCCTTTGAGATACCAAACGTGAGCTACTGGTGCAGCGAGTTTAATGTAGCCCATGCGGTGACGACGCACCCGTGATTCGGTGACTTCTACCCCACATCGCTCACAGACAATACCTCTGTGACGGACTCTTTTATACTTACCACAATGGCATTCCCAATCTTTTGCGGGGCCAAAGATGCGCTCACAAAATAAGCCATCCATCTCTGGCTTGAGAGTTCGGTAGTTAATTGTTTCTGGCTTGGTAACTTCACCGACTACTTGACCATTGGGCAATGTTCTCTCGCCCCACTGCCGAATGCGTTCGGGGGAAGCCAAGCCGATTTTTACGTAGTCAAACTGATTAGTTTGGGCAGGTCTCATACTTAAATGCTGAGTTCCGAATTATGAGTTATGAGTTTTGAGTATATTTAGTTTTACAACATTGGGAACGGGATATTGGGCATTGGGCATTTTTCGCATTCCCTATGCGCTATGCCCCATGCCCTATTCCCTAATCCCTAATCTCTATTCGTCATCATCCAGCGATTCGCGGGAAAGAGATTCATAAGTAGGTCGAGGAGGTGTGCGACGGGCTGATTGGTCTGCCATCAAATCGACTTCCACATCTAGGGAACTGCCGTCTGCTTGGGTTTCTACCTTGTGTACAGCAATATCTAACCCCAATGATTGCAACTCGCGCATTAGCACCTTAAAGGATTCTGGAGTTCCAGGTCTAGGAATTGCCTTACCTTTAACGATCGCATTTAACGCTTCATTCCGTCCTTGCATATCGTCAGATTTAACTGTGAGCAATTCCTGTAAGGTGTAAGCTGCACCAAAGGCTTCCAATGCCCACACTTCCATTTCTCCAAACCGTTGACCACCTTGTTGTGCTTTACCACCCAAGGGTTGCTGAGTCACCAGTGAGTATGGACCTGTAGAACGGGCGTGGATTTTATCATCCACCAAATGTACCAGCTTCAGCATATAAGCCACACCGATGGTAATTGCTCGGTCAAAGGGTTCACCTGTACGACCGTCATACACCATGATTTTGCCAGGGTTATCTGGGTTATATACCCAGTCTTTGCCTGTTTCATCACGTGCTTCTTGCAATTTGCCATGCACGATTCGGCGGGATGACTCTTCACCGTACATTTCATCAAAGGGAGTAATCTTAAATCGTACTCCCAAGGTCTGACCAGCCCAACCCAAGAGGCATTCAAATACTTGTCCGACGTTCATCCGACTGGGTACACCCAAGGGGTTAAGTACAATGTCCACTGGTGAACCATCGGGCAAATAAGGCATATCTTCTGCTGGTAATATCCGAGAAATAATCCCTTTATTACCGTGCCGTCCTGCCATTTTGTCGCCAACTTGGATTTTGCGTTTTTGGGCAACGTAGACCCGGACTACCATATTGGCTCCCGGTGGTAGTTCATCGCCTTGTTCACGAGTAAACAAGCGCACATCAACTACGCGACCTTTTTCACCGTTGGGGACTCGCAAGGAATTGTCCCGCACATCCCGCGCTTTTTCACCGAAAATCGCCCGCAATAGTTTTTCTTCTGGCGGTTGGTCAGATTCACCTTTAGGTGTTACCTTACCCACCAAGATATCCCCAGCTTCTACCCATGCCCCAATGCGGATGATTCCCTGTTCATCCAACTGGCGCAAGGCATCTTCCCCGACGTTGGGAATTTCTCTGGTAATTTCTTCTGGTCCCAGTTTTGTTTGTCTAGCTTCAATTTCATATTTTTCAATGTGAATTGAGGTGTAGACATCATCCTGCACCAGTCTTTCAGAGATTAAAATCGCGTCTTCGTAGTTGTAGCCTTCCCAAGGCATGTAGGCAACGACGATATTTTGTCCTAGCGCCAATTCACCGCCTTCGGTTGAGGAGCCATCAGCCAGCACCTGACCAGCAACAACTCGCTCACCAATACGGACGAGAGGTTTCTGATTTAAACAAGTGTCTTGGTTAGAACGTTGGTACTTGGAAAGGGTGTATTTAATTTCTGAAGTGTTAGGTTTAGGACGCACACGAATTTCCGTGGCATCCACATAAGTGACATCGCCATCGGTACGCGATACAACCACCATCCCGGAGTCTCTGGCTCCTTGTGCTTCCAAACCAGTACCCACCAAAGGACGTTCTGGCTTGAGCAGGGGTACTGCTTGCCGTTGCATGTTCGATCCCATCAGCGCTCGGTTAGCGTCATCATGCTCCAAGAAGGGAATCATGCTGGTTGCTACCGATACAATCTGTACAGGAGATACTGCTACGTAGTCCACCTGTTCTGGTGTTGTGGTAGAAAATTCTTGGCGATAACGCACTGGCACTTGGGGCCCAATAATGTGCCCAGTTTCATCTACAGGAATATCTCCAGGAGCAACCCGTAGATCATCTTCTTCATCGGCTGTCATGTAGGCTGGAGGCAGATCAAATCTGACTCGCCCATTTTCCACAGGTCTAAATGGAGTTTCTAAGAATCCGTACAGGTTAACCCGCGCATGGGTTGCTAAGGAGCCAATCAATCCGGCGTTGGGGCCTTCTGGTGTCTCAATGGGGCAAATCCGTCCATAGTGACTAGGATGAATATCCCGTACAGCAAACCCAGCGCGTTCGCGGGTTAAACCACCAGGGCCAAGGGCACTCAGTCGGCGTTTGTGGGTCAGTTCTGCCAGGGGATTGGTTTGATCCATGAACTGACTTAACTGGCTAGAACCAAAGAATTCTTTAATTGCTGCTACCAGTGGTTTGGGGTTCACCAAGGAAGCGGGGGTTAGTACTTCAGCATCGGATACGGTCATCCGTTCCCGAATAATTCTCTCTAAACGGTTTAAGCCCACCCGCACTTGGTTTTGCAGCAATTCACCGACGCTTCTCACCCGGCGGTTGCCTAAGTGGTCGATGTCATCGATATTACCAATGTCATATTCTAGGTTGATCAGGTAATCTACGGCTGCCAAAATATCGCCAGCAGTCAAGACCCGCATGGTGTCGGGGACAGAAAGGCGCAATTTCTTGTTGAGTTTGTAGCGTCCAACCCGACCAAGGTCATAACGTTTCGGGTCAAAGAATCGGGAGTCTAGGAGTTGTTGTCCACCTAATACTGTGGGTGGTTCACCAGGCCGCAGTTTGCGATATAACTCCATCAGGGCTTCTTCTTCAGAAAATTGCCCTTCTTTTTCGATTGTTTTTTGGAAATATTCGGGGTGGCGTAAAGCGTCAAATATCTCGTTGTCTGATAACCCTAAAGCTTTTAGTAGTACTTGCGCTGAGAGTTTACGGGTTTTGTCGATGCGTACCCACACCAAATCGTTACGGTCTGTTTCAAATTTCAGCCATGCTCCCCGGTTGGGAATTAAGCTAGCTGAATAAGTACGTCGCCCGTTTTTGTCGATTTCTGATTTGTAGTAGACTCCTGGCGATCGCACTATTTGATTGACAATTACCCGCTCGGCTCCGTTAATAATAAACGTGCCGCGATCAGTCATCAAAGGCAAATCCCCAATGAATACCTCTTGCTCTTTGATTTCCCCGGTTTCTTTGTTAATTAGACGTGTGGGAACATACATTTGGACAGCATAAGTACTATCGCGCCGTTTAGCTTCTTCGACACTGTACTTTGGCTCCTTGAGTTTGTAGTTATGACCCAAAAAGTGCAGTTCTAATTTACCCGTATAATCTGTAATAGGACTAAAGGAGTTAAGTTCTTCTATCAGCCCTTCTTCTAAAAACCAGCGAAAGCTTGATCGCTGGATTTCAATCAAGTCGGGTAACAGAAAGGCGGGTTCCATATATGTTTCTTTAGTCATGCCTCTTCCTTTGTCAACCTGGTAAAATTTTCCCTTGGACACTGCTGTTTGACGCTTCCCACTGCTAGCCAGTGCCCTTGGCTGTTTGGGAACTTTTTCTTACACACTGGTGATTTGCATCTGTGGACAAACGCAGCGATTAAATCTGGCTGGAATGAGCAATTTTCACAAGGAAAATTGCCCTTAATAGGGACTAAGTAATGGGTACTGGGTACTGGGCACTAGGGGAGCATGGTAAAAGTTGCTGAAAGTCTTTCCCCTGTGCATCTCATGCCCAATGGAGCCATTTACTTTTCCTGTCAAACACGCTACGCATAGCTTGCTTAAGAGTAGGGTCAAAAGTCGCCAAAGCCGCCCAACACGCTGGCTCCCCAATGCCCATTTCAAATAGAATATCCAGTTAAAATATTCCTGAATTTGATTTCCTTTTTTCACTTCCCCTCCAAAAAGCGCGTTAAGTCGCTGACGCAGCTCCACACAGTGTGTTTTAAATTCACCCCGCTGTTGATACTCTCAGTGATATTTTAGATATCCTAAGACTGAGGGAATGATCCGCACCTTGTCGATTTTGAATCAGAATCACTTCATTTTGCTGGATTGTACTCACAAGGCAATTTTTGTTTAACGATTTTGAATAGGTTCGATACAAACTAAACCGATGTTGTGCAAAAGTCTAACTCAATTTAGGTTGGCACAGTTAGTCACGTGGGGAGAGCATCCGCTTGTAGAGATTTTGAGGATGGCTAAGCCATAACAGCATGGAAAATCAGGATGAGAAATTTTATGTTCTTTCCTTTATCATTATGGCGCAAGCAAAATGTTTTTGAGGGAATAATACTAGCATATTTTTGTCCCTCTATTAAGTTTATTCTTTTTTACACAACTTAACAAAAGATACTAGGACACACTTGATATTGACAGACCGAATAATTCACAGGCATTTTGGGTGGTTTGATGGGCGATTGCCTCAACCGTTTCATGACGCAGTTTAGCTACTTGCTCGGCTACATAAAGTACGTAGGCAGGCTCGTTGCGCCTCTCGCCCCGTTTTGGAACTGGAGACAGAAATGGGCAGTCTGTTTCAATCAGTAGGCGATCGCTACTTACCATTGCAGCGGAGGATTGGATTGCTTTGGCATTTTTGAACGTTACCGTCCCGCTAAAGCTTATATAAAAGCCTAAATCGAGAAACCATTGAGTTTCTTCAGGTGTTCCTCCCCAGCAATGCATCACACCCCGCACTGCTTCTCCCTTAAGTTTGCGCCATTTTTGCAAGACTTCTCTGGTTGCCACAGCAGCATCGCGGCAGTGGATAATTACTGGTAAGTTGAGAACAGAAGCGATCGCCAACTGGGACTCGAACACCATATACTGTTGCTCATAGTTATCAGCTTTATAAAAATCCAGCCCCATTTCCCCAATTGCTACTACATTTGAGTCAGAACTCGCTAAAGTTTTGATTTTCTCGGCTGTCTCGCTATTCCATTTATCAGCATCTAAAGGATGTAATCCTACAGCAAAACTAATTTCGGGAAACTCTTGGGCTATGGATTGAATACTGGAAAACTCCTTTGGGTGAACACACGAATGCACTAAACGCACTACGCCTGCTTCTTGCCACCGCGATCGCACTGCTGCTAAATCCGGCTGGAAACTATCAAAGTTAAGATGTACATGCGTGTCTATCAGTTGCATCTTTTGCCCTTTGTTGTTTGTCCTTCATCATTTGTCGTTTGTTTTGTTACCAATAACTAATGACTAAGGACAAATGGCCAATGACTACTCAGCTGGTTGTGTGAGGGGTTTTAATCTGTGAGCCAATCTTGACTTTTTCCTTGCCCCATTGTTTGGGTGAAGAACACCTCGTTTGATTGCCTTATCAATTTTGCCGTAAGCCTCGGATAACCGAGCCTGCGCTTCTTGTTTTAATTCTGGGGTAGGATTAGCTGTATAAGCAGCTACGACATTGAGGTATTTCTTCATCAGCGTCTTGACTGCTGATTTGTAAGATTTATTACGCAGTCGATTACGTTCTGCGATTTGGGCACGCTTGAGAGCAGACTTTGTATTCGCCACAGTCAATTCCAAAAATACGATTATTAATTATTTAAACACACTACTAGACTTACTAATATAGCATCCAAATTGCCAATGTTATAATTTACTAAAAAAATTATGGGATTAGGTATTGGGCATGAATAAAAATCAATAGTCTCTACTAGCCAATTCAATAATTTCCTCGATTTTAGGAAATGCGTTAAAATAAAATACATTAAAATAACTGTCACCCTAACTCATCACAACCTGATTAAGCAATGTGATTGCCAATAAATATAATTTGTCCGTAAACCAGATGTATTATTTAGAGGCATGAACTGTAAAGAGCTAAATCTCAGGGATTGTCAAGTATAGAACCGATATATCGTGCCTGTACACACATTAACTAATAAAAGTTAGGGGAATAAGTAAAAATCATACTCAGACCCTAACCACCGTAAATTCAGGGGATTGGATATGTAAACATACCATTTGCACCCTACAAGGATTGAGGGAAAGGGTGTAAGGGGAGTGGGAAATGGCACACCTGCTTCCTGCCGCTAGCCAGTCAAGGCATGTCGGATTGAGCAATTAAGTCGCCTTCTCAAGCAAACTATACGCTGGTAGCCTTGAGAGTATCAAAAAAATCCAGGTTAAGCTAGAGAAGAGAATTAGAGTCAGCTTGCACACCCCAGTGGGTCAAGAGCAATACTAAATCTCAGGTGGCAATATTATAATTTTGGCATTGTCCTTACTCCATGCTGCGAATTATTACTCAGCAGGCAGACGTTAGAGCAGAACTACAACGGATCTGCGAGCGCACCCATGACGAACAGGTACTTCACAAAGAAGCAACGGTGCGAGAAATTTTGCAAGCAGTGAAGCGCCAAGGCGACAAAGCTGTATTGCATTACACGGACGAATTTGACAAACAAACGCTCAAAGCAGAAGAACTCCGAGTTACAGGCTCGGAACTGGATGCAGCCTATCAGCAGGTATCAAAGGAGTTGTTGAGCGCAGTTCGGCTAGCTTGCCGTCAAATTGAAGCGTTTCATCGTCAGCGAGTACCAAAAAGCTGGGTACACTTTGGTGACGATGAAGTAGTACTGGGCAAACGCTATACCCCTGTAGACCGAGCTGGGTTGTATGTGCCTGGTGGCCGTGCCGCCTATCCCAGTACAGTGCTAATGAATGCAATTCCGGCTCATGTTGCTGCTGTACCCCACGTGGTGATGGTAACACCACCAGGACCAGGGGGTGCTATTAACCCAGCAGTCTTGGTAGCTGCCCAAGAAGCAGGGGTGCAAGAAATTTATCGGATTGGGGGCGCACAAGCGATCGGCGCTTTAGCTTATGGTACAGAAACGATTCCGAAAGTGAATGTGATTACTGGGCCTGGTAACATTTATGTCACCCTAGCGAAAAAACTTGTCTATGGCACCGTCGGTATTGATTCTTTGGCAGGCCCCAGCGAAGTGCTGGTGATTGCCGATGAAACCGCAAATCCAGTACATGTAGCTGCTGACTTGCTGGCCCAAGCCGAACACGATCCAATGGCGGCAGCGATTTTGCTGACCACAGATGCTGCTTTGGCGAAAAACGTACAATTAGCTTTGGAAAGACAGCTAGTGGATCATCCACGGCGAATAGACACAGAAAAAGCGATCGCTCACTACGGCTTGATTATCGTTGTGGAATCGCTCCAAGCCGCAGCAGAACTCTCAAATGAATTTGCCCCCGAACACCTGGAATTAGAAGTCAAAGACCCTTGGGCACTCCTACCACAGATTCGCCACGCTGGGGCAATCTTTTTGGGTTACTCAACACCAGAAGCTGTAGGAGATTATTTGGCAGGTCCTAATCATACCTTGCCAACTTCTGGTGCTGCCCGCTATGCTTCGGCATTGGGTGTTGAAACTTTCCTTAAACACTCCAGTATTATTCAATACTCCCAAACTGCACTGCAAAATGTGGCTGGTGCCATAGATGTGCTAGCAACAGCAGAAGGTTTACCTTCCCATGCTGATTCAGTCCGACGCCGAATTCAGCAAGAATAGTGATTTGGAATGCTTAATTTTTTCTGATAACTCAAAATTTGGATAGCGATACTTACGGTAAGCTATGCTAAAGTACGCCATTTGCTATCCTAACTTCAATCACCTTTTAAGCGTTCACAAGTCGGGCATTGGCGAGTGTAGTTTCTGGGAGAAGGTTTTCTTCTCCCAAAAACTTGTGAAAAGCTTCTCCAGAAAAGTTGCTACAACCCGTTTGCATGAAAGTGGCGTAAAACTAGCTGACCTATGGCCTAGCCTTAAATATATAAACTAAGTTGTCAGATAAAAAATTAGTTTAGTGTCATTGCCGACTAATTTTGCTAGATACTTATGTATGTAAGGGGTCTACTCTTTAGGAGACGAGAGCAGTGCTAAATAGTGTTTTGGTAGCTCTGGACGGTTCGGATATTTCAGAACGAGTAATTCAAGCTTTAGATTATTTGGTGTTTTCAAAAGACGCCAAGGTTATTCTCTGTCATGTGTTTCTCACACCAGAGTCAGAAATGGAACTACCTGCCGATCGCCCTCAGCCAGAGTCCCCAACGTTTTCTTATTTTCATATTGAAAAGCAACTGCAATTATATCAGGAAAAGTTATCAGCCAGAAGTGAGTTAGAGTTAGTAACTGGCGATCCCGCTGAAGAAATTATTCGTCTTGCCAATATTTATAAAATTGACTTGATCGTAATTGGCAGTCGGGGCTTGATCGGGATGAAACGAATTGTTCAGGGTTCTGTTAGCAGTCAAGTTGTAGAAGAGGCTAATTGTTCAGTGTTGGTCGTCAAACCAAGGTAAAGATTTGCAAGGGGAAGCAAGGGCTATAATCACCTCAAAACTAATCTTTGAAGAATACCTGAAATATGATGATGGCACTGATACCCGCTACGAATTGGTCAACAAAAAACTAATTCCCATGAGTCTAGAAAGTCGACAACATGGTGCAAAATGTCGGTTTAAGGATTTTAACCTATCTGTGTTCTTTAGTCTGGAGTGGTTGGAGAAATTACTTTTAAACCGCAGAGGCACAGAGGAGGACACTTGCATGAGCGGGTTTCCCTACTTCAGCAAAGTGTCCGTGGCGTAGAGAGAAAAAAGAGATTTTTCGAGTCACCTTGAAAGAGCTAGCCATAGAGACAAGAAAAATTCCCTTTCTACGTTCAGTCAATTCAACGTTCTGGAGTTGCTAAAAACTGACGCAAGCTCAACAAACTGAGTGTTTGACCCAAATTCAAGGGCAAAATTGAAATTCCTTCCAAGCGGGACTGTACCCAACCTTCTCCCCAGTACCATTCGTGGAACCCGTCAATGCCTCCGCTGAGTACTAAGCGGAGGCAATTGGATTTGACAACATTTACTTGATGATGAATCGCGACTGGCCCAGTCCAGGTTGTAAACTGAAATCCGGGAAGCAGTTCTTCTGGCATTCCGGGCGCAAAACGTTGCCCTAAAAGCCATTTTTTTAGTTGCACTGGATGCAATAGACTGTCACGAATTGCATCTGTTGATGCTTCGATTTCGATCCGCAGTTGGCTTTGTTGAAAATTACCCAGCATTTTTCTCGGATTACCTAAAGATTAAGACATCGCTATTTCTAATATTGCAAATACAATCACTGATTATGACTAGGTGACTTTTCTCGCAGCAGAGAACTTAGAATAGAAAAAGTGAACTTGTTAAGAAATGTAAGGTTATTCATGGCGGATCAGTTAATTCGTGCAACAGCAGCCGAAGGTGGAATTCGTGCCGTAGGTGCGATCGCCACACGTTTAACAGAAGAAGCACGGCAGCGTCATCAGCTTTCTTATGTGGCAACGGCAGCACTGGGTCGGACTATGACGGCAGGCTTGTTAATGGCTTCTAGTATGAAGCGGACTGGATCGAGGGTCAATGTCCGAGTAAAGGGCGATGGGCCTTTGGGTGGCATATTAGTAGATGCAGGGTTAGATGGAACGGTACGCGGATATGTCGGGAATCCATCTGTAGAATTGCCTCCCAATGCCAAAGGTAAGTTAGATGTTGGTGGTGCTGTGGGTGGCGGCTACCTTTACGTAGTGCGAGATATCGGTCACGGTTATCCCTACTCTAGTACGGTAGAACTAGTTTCTGGCGAAATTGGTGATGATGTCGCTCATTATCTGGTGAATTCCGAACAAACTCCTTCGGCTTTAGTTTTAGGTGTATTCGTGGGAGTAGCAGGAGTAACTGCTGCTGGAGGATTACTGTTACAAGTATTGCCTAAAGCCGCCAGAGACGAAGCCCTAATAGAAACGTTGGAATCACGCGTTGCTGGTCTAGCAGGATTTACGCCGTTGTTGCAAGCTGGGAAGACCTTACCTGAAATCTTTGGTGACTTATTGGGAGACATGGGATTGGAAATCTTTTCCGAACGCCAAATGTTGCGCTTCCACTGTGGTTGCTCTTTTGATCGCGTTTTGGGGGCACTGAAGATTTTGGGAGAAGCTGAACTGCAAGATATGATTATTAAGGATGATGGTGCTGAAGCAACTTGTGACTTTTGCGGCAACGTCTACCAAGCAAGTAGCGAGCAGTTAGCTCAACTAATTTCCGATTTGCAAGCCGAATCTGCTGTTTGAGGATAAAGTATAAAATAGCACTGATTTTTGAGATTGATCATGGTACTCTGTGGAGAGAAATAATCAAAAAAGTAGCTTTTTAATGACGAGAAAGTTACTATGTCAACAATGGAATTATCAACCTAAGACAGAGCGCTATTCAATTATTTTGGTGTGAGAGATGACAGAGCGGGATATTCCAGACAGTTGGTCTTCAGCCAGTGGAAGAAAGCCAGATCAAAGCCAAAGATTATCCCGAACAGAACAATTCGGTGAAACTCAGCCATTTGATGTCCCAGCTACTGGTTCTACCTCCAAGTCAGTGAAGCGGCGAAAAAAAAACCATAGGGAAGGATTAACTATAAATAGTCATTCAGAAGAAACTGCCCAACTCAGTAGTACTTCTGGGACATGGCCACGCTGGATGAAAAGCTGGACATTGTGGCTAGTACTACTAATGTTGATTCCCGGCAGTGTAGGATTTTTGGCAATGGCAATGCTGTTCAAGTTGCCTGCTGCCCCTAATTGCCCCTCGATTTTCTGGCCGCTAGCTAGTGCTTCTGTACGGCTACACTGTGCCCAGTTGGCGGCTTCTAAACAAACAGTGAACGACCTATTGCAAGCGATCGCTCTGGTGAAGCAACTACCACAAAATCACCCGTTGCATGGAGAAATCGATCGTTTCATCGAAGAATGGTCGCGGGATATTTTGAAGCTAGCCGATCAAAGTTTCCAAACAGGGAATTTAGAGGAAGCGATCGCAACTGCTCGTAAGATACCCGAAGATGTAGCAGCTTATAAATTAGTCGATCAACAAGTTGACAAATGGCAGTCAATTTGGTCAAAGGCTGAAGCCACATACAACGGTGCGATCGCCGAAGTAAAGGAACGGCGCTGGCAATCAGCGTTCATGTTATCCGCTAAAATGCTGCGTGTAGACAATCAGTACTGGGCGGGTACTAAATACGACCAATTGAATCGTCTCATTGCCACAGCACGGGAAGATGGCGATAAGTTAGGAAAAGCCGAAAGTTTAGCAAACAGCAAAGTAGTCGATAACATACTAGAAGCGGTCAAGTTAGCCGAGTCGATTGGGCAGGAAAGTTACATTTACCAAAAAGCTCAGGAAGCGATTCCGGCATTTGGACGCAAAATGCTGGAATTAGCACAGGCGAAACTAGATAAGCAGGATGCGGATGAAGCGCTGAATATTGCTAGGGAAATACCGGAAAGTGCGAAACTGCAAGGCGAAACTGATGACTTTATTGCCATAGCTGACGCGAAAAGGAGTGCTTGGATCGGTAATGTTTCTGGTTTAGAGGCAGCGATCGCTCAAGCACAACAAATCGATCCTACTAGACCAGTGTATAACGAAGCACAGCAACTAATTGCTCGTTGGCAGTTGGAAATTGAAGATGTTGCCCATCTGGAAAAAGCAAGAATATTGGCTAGCCAGGGAACAGTCCCTAATTTAACCGCAGCGATCGCCCAAGTACAGCTTATTCCTGCTAGTAACCCTAGAGGCGCAGAAGCTAGACAAGAGATCGGTCGCTGGAATGCCCAAGTGGAGACAATTGAAGACCAACCTTACTTAGACCGCGCCGAACAGATCGCAATATTCGAGGATATTAACTCCTTACAAGCAGCGATCGCCCAGGCTAGCGAAATTCGTAGAGGTCGTGCATTGTATCCAGAAGCACGGAAAAAAATTCGTACTTGGGTAGGAAAGATTGAGCGAATTCAAGACCAACCTTACTTGGATCAAGCACAAGAACTAGCCCAAAGTGGAAATCTCACCGCCGCCATTAGCACAGCTCAACAAATTGCCTCATCGGGAAGGGCGCTTTCACAAGAAGCACAAGCTGCGATAAATGACTGGGAAGGGCAAATCCGCACCAGAGAAAACTGGAAAAAAGCCCAGGAAGTGGGGGCGACTGGCACTCCAGAAGCCTTGGTTGAAGCAATACGACTGGCGGATCGAGTTTCAAACAATAGCATCTTACGTATGGATGCGAATCAGGCTATTGACCAATGGAGTCAGCAATTGTTAGAAATAGCACGAACTCAAGGTCAGTCTGATATTGCTAGAGGCATTGATATTGCCAAATCGATTCCACGCGGTAGTGCTGCTTACAGTGCAGCGCAAGAGCAAATAAAGACTTGGCAGGAATTTCTCAATCCTCAACCTGAACCTCAGCCTCCGTCTCAACCTCAGCCTCAGACTGAATCTTTGCCATTTTCCCCATCAACTACTATTAATGGCCAGTAATATCCTTTTAACGATTACGATTCAGTTAATACCTTTTGATTGAGCATTTTCAAAGACATATCAGGAATGCCGGGGTGTAAGAAAAACCGAATTTAGAAAATTTTTCAAGTGTCAACTTACAGACAGGGCGGTTATCAACCGCCCTTTTAACGTTAAGTTGACACCAATCTATATTTGTAGACCCTACAAAAATTTATTCTCCCATCGCTTCTCCCCATTCCTTAATGACTGAAAATAGTGATGAGTAATCATCATCAGCAAATGACATTTTTACGGCTGTTTGTAAGATTTGCCGTACTCCTTTAATACTGCTAAGATCCAAACTCCGAGATTTCGCTTCTGAAATAAATAATTCCGTATCTTTAAGCAAGTGTTTTGTGGGGAAATTGGGATCGGCATAATTGCCATCTAACATCCGTTGTAGCTTTTTGTCAAAGGTAGGGGCGTAGAGTGGACTGTCGCGCAAGATTTGCATAAACACATCGACATCGACACCTTGGCGCTGGACAAAAGCTAGACTCAAAGCAAAGCTAGTTGTTAGAGAAGCTATTAGTTGATTTAGTGCCAATTTAAGCGCCGCCGCAGATCCCACTGGCCCGATAAGTAAAGGTTCTGTCCCAAAATTTTGGAGTAACTTCAAGTGGCGTTCGTATTGTTCTGGCTCCGCCCCTACCATAACACTCAACTTGCCAGCTTTTGCTTCTGGAATACTCCCTAATACAGGTGCTTCTAAATACTCACCCCCACCAGCAACAACTGCATCTCTAATTTCCTGGCTTTCTGTGGGCGTAATTGTTCCCATTTGGATAATTGTGCGTCCTTCCAGAGTTTGCCAAGCAGTATCTGAAAGCAACACATTATAAATGGCCGGGGCATTAGTCAGCATGAGAATTACGCACTCAGCAGCACGAATGGCGTGGCGGGGATGTGTAGCAATTTCAGCCCCAGATGCTTGTAGTGGTGCTAATTTTTCTGGGGTGCGATTGTAGGCAACTAGCTGTATATCTGCGGCTAATAACCTTTGAGCCATTGGTAGTCCCATCAGTCCAGTTCCCAGAAATGCCACCTTCATTTTTTACGTTCCTTTAATACAGCATCACCGATAGCGTTCGCGTAGCGTCTCTAAGATTTGCGTAAAGCTTTGTGGCATAGCAACTCTTAAAGAGGCTGCGCCAACGCTTAGAGCGAGTCTTGTCTGCGACACGCTGCGCGAACGAGCGTCATAGCCCATCACGAACATCGCATTGTTTGATTCAAATTCGGTTGGAAAGTAATAATTTGAAATTTAAAATACAATCCTAAATCCCAGTTTTCTTACTCCCTAACTCTGGCAATCAACCACCGGCAGCAAAAGTCAACATTATTATCACTGAAAGTAATATACCAGGGGTAAGTAGTGTTACTAGCATTAACAGGTCATGAGTGGACATAATTATTACTTTGGTAGTGTGTTTAAATTTACAGTAATCACTGTTATGCTAGTCCAAATAAGACTGATAGTGCATTCTTAAATAGAGTTTTAACTTTTCTTTCTTTACGCTTACTCTGGCAGAGTCAATCCTTTTAATGGTTGAGAGATTTCTGTCTTGTCCAGACCTTTGCTTTGAATTAAGACTCCAAAACCGCCGAGTCCTGTGGGATCTAGAAGTTGGTGTAGTGCGTCCCGATGCTGTAGTAACTGCGAGAGAGGTTGCTTTTGATAAGAAAGGGCTGCAATCCGATCGCCTAACCCCAACGCCATCAAAAATAATCCCTGCTGGATAAAACCAACATTCTTTAAGTTATACTTCTCACCCCAGCATTCCAAAGCTGTAAAGTCAACATGGGCAGTGATATCTTGTCGCCCAATATTAATATAGGGGTTGTCATGAAAACGATGATGGTAATAACACTGTAGCGTTCCCTGCGATCGCCTGGGATTATAGTAACGACTGGCGGGGTAGCCATAATCAATTGTTAACACATAGCCGCGCTGCAAGCGGTCTGCTACTATACTCAACCAGTCTAGAGCAGCTAAATTAATTTCACTACGGTAGCCATCTGGATATGTACTTTGGGTTAAGTTTATTTCCAGTAAATCCAAATGTTCAGCTAGTTGGGGCGTTGAAGGTTCCCCTGTGACTTCCACAAATGCAAAATTTGACCTCTCCCCCAACCCCTGCCCTATGAGGGGAGGGGAGAAAGACTTACTTTCTAGGGAAGGGGGTTGGAGGGTTAGGTTAACTGAAGTTGTCACATAAATTTCTCGGAGTTCTCCTGTTTCTAGAATGAATTGATGCACGGGGAAAGCATCAACTAACTCGTTAGAAAAAAAGCAGCCTGCGATCGCATTTGGTGGTATATCCTCAAATTTGCACCAACGCACAGGCAAATCTTGCAAGCGTTGCTGCTGTTCTTGTCTTAAAGTTGGAGACTTTTCAACAATGATGTACTCCAGCGCGGTAAAAAAATCTGGGTAGTGCTGTTGATGATATTTAAGGATATGCAAAGCTAGCAATCCTTGGCCTGCTCCCATTTCTACTAGAGAAAAGGGTACAGGTTTTCCTAGAATCTCCCACATTTGCAAAAATTGTTCTGCTAGTAACTCGCCAAAGTCAGAGCAGAGGTTGGGAGAAGTGAAAAAATCACCACCTTTAAAGCCAATTTTTAGTGCATCGCTGGAATAGTAGCCGTATTCAGGGTGGTATAATGCCATCTCCATGAATTCGGCGAAAGTAATTCGTTGCTGGGGACTGGTGGTAATGTAATTGGCGATCGCAGCACACAATGCTGGATTTGAATCCATAAAATTTGAGGTTTTAGATTGGGGAATAGAGAAAATAAATGAATTATGAATGATGCAAAACAAAATTCATAATTCATAATTTCCCTAACGGTCTACAAACCCCATGATATCGACCACTGTGGCATAAGCGCTGGTATTCATTGACAGACAAAACTTGGAAAGTTTGCAGTTCGGTGCGATCGCCACCAAATGGTTCTGCCCCTAATTACCTAAAATCCTTATTTTGTCAATACTTCCTTCAAAGCAGAAATCGAGGGTGCAAAGAAGTAGCCGCCACCAGTAGGGATTACCCAGTCTTCAGGTGCAGTCAACTCCTTAGTTTGAGGTTGATTTTGGTCATCCTCAAGGTGGATAAAGAACTTGCGTGTGCGATCGCCATCTGGTTTGTTATTTTCACTTTGACCAATAATTGGATCGTGACCAAGAGTTAATTTACCTTCAAACTCGTGACCTTTAGCCGCCTCCTCACTAAAGTTTGGATTGTTAGCCCAGAACTTAGTGACAAACTCAAACTGGTCTACAATCGAAGTCTGATAAGCCAAAAAGTGGAGACCGCGATCAACAAAGTTCGGGTCTTGTAGCGGATTGTTCGGCGTGGAAGGAGACACCAGGCCATAAGGAATGCCGCGACGGAGCAAGCGGTGTGTTTGAGTGGTCACTTCACTGCGGTCAATCTCTTCTGGCCCTGGGCCTCCACCTCCTGGTGTTTTGTCATTGCGTGGATAAGTCTTGCGGGTATGGGCAATAAACGGACAGCGCAGACCCGTTGCATCTTTGGAAGGTGGAACTACGTCGTTTTTGAAGAATTTTCCATCTGGTGGATCGTCACCGTTGAATTCAAAATCATTGTTGGCATTGTCATCATCACCTAATTTTGGGGCGTCTTCTTCCGGCGTACGGACAGTGGGAGCACCACTGGGCCAGCGACCAATCAGCTTTGCGCTCACCTTTCGAGCGTCAGTGTCTAAGTCAGCAGCAGTGTCATTCAAGAACTTGTGAAACTTATACACATCTTGACGCAATCGCCGGAATACAAGGTAAGAGCCATCATTCGCCCAGTGTAGTCCTGCCGACACAACCTGACCTTTGCTATGTTCCAACTTTTTAGCATCATTGTCCTGACCCTCATAGCCAAAAACGAATTCTCCTGGCCACAGCAGATCCTGTCCTGGTTTGCCCTGGTTTTTATTATCTGGGTTTTGCCGAGGAGTCAGAAGTTCTTTAGGATTATCAGCAACCCGGCCACGAATACCAGGTTGTGATATTCCATCCAAATTGCCGAAATGCTCATGTCCAGTCAGGGGTGCGGGTAAGTTAGCTCCCTCTTCCAAGAAGGTAATTCTGGCTCCGCTGCTCTTAGCGTTGCCTTTGCCATCTGTAAATGCCACAATGCTTTCTAAAATCCGCGAGATTTCTGCTAATAAGTCCGCGCGTTCGTCGCTGGCAATGATCAAAACCACATCAACTTTGCCATTATCTGGCCCACCCACAACCCAGCCAATAGGCTTACCATCTTTGTCTACTGGGTCGTTCAGATCGGTTGCGCGTGCTGCTAGTCCAGCTTTAAAGGATTCATCCGTAAATGAGTCGGCATCATTGGTTAGTTTCTTCAGCCCCTCAAAGGAAAAAGCTATATTCACCCAGGTTGCCTTAACAGTACCTTCGCGGCCTCGCCGTTGTCTGGCTGATTTAAATAAGCGGTTGAAGGCAATCACTTCTGAGGCGGTGGCAATGAAATTGATCTGTGACTTCAGCCAATTCTTGAAAGCATTTGGATTTTCAATTTCAAGGAATAAGAGGGCTTGGTAGTCTTTATTGAACCCACCTAGAATGTTGCCTTGAATATTGTTGACATTGAGAATAGGCTCATTAGGCGCGGGTACGTAAAATGCGTTTGCCTGTTGACCTTCTAACGGTTCAGGAGCAGGCGCTTCACGAATTATTTGTTGTGTCATGATCAAAGTCCTGTTGATTGTAAAACCTATTGACTATTCCAGAATGGAAATATCAAATCAGGTATCTCTAATGGGAACCTGTGTTAACTTATCGGACTTAGGTAAGAAATTTATGCAGCAATTCTATCCATATTTCATCTTTAGGAAGATTGCGTTGTATAAACAAACTATACGTATTTTAAATAGGATCATAAATTATAGTAAGGAGCAAGATATAGCAATAGTTTTGTATTTGTGCTCCACTCTGTTACACGCAAAATTCAATAAAAATAATTTTAATTCTAATAGTAAGTTCAATATATAACGATTATTAATTGCCAGTAATCGGCTCTCGCTTGTGACTTTAGCGATTTATTATTACTAGGACTTACGCACTGTACAAATTAATCATGGTATGTGTTCACGAAAATAGGTCGTTTCAGGCCTTTATTAATTTTTCTTGGATAATCGGTAAACCCGCACTGTAGGGGCACAGCAATGCTCATTGGTGTCAACTTAAGCCGAAAACTATATCAGACAGGCGTTTTGCAAATCCCTCACGCCCTCATCCCCTAACCCCTTCTCCCAAGGGAGAAGGGGAATTGAATGTCTAGCTCCCCTCTCACGGATGGGAGAGGGGCTGGGGGTGAGGGCAAAACGTTGTCACCAAGCTGGTTTCACGTTAAATTGACACCTATGAGCAATGCTGTGCCCCTACGACAGATGTGGTTTTTCAAGCTCTGCATACTTTGTGTTTTGCGTCAATGCGTAAGTTCTAATTACGTAATTTTACTTTTGTATAAAATAAATGTGCTGTTTTTCTGGCTATTTTAACTCTCGATAATTTCAAATAAACCAGACTTCTTCAAAACACCTTTTATATTTCGTCCTATTTTTTTATGTCACGAAAAACATAATTAAAGTGCCTAACACACCGTTATAGAAAACGGTGCATTAGGCTAAAGTCATAACACACGCTACTGAAGATTTATTTTATAAATAGTATTTTAGGTGTTGATTTTAACTCTAGCGATCGCAATCTACAACTCAATAAATCGCGTCCAAGGCAATTTGCTATCTAACCACTCACCAACGACACTAGCACACCATTGGGATCGCGGACACGAGCAATAGTTTTACCCCCAGGCTGGGTTTTCGGGGCATCTAGTGTTTTTGCACCAGCGCCGATCGCTCTCATGTAAGCGCTGCCAACATCAGGTGTGATAAATGATATCTGAATCAATGTCGGTGGTTGTGTGGCGTCGTTGGCATGGAAGCCTCCAGGAAATAATTTCTCTGCTTCGCTACTAGAAGAGAAAGCCAATGTGGTGTTTCCGGTTTCGATTTCGGCCCAGATAGATTGTCCTTTATCCTGGAGAGTGCGGCGAACTAGACCAAAGGCTTTTTCGTAAAACTCAACTGTTTTAACTACATCGTCTACCCAAATGACCGTGTGACCAAATTTCACAGTTTTTTCTCCTTATCTAGAAATAATCAGTGCTGGCGAGGATTTCTGCTACTTAACTGTATGCGATTTGAATACACAGTGACTTAACTCTCCAGAATATTACGATCTGTTGCTATTTGTGCCCCTATTTGGATCATTTCTATCTCTGATGGCGACCAATAATCAGGCTCTTGACAGTGATGTGCTGCTAGCAATCCCCATAATCCTCTAGGTATCAAAATTGGTACAACCAGGTTGGCGCGAACCTGCATATTGCGGAGAAAATCTCGGTGACAAGGTTGGATTTGCTCTAATTCAATATCAGCGATCGCCTTTACCCGTCCTGCTAAGTATATAGGACTTACGCACTGTACAAATTAATCATAGTATGTTTTACGAAAATAGGTCGTTTCAGCCTTTATTAATTGTTCTTTGATGATCAGTAAACCCGCGCTGTAGGGGCACAGCATTGCTGTGCCCCTACGACAGATGTGGTTTTTCAAGCCATACATACTATGTATATTGTGTCAATGCGTAAGTCCTAGTATAAAGCAGCATACTCGCTGTTAAAACAATTATCTGCGCCAGTGGAACCAAGTATTGAGAGTTCTTTAAGTCATTTGTAAACCAACATAATTAAAAACCTTCATGGTTTAGCCATTAGTATTCAAAATGCTACTTGTGAGTCTCCAAATATTGGAGCAAAGGTACGGTAAGCTTCTAATGCTGCTTCTTTTACGGTTGCATTCACAATCGGAAATGTAGTCAGGATGTAGCTAAATTCATCTTCGGTTAAGCCGTAAAGGTGTGCTACCATCCCATCGAGTTCTGCGCGGAGTTTGGCGCGTTCTGTTTCGTCGGTAACACCTTGTTGATGAGAACCTAAACCGACTTCTTGCGCGAGTTCGTCAAATTCTGGTGTAGTGCAGATGAGTTTGGCAGCGCGTTGTACAATATCGTTGAAGTTGCGATCGTTTTTTGTTAAACGTGGGACAGGTAGTTGGTAGACATAGAACATATTGAGAGTGGTAGTTACTTTTTGACGTAAAAGCCAATCTAATATAAATGCATTACAGATTGCACAAAGAAAAATCATTTCAATATTAGAAATTCCAGATTTATTTAAATCTATAGTCGTACTATTATTATCACAAAACACTTTACGGGGAGCAATTGTAGTAATTAGAGTTCTTGAATCTGTGTTACGCGCAATACGACGATGTACCCAACGATAACGCTGATAGTCAAGAATTTGATTATTGTCTTTCTTATTACCAAGTAATATTGCTCTACCAATTGACTCTTTAATCCAGTATGGTGATGATTCTTCTGTAAGATTAAACTGATGAAACATTTTTCCTACAAAAAGTGGTAAAGTTTCTCCTGTTTTTTGTAGTTGGAAAAGGTTATTATCATTACCTCTATCAAATTCACGAGTAAGTACAAAGTTCCACTTACCATCAATTTTTTCACCCAGCAAAGGGAAGTGAAGCATTTTTTCAGAAATACGGATATCTACCTCATTCTTAAACTCCATCACAGATAGCGAATCAGGTGAGAGTTTACGAACCATATCAATATTAATCTGCAAGCTATCATCACTAGGAAACATTTGAAGTTCTTGCACATCATGACGCATAAATGCAGATGGAAATTCTGTTGTTGTACTACCTTTTGCAAAAGTAAGGACAACAAACTTAAAACGACTATCAACTTCTTCAAAAATAGTTTTGCGGTTTTCAAAACAAAAAAGTCCAGTAACTTTAGTTTGACTAAACAACATCTCCCGCAATTGCTTAGTCCCCAAATCAGTGTAAATACCACTAGGAATTACAATTCCGCACTCACCGCCTGAACGCAAAAGATTAAAACACTGTTCTGTAAACAGCTTATAGAGATTAATATCCGTACCTGCTTTTTTACCATTCACTACAGAAATCTGATTTTTATATTGTTCAGATGAACGATAATAAGCGCTGACATAAGGATATTGACTTTGATATTCTAACCAAGTACTTGCAATTATTGGATTTTGTAATAGTTTATTCTGCTCTTTCTCAAAATCCTTAATATCCATCTTGTTCTTTGTCACCAGTTCATTATGCTGTGCGAAGAACTCTTTAGCCTGTGGTTTAAATATTTCCCACGGTGGGTTAGTGATAATTGCATCAAACCCACCGCGTTCTAAAACTTTGTCAAAATGATAACCCCAGTGAAACGGCTTCAAGGCTGCAATATCCTCAACCTTCAAAACACGCTTCTGTGATTTTCCAGTTAACTGAACTTCCTCGTATTTAATACCGAGCTTTTGACTAAACTCATCCAACAATAAAAGATTTAACTTTTTTTGTGATTCTTTATTAAGGTTGTCAATAGATTTACGTAAGTTCAACAACCTTGCATCTTGATGCGTTCCCACTTCTCCACCAGGAAGTTTTTCCTCACCAGGAATAAAAGCGTGTTTTTTATAAAGTTCAATAGATTTATTCTTTTCTTCTAAAATAGCCTTGTAATTATCTGCTGTGAGACGCTGTAATAAATTACCTTGTTTAGTATTTCCTACTGTATCAAAAGCAGTATCATCTACCTTAATCAGTCCAATCAACGAATTACCCGCCATAATATTAAAATCAATATTAGGCAATGGCTCTAATTCTTCCACATCATGAGCAGAAGAAACCAACGCTAAAAAAAGACGCAGTTTAGCAATTTCCGTTGCTTCCTCCATGATGTCTATACCATAGAGGTTATCTTTAAGAATGCGCTTTCTGATAAAATATTCTATGGAAAGATGCTCAGTTTTTTCAGTTTTTAACCAGTCCTTTAATTTCTGACCTCCCTGTAATTCAATTGTCCCAATTACCGCACTATAAACTTGGATAAGCGTCTTCATCGCCGCTACAAGAAAAGCACCAGAACCGCAAGCTGGGTCAAGAATTGATAAATTAGGAAGAATATCTTCCATTAGGGAACGACAAATATTTGTATCCAGCTTGATGAGAAGTTCGTTGATATCCTCAAATGGCTTATACTTATCAGATAACGCATCATTTACGCGGTCTACAATTAATTTGTGAATAGTTCTATCACAAAGATATTCTGTAATCTGTGGTCTAGTATAATACGCCCCAAAAGCCTTTTGATTAATGTATTTTTCAAATATATAACCCAAAACATCAGGGTTAATTTCATCGTCTTTTCCTTCCGGCGTATCATCCAGATTCCAAGAATAACGCCCAAATAAATCTAGAACTTGCTCAAACGCCTCATCAACTATAGAAATTTGATATTTCTCTTCAATATGATGTTTAAGAAATAATCCACCATTCAGGTATTTAACCTTTCC
This sequence comes from Nostoc sp. 'Lobaria pulmonaria (5183) cyanobiont', assembly GCF_002949795.1. Lineage (NCBI taxonomy): Bacteria > Bacillati > Cyanobacteriota > Cyanophyceae > Nostocales > Nostocaceae > Nostoc > Nostoc sp. 'Lobaria pulmonaria (5183) cyanobiont'. The sequence goes on along the minus strand of NZ_CP026692.1, from coordinate 6,701,034 downwards.
TACCAATTTTTGTACAGATAAATCGCGTTCACTCTCAGGTTTTGCAAAGCTTTCAAAAAACAAAGCCTTGAGAAATTCACCATAAAAATGATTTTCACCTTTTTGCTGGCTTTGCTCAAGCTTATTTTGCAGATAATTTAAATCTTTATTATCAATAAAACCCTTGCGCTGAAGAAAATAAACAAACATCAGGCGATTGAGAATTACCGATGTATACCAACGTCTATCTATCTCATTATCAATTCCTTTCACAAATAGCAAAAACTTCTGGTGTTGCTCTTGAAATTCCTTATAAAACTTTTTGGTTACTGGCTCAACATCAAACCCATGTTGTAGTTTATAAGCAATTTCGACAACAGTCGGTTCGCCATGTTCTAATTCAGTAATATCAATGACTAAAGAACCAAGCTTGCTTAAAAACAAGTCTCCTGGTTGACCTTTCACATATAAATGGTCACGAACAGAGGTTTTAGTTCCTTCTCGTTTCACCCAATACCAAAGACTACGCGTGCGTTCTGCGGTAATAAAAATTAGGAGATTTTCAGCTATCAGTTTATTAATTTCTTTGTAAATATCATTTCTAACTTTAGCCTCTGGTATTTTCCCATCTGCTGCGGTGACTTCAAAGATTGCAACACCTGAGAGTTCAGCAATTTTCTGGTATTGATACGTCTTATTCTCAATCTTTAAGGTTTCAGGTTTTTGTCTTGAGGGTTTAGACCAACCTAATTCCTCGATAAATAAATCACTAAATTTGAACTGAGAGAGTAAATCACGTGTTCGTTGAAAATTAAGCGACATAATTTATCATGCTTGAAGAACAAAAAAAGAGCATGGTAAATTTGCCACTCAGAAAATAAATCTGTGGCTATAAAAATTAAGTCTGCGCTAGCGGACTTTAAGAAATCCTCTTTATACGAGTTAAATTTTTACCCATGCTTTTTATACTTTATAAGTCCTTTATATTTAATTAGGCTGAGAAATTATACGGAAAAGTTATCAATTTGTCTAAATGTTGGCTTAATTTGTACGTCCGTGATTTTAAATTATCAGGTAGATTTGCTGATTACTTTACCAAAATACCCAATTGCTTTATAAAAATGCCCGTTTGCTTTCTCAAAATACTGAAATACTTCCTCAAAATGAGCTTTAACTTACTCAAAAGAAGCTTTTGCTTTCTCATTTTGGTGTTTTCCGCAAGTAAAATCAGCTTTTACTTATTCAAACTCCAGTTTACTTTCTCATTTTGGTGTTTTCCGCAAGTAAAATCAACTTTTGCTTTCTCAAACCCCAGTTTGCTTTCTTATTTCAGTATTTTCCGCAAGTCAAATCAGCTTTTGCTTTCTCAAACCTCAGTTTGCTTTCTTATTTCAGTATTTTCCACAAGCAAAAGTCAACTTAGAGCCAAAGCAAATAGAATTTGCAGTTATACAAAGCAAGTCTACTTTTCCTGCGGAACGCTAGGCGAACGTAGACTAAAGAAAAATTGAGGGTTTGAAACCCACCTCCGTAGGTTTTGTCTGTGTAAACGCCGTTTTTAACCGCCCTTTAGAGGTTGTTTGAAAATAGTTATAATTATCCCAATACTAGGCTTAACTTTGAATTTGGAACTGTCAAGCTGCTAGATTATCAAAATCATTGGACGGAATTAGAAGCCAGCGACAATCCATTTGCAACTGTAGTAATGGCGCATTTGAAGACGCAGCAAACAAGTAAAAAGCCAGGAGAACGTAAAGCTTGGAAATTTAGCTTGATTCGCCGATTGTATGAATTAGGATTGCAAGAAAAAGATATTCGTAACCTTTATCGATTTATTGATTGGGTTATGATTTTACCAAAAGCCTTGGAAGCAGAATTTTGGCAAGAGTTTAAGCAATTTGAGCAGGAGCGGACTATGAGCTATATTACCACAGGCGAGCGCATTGGTTACGAGCGGGGAAAACAAGAACAAGGACAAACACTCGTGTTACGGTTACTACAAAAACGGGTAGGAGAGTTACCACAAGAGGTTCGGGGGCGCATTCAAACTCTTTCCCTAGAGCAATTAGAAGCACTTGGCGAGGCTTTATTGGATTTTTCAGCCATTGAGGATTTACTTAACTGGTTAGAAGCAAATCAAACAGTGTAGAATATTTATCTCTAACGATCGCGATCAATCGCCTGTTTACAAAAGTCAGTTTTGTAGGTTGTGTTATCGCGTAACGTAACGCACCCTACTCCTTTAATTACAAATTACGAATTACGAATTACGAATTACGAATTACGAATTACGAATTACAAAATAATCCTAAAGAACAAATAATCTGAGGTTCTCGCTTCTCCAGTTCTTCAGTTACAATACACAAACGGTCATCCATTCGTAGCGCCACAACTAACTCAGCCAACTGCTGATTATTAATACCGCTTCTCAGTTGACGGTTGAGAGTATCAATGGCTGACTGTCGCAAAGGATAACGGTAAATCTCATCAATTGCTTTTAAAAGTTCTTCACTAACAAATAGCGTTCCCTTCATTTCTTGAACATAACTTTTCAGTCGTTCATAAGTGCGGAACCTTGCACCTGATGGTCGTCCTAATTGACCTCCTGCATTTTTCTCATCTTCAGCAATCAATTCAGCACCCTTGTTTACTAACTCGTGATGCTGTTTATCTCTGGGTATCGCTGCGGTAGATTCTTCACACGCCGCCACCCGAAGAACTGCTAATTGTGATTGAGTAACGCTATTTCCATTGCGGTCAACATAAATTAAAGAATCATTTCCCTCGGTGGTTTTCATATAAAGCAATACTCCCTCCGGTTGCACAGGTTGGGGAGTATGGGCGCGAGTAGAATAAACTACATTTTCCATTTCCTCAATCGTTTTTTTCAAACCGGGATTACCATCAGTGGCTTTTTTCCAAATTTGAAATGCTTCTGATGTCAAATCAACTTCTGTATCTTCTTCACCATCTAAAATTCCAGATTTTTCATTGTAGAGGTCAAGAATTACCCGTGCATCATCATCTTCAAAAAAAGCTTCATCAGTTCCCACCACTTCAGCATTTTCTTGCAGTCGTTTGCGGAGTCGTTCTCGCAAATTAATAATCCGTTCTACTCCCTCGGCTGGTAAAAAAGAATAACAGAGAATTTTATCAGCATTTTGTCCAATACGGTCTACTCTTCCGGCGCGTTGAATTAAACGAATAATCGCCCAAGGTAAATCCCAATTGACGATAATTGCACAATCTTGTAAATTATGACCTTCACTCAACACATCGGTGGCGATTAAAATACGCAACTCATCTGATGATGAAATTTGCTCCCGTTTCCCATTACTCACAGGGCTAAATCTTCCCGTCATTAATGTCGGGTCTTTAGATTGACCTGTTACCCCAGCGACATTAGTAATATGACTGGACTGCAAATTATCTGCAAGGTAGCGGACTGTATCGGCAAATTGTGTGAAAATTAGCACTTTATCATTAGGGTGAGTTTTTGTTAGCAATTTGATTAAAGCAGCAAGTTTTTCATCTTTTTGAGGATTCCACTCGCCACATTGCAGCACATTAATCAGTGCTTTGGCATCTTCTAACAAATCTCGTTTCAGTTTTTTAATATCAAAAAGTGTAGACCGCAACCATTTAAATCTTCGTTGATATCGAGTTGTATATTCTTGGTAAATTGATTCTGCTCTTTGACGAAAAAATTTTTCCTGACTTTTCACGGAATCTGGAAAACCTCTCTCCAAACCTCTCTCCTGCAAGGAGAGAGGCTTTGAATTCTCCCCCTTCCCTTGTATAGAAGGGGGTTGAGGGGTTAGGTTTTGCGTTAGATTTTCGACATGACCGGAATTGTCAAAATCATCTTCTTCCGTTTCTGTATCAAACAAAGCTGCTACTACAGAATCGGTATCTTCATCATTATTACTTGTATCTAACAATTCAGCTTCTTGAGTTCCTATAGGGATATCAAGACCTTGCTCTAGGGCAGATAAATAAATGAAATTCCGTAATATATGGCGTTCAATTGATTTGATAAAAGCAACGCCACTACTTTCTAAACGTTTAAATAAATTAGTGCGCGAAAAACCCATTAACCTCCTACCGCCACGAAAGAAGCTATTAATCAAACGTTGTTCGGTATCTGTAGGCGGCTGTTTGGGTTTAGCAATAATGTAATTCCCAAGCCCATAACGAGGTAAGTTAAGTTGATTAATAACTTCTACTACCGATTCAGAGTAAAGACGAGCATAAAAGTCTGTGTTAGAAGCTTCTAAAGGAAACTTGATACTACGAGGTAAACGTTGGGGAAAATAAGAATGTCTTCCATCAGAAAATTCTAAATATTTCTGCCCGGTTTCATCTGTGTGGGCATAATTATCTTTAATAAAAGAGCGAGTGCGTCGCACCATGTAACGCTTCATCAATTCTCGCCAGTCATCAGGGTGTTCGCTTTTCTCAAAAGCCGCTAAAGAACGTACAGAACACTGATGCTTTCTAATAAATTCTAATTCTCCTACAGAACTGCCACCAAGTTCATTAATTAAAGCTTCTGGTCTTAAGCCCAAATCTTGGTCTTCTGGCACAAATAGCCGCAGTTGGGCGGAAAGGTCAAGATAACTTTTATTGTAAGGAGTTGCAGATAATAAAATACATTTACTTTCGTTAGCTGCAATATATTCTGTAATTGCTCGATAACGTTTACCTTCGCGGTTACGTAAATTGTGACTTTCATCAATCAAGACAACTCGATAACGCCGGAGTTTTGGTAATTTATTTTGTACTTGACTAATCGGCATAACCTCGGCAAGTAACCGATAATTATTTACATATTCTTGCCACATTTGCACCAAGTTTTTCGGGCAAATAATCAGTGTTTCTAAAAAACAATCTTCTTGTAATATTTTGGCAAGGGCGGTTCCAACTAAAGTTTTACCCAAACCGACCACATCGCCCACTAATACACCGCCACGCCTAGTTACATGACGTGCTGCTAGCTGTACGGCGGCTTTCTGGAAATCAAATAAGTTATTAAATTCGCGGGGGATGCGAAATTCTGAAAGTCCAGCGATCGCTTCATGGGATAAGTGGTAAGCTATCTTCAGGTAGATGTAGTAAGGTGAGACTAAATCTTGCCTAGCCCAACTCTGATCAATAATTTCAGCTAATTCTTGGGAAATATCTACACAACCGTAATCTTGCCAGCGATCGCTAAACCACGTTTGCAGTTTATTACAAGCATCGTGGTCTAAAATATCAACATTCAACTCCCCTTGTTTCGCCAGTCCGGGAAGGGTTAAATTACTACTACCTAAGAATCCCACTGCGGGAGTGTTGGGGTCATGGCGATGCACAAGATATAACTTGGCGTGGAGAGAATGACGGAGAAACAGTTTAATAATTAGTTTCTGAGTTTTTAGCTGATGACTTAACCGCCGCAACCCCGCTTCATCTTGATTAGTCGGCGCACCGATAGTCAACTGCTGGCGAAATTCTGCCGCCATGCGTTTTTTAAATCGCACAATGCTACTGTTGTCAATCCGTCCATCACTACTACTAAGGGAAAATGCTGCATGAACTTCATCACTAGGCAAGCTTTGCATCCCAATTAGTAAACGACAACAAGCATTTTCACTACCAACATACTGTTCAATTAAATCATCAATTCTTCGCCAACCTCTGAGGTTGAAGTAGCCAACGCAAAAATCTGCCCGATAAGAGATTTTGAGGGTTTCTCGTAAAATCGGTAGCAGTTGTAAGTCAATGTTGTCAAAAATGCGGGGCATTATTTAAAACGTTTAAAAAGAGATCATTTATGTTATATGAGTAAAAAATTTTTCCAGCCATAAAACCGTGGTTCATTAGTGAAGGATGCGATCGCCACGTACTAGACTTGATATATAGCGCTTCTGGATTTTCTAAGGAGACTGCTGCTTTTCTGTCGGTATCTGAAATAGTTCCGTTAGCAAATTACTGATACTGCATTACCGTTAACGAGTATTTGAACTGGATTCATCCACCTCTGAACTCCGTTGACGAGTATTTGATACTCATGCAAATTCCAGCAATTTTCACAAGCAGCGTGGAATATACATAATTGTAGGGGCACAATATATTGTGCCCCTACGCGTGTTGTCTATTCAATTGAAAATCGCTGTAATCCTTAGCCAGATGCAACCTAATTAATCTTAATTTCCGATTTTTTCTTGGCAATCTGAGCTTAAATCAAAACGTTGACATTCTCTAGCTTCTGACAATTGCCTAACTGTTCGGCAGAAAGGCGAAATTATTACCTTTGCGCTAGCCAATCGACAATCTGGGCATTGACAACATCTGGAACCTCATCGTGAGGACAATGACCGGCATTGGGAATGGGAACAATTTTGATATCTTTGCCATTCTCCCGCGCCTTTTCGTAAATCTTGGCCCCGGTAATTGGTGTCCAGGGATCGTCAGCACCCCAAATTACTAATAAAGGACGTTCGACTTTCGGCAAAAGTTCCTCTGGACTGGGGCCAGGAGGGGCTGTGAGAATTGAGGCGAAGACTTGTTGCGCTCCTGGATCGCAAGAGGGAGTATAAAGTAAATCAACTAATTCATCGGTGACGGCTTCACGGTTTCGGTAAACTTGGTAGAGGGTGCGGCGAATTTGAGCTTTTTGGCGGATGCGGTTAAAGACCAATTTACCTGTAATTGGCGATCGCACAAACCGATTAAAAGTTGCCATCACCATCCGTAGCGGTGGGTTCAGTTCGTGGGGACGATGGCTCAAACCACCCGCAGAGTTAATTAAAATACCGCCAGCAGCAATTTCTGGATATTCTACCAGGACAATCAAGCTCAAAAGTGCGCCAATGGAGTTGCCAATAAATACAGCAGGTTCCTGGATGTGTGCTGTGCAAAAATCTTTCAGCAGTTCCACCCAAACTTCCACAGTGTAATCAATGGGCGCTTTATCAGAACCGCCAAAACCTAAAAGGTCTATGGCAAATACTTGGTAGCCAGCATCAGCTAAAACTGGGATATTTTTGCGCCAGTGTCCAATGGAAGCGCCAAAGCCGTGAACCAATACCAAAGGGCGTCCTGTACCCATGACAGTGTACTGAATTTTGTAGCCCTGCCAAGTCCAAATGAATTTTTCAAAGGCGTCTTGGGTTGTAAGCTGTTGTGTAGTTACAGTCATTATTAAGATTAATAAAGTCTTTCTTCAAATATACTAATGTTCTCTGACCTAAAATGAAGTCTGAACAAAATGCTATTTTGAAACCAGTCCCAGTTGAGTTAAAGTCTTTGCGCTATAACCTATTTTGAATTGGAGCGTACCCCTTTGGGGAAGCAAGCTACGCGTAGCGTCTCGGAGAGAAGCGACCATGACCCTTTCTGCTAACCAACTCAAGACCGAAATTATTTACCCCAGCTCTGATGGTAAACCAATGGCAGAGAGCGACCCAGCACGGGATTATCTAATTTATGCTGTAGAAGCCTTAGACATTTATTTCCAAGACCGAAATGATGTTTACGTATCAGGGAATCTATTTGTTTACTATAAAAAGGGCATTCCTAGCGCTGTGATTGCTCCTGATGTCTTTGTGGTATTTGAGGTAGACAAGAAAAAGCGCGTCAGCTACAAGGTTTGGGAAGAAGGGGGTAAAGTCCCTAATTTTATTTTGGAAATCACTTCTGCAAGCACCCAAGAAAACGATGAAGAGGATAAACCCAAGAAATATTCACTTTTAGGTGTGCAAGAGTATTTTCAGTATGACCCAACCGGAGATTACCTCAACCCACGACTAAAGGGTTCCTATTTATTTGAGGGCAAATATCAACCCATTACATCCAACTTTTTACCCGATGGTGTCTCGTCTTTTCACAGTGAAGTATTGGGTTTAGACCTCAGATTGATTGACGGAGAATTGCGGTTTTTTAACCCCAAAATTGGGAGAAAACTGTTAAGTCATAAAGAAACAGAACAAGCGCGACAAGAAGCAGAACAAGCGCGACAGGATGCAATACCTAGATTATTGGAATTAGGCTTGAGTATAGAACAGATTGCCAGTACTCTTAGTTTATCGGTGGAAGAGGTGGAACTTATTTTATCGTTGGATCTGGGGTGACGGTCTTTAGAGGGATAGGTAAAAATTACTATAATTGAAATTACGATCGCTCTGTGGTAAGAACGCAGTAGTAACCTCAATGCCTGCAATCAAGCTGACATCATTGATAATGAAGGTAGGCGTTATCTTCACATAAGTTTATGTTTTTAACTTGGTTAGACAGCAACTCTTGGCTGCTGGAAATCGGCGGGAAACGAATATTAATAGACCCTTGGCTGGTTGGTTCGTTAATTTTCAGCAATTTGGATTGGTTTTTTAAAGGTTCGCGATCGCAAGAGCGCCCAATCCCAGATAATATTGATTTGATCCTGCTATCTCAGGGTTTAGAAGACCACGCTCACCCACCAACGCTCAAGCTACTGGATCGCAGCATCAAGGTTGTAGCTTCTCCCAATGCAGCTAAGGTAGTGCAGCAGTTAGGTTACACCCAAGTAACTACTCTCGCTCATGGTGAAACTTTCACTTTAAATAATCAAATTGAAATCAAGGCTTTCCCCGGCTCTCCAATTGGCCCAACTTTGGTAGAAAATAGTTATCTCCTCAAAGAATTGGAGAGTGGTTTAACTGTATACTACGAGCCTCATGGGTATCATTCTCCACAACTTCAGCAATCTGCACCTATCGATATAGTGATTACACCGTTTATTGATATGACGCTACCTTTGCTTGGGTCGATTATTAAAGGACAGAATAGTGCTTTAGAAGTAGTAAAATCATTACAGCCTCAAGTAATAATACCTACTGCGGCTGGTGGGGATGTGGCGTTTGAAGGATTCCTGATGAAATTCATTCAAACTAAAGGAACTGCTGAGGAATTTCGCTCGTTACTTGAGAAAAACAATCTTGCGACGAAGGTACTTGAGCCGAAACCAGGCGATCGCTTTGAACTACCATTAGAAAAACGAGCATTAGCAATCTAATGAGAGTAGATACTGGCTGCCGATATCCGACCAATATTTAAGGGATTATCTACATTAGAAAGAGCTAATCAAATAAATGCCTAGCCGTTGCCAATCGTTTTCACAGGTTGGCGTTCTCATGATTACTCGTGGAGTTCACCATCTGCAAAATATGCTTAACCTGGATTTCTCTAATTCAGGTTATGTAAGCTATTTGGTAAAAAAATCTAAAAATCAACCGAAAATATCCTGAAGCCTCACCCCGATAAAGCTGTGCTTTATCTCTCCTCTCCTTACTAAGGACGAGGGGTTAGGGGTGAGGTTTTGATATGTACCCATTCGTAAGAGATTAAGATAAAGTGCCTTTTGTCAATCAGTTAAAATACTCAAAATATTATTAATAAAAATGATAATCGCGTATGAGGAGAGACGGATGGAAAATTATGGGATTGCATCAGAAATCTGGTTATTTGAAGATGTAGTATATTTTATCCACATAATGAAGCGCCATGAAGCAAAATTTATTTAATGTAATTGCTCTTTTAGCAACATCTACTTTAGTTGGGATTAATAACCCTGCTAATGCTACACCTAGCAATTATCAGAAAAGCTGTAACAATATCTCAGTTTTTGGCAACGTTCTCTCAGCTAATTGTAGTCGAACCAATGGTTCGTTCAACAAAACTTCAATAGTCTTACGGGGGATTGAAAATATTAACGGTACTTTCAAAGTGACTGACCCTGGTAAAGTTAGCAATTATCAATTCACTTGCCAGAATATCCGCATCAGAGGAAACGATTTAAAAGCTGCTTGTAAAAGTAGAAATGGCACACTTAAGTGGACTTCAACAGTCTTGCAAGGAATTGAAAATATTAATGGTGTGCTGAAGTATAGTAGCAGTCCCTGAATTGATAATATCGGCATAAAAATAGATTAGAATGCCTAGCTGTCGCCAATCCTTTTCACAGGTTGGTGTTCTCATGATTACTCGTGGAGTTCACCATCTGTAAAACAGCCTACTTAATCTGGATTTTTCCAATTCAGGTTAAGTAGGCTGTTTGGTAAAAAAATCTAAAAATTAACCGAAAATACCCTGAGGGGGCATTGCATTTTGATATTGGTAAAAGGTCTAATTAGAGATTGACTCTTTAATTTAGAAGGCTTGAGTGTAATGAAGACCCTCCCCGGATTGCTATTTGTACTTAGCTTCATGGTAGTAGCTTGCAGTCCGTCTCCAGATAAAACGGTGTCTTCAAATCCTGAAGTTACAACCACTCCAGTTCAAGTAGGACAAAAGACACAAAATAAGCCTTTAGTTGTAACGACAGTTGCTCCTTTAACCAATATTGTGAGTAACATTGCAGGCGATCGCTTAGAAGTTAAGGGTATTATTCCAGAAGGAACCGACTCCCATACCTTTGAACCTCGTCCCAGTGATTCTGATTTGCTATCCAAAGCTAATCTGATCATCGCCAATGGGTTGCATTTGGAATCCCCGACAGAAAAACTAGCTAAAGCCTCAAAACCCAAAGAAACTAAAATCTTTGAATTAGGCAGTAACACTATTACCCAAGACCAATGGCTTTTCGACTTCAGCTTTCCTAAAGAAAAGGGTGATCCCAATCCGCATCTATGGGTAAACCCCAAGTATGCTGAGGCTTACGCCAAACTAGCCGCCCAACAGTTAACCACTTTAGATCCTGCTGGCAAAAACTATTACGCGACTAATCTCAAAAATTACTTACAACGTCTGGATGCCCTAGACAAGGCAACACGGGAAATCGTCGCCAGTATTCCCGCTAAAAACCGTAAACTTTTGACCTACCATGATTCTTGGGCGTATTGGGCCAGACAGTATGGTTTTCAAGTAATTGGTGCGATTCAACCTTCAGATTTTAAGGAACCATCCGCTCAAGATGTCGCCAAGCTAATTGACCAAATTCGCAAAACAGGCGTTCCCGCAATTTTTGGTTCTGAAGTCTACCCCAGCAAGGTAGAAGAACAAATTGCCCGCGAAGCAAAGATAAAAACAGCTAACACTGCTGATGATGAGTTACCTGGAACAGGTTCAGCTAATGCAATGGAAAACACTAATCCTGAGCATACTTATATTGGCATGATGGCTAACAATATGCGGATTATCGCCTCTAATTTGGGCGGAAATCCTAATTTGGTGAAGGACTTGAAGACTGGCAATGTTGTTGGCCCAACAGCAACTAAGTAGGATCAACAAAATAAATACAGCAGAATTCAGAGATAACTCTGAGTTACGGCTTTCGCAGCTCAGAAATTCAAAGAGTCAAAATAATTCGTAATTCGTAATTATTTGGTCTGATGCCTGACTTTTAGACTGAGCTTATGTACTTCACCAACTTGAAATCTGCTATATATGCAACCAATACTTGAAGTTAGAAATTTAACCTGTGGTTATCAAATCCAGCCAGTGTTTAGGGATGTTAATTTGACGCTTTATCCTGGTCAACTTACTGGCTTGGTAGGGCCTTCTGGGAGTGGTAAAAGCACTTTAATCAGAGCGATTTTAGGATTAGTTCAGCCTTGGGCTGGAGAGATTTGGTTTCGAGGAAAGTGCTTAAAGCCAGGAGTATCACCAAAGGCGGTGGGCTATGTGCCGCAGGTGGAAACGGTGGATTGGACTTTTCCAGTTACGGCTCTGGAAGTGGTGATGATGGGGCGTTACCAAAAGCAGAAGATTTTGCCTTGGTCTTCGCGGCGCGATCGCCAAGTTGCCAGCGAACTCCTGGAGCGCGTTGGGGTTGCCCATGTTGCCCATCAACCGATCGGTAATCTATCTGGTGGGCAACAGCAAAGGGTTTTCATTGCCCGTGCTTTAGTAGGAGAACCAGAAATAGTTCTTTTAGATGAACCCACCAGCAGTTCAGACTTACACGTTCAACACGAACTATTGCACCTATTGGCTGATTTGAATCAACAAGGCTTGACAATTATCCTCTCCACCCATGACCTCAACTCGGTAGCGACTCATCTACCTTGGGTGGTGTGTTTCAACCACGGTTTAATTTGTCAAGGTCAACCTATCGATGTCTTCAGTCCCGCAAATCTTGAGCAGACTTTTGGTGGAGAAATGATAGTTTTCCACCAACAAGACCGAATCTTGATTGCTAGCGGTGGTACTTCCCTACGTCATCAAATGCAAGACAACTTGCCGGAAGTATTGCGTGCAAGATAGTTGTCACTGAGCCATATCAGCTTGCTTTTACAAACAAAGGCAGGAGGCAGGAGGAAAGAAGTATTTAGGACTTATGCATTGACAAAAGCAGAAATTTAATACTGAATATATCTCTTCTCCTCTGTACGCAGGTATCGAACCATCAGAAAGCTACTCAAAGAAAGCGCGCTCAGTGGTGCTGGGCTGAAGCTGGTAGTGATGGGCTACAGTTACTAGAGTGTGAGTGCAATCATCAAGTATCAGAAAATTATCAGGAGGAAATGATGGCAGGCAAATTAGACGCAAAGGTGGCAATTATTACAGGTGCATCTTCGGGAATTGGGGCGGCGATAGCGATCGCTCTTGCAGAAGAAGGCGCACAGGTGGCGATCGCGGCTCGTCGAATCGAGCGATTGAACGAAGTTGCCCAAAAAATTGAAGCGGTTGGGGGAAAGGCTTTACCGATTGTCACGGATGTCACCGATGAAACCCAAGTGAACTCACTGGTGCAAAAGGTCAACACAACTTTAGGACGAATCGATATTCTTGTGAATAATGCGGGCATTGGAGGATTGGGAACGATTGAGGATGGCGATCCAGCAGAGTGGCGGCGACAGTTCGACCTGAACGTTTTGGGATTGCTGTATGCAACTCATGCGGTTTTGCCTATCTTCAAAGCACAGGGCGTTGGGCATGTGGTCAATCTTTCATCCGTTGCTGGACGGATTACGCGGGCAGGCATGGGTGTGTACAGCGCTACCAAATGGGGCGTGAATGCGATTTCAGAAGCTCTGCGGCAGGAAGTTCATAAAGACAATATTCGCGTCACCATTATTGAACCCGGTCTGGTTGCCACCGAATTTATCGACAATATCACCGATCCGGCTGCGAAACAGGCGCTCGAAGCCCGGTTCAAAGCCGTCACTCCGCTGCAACCGGAAGATATTGCACGGGCGATCGCCTATGCCGTTACCCAACCGCCTCACGTCAACGTGAATGAAATTTTGCTCCGGCCAACGCAACAGGAATAAGACATCGCTTGCACTACCCATGAGCTTTTGCCTTGCCTCACCATAATTTTTCCTATTACCAGCGATCGCCTGCGTGGAGCATCTGGCGTCGTCCTTACTTCAATCCTACGCAGTTGCGCGTAGGTACTTCCTGCCTCCTACCTGCTGTCTTTTGTCTTTCTTGATAAAAATATGGATTTTTTACTAGCTCCCTTTCGCTACGAATTTTTTAGTCGTGCCATTTTAGTAGGCATGATGGCGGGGCTATTATGCGGCATTATGGGAGTTTATATTACAACTCGGAGAATGAGTTACATTGCCCACGGTTTATCTCATGCGATTTTGGGGGGAGCCGTGCTGAGTTATGTACTGGGGTTGAATTTCTACATTGGCTCTGGGATTTGGGGTTTTGCAGCTGCTTTGCTGATTCAATATTTGACAGGACGCAAAATATACTCAGATGCAGCTATTGGAATTGTCACAACTGCTAGCTTTGCTTTAGGAGTAGCTGTGATCAGTAGCTATCGCAAGTTTAGCCAAAACTTTGAAGCCGCTTTGTTTGGCAATGTGTTGGGTGTTTCCCCTAATGATTTGTGGGTAGTGACGGGTGTGACAATTGTTTTACTCAGTCTGGTTTTCTTGTTTTATCGCCCGTTGCTATTTTGGTGTTTTGACCGAGAAGTTGCTCAGGTTCATGGCGTACCCGTTTTTGCAATGGATACTTTATTTGCTTTGATGTTGGCAACTTTACTGGTGGCGACACTGAACGTATTGGGGGTGACTCTGATTATTTCAGCTGTGGTGATTCCGGCATCAATTGCGCGATTAGTGAGCGATCGCTTTGCTTATCTGATGATTATCTCCGGGATTTTAGGAGCTGCGATTTCGTTTGTAGGTATCTACTTCAGCTACTACCTCGACATTGCCTCTGGAGCTAGTGTAGTGCTACTATCAACCGCTATATTTGCCTGTGTGTTGCTCACCAGGAACCTGCAAGGACGATATAAACGCCGTCTCCCTCCCCTCTCTACAAAACACCTCCCTTAGTACAGTTTTGTGTAAAAGCGTAGCTTTTTTAATGCAGGCCGACGCATTAAGATTGTATCGGGATGCATTGGCATTGTATCGGGATGTATTAAGATTGTATCGGGATGCATTGGCATTGTATCGGGATGTATTAAGATTGTATCGGGATGCATTGGCATTGTATCGGGATGTATTAAGATTGTATCGGGATGCATTGGCATTGTATCGAGATGCATTAACATTGCAAGGTATTGCCAAATTTAATTCGCTACAAATTAATGAATTGCTGTACTTAGCAAGAGTTAGTCTGAATGTAATGCAGAATTTTTATTTACATTATTTGGCACATAAACCTCTCTGATGGGAAAGGGAATTTTAATTCCTGCTTGCTGATAGCGTTTGTGTAATTTTTTAACAAATAGATGTTTACCAATACGCTGGTCGAAGTATTCACTTACGCGCATATATAACGTAAAATCTATACTAAAATCATTAAAAGTATGAAATCTAATATATGGTTCACTTTCTTTTAATTCCGGTGCAATTTCTTGCATGACTTCTTTAGCAACTTCTACAGTTAATCTTTCAACTTCTTCCAAATCGCTATCATAACTTACACCCACATCCATTGTTAAAGTAATTTCCTTTGCGGGTAAATGATAGTTTGTGAAAATTGCAGTAGACAACTTCGAATTGGGAACAATAACTATATTATTTGACATTTCTTTAATTGTTGTATTCCGCCAAGAAATATCTATAACATATCCCTCATGTCCAGCATCTAATTTCACATAATCTCCAGTTCTAACTTGCTTAGAAATAATCAAATAAAAACCAGAAAATAAATTTGCAAGTGTGTCTTGAAGTGCTAAACCAACTGCTATACCACCAATACCTAAAGTTGTAATTATCGGTGTAATTTGAACACCCACTGTTTGCAATACAATTAATGTTCCCAAAACGAAAACAGTAGCCTTAGCAAGGTTAGAAATTAGTGATGTAGGAACCCCTTCTGCTCTGCGAATAAATAAATTAACAAAACCACCAGTCAGTCTGGCTAAGACTAGGGTTACTGAAAACAGCAATGCGATCGTCAGAATTTTTTGCAGTACGATCGCAATATCTGGCTTGAGGGGAGCGCTCAGAACTGCCCAAAAAAAACCGGCGATCACAAACCAAAGAAAAGTCATCCGGTGCAGAGAGCGAAATATAATTTTACTCCCGAAAATTCGTTTATTAGTAACGAATGTTTCTAGTTTTTTGAAGATAACTTTTTCACCAATTATTCCAGCCAGTAAGCCAGCTAGAATAAATACTATCGGCGTAATCCATTCGATCATATCAATTTTAAATTTGGAGTTTTAGATTTAGAATAACAGCATTTTTGCTGCGATTATGGCTAAATTTTACCTTGTGATTTGCCGGATTACCTGCTTGAGATTTTCTGGAATATGGACTTGCCAATTATTTACCACCCAGATTACGCTGCCCCATTGCCTGAAGGACATCGCTTCCCGATGTCTAAGTTTCGACAACTCTACAAATTGCTGTTAGCTGATGGTGTAGCTAATCAAGAACAATTTCATACCCCCGAACGTCCGCCGTTAGAGTTGATAGAGTTAGTCCACACTCCAAACTACGTTCAAGCTTACTGCGAAGGAACCCTAGATGCCAAAGCACAGCGTCGCATTGGTTTACCTTGGAGTCCAGCACTAGCGAATCGTACCTGTGTAGCTGTAGGTGGTACAATACTCACTGCTAAACTGGCACTAAGTCAGGGTTTAGCTTGTAATACGGCTGGTGGTACTCATCATGCCTTTCCCAGTTATGGATCTGGTTTTTGTATTTTCAACGATATAGCGATCGCCTGTCGCGTTTTACAAAAATTCGGACTTGTCCAAAAAATCCTGATTGTCGATTTGGATGTCCATCAAGGAGACGGCACCGCTTTTATTTTCCAAGACGATGGCAGCGTTTTTACTTTCTCCATGCACTGCGAAGTGAATTTCCCCGGTACTAAACAAAACAGCGATTTGGATGTTCCTTTGCCGGTGGGAATGGAAGATGACGCTTATTTGCAAACCTTGGCGAATTATCTATCAGATTTATTGTCTAAAGTCAAGCCAGACTTAGTATTTTATGATGCTGGTGTTGACCCTCATATAGGCGATCGCTTAGGCAAATTAGCCCTTACAGATGCTGGCATTTTCCGCCGGGAAATGCAGGTTTTGAGTACTTGTATGAGTAGCGGTTATCCCGTCGCCTGCGTCATTGGCGGCGGTTATGCTGATGATATAAAATCTTTAGTATGGCGACACTCCCTGCTACATCGCGCCGCCAGTGAAGTTTACCAGCAGTACAAACTATAGTCAGTTAATAGGAAATACTACCCAAAATCGTAAAGTTTTTAAACGCACAGGAAGGCAAAGTAAACGCAAAGGTACGCAGAGTATTGCCAAATTTAATTTGTAGCGAATGGGATTAAAATAAACTTTGCGCTCCTCTGCGCTTACCTCTACGCCCCTCTGCGTTTAAATTTAAACCCTATTTTGTCGGCAAAGGTAGTACTGGATGAACAACGGCAAACTCAGAATTTACGAACTAGCAAAAGAATTGAATTTGGATAGCAAGAAGCTATTAGCAATTTGCGAAAAACTGAAAATAGCAGTCAAAAGCCATACTAGCGCCATCTCAGAATCCGATGCAGAACGCATTCGTTCAGTGGCAAATAAACTAACAGCAAAATCCTCGAAAACTAAAACAAACTCTGAAGATTGGGGCTATATGTTTATAGCTTCAGCAATTGATAGCTTTATCCGCCATCTTGAAGGTGAAACCGCTCTTAAATCATATCCCGAATTTAGGGAGCGGCGCGATCGCGCCAATCAGTTGATGTTGGAATGTGTCGGTCAAAAGCCTTCTCTCTTTTATGTGCGTCGCAAAGGTGCGGGGAAAGAAGCAAGAGAAGAAATTTGGGATTTAACAATAGCAACAGACTCCGATCATTTTCCATTACCCGCAAGACTTGAGAAGCTGAGAAAAACATTAGGATTTAGAGCGGCTGTACCAAAAGATGGACGCGACGGTATAAAAATACTTTCGGCTCAGTTGTTACAACCCTCACGGGGACAGGCTGATAGCTATGCTGTACCTTGTCGCTTACGTTTGCTAGCTAATCATCAGCATCATCTCGACATTCCACCTGTAACATTGAAACGCATCGCCGCTGCGCCAGTTTGTGGCGAAAATGTGCCTACAGAAGATCAGCTTAAAGCTTGGAAAGCATTTTTACAAATTGAAGAAAAAATCGCTAAAGCACGTCAGTTTTGTGTGCGTTACGTAGGTCATAACTATAACTTCAAAAGGCGGATTAGTTTTGAAATTGATATAGCCTCAGCCACCCTTGACGGCTTTTATCAAAATTCCCTTGATGTCGAAAACTTCTGGGAACGAGCAAGACGTACAAAAAACGAAGATTTAAAGCTTTTTGAAACTGCTCCCGTCGGCAAAAATTGGATTAGCGGCCGTCAATTAGGGACTGTTGAGGAAGTTGACCCCAACCGTTGCATCATCAGTCTCAGGCTAGAACGTGACTTAGCTGAATTCATGGCAACAGAGCGTTATAAGTTGCCAGATACAGGATTTTTGTGTTTTGAAGCAGTTGGTGATATTCAACAGATTCAACGCAAGAAAAAGGCTTTAGATGATTTGAATAACGGTTACACCCAAAATCCCTATTTGGGTAACTTTTTATTCGATGCTTCTCAGGCTAGACAAATTAAAACAACTGCTGAACTTAAACCACAAGATTTATTATTATCTTCTGCTAATCCTGGTCAGAAAGCAGCAGTAGAAAAGGTACTTGCCGCGAAGGATCTTGTTCTCATCCAAGGGCCACCAGGTACTGGTAAAACTACCGTAATTGCTGAGATTTGCTATCAAATTGCCCTTCGCGGTGGACGCACTCTAATTGCATCTCAAGCCAATTTAGCAGTAGATAACGCCCTAAGTCGATTAGTTCATAACCCAGTGATTCGGGCTGTACGAAAAGGTAGAGCCGAGAAAGTTGGGGAGGAAGGACAGCCATTTTTAGAAGACCAAGTGATTGGCAGATGGCTAGAAAATACAGCAAATGACTGCGAAAATAATCTGAATCAGCGGCTGGAAAATATTAAAATTTTCACTCAATTACTGGCATCGTCACAAAGATTTACAGCCTACTTACAAGCAGAGGAAGAATTTAATCAGCAACAAAATAAATTTAATGAAAATAAGTTAAAGCTGGAGATAAACTTTCAAAATCAAGAAAAACATTACAACGAAACTGTAGAAAAATATAACGAGGTTGAATCATTAATTAAAAAATTAGAAAGTATATTAAATACTGCACCAAATATCAATTGGGAAGCTTCAGAAGTTACAGATTTTTTGCCACTTCTTAAGCCATACACAGAAGGTAACAGTTTAGTAGAAAAATTTTTAGCAAATGTTAGTCAAACCATCAAATATACTGATGAACTTGGTTTTGTGCGTCCAGCGCTTGGTGCTTTTGGTTTAGCGGCTTGGTTGCGTGAAACTGTAGCAATAGAAATTTCTGGATTTAAAACTGCTTTGGCTTATGCTCAAGAGGCAAGTAAAGCCATCTTAGAAGTTGCAGCATCAGTAGAGGATGTCAAACAAAATTTCGCCTCGTTGAATCAGTTACAACCAGATTATCAGCAATATCTTACTAAACTCCAAAATATACAGCAAACAATTCAGATATGGCAAAACCGCAAACGGGAAATAGATTACATTATCTCAGCAGTTAAGGAATGGAAATCTACAGCACCTTCTCATCTCTATCAAACTTTAAAAGAATGTCATCAATCAGGTTTACCACTTACAGAAAATTTAGTTGACTTGCCACTAGGTTTGTTGATGTTTGCTAATACATTAAAATTACCAATAGTACCAAAGATATACAAAATAAACCTGCCTGAATGGGAGCTATTAGCAAAGGCGATCGCTTATGAAATAGACGGAGGTTTTACTGACAGGCGAGGTAAACAGCATAATTTTAGCTATTTTTTACAAGAAAATTTTAGTCAGATTCCAATGGTGCTATCAAAGAGCGATCGCACTCAATGGCAAGAAACCTATCAACAGTTTAGCAATTATCAGCTACTCAACCCCAAACAGCGAAAATTATTGGTTGAGAATACCCAGGTTTTCTTAATTAGAATGCAACGGAGTTATAGTACATCATGGGAATGGAATAACATTGACTCTACTCTCACCCACATTACACAAGAATTGTTAGATACAATCCTTGCAAATGCGCGTCAATGCGTTTTAAAAGTAAAAACAGAAACCGATCAACAACTTCAGTCTCTGCAACGACAATTAAATGAACTTCAGAAAAAGGAAGTTAGCCAACAGCAAATATCCATTACTCAAGCTGAGGTAGAAAAAGTACAGCAGGATGCTAATTTCCAACTTGGACGGGTGATTGATGTCTTGCAAGAACTTAATCAAAAAAATCTTCCTGATCAATTACGTATTTTAGTTGAAAAATATCTTGCAACACAATCAAATATTTGGGAGCAACCCCAAGAATTTACGAATCAAGTAAATTACTGGGAAACTTCCATCAGTCAGCTTGAAACCTTAATCTCATCATTAGAACCTTTTGCTGTGCTAGATATAATTAAACATTCTCTCAATGAGCATTTATTAAAGCTAAAAGAAGAAACCGAAACTTCTTTACAACAAGTTCAAAAACTACAAATTAATCTAAGCGAACTAGAACAAAAATCACAACCACAGCCATCAAAAAACTTAATAGAAGAACGAAACTGGTGGTTGAGAGAATGGCAAACTATACCTGATAAATTTAAACCAGAAAATTCTCAAGCTGACTTATTTAGTATAGAGCTTTTACGCAAAATCAATACTCAGTTTGAATCTGGGCAGCAACAACTTCAAAAAGACGAAAGTTATCTGAATAAATATCAAAATTTTGTACAAGATTGGATAAGAAAATTGAGAGAGCCAAATGAGCGCGATCGCGACGATTTAAGGCGCATTTATTTAGATAATGCTAATGTCGTCGGTATTACCTGTGTTCAGGCTGCCAATAGAGGTTTTTCTGAAGAATTCAAATCTTTTGATGTCGTTATTATTGATGAAGTTAGTAAGTGTACTCCACCAGAGTTACTAATCCCAGCTTTAAAAGGCAAAAAGTTAGTCATGGTAGGCGATCACCGGCAATTACCACCCATGCTTGATACTAGCACTTTAGAAGAAGTTGCTCAAACAATAGGCAATACAAGAGACGAACTACAATTTTTAGAAGATTCACTATTTAAAAGTCAGTTTGAATCTGCTGATGAAAGCATCAAACAAATGCTAACTACACAGTATCGAATGCACCCATTTATTATGGGAGCAATCAATCAATTTTATGACGGTAAACTAGAATCTGGTATCTTGGAACCGGATAAAAAACGCGCACATCATTTAGCAGACGAAATTATCCAAGAATCTCAGCATCTTATCTGGGTAAAAACGCCTATAGAAAATCAGTTTTTAGAGCAACGAAATGGAACTTCTTACTTTAATACTCCAGAAATTGATGCCATTGAACGTCTGTGTCATCAGTTTGAGAAGACTTGGGCTTCTAAAGTTGCTAATGGTGAACCAAAAAAAGAAATTGCCGTAATTACATTTTATGGCGCTCAATTAAGAAAAATTGATGAACGTCTGCAATCTGAACTTTTTCCTTCGCTAGAAATTCGTACTGGTACAGTAGATAGATTTCAAGGTATGGAAAGACCTGTTGTGATTGTCAGTATGGTTCGCAATAATAGCAAAGGAGATGTGGGATTTGCGAAGAAGCCAGAACGGGTAAATGTTGCATTTTCTCGCGCTCAAGAACTCTTGATAATTGTGGGTTGTCATAATTTATTTACCCATCAATCAGGTAAAGTCGGAAGTATGTATTCTGAAGTTTCAAATATTGTAAGTCTTCATGAAGGTTTCGTTGATGTTTCTCACCTCTTCAGCTAAACCTGTTGATGACAATCTCAAAAATTTGGTAAATGCGTAGCGGGACTTAAACATTTTTGAGGCATAAACAATCCTCAAACCCATACAGGGCAAGAAAAATACACCAAATGCTCAAAAATGCTTGAAACCCAGATATATCAAGAAACTAGACAAAACGATGTCAAAGTCTTTCGGCATATAGATTTGAGGCTTTTTTTAGCTACTTTTTGTCTAAGTCCCATTAATTGAGTTTTAAAGAATTCACCGGCACTTCATCCCAAGAATCGACTGTCCGTAATCGCGCTACCCAACCTGCTGCCTTTTGCCTCTCGGTCAAATTATTCTCAAAAGAATCATGACAATCTTTAGCTTGAGATTCATTACATGTGGCAATACAGGCATGAATCATCCCAGACGGATCAATTTGCTCATTTACCCAAATAGTCATGGAATATTTCCTCAATAACTGTAGCGAACAAAGCTATTCGTCATTTTAGAATACAATTAGAGTCGAAAATTGTAGAGCAAAATTGGTAATAAGTAGTGAACTAATCCCAATTACCGATTACTAATTTACATTACTCAGTTCCGCTTCATCTGCTAGGCACAGCACTAATTACATTATCAAGGCGATAAAGCTGTAGCACCTCTAGCACCACCTTGTTTTGCTGATTATTTATCCTTACCCAAAAAGCTAACACGTTCGACAATCAGCGCCACCACTAACTCAGAACAGGATTTAGAAAATTATCCTAACTTCATTGAGCGTATTCGCAGCAGTTCTGAGCCACGAGATGGAGCAGTTTAACCGTGCATTGCAGTTACAACAGCTTTTCGGCTATCCTCAGTTTGGCCGATCGCGATCGCGGATTATTACTAATTTCCTCTTCTTGAGCAATAATCGGTTTTTTTGTCAAGACCTTTAATAAAGGTGAATCTCTTAAACCATGCTTCACTGGGCGGTCTTCCAAACTGTGGAAACTGATAATCGCAATTCTACCGCCAGGGACAAGGGCATTTGGTGCTTTATCTAAAAAAGTTTCTAGAGATTTTAACTCATCGTTGACGACAATTCGCAGAGCTTGAAAAACACGGGTAGCAGGGTGGATTCTCCCATAACGGTATTTAGGGGGAACTGAAGAAGCGATCGCATCAGCTAATTCTGTAGTCGTGTGCAACGGTCGCCGTTCAACAATGCGTCTCGCAATGCGCCGCGATAATCTCTCCTCACCGTACTTAAAGAAAATATCTGCTAAATCCGCTTCATCCCAATTATTGATCACATCCGCAGCAGTTAGCGATCGCCCCCGATCCATTCGCATATCCAAATTTGCAGCTTGGCGAAAGCTAAAACCCCGTTCTGCACGATCTAAATGGTAAGAACTTACCCCCAAATCGGCTAAAATACCATCGAAAGTGTTAGGGGGAAATTCGTAGTCAGCAAAATTGCGATGAATAAATTGTACGCGATCGCCAAACTCAGCTAATTCTTTCCTCGCTGCTGCTAAAGCATCCTCATCTTGGTCAATCGCCGTTACTTGTACATCTGGTGCAGCTGCTAAAATCAAACGGCTGTGACCACCACCGCCTACCGTCGTATCAAGATAATGACCTCCTGGAGATACCGCTAAACCTGCAATTACTTCCTGCGGTAACACTGGTAGATGAGAAAATATCGGTTCTTCGATAGCTAGCTGACGATTCATGAGACTTAGGGCAAAAAACCACAGATGAACTTTAATTATGTATTCTTTTGTTTGTGTCTTTGTGGTTCCTAGTTAAAAAATAGTTTTTAAACCACTAAGACACAAAAGAAAATATCATAAACTCAACACTCAGCGTCAGCTTTAAATGTTGAGCTTTAAGCATCTGTAGTGCTATTTTTTACCTTTCTTTTGGTAAATCATCGAATTTGGTATCCTTTTTAGTTTTTTTTCCATATTTAAATGGTTATTTAAAATAAAAATGAATACATTACCGAGAAATTCGTTTTCCTGCAACAAGCTGTTTATAAGTTTAGAGTGGTCGGGTTCTTGAATACCTTCTAAAAAGGTAACTTTCCGCTTCAAAGCTAGAATGTAAAATGGTTTTTCAGGGAAATATTGCAGATTTTTTTGAACTAAATAAGCACTTATTACTTGCGGGTAATGAGATAGCTGCTGACGAAGCTTATTTACCTCTATATCTGAGACAGTATGAGATTCAAATTTATCATTTCCTCTTACATGGGAACGCTCTTGTCCTGCTTTTAAAATTAATTCATAA
Source organism: Nostoc sp. 'Lobaria pulmonaria (5183) cyanobiont' (assembly GCF_002949795.1). Lineage (NCBI taxonomy): Bacteria > Bacillati > Cyanobacteriota > Cyanophyceae > Nostocales > Nostocaceae > Nostoc > Nostoc sp. 'Lobaria pulmonaria (5183) cyanobiont'. Next base: position 6,677,524 of record NZ_CP026692.1, on the reverse strand, counting down.
TAATTTTCGACACGTTTTTGATAAGATTTTACTTCATTAATTTTTCCTTGTTGATGAAGAAAATAGCAGATTATCTGACAACCTTCTATGACTATACTTGAGTCTTTATCCATTGCCTTCTCAATGTATTCTATTCCGGTTGTATCCTGTTTGTTTAATAATATTTGACCTAGTAAATAATTAGCTGAGGCGTGGTGAGCATCACGATGAATAATTTCTTGTAATAGTGGTATAACCGCTTCTTCACCATCAAATTTAAATATTAAAAAGGCTCGTTGAGTAGCTTCATCTAAAGTTAGCTGTTGTGTTTTTGCTTTTTGATTTAAATCTTTTAAAGTAGCTATTGATTGTTGAAAATCAGCATATTTTTGTCGCCAAGGTGTTGCTATCTCTTCTCGCCAAGCTTGACTAAAATGTGCAATAAGTTTTTCTAACCTATTTCCCAATAATTTTTGAGCAGCACTGATTTCAATTGGTGCAAATATAGCTAATTCCTGCTGAGGATTGAAGATGTATCCCAAGGCTTTTAGTCTATCTGTCAGGCAAGGATGAGTATCAGCATTATTAGTTTTTTTAGTTAAAGCTTCCATTAAATAACTACTTGTTATTTCCTGATGAAGTCTCTGACTTAAAGCCTGTTGCATAGCCATATAAGTCATTTTTGGTGGTTCGATTTCTGTTTCAACTTGTTTATAGATGCTAGACCAAAAATATCTTTCTATAAATCTAGCTTTGACTTCCACATTTATCAAAGCTTCAGCAGCATTTTGTTCTCCACTTAGCTCAACGGCACATCTATCTGCTTCATATTCATCCATCCGTGCCAACACAAAAGAATAGGCATTAAAAAACGGGCTGTACCATGTCAAAAACCGATCAAAGATTAACGATGATACTTCATTTCCACCTTGTCGTAGCCCTTTAATAATGCGATACCAAGTTTCACGTTGGCGATAAATCCAACCACTAAAACGGCTGTGATTTCCTGATAAATGTCCTAGTTCATGGGCTAATACGGCACGAAATTGTTCGGGTGGCAGTGCTAACATGAGTGGTAGACCGACAATTAAGTAATTTTGCTGCCATCCCAGCAAACCTAAGCGTGGTCTTTGAACAACCCCTGCATTAAAATCGTTAGTCAGCAAAATATGGTGAAACCGTGGAGCTTGTAGCTTCGATGAGATTTCGTTAATTAAAGAATAGAGATTGGGTACATCTTTGGGTTGCAGTGGTAACCCTGTAGGTGGGGGAAAAGAAACCCAAAGCGATCGCAGCAACACCAATGCGAACGCCAGCAAAAACAGAACACCTTTCAAAGAGAAGGCATTAACTGACTGAGCGTTAAGCATCAAAAAGATAATACCTGCCAACAGAGCCAACGTTACAGCTAGAACCAAAAATATATATGCATAGCCTAAAGTAGCCAAAAAAGCAACGTGCAATTTATAAAGATGCGGTTGTTTATTAGCAAAAGCTTCTAACTTCTGAATTAGCTTATCAAAAGGGTCTTGATTGAAAGCCATAAATATGTATCAGCCTCATAAAACTGTAATATAGCTGACACAATATCTCTATAGCTTACGTAAAAACTCAGAAGTCAATAGTGATCATTGAGAAAACGCGTCTTCTTTCACCCGTCTTCTTATCCCAGCACCATGAGATAAAAAAATTCGATGCCTTAATTAAGTGCATATCGAGCTTCCATATAATAGTTGAAGAAGTGCAACAAAATTAAACATCAAATCAAATCCCTCTTCCCAAAACCCTTACTTTGGCTTGACAAACAAGATAAATTGGGTCTAGTTGGCATCTGCGCGGTTGAATTCAATATTTTCACGAACGGAGAACACGAAATCTATGACCAGACTAGAAACCCGCACTGAACCGATGGTGCTAAATATGGGGCCACACCACCCCTCAATGCACGGGGTTCTGCGGCTAATCATGACTCTGGATGGTGAGGATGTCGTTGACTGTGAACCGGTCATCGGCTATTTACACCGGGGAATGGAAAAAATTGCTGAGAACCGCACTAATGTTATGTACGTCCCTTACGTTAGTCGCTGGGACTACGCTGCGGGAATGTTCAACGAAGCCGTCACTGTTAACGCCCCAGAAAAACTTGCAGGTGTGGCTGTCCCCAAACGTGCTAGCTACATCCGCGTCATCATGCTGGAGTTGAACCGCATCGCTAACCACTTGCTGTGGTTTGGCCCCTTCCTAGCTGACGTGGGCGCTCAAACTCCCTTCTTCTACCAGTTTCGGGAACGGGAGATGATTTATGATTTGTGGGAAGCCGCCACAGGTTATCGGATGGTGAATAACAACTACTTCCGCGTTGGTGGAGTAGCAGCCGATTTACCTTACGGTTGGGTAGATAAATGTCTGGAATTTTGCGACTACTTAATACCCAAAGTTGATGAGTACGAACGCTTAGTAACCGATAACCCCATCTTCCGGCGACGTGTTGAGGGTCTTGGGACTATCACCCGTGAAGAAGCAATTAACTGGGGACTTTCTGGCCCAATGTTACGCGCATCTGGCGTGCAATGGGATTTGCGGAAAGTTGACCATTACGAATGCTACGACGATTTCGACTGGGATGTGCAGTGGGAAACCGCCGGTGATTGCTTTGCCCGTTACGTGGTGCGGATGCGGGAAATGCGCGAATCAGTGAAGATTATTCGCCAAGCAATTAAAGGACTTCCTGGCGGTCCCTACGAAAATCTGGAAGCCAAGCGTTTAGCCGCAGGTAAAAAATCCGAGTGGGATGGATTTGATTACCAATTCATCGGTAAAAAAGTTTCCCCCACTTTTAAGATGCCCAAGGGTGAAATCTACGCCCGTGTAGAAAGTGGCAAAGGTGAATTGGGAATTTATTTGGTAGGCGAGGATAATGTCTTCCCTGCACGTTGGAAGATTCGTGCAGCAGATTTCAACAATCTCCAGATTGTCCCTCATTTACTGCGGGGCATGAAGGTTGCAGATATTGTGGTCATTCTCGGTAGTGTTGATGTAATTATGGGGTCTGTAGATAGGTAGAGTAAATATCTATCTAAGTATTTTTTAGAGCAGTTGTATTACAGTGCAACTGCTCTATTTTTTTAAATCGCTATAACTAAAAGGATTAACAATGGTTCAGGTTATTTATAGCGGTTCTCGCTTGGGTGCAGTACAGTTTTTACCTCACTTCCATTCCTCTCTCCTTTTAGGAGAGAGGCTTTGAATCTTACTCCCCAACGCTTAGAAGGGAAGGGGCTGGGGGTTAGGTCTGTATTCCATGCAATTGGTAACCGCTATATATCCCGCGCTTTAGCAGATTTAGGGCTGGAAGCAAAGCCGTGAAGATATATGTAGTCCAAAGTTGTAAATAGTTAGGAGTTAAAAATTATTGAGTGTTGATAAATTTTTATTTATCATTTTTTGTGCCTCACTTATAATTCATAACTCACAACTCCTCACTCCTAAGTTTTATTAGCGCATTGTGACAAATTCCTCTGCGGCTGAGGGATGGACACCGACAGTAGCATCAAAGTCTTTTTTGGTTGCACCCATCTTCACAGCGATCGCCACACCTTGGATGATCTCAGCTGCACTTTCACCTACCATGTGAGCGCCTAGAACTTTGTCGGTGTTGCTATCAACCACCAACTTCATCATTGTCTTCTCTTGCTTACCAGTCAAACTGTGATACATGGGGCGGAAGCGAGTACGAAAAATTTTGACGGCATCACCAAGTTTTTCTCGTGCGTCGGCTTCTGTACAGCCGACTGTTGCGGCTTCTGGGTTAGAAAATATGGCTGTGGGAACACTTTCGTGACTGAATTCGCGACGGTTATCCCCAAATTCACTATCAGCAAAGGCGCGACCTTCGCCAATAGCTACAGGAGTTAAATTGATTCGGTCTGTGACATCGCCAACAGCAAAGATATTCGGTTGAGTAGTTTGACTATATTCATTGACTGCGATCGCACTTGTGGTAGGGTATCCAAGCCCTTCGATAGAACTGGCGACAACATCAACCCCAGCGTTTTCTAAACCTAATCCATTTACATTGGGGGTTCGACCGGTCGCTACTAAAAACACATCAGCAATTAGTGGTTCTTGGTCGTCTCCTGATAAAGTCAGTTTTAACCCTTCTGGGACGCGTTCAATTGCTTTCACCACATTATTCTTAATCAAGCGAATTCCGTGGTTCGTCATACCCTCTTCAATTTCTATGCGGACATCTTCATCAAACCCATTCAAAATCTTTTCACCTCTGGTAATTTGTGTCACCTCAGAACCCAAACCGCGCATAATACAAGCAAATTCCGTGCCGATATAACCAGCGCCAATAATGACGATGTGTTTTGGTTGTTCTTTTAAATGAAAGATTTCGTCGGAGGTAATGCCATGTTCCATCCCTGGTAAATCTGGCTTGACGGGACGCCCACCAACAGCAATTAAAATTTTGTCTGCTGTAACTTTACGTCCATCAACTTCTACAGTGTGGGGGTCTACCAATGTGGCGCGACCGGAAAATAGTTCTACTCCAGCTTTTTCTAAGAAGCTGATGTGTAGTTGTGATAGTCGTCGAACTTCCTTATCTATAGATGTAATGAAATATTCCCAGTCAAACTCAGCATTACCCACTTTCCAGCCATAGCCTGAAGCGTCACTGAACAGTGCAGGAAAGTGAGACCCATAGACCATAAGTTTTTTGGGAACGCAACCGCGAATCACACAAGTGCCACCAACTAAATCATATTCAGCGATCGCCACTTTTGCGCCGTAGCTAGCCGCTCGTTTGGAAGCCGCCAAACCTCCAGAACCCGCACCAATTACAAACAGGTCGTAATCAAAAGTCATAAGTTTATGTTCTCTTTCGCAACAAGTTAGTTCCTGGGAACTTACACACAGAACGGGATTGAACTATATAAGGATATCCGGTGAACGCTGTGTAAGTCCTGTCCTTGATTTAATCTAGCGTTAGCAGATGCCATCTGGTCGTAGGGAATATCACTTTTTGCTTTAGCGGCTTTACAGGCAGTAGTAGTTAACAGTTGTTATAGTTCTACCCTTGGTCGAGCATAAGTCTGTACTACTGCTACTGCATTAGAGCAGCTAAGTTCCACAGGACTTACGCAAAATTATGACAGAAATGTACTGCCTTCGGCGATCGCAGAGCATTTTTTAACCCCATTAGCAATCTTTATGTACTTGGAGAGTCAGTTGGAGTTACAGGTGTTGGATTTGTTGGAGTTACAGGTGTTGGATTTGTTGGGGTTACGGGTGTTGGATTTGTTGGAGTTACGCGTGTTGGATCTATTGAGGTTACAGGTGTTGGATTTGTTGGAGTTACAGGTGTTGGATTTGTTGGAGTTATGGGTGTTGGATTTGTTGGAGTTACGCGTGTTGGATCTATTGAGGTTACAGGTGTTGGATCTATTGAGGTTACAGGTGTTGGATTTGTTGGAGTTACGGGTGTTGGATTTGTTGGAGTTACAGGTGTTGGATTTGTTGGGGTTACGGATGTTGGATTTGTTGGGGTTACGGGTGTTGGATTTGTTGGAGTTACAGGTGTTGGATTTGTTGGGGTTACGGGTGTTGGATTTGTTGGGGTTACGGATGTTGGATTTGTTGGGGTTACGGGTGTTGGATTTGTTGAGGTTACAGGTGTTGGATTTGTTGAGGTTACGGGTGTTGGATTTGTTGAGGTTACGGGTGTTGGATTTGTTGAGGTTACGGGTGTTGGATTTGTTGAGGTTACGGGTGTTGGATCTGTTGAGGTTACGGGTGTTGGATTTGTTGAGGTTACGGGTGTTGGATCTGTTGAGGTTACGGGTGTTGGATCTGTTGAGGTTACGGGTGTTGGATTTGTTGGGCTGATTGGTAATTTAGGAGTTAGCTGCATAAAAGGGGGGTTTTCAATTACTCCCTCGCCTTTTATAGGTGACTGTGCTTCCAAAGCCGCAGCAGTTTCGGCTTGAACACTGGTGATTGCAGGATCAGGTGTAGGCACAGGACTCTGCCTGTTCAAATCAAGTTCCCGAACCATCTGGCTCGTTTCATAAAAATTTCTTAGATCAAAATCATATAACCTCTGAAATTCGCCTTTAACTATAATCACCATTTGCCCTGCTTTCAACACCTGAGTTTCAGAAGCTTTCTTGTTAGAAACTTCAATGCCGCTATTTGTCAGCGCACCCACAATCGTGGTGTCTGTTTGTTGGTCGTAGCGTACAAATAATGCTGAACCACGAATTGCTGCTGCTGCATTTGGTGTTTGTATACGTGTTTGCCCCTTTCCTGGTGGGATGAGCAACAACACAGTCCCGTTTGTCAATTTAAAGTCACGAGTCTTCGGCAAAAATTGAAATAACGCCTGTTCTCCAACTCGTGCCAAAGAGCCATCATTAAAACGCAAATCTGCTAGGGAAGCTCGACCAGTTGACAACCCGTCCCCAGGGGTCATTGCATCTAATTTGCGTGCAGGACGTTTCTTCAATTTATCTTTGGGTATCAGTTGTACGATGTTGCGGAGGTTCTGAATCTCTGCTCGCGTTAGAGGAGTTGTAGCGCTTACCCGATTTGGTAGAGGCAGTACTATAACTCCCCATAAACCAATCACCAATAATGGAAATGATTTATAAAACATGGTTTAATAAATTTTGACCTTTAACTAGTATCATAAAAATTAAAGTTTAAGCTAAGGCTAATTGTTGTAATAGTTTTTTTAAGTAAATTAGTTTAAATTTTAATTTAGATTTAATGCGTAAAAGAGATAATAAGTAAAATAAATGTCTCATATTTTATTTTTGAAAAACCTAGTACACATCTATTATCTTTTTTCGTATCCACTTGTTCCTTATCTATGCAAGCAAGTTCATGAATCAAATTGGATTACTATATGTATTTTATTTGATTTAAGTTTTCCTTCCGAGACTGAAAGTGGATGCAATAAAGTCTATAGCAGATTTAAAAGTAGTATTTGATAGAAATAATTAAATGATAAGTACATTACATATAATCCTTTATAATCAGTTCAGCCAGAGGGTCATTAATTATAGGAGACAATAACTTGTTAAGGATTTGTTGTGAAATTACCCACTGGCTGTATTTCACTAAATTTAAGCAGCAATTTTATCGGAGCATCTCAGTTTGACAAAAAAATCTGGGAAAAATCCGAAAAGCGGCAATTGTAGTTTGTAGTTTCAGTATATACCTACAAAGCTAAAATAGATGCAATCAACTGTATCTTTTTAGTCGGAACTTCCGATACAGCTTGTGGGTCTACATTTGCCAAACGCAATCAATGCGATCTAACCAGATGCGACTCAAGAACTGGAAAAATTTGTTTTTTTGTATTTTGTTAACGTCCAGTGGTGGAACCTGGTGTTGCATTAGAGTAGATGCGACAGAATCTGCAATTACAGATGTTTGGCATCCTAATAATTTAGCAACTACACAGGTAACTCATGAGCAGTTATGTCATAAGTTGGAGCAAAAGGCAATTAACTCTTTGTGCAAGCTGTCGAGTGAGTCACATACTTTAGATTCTCGGATGCCGTTAAATCTGGTACAGCAAACACCAGGAACGACTCAAATTGCAGATCAAACCGAAGAACCTATAGATACTCAAAAGCAAAATGACCCGCCACAGCTAGAATCGCAGCCAAATAATTTGCCCATATCTCCTTCAGACTCAAAAGAGCAACTATTAAATTTACCTGAGATAGAGTATTCCCAAAGGCTAGAGAGGTTGATAGAACTGCTACGATCGCCAAAACAACCGTTTGAATCTAATAGCGATCGCGAATTGGGGTTACGGGTGCGGTTACGACCTCTAGAACAACAGCTACCACCACCGACAGAACAACCCGTACCTAAATTTCAACCTCAACCTATCGGCTATCTACAAGGACGTGTCGGCTACTTCCAAACGAGTAACATTTTTTCCTCAAATGATAGTCCCATAGAAGATGGTTTAATTATTTCTGGACTGACACTAGCCTCTACATATTTTCCTTTGGGATCTAAGACTTTTGTAAATGGCTCAATTGATGGCAATCTGATTCGTTATATAAATCAGTCAGAATATCATTACAACCAGGTAAGATTCAATCTCAGTATTTACCAGCAGCTATCCCAACGAATGTTTGGAGAAATCAGTTGGAGCAATCAACAGTTATTTTATGCCAACAGCAGCGATCGCTTCGATAGCTTCAAAGCAGGCGATCGCTTTTTAAATGAAAATTCCCTACAACTGTCTTTGGGACGCCGAGATCCCTTAACTTCAAGATTAACCCTAGATAGCTTCTACGAATTGAGTGTAAATTTTGCCGACCCCCAAAGTCGTAATCGGATAATCAATTCCTTTTGGGTGTCTCTGAACTACTACTTGCAAAAGCCTCTCCAGGTTGGTATTGACTACCAAATGAATTTATCAGACTTTACACAGCGCGATCGAGAAGACGAATTTTATCGGCTATTCGGACACTTAAATTACCAAATATCCGACAACATTAATATGAATATGCAGGCTGGAGTAAGTTTAGGTAGTTCAACCGCCGAAAACATTGATTTCGATGGCTGGTTCTTCACTATTAATTACAGTTTGCAATTAGGTCGGTTTTGATAAGAATTAGGAGTTACAAGAATTAACTCGTTTGTTAGCAAGAGAAGATTTATTATGGTGTCGTCGTACTTTAGTTGCCCAACAATCTCTCTCAGAAAGATTTTTAGTTTTCCCAGCAGACCTGTTTGAGCGGAACTTTTTTTACAAAATTTTACTGCGTAAGTCGTATAGATTTTGCCCGATAGCGGTAGCGATACATCACAAAGCTAGTGATGAACAAAATCACAGGAATAAAAGTAGACCCACTATGCCTAGAATTAGCCCTCCGATTTCTCCAGCTAGGAGTTGCTTATGTAATTTTGTGATTACAAAGTCCTGAAGGTGCGACTGCCCATAATCGCACCCGTGTAGCGATTAACATTGACCTCTGTAATTTCTCCTTTAGGGAAAGCAAAACTTGATGTAGGGCATCTAGTGTTAATGGGGTGCGAATGACAATAGCTTGAAATTCTGGCTGATCAGCAACTTGGGTTAATATCATCATAACTCCCAGGAAATCGTTCCTTGTACCGTCACTGGCTCTCCTGGATAAACGCTGAGGTCACGTTGAGCTGATGCATAATAATCAATATCAAACAGATTTCTAATGTTGAGCGCTACTCGGAAATTATTTCGCTCATAGAAAACAGCAGCATCAGTGCGTAAATAGCTGGGTAACTCGAACGTGTTTGCCAAGTCTCCCTGACGATCGCCAACGTAGTATAGTCCTAAACCAAACCCCAAACCCCGCAAGTCACCTTGAGCAATTTTATAGGTCGTCCACAAGGTAAAGGCGTGTTTCGGTACATTATTCAGGATGTTGTCAACAAGCTGAGTATTAGTGTCTTTTGTGACGCTAGCATCAGTGTAGGCATAGCCCCCAATAATGTTCCATCCGGGCAAAATTTCCCCACCAATATTTAGCTCAATTCCTCGACTTTTTTGCTCGCCTGTTTGAATAGACTCCCCAGGATTGTCTGGATCATTAGTCAGCACATTAGAACGAGTCAGATCGTAAAACGCCAGTGTTGCTGAGACTTTATCACTCAAATCTGTCTTGATGCCTACCTCGTATTGAGTGCCTTCTTCTGGCTGGAATAAACTGTTATCAAAGGTTGTACCAATGAGTTGTTGAAATGAGCGGCTATAACTGGCGTAGAGCGAAATTGGTGGGATGGGCTGGTAGACAATCCCAACGCGGGGACTGAAGGCTTCGTTTTGTTGAAAATCATTATTCGACGAGTCTATGAAGTCTTTAAATGTTTGATTAACAATATCAAAACGACCACCTAGCAATCACTTGAGGTTATCATAGAGCGCGATTTGGTCTTGAAGATAAAAGCCTAACGAGTCCGATGTCGTTTCATCATCAAATGGGTCACCAATAATTCCTCCTAGCGTCTGAGTATATACCGGATTGAACAAATCAATTGGCGCAATGGAACGATTAATTTGTGCACCCCCCATAACCTCCCTGAATAAATCAAAACCAGCTACTATTTGGTGCTGAATGCTGCCCGTCTTAAACTTGCCAACAACGTAATTATCCAAAGAATAAGTGTTATCGTAGCCTCCTGCTGGGAACGTTCTCACAGTTCTTGACAACAAGCGCCCATCTTCTGACAGAGAGGTAGGAAGGATATATATCCGGTTGTTGGGGTAGTTAGAAAGCGAAGCTTGAAAGGCATTTCGGACTTGCCAATCTTCGTTGAAGCGATGCTCAAAATTATAGCCAACTCGCAAGACGTTACGGTTATTCCCTGACACTGAGACATCAAAAGGTTCTCCAATATTGCGATTCCGGGGGATTTTACCATTCGGATTAGACAGCACAGTCCCTCTAGCTGGCAAACCAGAATCATCTGGTTGCTGAGTTGCTAAGTATTCAGATTCAAATGATATCTTTGTATTCTGATCAATTTGCCACGTTAAGACGGGTGAAACAAAGTAACGCTGCCTATCCAAAAAATCGACGAAACTTCCTGAAGTTTCCACAGCAGCGTTCAGGCGATATAGCAGTGTTTTATCGGAAGTTAAGGGGCCGGAGAAGTCTAAAGAACTCCGATAAAAATCAAAACTGCCAACTGAAGCTTCCACTGAGTAGTAAGGCGAACTTAGGGGCTGTTTCGTGACTAAATTGACAGTGCCTCCGAGCGAACCTTGACCGTACAGAACAGAAGCAGGCCCTTTGAGAACTTCAATACGCTCCAAATTGGCAGTCTCAGAAGGAATACGGCTACTTGTTCTTTCTCTCAGACCATTCCTCAAAATAGCATCACTATTAGGCGTAAAGCCTCGGATGATCGGTACATCGAATACATTACGGGTCGTACTAGCCGGTTCTTGGATACCACTGACGTTTCTTAACGCATCACTGACGCGGGTTATCCGTTGCTCTTCAATCAACTGTCGAGGGATAACTTGAATCGACTGGGGAATATCGCGCAGAGGAGTGTCAGTCTTGGTAGGAGTTGAGGAATCTTCTACGCGATATCCATCTTGCTCACCCGTCACAACCAATTCAATCGCTTCATCACTTGATGCTGATGGTTGAGTTGGTTGTGTCTCACTTGTTGGCTGATTTGGTTGAGGTGTTGGTTGTGTTTGTGATTGTGCTGATGGTTGGCTAGAAGCAGCTGCACTTGCAACGCTAAAAATCAACCCCTCATTCGGACTGTCAAACAATTCAACAGTTGGGACACCCACCTCACCCGTCACTGTCACGCGGATAGTGTTGGCATCAAAATTAGTGACTGTTATCCCAGTAATACCTGCAATTGGTTTGTCTGAGCGGAATGTAAATACCTCGCCACTGGGTAAACGTAGTTACGCGTTAGGAATATCAACAATAAAGCTATTTACTGCACTATGATTTGTGATTTGCAGCTGTTCCCCAAGGGAAGTTTGTAAAATTACCTCGACACCTTTGTCAGTGGGATTAGCTTTAACTCCCGTAACTTGCACAATTTTTTGAGCAGGTGTTGTCGGTGTTGGTGTCTGCACAAGTATTTGGGCGTTGGGAATCGGACGTTCTATCTTATTGACTTGCCGAATCTCTGCTGTCGATTTCACGGGCTGTATTTTGCTCAACAGAGATACTTGTTGAGAATAATTTGTGATAGGATTATTAGCTGGTGTTCGCTTTTGAAATTCTTTTGTTGATATTTCTTCGCTTCTAGTGGGATTTGTGCCTAATGTAACCATTGAACACGTCAGCAATATAATGGAAACAAACCACTCTAGCTTCATTATTTTTCTCTTCAGATCCATTAGACTGTAATTAATTGCGCGAACTTAGAAAATTATTGAAAACTATTTTTATTAATTTAGCAAGCTTATTGAAAATAATTAATAACAAAAATCATCTAATAATGCAAATAACATCACAGTTACGGCTATGTTTCCAAAGATTACCGAAAGTCAGATAAGATTTTATATTCTTTAAAACTCTAAAGTTCAAAATCTAAAATTGGCAGAGGTTGGAGTTTTAATTCTTAACTTCTCACTCCTATAGCGTTTCCTAATAAGAATGAGGTACAGCTTAACCTCACCCCGATAAAGCTGTGCTTTATCTCCCCTCTTTGTGAGTTCAAAGAGGGGTTGGGGATGAGGTTTTGATATGTACTTCATGCACCTGGGAACTGCTATAACTCCTAGCTATAAATAAGAAATCCAATCACTCCAGCTACCAGCATAAAGTTTACCTTTGCTAATGCCAGCTAATTCTAAAGAAAGTAAATTCACACAAGCAGTAACGCCAGAACCGCAATAAACCAAGATTTCTTCGGCTGTTTTTACCTGTTCCCACCGACGGCGTTGTTCTTCTTGAGGGAGTAGGTAGCCAGAAGAGTCTGTAACTTCTTGCCAAGGATAGTTGACTGCACCGGGAATATGTCCAGCAATCGGATCGATAGACTCTCGTTCGCCTCGGTAGCGATCGCTCTCTCTTGAATCTACCAATGCTACCTTGTGGCTATCTTTCCGGCTTTTTACCGCTGTAATATCTACTACCTTTTCTGTTTGTACTTGAGCGACAAACGTACCCATCCGAGGGGGAGGAATAATATCTGTAACAGAATACCCAGCTTTTTGCCATCCAGCCAACCCGCCATCCAGTACTGCTACTTGCTCATGTCCTAGATAGCGTAACAGCCACCAGAGACGAGCCGCAAAGGCAAAGCGCGAATCGTCATAAGCTACAACTAAACTTTTTTGGTAATTTACCCCAATCGCTGCCAATTTGTTAGCTATATCATTAGGGTTAGGTAAAGGATGTCTCCCACCATGCTTACCCACTGGACTGGAAAGATCCTGATTCAAATCTAGGTAATACGATCCTTCTATATGACTTTTTTGGTACTGTTGTTGTCCTAGTTGTGGATCGGTTAGAGAAAAGCGACAATCCACAATAACGACTTGCGGATCTTCTAGATGTTCAAACAGCCAAGCTGGTGAAACAATAAATTGGGGATTGGGCATAGGGCATTGGGTAAAACAGTTCCTCTGTTCCAAGTGCTGAGTAAATAAGTTATCTTTGCTACTCAGCACTATTGAAGGGCATTGGTCATTATTTAGTTTTTTTGTTAAGATGTCAAACTTAGAGAATTTTACACCTAAGTTAACAGCAGATGGCTCTTTCACCTTTGTCTCTCAAGAGTTTGGTGAATCGTTTCACAGCCATTATGGAGCTACGCAGGAAAGTTTTTGCAAGTTTGTGGAACCTACTCAACTGGCTACAGCAGCGCAAAAACCAGTCTTGCGACTATTGGATGTTTGTTATGGTCTAGGATATAACACAGCTGCTGCTTTGCAAACAATTTGGGCAGTAAATCCTAGTTGTTGTGTTGAAGTAATCGGTTTAGAACTGAATCCAGCAGTGCCACAAGCGGCGATCGCTCATCATTTGTTCGACAATTGGAACTATAACTATATTGAAATTTTAAAAAAGCTAGCTTTTGAGCATCAAGTACAAACACCTTGCCTGAAAGCGAAGTTACTAATTGGCGATGCTAGAACTACGATAACGCTAGTACGTCAGTTGGATTTCTGGGCAGATGCAATTTTCCTCGATTCCTTTTCACCACCACAGTGTCCTCAATTATGGACTGTTGAATTTATTAAACAGCTGTCATGGTGCTTACATCCAGATGGTTTATTAGCCACCTATTCTTGTGCTGCTGCTGTACGCACAGCACTTTTGTCTGCTGGCTTGGTGATATCTTCTACCCCACCCGTAGGAAGGCGATCGCCTGGTACCGTGGCAACACATATTAGAAGTGCCGAGTCTCAAGATCCTTCCCCACTCACTACCCTCTCAGAAGTTGAAAAAGAACACTTGCTAACTCGTGCTGCTATTCCCTATCGCGATCCTCAATTGAGCGATCCAACCGAAGTCATAGTCAGGCGGCGACAACAAGAGCAACAAACCTCTTGCCTGGAACCTGCCTCCCATTGGCGAAAAAGGTGGCTATTGGGAACACAAGGTAAGGATTTTATCGGAACTAGTTTGTAGTTTGATTGCAAAATCATACAATATGCTACACCTACGGACTGCAAGTTTAATTCAACGAGTTTTTACAAGCCAAATAGCTTATTTATATGTTAGTATTCAAGATTACATAATTTAACAGTACTGGAGTATTGCTATAACTGAGTAAAAACATTTATATCTAATGATTACTATAAAGACTTGAAACTCAAAATCCGATACCTCGATATAAAGGAGTCAATTATAACGCTTTCTGACGCCACAAGGCTAAAAAATCTCCGTAAAAAACCTGATTTAACATTTGTGAGAATTTATCATACTGGAATTAAAAGCAAAAAATTTGACAACAAGATCCACCTTGTTCGTAACATAAAAAATACATGCTGCGAAAAATTCCGAGCGGCAGCTTGACATCATGCATAATCCATATCGAAACTCTGACTCAGATACAGTCGAATCTTAAATTTGTTTTTAAAATCTGACACTGTTAACTAACTTGTGCAAAAACTTGGAGTGCCTTTGTGATTCAATGGAAATCCAACCATACAGGCTTTAGAAAAAAAATTGTTAATGGGTCAAACCCCATTAGCACAGTGAAGAGTATCGGTTCAAATCATGCCGTGGAATCGCAAAATGCGGAGGGTTCTTCTTTAGGCTTATCTCAAAGAGATATTATGTTTGAAGATAGGCAAGCAATGTCTTCTTGGATAAAATCTGATGTTAATTGTGGTGATGATTCATTGGTCTCTAAAACACTACAAGCCAAAGGTTCTAAAGTGAATGGGTTTGATTTAAATCCGCCGAAGGTTTTAGTAGTTGACGATCATGCCGCCAGTCGGATGACTGCTGTTGCCCTCTTGAGGATGGAAGGATACGAAGTGATTGAGGCGGACAGTGGTTCTATTGTTGTCGAATTGGTAACTCAAGAACAACCAGATTTGATTTTGCTGGATGTAATGATGCCAGGAATGGATGGATTTGAAGTGTGCCAATTGCTTAAACAGGATGAGCAGACTAGGTTAATCCCAGTAATTTTTATTACAGCGTTAAATGACAGGCGATCGCGCATTCGGGGAATTGAAGTTGGGGCAGATGATTTTCTCACTAAACCCTTCGATCGGGTGGAACTAGCGGCGCGTGTAAAGTCCTTGGTGCGGCAGAAGCGTATGAACGAAGATTTAGACCATGCCGAACAAGTACTGTTTTCCATTGCCATGTCTATCGAAAGTCGCGATCCCAATACAGGCAACCATTGCGAACGTCTAGTAAAACTGGGACAAGTTTTTGGTGAATACCTCAACCTAACACGCTATCAAATTCGAGATTTGATGTGGGGTGGTTATCTCCACGATATTGGTAAGGTGGGTATTCCCGATGCAGTGCTGCTGAAAAAAGGCGAACTCACCCCCGAAGATTGGCAAATTATGCAGCAGCACGTTTTGATTGGAGAAAAAATCTGCCAACCACTACGGAGTATGCGCGGTGTAATTCCGATTATTCGTCATCACCACGAACGCTGGGATGGCTCAGGTTATCCCGATCGACTCAAGGGGGATGATATTCCCTACCTAGCGCAGGTATTTCAGTTAATTGATATTTACGATGCCCTAACCAGCGAACGACCTTACAAAAGAGCTTTTACTTCAGCAGAAGCACTTTTAGTGATGCAAGAAGAAGCTGATTCCGGTTGGCGTAATCCCAAACTAATGCAGCAATTTACAGAGTTTATTTGCTCTTGTCAGCAAAAAGGGAAGAATGGGCAGTAGGGGGTAATGATTTGTAGCTGCTGTAATGAACGCTAATTGGTATTATGATAATCTTTGCTTTTGAAGAGTGAAATTATACCGACTCCTGAATTCTGACTCCTTTGATATTTTCAGTCTTCTATAATTAGCTGGTATGATTTGAGCCGAGATTTAAAGTACCAACAGCATTAATCACAATTTCACTGATAGCTGATAGCTAATTATGGTAGTTGTAGCAATTCTAGCGGCAGGACGCGGCACACGGATGAAATCACGCTTACCCAAGGTTTTACATTCTTTGGGTGGGCGATCGCTAGTAGAGAGAGTTCTCGAAAGTGTAGAACCACTTTCGCCCTCACGGCGAATCGTGATTGTGGGATATCAATCCGAAGAAGTGCAAGCCGCCATGCATTCAATTCCCAGTTTGGAGTTTGTCGAACAGACTGTGCAATTGGGGACGGGTCATGCTATCCAGCAATTACTTCCTCACTTGGAAAATTACACTGGAGATTTGCTGGTACTTAACGGCGATTTACCGTTAATACGTAGCGAAACTCTTAAGCAGATGTTACAAACTCACACCCGAAATCAAAACGCTGCCACTATTCTCACCTCCCACTTACCCGACCCCACAGGCTACGGGCGCGTTTTTTGTAACGATGAAAATATTGTGCAGCAAATGGTCGAACACAAGGATTGTACGGCTACTCAAAGACAGAATCAGCGGATTAACGCTGGAGTTTACTGCTTTTGCTGGACAGATTTGGCAAAGGTACTTCCCCACCTCCAGGCAAACAATGCCCAAAAAGAATACTATCTTACCGATGCCGTGACTCAGGTGGGACAAGTAATGGCAGTGGATGTGGAAGATTACCAAGAAATTCTCGGCATCAACGATCGCCTGCAACTAGCAACAGCATCCGAAATTTTGCAAAAACGAGTCAAGGAAAAATGGATGCTGGCGGGTGTCACCCTCATCGACCCCACAAGCATCACCATTGATGAAACAGTGGAATTGCAGGCGGATGTAATTATTGAACCGCAAACTCACCTGCGGGGAAATACAGTGATCCAAACAGGAAGTCACATTGGACCGGGGAGTTTAATTGAAAATAGTCAGTTAAGTGAAAATGTCACAGTGCAATATTCAGTAGTCATAAATAGCACCGTCCAGGCCGGAAGCCGAATTGGCCCTTATACTCATTTGCGCGGTCAGGTACAGGTCGGTGCTGGTTGCCGTGTGGGGAATTTTGTGGAATTGAAAAATACGCAATTAGGCGATCGCACCAATGCAGCACATTTGTCATATATAGGCGATACTGTTGTCGGAAATCAGGTGAATATTGGTGCTGGTACAATTACTGCCAACTATGACGGCGTGAAGAAACATCGCACCAAAATAGGCGATCGCACAAAAACTGGGGCCAATAGCGTTTTAGTAGCTCCACTCACTTTGGGAGATGATGTCTATATCGCAGCTGGTTCTACTGTGACAGAAGATGTGCCTGATGATTCTCTGGTAATTGCCCGTAGTCGTCAGGTGGTGAAACCTGCTTGGCGCAAGAAGAGCTAATAAAGCGATAATTAAATCATCAGATTAGCTGATTAAACTAAAGGTAAAAGATGAGGAAAACAAAATAACTTACCGCGATTATTGAGCATCAGGAAAAGGGCTATGTATCGCTTTGTGCAGAATTAGATATTCCTAGCCAAGGTGACACTATTGAAGAAGCACACAATAATTTAATTGAGGCATTGGAATTATTTTTTGAGACATCTGACTCCTCTGAAGTCCAAGATCGACTAATTACAGAAGATGGAAGAACTGCTAGAACTTAGGCAACTTCTAAAACAAGGCAAAATTCATGAGGCGCTGCTGTTGGTGGATGAGTTAGAAGAAATGAGCCTCGGTGACAAAATCAATAAAATTGATAGATTATGGTGTAATTCTGCTCATCCATTTAATTAAACAAAAGGCCGAAAAACGTTCTACTCGCTCTTGGGATGTTTCGATAGAAAATATAGTACGTGAAATCAACAAAATAAATAAGCGCCGCAAATCCGGTGGTTTTTACTTGAATCAGGCAGAATTAATGGATATTCTGGAACAAGGATATCAAGTGGCACTGAAACGAGCGGCGCTAGAAGCTTTTAAGGGGCGTTATGAAGCCCAAGAATTAGCTGCAATAGTTGACCAGCAAGAAACTTTAGCCGAAGCGCTGAAACTGATTCAACAATAGCCGATCAGTTCGTTACCAGTCCATTCCAAGGTGTCGCCAATTTTTTCGCCGTTGTGGTAGGCAGCGAGTAAGATTTCGCTAGTTTTTCCCCAAGCGATCGCTCCACTAGCATCTAAGGCGATCGCTCCCAAATCGCGTTTGTTCTCGTGCGCTTCCGCAAAGGATCGCTGCATGGCCTCCTTCAATGACATCCCATCAGTGACACGCACTACAATCCGTGCAGCTAAACACTCATCGATGATATCTTCGCCAATGCCAGTACAGCTAACACCAGCATTACTAGTAGCATAATTACCTGCTGGCATCGCCGAATCACTTACCCTGCCAATCCGCTCAAATCCTTTACCACCAGTCGAAGTGCCAGCCGCTAGCTTACCAGATGCATCTAAAGCTACTATACCGATAGTACCGCGTCCGGCATTGCTAGTTTCTAGCAGTTCGGGTTCTGCTACCACGCCAGCCATTGTGCTTTTAAAATTATCCTGGCGCTCTTGTATCCACTCTTGTAACCGCAAATCAGTTAAAGCGTTATAGCTGGGAATTTGCATTTCCCGCGCCAACTCAGCCGATCCGAAATCTGATAGCACTCGGTCTGGCGAGCTTTGTAAAAATTGCGCTAAATCAATAGGATTTTTCACCCGCGAGATATTAATCACACCACTAAACCGCCCTGATGCACCATCCATCAGGGAAGCACTCATACGAATTTGTCCATCAGATTGCAATACTGAACCAGTACCAGCATTAAAGCGGGGGTTGTCTTCGAGCATTTGGCAACCCTGCACCACAGCCTCTGAGGCAGTTGCTCCTGACAATAGTAGAGAATAAATTTCTTCTATTACTGTATGCAGCGATCGGCGCACCGCCTCTAATCCGCCTTTACCGTGGAGAGAACTACCAGCCCCTCCATGAATAATTAATTTAGGTTGCACCTGTAACTCCATTAATCTCTTGCGCTATTTGCGTCTGTATTGCGGTTGGTTTCATTTTGAGCTTCAGAACGGCGACGACGACAACGTTCTGAGCAATATTTCACATCGTCCCAGCAATCTTGCCACTTTTTACGCCATGTGAAAGGACGTTGACATACCGGACAGATTTTTGTAGGTAGGTCAGATTTAGAACGAACACGTCCCATATAAATACTGTGTAAACGAGAATTTCATTTCCGAAGGAGATGGAAGATAATTATAACCAGTTTGCTATGAAGGCAGGATATATTCAACGAACAAATATATTGTCAATCTATCCTTAGACCTATTTGCAACGTCTCTCCTAAAACAAGAGAGGCTTTGAATCTTACTATCCTTCTCTTTTAGGAACTTGCAAAAATAAATTATCCCAAATTATTTCTAGATTTGTAGAGGCGCAAGGACTTGCATTGGTGTCAACTTAAGGTTAAAGCTTTTAGCAGATTATCTCGCTCTCTATCGGAAACTGGGAATGCCTAATGGGAGGCAGCATTTCCAGTCTCCGATAGGCAATGAGATTTTAAAGGAATTTTAGTTAGCTTAAGTTGACTGATACCAATGAAGGCCATGAAACACCCCTGACGGATTAGGGCAAGGCTGTTTCATTGCCTAAAATGTGCTGATTTACAAGCGTTTCAAGCAAATAAATCAGGTGAATAAAAAATCTGATTGCACCAGAAAATTGGTGATGCCTCCAGCAAGGTTTCGCCAACGCACTGAAATTGACTCTTTGAGATAGTAATTTTTCGATTACTAACTTCCCCAAATTTATTGCCTATGTTGTTGACAATATCCTTAATAGATCGAATGAAACAGCCCTAGAGTTTAGGGGGATTAAAAATCCCTAAAGTCATATCAAAACACTTTTAAAACAATCTCTAAATACTAAAGTTTGGAAGTAGCTTGATAATAGATAGCAAAGTACTCTTCAAATAATTTACGAAGAATAAATACTGTAAATAACTTGATAATAGAATGTTTTTTATTTTTTAAGAGAAAATTTACGTAAAACTACTATTCATGGAATTCTAATAGTGCTATTGTTTGTATGTCACTAAAAAACAAGTTGTAGTGGCACGACAACAAACAAGTTGACCTTACTAATTCTTAGGAAAGTAAAATCATGATTATCAATGATCTTTCTCATGTAGAAACCGTTCTTGAAAATGAGAATGTTCAAGGTGGAATAGCTTTTGCAGATGCTAATTCAAAAGCATACGCTTTTGGTAAAAACATCGCTATCACCAGCATTGCCACTAGCACCGTTGCTGTCTCCAAGAAATACAGCCTATCTGCTAGTACCGGTTCATCTAGTTCTGCTGCCGGCTAAATATGCCTTAGTCCTATAATGTACTACAGTGCATTTTAGATAGAAAAATTGCTGAAAGTTCTCAAAAACTTTCAGCAATACATTCGTTTTTCAAAGAGAGCTTTTTTATGGAACAATTAAGAATTTCCGATCTCAGTTTTTGTGAAGATGAAGTTTCCGATCTTAGTCAAGTACAAGGGGGAGTTGCATCTGCTTACGCACGTAGTTATTCTACTGCTAACAAGAGCAGTTATAAAGTAGGCAAATATACTATTGAAGGTACTCTTGCTGGTGCTCTTGCTGGCGCTCTTGCTGGCGCTATTACTGATGGTGATAAGGCTATTGCATCTACCAATACATCGGCAACAGTTTCCTAAAGCTGTCATAACCAGATTGTAGGAAGCTTTTATGGACATCGCCCATAAAAGCTTGTTAGGAATATTTTTATACCTCTATCTTATACCACATATATCAGTATAAGACAGTAGGTAAAAGCGACACTTCGGCGTTGCTCACTGACCATGCTTGTTTTTAAGTTCAAAGCTTCTGAAAAGTCAGCCCAGATAACAGCAGTAGATAATGCAATCTCATTTGAAATGGCTGTATTTTGCTATGGATGAATGTTAAAAATACAGCTAAAAACGATCTGCATCAATATTGAATTGATTCTGCTGTATTTGCAGCTAACTTTTCATTTGCTAATGAATTTAACTCAATGGCAAGACTTGCCAGTGCAGAACGAGCATGGTCTTCTATCTATCGGTTTTATGACAACTGTAAAAAGGGTACTCTGGGTTTAAAACCATATCCACAGTATCTTGGTATCAGTTCCGTACTTGAGTTGAGTATTTGGGGAAAGTTTTTTTAAGTCATGGTTGCGTTAAACCCATAATATACAAGCCAGAAATGCTTATAAGTAGGTAGGCGTAATTAAACATAAGATCAAACCTCACCCTCAATCCCTCTCCTTAGCAAGGAGAGGGAAGCCGGAGGCAGGGTGGGTTTTATATTTAATTTGACCTACTTACTTAGTTGCAGTGAAATTGTCAAGATTACACTATCCACTAGAACACACGTTTGTAAGTGTGTTTGTGTAATTAATAGGGACGAAAACACATCTAGAAAGCGCGATTCATTCAGTCGAAACTAAATAATCAAGGGATGACTGGCTTCTACAGGGTAATCGATGAGGATTAAGTCCGCACTTTAATCCCTTGGAGATGACAATTTCATTGTTATAGCTATTTATTTGCATTTCTTTAATGCTTCCTGTCACGGTGCAAAATCACAAAATTATTTGCATACCTAATGACTTGGGGTTTCCATAAATGCCATTTCCCCTTAATTTTTATTTTTCAGGGAAGACGCTTTTTATAGCAGTTCTCGTTTATGTAAGTTACACCCGTAATGGTATGGCTTGCCATACCCTTACACTTGTGATATAAAGTTGGTGTAACACATCTGAATGGGAACCGCTATATTATGGTTTCTAGACTGTGCAGAGCGACATTAGCCAAAAGTACAGAGAATAGAGTAGTTTTGGTCTGGCTTATCAGTCTCTTTTCGCCAGTTCACTCTTACGATGGATTAATGTGACTTTGCTTTCGCTATCCATCACCTGAACTTTCCTCAGTGCAAACATACTAAACAGACCTTAAATCCTTATTAACTAACAACGCAGCCGAAGAAGCTCTTTTACGCTTGCGTATTGAGACAGCACCAAACATAGTGCAACTAAACAGCGAACCTAGAATTGTTGAGGGTTCTGGGACTGTATATACGCTCACCTGATTACTTTTAGATTCTATTAAAGTTAAACGAGTTGACTTATCGAAAGTACGGGAATATTTACCCTTAAAGCTAGTCAAAGCATATTCCTGTGTTCCGCCAAAAGATTTATCAATATAAGTCTGACTTGAATCAAGAGTTATGCTACTACTCGGTTCAAATACAAAAGCATCATTGTTACCTATAGTTGATAAATTTCCAGAAATCTTGAAAGAGTCCAAAAGATTACCAGTATCACTGTCGTATAACTCATATAAGAACTCTCCACGAGCATTTGCACGTTCAGTGGATGCATCATCAATGGATGTTTTAAGGTTAAATAAGCCACTGAAATCAAAAGAAAACTCTTTGTCTACTATAAAATCATAACCGATAATCGCAGCCAAGCTTTCCGCCGACCCTGTATAGCCATCACCCTGACCTTGAGCTTGGCTGAAGGACAAATTAGAGGCAGAGTTGTTTGCATCGACATTAAATTTAGCCTCAGCATTAGCATCAGCAGTTACTTGACCACCTGTGCTAATTGTGTTGGTCAAAGTATCAGTCAAAGTCCTAACATCTAAAGGGCTGCTACTAAAGTTGTTGATGTTGAATTTTGACTCAGAATATGCAATGGTAGCAGCTTGGCTCGGTAAGGTAGCCAATATCGAAGTAGCGATCACTGGAGTAGCTAGTGTCAAAAAACGCTTTACAACTTTGGTGTATTGTTTCATACAATTAATCGGTTTTAATTTTATAATGCTAAGAGTGTAAATTTTTCATGCTTACTGACCCCTTGCTAATGAGCAGGAGTAAAATATAGGCAAGCATGATGGACAAATTGGGAAATTCTCAAGCCGTTTCTGTCTTATGCAGAAGAAATCTTCTATTTAAGGACAAAATTTTATTTACCAGCCCTACACCTTTATATAAGTAATAACCGTATAAGTAATTTAGTTATTAAATCTAGGGTGCAGTAAATTAGTTACATATTCATACTAGTCGTGCATCCACTAGTTTCTTGTAAAGCTTGAGTAAAAAAGAGCGTTTTTTAATTGGAATTTACGTAAGGATTCCGTAGGGAGAAGTTCACAAATTCAGTAGGGAGGAGTTCACATAAGTGATGTTGGTGCCAGAGCATCCTTTGATTAGCAAGCAAGTCACTGTAAAATCAAGCAACGATCGCCTGTACCAATTGTCGAAATCAGAATTGGTAGCAATACGGTTCGGTTAAGGTGCATAGTCTAAAGAGCACTCTTAGTGCCTCTTAAAAAGCTACGGTGTACACACAAGTCCTAAAAACCTAGCTTGATAAGACTTTTCTCATTCCCAGTCTGAAACTGGGAATGCATTCATTGAGTCTATGACTCTATATCTGACTGGAGGCACAAGGTATTCATTGGTGTTAACTTAACGTGAAACCCGCTTGGTGAGAACGTTTTGCCCTCACCCCCAGCCCCTCTCCCATCCGTGAGAGGGGAGCCAGAGATTTAATTCCCCTTCTCCCTTGGGAGAAGGGGTTAGGGGATGAGGGCGTGAGGTGATGTGTAAAACACCTACCCAATATAGCTTTCAGCTTAAGTTGACACCAATGCAAGGTCCTGTGCCCCTACGTTCGCGGAGCGTCCCGCAGAGATGGGATATTTTTTTACTGGAAGCCCTTTAGGGGTTGAGTTAGGTCTATATTAAATTTCCAGAGAAGTAAAAAAGGTGATTGAATGCCTAATTCAGAGGGTTATAGTCTGAGAGTAGACGATCCAAAAGCTTACGTTCGTAAGGATTTAAATATGAGGCCGATGTTCCGAATTCCTGTAATTTATGGTAGATAAAATCACGTTCAAATGTTTCGATACGTTTTTCTAAGTCTCCATAGAGTTCCTGAAGGGTAAACTCAGTTGCTAAAGCTAAGGCAATTTGTTCTCGGTCTTTACCAAGTAACCGACCCTTGAATTGATAATCACCTTGAGAATGCTGGGATAGTAGCCCAAGAACGATCGCTAACAGCAGAGTTTGATAAGCTAGCTTTAATTCCCTACCAGAACCAATTTCCTCTGGAATTAAATCGGGAATGTTTTCGTCTTCATCGATTTGTTCGCTCTGAGTCCGTTCATAGCAGTCTCGATAATACTCAATTTGACTGAGAAAATAAGCCGGAAAGCCCAACGAACGGGTCAAAATACACAAACGCTGCTCATTTTCAGCTACCAAGACGGTTAAACTACGACTAAAGCGACTGTAAAACGCAAAAATTTGTTCTTTATCTTTTGCTCCCACCCAAAGGGTAATCTCCCGTTGAGAAGTTGGGTTTAAGTTAGCGTCAATATCTTGAATTCGCAGTAACAAATTAGCACTATCATAAAGTTGATTCAAACGCAGAGTAGCTGTATTGGCGGCAATTAAATCTGATTGCTTTAATACTTCGCCAATAGACAAATTACCCAATTGCTCGAACTGCTGACGAGCAAAGGGCATAAGTTGATTCTGAAATTCTTCAGCAGAAATTTTCCACGACTGAGAACGGCTAACCTGTTCCTGAGTAAACTTTTCTGTTGGTAATGTGGAAAGGAAACTTTGGTAATAAGCATCAATATCGGCATCAGTCAGAACTGTGAGCCGAATTTCGGAGAACTTCGTGGTAGCCCGATCGCGTTGAGTAACTAAATTATTGTATATCTCAGAGAAATCGGCCAAAGTTTGACGTAAGGTTTCAGTTCTTTGTTTAGCTGTTTTAATCAAATAATTTAACGCCTCGACACGGAGATTTTGGGCGTATAAATCGTACTCTAACTTTAATTGTTCATTATAACTGCGGCGTAATTCTACGGCGGTTGCTTTAATAGTGCTTTCTAGGCGTTTAATTTGTTTCTGAACCTTCTGAATGCGATCGCGAATATTAGTGCTGTACTTCAGCCAAACTATACCTAAGTAAGTCAAAATTGTTACCGCAGTCCAAAGCAGATAAGTAACTAAGTTAGCCCAAAATTTTTGTAATAACAGCCATAGTGTTGATTGACTGAAAATTCCGGTTAGAATCAGCAAGGCTAATAAAGCACCAGTAACCAAGGTAGGATAAACGATCAGATACTGTGAGCGAAAACGGTTTTCTTCTGTTAGTAGTTCATCTAAGTTATCTGTGGCTTTTTCGAGTTGATTTTCAATGGCCGTTAAGTGGTTCTGAGCTACAACGATCGCAGCTTCGGCTTGCTCACGAGCGCGAGCGATCGCCATAAAGCGAATTTGTCGAGCTTGTTCGATTTCGGCATTTAACGCTTGGCGATACTCAGCAATTGCCGTTTCTAACTGTTTCTGAGTTGTTTGTAGCTCTTGCAGTTGTTCTTCAGACTTTCTTTCAGCTAAAATATCTTGTAATTGTTGCTGCCGCAATTTTAAGGACACAACTTGGTTGAGTAGCTTTTGAGTGGCTTCTTTATCAATTGTTACCTGCAATCTTGAGTCGATAAATGCTTCAGCCGCACGCAGTTCTGTAACAAGATTCTGGGATTGATCGCCTATGGCATCCGTTTGCAGTTCCAAATATAAAAAGGTCAATATGTTTAATAGCCTAGCTCCTTCATGCAAGCCTCTAGGTGTAGCATCAGCATAGCGATTAATGGTGCGGTCTAAGAAGGTGGTTAGTGTTGCCTGTAATTGTTTGCAACAATTTTCCAGCGTCCGCTTATAGGAAAGTAGCTCTTTATTTTCAAATTGCCGATAAGCACGCTGCAATTCCATCCCATATTCCTGAGCCTGGCCAGCACGCATCTCAAGGCGCGGATTAAAATCTTGCCAAACTGGTTTGCCGTTGTCTCGTTCTAATCCGAGAAAAGCATTACTGAAATCTTCGCTGAGTATAAATCCTTTGGCATCTAACAGGCATTTGCGAATTGCCTCTGGAGTAAATTCTGCCTTCGGTAAAAACTGCTCCATCATAATATCGGCAGCTAAGGCAGCACTCAAACGGTTAATAGTTGTTTCTCCTGCGAAAAATAATTCTCCATAACCAAATGAACTATAGGCGGGTATTTTTCCCCGTACTTTTTGTGCGCCAATCAATAAGCCGTTGGTTTCCGGTTCCACGGAGAGAAAACCTGCCAAAGCATCAGCATAGCTAGGCAAATTATCCTTCAGTCCCCCAATTCGCTCGTCCATCAGCCAGCAGTTATCAAAAGGTGGTGCTTTTTGAGCACCTGTAATCACAACTCCAGTGGTCATTTTGTAATCTAACTCTTTCAGGAAGGCGTAAGCAGCACCGTAATCAGCAGTTGTGGCTTGGGTAAATAACCCTGGCAGTAGTAATAAAGCTTCTAAGCTATAAGGAATATCTATAAAGTACTTAGAAAATAGCCAACGAATTAAGCGTACTATGTCAAAAACTACTGCTCTACCAAATTGATTGCTGACTGACAGCATGAGATATATTCGATGATTGCTGCTGATTTTCACTCCTTGGCGTTTAGCAGCGATCGCTTCTTTTGATTGACTAGCCGTTTTCAATAATTCGATCAGTGCAGTTTGCAGTTCGCCGGTCGCTTCGCTGAACTGGGTACGAATTTTGGAGACATAAGCTTGTTTACTATGAGTTTGAGCCAGATCAAAACTCGTGTCAGCAAACTGATCTAACTCGCCACTAAAGCCAAAAGTTTGACTATCCCAAGTTAAGGTATAAGTTTGAATTAAACAGGTTTGATCGGCTGGTAATTCTTGCAGTTGCCGTTTAATGGCTGCACAAAAAGCGGCACTGTGAGGATCGAGTGCAAGTAAAATAGTTGGTTTTGGCATGGGGACACTCTCAGAGTGCAAACTATGGGGCTAAATAATCACATCTAAATCTTCCAGGTAAGCTTCAATTTCCTGGATTTCCATTTCTACCTGTTCTTTAATCTGGGCATCAACCCTGCCTCCCTTTAAAACCTGATTGAGGTGATTGATGTAGTTTTGCAAAGTAGATTTGGCTTTGTCTTGGTCTTCATGGGTAATACGCTCAACTTTGTGAGCAATTTCCTTGACTAAAGGTAAATTACTTTTGAAAGCTTTAAATGCTGACTTGCGATCGCCTCCCAATGGCAAAACTCCGCCTTCTAATCTTTTCGCTTGTTCTGTAGAAACGAAATATTTCTTACTCTGATTGACAATCAATTTATATAGATCGGGTGCTAAGGCTAAAGCAAACCAACGCAACGCCCCACCGTCGTCTTCTGGAGGAATTAAATTTGCTAAGTTTGTCCAATTGCGATGCAGGTGCTTAAAGACTTTATTCGGATCTAAATAAGCTAGTTCCATATCCCTCATTCCGTTGAATGCAAATAAGGGGACGCCGACTTCTACTCGAAACAGCATCACTTTATGTGGTTCGCCTGTCGGTACGAAAGAAGGATTATTATTTCCTCTAGGCAAGCGACTAGAAAGAGGCGGATTGCTAAAAACTGTGTTGTTACTCTCTACTCCGTAGTAATAAAATTCTGTGATTAAGTGCTGCTGTTGAATGGGAATTTCCGATACTTCATACTGCCAGAGAGGAACTGCAAGTTTGCCAAGTTGTTGCAAATCTTGCCCTGCATCTTCGGGATTGCTATCTGTTAAAACCTCCTCAACAGTCATACTGGTGAGAGGATAGTAAGCTTCATCGACAAATCTCAGAATTTCGATCTCGACATCTTCAGCTTTCTTCTCAGACCAATTCGTTAAAGTTTGAGACTGTTCTCGATGCCAACGGATAAAATCTTCGCCAGTAACTTTGGGGCGTTTTGATTGCAGATTGATGCGCTGAATGGTGTGAATAAAAGGATTATCGTTACTTCCTTGACGGTTGACCTCGTGATAACTCTGTTCTAAATCTCGATAAACTTTATCTAAGTTGCTATGTAAACGTTGGCATTTTTCCTGGATTTCTTCTACCTTAGTCCGCAATACACCATAGAGTTCAGCCGCTTTATCACAGCGTTTCCAATGTAAATAAGTCTTCCACTTTTGGTCAGCCCGTTCTTTGTATCTCTGGCAAGCAGCTTGAATAGTGTTTTTATTTGGGAACCAAGTTTCTGCGGCTTCTTTAATTTTTTCTTCTTGTGGTTCTAATTTCAAAGCATTGAAACTAGATTGCGCCTCTTGTGACTTGCGCTGCACGTTTTGCTGTAATTCGTCTAATTGTTGAGAAAGTTTGCTCAAAAAGTCCAAAACATAAGCTAGTCCATTGGGACGGTTAAGACCGCGTTCCCAGAAAGTTGCGATCGCAGCAGTTGTAGTCTGTTGTAAGCGATGAAAATTCAATCCCAATTCTTGAGCCGTCCGTTGTTCAAATTGATCTAACTGCCGTTTGTAAAGTTCTTTGATTGTCGCCAAAGCTGTACGATCGTGACGGATTTCGCCAATTCTAAATTCGGGTTTCATTTGTCCGCCGCGATCGCTTTCAGTCAACGCATTCAGGACAGTAGTCGCTTCTGCTAACTTGCAATCTTCTAAAAACCGGGTAATGTCGCTTTCTAAATCGATTGTTGGAGTAGATGCCATCAACTCATTCTTCAGCAAGCTTTGAGCATCCTCTAATTTCATCCGCTCATATTGCTGTACTGGCAGAGTCAGGGTAGCAAAGCCAAAACTACAGTAATTTATATTGCGTCCTCGAACTTTTTCACCAGTTGCCAGATAAGCGCGAATGTTATCAGCAACGTTAGCAGCGTCTAAACCAATTTGAGAACCAATTTGGATGTACAAGCCATCTGCAACTAAATTTTGTAAATCGTCTGGACGACCGACTACAGTTCCATTTTTATTAACCCCGTCAATTAAAAATACTGCATCAAAGGGAGGGCGATCGGCTTTGACTTTTGTGATCCCATAATCAATCTCAATGCTATTAGATGGTGACAATCCCCAAAAGTGTTCGATTTCCTTAAGAGCGCCATAGGCATTAGACTTCACCAGGTGAGTTTGGGGAATATTGGCAAACACTCTCGGTAAAACAAATACCCCCGTAATATTAGAAAAATTATTGAGATGTCCTCGTGTTAAAAAAGCCGTATCTAAGAATGTGCCACTGCCCGTCCCACCCGCCAAACTACCAACAATAAAAACTTCGACACCATCCCGACTCGAAACTTGAAAGTTATCTGAAAATGCTTGTTTACTGGTGCGAATTTCACGAACAGTATTGATTGCTTGAGCAATTAAAGCGTCAATATCGCCTACTTTCGCAAACAAGGCGAGCCGTCCCCTGGCCCGAATCTGTCCAGCGCCACTGATCAGGCTGGCTGCGGAAATATCCTTAGGCCACCATTCAGCGATGTGGTCGTTACGTGTTAGGGGTAGGGGATTTGCGACAGAAATTGCATAAAGTTCATTCGGTTCTAAGAAAACCTTGGTGCCATCAGGTGATTTTTCTCGTTCTTGGATATTTTCGGTAGTATCAATCGAAATAAAACGAATAACTTCTGGTACTGAGCCGTAAACATCTATAAATCGCTTTTTAAGTTTGAGTACGACTTCATAACCCGTTCCTCCTAGCCCGATAACAACAGTAGGACGAAAAACAACCGTGGGACGCACAACCGTGGGACTTAACATTCACTTTCCTGTGATATTATTCAAAAGTTTGTCTGCCCACTGCTTGGCTCAGAGGGTCTTTGGTGTTCAATCCAGTTAAATTGCAATTTAACGTTGCCAATCTCGATGATGTCCTCGTCGTAGAGTTCATCTGTATTTATTTTTTTAGTATTGACAAAAATTACACCTTTCAAACAGCGTATATCTATATTTTTTTTGCCTAACCGCCAAACTATAACTAACTCGGCATCAGAATTGGTCATGGCAATAGCTGGTATCAAATCACTCAGGCATACTCTACCCTTCTGTAGGTGAGTGAGACTAATTTCTTCGTCTTGCGATGATTGTGGCAGTGGTTCCAGTACTACCAACGCTCCTTCTAAGCGATCGCGGTTACGGAAATCTTCGACTAATTCCAAGGGGGTTTTGCGTTGAATTAAACAAACTACTATCAGTGAAATTAACAACACCAACAGCACTAAGAGCAACCAAATAACTATTTTCCGCCATAGGGGCATTAAAATATACAGATGAGCTTTTGCACTGACAGGGCTAGCAATTGAGTTATCTGGGGTTAGGGCTAAGGTGAAAGTGCGATCGCCTGCAAAACTGCTATCAGTAACCTGCAACTGCACAGGAATTTTTGTTTCTCCTGGTTGTAAGGATATGGCTGCTGAAGGTTCTGCTATGGAAACGTCTTTAGAATTGCCTTGCAGTTGTAAGCTAGCTGTTCCAGATATATTGGTGCGAACTATAAAAATTTGGGTTTCAGTGGTTTTGCCTGCTTCTATTGAGCCAAAATCTATCTTTGTCGGTTCTATTTGCAGTTGTGACTGAATGGTTACAGGTAGGTCAATTTTTATTGGTGCGATCGCTTGATCTGCGCTGATCAACACCAAGCGCAAGTTATTCGCGCCCCCCTTTGCCTCTGCTGGTATCTGTAAACGCACGGGAATGGCTGTTGCTTGATTAGCAACTAAGTCGATGGTGCGATCGGGTGAAATTAAGCGAATACCACTTTGCTGAGGGTCTTCCAGTTGCAAGCTTACCTTAGCATTGACATTACTGATGCTATTAATTTTGAGCGGTTCAGTAGTTGCTCCTGGCAATACTGGCGGTAAATTGGCAGTGGGTAGATTAACATCAAGCTTGGGCTTAATTAGCGCTGGTCGGATATTTTGAGCCAGTTGGTTCAGCTGAACTCCTCCAGGATCTCGCAATACTTGCCCCTTACCGCAAAGTGCTGGATTGCTAGCAAAGTCATTCAGTTGCTTTTCGTGTTCTTTTAATCCTAAAGACACAAAAAATATGTAGGGCTTGCATTGTTGCTCACTTAGAAACTGGGTATTCCCAGGAATAGAAACGGGATTAGGAATACCACGCACATCTTCTAATCCGTCCGTCAGAAATACGATGCTGACAGTACGACCAAGAGCGTCAGCACGTTTATTTAAGAGGGCAGAATGTTGCAAAGCTTTTTGCACAGCTTTACCTGTATGAGTACGCACACCATCAGCTTTAAGTGAGCTAATTATTTGCTTGAGTTTGCCTCTGTCTGGATTACTGTTGATAGTGATATCATTGGCGTTTAGGGTGACATCTTTATCAAAGCTATAAATAGTAACTGTATCACCTAATCTAGCCGTATTAACAAATTCAGTAATAGAATTTTTTACTGGCTCAAAAATATTTTTAGTTCCACCTACACCACGCATGGAAGCAGAAGTATCTACTACTAAAATCCAGTCAATTCCCCCTTTAGTAGTTGTCTGAGCAGATGCACTACACAAGTTAGGAATTGATATTAAGGCTAAAACAATAATGCTTCGGATTGAACTAAATCTCAACCAATGCTTGAAGTATCTAAAGCTCATTGATAGATTCCTCCAAGCATATAAATTTTATATTGGTCTTCCTGAAAGCGGTAGCTTAAGAGTTTAGATTTAATCCTATTAATGCTTATAAATATTTTATAGCATCCATAGACTTCTCTTTGTTGTAAACTGAGAATCCATAAAGTGACAGTTATAATTTGATGCACTAATTCCATTTCATTACCTAAAAAATCTATATGTAAACTTAATATTAGTATTACAACAGCAATCTAAAAAATAGATTCAATATGTAAATG
Organism: Nostoc sp. 'Lobaria pulmonaria (5183) cyanobiont'; assembly: GCF_002949795.1. Taxonomy (NCBI): domain Bacteria; kingdom Bacillati; phylum Cyanobacteriota; class Cyanophyceae; order Nostocales; family Nostocaceae; genus Nostoc; species Nostoc sp. 'Lobaria pulmonaria (5183) cyanobiont'. The sequence goes on along the minus strand of NZ_CP026692.1, from coordinate 6,645,738 downwards.
CAATAAATAATTTAAAAAATTGATTTTAATTTAATTATTTATGCAAAGTATTGAAAATTACTTTAATACTTAGATAGTAATTAAATCCTGAACAACTAATTGCTAACAATTTGCAATTTAACAAGATTTACAACAGACTGAATTAATAGAAAACTTTGTTTGGCAAAAGTTATCCAGCTAATTATTTTTCTCTGAATCAAAATTAATAATAGTGTTTGTCGGCATTTTATCAAGTTATATGTTAACCACTATTTTCAAAAATGTCACGTTTTTTCGGAGATATTCAAGTTATCAAAAGATACCTGTTTAACTCTTTCTAGACTCAGTAAATATATACAAAATAGTTGAGATAATTGCCAATATAATTTTATATTTACGTTTAATTAGCCTTGACAGTGACAAAGATAAATTGTTAAAGCTTGTAGTTATAGCAGTTCTCGTACAGGTAAGGTAATTAACCACAGCACATCTGTACTAATCTTCTCTGTGGGAATGCGAAGCGCATCTGCGTTTAAATTTCAACCCTTAATTCGTCACGATTTCACGCAAAGCTGTACTAAGAATCATGAACAGCTAACGGCAACAACAAGCGATTGACTACCCGATTATCTGGTAACTTATAGAAATTCAACTCTCCTCCTAGTTCCTGCATGAGGTTTTGGCAGATCGCCAGATGTAAAGCTGGTGGTTGGTCGAGGTAGGAAGGAGCAAGCACATCTTTAGGTATATTTTGATATAGTTCTGTGAGTAGCTCTGGTTCGATCGCACCGTTATATGTGATTGATAATTCTAGCGATGTCTGATGTTCAGCCCCTTCACTTGTAGAAGAATGCTTTGTATCTGAGGGTTTTGACGCATCTAAACGGCGACACCAAATATCAATTCTGCTGCCGGTTTGAGAACGGTTACAGGCAGTAACCAATAATTCATGGATAACTAATTCAATTTTGACAATATCACCAGCGATCGCGATTGCAGATTGAGCGCTGGAGGCAGGAACGCTTCTAACTAATGAAGAATTCTTGGGCGATTCTTGCTCGTCAATTGATTGTCCCAAACCATGTACCCCAATCCACAGCTTTTGTTGTTTGAGTAAATTTTCGATCCGTTCGAGCGATCGCTTCAGTAAACTGGCTATGGGCATAGTTTCCCAACTGATATGTAGCTGCCAGTTCTCAAGTTTTAGCATTCCACTCATAGAGGTGGCTGTATGATCTAACTGCCGCAGCAATAGCTGGTAGCGCATCTGAGTCAGTTCATTTGCAGGAATGCCCAAATCGTGTATTTGTTTAAGGGAGTGCGCTGTTATTCTTTGAATTTCCTCTAGGCGACGATGTTTGTACCAATTAAGTTGTCGTAATTCTTGGGTTGTGGATTCTAAAAGTCGGGTAATTTGCTTTTCACGACGCCACCAGGCTAATTGAGAAATCAGAGTTACTGTTGCACTGAGGTTTTGTTCTGACCAACGACGCTGTTGATAGTCTACTAGCAACACTACACCAGTGGTTTCATAATCAGCAGTTGTACGTAATGCCATTACCAAAATTTGACTTTTGTCTGGAACATTCAACCATTTCCGGGTTTCTGGAGGTAAATTATCTACCTTCAAAGTCAGGTAAGTCTCTGTAGCAAGTGCCCACTGAATTAAGGCTTCAGCCTGGATAGAAATAGATGCATCAGAAAAAATCCCAAATTGGCTATTGTCAATCACTCCAGGGATAATTTCTGCCCAACTTTCACCAGGTGCCCAAGATAGCATTAGCGCTAAGGGACAACCCAAAATTGATGCTATTTGTTCGAGGGCTGTACGTTCTAAATGCTTTTTTTCGACCTCAATGCTGTTCTGGGATTGTGTCAGGATGCGTAAGCATTGCTCAAATGCCTGGGAAGTTTTTTGCTGCTGGGTGGTGCGGTTATGTAATTGCCACTGACGAACAATTACACCAATCTGTTGACTGACCGCCCACAGCAATTCCTTTTCTAGAGTTGTCCAAGAACGATGGCTTTCATGAGTAATCACCAAAAGTGCTGCTGGTATATGTTCGTGAGTGCATTTACAAACAAGTAGCGATCGCACATTATTCTCTAACAACGAGGGTCGCCAGTTAAAAAAGCGTAAATCTTCATCTAAGTTCTCAATTTCCACTGCTTGAGTTGAACTTTGCAAAAGCTGCCCATCTAATTCTTTGAGAGTATGCAGGGTAAATGTCAACGGTCGGCGATTATGGGGCTGACTTTGGTAAGTAAATTGATAATTCTTCTGCTCAGGGTCATACTGCAACAGTAAAAAGCGGGTAGCACCTAATCGAGCTAAAACTCTTTTAGCACAATTATGTAAAGTTGTCTGAAGGTCATGTTCGCTATAGATACCTTGGGCAACTTGGCTAGTGAGTTGGGCATCCTCTTGAATCTGTTTAATAGTGCTTTCCATGTTTTCGGTAGGTGTAACTAGGGAGATTAAACCTGCAACACCCTGGACGAAATTTTTGTCTGTGTCCGTCCAAATGCGAGGTTCATTGCTTTCCACCGCCAGAAAACCGACTAAGTTCTTTTGCCAGATAATCGGAGCTGCTAGGAGCGATCGCACGTTCAAGCGTTCCAGCAATTTTGCCGTAAAATGGCTTTTTAAAGAACTGCGGGCATCACCAATCGAGACTATTTGGTTAACTGCCAAAGCATAATAAAAATCGCTCAAGTCCTGTACAGTCATTCCCGCTGCTTGCTGACTGCTAGAATTGCGATCCATTTTGACCAGCTGATTACTCATTCGACACCAAAAGTAGCGCCCTTCTCGCTCAAACCAGTAAACATTTGTCCGGTTGGGGGAGACAAATTTATGAGTTGCTTGCACCGCTACTTCCAGTCTTTGATTCAGGTTACTGAGGGTGCGTAAATTTTCTAGCAATTCTAATAATGGCTCGTCGGTTCGCCTGGTTTGCTTTTGGTGTTTATGCATTTCATTTTGATAAAGCACTGCCCCTAGTTCACCTAAAACCATCATCAAACGTGCTTTTGCTTCTCCAGTCAGTAGGTAGCCCCAGCGTTCTGAACCCAATAACAGCAAGCCCAAGCAACGGTCTTTGTAGCGAATTGGTAAAATAATCGTTCCTTGGATGTGGAATTTTTCGGCCATTTTTCGCCATTCAGCGGCACGGATTTCAGTTTGCAAATCAGCTACGCCCAAAGGATGCTGTTCAATTACTACTTGCTCTAATAAATCCCCAGGACTTAGAACAACCCTTTGGCGTAAAAAGCTCGTGTCACGATCGGGTGTGATGCCCCCTTTGCCAAATAATATGTGATTCAGGCGATCGTAAAGAGCAATCCAAATCAGTTTGTAGTCAAACTCTTCTTTGAGATAAGAAATAGTAGTTTCAATCAGAACGTCAACATCATCTTCTTCCCTGAGGCTCTGGAGGACGCGCCCCAAAGAGAGGATCTGCTGTTCGGCGGCTATAGGTTTTTGCGGCTGCCCCATCTGATTTATTGGTTAACATAACTTGTAATATATAAGATGCCCAGAAAAGCACCCTGAGTAATATTGCGACAGGTGTTTGCTAAAAATTGTAGGTAACAGGTTCGTTGAAGTTAGATTATGGAGTGCTAGGTAAATGGGCGAAACTCCTTCTGATGCTCAAGAGGAGCAGAGACAAGTCTCAGAGGATGAGCGAGAGTCTGCTGAAGATACCAGGCTCTCACAAGAAGAGCAGCGACAGCTTGCTGAAGAAATGAGAAATTCTGCCGAAGAAACCCGGCAGCTTGCTGAAGAAATGAGAAATTCCGCCGAAGAAATGCGGCAGATTGCTGAAGAAATGAGAAATTCCGCCGAAGAAATGCGGCAGATTGCTGAACAAGTACGGCTATGAAAAGAAGAACTCCGACAAGCTAAAGAGGAAGCACGGCTATCAAAAGAAGAACTCCGACAAGCTAAAGAGGAAACGCGGCAGTTTACCGAATTCGCGTAGTTTTAAGGATTGAAATGGATATTTATCAACTTGCGATTCGTCCGCTTTTGTTTAATGTGGTAAAAACCGATTCAGAGTGGTTACACCAACAGACGATTCGCAGTTTTAATTGGCTATCGCAAACCCCTGCTAGTTGGATAAACCAACGCTTAAAGCAGTCTTTATGTCTGTACGATTCCCGCCTAGAACAAAATTTGTTTGGGCTAAACTTTCCAAATCCTGTAGGGTTAGCAGCTGGCTTCGACAAGGATGGTGTAGCTGCTGGCATTTGGTCTAACCTGGGTTTTGGCTTTGCAGAACTAGGAACTGTAACTTTTCACGCACAGCCAGGAAATCCGCCTCCCCGTTTGTTTCGTCTACCGTTGGATAAAGCTGCTCTCAATCGGATGGGCTTTAATAACAGTGGTGCAGCAGTAATGGCGGCACGTTTGGCACAAGAAAAGCATGAGTTAACCCGATCGATACCTATAGGAATAAATTTGGGTAAATCTAAGGTAACTCCCCTAGAAGCAGCCGCAAAGGATTATCTCGATAGTTTTTGTTTACTCAAGGATTTGGGAGACTATTTTGTTGTTAATGTCTCTTCTCCTAATACACCAGGGCTGCGATCACTCCAAGATGCTTCTATGCTCAGTGCCATCTTAGATTTATTACAACAAGAAAATATTACACATAAACCGATTTTTGTCAAGATAGCCCCAGATTTATCATGGGAAGCGATCGCTGACATTATTTCTTTAGCCAAAACCTACCACCTGGCGGGAATTATTGCTACTAACACCACGATCAGCCGTGATGGACTGAAAACCCAAGTGATTGACCAAACGGGCAAATCACCCCAGGAAGAAGCTGGCGGAATTAGTGGTGAACCATTACGCGATCGCTCCACTGAGGTAATTCGTTTTATTTGGCAGCAAACTCAAGGACAAATCCCGATTATTGGTGTTGGTGGCATCTTTTCTGGTGAAGATGCTTGGGAAAAAATTACTGCTGGTGCTAGCCTAATCCAAGTTTATACAGGCTGGATTTACGAAGGGCCGCTGATGGTACGCCGCATTCTAGCTGGTTTACTTTCCAAGCTAGAACAAAGTGGATTAAATTCCATCAATGATGCTGTAGGTTTAGAATTCAAAAATCAACGAAGGCAGGAGGCAGGAGGCAGGAGGCAGGAGTAAGGAGTAAGACTGTCCGTACTCTAGAACTGTTGCGACCAGAGGGAGCAAGGGTTTAAGACAACAGCACTGAACTCTCGTTCAGGGCGGCCAAATAATTCTCGGTCGAATCAAGGGATAATTTTCCCCTCTTGCCTCCTGCCTTCTTCAAACTTCTTTCTCCACTGGGAAAAACTCCTTAGTTTTTTCCGAGTATGACCAGGCAATACCATCAGGGTCTTTGTTGCGACTCCAGTCAGGAAACTCTGGATCGTTTCGCCGTTTATAAACCGTGCTGGAATAGACATTTAGCCGTTTAGCAAGTTCAGATTGAATCAGAGAGCCAAAAATTAACTGTTTTTCCAGCGATAGTTTAGTTTCCTCATGGGTTTGCTGTGGGAGTGATTCGGTTTCTGGTTCTTCATCCTGTGTGGTTGGTAGTGGTGCTAGGAGCGATCGCGCTGTTTTAGTAACTGGTTGAGCCGGCAGTTCTTTAACAGGCTCACTACTATCAAGAATATTGCCGAGAATGCTGGCAGTTATAAAGTAATAAGACTGCCCTGCCTCTTCAGAGTTGACTATACTAGCACCAAATTCCGAGGCTTTAGTATCCAAGTAGCGTTTTGCCGTTGTTCCAGGAAAATTGCCCCTGATTGCCAAGTCCATTGGCGTCAGTCTGCCCTGATTTTCACGAACCAATTGATGAAAAATTGGGTTAACTCGCACAGTCCACTGTTGCCATTGATATTCCTGCCAAAGCTTGAAGGCAATTACCAGCACAATTACCGCCAGTAAAATTCTCCAAGTGGCAACTAGGAAAATAATCAAAAACGAGATGGGCAAAAGTAGAACGAGAAAAGCCTTGCCGTCACCTTCTATGGGTTTCTCACTCATGCCGATTTTTGCCAAGTGAATTTTGAGAAATAATATTATTATATTGGCAAAAATTGAGACACTTTTTTGTATCTTTTGGCAAAGTCGCGGCAAATTTATCGGCAAAATCTTTACTCAGTAGAAGTTATAGGTTTATCAACCTTCTGCTTATCTAATATTGGTCTGCGATCGCGCAAAAGTTTTTTAACAGAGAAAATAAGAGGGTTTTGATGAGAGCGATCGCCATACATCTCGGATAATCTGCTCGCAAAATTCTGAGCAGTGGCTTGCTTGTGCCGCTCAGACTTCTCTTTCCAAAGCAATAATTCGTGCATTAGCTTGCCAGACCCTTGACAATAGATAATACATATACTACATTAATAATACAAGTCAACTTTCATTAGGGAGTTAGCTTTCACCAGTAGCGGATAGCTCAAATGGCAGAGCGCCCACCTTGCCCGGAAGGGCCGACATATCGAGGGTTATCGCATATAACTAAAACAGCCTTGATCGAACTTCTGGAGGTGCAGGTAAAAATCCTGTTCCGCTACACCAAATTCAGTGCTGAGTTCTAAATTGTCATGTAGTGGGTAGCCAAGTGGTAAGGCACTTAATATCCTTATTCACCCCTTGCCTGCAAAGGCCGACGAATTGAGGGTTATCAAGCATTCGCGGGTTCAAATCCTGCTCCACTACACCAAATTTAGTACTGAGTGCTGAAATTTCAATTTTGAATTTTGAATTTATATGTGGTGGGTAGCTCAGTGGTTAGAGCGCCTAAATATCCTTATTCACTCCTTGCCTGAAAAGGCCGACGAATTGAGGGTTATCGCCTGCCAAGCGGGAGGTGGCGGGTTCGATTCCCGCTCCACTACACCAATTAATTTTAGATTTTAGACTTCGGCTACGCTCAGTCGAACGATTTTGGATTTTAAATTGAATTTAAAATTTGAAATCCAAAATTTCATGTGGCGGGTAGCTCAGTGGTAGAGCGCTAAACATCCTTGTTCACCCCTTGCCTGCAAAGGCCGACGAATTAGGGTTATCGATTAGGGTTCGAGAGGTCGCAGGTTCAAGTCCTGCTCCGCCACCCAAAACTTAATTTTGAATTGTCATCTGGTGGGTAGCTCAATCTGGCAGAGCAATGAACGGGTTAATTCCCATAGTCCTTAGTTCAGAAACTTGCCTGCAAAGGCCGACGACTCGAGGGTTATCGTTAATTCATCGGTTGCAGGTACCCTACGGGAAGCAAGCTACAAATCCTGTTCCACCAGAGTAAATTTTGTGTTTTTAATTTTCATGTGGCAGATAGCTCAGTTGGTAGAGCGCCGAAAAACATCCTTGTTCACACCTTGCCTGCAAAGGCCGACGAATTAGGGTTATCGCCTCTTAAGCCGGATGTCGCGGGTTCGATTCCTGCTCTGCCACCTTTCATTTTTGCCTGCAAGGGCCGGGAGATGAAACGATGAATTACAATTTTTTCACTAAAAAGAAGACAACTACACCTCAAAATCAACCTATCCCCGGACGAGAAGCAGAAATGGTTCAGGGACGTTCCGGCGGTTGGATGTTTGATGCTGGTATTTGGAAAATGCTGCGCCGTTGTTTGTTGGTTGGCACAGCAAAAAGCACTTACTACGCTGGTAAACAGGAATTAACTGAGGATTTTGTGACAGTTGTCAGACAAGCTGTTGCCGAAAATCCTGGACGTGTCGCAGAAGAAATTCTCTATGCTAGCGATGGACGCGCCATCAATAACAGTGCGCCTATCTTGGCTTTGGTATTGCTCTCTATGGGTGAAGCACCAGAAGCAAAACAGGCGTTTGGTGAAATATTTCCGCAAATTGTCCGCACTGGTAGCCACTTCTACGAATGGCTGAACTACACCAAATCTCTGCGGGGATTTGGTAAAGTAGTGCGGGAAGCTGGTAAAACTTGGCTCTCAAGGGAAGATGTCAAGGGTTTAGCTTATCAACTGTTGAAATATCAACAGCGTCAAGGCTTCTCCCACCGAGATGCGTTGCGGTTGTTCCATGTCAAACCGCCTACAGAAAATCACCGTAAACTATTTGAGTGGGTAGTTAGAGGCTGGGAAGATTTGCCAGCAGATATGCCCTCAGAAGCGTTGGCGCAGATTTGGTGGTATGAGTGGCTGAAACGGAATCCTACCCAAACCCATGAAGCTATTTCCCAAGGACGCTTAACCCACGAAATGGCTGCACCAGTCGGCAAAATGGATCAGGAAGCTTGGCAGCTACTATTTCAGGAAATGCCAATAGGTGCAATGTTGCGTAACTTGGGTTCTTTAACTGAACTGGGTGTGTTGCGAACAGATGAAAGTGCCAACTTGCTGCGAGTGGAAGCAGTTCTTAACAACAAGGAACATCTGCGTAAAGGTCGCATCCATCCAATTGATGTTTTGAAAGCACTCAAAACATATCAATCTGGTGGAACATTAGGACGCAGTAAGAAAACTTGGAATCCAGTTCCTCGGATTGTAGACATTTTAGAAAAGGCGGTTGAACTGTCTTTTGATGTTGTGCAACCCACAGGTAAAGTATTCATGCACGCCGTGGACGTTTCTGGTTCTATGGGTAGCATGGTTGCAGATATGGGACTGACTTGCTGTGAAATTGCCACCACAATGGCACTGGTGACAGCAAAAGCAGAGAAAAACTACATGATTCGTGGTTTTGCTACCGAATTCCAGGAATTAAGTATCACTGCCAAAGATAGTTTTAGTTCTGCGGTTCGCAAAGCTAGCAATCAAAACTTCGGTGGAACGGATGCGTCTGTAGCTTATGACTGGATGATTAAGAATAAGTTCAAAGCAGATGTAGTCTGCTTTTGGACTGACTCGGAAAGCTGGGCTGGGTATAAGCATCCAAGTCAAGCGCTGAAGGAGTACCGCAAAAAGGTAAATCCCAACGTCAAGGCAGTGTATGTCACCTTAACACCTTACCAGATTACTTTGGTAGATCCTGAAGATTCGCTGTCTTGGGATTTGGCAGGGTTCGACCCAGGTACACCTCGGATCATCCAGATGCTAGCTACGGGTGAATTATAGATATTGCTGAAGGGTAAAGGATGAAACTACTTTATCCTTCATGCTTCATGGCGGGTTATCCTTGTTCGCAACTTGCCTTTCGGGGCCGAAGAATTTAAGGTTATCGGTTACGTCTCCACCATTGTGGGGATAAGCGGGTTCAATCCCCGCACCCGCCTTTGTTTTTGATTTTTACCTCACGCAAAGAAGAAGGCGATTTAATTTTTGAATGGTCGTTTTTCTATTTCAGCGATGGGTAAGAGGAGGGTGTCTTCGATGTGCGTAGGCGCAGCCCGTCGTAGACATCGCATTTTTCAAACTTCCCAGTTAAAATTATACTAATTAAATTAAAAATCTTGCTATAAATGTGCTGCAAGATTTTTCACTTATTTCTAGACTATAAATTGCTTGTTTTACTTCCTTTATTTGTTGTTCCAATGACAGCTTATTTAGTATTTTTAGGGACTGCTTTAAGTTTACTTTGCTCTCCTCAAGAGCTTCTTTACTTTCGTTAATTTTTATAATCTGATGTAAAAATAATCCAAGCTCATGTAAACTTATTCCCCTATAATAATGACAACAAGCTAAAGATAAAAGTACGTTAATAATTAATTTATCTTCTTTAACTCTAGTTGCAATGACTAAAGCTGTTTGAAGAAAATCTTGGCTTACTTGAAAACTTCTTTGGCAGTATTCAAATTCTTTCTTACTTTCTATAGGCTTTCCTTCTTTTTCGTCAATTATTCCTAATCTGTGTGTAGTTAATGCAAATTTATAAAGTACTATACCTAAATTACTATAACAATCAATATATTCAAAAATCATATTTCTGATAGCTTGAAAAAAAACATTGTCTAATAAGTTTTGCTCTTGTCTTAATTCCTCAAAGCAACCTACTCCATAAAACTCCATAGAATGATAAACAACTTCTAAGGCAATAGTTTCCTGTTTAGTAAGTTCTTGTTTTATTGCTATCTCTGCATTTTGTATATTTAGATACATTTGATCTTGAGTATCATTCACTTTCGTGCAAGTAATTTTTGTGATAATTGTTTTGCAATTTTCAGATATTAATGTAGATAAAAATATTCCAGCTTTAGCGTGAGATTGTTTCCAATCATCTGTTAATTTAAGTCTTTCTATCGCTTCTTGGCGGATAAGTTCATATAAATAGTATCCTTCACTGCTAAACTTCACTAAAGCTCTGTTTTTTAAATCCCTGATAAATCGGAGTTTATTTCGCTCATTTTGCTCATCCCAAAGTAAGCAAAAAATTCCTTTTTCAGAGATTACAGGAATATATTGATAACGGTAACATCCTAAGCGACATAAAAGTTTATAGGCTTGGGGATTATCTTGTTGAAGTTTGTTAAACTGGCGTTGAACAAGTTTTTCTAGAGTTGGATGCCTCAATAGTTCATCACGATTATCCTGCCAGTAAACTTTTAAATTTCCTTGCGATTCCTTTAAAATTTCAGAACTCAGGAGAGACATAGCAAAGGCATTTCCGCCATAGGCTCGATTTATTTCATAAAGAGCATTAGTATCTATAGTAATGTTGTGACTAACAAAATAATCCCCCCAAGATTTATGTTTCAACTCTTGTAGCCAATAAACTTGAAAACTTTTAAGCTTGATTAAGTCGGGTTCATGCAGTAACTCACAGCTTGTGATCAGGGTGACTGACTGCACACTTTGATGAGCTAGTACTGTTAATATTTCTATATAGTTACTATTATGTGTTTCTCTGAATTCGCCATTTCTCAAAGCAAATTCAAGATTATGAATTAACACACCGATTCTTTGTTCTTGGAGTTTGCTTTTCAATTGCTCCATCATAGTCATAAAATCTTGTTCTGGATTCTCTTTAAAATGATATCTGAGCTTGACTCTAACCCAATCTTCTAATGAGTTAAGGTTTTGGGATGTACTTCCTACACGCAGTTCAAGATATTCTAAACCTTGAAGCTCAAACCAATTTGTAGCTAAGGTGGTTTTACCTATACCGCCCTCTGCGTGAATTAAAATAACTTTTCCACCTTCATTAACTAGTTTATTGAGGTGTGCGATTGCATCCTCACGCCCCACAAAATCAGAATTTTCAGATATCGTTTTCTCTTCACTGTAATTTTCATTTTGTGTTAACTCTGAAGTATTTTGATTTAATAACTCAGGCTTGTACTTAGCAAATAGAGCAATTAACTCTGGAAGCTTTGAACGGCGTTCGTCTGAAAATTCATTATTTAAGCCAAATAACTTACAAATTTCCTCACGATGTTTTCTGACAGTTGATTTCTGAATGTGCAGGAATTTGGCGATCGCTTCATCTTTTTCGTTAGCCAGTACTTTCAGCAGCACCTCTCGCCGTCTTTCAGTTAAGCGATTAAATACTGCATTGAAATGTTGTTGATTCATAACTCTTAGCGCATCACAACCACAGTACACATCTGTGTACTCGATATAGTCACAAAGACTCACAGCATGTGTATTACTTGTGTACTAGGCTAACGCAAAAGTTGATGTAGTAATTCACTCCTCGCAACTTATGAAATCTACCTACATCAACGGCAGATGCTACTACAAAGGCAATAGTGGCGTTCTTCTTCCTGCTGTCACCACTGTTTTAAAAACGACACAGCCACCGGAGTCTCTAGCCGCCCTTTCCTATTGGCGTAATAAAGTTGGCGATGCAGAAGCAAATCGAATTGCTGCTAACAGCCGTCGCCGAGGAAATGCCTTGCACCAATTGATTAAAGAACACCTGCAAGGTTACTCGCCCAAACCTGACAACAGCCTGATTCAGCCTTACTGGGATAGTGTTCAATCTGTGCTAAACCGACTTAGTGATATTCAACTGGTTGAAGAAGCCGTACCTAACTATAAAGAACTTTACGCCGGGAAAGTTGATTTAGTTGCTCGTTATCAAGGTATTCCGTATTTAATTGAATGGACTACAGCCGAGGAACCAAAACTGAGAATTGATAAGCTTTATGACAAGCCTTTACAACTAGCTGCTTATGGTGGTGCGATTAATCGGCATTATAGCGATCGCCTCTTTAACTGCAAAATTAACCATGCTCTGATTGTCGTAGCTTTGCCAGGTGAAGAAGCAGAGATTTTTAAATTTGATCGTGCTAGGCTAATTCATGTCTGGCATCAATGGCTTAATCGGCTGAAATCTTTTATTCAGAAGGTGAATATTTTTTAACAAAGAAGCTATTTCAAGATGTGATGAAAAGTGCAGAAAAAATTAATTGGCATCGGGTGATTAATTCTGCTCAAAATTGGCTGGCTGATATTGCCATTGAACAAGGCGATCGCGATGAAGCTCAAAAGCTATTAATTAAAGGCTTAACTGTCGCCGAAAGCAGCAATAATAAACGGCGTCTGGCTCGTTATCAACGTTCTCTTGCCCGCTGGGAGAAAAAGTGGGGAAGTGTCCAGAAAGCTTGCCAATTATCAACTCAGGCTATTAATGGTTTTGAGCAATTGGGAATGACAAGGGATGCAGAAGAGATGCAAACTTTACTTGATTCTCCATAATTATCTGCAAACAACGCATTTCTATTTGTTTTCTAGTATGGCTGCTGGCCAAATTAGGCAATGGGCTACACCTCACGGACAGCGATCGCACTTCTAAGTACTACATAGACAAGATGCGTTATTTGTCAAAAAAATGTAATATAAGTTAGTAATGATTGGGCGATCGCTGTTCTTTTTCAATCTAATACTATTAATGCGGCAATATCATACATATCAGCCTGATTTCATCCCAAATTGTCCACCCAAAGACAGTAGATGAAGTTTTGTCTGAATAACTATAAGGGATGAAATAGCTCTGCTTTCCAAACAGTAAAAAAGGAACAGATTTTTATGACATTTGATTATGATTTGTTTGTCATTGGTGCTGGGCCTGGGGGATTGGCAGCAGCTAAAAAAGCAGCTAGTTATGGTGTACGTGTCGCCATTGCCGAACAAGAAGCCATTGGTGGAACCTGTGTAAATCGCGGCTGCGTTCCAAAAAAGCTGATTGTCTACGCTGCTGACTTCGCCCTAAAAAATCAAATCGCGCACAGTTATGGGTGGAGTGACTGTCAAACATACTTTGACTGGACATTATTTATTAAGTCAGTACATCAGCATATTGACAGCGTTAACCAATCCTATTTTCAGCAATTGCAAAAAGCTGGAATTGAATTAATTTCTCAACATGTCACTTTCATCGATGCCCATACTATCAATGTTGATGGACGCAAAGTTACAACCGACAAAATTTTAATTGCTGTGGGAGGGCAACCCCTTAAGCCCAAAATCCCAGGTATAGAATACGCTATCACATCCCGCGAGATGTTTCAGCTACCCTATCTGCCGAAACGTTTAGCAATTATTGGCGGCGGCTACATTGGCATAGAATTTTCTAGCATGATGCACGCTTTCGGTTGTGAGGTGACGGTGATTGAAAAAGACGGGATGATTTTATCGGGGTTTGATGATGACATTCGCTCTGCTGTACAACAGGGTTTGATTAAACGCGGAATTAAGTTATTCACCAACAGCACCGTTGCTGAAATCAAATTCTCAGAAGAAGGTTTCTTGTTGACTATTACTGGTGAGAGCCAAGAAATAATTACAGCAGATACCATCTTAGTTGCCACAGGTTACGCTCCAAATACCAAAAATCTTGGTTTGGAAAATGCCCATGTTGAACTTGGCGAAGATGGTGCAATCAAAGTAGATGAATACAGCCGCACCAGCCAAGAAAACATTTTTGCTGTGGGTGACTGCACCAGCCGCGTGCAATTGACTCCAGTGGCTAAGGCAGAAGGTATTGCCTTTGCCGATACAGTTTTTGGCAACAAGGCGCAAAAACTAAATTATGATTATGTGCCCACTGCTGTTTTTTGCCGTCCAGAAGCGGCTAGTGTGGGGATGACGGAGGCGAAAGCACGGGAAAAATTTGGTGAATCTGTACAATCCTACTGCACCGAGTTCCAACCACTGTTGTATCAGCTAATCGAACAGGATGAGCCAACCACTATAAAGTTAGTGCTAAATAGTGATTCTGGGCAAGTTTTGGGCGCTCACATGGTGGGTGAACATGCAGCAGATATCATTCAAAGTCTAGGTGTGGCAATTCGCAAGGGCATTACCAAGGAAGATTTGGATGAAACAATAGGCATTCATCCCACGACAGGAGAAGAATTTCTGTCGTTATAGCTGAGTGCTGTTAGCGGATAGCTAAGGTTTAGCCCGTGCTGAGTCAAAACCCAGTTGTTTCAAAACTTTGAGCAATCAATACTGTCCTAATCTGTGTGACTACGGCTATAAATTAAAATCATGTGCAGGGCTGAGTGAAAAAGCCACAAACAGAGAAGGGGGAAATCCTTCTTCTCATCTCCCCATTTTTCTGCCCAATTATACTTTGGCAACTCCAAAAATTAAATTATCTAAATTATTGTATCCAATACAACTATCAGATTTTGCTTCCCCTACTCAAGAACAGCTTCCACAGCGATTGGATATTTTTTTATTTGGAAGTCTCTTGTCCTTCTGAGTAAGATTTTGTAGGAATGCCTAAATCGTCTAAAGTATTCATTAATAAGTCATCTTGTGGGATATTGTGTCTGTGTTGGGAATTTACCAAATCGTCAAGAGCTTGAAGAGCTTTAAGAGCTTCAAGATCCTTAAGAGCTTCTGATGCAGACTGATATCGTTGTTTGAAGTCAGCCAGTACCATTTTACTGAGAATCTGAGCTAGGGAGTGGCTCACCTGAGTGCCTAGTTTACCGCCGTAGGCATCGCTCCATTTAATCTCCCCATTAGCATCTCTATCTAGCTCACGGGGTGCTACACCAGTCAAGGCTTTAATCCCAACCATGCCAACTGCATAGATATCACTACTGTAGTGCGGACGCCCAAAACATTGTTCGCTTGGTGCGTAACCCTGAGTACCAATACCAATGGTGAAAGGGGTTGACTCTGGACGATCGAGTTGTTTGATACCGACTTCCTTGACGGCTCCAAAATCAATCAACACCAGTTTTCCGTCTGAGTGTCGCCGGATGATATTACTGGGTTTAATATCCCGATGAATCACGTGGTTTTCATGGACAAATGTTAATGTTTGCAATAAGTCCCTGATAATTTTGATCGCCGCAATTTCTTCAATTGCTCTACCTGCTAAAAGTTCTTGATTTAAAGGATGACCAATTATCTGTTCTTGCACTAAATAAAATTCTTCGTCTTCTTCAAAATAGGCCAAAAGTTGAGGAATTTGAGCGTGCCTTCCCAATTTTTCTAGTGTTTGTGCCTCTGAGTTAAATAAACGTCTGGCAAGTTGCAATCCTTCTGGTTTGGTGTTGGCTGGTTTTAGTTGTTTGACAACACATCGCGGATTTCCAGGACGTTGGGTATCTTCGGCAATATAGGTTTCACTAAATCCACCGCAACCGAGAACTTTGACAATTTTGTATCGTCTAGCCAAAACTTTCCCTGATAAGGCTAAATCTCGTTGCTGGATTAGGTGTTGGAAGTCATCTTGTTGGCTGATAATCTCTTGGACAACGGGGGAAGTTTTATACTTCTGAAAAATGTCTACCAATTGGCGTTTTCTGATACTTTCCCTGATGACTGAGGTTGCCAAATAGCAAATTCCGGTCATGGCGATCGCGATCATTGGTACACTGGTGGGAAAAATTAACTGACCATAGACAAATAACCCATAACTAATTCCTCCCCAAGCGCCAGACAAGGCGAGGCTATAGAAAAATCTATTGATGCTACGCTTGCGTCTGCTAATCATCAAGGCTGAACTGCCCACTAGCATTAGCACAAACAAACCCTGCAATGGTGGACTCTTAATTCCTGAGGCGATCGCTTTCCCTGACATCAAAGTTGCGATCGCATTGGCGTGAATTTCCACGCCCGACATCGGTTCAGTGCTATTACTACCAGCGACTGGATAATAATCATTATGTAACTGATCTGTTGCACCAATCAGCACGATCTTGTCTTTGAACACCTTTCCTTGCTGCAAATAGGTGTTCCAGTTTTGCGGGTCGAGTACGTGCCAAAAAGGTTTTTGCTCAAATGTTCCCGCAGGCCCCCAAAAATAAATGCGATCGCCTTTTGGTTGAGGATAATTTACTTGTGCTGCCCTCAGAGCTGCTTCATCAAAAGAGAGTCGCTTTTTGGTAAATAAATTATCTTCACCTAAGAACTTGGGAAACTCACTCGCTAATCGATGAACTTTTCCATCGACTTCTAAAGGAAAATTAACTGAGCCAATGGATACTGACCCTGTACGAAACATTTGTTGGGGGTCTGTTAGTTGCGTAAAAGAGCCTTGGTGCGTCTGGGAATTTTCGTAGACGGCTGCTAAGGTAACTTTATTACCATATTTTTGCAATACTGCCTGAAATTGGCGATCGTCTGTAACTCCGTAACTGCTTGCTGTATCAAAAACTACATCTAATGCTACAGCGCGGGCACCTGCTTCGATTAATTTTGTGATTACCTGGGAGTATGCAGCCCGTTTATAAGGATAAGATTTCAGTGTTTCTAAATAGGCATATTGTTTCGGATCTGTTTTATAGTACTGTTCGGGAACCGATATTGACTGATCGTCTATTGCTAAAATTACAATGTCTTCTGGAGGCACAATCGGCCCGCGCAGTTGAAAAAAGCCAGAAAACACCTGATTTTCCATCAATTGAACCAATTCCCCACCAGAAGCACTCAACAGTGCGCCCCCAATTGCCCAAGTACCAGCCAGTAGATGACCTAAGCGAACCATCCACCGGGAGTGGCGAGCAGATGCTGTCGAAGTCACTTTTGTTGGTTTACTTGACAGTCCTTTGGCAGTAGAGACATAGTTTTTAGTTAAGGTAGATGTAGGTTCTTCTGCCATATCGTGTTACTGATTGATTTAAGTCCAACACTTTTATTTATTCAGACCGCGTTTTAGTGTAAGCACATTGAAATAAGACTTAAATGATAATCTTATACATTTGTAAAGTATCTTCTATTTATCAACAAACTTTTATTGGCAGAGCCAGCCCCAAAAAATTCTTACTCAACCACTACTTAATTTATTCTTTTTCTGTTAAATGAGTTACAAGTAGTGATTGTCTCATAGATTGGAGCCGGATATACTCTACCTGTGCATTTGGTTGTGGCAAGATTTTACCCTCACCTAACCAACATACACGTTACTAACTGGGTGCTATACCAGAAGCACTCCCAAGGCTGTCTTCTCTCTTTGGTGCAATGTTGGTAATCTCCATAAACGGTGTCCTGATACTGACAGCTTTACCGAAAGATAGGCATTAATTTATATCTTACCTTAAGCCGATGTTATACCTCTTTAGGAGTAAACTTTAGTGTTATGCAGCGATGAATGCTGTTACTGGGTCAATTTTATGGGTAGATTTTGATCGCCAGGTGGCTCTTGCTGTGCTGGGTGAATCAGGTTAACACCTTGGATCTCAACTCCAATATTGCAGGCGTTTTTATGTCTTGAAAGAGGTAGGATAAAAGCTATAGATAAAGAACTACGTTATAGATATTAGCAAACAAGGCATTTGAAAATTGCTATAATCTATTGTTCCATCTAAATTCATATATATTATTAGGTGTAAATTTGTATGGGTTCTCCAATGAATCGTCTATCTATTTTTGTAGATGGAAACAATATGTTCTATGCTCAACAAAAAAATGGTTGGTTTTTTGACCCGCGGCGAGTCTTAGAATACTTCAAACATGAGCAATCAGAAACAACATTAATTAATGCCTTCTGGTACACTGGCTTAAAAGATCCACAAGACCAGCGAGGTTTCAGAGACGCTCTAATTAGTCTAGGATATACAGTACGAACTAAAATTCTGAAAGAATATTATGATGATACGTCAGGTCGTTACTCGCAAAAAGCGAATTTAGATATTGAAATTGTTGTAGATATGTTTAATACAGTAGACCAGTATGACCGAGTAGTATTATTCAGTGGTGATGGAGATTTTGAAAGAGCAATCGAACTATTACGCTCAAAAAATACACATATTACGGTAGTATCAACAGAAGGAATGATTGCTAGAGAACTACGCAATGCTACTGATAGATATATAGATTTAAATGATATCAGAGATCAAATAGAGAAAACTGAAGGTTAGTAGCTTTAACAATTATTTACAAAAATAAGAGTAAAAGAAAAACTAGGGTTGAAGATATATTAAGCCACAAGTAAACACTAAACACTAAACAACAAACGGCAAATGAGAAACAAAACAGATCGAATCATCATTTTTGATACAACATTGCGAGATGGAGAGCAGTGTCCGGGAGCGACTTTGAATATAGACGAAAAGCTAGTTATTGCCAAGCAATTAGCGCGTCTAGGTGTAGATGTAATTGAAGCAGGCTTTGCCTTTGCCAGTCCTGGAGATTTTGAAGCAGTCAAGAAGATTGCTGAAATTGTCGGGACAGAAAATGGCCCGATAGTTTGTAGTTTGGCAAGAGCGATTAAAGCAGATATTGAAGCGGCTGCTGAAGCATTAAAACCAGCAGTTAATGCCAGAATTCACACATTCATTTCGACTTCTGATATTCATTTAGAGTATCAATTGCGAAAGTCACGGGCAGAAGTGTTAGCGATCGCCGAAGAAATGGTAGCTTATGCCAAGTCCTTCATGATAGATATAGAATTTTCGCCGATGGATGCGGCCCGAACCGATCCAGAATTTTTGTACCAAGTATTAGAACGAGCGATCGCAGCCGGTGCAACAACAGTTAACATTCCCGATACTGTGGGTTACACAACCCCTAGCGAATTTGGAGCCATAATTAAAGGCATTATCGAAAATGTCCCCAACATCGACCAAGCGATTATTTCCGTACACGGTCATAATGATTTAGGCTTGGCAGTTGCTAACTTCTTAGAAGCCGTGAAAAATGGCGCACGGCAACTAGAATGTACCATCAATGGCATTGGCGAACGCGCCGGAAATGCATCACTAGAAGAATTGGTAATGGCGTTGCACGTGCGGCGGCAATATTTTAACCCTTATCTCGGCAGACCAGAAAATTCTCAAGAATCCCTGACAAATATCGACACCCGACAAATTTACAAAACCTCACGCTTAGTTTCCAATTTGACGGGAATGTTGGTACAACCAAATAAAGCGATCGTTGGGGCGAATGCCTTTGCCCATGAGTCTGGAATTCACCAAGATGGTGTGTTAAAGAACAAACTCACTTACGAAATTATGGATGCCCAATTGATTGGCTTAACAGACAATCAAATAGTTTTAGGCAAACATTCAGGTAGAAATGCTTTCCGTACTCGGTTGAAAGAATTGGGCTTTGAACTGTCGGATACTGAATTAAATAAAGCCTTCGTTAGATTCAAAGAAGTAGCAGATAAAAAGAAAGAAATTTCTGATTGGGATTTGGAAGCGATCGTTAACGATGAAATCCAACAAGCACCCGATTTGTTCCGGGTAGAGTTGGTGCAAGTTTCCTGTGGTAGCAACGCCCGTCCTACCGCGACAGTTACCCTGCGTACCCCAGACGGTGAAGAATTAACTGATGCTGCGATCGGTACTGGGCCAGTAGATGCAGTTTACAAAGCCATCAACCGGGTGGTGAATGTACCCAACCAGTTGATTGAGTTTTCTGTGCAGTCAGTAACAGCCGGTATTGATGCCATTGGAGAAGTGACGATTCGTTTACGTTATGAATCTAAAGTATTTTCTGGTCATGCAGCGAACACAGATATCATCGTGGCATCTGCGCAAGCTTATGTAAATGCGTTGAATAGGTTGTATGCATCTTTGCAAACTCAAAAAAAGCCAGAGGAAGTAAGTGCACAGAAAGTCTGAGATTGGATCTGTAAAGCTGCCAGTTTTTAGCTGATGCTAACAAACTCTTCTCCAACTTTGGGGAGGAGTTATTTGTGAGTTGCAAAAATTTGTTGGGAATTATGCTGACAGAAAAACATATAACTATCAGAGAAGCCACCACCAAAGAAGATTCACTGATTGCAAAACACTCTTACCAAATGTGGCTAGATATTGGTGTTGATGAGAGTAATATTATTCTGGAGTGGCAGAATATTACCCTCCAATTTATAGAAGAAGCGCGTCGAGATTTGCTCATGATGAAGAAGTACAGTGGCGAGAAGGAAAACGCCCGGATTATTCATACACCAATGAATTTCTTCATCAAGAGAGTAAATTTCGGCCGCACTGGTTTACCTCCGCTTTGCTCAAGCTTGATTAGCATTGGGATTTAAACGCATCATGATTTTCTCTGGTTCTGTCAAATTTTTAAATCCATAACGGCGATAAAGTCCATGAGCATCTTTTGTGTTTAACATCCACCTTTGAACGTCTTGCAATTCGGGATATTCTAAAATGTATTCTACAAACCATTTTCCTAAACCCTGTCCTCGATAAGGCTCCAAAATAAAAACATCTTTTAACAACGCAGAAGTTGCATAATCAGTGATGACTCTTGCAAAGCCAACTTGTTGATTATCTTCATAAAGTCCAAAACATAAAGAATTGTTTATTGACTTTTCTACAGTGGCTAATGGGATGTTTTCAGCCCAATAAGAAGTTTGTAAAAAATCATGAATCATTTGAATATCTAATTTAGATTTATCGGTATTGATGTAAAATCGATGTTTTAATTCTTCATTCATCTTGCTATATATTTTATTTAATAGATTGAAAAATTATAATTCATTCTTGGGGTCAGTGGTTTGTAGTGTCAAATGATGAAATTACTGAACCATTAGCTGGATAACAGAGGCTATATTCAGCATTCAAGGATATGGGTGCATCTATCATTGATTATGAATCAGTCTACAACCAAATCTTGGCAAGAAGTCCGCACTGCTTTTCAACAAATCTGGGGTTATGAAGATTTCCGTCCACCACAAGGAGAAATTGTTAGCAGTTTATTGGCACAAAAAGATGCGCTGATTATTATGCCCACAGGTGGCGGGAAGTCGATTTGTTTTCAACTTCCCGCACTGCTACAAACAGGATTAACCTTGGTAGTTTCGCCCTTGGTGGCGCTAATGGAAAATCAAGTACAGGAACTACGAGAAAGCCACCAAAAAGCAGCACTTTTGCATAGTGAATTATCTTCATCTCAACGCCGTGCAACTCTGCAAGCTTTAGAACGTCAACAGCTAAGATTACTTTATTTATCGCCCGAAACTTTGCTCAGTGCGCCAGTGTGGGAAAGATTATGTCAGCCGCAATTGCAAATTAATGGCTTAATTTTAGATGAAGCTCATTGTTTAGTACAGTGGGGTGATACTTTTCGCCCAGCTTATCGCAGATTAGGGGCAGTGCGTCCGGCATTGCTCAAATCAAAACCACCAGGAACAAAAATTAGCATCGCCGCTTTTACCGCTACTGCTGACCCCTCAGCCCAAAAAATTATTCAAACAGTTTTACAATTACAGCAACCAGAGATTTTCCGCTTGAATCCCTACCGTCCGAATTTGCATCCCAGCGTTCGCATCGCTTGGACACCACGAGGTAGGAAACAACAATTATTAAAGTTTATTCAAAATAGACCGCAACAATCGGGATTAGTTTATGTTCGCACTCGGAGAGATAGTGAAGATTTAGCCCAATGGTTAGCAGAGATGGGTTTTGCTACAGCTAGTTATCATGCGGGATTAGGTGCAACTGAACGCCGTGAAGTAGAAGCAAGCTGGTTAAGTGGTAAGATACCATTTGTGGTTTGTACCTGTGCGTTTGGCATGGGGATTAATAAATCAGATGTTCGCTGGGTTGCCCATTTTCATGCACCACATCTGCTGTCTGAATATGTGCAAGAAATTGGTCGCGCTGGAAGGGATGGGAAACCGGCAGAGGCGTTAACATTGGTGAGTGAACCTACGGGGTGGTTAGATTCAGGGGATAAGCAAAGACAGGAGTTTTTTCAAGAACAAATGCGATCGCAACAACAAATAGCGCAGCAACTTGTGAAAAAATTACCAAAACAGGGAGAAGTAAATGCAGTAACCCGACAATTTCCCGAAGGTGCGACAGCACTAGCTTTACTCCATAGCAACGGTCAGCTAAACTGGCTTGATCCTTTTCATTACACCATTGGGCAAAAAGCGGGAAATCATTCACCGATGCAATTACACGCTGCTAAACAGATGCAGCAATACCTAACAACCAAGCACTGTCGTTGGCAGTTTTTGTTAAATGCCTTTGGTTTTGATAAAGAGGCAGCTAACTTGCGTTGTGGACATTGTGACAATTGCCGTCAATGAGTATAAAAGACTCATTCACGAGTATAAAAGACTCGTTGGCGAGTATAAAAGACTCGTCGCCGAGTATAAAAGACTCATTCACGAGTATCAAAGACTCGTCGCCGAGTATAAAAGACTCATTCACGAGTATCAAAGACTCGTCGCCGAGTATAAAAGACTCGTCGCCGAGTATAAAAGACTCGTTCACGAGTATCAAAGACTCGTCGCCGAGTATAAAAGACTCATTTCTGAAGATTACTCCCTTGCTAGCTTGTTCGCCGTCAGGTATTCCCGCTACAATAACCTAAATTTTTTTAATAACTGCGATCGCGCAGCGTCTTGTTAGAGAAAGACGCAAAAGAAAAGATAAATAATCTTATCGCAGGACAGGAAGTAAGTAAAAACTTTTTTCTTTCCCCTGCTCCCCTAGATATTCTCTAGCTAGTACAGGCGTAAATAAACATACCATTTAAAATGGCGCAAGAGCTTGGAATATAATTATTTTGACTTTTGACTTTTGACTTTTGACTTTTAACTTCCGCCTTGCGGTACTAGGTTCATCCAATAGGATGAATTGTCATTTTCACCACCAAGTGACAATAGGGTAGTCAAGTAGAGGATAAAAATATGTCATCTGCTCAAGCGCCCTCCCTACCACCGTTGATTCCGCGCGAAATCCTGTTTGGGAATCCCGAAAAAACTAGCCCACAACTCTCCCCTGATGGCAAGTACTTGGCATATATCGCCCCTGATGAGAAAAATGTCTTGCAGGTATGGTTGCGAACTATAGGACAAGAAGACGACAAGATACTAACTGCTGATAAAAAGCGTGGTATCCGCATTTTCTTCTGGACTTATAACGCCGACCAGTTGATTTATATGCAGGACTCGGATGGCGATGAGAACTTTCACCTCCACTTAGTTAATATTCACTCCAAGATTGTGCGTGACTTAACGCCATTCCAGGGTGTGAAGGCCGAACTTGTGGAACTAGAACCAAAATTTCCAGATGAAGCGCTGGTAGCGTTGAACTTGAACAATCCTCAAAAGTTTGACGTTTACCGTATCAACCTCAAAAATGGTGCGGTTGAGTTCGACACTGATAACCCCGGTAACATTATCAGTTGGACATCTAACGCCCAGTTACAAATACGTGCAGCAACAGCTAGTACACCCGATGGTGGTTACGATTTATTGTTGCAGAAACCTGATAAACAGTGGGAAATTCTTCGCCACTGGGGGGCAGAAGAGGAAGGGAATTCTGTTAGCTTCTCAGATGATGGCAAAACCCTTTATATTCAAGGGAATCATGATGCTAACGCCAAACGTCTGCTAGCTGTTGACCTAGAAACCCGTCAAGAAACTGTGATTGCTGAAGATCAGCAGTATGATGTCGTGGGGATAATTATTCACCCACTAACGCGAGTTATTCAAGCAGTTTCTTTCTACAAAGATAAACAAGAATGGCAGGTAATCGATCGCAGCATCGTCGCAGATTTTGAGGAAATCGCCAAGGTGCGTCCTGGAGAATTCTCTATAATTAGCCGCGACTTGGAAGAGAAAACCTGGTTAGTAGCTTATAGAACTGACAATGGGCCAGTTTATTACTATGCCTATAACCGAGAGTCCAAAACTAGCACTTTCCTTTTTAGCAACCAACCCAAATTGGAAGCGTTGCAGTTAGCCTCAATGCAACCGATTTCCTACGAGTCGCGGGATGGTTTAACTATCCACAGTTACTTAACAACTCCTGTAGGAATACCGACGCAGAATCTCCCAACAGTCCTGCTGGTTCATGGTGGCCCTTGGGCGCGGGATACTTGGGGTTTTTCTCCCACAACGCAATGGCTAGCTAACCGGGGTTATGCCGTGTTGCAAGTCAACTTTCGCGGTTCCACAGGCTATGGTAAAGCATTTTTGAATGCTGGAAATCGGGAATGGGGTGGCACAATGCACGATGACTTGATTGACAGCGTGAACTGGCTGGTAGAAAAAGGCATTTCTGATCCGCAAAAGATTGCGATTATGGGCGGTTCTTATGGAGGTTACGCCACCTTAGCGGGGTTGACTTTTACACCCGAAATCTTTGCTGCTGGCGTGGATATTGTCGGGCCGAGTAACTTGATTACCCTGATACAAACTATACCGCCCTATTGGGAACCGATCAAAGCAATGATTTATCATCGCATTGGCAACTTGGAGACAGAAGAGGAGTTTCTCAAATCGCGATCGCCTTTATTCTTCGTTGACCGGATTCAAAAACCTTTACTCATTGGTCAAGGTGCAAACGATCCGCGAGTGAAACAATCAGAAAGCGATCAAATTGTCAATGCCATGCAACAGGCTGGTTTACCAGTGCAATATGCACTTTATAGCGATGAAGGACATGGTTTTGCCAGACCAGAAAATCGGTTGCACTTTTTTGCGATCGCAGAAGAGTTTCTCGCCAAATACTTAGGTGGCAGATTTGAGCCTTTGGCAGATATCCCAGGTCATTCAGGAATAGTTAAATAAAGCCTCACGCATGGTGGTTAGTGTCATTCACTGACCACCTTAATATTTTTAATTTGGAAGGATTCATCCATACAACAACTGATTCCTAATTTCATCAGCCGTTAGTGTGCTTACCAGAATCCCAATCCGTTGTGCGACTTCATAAGCATTTTTCTGAGGCACAACGATAATCCCAAAATGTTCTCTATCCTGCTCCATATACTGAAGATGCAACCGCTCAAAATCGACACGGTTATGTGTCAGAATACATCTGCCTACAGAAGTTGCAAATTCCAGTTGCTCACGGTCAGTTTTGCCGAGAGATCCTTGTTCAGGAACAGTTGTGATATCCAGACCGCGCGATCGCAACAGTCTAGCAACCAACGCTGACATATCCTCATCATTGTAAAGTGCAGCAAAAACCGTCACGATGTCCCCAATATAGCTTTTACAGATGGGTGTATTAATTCATCGGGTACTCGGTTTCGCTCAATGTATTCATTAATTTCGGTTTGATGATCGAGATAAAAACTCAAGGCATCAAACACTTGTGCCAGCGTCAAATGTGGCAAATGGTTCAGGATTTCTTCTGGCATAATCCCCAACCGCCACAAACCGACAATGGCACGAACAGATGTCCGAGTACCTATAATAATTGGCTCTCCACTCAAAATTTCAGGGTTACGGGTAACGTAGCGCGAGGAGGTTTCAGCGAACATAGAATAAATCACTCAGCAGAACTGGCGTTGCCTTTAGTTTACCAATAGTTATGGTCAGCAGCAGGCTGGTTTGCCAGACTAGAAAATCGCTTGATCAAGGGATGCGATCGCAGAAGAGTTTCTCGCCAAATACTAGTGTTAAGAGGTTAAATCAAATTGTCAAAGTCAGAATCTACCAGAGGGACCACTAGTAGAGCTTGGCGGAATAACTAAAGGAGTCTTACTTCCATAAAAAGTAATGCCATTATCCTTTAGCAGAGAAAACCAAGGATCTTTAGATACATAATCGACTCCTTTAGATAAATGCCCTTGTAGATTAGCTTCATAACAAAGGAGCCATTGCTCACCATAAAGTTCATCTTCATTTAAAAATTGTTCCCATGTACTTGTATCTAAACTTTCTTTAATCTGTCCTTGCTTACGTGCATTTAAAGCTAAAATTGCTACTATAGAATCTTCCATTTTAGAAATAGACTCTGTAGCTAGCTTGTTAATTGATAAGTCAAATACCATTGCTGACCAAATAGCCCAAGCTACTTCACTGCTATGTCCAAGTATTGCATTTCTGTAGATTTGAAAGTTAATAACTTCTTCAAGCAAGGATAAGTTAATGTTATATTTGTTTACCTTCTTTTCTTGAATTATTGAAAGAGAATCACGTAAAGTACTAGGTTCAATAGTAATTGACTGTAAGAGAAGGCTTTCAAGAAGAGGCCAATTCTCTATGTCAAGATTGTTAATATTACTAATTCGTGCAACTGCATATTTAAGTACTGGTTCCCCAGGAAATTCATTTATAAGTTGAAATGCTTTATCAAAATAACGAATAATATCTTGCATTTGTGTAAGCCTACTTTCGCTAAATTTATAGTCAGATAGTTCTAAAACCCATATTGAATCCAAAGAACACGGTAACTCAATAATTTTGGTTTTCTCAGAGTTGATAGTCAATTCAAACTCGGAAAGTACCTGTTGAATTTGGCTTAAAGCTGATTCAGCATCTGAAATATTTTGAAATACAAACTCATAATCATCACTATAACGGAAGCCTTTAAATGGATAACTACAAGTGCTTTTTAATCGCTTTTCTAGTTCTATATCTGTTGTACAAAGTATCAGTTCGGCAATGACTAATGAAGTATCTGGCCCAATAGGAATACCTAGCGTTTGACCATCTTGACTATTTCTCAAAATTTTATCAAGATTATTTCCCAGAAGAGTCATGTCATTTCTCTGTTGTTTAGCCAATGATTTCCCATGTATTGCCCAAGGAATACTATGAGTGTAAATAGATTGATAAAATCGAGAAATGTCTGTATGTAATATATATCTTCCTGCTATTCTATTTTTAGCTCTTTCAACAGGAATTAAGTAGAAATCAAGTACAGGTGAAATAGAACGTTCCCGCTGTGGAAGGGGGGTATAAGTAGGCTTACTTTTGGAAAAATTGGAACGTTTTGTTATTTGATTAATTGTAGACCAATTACTATCTAACAAATCAGAAATTTCTAAGAAAAATACTGGATTTGGAATACCTAAATTTCTTCTTAATGAGTTATATCTAATATGATTATGACTATAAATTTTTGCAGTTTTCTTAGGGTAACGTGGAAACGATATTTTACTACAAGTAGCAAAGTCAGCAAGGGAAATTGTATTAAAAGGAGGAGGTAGTTCTTTTGGGAGATATCCTCTAGCTATTAAATCTCTTCTATTCATCTTTAGTATCTTAGGATTACAGGATTTACTATAAGATATGTTGCCCTGAAATCGAGACGAAAGCAATCGTAATTGCAGTTAATAGAATGGAGTAACTATACTCAAGAAAGGCTTTTGTACGTTAAAGAAGCTCTTTCAGCTGCAACTACGCAAGAAAACTGAGCGATCGCACCTCTAAAATCATTTCGTCTGTCTGCCTTTTAACCGCATTGCTTTATCCAGCATTTAGTACTTGCTCTGCTGTTAGCTGTAACTCTGGGAAAATAGTAGATGCGATCGCAGTATTTCCTGCAAATCTGGTTTCTTCATAAAACCCGTCAACTAATATCAGTACGGTGACTCTGTTCATTTGTGGATCAACAATCCAATATTCAGCAATTCCCCTAGCGGCATACTCGGAACGTTTGTAGCGATAGTCCCGATCTTCGTTAGCTTTGCCAGGAGAAACAACTTCGACAACTAATGCTGGAGGTGGCATATCCACAGTGATTGTGGATCGCGTTGCACCTTCTAAGGCTGTTGCAAGGTCATCCGTCAGCACAACTAAGTCAGGAATGCGAGTTGTCGCACGAGAACCAGCAACAACAATTTCAGCTTTGTTACTCAACCGATTGAACGGGACGAACTTGAGGAAATTTACCAGCAAAAAAAGAGATATCTGAACATTTTTTGGGCTTTCGGGTGGCATGGCAACTAACTCACCTGCCACCAGTTCATACTGGCTATCCGTGCCATCGTCATACTTCAAATATTCCTCAAGCCTTAGATGTTTGCCAGTGATTGCAGTCATATCACGTCAACAAAAGTTACGTAATGATAGTTTACCAAATTCATCAATCTTAGTCTATTATTTAAAACCACAGATAATTCATGGATATTTATCTGTGGTTATATTTTCATCCAATTGACTTTTGCAATAGATTTAGTAAACGCCTGATTCATGAATAGCGATCGCTTCCCTAAAATTGCTGCAAAAACCGCAAATCGCTAGCATACAAGCGGCGAATATCATC
This sequence comes from Nostoc sp. 'Lobaria pulmonaria (5183) cyanobiont', assembly GCF_002949795.1. Lineage (NCBI taxonomy): Bacteria > Bacillati > Cyanobacteriota > Cyanophyceae > Nostocales > Nostocaceae > Nostoc > Nostoc sp. 'Lobaria pulmonaria (5183) cyanobiont'. Next base: position 6,617,483 of record NZ_CP026692.1, on the reverse strand, counting down.
GATTTGGTGTAACACCATTGCAAAGCGTTCTACACCAAAACCGGCAGCAAACCCTGTATAAACTTCTGGGTCATAACCCACAGACTTAAGTACATTTGGATCGACCATACCGCAGCCCATCACCTCCAGCCAGCGACCATTCCACTGCAAATCTACCTCAGCCGAGGGTTCGGTAAAGGGGAAATAACTGGCGCGGAAGCGAATTGGTAAATCGCCAAATATTGCTTGTAAAAATACTTTAATAGTGCCCTTGAGGTCTGTAAAAGTTAGTCCCTCGTCAATGGCTAAAAGTTCTATTTGATGGAAAACTGCTGAGTGAGTCGCGTCTACATTATCTCGTCGATAAACTCGCCCTGGAGCCACAACTCGAATCGGTGGTTCTTCTCTTTCCATGTAACGAATTTGTACTGACGAAGTATGAGTCCGTAAAAGATTCCCATCTGGCAGATAGAAGGTATCCTGCATATCACGGGCGGGGTGGTCAGGCGGGGTATTGAGAGCCTCGAAATTATAGTAATCTGTTTCCATCTCTGGCCCTTCAGCCACGGTGTAGCCCATACCAACAAAGATATCCAATGCCCGGTCAATAATGCCATTGAGGGGATGAATGCGACCTTGAGGGCTGTAAATTCCCGGCATAGTTACATCCAGAGTTTCAGCCTCTAGCAAAGCTTGAATTTGCGCGGATTCTAAGGCAGCACGTTGCTGGTCTAGACTAGTTTGCAGGGATTCTTTGACTGTATTGGCGATCGCTCCAATTTTCGGTCGTTCCTCTGCACTCATCTGCCCCATACTTCGCAACAGCGCCCCCAGTTCCCCTTTTTTACCCAGATAGTTAACTCTGAGTTCCTCCAGACGTTCTAAGGTGTTGGCGGCTGCGATCGCTTTTTCTCCTGACTGCCGCAGTGCTAAAAGTTGAGCTTCTAAATTGCTAGTCATTAGTTATTAGTCATTGGTCATTAGTCATTAGTCTATAGTCAAAAGCTGTGAACTGGTTGATAAATAAACTTACAGTCATACCATTAACATCAGCTAAAGGTGAGGGTTGAAACCAAACCTCTGTTTATCAGTTAGAGATGATTGGGCTAGTAGAGCGGGCGCGTAAATCCAGCTAACATCTCACTTCACCAGACTTGGGGATTGAGCAGCTTGTCTTAAAGGTAAGCAAAATTCCGCCACACTGTCTAGTGAGTATAAATGTTTTTTTGCTGCTTGTGACCTCAGACATTGACAAATGGCTAATAACAAATAACTAATAACTAATGACCAATGACTAATGACTATGAAATTACTAATTAGCAACGATGATGGCATTTCTGCTTTGGGGATTCGTACCCTAGCCAACTATTTGGCAGAGGCTGGTCATGATGTGAGTGTAGTTTGCCCAGATCGAGAGCGATCGGCAACTGGACACGGGTTAACTTTACACCAACCGATTCGCGCCGAGATTGTCGAAGAGATTTTTCATCCTGCTGTCAAAGCTTGGGCTTGTGATGGTACGCCTTCAGATTGCGTCAAATTGGCGCTGTGGGCTTTATTGGAAACTCCCCCAGATTTAGTTCTCTCTGGTATTAATCAAGGTGCAAATTTGGGAACTGAAATTCTGTATTCTGGCACTGTTTCTGCGGCAATGGAAGGTCTAATTGAAGGCATTCCCAGCATAGCACTGAGTCTTATGAGTCACACATCTAAAGACTTTCAACCTGCTGCTAAGTTTGCCACAGTTCTCGTAGACCAGTTAGCCCAAAAACCTCTGCCAGATTTAATGTTGCTCAACGTCAACATTCCTGCGGTCAAATGGGAAGAAATTGCCGGAGTTACTCTCACTCGTCAAGGAACGCGGCATTACATTGATGTGTTTAATAAACGAGTCGATCCTCGTGGAAAAACGTACTACTGGTTAACCGGAGAGGTAATTGAGGATGTGGAACCCCCAAGCGGATTAAATCTGCCTCAAAATGTACCTACAGATGTGGAAGTTGTACGTAAAAACTACATCAGTATTACTCCGTTACAATACAATCTTACTTACGCAACTGGATTAGAAAAATTATCGGAGTGGGAATTCAATTTTCCTGGAATCATTTAGTTTATCAGGACAAAAATGGGGTTATTCAAATGCATCACGGAAAAATGTAGGCTATAACGTAGGGGCAATCTTGAAATAACCGATACACATTCACTCTAAAACCTGGGAAATTCTAACTGACTATTTCATTCACATTTACACAATCAGCCAGAAACAGGATATGCTGTTTTACCAAGAAATCTTCCCTCTAGCAAAATCGGTGAGACAGCATAAACTTCGACAAAAGAAGTAACAATTCTTTCATTTATCGCCCGCTCAGTCCAGCAAGCAACACCCATGTCTAGGATAGAGAATCAATTTACCGTACAATTTTGGGGCGTTCGTGGCAGCATCCCCAGCCCAGGGCCACACACTGTTCGTTACGGCGGTAATACCCCTTGCATATCAATGCAAGCGGGCGATAAACGCTTAGTTTTCGATGCTGGCACGGGACTACATGTTTTGGGGCAATCTTTGTTGCGCCAAATGCCATTAGAAGCTCATATATTTTTTACTCACTCTCACTGGGATCACATGCAAGGTTTTCCCTTCTTTACACCAGGGTTTGTAAAGGGGAATAACTTTCATATTTACGGCGCGATCGCACCTGATGGTTCTACCATAGAACAGCGCCTCAACGATCAAATGTTGCACCCGAACTTTCCCGTACCCTTGCAAATTATGCAAGCCAATTTAAATTTCTACGATATTCGATCGGGGCAACCAATCCACATTGATGAAGTTACTGTAGAAACAGCACCTTTAAACCATCCAGGTGAAGCTATAGGATACCGCGTCAACTGGCGTGGTGGTGCTGCTACTTACATCACTGATACCGAACATTTTCCCGATCGACTCGATGACAATGTGTTATGGCTAGCTCGTAATGCTGACATTCTGGTTTACGATTCTACCTACACAGACGAGGAATACCACTCGCCAAAATCCCCGAAAATTGGCTGGGGGCATTCTACCTGGCAAGAAGCGGTAAAAGTAGCACAAGCTGCTAACGTCAAAACTCTGGTGATTTACCACCACGATCCGGCGCACGATGACGACTTTTTGGATCGTGTAGGTAAAGAAGCCGCTGAAAAATTTCCTGGTGCTATTATGGCACGGGAAGGATTGGTACTTCAGGTTCCGACCTCAGCTGTCTTATCAGAATCTTTTCCTGTTAGCAAGTTTTCTACCTAAAGATTGCGATCGGAGGAATTGGAGATTTTAGATTAGATTGGTGATCAGAGGCTTTCAGCACCAGAGCGTCCCTGTTAGGTTGTACGGTGAGACAGCGCTGCCCAGAGTTGTCAAAGCGCCGACCACAGCATTGAGGCGACAACAAGAAGGACAAACTTTATAGATTCACCAACACAGCCCAGACACCCACTGACACCCTAAGATTGCGGCTGACGATCGCACTAAAACCTCGTTGAAGTCTCAACAAAGAACTAGAGCCTTTTTAGCTCTGGTATTTGGGGTTATCTGGACTTAGCAATTAGCTCTCAAGCTGATGGCACAAGAAACCATCTTGGGCGACTTCCCTTGGGTTAGGCTTTTGGCTGATAGCTAAAAGGGGTGGCATCAACACCCAACACCCTGGCTGATAGCACAAGACCTCATGGGCAGTTGGTGAATGTCCTGCTTAAGGCGGTTTACCATAGGGTAACTTCCTGCTGATAGCTAAAATAAACCTAAAATCTCAGAATCCACGTGCTAAATTTGTCTAAAAATGGGTGTTCTGTGCGGGTTGCTTTTTCAAGCGAAGGGCTACTAACGCCGACTGCTGTTGCCCTTGGTAAGTTTGATGGTGTTCATCTTGGGCATCAAAGGGTAATTCAACCAGTCTTGCACGCTGGTGGTCATTTGTCAGTAGCTAGTAGTCCGCAGTCAAAGGAAAATCAACTGACAAATCCAGAATATACCTACTCAACAGTTGTCACCTTTGACCCCCATCCACAGGAGTTCTTTACGGGGCAACCCCGGACTTTGTTAACGCCACTGGATGAAAAAGTCCAACAATTGCGATCGCTTGGGGTAGAGCAATTGGTACTACTACCCTTTGACAAAGAATTGTCTGCGTTGACCCCCGAAGAATTTGTCGAAAAAATTCTCGTGCAACAACTGCGATGCCAACGAATTAGCATCGGGCAGGATTTTTGTTTTGGCGAAAAGCGCAGTGGTACTGCTCAAGATTTGCAATTACTCGCCGCCAAGCACAATATTCCCGTTACCATCGTTCCCTTACAAACTTATACAGGTGATTCGTCCACCCAAACCAATTGTGTCAGTACTACTCCGACTCAAGATGCCCGCATTAGCACTTCATTGATCCGCCAAACCCTTGAGCAGGGAGACATCGAAAACGCAAATCTATTATTAGGACGCCCCTACACCCTCCTTGGTGATGTCGTTCAAGGTCAACAATTGGGCAGAACAATTGGCTTTCCCACTGCTAACCTCCAACTACCAAAAGAAAAGTTTGTGCCCCGCCAAGGAGTTTACGCTGTCCGCGTTTTCACTCTCGATGAAATATCAGATACCGCTCCTAGTGAGAACTTGGGCGTCATGAATATCGGTAATCGTCCAACTGTAAACGGCACTTATTCATCTGCGGAAGTACATTTATTCAATTGGTCAGGTGATTTGTATGGCAAAAAACTGGTTGTGCAGCTAGTTAAATTTTTGCGCTCCGAACAAAAATTTCCTTCTATCGAAGCCCTGAAAACACAAATTCAACTTGACTGCGTTGTTGCTAGAGAAGTTTTGAGTGCTTAGTGGGAACAATAGATAGGGCATTGGGCATGGGAAGAGGCAGAGGTGCAAAGGGGATAAACTTACTGCAACTTCTCCTTTGCTCCCCTGCTCCCCTGCTTCCCCACTCCCCACTCCCCACAACGCATGAGAGAAAAAATCGACGCTTTAACACAAAATCTGGCTCTTACCATCGTTGGCAAAGCTGAAGCAATACGCTTAGTGCTAGTCGCCTTGTTAGGTGGTGGTCATGCTCTTTTAGAAGATGTTCCTGGTGTTGGTAAAACTCTGCTCGCTAAATCCTTAGCTCGTTCACTGGATGGCAAGTTTCAACGGCTACAATGCACTCCCGATTTACTGCCAACTGACATTACTGGTACTAACATTTGGAATCCAAAAAGCGGCGAATTTACTTTTCTGCCTGGGCCAGTCTTTACCAATGTGCTATTGGCTGACGAAATCAACCGCGCTACACCCCGCACTCAGTCAGCTTTACTGGAAGTTATGGAGGAACATCAGGTAACAGTCGATGGTGTCTCTCGTGCAGTTCCTCAGCCCTTTTTTGTCATTGCCACTCAAAACCCTATCGAGTATCAAGGTACTTTTCCCCTACCAGAAGCGCAAATGGATCGGTTTATGTTATCGCTAAGTTTGGGCTATCCTTCTGAGGCAGAAGAACTCTTGATGCTGCAAAATCTCCAAAATGGTGTAAAAGTTGCTAATTTGCAGCCTTGTATTACCTTGGCAGAAGTACAGGAATTGCGTTACCTCTGCTCTCAAGTAAAAGTGGCAACCTCCTTGCAACAGTACATCCTGGAATTGGTGCGGGCAACACGCCAAGATGAGGAAATCGCTCTTGGTGTCAGTCCGCGTGGCACATTAGCATTACAACGGGCTGCCCAAGCGCTAGCTTTTTTATTAGGGCGTGATTATGCTATTCCCGATGATGTGAAATTTCTTGTCCCTCATGTTCTTTGCCATCGCCTTATTCCTAGAGGAGGACGCAATTCAAGGACTGTTGTTGAGCGATTATTGCGATCGGTTTCTATTCCTTAATACAAAGTGACTTCAATGATCTAAAAAACAGCTATCCGAGGTGGCGGTAACTGCATTTCTTGCTGGGGAAAATATTTTTTTGCGCTTTTCCTCCGGTTTATTCTGCGTCAGTAGAGTCAGACTTGACTCGTACGCGGTCATTGGTGAAGCGTATATTATTTACCAGCTGAAAGTAACAGTATTATCCAAAAAAGTAAGAGTGCTGGATACCGATTGATTTATCAAGTTGAGTCACTTACAAGTATTTTGCTACTAACGATTTCTTCCAAATCTGACCGAGAAGATATTGGTGTAAATGAAATCCGATATATTGTGGCTGATTTTTATAGTGAGTCAGGTTAAAACTACTAGAACATTTTTCCTTATAGAGTCAGTGGTGCGCTGAATAAATATTTATATTACTGTTGTGGATATGAAAGATGTGTTGCTTGCCAAAACTACTTACGCAAAATTATAAAACACTGCCAATACTGCGTAAGTCTTATGATTAGCACAAGCGCCACTTTGAAATATCTGGGAATGTGAGGAATGTCAATTTTTGTTAAGCGCAAAATCCGCGATGCCTATGGCGGGCTACGCCAACGCCAAGCACTACAGCCAAGCGCCGAACGTGAATTCAAACGCCAATTTTTCGGTTTACTTCTGGTAATTGTAACGTGGAGTTTAGCTATGGGCTGGCTTCTAGCCTTGGCAACTAACGCCCAAAGTGCGACTCCTCCCGCTGAAATTGGCACTGTTGACGTAGTACCCGCACAATACCAACTGGGGCAAGAACTCTATTTAGAAAACTGCTCCAGATGTCACATTGCCATACCACCAGCCGTTTTACCTACCCAAACTTGGAAAAATATCCTGCAAGACTCGCAGCACTACGGCACACAACTCCAGCCTTTAATCGATCCGCCACGCATCTTGGTGTGGAAATATCTTTCGACTTTCTCCCGTGTGCAGCTAGATGACGAAGAAACACCATATCGCGTCAATAACTCGCGTTATTTCAAAGCTTTGCATCCAGGAGTTGAGTTACCACGTCCCGTACAAGTTGGCAGCTGTGTCAGCTGTCATTCCAGTGCTAATGATTACAATTTCCGCCGCCTGACATCACCAGAGGCAGAGGGGCAGAGGAGATAGAGAGCAGAGGGGAAAGATCCTGTGAGAAAGTTCCCCTCTGCTCCCCTCCTCCTGCATCCTGGCCCCATCTGGGGGCAAAATGATACTATGAAGAAAGAGTAAATATAAGATAAGAGTTAAAACCAATCAGTTTATTAAATGATTGGCTAGTTTTTATCCTGCTTTTGAGGTAATTCTCATTTCACACCCATCCACAACCAAGACGTTTGGGCTGGGTTAAATGTTTATAATCAATGCCTACCCTTTAATTTCCATCCCCTTTGATTCAGTTCTATAACCTGCCATGCTAAAACTTTTGTTGGGCGACCCCAACGCTCGTAAGCTTAAAAAATACCAACCTTCTGTTACTGAAATTAACCTTTTAGAGGAAGAAATTAAGGTTCTTTCCGATGATGAGTTAAAAGGTAAAACCGTCGAATTTAAACAACGGATCGCTAAAGGCGAAACCCTAAATGACATATTGCCAGAAGCTTACGCCGTTATTCGGGAAGCAGGACGGCGAGTCTTAGGCTTGCGGCACTTTGATGTCCAACTCCTTGGCGGTATCATTTTACATGTAGGACAAATTGCCGAAATGAAAACCGGCGAAGGTAAAACACTAGTTGCTACCTTGCCGAGTTACTTAAATGCCCTTACTGGTAAAGGTGTACACGTCGTTACCGTCAACGATTACCTAGCTCGTCGGGATGCGGAATGGATGGGACAGGTGCATCGGTTCTTGGGGTTGAGTGTGGGGCTAATTCAGTCAAGCATGACTCCTAGCGAACGCCAGAAAAATTACGAGTGCGATATTACTTATGTCACCAACAGCGAAGTAGGGTTTGACTACTTGCGGGATAACATGGCGACATCAATGGCAGATGTGGTGCAACGCCCGTTCAATTATTGCGTGATTGACGAGGTAGACTCGATTTTAATTGATGAGGCGCGGACACCGCTAATTATTTCCGGGCAGGTGGAAAGACCGACAGAAAAATATCTGCAAGCCGCTGAAATAGCATTCACACTCAAAAAAGACGAGCATTACGATGTGGATGAAAAAGCTCGTAACGTGCTTTTGACAGATGAAGGGTTTGCGGAATCAGAAAATCTTTTGGGAGTCACAGATTTATTTGATCCAGAAGATCCTTGGGCGCACTTCATTTTCAATGCAATTAAAGCCAAAGAACTTTTCCTCAAAGATGTAAATTACATCGTCCGCAATGGGGAAGTGGTAATTGTGGATGAATTTACTGGACGGGTACTACCCGGACGGCGTTGGAGCGATGGACTTCACCAGGCGATTGAAGCCAAAGAACACGTAGATATTCAGCCAGAAACTCAAACTCTAGCGACAATTACTTATCAAAATCTATTTTTGCTGTATCCAAAACTGGGTGGAATGACCGGAACGGCAAAAACGGAAGAACCTGAATTTGAAAAAATTTACAAATTGGAAGTTGCGGTAATTCCCACCAACCGCGATCGCAGACGCGAAGATTTGTCTGATATGGTGTTCAAGACAGAACCAGGCAAGTGGGGTGCGATCGCTAAAGAATGTGCCGAAATGCACGAACTTGGCAGACCTGTATTAGTGGGAACCACTAGTGTAGAAAAATCTGAACTTCTCAGTCGGCTACTGAAGCAGTTGGAGATTCCCCACGAATTACTCAACGCCCGACCGGAAAACGTCGAACGTGAGGCGGAAATTGTCGCCCAAGCCGGACGCAAAGGTGCTGTAACGATTGCTACTAACATGGCTGGTAGAGGTACAGACATCATTCTGGGTGGTAACTCCGAATATATGGCACGTCTGAAACTGCGGGAATACTTTATGCCCCGGATCGTCATGCCAGAAGATGAAGATGCGTTTGGCGTGCAAAGACCAGCCGGATTACCTACAGGACATGGTGGTGGTCAAGGCTTTGTCCCTGGTAAGAAAGTCAAAACTTGGCGGGCTTCGCCAGAAATTTTCCCGACCCAGTTGACAAAAGAAACCGAAAAACTACTCAAAGATGCAGTAGAAATTGCAGTGCGTGAGTATGGCGATCGCAGTTTACCGGAACTGGAAGCTGAAGACAAGGTAGCTGTGGCAGCAGAAAAAGCTCCCATCGATGACCCTGTGATTCAGAAATTGCGGGAAGCATACAACCGTGTTAAGCAAGAGTATGAACAATTTACTACCCGCGAACACAATGAGGTAGTAGAAATTGGCGGTTTGCACGTCATTGGTACAGAACGCCACGAATCGCGGCGAATTGATAACCAGTTGCGCGGACGTGCAGGAAGACAAGGCGACCCTGGAACCACAAGATTCTTTCTCAGTTTAGAGGATAACCTACTGCGGATTTTTGGTGGCGATCGCGTTGCTGGGTTAATGAATGCCTTCCAAGTAGAAGAAGATATGCCCATCGAATCTGGGATGCTTACCCGCAGTTTGGAAGGCGCACAGAAAAAAGTTGAAACCTACTATTACGACATTCGGAAGCAGGTGTTTGAGTATGATGAGGTGATGAATAATCAACGTCGTGCTATTTATGCTGAACGCCGCCGAGTGCTAGAAGGTCAAGACTTGAAAGAACAGGTGATTAAGTATGCTGAAAAAACGATGGATGACATCGTTGACTTCTACATCAACGTAGATTTGCCCTCCGAAGAGTGGGAGTTAGAAAAGTTGGTTGAGAAAGTCAAAGAATTCGTCTATCTGCTAGCAGATTTGCAGCCAAATCAATTAGAAGATATGACAGTCGCTGAGATTAAAGCCTTCCTTCATGAACAGGTGCGAATTGCTTACGACCTCAAAGAAGCGCAGATTGACCAAGTTCAACCCGGACTGATGCGCCAAGCTGAACGTTTCTTTATTTTGCAACGCATTGATACCCTGTGGCGGGAACACCTGCAACAAATGGATGCCTTGCGCGAATCAGTGGGATTACGTGGTTACGGTCAAAAAGATCCACTGATTGAGTATAAGAGCGAGGGTTACGAACTCTTCTTGGATATGATGGTCAACATCCGTCGAGATGTGGTGTATTCGTTGTTCATGTTCCAGCCGCAGCCTCAGCAGATGATGCAGGCAGAATCAGAGATGGTGTAGGTAAAGAATATCCCATGCAGAGACGCAGAGGCGCAGAGGCGTTTTTGCGTCTTTGTGTTTTAAAGTACCTCTCAAAAGTATTTTGTTTTCAGGAGTTCGCTGAAATGGGTAAGCTGGTACTACCAAATCTTCAGGGTAAGCAAATGGGGCAAATAATAGTTACCCTGACTGTTACCAATCGAATTGATCAAGTTTTGGCTCAACGAGGCTTTATTTCTTCGGGGGAAGTTCGCTCTTATACTCTGGATGATCTTTTAGTTGATACGGGCGCAACTTTGCTGTGTTTACCTGCTAGCATTATTAGTCAACTAGGTTTAGTCCAAGGTGGAGCAGCCCAGGTAGAGACTGCTGCTGAAGTGAAGCAGGGGCGAATTTTTCGAGATGTTGAGCTTAGTATTGCAGAGCGTCAAGGAACCTTTGATTGTCTGGAACTCACAGAAGTACCTTATGCCCTTTTGGGTGTAACACCAATGGAATTTTTAGGGTTAGAACCAGACCTTAAAAATCGGAAGTTGCGGATTTTGCCGATGAATTCTGAGCAAACTTATCTGAGTGTATTGTAAGCGATCGCTTATAGTTCAATACGGTTCAGTTAAGACTCAAACTCTTTCTAAATGTCAATTTTTTGAACGAACTGCAAAGGACGCATTTGCATAGCGTCTTGTAGAGAATGACACAAAGAGAAGAAAGAAATGCTTAACTAAACTGTATTGGCTTATACTTGGCGTAGTTTGGGAGTTGTTTGTGAGGCGATCGCAGAATAAGCTATTTTACTTTAATAACTAGGCAACCAGAGACAAGCTAGCCTATATCGAAAAATTTTCAGACCTTGCTTAAAGATAAAAGAATTATCTGTTTAGATATACCAAATGAATATGAGTATATGGAACCAACTTTAATTAAATTCTTAAAAAAGAAAGTTCTAACTTTATTAAAAATTAAAAAATGAATATTCAGGAAGCTTTTAATTCTGCCGCAGGAGATTACGATAACTTACGTCGTATTCTAATTCCCTGTTTTGATGACTTTTACAAAACAGCCGTTGAAATCATCCCAGGCGATTGCACTGCACCGATAAAGGTTCTAGATTTGGGTGCTGGTACTGGACTTTACTCAGGTATGGTTCAGTCCGTCTTCCCTAATGCAGAGTTCACTTTGCTGGACTTAGCCCCTGAGATGTTAGAAAAAGCTAAGTTGAGATTTAGCCAAATGGGTAAATCTCCCAAAATCTTAATTGGTGACTACATTGAGACTGATTTAGGTGGTTCTTATAACCTGATAATCTCTGCCTTATCGATTCATCATCTGTCAAATGTTGACAAAGAACTTCTTTATCAACGGATTTATGATGTTCTCAATCCTGGAGGGATATTTATCAACGCCGATCAAGTTCTCGGCAAAACCCCTGATTTAGAACAACTTTACCGTCAACACTGGCTAAATTCTGTCCGCGCTAAGAATATCTCAGAAGAGGATCTCAAAGCTGCACAAAAACGCATGGAATACGATCGCATGGCAACCCTTGATATTCAACTTCACTGGCTAGAAGCGGCTGGGTTTCAAAATGTGGATTGCTGGTACAAAAATTTTAGCTTTGCTGTTTTTGGTGGTTCTCGACCGACTATTTAACTAAGTAAGTAGGCACAAATAATTAGAAGATGTTTTTGTAACGCACCGAAAACCTGAAATGATGCCCTGCGAAAGCCGTAACACACCCTACTAGCGTGGCAAGGCTAAATTTGTGCATTAGATTTATGGTTTTTTGGGGCTAAAGCGCTACTACAAGCCTTTAGGCTTGCCACGCCACTACGTTATATCAAGTCTGGCTAATCACTTGTGATTAAAATCTCCCTGATCCATACAGGCGATAGGTCAAAAATAAAGGAAAGTGTTTCACCTAATATCAGTAATTGGGCAAGAATAAATCAAACTATATTACGCAATTTTAAGTTAATTAAATTGGCTTGTAGTAATGCCTGTATCCACTTATTAAAAACTTTTAATTATTTACAACCACTTACTTTGCTAAACCAAACCTTCCAGGAGGAATTTAATTAAGTTTTATATTTTAATTTAATTAGTTCATCAAAAAAGTTATCTAAACCTGCAATTATTAATACTATTTGAAAATTAGCATAAATAAAGGTGTACTTGATGGCTAAGTCTGCACTAATGGGATCTTTGCAACGCGCTTATAAAATTGCGAGGGCATCGATCAAAACTGGCATTCCCACAGATGAAATAGTTGATATTTTAAAACAAAGAACCAGTCGTCGCCGCTTACTGTATGGGGGTTTGGGATTAGCAAGTGCATTAGCTACAGCTACTTGGCATAATGGACGTGATTCTACGGCTTTTGCCACGATTCCCAAGGTGCTGGTAGTGGGTGCAGGAATTTCTGGCTTAACTGCTGCCTACCGCTTACGTCAAGCTGGGGTTCCTGTAGACATCATTGAGGCGAGGAATCGCGTTGGTGGTCGGATGCGTAGTTTAGCCAACGCAGCAGGTACTGGCGTGACTGTGGAACTAGGTGGAGAATTTATTGATACAGATCATACGAAATTGCGATCGCTTGCTCAAGAACTTGGTTTAACAATAGTCGATGTCCTCGCTACTGATAAGGGATTAGTGCCAGAAACATGGTACTTTCAAGGACGCAAAATTCCCGAAATAGAAATTATTAATTACTTCATTCCTTTAGCAGATAAAATTGAGAAGGATTTAGTTGCTATTGGGGATGGAGATGTAACTTATCGCTCTTACAATCAGGCAGCTTTCGCTTTAGATAATACTTCCATTGCAGAATATTTAGAGCAAGCAAAAATTAATCCGATTCTGCAAGAAATGCTGAAGGTGTCTTATACTACCGAATATGGCCGAGAAGCAGCAGAACAATCCTGTTTGAATCTACTGTTTTTGATTGGTACTAACACTGATAAATTCTCACTCTACGGTGAAAGCGATGAACGTTACACCATTCGTGGTGGTAACGACCAAGTACCCCGTTTGCTAGCAAATTCTTTAGCTTATGCTATCCAAACTGAAACAGAATTGGAAGCTATCTGCATCCGTCCCGATGGTCGCTATCGAGTTAGTTTACGGTCTGGTTATAAAACTTTTGATCGCACTTATGAAAGAATCTTGCTGGCATTGCCATTTACCACTTTGCGTTTAGTGAAGCTGGATGTGAATTTACCAGCATTTAAAAAGAAAGCGATCGCACAACTAGGATATGGTACAAATGCAAAATTAATTACAGCCTATCAACAAAAATTGTGGCGTACTAAATATAACTCAACAGCAGCAACATTTACTGATACAGGATTTCAAAACACCTGGGAACCCAGTCGCTACCAAAAAGGCCCCAAAGGTCTGATTACTAACTTTACAGGTGGTAAACATGGTTTATCTTTAGACAAAGGTTCAGCAGAATCTCAAGCCCAAATACTTTTACCACAATTAAATCAGATTTTCCCCGGAATCAAAAACCTGCGTCAAGGTGAAGCCATTCGCGCCTATTGGCCTGGAGAGCAGTACACAAGAGCCTCCTATGCTTGCTATTTAGTCGGACAATGGACAGGGATAAGTGGAGCTGAACAAGAACGTGTAGGTAATCTATTTTTTGCTGGTGAACACTGCTCTCCCTCCTACCAAGGATATATGGAAGGCGGTTGTAGAACAGGTGAAGTTGCAGCTCGGAGAATCCTCAAAGATTTAGGTTGGCGAAATATCCCTGCTCAACAGAAAAAACCAATTAATACCAATCAACTAAATCGCTATCATCCCAGGATTCCAAGAGACGAACGCTTTTCTGACGACTACACCGAAAAGTAAAGTATTTAGTCCTCAGTAATCAATATAGCGCTCTCAAATGAGTCAGAAGCCAGAAATCAGTATATTCTTGTTTCTAGCTTCTAACTTTCCAAGCCAGAGGCTATTGCATACAATCAAGAACTTTTTTTTTAGAACAAGTCCAAATCCGTTACAGCGCCAAAGCTACTAGAAGATACCAACTTGGCATATTTCGCCAACACGCCTTTAGTGTAACGTGGTGCAGCAGGTTGCCAATTCGCACGACGACGAGCTAATTCTTCATCGCAGATATAGCAACTGCAATAAGCGATCTTGGGCATCAATTGTGATGCTATCACCTTCTTGTATAAGAGCGATCGCACCCCCGACTGCTGCTTCTGGTCGTGACCAACCACCATGCCATAAATACTGCCAGAAAAGCGCCTGTCGGTAATTAATCCCACAGCATCTACTCTCGCAATTTTGGAACTATCTATCAGTCTCAACCTGAGAGGAACCAAACATTTCTGAGAGTCGCCCAGAACCGATGTGTCGCCAAAAATCCATTTGCCAAAAACGGTCTTGGGCGTGGATATAACCTTGTGCCATAAATAAATCGTGGGAGTTGGCAGCATATAAATGGGGAATTCCCCATTTATCTCGCTGGATGGTTACTTCAGCTTTGAGTTGAGGTAGTTGAATTGTGCCACTTTCTTGAGCAAAGGATCGAAGGCAAGAGTTACGGTGCGACCTTCTTTAGAGATAATACTGACTCCTTCTTCCTCAAAGAAGAAATCATCGTTTGCTAGGTCAATTCTTAAGTAGCGACGCGAGGAAACTTGAGAACGTAATGCTGCTAAAGATCCATCACAAAGGATCTCACCTCCACCAATAATAATTATGCGATCGCACAATGCCTCAATATCATCCATATCATGGGTAGTCAGGATGGTAGTTACTTGATGAGTTTTATTCAGCGCTTTGATAAATTTTCTGACTGCCAGCTTTGAAACTGCATCAAGCCCGATGGTGGGTTCATCAAGAAAAAGAATTTCCGGTCTGTGAAGCATTGCGGCGGCAAAATCACATCGCATCCTTTGACCAAGGCTTAACTGCCTCACCGGAGTCGAGAGAAAGCTGGCAAGACCAAGCAAATCAATCATTTCTTCGCGTGTCTGGCGATACTCTAATTGGGGAACGCGATAAATATCCCGCAGTAAATCGAAAGACTCAATCACTGGCAAATCCCACCAAAGTTGCGTTCTTTGACCAAACACTACACCAATACGATTAGCGTGCGCGATTCTATCTTTCCAAGGAGTTCGTCCGCCAATTATGCATTTTCCACTGGAAGGTACGAGAATACCGCTTAAAATTTTAATCGTAGTCGATTTCCCAGCTCCATTTGAGCCAATGTATCCTACAAGTTCTCCCCGCTCCAAGGAAAACGAAACTCCTTTAAGGGCATAAACAACTCTTGTTTTTCGTTGCACAAGCCCTCGGATTGAACCGAAAAGCCCAGAAGAACGTTCAGATACAAAGAAAGTCTTTCTGAGATTTTCGAGAAGAATGTGAGACATATTTTGTTAGTCTGTTATCGCTTGCAGAAGTGTTTTTTACCTAGAATACATCTACTAACCAGTTTTCAATACTCTGACTGCAAATGAATAAAGCTATTTTTAGGTTGTCGGTCAGGTAAACGCAAAGGAGAAAATAAATGGTACAAGTAGCAAAGATAGGTCATGCTGGATTTAAAACGCCAGACGTAGAAGCTATGCTGGCATACTATACAGAAATTCTGGGGTTTACTCTGACCGAACGAGGCTCTGATGGAGCTGTCTATTTAAGCTGTGCAGTAGATCATCATACAATCATTCTCTATCCCTCGACAGAAAGCGGTCATAATCACTTTGCTTTTCAAATTGATAGTAGTCAGACACTGAAACAGGCAGCGAAACAACTGCGTGACGCAGGCATCCAGGTAGAGCAAAAAACAGATGCCCAACCAGGGATACCGGAACTGCTTGAGTTTTGCGATCCTGAAGGACATACTCTCCAGCTATATTCAACCATTCAACAAGTCAGTCATGGGTTTCGAGAAACAGCCATCGTCCCTGAAAAATTAGGGCACGTCGCCATGTATGTGCATGATGTCCATAAATGTGTTGATTTTTATCAAAATATGTTAGGCTTTCGCGTGTCTGACTGGCTCGAAGATAGCTTTGTCTTCATGCGATGCAATCAGGATCACCATACTATGAATTTTTTGCAGTCTAAACAGCAAAAAATGTTCCATATTGCCTTTCAATTACGAGACTGGGCACATATACAAACCGCTTGTGATTTTTTGGTAAGGCACAACATTACGCCGCTTTGGGGGCCGGTACGCCACGGGATAGGACATAACATCGCTACGTATCATAAAGATCCCGACAAAAACATAGTCGAACTATTTACCGAAATAGATATCATGCTCAACGAAGTCGGATATTTTGAACCGCGACCCTGGCACGAAGATTTTCCTCAAAGACCAAAAGTATGGAAGGATACTCCGCAAGCCGTGGCTCACTGGGGCGGATTGCCACCCAAGGAATTAATGGAGTAAGTTGATGAGCAAAATAACACCCAAAGATGTGAAGATGCAAGCCCTTCAGCGCAGAAGAAACTTATATTAGAGCGATCTATGCATATAGTTATTTATAGATAGATAACTATATGCTGACTATTCTTGCTGCTTGCTTCTGACAGATGATGTCTTTAAACCCTCTTTTCAATAGCATTTGAGATGCGCTTACCCATACCGAGCAATGTCGATGCGATCGCCAGGGGAATGAAAAATTTTGCGATATATCATTTAGATTGCTACAAATAAATAACGACGAACGACTTGCCGTTCGGCAAAGATTACGCTGAACTGTTCAGACCTGACACAGCTAGAATGATTTCAAGGAAACTCTTCAGCAGAACCATAATGTTGAGAATTAGCCTAAAAATATCATTTGGTGCGATCGCAGGAGGCAAAAAATGGGCTTGGCTGGATTAAGAATTGTGTTAGTAGAACCAGCTGGGCCGATAAATATCGGCGCGATCGCCAGGGTAATGAAAAATTTCGGGCTATATCATTTAGTATTAGTGAACCCCCAATGCGATCCGCTATCGACGGAAGCTTTGATGATGGCTGTTCATGCTCAAGAAATTATAGAATCTGCGGTATTGGTGGAAACCTTACCAGAAGCGTTGCATGGATGTGTACGGGCGATCGCTACCACTGGTCGTGTTCGCAGTTTAGAAACACCTTTAGAAAATCCTCGTACTGCACTACCCTGGTTACTAGAGGAACCAGAAAAACCCGCAGCCCTGATTTTTGGCAGGGAAGACCGGGGATTAAGCAATGAAGAATTAAATTATGCACAGAGGTTTGTTGGTATTCCCACAAGTCAAGATTATGTAGCCCTGAATTTGGCCACCGCCGTAGCAATCTGCTGTTATGAATTGTCACAATGCGCCCAGCAACCTAATACTCAGACCATAACCCAAACTGAAATCGCCCCAATAGAAGTTGTGGAAGGATACTACCAGCAATTAGAATCACTATTACTGAAAATTGGTTATGTTTATCCCCATACGGCAGCTAGTCGCATGGGAAAATTTCGCCAACTATATAATCGCGCTCACCTGAAAACTGGGGAAGTAGCCATGCTGCGAGGGATTTTGCAGCAGGTAGAATGGGCCCTGAAAAACCAGAGGGATGGTGAAAACTTGTAATTATTTGTTTAATATATACGCAATCATCCCCCCAAAATATTTAATATGGCTTAAACTAAACACAAAAATGCTACTTAGTGGCAAAGTGGAATTTGAGTATTAATATTGCTTAAAGATTAAGTTTTGGGTCAGGAGTCTGCAAGAAAACAGTCAAGTGGGTCACAAGGAGTAACTGTGTCAGAGTCAAGTGACGAACTAACAGCTTTCTCGCGGCGACAACCCTTAAATCGCCGCCAGCCGCCACAAAAAGTTCAAAAAGTGGTAAAGAAGAAAGTTAAAGCTAACAGCCAGCAGCAAGCTGCGAATGGACGAGAAGGGACGCTAACACGCCCAAAAAATCCGATTAGTCCTCCCCCAATCCCTGGTGCTACACGTAGGGTAAAGTCGGGGTTAGTCATGCCAACGGCAGTAAAACCAATACCTAGTGTGAAGGGGAAAATTCCTCCCTTTCGACCAGGTGCTGTGATGGTGAAAACAGTGCGGATGGAAAAGCCAAAAAGAGGCCAGCGTTCATCGCGCAAGACGCGGTTAAAGCCAATGGCCAAAACCATGTTGTATGTTGTGCGCTTGTTGATTGTGGGTGTTGGGATGGGTGCAATTGTGGGCACGGTGTTGTCAGTATTAGACCCGGCTAATCGCATCAGCACAACTTCTGCGCCCCAATCTAATAGTAATGTGGCGCGATCGCAACCACAACCTGCCCAAACTCCCCAAACTGCATCTTCAAGCCTATACCTATCCCAGGAAATTACCTCTTTGAAAAATGCCGTGCAAAATTTGGCGGCTACCAACCCAAGTCTCACACCAGGAGTTTTCTTAGTAGATTTGGATACTGGTAATTATGTAGATGTCAACGGCTCTACCAGTTTTCCAGCAGCTAGCACGATTAAAGTACCGATTCTGATTGCCTTTTTCCAGGATGTGGACGCAGGTAAAATTCGCCTGGATGAAATGCTAACTATGCAACAGGATATGGTAGCTGGCGGTTCGGGAAATCTGCAATACAAACCCGCCGGAACCCAGTACGCCGCTCTGGAAGTCGTGACTAAAATGATTACAATTAGCGACAACACGGCGACAAATATGCTGATTGCCAAACTGGGAGGGATGGAGGCTTTAAACCAGCGTTTCCGCACTTGGGGATTGACAACCACCACAATTCGGAATCAACTTCCAGATTTGGAAGGGACAAATACTACAAGTCCTAAAGAATTAGGGAATTTGATGGCGATTGTCAGTCAGGGAAATTTAGTCAGTATGCCATCACGCGATCTCATGCTCGATATCTTGCGTCGCACCCAGAAAGACACTCTGCTGCCATCAGGTTTGGGAACAGGTGCAAGAGCATTCCACAAAACGGGTGATATCGGCATGATGTTAGCAGACACAGGTTTAATTGTTGTTCCAACTGGTAAGCGCTACATAGCTTCTGTTATGGTACAACGCCCAGAAAACGATCCTCGTGCCGAAAAATTGATTAGTTCAATTTCTCGTGCTGCCTACCAAGAGTTTAGCCAAAATTCTGTCACACCCAACACTACTACAAACACTGTACCCGCAAATGGTTATCAGCCCCAGGTTGTGAATCCGGCTCTACCCAACAGTACAACAGGCACTGCGCCCATGAGCATTTATCAGCCTCCTATTGTCACTCCTGTACCCAACGGCATGGGAAGTACTGTACCGACAAACGGTTATCAATCGCCAGGAATGAATCCTCAGTATTATCCCCCAAGATAATTCATAATTAAAGATGGTTTTGCCTCTTAACTTTTGTGATACCGCATTCCGGGCAGTTGCGAAACTAAACCCATAAGTTCCAACTGTAACAACGCACTGGAAACTGAACCAGCAGCCATGCCAGTTTGTTGGACAATAAAATCGAAGGGTAAAGCTTCACTTGTTAGTGCATCCATCACCATTTGCAATTCTGGTGATAAAGTTGGCATTAACTGTTCTGGTGCTGTAGAAGCCTCGACTCCATCAATTTGTGGTATTGCTCCTAACATTGTTAACAGTTCGTCTAGTTCCTTGAGGATGAAAGAAGCTCCTTGACTCAGTAACTTTAAGCACCCTTGGGATGGATGATCGTCCACTCTCCCTGGCAGTGCATAGACATCTCTACCAAATTCATTTGCGTAGGTAGCAGTAATTAAAGCACCAGATTTTAAAGGCGCTTCCATTACCAGGATGGCGCGGCTTAAACCTGCAATAATCCGGTTGCGACGCGGAAAGTGCGTGCGATCGGGTGGGGTTTTTGTAGGGTACTCACTCACTACTAACCCAGCCGTCAAAATTTGCTTGTACAAATCCCGATTTTTATGCGGATAAATGACATCAACACCAGTCCCCAAAACTGCGATCGTGCGTCCACCTGCTTTCATGGCGGCGATGTGGCTTTCTGTGTCAATTCCCTCTGCCATCCCAGAAACAACTGTAAAGCCATTTTTAGCCAAAGCTGTACTAATTTGGCGAGTCCAACGGATACCATATTCTGAGGGTTGGCGTGTGCCGACAATCCCAACCATCGGTTTTTGTCCGAGATTTTCTTGGAGTTCGACTTCACCGCGATAGTACAAAATCGGCGGTGGACTGGGAGTTTCCAACAGTAAACGAGGATAATCTGCATCTGCTGGTGTCCAGAAATGGGAGTTTTCCTGTTGGTGCTTAGTGAATAGTTGTTCTGGATGCAAACGCGATCGCTGTTGTACTACTTTTTCTAGTGTTTGGAAACCCAAACCTTCCACCTCTCCCAACTGCACCTTAGTAGCGTTCCAAGCTGTTGCCAGCGTGCCAAAATGCTGTTGTAGCCGTCGCAGTAATACCGGCCCAATTCCCGAAATTTGCGCCCAAGCTAACCAATATGCGCTTTCTTCTACCACCGTTCTATCCTCACACTGTTGGATTGAGTATTCCCAAATTGAGGTTGGCTGTTGATGGAGTGGGGGCAATACTGTTCGGTTAAAGCAAGAGACGCGATGAATCGCCGTCTCTACAAAGAACTTCTGCCTTATCTACGCTACGACACGCTGGGCGATCTGCCTCCTCTTTCCCAATTCCTCTTGACTTTTGACTCTTGACTCTTGACTATTAACTATTGACTATCTATCTTCTTATCTTGTGTGATGAAATATTTCTATCGTCTTCTAATAAGCCTATCTGGGTGCTTAATATTTTTACTGGTGCATAGTGGACTTGGTTTGTTACCTAGTTTGGCCGCTGAAAAAGTTACTGTCAGGTACGGATTGTTTGAGCAATCGATCCCGGTGGCAGATATACGCAACTATGGCGAGACACAAAAGGTTTCTGCCGATCTGCAATCTTTTCTACATTACCTCAGCCCTAAGGACAAACAGAAGTTCCAAGAAGCCCTTCAGGTGAAAATGTCGCTTGATATTGTGGCTTTAGATAAGCTGATAAATACAGGAATGGGCAAGCAAATTTTATCTTTTGCTTCTGGTGCGATCGCTCGTCGCGATCGAGCTAGTATACAAGCACTACGATCGGCCATTATCATCGGAGCAAGATCGCCAGAAGGTCTAGGAATAACCAGCTTTCTACAAGCCTATCCCAGTAATCAATTAGTTGTTGATGTGTCAAAAATTCAGAAGCTAGCGGGTATGGCAAATTTCTCTTCTAGTTCTGCTGATGCGCCGCCGAAAGATGACGTAAGTTCTTCACCTTTAGGGAAAATTGCACTGCAATATCAGACACTCGCCGCCCAGGATAAACAGTTCTCAGGTTGCTTATTTGGCGATTCTATTTCGGCTGGACTTGGCAATACCCTTGGGAGTGGTACTTTTAATTTTGGATTAAATGGTCTGAGTACAATCTCGTTACTAGAACAACTCAAAAGTTTAATTCCTACCAAGGTTAAATGCGAAAAAGCCATTATTGCCATAGGTGGAAATGATGCTTTGTATAAAATTAGTGATGAGTTATTTAGCAAAAATCTCCAAGAGGCGATCGCACTTCTTCGCACAATGGGAACTAAAGAGATTTTTCTGATTCCGGCTTTTTATTCGACAGTTGCAGCAAGCTCAGATCCAACTGTAGCAGCCCCACTTGCTAGAGTTGAACAAATTAATGTTTTGATTAATCAAGTTGCTGAAACAGAAAAAGTACCAGTTGCCGCAGCCGGACTAGCACCATTATATGAAAATAATGTTCTTAAAGAAAATTTGACCAGTGATGGCGACCATCTGAATGCAGAGGGTCTGAAAATTTATCGGCAAGCATTATTACAAATCCTCGGTAAGTAATATTATTTTGAATTTTGGATTTTGGATTGACTGAAAAATCTAAAATCTAAAATTCAAAATTAAATGGCTGCCGAAACCGATATTTATGCTGTATCACTGTTAGGCTTTCCAATTCAAAAACCGTGCATAAAGATAAGCTATACCTTCATCAAGAACTGTCCGCACACCTTCGCTAGAACCCCACCATTTGTTTGGATTATAATCTTGCGTTGTGGCAGCAATCACACCAACATTAATTTGAGGGGTAAGTATTTTTTTAAAAAGAAACCAACTCCTACGGGCATGAACGTCCAAGGAAAAAAGATTAATCGATTCTATCTTTAAATTTGAATTGGATAGCCAACGCTCAAATTCAGCAGCAGATGCATAACTACGATCCTTAACCACAAAAGGTGTCGGAACAGCTACTACTTTTTCTGCTTCTAAACCGAGTTTTATGAAAGTGTCAGCCGACACGTCTGCAAAGTTCTTGTATCCGGTAAGATAACTTCCTCTTCCTAATGTACCTCCAGTAGTAATTATTTGATGATAAGAACCGTTTTTAAATTCAGTCAAAGCTTTTTCTATAGCGTAATCTGGTAGCCATCCTTCAACAACTAATACTTCTGCTGATTGTATCGGGGAAGTTACGGCGAGAAATGAGTGTACATGAGTAATAGTGAAAAATATTAAGTAAACAATCAAAGCGATCGCAATCGCCCACCCTTGAGCCGTAAGTGTCCACATTTCTTGGCGTTTGGTTAGTTTGATTTTGGGAAATTTTTGACACCGACGATTTTTTCTCCGCATTAAACCTTAGCTAAACGTTGTTCTTTCAAGTAGTTAAACACAGACTTATCTCCAATATCAGCAGGAATTGCTTGTACTGTCTTTCGGAGGGCAAATACTAAAAATAATATTGCCCAAGTTCCTAATAAAATGCCTTCTCCCTGAGTTGGTAAAATTCCCACCAAATGTCCTAACAACAGTAGCGGTACAATTGGGGTTAATACTTTGGTTTCCAGCCGATTGAAGCAAAAAGCCTCTTTAAAATAAATACCTGTCAAAGCTACGAAAATAAAACCAACCCCAAATAAGGTAATTGGCTGATTGTAAACAGCAAGAGCTAAAGGTTCACTACTAGTGATTGCCAGAATCACTGATGTGATACTACCAATCGCCCAAAAAACTTGCAATGCTCGGTGCAGTGATGCCATGTAGATATGGATGGTAAATAAACTTACACCAAGAGCGAGACTGAAACAAGCATATAGAGGTGTAAGTGCAGTTACAACAGTTGGGTTATTGTTGAGTAAAATCAAGGCGCTGCCGATCGCAAAGCTTAGTGCTGCTACCATTAAGCCAGCGCGATAGATAATTACACCAGTGCGATCGCTCTGAGTAATTGTAAATTCCCCAAACTGACCTTGATAAACTTCTGGTGCAGAGAGTGTTTGTGTAGTCATAGTTAAGAATATAATTATGAGTCTCTAGTAGAGTACAACAGGAAATTGCTCAAGGGTTACTTTTATTATTATGAGCAATAAGGTGAACTTCATGTCACCATTCCTAAACTTACGTCTTTCAGCAGTTGCTTTCTGGAAATTTTTGTCAGATTCGCACTGCCTACGATGAATGAAAATGCTTCTTTTTAAGTGGTGTGCAGTTGCCCAACCTCCGTTTTATATCTAGAATTTTCCCCTTTGTTTGCCTTTGCCACACATCAGTAACAGGCACTTTGCAGCCTGGTATTTTTTCACTGTCTTAACTTTAGCAATATTCACTTGTCTGATTTTCTTAAAAAAACAAGACTTCTAGTGCATCTTGTAAATTAATCTGTAATTGTGAGTGAGCATTTCCGCAATTAATAGCAATTTCTACCCAGCCGTGACTGCCAACTAAAGCTATTATCTCTCCCACTTTGACGTCACTGTAAGTTTCACAGCCTGGTACACTCAATCCAGCAACTTGCACATACCAATTTTTGCCTTGCACGTAACTCGCTGGAATGTTACTCACTAGGTTGCCAAAGTGGTCAATATATTGAATGCAACCCACTACACCAGTTGTTGTCTGCTTGCAGTTGCCTATATCCAGGTTTACCAAACTTACTGGATCAATTTCTTGTCCTAGCTGTTTAAGGGGCACACCACTAGCAAGATTAGCCGCCACTGGTGCAAAGATATCCCTACCGTGAAAAGTCTTGCTTGGTTGAGAAGTTCGCCAATAATTAAGATTTGTAAGTTCGACGGCTGCGATCGCCAGACTTTGACTAAGTACGCCGCTGAATATACCATTATCTGGCCCGACCAAAAACCCTTGAGTAAATTCTACTGCGATCGCTCGTCGCTTGCTTCCCACACCTGGATCTACTACTGCCAGATGTACTGTCCCCATTGGGAAATGAGCATAAGCATTCATCAGGCTAAACCTGGCTGCGGCGATGTCTTGCGGCGGAATTTGGTGCGTTAAGTCTACCAACGTCAATCTGGGGTTGATTTGGGCTATGACTCCCTTGATTATGCCTACATAAACATCGCGATCGCCGAAATCGCTCAGTAAAGTCACGAGTGGTTGTTGATCTATCTGGTTATTAGACATATTTTGGTAAAATTATATAAAAAATATATTTTCTGTAGCAACAGCTACAAAATATGTGCTATGTTAAGAATACAAGACATAAATTGAAAAATTAAACCAGGTAATCATTATGAATCAAAATAGACTACAAAGCATAAGCAAATCACGAGAAGCTCACAGAGCCAATATTCAAAGAAGCCTAGAGCATCGCTTGGAAATAGCCAGAGCAAAAGGCGACGAACAGCTAATTCGTCAACTGGAAGCTGAAATGAGGTATTCCAGCTAAATCAAGTTTTCATTGTTCATAGTTTTGTTGTGCAACCCGCTACGGCGGGTTTTTTTTGTATTTAGGGTGTTTTCTGGCAATTCTGGTAAAAGCTCATCATCCTTACTTAGAGGTTGTTTGAAAAGTATTTCACTGTGATTTTAGGCACTTTTAGATCCCCCCTAACCCCCCTTAAAAAGGTGGGAACCGGAATCAAAGTCCCCCTTTCTAAGGGGGATTTAGGGGGATCTAGAACTTTTTATACCGACAATACGACTTTTCAAACATCCTCTTAAGCAACGATATTGATTCTACTAAGCGAAAGTTCGTTCAACAATTTCTCAAAGGTATTGGTAAAGGGATGTTTACGACGGGCTGCGCCTACGCTCCTGTATTATGACCGAATAATTAGCAGAACTTGAAACACCGCAATTAGTGAGTAATGTTGCAAAGTAGACCGCTCCCATAAGTTCGGGAGCTACTCCCATAAGTTCGGGAGCTACTCCCATAAGTTCGGGAGCTGCTTCCATAAGTTCGGGAGCTGCTTCCATAAGTTCGGGAGCTGCTTCCATAAGTTCAAGAGCCACTCCCATAAGTTCAGGAACCGCTCCCATAAGTTCGGGAACTGCTCCCATAAGTTCGGGAGCCGCTCCCGTAAGTTGTGAGACTGCTACAGTTGCAATATTGATAACTACAGGCTAAGTATGGTGACACCAACTTCAATATTGCTGATGATACCTTAAGCATTCAAAGGTAAGGGTACGCAGTCATGCGCCTATACCGCGTGTTGCATCCAAAATTTTTGTATTTTCCTTATTTTGCCAAAATCCGAAATATTGCATAGCAAACTTGTATAAAATCTCAGTGATACCAATTCTCTAAAATCCGTCACCAAATTCAAACCCCCAAACCCAGATTTAATCTGACTTTCTTAATTACGAATTACAAATTAGTACGCCATTATGCCGCCAGACTACTCCGGTCAAAATCTCCGAGGTCGCTCTTTTAAAGGTCAAAACTTGACTGGAGCCAACTTTAGCAAGGCAGATATTAGAGGGGCAAACTTTACCAAGGCGATTCTTAAAGATGCTGACTTCACAGGTGGTAAGGCTGGACTACAGCGACGTTGGACTATTGGGTTGCTTATAGCCTCGTGGCTGCTATCGGGAATATCAGGGTTTTTCTCAATCTTAGTTGGTGTATTGGTCGCATATATTTTAGATATCAAAAGCACTCAAAACGTCATCATCGGGATAGTTTCCCTAATTTGGATACTGGTTTTTTGTATTATTACTATTCGTAAGGGTTTAACAGCAGGTTTAGGAGCCTTCGCCGGAGCCTTCGCCTTCGCCTTCGCCGGAGGCTTCGCCGGAGCCTTCGCCGGAGGCTTCGCCGAAGCCGTCGCCGGAGTCGCAGCCGGAGCCGCAGCCGCAGCCGGAGCCTTCGCCGGAGCCGCAGCCGCAGCCGTAGCCGGAGCCGCAGCCGGAGTCGGAGCCGTCGCCGCAGCCGCAGCCGTAGCCGTCGCCGCAGCCGTAGCCGGAGCCGCAGCCGTAGCCGTCGCCGTCGCCGGAGCCTTCGCCGGAGCCTTTGCCGGAGCCTTCGCCGGAGCCTTTGCCGGAGCCTTCGCCGGAGCCTTTACATTATTTAGCGCTTACATTGGCTGGCGTAGTTTAATGGGAGATGAAAAAGATGCTTGGATTCGCTCATTTGCTCTCGCCTTTGCTGCGACAGGTGGAACCAGCTTCCACAATGCCAATTTAACCGATGCTGATTTTACTGGTGCAACCCTGAAAAACACAGATTTTAGAAAAGCAAACCTAACACGCACCCGTTTTTATGAAGCAAAAAAACTTGACTTTGCCAGAGTTGACGACACCATATTAACTAAATTAGCTGTTATAAAATTACTCGTCACTGGTAATGGTCGAGGAAAATCTTATGCTCGTGCAAACCTGAAAGGCGCTAACCTGATAGGTGCAGATTTAAAAGAAGCGAATTTAAAAGATGTTGATATTACAGAAGCCACCTTCCAAGGCGCTTGTTTAGAGCGGGCAAACCTAACTTTAGCTCAAGCTGTAGGTACTAACTTCACCAGCGCCCAAATGACAGGTGCTTGTGTAGAAGCGTGGAATATTGAAAGTACAAGCAAATTAGATAATATAGATTGTCGCTTTATTTATCTTCTCGAACATCCCAAGCCTGAAACAGAAGACCGCGAACGCCGTCCTAGTAGTGGCGAATTTCAACCAGGAGAATTTACCAAGCTATTTGAAGAAGTTTTAAATACTGTTGATTTAATTTTCCGCGATGGTATCAACTGGAAAGCTTTTGTTAACGCCTTCCAAACAGTACAAAATCAAAATGAAGACACAGAATTAGCCCTACAGAGTATTGAAAATAAAGGTGATGGTGTAGTAGTCGTTAAGGTTGGTGTACCTGATGGTGCTGATAAAGAAAAGATTCATAGTGATTTTGCACAAAGTTATCAGCTGACATTGCAAGCTGTAGAAGAAAAATATAAAGCACAATTACAAGCTAAAGATGAGCAAATAGTCGTTTATCGCCAACAAAGTGGAGAGATGGCAGAGATTGTAAAATTATTAGCTAATAAACCGATTAATGTTCAAGTTGACAATAAAGTTGAGAATAAAAATATGACTAACAGTAATGATGCCAGCCGCAAAATTGAAATTGGCAGCGTTGGCAGAGATTTTAATGCCAGTGGACAAGCTTTAAATTTGGGTGATATTAGCGGTACGGTAACAAATACTATCAACCAGTTACCAGCGTCTCCCGAACCAGAGAAACCGGGAATTAAGGAATTGTTGACGCAATTGCAAGCAGCGATTGAGGCTGATACAAACTTACCTCAAGAAGATAAAGCTGAGGCATTAGAACAAGTGAAAGCCTTAGCAGAAGCGGGGAAAAGTCCTCAAGAGGGGGCGATGCAAAAGGCGGCGAAAACGGCTATAAAGATTTTAAAAGGGACAATTTCTAGTTTACCCAGTGCCACAAAGTTGGTTGAACAGTGCAGCAATCTATTGCCGTTGATTTCAAATTTTTTGGGTTTAGGGTGATCAGTTGGTGATTCACTTTTACCTCTCTCCAAACCTCTCTCCTAAGAGGAGAGAGGCTTTGAATCTTACTCCCCTTCCCTTATAGGGAAGGGGTTGGGGGTTAGGTTTCTTTGCAGTACGCTGGGCACAGATGGCGCAGAGAAGGTAAAATTATAAGTAAAAGTATTAAGAATTTTAAATAAACTAATCAATGTCCAGCATTTCTCTTGACAAAAGTAACTCTCATGTCGCCGTTATCGGTGCCGGAATAGGTGGACTGACTGCTGGAGCATTATTAGCTCATAGAGGTTACAGCGTCTTAATTTTGGATCAGGCCCTCGTACCCGGAGGCTGTGCTTCGACGTTTAAACGGCAGGGATTTACCTTTGATGTGGGAGCAACTCAGGTGGCGGGGTTGGAACCAGGGGGAATTCACCACCGCATTTTCTCAGAATTGTCAATAGATTTACCGCCAGCAACGCCTTGTGATCCTGCTTGTGCAGTCTATTTACCTGGGGAAAGCACACCAATTAATGTCTGGCGCGACCAAGAGAAATGGCAAGAGGAACGACAAAAACAGTTTCCTGGTAGCGAACCGTTTTGGCAGTTGATGGCAACTTTATTTAATGCCAGTTGGGAATTTCAAGGACGCGATCCGGTGCTACCACCACGTAATTTATGGGATTTGTGGCAGCTAGCGCAAGCAGTGCGTCCCAGTACATTAATTACTGTACCCTTCACTTTGTTTACGGTAGGAGATGCTTTACGGTTATGTGGACTGGGAAATAACCAACGACTGAGGACTTTTTTAGATTTGCAACTGAAGTTGTATTCCCAGGTGGATGCAGAGAAGACAGCATTACTTTATGCCGCAACAGCGTTGAGTGTATCCCAACTGCCCCAAGGATTGTTTCACCTCCAGGGAAGTATGCAAGTACTAAGCGATCGCCTGGTACAATCTTTAGAAAGAGATGGCGGCAAATTGTTGATGCGCCACACTGTAGAACAAATCAAAGTAGAAAACGGTAAAGCCAGTGCTGTAGTCATTAGAAATCAGAAAACTGGCGAAGTCTGGACAGAAGCAGCCGACCATATAGTTACTAATGTCACCGTGCAAAACTTGGTGCAGTTATTGGGAGAACAAGCGCCATCTGCATATAAAAACCGCGTGGAAAAACTACCCCAAGCATCGAGTGCGTTTGTGATTTATTTGGGTGTAGATGCCAGCGCGATTCCGCCTGGATGCCCTCCCCACCTGCAATTTTTGTATGATGTGAATGGGCCCATTGGCGAGAATAATTCCCTATTTGTTTCCGTCAGTCATCCTGGAGATGGCCGCGCACCAGAAGGGAAAGCGACAATTATCGCTTCTTCATTTGTCGATCCTGCACAGTGGTGGCAGACTGATGATTATGAAGGACTTAAAGAAAAGTTTACCCAAGAAGCGATCGCTCGTCTTGCCCAATACTTCTATCTCAAACCAGAAACGATTATTCATCAAGAAGCCGCAACACCGCGCACCTTTGCTCATTTCACAGCCCGCGATCGCGGTATAGTTGGCGGTATTGGTCAAAGAATTCCTACCTTTGGCCCCTTTGGGTTCGCCAATCGTACACCAATCCAGCATCTGTGGTTAGTTGGTGACTCCACCCATCCAGGCGAAGGTACTGCTGGAGTGAGTTATTCGGCGCTAACGGTAGTTAGGCAAATTGAAGCGCAAAACTGATCAACTAACACTAATTGAAAAGTCCTCCTTCGTTGGCAGGCAAGTCATACTTGTAACCGATGACAAAGGGGACAGAAAACTGCTGAAATAAGATTAGTATTGCTAATCTGGAGTAATGACAGACAGCGTTTTAATTATTGGTGGACGGGGGCGGATTGGTAGCACTGTTGCTCAGGATCTAGCTACCCATACGCAGGCACAAATTACGATTACTGGACGTTCTGCGGAGTTTGGGGAGGCTGTTAGCTTGTCTTCGGGAGGACAAGTGCAGTTTTTGGTGTTGGACTTGGCAGAACTTGACAAGCTGCGAGATGCGATCGCAAACTCTAACTTAGTCATCCACTGTGCTGGCCCATTTCACTATCGAGATACTAATGTTCTCGAAACCTGTATTGCTCAAGGCGTTAACTATGTAGATGTCAGCGACCATCGTTCCTACACCAGCAAAGCTCTCAAGTATAATGAACAAGCTGCTGCGGCTGGCGTGACGGCAATTATTAATACTGGCATTTTTCCTGGTATTTCTAACAGCATGGTACGTCAGGGAGTTGAACAATTTGATCAACCAGAAAAAATCCATTTAAGTTATTTAGTTTCGGGTTCTGGTGGTGCTGGCATTACAGTGATGCGGACAACTTTTCTTGGGTTGCAGTATCCTTTTGAGACTTGGATAGATGGAAAATGGCAGGTAGTCAAGCCTTATAGTGAAAGAGAACTAGTTGAGTTTCCACCTCCATATAGACGCACCGGAGTTTACTGGTTTGATATGCCAGAAACCTTTACACTGCCCAAAGCCTTCCCATCAGTAAAAACTGTAATTACTAAGTTTGGCTCTGTTCCCGATTTTTACAATCACCTAACTTGGATTGCGGCACACGTTTTTCCCAAGTGGTTAATGCAGCGTCGTTACATGATTGAATTTCTGTCTCATGTCAGCCATTCGATGACAGATGTTACAAATAATTTTAGTGGAATTGGGGTAGCAGTTCGTTCAGAAGTTACAGGGCAAAAAAATGGTGAAACAGCCCTTTATTGTTCAACTGTAGTGCATGAGAATACAGCTGTGGCTTCTGGTTGCGGCACAGGTAGTATTGCCCAATTATTGCTAGAAGGTAAACTCAAGAAACCAGGTGTTTTTGCTGTGGAAGAAGCACTACCAACAAATTTATTTGAAGAGGTAATGCAAAGCCGAGGAATTAAAATTAATCACAGTTGGTTATAGCTTAATACGCTTGGGTTAAGCACACTAAGTAAAAATTTCATCTGATTTCACGAAATATTCAGATACATAGATGGGGGCGTACAAATGTACGCCTTTACTATAGGTAAAAATTAATATACCTTGCGATAGAAGGAAGAACTGTACGTAAACACTTAGGATGCCTGTGAGCCTTAAATATAGAATATATTTATACATGACCAAGGCTCATAAAATAAAAAGAGGAGATTTTTTCGTGCAAAAAATTTTATTAACTTTAAAGCAAGCGTTACGTTCAAGTTTTTTGGTTGTTGGCTTAATAATTTTCATCAGCTTGTCAGCTTCCTTTCTTTTCATTCAGCAAGCTAGTTATGCAACTACTCTTGAAGAATTAAAGCTAGTACCGCCAGAATATAAACCAAATTCTCAAGAAAAAATTAATCGCGCTAACGAATATGACCCAGGTGTTGGTGTTGAAGAAGAAGAACGAGAAGAAGCTTATGAGGAAGCAGTAAAAGATGCAGGAAGCCTTAGTACTATGGAGGAGGCTTACGAAAGGAATTTAAAGGCTGAACAAGAAGGAAAGCCCCAAGAAAGTTTTGGTGAAAAAGCGAAAGAAGTTATTGAAAAGGTGACAGGTAAATAGTAAATGTAAACCTAACCCCTAACTCCTTCTTGACAAGGGATGCAAAGTAAGATACAAAGCCTCTCTTCGGTTTGAAGTCAGGTTTAGAAAATTAAATTGTAGGGTGTGTTATGCCAAAGGCTAACGCACCTTAAATTATTGATGGTGTCTTACTCTCGGCGATAACACACCCTAGAAAAATTGCCTTTACTCAAATTCGTCTATTGTGGTGGGAGGAGTAGTTTTTCTCTCATGAGCAAAATTGCGTTCATACCACTTCATTAATGGAGTTGTACTAATTCCATGCACAATCACCGAAACTACAATAGTAGTGTAAGTTATCCAAGCAATTTGTTCGGCTGCTTCACCTTTCAAGCCATGACCAAATGCATAGGCAAGATAATATAAAGAACCGACACCGCGAATACCAAACCATCCAAATAATAACCGAGTTCCTGGGTGTAAGGTTCGGCGGTGTGATTCTAGAGGACGTTTACCTATTGTGCTAATCCAAACTCCTACAGGTCTGATTATCAAGAATAACAAAATTATCACTATCAAAGATTGCATAGCATAATTAAGCATTGGTTTCAATAATAATATTGAACCTAATAGTAAAATTGTCCCAACTTCCAGCAGCTTTTCAATTTGCTCAACAAATTCCAATTGTGCTAGCGGTTTTTCAGGATTTCTGTAACTGCGTTGCACAACTAACCCGGCAACAAATACCGCCAGAAATCCATAGCCATTCACCATTTCTGTTAAAGAATAAGTTAAAAGAATTGTGCTGATAGCAATAAAGTCTTCCATTAACTTATCGGTAGCACGGCGTTTCTGAATTTTTTTTTCAATCCAAACTATAGATTTTGCAACAACAATTCCCATAACAATACCAGCTGCGATCGCCCATATTAAATCAACCGCAATCCACTGTTTAAACCAGTCGCTCCAGTTATCATTTTCTAAGGCATGAATGCCAAAATAAACGAAGGGGAAAGCTAAAGCATCATTTAACCCACCTTCAGAAGTTAAACCAAATCTCAACTCATCTTGATCATTTGTACTTGTGAGTTGTACTTCTGATGCTAATACTGGATCGGTAGGTGCGAGAATTGCTCCTAATAAAATTGCTTCTCCCCAATTCATCCCTAAAAACAATTTACCCACCACAGCCAGAGCAAAAATTGAAATTGGCATCAGAAATACAATCAATCGCACCGTAATATCCCAAACACCCAACTTTAGAGGACGAACAATTCTTAAGCCGCAGCTAAACACAGAAATAATTACTACAAGTTCTGTTATTTTCTCCAGCAGTTCGGTGTTAAAAACGTTATCTCGACGTAACTGAATCAGCCCTAAGGCAGAAGGGCCTAGAAAAATACCAACTACTAGGTAGATGATGGCAAAAGAAAGGGGTAAGCGAGTAATCCAACCTGACCCTAACGTTACCATCAGCAAAAGTAGACCAATCACAAATAGGTCAATAATATAGATATCTACCATATAGCGGTTTACATAAATATAAGGTATTGCTTTGTAAGCTTAGTTCCAATATCTTCGTATTAGAATTTACCTATAGGCAGATTTTCTGGGATTAGAATTCAGAGGCACCACCAAATTGGAGAAGAAAGGAATAAATAAATTTGGCGTTGGCTTTGCCCATCGTAGAAATTGTGCTTTGATTATTTGTTAGAAGTCTTTTAACTAATCGGATGTAGCACAGGAATATCGCTAAGACACACCTAATACGCTTTTACGAATGGTTTATAAGCTAAACGACATCTAGTTTGCATATCCAAAATTTATATAATTCTTGTGGCATAGTCCGAAAAGCCTACGCTAATTATGCAAATTAAATGTGGAACAGCTTAATCGTGTCCGATTAAAGACTTATGATTAATACCGCAAAGAGGAGGGATTTTGGGCTTTCTGCATAGATTCGGGAATATAGCTAATTAGCCG
Source organism: Nostoc sp. 'Lobaria pulmonaria (5183) cyanobiont' (assembly GCF_002949795.1). Classification (NCBI taxonomy): domain Bacteria; kingdom Bacillati; phylum Cyanobacteriota; class Cyanophyceae; order Nostocales; family Nostocaceae; genus Nostoc; species Nostoc sp. 'Lobaria pulmonaria (5183) cyanobiont'. The sequence goes on along the minus strand of NZ_CP026692.1, from coordinate 6,584,191 downwards.
GACATGATATATTTCCTACTTTCTGACTCAGATATCGCCAAGTTTAGTACAAATATACTATAATGAGTATAGCGTCCACAAAGCCTAGCCAAATGCATAATGGCTCTGTGAAAACCTTCTGGAAGATGGATTCAAGGGTTAGTTCGATGATGAAGCATTATATTCTCAACCTCAATCCGACTGCCAAGCATGAATGGGATCGGTGTATTTTACGTGACCCGCTGACTGCCAAACGCCCAGACATTGCTAAACTAATTGCCGAAGCAGTTGGTGCTGATACAGGTAGTTATTTGGTGAGCGTGAATATCGAAGTTCAAGTTCTGGAGCAAGCCGCAGTACCTCAAGCCGAACAACTCTCGCTTTCATTTCCAGAAGTGAGTGTGCCCTCACAACCACAACTGCGGGAAGCAGCTTGAGCTAAAGTACAGAATTTAGCAGAAAATAATTAGCCTGCATAAGCAGGCTTACTTTGTTAGCCGCATACTTCAATATCCACCAAGCTGAGTTAAGTGTAAAAATGCTCTGTGACAGCCTTTTGGTAAATGAATTCAAGGGTTGGTCTTATACTTAAACACTACATTATTGACCTTAGAGGAAAATTATTAAATGATGCAACTGAGTCATTATCCAGCTGCGATCGCACAAGCTGCTCAACGGGCTAATGAAATAGACTCTCAGTTGATGGCAGTGCAGCACCAAGTTAACCGATTTGAAGGCAATGCAGACCGCACCGCCGCCTTTGAGATGGATTTGAAAAATGATGCTCAACGCAAGGCTCGTCGCTTTGAGGTGTTGCTTGTGAATCAGGAATATCAAAAAGCAATAGACACTCAAATTCGATTAACTGTCGATAAAGCAAATGCCATCGCTCATTTGGAATATCTGCGTAATCAGTTTAGTGTAGCTAAGTTGGAAGCAAGATTAGCGATCGCTCAACAACTCTCTGATTTTGAATCTCGTGAATTAGTTGGTTTGTAATTACACCCATAAACCCCAGACTTGAATCTGGGGTTATCCAAACAAAATCGGTGATTGTAGATTAAGCAAGTAATTATAATCTGTGGGACAGCAGTTGGGCAATTTGCTGGTTAATAATTGCAACATCAAAACGCCCACTAGCAGTAGTCCTGGCATTATTGGCTATAGTTGCAGTTATTTCCGTCTCCTGTAAACAAGTGCTAATTACTTCTGCAAGTTCCTGGGGTTCTCCTGGTGTGACTAGAAAACCATTAAGTCCATGTTCTACTAATTCCATTACACCCCCAGCTTTTGCTGCAACTACAGGTTTTTCACATAGCATCGCCTCTACAATCACTCTACCAAAGGGTTCTGGTGAAGTAGAGGTATGTGCCACCAAGTCACAAGCTGCCATTAACTGGGGAATATCAGAACGAAATCCTAAAAATTTGACACGGTTTTCTAGCCCCAGTTCACTAACTTGTTGGTGTAACTTTTGGACATAATCTTGTTCGCCAAATAGTGCATCACCCACTAAAATTGCTATCACCTCTGGCGGACACTTAGCAAGGGCATCAATTAAAATATGCTGCCCTTTCCAAGGTGCAAGACGGCTAAAGTGTCCGACAACAAATTTTCCTTGCAATCCTAACTGTTGTTGTAGTTTATTAATGTCAGATTCATCAGTTTGATAAATTTTTGGATTAAAGCCGTTATAAACAACTTCGATGATATCTGAGCGTCCTCCTGCTTGCACAAAGGCTGTCTGGCTAGCTTGAGAATTCGCAATTACTAATGATGCAAAACGATTAGCCAAGTTAATAGCAATGCGAAGATTAGTTTGGCTAAAATGTTCTTTGGAAAGAATATCATGCAAATGATAAACTAAAGGGCGACGACTGAAAAAACTTGCCAATGCTCCGACAACTAAGGCTTTTTGAGTATTGGCATAGATTAAATCGTATTCACGTGCTTTTTTAACTACCTTACTAATCAAAGGTACAAGTTGTCCGAAACTCTTGAATCCTTGTAGCAAACTGCTTTCTTTGCGAACTTGGATGGCTTGAGTTGTGAAAACTTCTACTGGGATATGATTTTGCTGTAATAAATGTTTAAATGGCCCATCTGCAAATAAACCTACTAAAGCGCGATCGCCATAAGGTTTAGCAATATCTATTAAACATAATTCTGCACCGCCCGGTTTACCGCTTTGATCTAAGAAAAGAATTCTCATTAAACTTATTTTTATCTAATTTGACCCATGTAATGCCCCTAGCATTTATTAAACTTACTTGTTTAAGCTAATAAAATATTGCGTACTTGTTGGGCAATTTGATTCCAATCGTAGTGTGTGGTGGCGTACTGGCGACAGGCCGATCGTGAAGGTATGGGGATATTTCCCAAAAGCACTTGTTCTAATTTTTCAGCAATCGCTGAGGCTTCTGTTGTAGTAGTAATTAAATCGGGTGCAAATTCTGATAAAATTTCTGGCATACCCCCAACTGGGGTACATAAAACAGGAGTACCACAGGCTAAAGACTCGATTATTACTAATCCAAATCCTTCAAAAGATTGACTAGGCATAATAGTCAATTCAGCAGCTTGGTAAGCTATGGGCAATTGCTCATCAGGGAGAAAACCTAAAAATTTAACGTTGTCTTCTAGTCCTAATTCTGTAGCCTGTTGTTGTAGTGCAGCTTGGATGTGACCACGACCTGCGATCGCTAGCCAAACATCTGGTATTCTGGACTTAATTATAGCTAGAGCTTGCAATAATTTGTCAACTCCCGTTCGATGTACTAAGCGGCGTGATGTAAATATAATCCGGCGATTACTAGGCCAGCCTAACTTTGCACAAGCCTCCTGGGGTGATAAATTTGGTTGAAACCAATTAATATCAACCCCACCGGGAATAACATTAATTTTGCTCCACGGTACTTGATATTGATCGTGCAAAATTTTTCCAAAAGCTTTGCTCAAAACAATGAAGCGATCGCAGCGATTATAAGTGTTTTGTTCTATTAGCCAATGCTTAATTAAAAGACTGAGGTTTTTATTAACTACCTCTTGCTGACTTTCAGAAGCCCAAGGACCATGAAAGTTAAAAGTAACTGGTACTCCCTTTGGCAAAATATCTAAAATAGGAAAGCTGTATAATGCAAAGTGCAAATTAATAGCATCTGGTTTGCTCGTTCTTGTTTTCTGAAAATTATTACGAATCGACCATAATCTTTGCCAAATAGCACTATCGGGACTCGCCAAGTTAGTCAGCTTAATTGGTGAATTTAGTTCAGCGTCTGGTAAACCGACTCCGCATAATTCAATCCGATCTTGATTTGCGGCTAATTTATGAGTTAGTTCATAAATATACCTTTCTAGTCCTCCGGGACTTTTGGGAAACCAACCTAATCCAAGGGTGAGAATAGATGCAGATGCTGAATTCAAACTTCTTTTTTTATTAGCTTCCATCGGTCTCCTATAAATGTATTAAAACAGTAGTGGTACACAGATGTGCGCCCCCACTGCGTGTTGTATGCAAACCCAAATCACTATAATTTCGGAATACACATTACTAATAAGAGTTTTTTTATGGAACACTAATTTATAAACTATTTTTATGCCAACGTCAATAATGAATTAAAACCTGTATTTTTATTAACTAAATAACACGGACTACGATAGATATTGTACTTAAAATTAACCAAGCTGTATGCTAGATATACCAACAACAAACTACTGACTAACAATCAATACTGTATTAAGGGTTACAACAAATAAAGCAAATACTAATATTTTTAAAGTATTACTTGAGATTTTAAATAATAATGTGGGTTTGATAAAGTTTATGTGAATAGTACATTTTTAATCCTGATAGATTTTTATTTATCTGTCATCAGATGTCTCGCTCCGAAAAAATTGTATATTAGTTAATTAAAAAGCAGTCATATATTGTGCGGATTTCATAAAAGGTAATTGTATATAAATAATTAAAAGCTGAAAAATATATGATAAATAAATTACTGGCGAAGTTAGTAAAACTTCGTCATGAACTCAATCAGCAGGTAAAAAAATTATCTAAGACTAGATATTTACAAAGAAGTAAAACTTTAAATTTTTTGCTCAGTATGACTGTTGCAGTCATTGTTACTAGCATTGGAATTACAACAGACTGGGCAACAACAGAAACACCCACGCTTAACTACAAAGCATCGCCGATAAGTAATACTATTGACAATGCAAATTTGCGGGTACAAAACAATACTGAAACACCCACGCTTAACTACAAAGCATCATCGGTAAATAATACTATTGACAGTAAAAATCTGCTAGTAGAAAACAATACTGAAACACCCACGCCTGACTATAAAACATCGTGGATAGGTAATACTATTGGCAGTGGAAATCTGCGGGTACAAAACAATATTGAGGCCATGTATGTTGCCCCTGATGGCACAGTTTATACCAACAGCCATTGGGATGAAGCAGCAATGGAGGCAGGAATATATAAAGATGGTAAGGTTATTGCTGCCCTTGGGGATACTCACGGCTGGAGTCGTGGCGGTGGTAAAGCTGTAACAGCAAATAGTAAATATGTTTATATTGCCATGACTCAAGGTTCGAGGGGCAATATAAAAGAAGATTACCCACCAGAAGGAACAACTTGGTATAGTGTTAGACGCTATGATTTGTCAGGAAAACCTGCACCATTTCCGAATGGGCGTGGCTGGGATAAAAGTATGTTGATTACCAGTACTAAAAGTGAAGTCACTGGATTAGCAACTGTAGGAAGCGAGTTGTATGTGAGTGATTTTGCTGCTAACCAGATTCGTGTTTATGATACTGATACGATGAAGGAACTCCGCAGCTTTACCTTTGCTAATCCGGGAGCAATAACTATCGATCCACAAAAAAATCTGTGGATTATTCAAAGTAAAAATGGTAGTAAGCCTGCAAAAATTTTACATTATTCCCAAAGTGGAAAACAATTGCCTCAACAGATTGCAGATATCGTCGAACCAACAGCGATCGCTATTAATCATCAAGGTAAGCTGTTAGTAGCAGAAAATGGCCCGCGTCAGCAAATATTGATTTATGACATCAAAGATAAACCGATACAGGTGGGTAGTTTTGGTTCTAAAGGCGGTATCTATGCGGGAGTTCCTGGTGAAGTTCGAGATTTGAAACTTTACGGACTTACCGGAGTTGGTACAGATGCTTCAGGTAATATCTATATAAATAGTAATGGTTTCAACAAATCAGGAACAGATTTGCGGAAATTTTCGCCATTGGGAAAACTAATGTGGCGATCGCTGGGATTGATATTTGTCGATAATGCAGATGCCGATCCAAAAACTGATGGTGTCGATTTATTCACCAAACAAGAACACTATTTGATGGATTACAGTAAGGCTGCTGGTAAGCAATGGACTTACAAAGCCTACACCTTAAATGCTTTCAAATATCCTCAAGATCCACGTCTGCATACATCCCCAGATGGAACCTTTGTTCGCCGCATCCAAGGGAAGCCGTTTTTGTTCCTCACAGATATGTATAACAGCTTTCTGCAAATATATCGTTTTAATTCCGCTACAGATGGTAAAGTCGCCATACCCGCCGGAATGTTTGTCGGTACTAATAGCGCAGATAAACCATTTATCACCGGAAATTGGCCACCGCATCAACCAGAACAAGGGGAATGGATCTGGCGCGATCGCAACGGTAATGGCAAATTTGAAAAGAACGAATACGATCGCAGCAAAGATTATCCTTATCTCGGCGGTTGGTGGGTAGACAGCAAAGGAGATGTTTGGAAAGCTTTGCGAACAGAAGATGGCATTCGACATTATCCTTTACAGGGAATAGATCCTAAAGGCAACCCCATCTACAGCTATAGTTCGATGGAAAAGCAAACTACTCCCAAAATATTTAACGACTTGCGGCGGATCGAATATTTCCCTGAAACAGATAGTATGTATTTGTCAGGTTTTACGGTAGATCGCCCTGCATTTAGTGACGATGCTGGAGTTGCTGGATCTGAGATTGCCTGTTTTGACAATTGGAGTAAAGGAAATCGTACTCCCAAATGGCGGATTGTAATTCCCTACGACAGCACTGGTAAGCGTGAAGTGTCTACAGCAGCAATCAGTGTGGCGGGAGACTATGTATTTGCAGTAACAGTCAAAACCGCAGAGGTATATGTTTACAATGCCAAGACGGGAGCGCAAGTACAAAAGTTAAAACCAGGCCCAGAAGTTGGCGGCGAAAGTGGCTGGATTGATATACCCTACGGTATTCGCGCTTTTCGGCGTTCCAATGGTGAACATCTGGTATTTGTAGAAGAAAATTGGAAAGGAAAAGTGATTATGTATCGGCTGCCGGGGTGAGTATTTACAGCAATTATATCAAGTTCGGATAATCAGTTATGATTCCTACAGTCGTTGCACCCCACCCCGCCAAAGCTGTGCTTTGTCTCCCCTCCCCTTGCTAAGGGGAGGGGATTAAGGGGTGGGGTTCTGCGGGTTTAATAAGTAATCGAGTAAACATGATATTACGACATAACACAGCTTTGACTCTAAGCTTAACCAAACCGCAGATCCCCGACAACTTATACAAAGTCGGGGATCTTGTTTTTCACAAATGATTTAGGAACGTGGATTAAATAAAATGCAAAACTTCATCCTCTATCTTGCTTCCCTCTCCAATATATCGGAGAGGGATTGAGGGTGAGGTAAGTCAGGGACATAAATTGTGTGTTATTTAATTCTTATTCCTTAGTATTGCTATATGTACAAAAATATGTGATTAAATGTATCGCAGATTTAGTGTCAATTACTTTGTCATTTCCTATTTAAACTTTACCCGCGCCTGCTTCACCATTGTAATCAAAGTTTGATGGGCATCTTCCGCATCTACTAAAACATGATCGAATTGAATGCGAACTGGTACAGCTTCCCCATTTACTTGCGCTGTTAAATCCATACCCTGTGCATCAATTGACAGCATTTCGGCTGCGATCGCATCTGTTACACCACCAAAAGCCTTAGCATAAACAACTACAGCATCAGCATGATCGTCATTCATGTGCTTGCAGATGCGCGAACTAATTTCAGCAGAGAAACCATTAGACATTGTGAAGTTGAAAATGATGAATATGGCAAGAGCCTAAATTTTCGGCTATATTAATTCAAATTAGCAGAAAAAGCTAGTCTTATGCATTGTTATTATAAGTTATATCTGAAAAACAATTGTCGTTGTATATATTTTATAAGTTAAGGTTATTACTCGTACAATAATTAAATTAAAATAAACATTATCCAGTATTTTTACCTTTCATTACGGAAAGCAGACAGCGTAAACTGTAGCAGAAGTATTAGCCAAAACTATTGTAGCTAAGAGACAATGAGCGAAACTAGCCCCAGACGAATTGTAATTGGGGATGTGCATGGACACTATGAAGGTTTAATGACATTATTGGAGGCGATCGCCCCCACGTCAGAAGATCGAGTCTATTTTCTGGGAGACTTAATCGATCGCGGCCCTCATAGTGCACAAGTAGTTAATTTTGTCAAGGAAAATAACTACTCATGTTTGTTGGGAAATCATGAGCAGATGTTACTAAGCATTCTGACCAATGAAAGGACTTCCTCCTCGACGATGCAAGCATGGCTATTTGGTGGAGGGCAAGCTACCGTGGACAGTTACCAAGAGGCTCCAATTCCTGATGACCATCTGGATTGGTTAAAAGCTTTGCCTACATACCTTGACTTGGGGGATATTTGGTTAACTCATGCTGGTGTTGACCCTTGCAAGTCGGTGACAGAACAAACTGCCGATGAACTGTGCTGGATACGAGAGGAATTTCACAGCATTGAAAAACCCTACTTTCCAGATAAACAAATTATCATCGGTCACACCATTACCTTTACCCTGCCGGGTGTTTCTCCTGGTAAACTGGCACAAGGAAAGGGATGGCTAGACATAGATACTGGCGCTTATCATCCCCGGAGTGGCTGGTTGACTGGACTAGATGTCACAAATCAGTTGGTTTATCAAGTTAATATTTTTAAAAATTATACCCGTATGCTGCCTTTAGAAGAGGTTGTAAGTACGGTTGATCCAGCCAAAATTAAAGTCGCTCGCCGCAATAAGAATTGAGCAATATTTGAAATGAGGGGGAGTAGGGAGAAATCAATTTAAAATTTAAAATTAAAGAACTTCTGCCTCCTGCCTCCTTTTTCCCAATTCTCTCAAGACCTCGCTAATGGTCGAATATTAGCTTTATAACTAGCTTTATCCAAGCCATATTTTCCATTACTAGGTTGAGAGTTAATTGCATGTCTGAGGGCATCAATGCGATCGCTGGTTCCGGGGTGTGTACTCAAAAATGTTGGAGTAGAACCACTCTTTTTCAGCAGCTTTTGCATAAAAGAGACCATTGCTGACTGGGCATAACCAGTACGTGTCAAAGTTCGTAATCCTCTTTGATCGGCCTCAAATTCGTTTTTACGACTGCGTGGTAAGTCTCGCGCTAACTGTACACCAATTTGCACTGCGGAATTTCGATCTAAGCCAGCCGCTGTTAATAGACCACTTTCGAGGGCTTTTTGCTGCATCTGCTTGACTACGTGTTTCCCGCCAATGTGACCAATTTCATGGGCGAGTACACTTGCCAGTTCCGCTTCATTGTCTGCGGTTTTCAGCAAACCTGTGTGGACATATACATAGCCGCCCAAGGTCGCAAAAGCGTTAATAGAGTCATCCTCAACTATCTGGAAATTATAGGGGAGATCGGGGCGATCGCTATTCGCTGCTAAACGCCGACCAACTTGTTCTACATAACGATTCACTTCGGGATTGCGATAAAGTCGGACTTGACTGCCGACCAATTCCTGATTAATCTGCTTACCAAGATCAACTTCTTGATTAGGGGATATATTAGAAAGCTGAAATGCTTGAACTCCTTGGAGTAGAAGAGGCAAGAAATCTAAAGTTCTTCCAGGCAAGGGTGTACTCAGGCACAGACTCAGGGCGACTACCACTGAAATTAGGGGATAAAACCAGCGACGCCGCCATACACGGTAATTTGCAGCAAAACCTTTCCAATTGAACATAATACGTTTTGAAGATTATTTCGGGAGAACATAAAATAAGGGGACAAATTATGAGACGGATTTAGAGTATTCTAAGTTGCATTCTTAACTCAAGACCAAAGGAGTTGTCATACAGATAATCTTGACGCAAATCTACCGAATTGCGGGAGGCTAGGCATTCTCTCCAAAGATAGGCTTAAACACTAGATTTTACTTTCCAGGTGCGTCAGTATTAACAGGTAAAATTTTGAGGGTTAGCTGCCGTTTTTCGGAAATTACGAACTCGTGATAAACTGTCGCATAACTGCAACCCCGAATACTTTGAGTTATTACCAAATAGGGAAAATTGCCGTTCCCATCGAAAAATCTCTTGCTACAATCCATTACTTCGCTATTACCTTGGAAAACTTTTTATGGCTATTTTAGATTCAAAAGGTCGCTTGTTTGGCAAAATCAATCTTCTAGATTTAGGTGCGGCGCTGGTAATTTTGCTAGTTATCTTTGGCATCTTTGTTTTTCCTGGCACTTCTGGTTCCGTTGCCCAAGTCGGTGCGAAAACAGTACCTATAGAAGTAGACTTAGTAGTTCGTGGTTTGAATGTACGTGACCCGGAAAAATTAATCGACAATGGTTTAAAAAAGGGTGAAAAAACTAATGTAATTATCCGCAATCAACCATACGGACAGATTGAAATTAAATCTATTCAACAGCTACCTAGAACAATCAATGTCTTCCAACCAGATGGTACTGTTAAAGAACTGCCAGATCCAAAAAGAAACAATTATAGTGCAGATTTTCTTTTGACTTTAGATGGCAAAGCCCAAGTTACTGAAAGTGGGCCAGTTTTGGGTAACAGTAAAGTGAAAATTGGGATGCCATTTGAGTTAGAAGGCTTTGACTACAACTTCAATGCAACTGTCATTGATATCAGATTGAAAGATAAATAATATTGTCACTTTTGTTGATAATATTTTTTCTAACAATCTTATTAAACATCAGGTGAAAAAGAATGTAGAGACGTGTTAGCGTAGCAGGACTAAGCCCAGTTCAATTTCGCGTCTCTACGACTCTTGTTAATTAAGCAAAGGCAAAAATTTGCGAATTAACCCGATTGTCACTGCTGGCAATTCCAACTGTGGTGTTAATCCGACATCTTCCAACTGTTGAAAAAATCGGATTGCTTGGGGATTGATTTCGGCAAGGCGGCGACCAATTGAGGGCCCTGTAAATTCTGACTTTTGTCCCCAAATAATGGCGGTGGGAGTGGTTAATTGTTGAATGTAAAAAGATAAATCAAAGCACAAATCGCCACGTACAAAGGACAGTGCTGCATACTCAGCATTAGGCTGTTGGGCAGATTGTAGATAAGCATCTACAATTTCCTGGTAGACTCGATTGGATTGAGCAAATTGCCGTTGTTGTAAGAAGCCGCGAATACCACCACTAGTAGCAACTCCAGTGCTATAAAGTAAACGATCGACAATGGGAACGCTAACTAACTGGGCAAAAAAACTACGAGAGTAGTCTTCGCCAAAGTCGGAAAGTCCGGCGGGGGTGGTAAGAATTAAAGACTTGAATAAATCAGGACGATCTGCCGCTACCCGAATTGTAAATGCTGCGGTCAAAGAAGAAGCGATCGCTGTTACTGGCCCAGTACAAGTCTGCTCGAAAAACTCCCGAATCGTGGTCAAATAATCCTCAATCTTATAACTCCGTGCTGGATGTTCAGACCTACCCCAACCGAGTAAATCTGGCGCAATGACTCGATATTCAGCCGCAAAAGCCGGATAAACTTTCGACCACTCATAAGCAGAAGACCCACCACCAAAGCCGTGCAGGAATACCAAAGTTTCCCGATCGTCTTTGGCAGTTCCATCATCCTGCCAAGGTGCTCCAGTAGCAGTGTAATATACCATTCTACCTAGTGAGGTATCTATAGAACGTTGTTCAAATCCTAGTGGTTGAAACATAAGTATTTTTTTGTTGACTGTAGTGATTTGTTGGCACAAGTAAGACACGATATCTGGAACACAAACACAGGAAGAGAAGATTTAATAATTTATCCGCCTCCCCTTTAATCACCCTAGATGTTTACCGACTCAGTGCTGAATACTGAATATTAAGTATATTTTACTACTTAAGTATTTTAGTGCTATGGTAAATGCCCCGCTCTTCAAGTGGGCGGAATCTTATAATCTGGAGAAGGTTGATACCCCACCCCTTGCGGGTAGTTTTTCAACTCAGCACTCAGCACTCTTCACTCAGCACTCTTCATGTGTCTAGTTCAAACTCCTCACTCATTGTTATTATCAGCGAACCAATCATTCTAAGACTTCTCGCTAGCGTCAGATTAAGTAGATATAAAATTACTGGATTACTTGTAAAGATTTGGTGCTTTTTTTCATAAAAATAAAGTAACTGAACGTTGAAATTACTGTTTTATAAGGGTTTTTGATGGTAGCGAGGCTCGTTCCAGGGTGAATCCAACATAAGTTTTTATGGTAGTCTATCAAAAAACCCATAAATAATTTTGAGCGTCAACACGTTAACAATAGTTAAAACGCTTATTTTAATAAGCTGTTAATTCTACTTAATATATGTAGAAATGATAGCTTCTAATGTATAACTAATCTGATTATTATCTAAGTAATGGTAAGGCGGGATGTCATGGTAGAGCAGGCTACTCTTCAATCAAATAAACTACCAACGATTGAAGACCCTAAATTTGCGCTTGACAACTTTAATATACAAAACGAAATAAAAGCTTCAGCTAGGCGGGGTCAGGTCGAGCCAGTTCTTGATGCTAGCAGATTTACTGTACCTACTTGTATTTGTTTAGACTTAGAAGACTTGAAGTGTTTTGAAGCAGTAGAGCGCCAATATGAACGTTGGGGAGTCATTTTTCACAATTCTCTAGCAATACAGCCATCAAATCCAGCATTTCCAACCTATTCAGGGCTAATAGTCTTAATGGGAGCGCCCAAAAGCGGATTTTTAGAAGCTAGTTTCTTGCGTCCAGTTAACTCAGTTAGCGCCTTTGTCACTAGTTCGCAACGGCTAGTGCTTTCCGCCTACGATCGCGATCGGCAACTACTCGCTCAAACTGCACTACCAGGCTCTAATCTTGCCAATTCCGACTCGCCAATTTCCCCCAATACCTTATTATCTATAAATGTGAATAACATTTACAGCGTTACTTTTTGTACTTTTGATGGTCAATTCACCCTTGATAACTTTCGTTTTTGTCTTTAACTAAGACTTACCGAAGAAAGGCAGAGGGCAGGAGGCAGGAGGCAGAAGGTTTTAGAAAATAATTCTTCCCTTTTCCAAAAGGGTCTGAGAGCAACTAAATTTATTTATGAAAAACAAAAAAATATGTATTTCGAGACGTATAGCGCATATTTACAGCGTCCTTACTAAATTCCCCTGAATTTATTAATGGGGATTCCTCCTGCCTCCTGCCTTCTCCCTCCTGCCTCTTTAAGTACAAGATGCCCTTGCTCTGAGCGATTGAAAATGGTATCTTATTTGCGCTGTGCTGTATTAGTCTACTATCCGTCTATAAAACCGGGCATTTTGTGATTTGAGCCTTCATCCTTTCTTCATCCATAGTAAAACTTATACAATAGGTAATTTCGTAATCAAGTAGGTAAACACTGTGGCACAGGCTTCGTCTTCTTGGCAGCAATTGATCAACCAAATCCCCAACTGGAACTGGTCGCTGACAAAATTCAAGACAAAGGGAGCCATAAAGCAGCAAACATTTAAACGTTTCTCTGGCCCTGGGGGCTTTCTTGGGTTCCTGACAATTATCATTGCCATGTTGTTGTGGAACTGGAAACTGCTACTGGCTCTCTTAATCGGCATTGGAGTAATGGTATTGGTTTACTCAATGCAGGAGTGGGACTGGCAATTGCGCTGGTCAAAAATACGTAATTTCTTAAACAGTTCAAATCGTCGGTTAGCTTTAGCAGTTATCAGTGGTGGTATTGCTACTGTCAGCACTTACATGGCAGCGGCAATATGGGTTGACTCTCACAGTCACTGGATTGCTGCTGGTGCGATTGTGCAAGGTGTGGGAACCCTGTTAACTTTAATTTTATTGGTATGGCAAATTGTCAACTTCTATGAAAATCGAGAAGAAGACCATCTCGATCAGTTATTGGTCAATTTAACAGAGAAAGATCCATTGAAACGGTTGATTGCCCTAAATCAACTAACTAAATTCATTAGTCGTAAGCGAGTTGATTCTTCAGTGCGGCAAGATGTTGTCCAATGCTTGCAACTCCTACTCAGTCGAGAGGAAGAAGTTGTAGTGCGAGAGGCAGCTTTTAAGAGTTTACAAGCCTGCGATCGCCTACAAGTGCTACCCCCCAAAACAGCAGTACCTTTCGTACCCGTATCAGCAAAAGTCAAACACCACGTTTATTAGTTATTTGTCCAAAGTCCAATTGCAAATGACCAATGACTAATGACTAATGACAAATAACTATTTTCGAGACAGCCTTCCATTACGAACTTGCACTACCGGATGATTGCACCGCCGTACCAATTGCTCATCGTGGGTGGTAACAATTACCGTAGCCCCAAAGGAATTTAACTTCTGGAGAATCTGGATTACTTGCCAGGAATTATCTGCATCGAGATTTCCAGTAGGCTCATCGGCCAACAGTAGGGGTGGTGTACCAACGATCGCACGGGCAATACTTACCCGTTGCTGCTCTCCCCCAGACAGTTGATCTGGAAAGCAGTCAGCTTTACTCAGTAAACCTACCAGCTTTAAGGTTGGTTCTAAACGTCGTTGAATTTCTTTACGGGTATACCCTTGAGCTTGCAGCACAAAAGTGACATTTTCCGCTACTGTTCGTTGGGTAATGAGTTTATAGTCTTGAAACACAATCCCAATCCGTCGCCGCAATAATGACAAGCGATCGCCCCGCAAATCCGCTACATTACATTCATCAACAATCACTTCTCCCTGTGTAGGTAATTCCTGGCCATACAGCAGTTTCAAGAGCGTTGATTTACCAGAACCACTTGGCCCCGTGATAAACAGAAATTCTCCCTTTTTTACCTCAAGATTTGCATTCAATAAGGCGTGAGTGCCGTTAGTATAAGTCTTGGTTACAGATTGCAATTGTACCTTTGTAGTAGTATTGCTACTGTGCTGTTGAGTTTCACTGTCCTCTCCATGAAAGGATTTGTCTTTCTTAACTTGAGTTGTTAATACTGGCATTGTTAAATTTTCCTCATAACCACAACTAAACATTTTGCCTGCTTAGATGTGACATTCTCCCCAAAATAAGGATTCCCAGGTTTTGCCTGGGAATTTAAAATTCAACAAAGAAAATTTAAAATTTTTTCAATACTTTAATACTAACTAAGTAAGAACACTTGGAACTCAGAACTCAGAATTCAGAACTCAGCACTCAGCACTCTTAACTAATTGCACCCCTTGCTGTCAATCGATAAACAAACGCTTTCACCGCAAATGCTGGCAAAGCCAACATCCTTCGCCAGCGCCAAGGTTCTTGATAAAGGCGATACAACCATTCCAAATTATTATTTCCTAACCAGGCGGGAGCGCGAGTTTTAGTTCCCGACCAAATATCAAAACTGCCACCAACGCCAATCCAAATTGCTTGAGGACACAAATGGCGGTTTTCGGCAATCCATAACTCTTGACGCGGCACCCCCAAACCGACAAAAATCACTTGTGGCTGCAATTGAGCCAGAGTTTGCCGCAATTGTGCTTCTTCTTCTGGGGAATGGTAGCCTGAGTGAGTGCCTACTATACTCAAATCTGGAATTTGCTGCTGCCAAAAATCTGCCGTTTTTGCAGCCACTCCAGGCGCTCCTCCATAGAAAAATATCTTAGCCCCTGTCTTTTGTTGCCCAAGGGCTTGCAAAAGTTTTTCTGCTAATTCAATCCCTGGAAAACGCTGCACTTTTTGCCATAACAGCCATCGTAAATACAGAACAACCCCGGCTCCATCTGGAATCACTAGTTCAGCATTTTTAATCACCTGAGCTAATAATTGATTTCGCTCTGCTTGCATAGTCATTTCTGCATTGAGCGTTACGACATGGGTTCCTTTGCCTGTGTGCAGGCATTCTAACAACCAGCCTGGATAGTCAGCCATCACATGAACTGGTATTCCCAACACTGAAAATGCTTGATTGCCGTTAGACATAGCCTATTCTTAAGTAATACTCACACCAGATTTTGCATGAATGTTAAGTTTATCAAATTTTTTTATATTAGAACTTAGGCAAAAGAGATTCCCCTTTGCCCTGCCACGAGAGAAAGCATAATTAAACTAAATAGACATAAGAGTGAACAAGAATGTATATACGTAGCACTGCTAAGTATATACAAGGGTTTTAGGTAATACATAATTAATTTCACTCATCTGTCTATTAATCTTGGGCGCTTGTACTGGGACTGAACCAGTCCAACTTTTCTTGTTAAAGTGTAATATTCACTCAGTATAAAACGCTCAACTCGCAACTCTGGTTCCGGGAATAGAAGCCCCCACTATACTGCTTGCAGTTAGTGTGGGAATATGTCACGAAACTCGACTTTATGGTTATAGTGTAACGGGCTGAAGTTGGCTATGAGTAAAATTCGTATCGCTCTGATTGAAGATCATGACCTAACTCGTGTGGGTATTCGCACAGCACTACAGCAAAAGGATGAAATTGAAGTTGTAGGTGAAGCTGCTAATGCTGCTGAGGGTCTAAAAATGTTAAAAATGCTACAACCAGATATTGCAATTGTAGATATTGGTTTACCAGATAAGGATGGCATTGAATTAACACGGGAGGTAAAATCTACTACTAATGCACAGCAGCTACTCACAAAAGTGTTAATTTTGACGCTGCGGGATAACAAAGAAGCGGTATTGGCAGCTTTTGCTGCTGGTGCAGACTCTTACTGTATGAAAGATATCAAATTCGATAATTTGCTGGAAGCAGTGCGAGTAACTTACAATGGCAACGCCTGGATCGATCCAGCGATCGCTCGGATTGTATTACAACAAGCGCAACAAAATCCTCAAAAGTTGGAATCGGCTTTGGTCGATTCTAAGACTATTGCTCTTAACCCAGATTCTTTTGAGAATTTGGAAGAAATTCCACCTTACACCCTGACAGAAAGGGAATTGGAAGTGTTACAGTTGATTGTCGAAGGTTGTAGTAATGCAGTAATTGCGGAAAGACTTTACATCACAGTTGGCACTGTTAAAACTCACGTTCGTAATATTTTGAATAAGCTATGTGCCGATGACCGTACCCAAGCAGCAGTCCGCGCCTTGCGTTCTGGGTTAGTTGGATAAATTTAATTTTGGTGTGGATCGATTGAGGATAATCAAGGGAAACTCACAACTTTGAAAAGTTATATTTTCAAAGTGAATGGCTTCTCTGATTTTCTCTTATTTATTAGGTGGGATAAACATCATATTATCTCGCCATTCAAATATATAAAAACACAAGTCAAATATGGCTGAGATTGGTACGGACAAACTTAAACTCATGGTGGTAGATGATGAGCCAGATAACCTAGATTTACTCTACCGCACTTTTAGGCGAGATTTTCAAGTATATAAAGCCAATCATGCCTTTGGTGCTCTGGAGATATTGGATCAATTTGGCGAAATGGCGGTAATTATTTCTGACCAAAGAATGCCAGAAATGAATGGGACTGAATTTTTTAGTCGCACCGTAGAACGCTTTCCAGACACGATTAGGATTTTGTTAACTGGTTTTACTGATGTCGAAGATTTAGTAGATGCGATTAACTCCGGTCAGGTATTCAAGTACATTACCAAACCCTGGAATCCAGAACGGCTGAGAAGCTTAGTTGAGCAAGCTACTGATACATATCGCCTAGTTAAGAAGCGCACCCAAGAGTTACGTCGGGCCCTACGGCGAGAATCTTTGTTTAATGCGGTAACAACAGCAATTCGGGAATCTTTAGACTACGATAGTATGCTGCAAAAAATTGTCGCAACTATTGGAGGAACATTTGAAGCTACGAGTTGCTTGCTCAAACCAGTAGAGGGCGATCGCCTTACACAAGACGAGTTTTTCTACCGCGATCCGAAATCTGATCTATTAGATTGCTTCTTCGACTCAAGTGTTTTAATAGAAAAGGTGCTGGAAACCCGTCATTATCAACTTGCTCAAGATATATATAACGGTAATCCTGGTCATCACCTAGTTGTGCCACTTAGCTACCATCAGCATCTGTTGGCTGTGCTAACCCTGCACCAATGGGGACGCGATCGCCCTTGGGAAGACGAAGACATCCAACTAATTGCAGGTGTTGCTGAACAAGCAGCCTTAGCCCTCTCCCAAGCAAAACTCTACCAACGCCTCCAAGAAAAGCAACAGCAGATTCACACTGAGTTAGAGGTGGCTCGCCAAATTCAATACAACCTGCTACGCCAAAGTTTACCTGACATCAAAGGTGTGAAGGTACAAGCTTGCTGCTATCCGGCGCGAGAAGTCGGAGGCGATTTTTTTGAAGTTTTTGTCCATCCCAAAGGTGACTTGTGGTTGGCAGTGGGTGATGTTTCTGGCAAGGGCGTCCCAGCAGCTTTATTTATGGCTAGTATTATTTCAGTTTTGCGCCGAGAATTATCTCAAGAAACACCAGCAGAGCCGAATGTGGTCATGCAGAACCTCAACCACGCTCTCAGTGAAGATTTAATTAGCAACAATTATTTTGTCACTCTTGTGTTAGCTTGTTATACCCCTAGCACTAAGGAACTGGTCTACACTAATGCCGGTCATATTTATCCAATATTATGGTCGCGTTGCTCGACTTTAGCTGAAAATCCCAATTACCTGAAAGTTCGCAGCGTTCCTTTGGGGATTTTGCCTAAGTGGCAGGCACAGTCTGGTCGCTTGGTTCTCGCTGCTGGAGACACATTGTTACTAGCCAGCGATGGAATTACGGAAGCAATGGTATCAAATAATCATAATTCAACAGGAACAACTGAGGCTGGGGTTGAGCCAGTGAACCGTTCGATGCTAAATCAAGATGGTCTTTGGCAACTCTTACAACAAGAGCAACAACCACTTTCTCTGAACCATTTACTAGCTCGCATCCAGGCAGATAATCACGTTCAAGAAGACGATCAAACTATACTTTCACTGGAGATTTTGTAAGTCATGAAAAGTGAGCTTCATGTACCAAGCGACTTGAATTTTCTGAATATTGTTGAAAACTGGTTGTTGGGATGTTTGAAAATTCAGCTAGGGGAATCTGTAGATTGGTCGCGGCAATCAAGTCGTTTGAGACTGGCTTTAGTGGAAGCCTACTCTAATGCAGTCCGTCATGCCCATAAGGATCAACCAAATTTACCGATTTTACTGCGCTTGGAAGTGAAAGACCGGGATTTTGCCCTAGAAATTTGGGATTACGGCGAAGGCTTTGATATGTCTAACTACTACGCTCCAAACCCGATGGAAAAGCAAGAAGGTGGTTATGGTTGGCTGATTATGAATCGTCTCATGGATAAAGTAGATTACAAGTTGCAGGTTAATGGTGCCAACTGTCTGAAGTTAGAAGCTACTTTACCCGAATTAGTCCAATAGACAAAAGTTACTATTTTTCAAATCATGCTATTTATGAGGAAGAATTCCGAATTCAGAACTCAGGAGCCAGAATAAAGCCATGAATCCTGTGTGACTGGGTGAGAAGTATTGGTTTAAAACTTTGCCCTTTGTAGTTATTTGCTACTTACTTTTCACGACGTAAAGAAAGTAACTCTTTGGGGGAAGCTAAAAGCTTGATTCTAGTATAAGAAATTTGCTGTTGTTGGTTGAGTATAAATAGCCACAATACATTGACACTACACCACGAAGTTTGTGCTTTACCTGTTACCTGGACTTGGATATCTCCATTTTCTACAGTCTCGGCTATTCCTGTGTTGGGGTAAGCTTTAATGTTTTGACCTTCTTGTTTTAAGTAGGCTGCGATCGCATCTGTCCCCACAATATCAGATTCAAATGGCGGACGCATCACACCATCTACCGAAAACAAGGCAGCAGTTGCCTCAAATTCTCCTGCATTTAAGGTTTCAAAATAACGCAGTACGCTTGGTTCTGTAATTCCCTCAATCTGGAATTCTTCAAACTGCGCTGGCGATATAAATTCAGCAGAGGTCATAAAATCACCTGTATGATGCTATCTGAATATTAATTTCAATACAAAAATAGGTAAAAAGAAAGCTGCTGTTGAGATATATTGCTACGTCTTAATAAATCTTCCTGACGATGGAAGTCTTGATTTTCTACGCAGCTTAGGACAGGCTATATGTCGATAAAGTAACAAATATTAATTAAAAATGTTATTTAAATAATGTATACTCATTAGACCTTTATTTGGGCAAAATCCAGATAAAAAAATGAATCAGTATTCTGTAACGAGCAGCAGTCTGGTGAAAGAAAAAGCCAGCGAGTTGGGCTTTCACAAAGTTGGAATTACTGCTGTAGATCGGGTAAATGCCACAGAAGCGCAGAGGTTGCAAGCATGGATTGAACTAGGTTATCACGCTGATATGAAATGGATGGCTAATCCAAAGCGTCAGGATATCCGCTTAGTGATGCCAGAGGTGCGATCGCTAGTGTGTGTAGCGCTGAATTACTACACACCACATCAACGTCCTGAAAGTGAGGAATACGCCAAAATTTCCCGTTATGGTTGGGGAAGAGATTATCACAAGGTAATGCATAGAAAACTCAAACAGCTATCTATATGGCTAAAATCACTTGATGCAGGCGTATTAGCTCTTTATTATGCAGATACTGGCCCGGTGCAAGATAAAGTGTTGGCTCAACAAGCTGGAATTGGTTGGATTGCCAAGAATGGTAATGTAATTACACGGGAATATGGCTCTTGGGTATTTTTGGGAGAAGTGTTGACCAATTTAGAATTAGAGAGCGATCGCCCACACACAGAACACTGTGGTAGCTGTACTCGTTGTCTTCAGGCTTGTCCCACAGGTGCAATTACTCAGCCTTTTGTTGTCGATGCTAATCGTTGCATTGCTTATCATACAATAGAAAATCGTGACAAGGAATTGCCAGAGACGATCGCACCTAATTTGCAAGGCTGGGTTGCTGGTTGCGATATTTGCCAAGATGTTTGTCCTTGGAATCAGCGTTTTGCCCAAACAACTGATATTGCAGAGTTTCAGCCTTATCCTGGGAATATTGCTCCCCACCTGCTAGAATTAGCCCAAATCTCAGATCGGGAGTGGGATAAACGTTTTCCAGCATCTGCCTTGCGGCGGATTAAGCCAGAAATGTTACGACGCAACGCCCTAGCTAATCTTGACGCATCCAGGCACAAGAATGACCCAGAAAGTAATTATTTTTGATTTTGATGGCACTATTGCTGATACAGTAGATGCCCTTGTAAGTATTGCTAATCGTTTAGCTGGAGACTTTGGTTATAGACAAATAAGCCCAGAACAATTAGCCTTCCTCAAGAACTTAACATCTAGGGAAATCATTAAGTACTCAGGAGTTTCTTTATTTAAGATACCTTTTCTAGTTAAAAAAGTTAAAGGGGAATTAAAAAACAAAATCCCAGAATTAAAGCCAATTCCGGGAATTAAGGAAGCATTAACAGAACTCCAAAATCAAGGATATAAACTGGGTATTATCACCTCTAATTCTAAAGAAAATGTTACACAATTCCTTACAATCAATGATTTAAATCACCTATTTGATTTTATCTACTCAGGAATTACAATTTTTGGCAAGACAACTATTATAAATAATGTCTTGAAGCAAAAGCAACTCAAACCTCAAGAAGTTATTTATGTTGGAGATGAAACCAGAGATATAGAAGCATCAAAAAAAGCAAATATCCAAGTTATTGCAGTCACTTGGGGCTTTAACTCACCGGAAGTACTAGCCAAACAAAATCCAGATTATTTAATTCAGCAACCTAGCGAACTACTAGAAGTGATGAATAGTCGTTAACTAACAGTCAAAAGTCGATAGTTATAATTTCAAAAATTGACAATCTATGAAAATAGTAGAGTGGGCGATGTCTACCAATGCCGATAATTTAAATTATCTTATTTTGTGACATTGCCCATCTTC
Source organism: Nostoc sp. 'Lobaria pulmonaria (5183) cyanobiont' (assembly GCF_002949795.1). Taxonomy (NCBI): domain Bacteria; kingdom Bacillati; phylum Cyanobacteriota; class Cyanophyceae; order Nostocales; family Nostocaceae; genus Nostoc; species Nostoc sp. 'Lobaria pulmonaria (5183) cyanobiont'. Next base: position 6,563,021 of record NZ_CP026692.1, on the reverse strand, counting down.
CAAAATAGTAAAATATCAGGGAAAATTAATTTTTACGTTCGCCCTTTTCCAAAGCTTCTTTTACTAAATCATCACTGACATTAGTTGCACCGCCAGTCTGAGAATTTCCAAGTTCTTTTGCTGACTCTAGAAAATCATCAGGATTGCCTGTTGACTGAGTTTGAGTTTTTGTCTCTTGTGGCTGAGAGGTTTTCTGCTTAGGTGCAGTAGCTGCTTCAGCTGCTGTTGCACCTTTACCTGTGCGATCAACTTCACTAACGCTGAATTTTTGTGCAGCGGCATAATCAGCATCAAAATCCACCGTTGGCGCTTTTTCCTCACCACTAGCTATCCTTTCAGCAGCTAATTGTGCTTCCTGGGTTGAATCTTCATTTAAATTGGGCTTTACTTCTTCATCAGGCATAATTAAAACCTTAGGTAAATTTTTTATTGCTAGGGCGATTATAGCGAAGTAATGTGCTGCTTTCTTGCTTCCTGGGGGAGACTTTTACCTCTATTAAAAGGTAGATTAAAGCTATAATTTCCAATTATTTTAACTATTTCTATGGGTAGTAGAATCTGATTATCAAACTCTGGTACCACTTAGTTTGGCCTATTAAATTATTTTGGAGACAAATTATAATGACTGCAAGTTACGATAAAAGTATTTCTCAAGCTCAGAGCAATGAAACTCAAAAATTAGTGGATGCGTTTAACGCCTTAGATACCGATGCCAAATTAGCCTGGTTCTATTTTGTTTATAAAAAAATGGGTGATTCGATCACACCAGCTGCTCCCGCTGCGGCCGAACCAGAGTTGGCACCACTTCTGCTAGGAGATTATTTTAAATTATCCGATGAGCAGCAACTAGATATTATGCGGGATATTGTTAACCGCAAAGACACAGAATATTCTCGTGCTTATGGAGCGATAAAAGAAAATAACCAGCTGTTAGTTTGGTATGCTTGGGCGGTAGCTATGGGAGACACGGTGGTTGGAATACCAGCTAGCTACCAGCCAAGTAAGACAGTTAACGATCTGCTTTCTGAAATTGAAGGACTAGATTTTGAAGAGCAAATGTCAGTGTTTCGGACAATAGCTGGTGAAGTGGGTTACACCGATGTCAAGCCGATTGCAACGCAAGCAGAAACTGGGAAAACCTCAAGTTTGTAATCAGCTTTGGCGACTAGAAGTCGCTCCTACACAAACTAAAGTCCGCACAGGCGGACTTTTATAACCTACGAGACAGCTAACTGACTCAAGTCGGCTGGGGTGAGGTTGGAGTGTATTACTTGACCATCACGGAACCAAACGATGCGCTGGGTTTGACGAGCGACTTCTGGTTCATGTGTCACCATAACAACTGTGATTCCACTGCTATTGAGTTCGCCAAAAATATCTAAGACTTCTTGGGTTGTACGCGAATCAAGTGCGCCTGTGGGTTCATCGGCGAGAAGTACTACGGGACGATTGACGATCGCACGTGCGATCGCTACTCTTTGTTGTTGTCCACCAGATAGTTGAGTTGGTTTGTTGTTAAGGCGATTTGCTAAACCTACACGTGTCAAGGCTTCTGTTGCGCGATCGCTTCTTTCTTTCGGATTCACACTAGCATAAACCATTGGTAGCATCACATTTTCTAATGCTGTGAGTTGGGGTAATAAATGGAATTGTTGGAAGACAAAACCCAGCTTTTTATTACGGATATGTGCCAGAGATTTATCATCCATCTGCGCCACATCAATATTATCTAAGTAATAATGTCCGCCTGTGGGTCGGTCTAAACAGCCGATAATATTCATAGCTGTGGATTTACCTGAACCAGATGGCCCCATAATTGAACAATATTCGCCCTCGTGGATAGTCAAATTCACATCGTTAAGTGCTTTAACTTCAGTTTCGCCACTGCCATATACTTTAAAGATATTCTCCAAACGAATAATTGTTGATTTAGGGACGGGATTAATAACTAGAGAATCGGTAATTGAAATAGCGTTTGCCATAAGGATTTAGTTATTAGGTAGTAGAGACGCAATTATAGCGATCGCTCAATTAAACTATAAGAAGCAGAAAAATTCTTCCTAGCTCTTGCTGTGATAACTCTATAAGGTGATGTAGTAGAGCAAATAAAAGCTAACTATTATCTAGCATACTGAAGGGGATGGTTGTAGTGTTGTCATGTTTTAACGTAGCAAATTACTTTATCTGGTTAGCAGGTTTGCCGAATGAAGAACAATTAGTTGACATCCCATATCAGTTTTCTATCTCCTCAAATGAACATGGTAGGGTTCATGGGTTCTTTATTGACGAGATTTTTTACATTGTTTGGCTAGACCTAAATCATCTGCTGTACCCTGCAAAAAATTAAGGAATCATCGCTACCTTTATTACTTTACGTGCTTTCATATCAGAAAACACCTGTTCTAAATCTTTTAATGGTCGCTGTTCGCTAATAAGTAACTCAAAGGGAATTTTGCGACTAGCTATGAGTGCAAGCGCCGATCGCACATACTCTGGTGTATTATGAAAAACACCTTTGATGGTAAGTTCGTTATAGTGTAACTGTTCTGTATTCACAGTAATGCTGGTATCCCGCGGACATCCACCAAATAAGTTGACTGTTGCACCAGGACGGGCGCAAGCGATCGCAGTTTCCCAAACACTTGGGACACCAGTGGCTTCAATTACTACATCTGCACCCCATCCTTGGGTAAGTTCTTTCACTACACTGGGAATCTCTGGAATTTGATGATAATTAAAGGTCTGGGTTGCACCCAATTTCTGACCAATTTCTAGTCTATGGTTATTACCTCCCCACAGTAAAACCTCAGCTTTCTCGCTCAAGGCTGCCACAAACATCAGCCCGATCGCCCCATCTCCTAAAACGACTACTTTATCTTGAGACTTAATATTTGAACGCGCTACGCCATGCAACACACAAGCTAAAGGTTCTGTCATCGCTGCCAATTCCCACGGCAACTCATCGGGAATCTGCAACAAATTATGCTCGACGATCGGTGCGGGAATTTTCAAGTATTCGGCAAAAGTCCCATTATTCCATGTCAAATTTGGACATAGGGAATATTCTTTAAGTTGACAAAAAAAACATTTTATGCAGGGTGCAGAATTATTAGCGACGACGCGATCGCCAACTTGCCAATTTGTCACCCCTGCACCCAAGGCAACAATTCGCCCAGCCGCTTCGTGACCAAACAGCGTTGGTGGTATCAGCATCCTGGCATGACCACCACGCCGCCAGACTTTCAAATCTGTACCACAAGTTGTTGCTGCCCCTACTTCGAGCACGACTTCCCCAGCCGCCAGAGTGGGGTCAGGAACTTGCTCTAGGCGTAAATCTTCTTGACCATAAAGTAACGCTGCTAACAAAACTTTAAACCTATCAATTAGCTCGATCCAATTTTACCAGTTGGGGCTAATTGATAGGTCTAAACTAAATCAGTATTGATTTTTAGTAGATTTTATTGAAAAACTAGGTATTCACCGCTGGCTGGGGAACCACTCCGGTGTTCCGGGTTTCCACATTAGGCAGGCGAGTAGCAGTTAATAGCGGTACTTCTTGTCGGCACGACAGGCAAAACCAATATAGTTCACCATGACGGGCATGACGCAGGAGGGAACCACCGCAGCATGGGCAAGTGTTGGCTCTCGTACTCATACCAATATTCTCCTTAAAAAAATTGTTGTTTTAAACTAAGTAAAAAAGCAGTTGATTAAAATTGGATGTTAGCTGCATGAATGCGGCCATTCGATTCTATGCGGTCTTTAATAATTTGTCTGTAAACAGCTTCATATCCGTTAACCATTTGGCTAACACTAAAGTTGTTTTCTACGTGTTTTCGACAGGTTTGACGATTGAGTTCCAAAGCTGGTGGAATCATTGCCGCCATTTCTGCATAGCTATTGCAGATAAAACCTGTTTTACCGTGGGCAATAACTTCAGGTACAGAACCTAAATTTATGGCAATCACTGGCGTACCAGTTGCCATGGATTCAATCATTACTAACCCAAAAGGTTCTTGCCAGTTAATGGGGAAAAGAGTTATCGCAGCATTGCCCAGAAGTTCAGTTTTTTCGGTGTGGTTAATTTCACCGAGATATTCGATTTGCTGACCATCTATGTGCGGGGCAATCTCTTGTTCAAAAAACTCAGAGTTGACTGCATCAACCTTTCCTGCCATCTTCAAGCGCCAACCACTCTGTTTAGCAATAGCGATCGCATGTTGCGGGCCTTTATCTGGCGAAAAACGACCTAAAAATGCTAAATATGGATGTTCTAACGGTTGGGCTACGAATGGGTAATCTCCTAGCTCAATTCCGTTATAAACCGTACTAACATAATTAAGATCGATTTGACGCTGCGAGTTACTAATGCTGATGTATGGTTGCTTTTGGTAGTAGCTAAATGCGTGACGGTTGTCAGTTGTAAAATTATTGTGCAGGGTGTGGACTGTAGAAGTTGCTGTTATTAAACTCGCTAAAGGTAATGCCGAAATCCCTATATGAGAATGGATAATATCGAATTGGGTAGCACGTTGGTAAACTTGGCTTAGTTCTAGCATTTCGTACACTGCATACTCTTTCACATTTGGGTCTAAGCGTAATGCACGTGGATAAACTGCTTCTAAATGAGCCAAAGTTTGAGAATCGCCAGAGGCAAATAAAGTTACCTCATGACCGCGACGAACAAGTTCATCAGTCAAGCGACTCACTACCAGTTCTATTCCTCCATAATTAGGAGGTGGAACCCTTTCCCATAAGGGGGCAACTTGAGCGATTTTCATAAGTTTTTCTGGTTCAGTCTATGAAATTGTCCTCAATATAATGAGCGACATCATTATTTTATGAGTAAAGAGCATTTGTACTTACTCTTTTGACATTTAAATTAACCTAACAGGCTAACAAAAGCACAATAACGGTTAACCGCACCGCAAATTTTCTACCAAGAAATTTAACTGACTATCGGCGAAAGTCAACTCTGAGCTACACTTCTAACCGTATAGCTAATCTATTATTTGTTGCATCTGTCTTGGGGATCATAAAGAGGTAGAATATTTTGTAGCAGAACTTACAAAATTGAATATTTGGTAGCTGACAATACTAAAATATTCAATGGGATCAAGTCATTAAAGCTTCATTTAAAGGTAATTGGCAAAAAGAACAGAAAATATAAATATTAAGTAATTGTACAATAATTACATAATTTGTAATTAGTAATTTACAAAAATTCTGATAATTAACTAATGAAAATCGCTACTTGGAACGTCAACTCAATTCGCACTCGCCTTGAACAGGTTATCGATTGGTTAACCCTGAATCCGGTTGATGTTCTCTGCTTGCAAGAAACCAAAGTTGTGGATGCTGAATTTCCGCGATCGCCTTTTGAGCGGTTAGGCTATAACCTTTATATGTCAGGACAAAAATCTTATAACGGCGTAGCCCTGATTAGCCGCCAGCCACTCCTAGATGTTAGTAGCGGGTTTAGGGCGATTTTGCCAGATTTACATCACGAATGGGACGAGCAAAAGCGCGTGATTACAGGTGTAATTGATAGTGTTCGGATTATAAACTTATATGTTCCTAATGGCGCAGCGGTAGGAACTGAGAAATACGAATACAAACTGCGCTGGTTGACAGCGCTACACGAGTATTTGCGATTGCTTGTGCTGTCACAAGCCGCAATTTGTGTGTGCGGCGACTTCAATATCGCCTTGGAAGATAAGGATATTCACGAGCAAGTGAGTACAGAAAATCACATTATGGCTACAGAAACAGAGCGCCAAGCCTTACGGGATATTCTGACACTGGGATTTGCCGATGCTTTTCGCAAATTCACCACAGAAGGCGGAAATTATAGCTGGTGGGATTATCGTTCCGCCGCCTTCCGTCGTAACTTAGGTTGGCGAATTGACCATCACTATCTGACACCCATCCTGTATGAGCGTGCGACAAGTTGCATCATTGATGTTGCACCCAGAAAGTTAACTCAACCTAGCGACCATGTACCAGTTATTGTGGAATTTTGAGTGGGGATTGGGGATTGGGCATTGGGGAAAAACTTGCTGCAACTTCTCCTATAGTCCCTTATCTCTTATCTCCATGCCCCATGCCCCATGCCCAATTAATCAATCAATTTAACGGCTTATATATATCTTCAGAACTAGGATTGAGATAAGGACGCTGTAAATCTATTAGGTGTTGCGCAAAGTGTTGGTCAATAACCCTCATCCGTTCCTCCATTGCGTTTTTACCTTTTTGCCAAGCTTCTAACAAAGCATTAGCGACGATTTGGCAACGGTTCATCCCAAAACTTTCTTGTGCCGCAAATTTTTGGGTTGGTTCTTCGGCTAAACCTAACCCTGGGGCTAAAAATTTGGTAAACAAAGGAATTTCGGGCTGGAAATGGGATTGATTTTCGATATAAACAGTCTGAAGGATTGTGCGGATTGCTGGATAGTCGGGGAGTTCAAAGTAGAGTAGCCCCGAATCATAGCGTCCGTATGCAGAGGGGTTGTGGAGAACCTGAAAGCTAAAGGGAATCGAGGCTGCATTTAGTTGCAGTGTCAAGCTTTCCATGAGAGCGATCGCACCAAATGCCGTAAAGTTAAAGTAGATTCGCCCTCCTCCTAAATCAGCATCTGGGTTACTCTGCCGTTCTTGTCCAACATTGCTAACTGCTAAGTAACAGCCATTTTGCAGTCGATTTTTGGGCATCCAGATTGCTACCATATTACCCACTTTGGTAGATTTCTTACTGGATTCTAGATGGCAGTCTGGCTCAACATAAAGTGTTAAACCGCCTTTAGTCACAGCCATAGTCCCATCAGGTTCTTTCCGTAACACCTGCCATTGAGGGTCAAAGTAACCTATGCCGTGATTACTGGCGTGCAGTTGCTCGTAAAAGTCCCAGTCAATCTCCAAAATAGAATTATCTGCTAAATTATGCTTTGGCAGTCGATTAGTATTATCAGTATTGATTGCCAAAGTAGTTTGCAGGGAGCCATTGTAATAGATTCCATAGAGAAAATTTCGTAGTAGGAGAGTAAGATACTTCTGTTGTAAATCTACTGAATTCTGCTGAAATCTATCGGCTATTTTAGTTGGCAGAGCGAAGGGTTGATAATTGGGATGGTAAATACAAAAATTGGACTCAATCTGGATATTATGAGCAATATCAAACAAAGAATTTAGCGATTGATTGATAGAGGAATTTAGCATTAATCCATTCCGAAATCAAACTTTAATAAAATAGAATTCATGAGTCAGAATTTAGAATTTAATTCTGTGTGACTGTTGCGGTAGCGCGGTTTTAGTTTTTGGTATTAACAACCACGTAGCCGAGTTTTTTCATAATAAATCCGAAGTAACTGCTGCTCTTTTACAGGCTGAGGAAATTTCTGAATCTTTGCCACAGGATTCAGAATTTCTGACTCTGATATCCCAAAGATGGTCAGTAGACCTTGTTCTGGCATTACAAGTAAACTTTTAGCTACTTGCAGCATACAGAGTTCAGCATTATTAAAGTGTTTCCGACACGTAATCATCTTCTGAATTTGATGAATTAGTGCCAGCCCTGCAAACTGGATAACCCGCGAAATAAAGTCACTGCGGTATTCCAAAATCATCGGGAAAGCATTTATATAAGCCCTAATTAAGGCAATAATTGAAGGTTGTAAAATCTCTAACGGTGTTAACGCCAAATGTAGAGATTCTTCTAACTCAATAGTGGGGTCTACAACCAGACTCCTAAGCCAAATTTCTAAATAGCTTGCCAGTAAAGTTCCTAAATCAAAGGCTGGGTCTCCCCAAGAACAAGCTTCCCAGTCAATTAGTCGTACAAGACAATTGTCTAGCTGCTCCCACCTGGAATGAACCAAAATGTTGTTCAATTTCAGGTCGTTGTGAGTTAAGCAGCAAGGATTCCAGCTATATGCCAAATCTGCGATCGCAGATGACAAACTCTCGTATTGTTGATAGAGAACATAGAATTTCAGTGCATCGGTGGGAACAGTCCCAAAAATCTCCGGCCCAATTGACCCTACCCCTTGAGCCGGATTGTAAAACCCATAGCGAAATTCTCCTTGGGGAGCAGTGGCCATAAAATCCCGATATTCTCGGCGGTTGTAGGTGGCGCGATGCAGTCCCGCCAAAGTAGTGCCGATGGCAGAGGCAATTTCTTGTGGAAAAATCTCATTGTTGTGGTAGAATTTCGCAAGTTCTAGATATTCACTCAGGTAGTTACGGACGAAAATAGAATTTTCTTCGTCAAAATGCACTACCAAAGGTGCGTGGTTTACCGCCGTAGGCATCGCTGAAGTATTACCTAGAACTGGAAAATGTTGTAGCAACTGGTGAAACAGCCACTCCTGAAACAATTCATGAGGCACGCCGTCATTGTTGTTAACGTTACGTTCTTGTTTCAGGAGCAGTTGGCGATTATCTGCTAAAGTCACTAGTAAATTGAAATTGTTCTGACTACTTCCTGGCAACTCAGATTTATCTGATGAGCCATCTTCTGAGCTACACAGACCCGCGTCTTGCAGATACTGGATAACGTTATGAGAAGACAGTGATAATACCATGTATTATTTCCTACTTCATTAAATTACTTAAACTTATCGTGTCAAATTTGCTTGGTCTTAAGAGTTTTCAGTAGATAGGAACTAATGCAAGAAGAGAGATGTGAATAACAATAAAGATTTCTACAATCTACTAATATCTATCCCATATTTGGCAGAAAAACCTGCCAAAATGGCACTAAGTCCTTTGCAATTCCTTTAAAATTTGCTCCAAAATACCTTGACATCTTTACACTTTATCAGCATAGTTACTTAGATACATCTACAGTAAGTTTTGTGCTATAGCCTTTTTTTGTGGCAAAGAAGCATCCCAGCAAAAAACTGATTGGCGGCAGATGTTGTTTGATGTTCAGTAGTCATCCTCAAAGCAGCGAAGAATTTCAGTAATCCTTCGAGGTACGAAGCACAAGATTCAACACTATTACTTTTATTTATCATCACAAAGCCAAAAAAACCGGAGTTTTTCGGCAATTAGTAATTATTATTTGATTTAATTTTCAAAATTGATGTCTGTAAACCTTGCTATCACGTTATTTTCGTCACCTACAAATTGTAGATGACTATGGGCGATCGCAAACAAAGCCTACATGAGTGCATCTTATGGAATTGTACTTTTGTCAAGTTTTAAACAGGGCATTTTTCAAGTATGATTTGTGATCATCTGCTGGCAATGTCTGGTGACAAGCCCTAACAAAAGATGACAAGAGTTTGTCAGCTATCATTAATCTTGGCTACATCAAGTACGAAATGGGAGATGTGGAAAGGCAATTCAACAGTAGTCTAGCAGAATCGCAACGGCGAGAAAATTTTTACTTTTCTCTCTCTACTCTCTGTACATCTGTGGTTAATAAGTAATTTATTTAATGTCAAACGTGCAGATAACACATACTCAAGAGGAATTCGTTGCCAACAATTTTACTTACCTTGACAGAGGTACTTTGCGCCCCTACCCGTTTATCTTATTTAAACAAAAATCGCCATCACTCATTGAGAAAGCAGGAAGTTATTAGGCAAGGATAACAAGTTAAAGTAATATAAATGTACTAATGATAATTCAAAGCAGGGAAAGTCATGCCATACCAAAAAAACAGGAGGGTGGTTATTGCTTAGAGACTAATGCTACCTTAAAGCCACAATTTGATTCACCATTACCGCCAATGCCAGCAGACCCAAAATCGTCATTAATCCCGCAGGCATAAACTTACGTGTTTTTACCAATCGAAATGCAAAGACGACAACTAAAACAGCAGTAACTAACACTGCTAAAATCGCACCCCAAGTTTGTCCTTGGAGTTGAAAGTAAGCGGCAAGTATCAGTAATAAACCGCTAATGCTACCGCTTAGAAGTGAAACACTACTTGTAGCTTGAATATAGCCCATAATCCCACCAACAATTGCTAATATACCGTAGGCAAAAGCAGCAACTATACCTAAATTCATTGTTAAAACCTATGTAGACTTTGACTTTACTGCCAGGGTCAGCAGACAATTTACCATAGCTATTTAGCTATACCATACAGTTGATTGATGGATAATCTAGCGATACCAATGGCAAGTACTTCCTTATATACAAAGATTCAATATCTCCAGCGCCAAGCAGCCTCACTCTTACTGTACCAGTCCGTTCTCCAAGGCGAAGTCGGGATAGCATTTCTGGAACTGTTGCAAGCTATACGTTACACTAACACCGATGCACGGGGTTGTCTCCAAGCCTACGGCAGTTACTTCCACGCTTTAGCTGCTAAAAATCAAAATTGGGAAGACTATTTAATTACTCAGCTTCTTTTCTGTGAGAATCCCTTCACAAAGCTGGCGGGAGTGCAAGAATTTGAAGATTTGCCGCCAGCTTTAGTAGCAGCAGTTCAGCATGATTTACAAATATTGCAAAGTCTCTATGAATGTAGCAGCGCTTCTTTGAGCGAGTGGGTACAAGACGTAGCTTATATGCCGATTTCACCAGTAGTGTGGTATAAAGAGCAAGAATTGGTAGCGGTAGAGACAAAGTTCGCTACATATCTACAAGAATTAGATAATTGGGGTGATGCTGTAGAAGAGTTAGCTGCTTATTATCGACAATGTGGCTCTGGTTTATTTGCAGAATATCGCGCTTTACGCTGGCAATCTGGGCAGTTTATCGGTATCCGCTATTCTGACCCCGTTAAACTGAGTGCACTTGTCGGTTACGAATCTCAAAAAGATGCTTTGCTGAAAAATACAGAGTTTTTATTATCAGGAGAGATGGCACTGCATGTATTACTTTACGGTAGTCGCGGTTCTGGCAAATCTTCTTTAGTGAAATCTTTGTTGAATGAATATAGCAATCGCAGTCTCCGTTTGTTAGAAGTGGCAAAATCTGATTTAAAAGACTTACCAAAAATTGCGGAACATTTACGGGGTGTATCACAAAAATTTATTATCTTTGTCGATGACCTTTCATTTGAAGAAGATGATGATGCCTTTAAAGCTCTTAAGGTAGTTTTAGAAGGTAATTTAACGGCGCGCCCTCAAAATGTAGTGGTGTACGCTACCTCTAATCGCCGCCACCTGATTCGGGAGTTTTTTGTGGATAGACCTGCGCCTAAGGATAACGAGGAAATCCATGCCTGGGATACCATGCAGGAGAAGCTTTCGTTTAGCGATCGCTTTGGTTTAACCTTGACTTTTGAACCAGCCAATCAGAAAACTTATTTAAAAATTGTACAGCATCTAGTGACACAAGCTGAAATTAATATTACCCAAGAAGATTTGGAATTTCAGGCATTACAATGGGCAACTCGTCATAATGGTCGTTCTGGACGTACAGCACGGCAGTTTGTTGATTTTTTAAAAGCAGATTTAACACTTTTTAATAAAGGTAACGATACATCCAACACGTAGTATTAAATTTTATTGGTGATTGTACTTTTCTGTGATTTACATAACAATGTTATGTATCAGTAAGTAAAGTTAAATATTTGAGAACAACTATGATATTAGAGTTGACAAAAATGCTTTGTTTCACTCAATAAAATAAGGGATTAAAAACAAATTATATTAAGTATTTTATATGTATATAATATTTAATGAATAATTCCTATGAGAGCTACTTATTCAGATAATTTAACTACGCTAAAAACCAGCAATATGCAATCAGTAACGATCAGCAATCGATTTATACTAGTGATAGTTGCCTTTAGTGTGAGTTTTGGTCTTAGCCTTGTTCCAAGCTGGGATTTTAATAAAGCCTTTCTCACAGGCGTAATTACTGCCATTACTATCCATACAACAGCATTATTCATAGACAAGCGACGCAGAAATTATGAAATGTTTGTTTTAGGTTCTCTCCGCAAGCGAATTAAAGATATGGAGGGATTAAAGGCTCGTGTTGTCAGAGAAATCAATCAAATTGAAGAACATCATAATTTATTATATGCTGAATCACAACATCTGCAAAATCAAGTTATAGAAAGCCGTAGCCAAAGAGATAGTCTACATCGAGAATTAAGAACATTTGCGGCACAAAAGAAGCAATTAGAAACAGAAGTTAGTAGCTTGCAAACTGAAATTAATAATTTGCAAAAAAATCAAACTGAATTGAACAATGCTTTTTCTATTCTCACAGCAGAGAAGCGCCGTTTAGAGTCAAATTGTAATGTATCTCGCGCTGAAATCACCCAATTGCAAAGTCAAATTTCCGAGCTACAACATGAGAAACAAGAAGTTGAAAGTAATTTAACTCTTTTAGGCAGACTCAAACCACAATTAGAAGAAAAATTATACGAACTGCGAATTGCAATTCAAGAGCTAGAAGTTGAGACAACCCAAAATAATCAATTGCTTGTAGCAACGAAAACCGAAAGAGAAAATATCCAAGCTATCCTGAGTTCTTCAAAAACCCAACTAGCAGAATACAAAGCCGAATTACAGCAATTACAAGCACAAGTCTCATTATTGCAAGAAGAACGAGACTCATTACAAAATCAAGTATGGGAATTACTACAACAAGTAGAAACATTTAATTCAGAGCCTTTGTCTGATAATTCCCAAGAAGATGATATTGAGTTGTTTCCATTTTCTGAAATAATTGAATCTTCAGATATCATTGATAATTCGGAAGTTGAAACATCGAAAAATATCTCCGAAGAATGGACTAATTTTCTAGTAAATCTCCCAGGACATGAGTTACAAGTATTAAAAGCTATAGTTGAACAAGATAATCCTAATAGTACTATTAAAAAAATTGCCGAAGCAAATATCACTATGCCAAATTTATTAATCGATTCTATAAATGAACGCGCAAATGATACTATTGGTGAATTAATAATCAATTCTGATTCTGAAAGTCCAAAAGTTTACCCTGAGCATATAACAGATGTCAAAAAAATGATTGCAATGTATGAAGGTTTCATGGCTAGACATACTTCGTCAAATTAAATTGTTATTGCCGTCGTAAGATTTAGTAGTAAGATGATATTCCTTACCTACTTACTGGGTGCTTCTGCGTTTAGAATACAGTGAAGTGTAATACATGGCAAAGCTCAAAATCTCGAAGAAAATCTCCACTGCTTTAATCAATTCTCTTGGTGCGGGGGTAGTACCAAGAGTGGGAGTTGAATATATCGCAGTAGGTCGAGAAAAAGAACTAAAAAGCCTATTACAAAATCTCGATGATATTGCAGAAGGTGTAGCAGCATTTCGTTTTATAATTGGTAACTACGGTTCAGGGAAAAGTTTTATACTGCAACTAATTCGTAATCGAGCGATGGAGCAAGGTTTTGTAGTAGCTGATGCTGATTTCTCTCCTGAACGCCGATTAGCTGGAAGTAACAATGAAGGTGTCGCTACCTATCGAGAATTAATGAGCCACCTAGCAACAAAAACCCGTCCTGATGGTGGTGCTTTAGTCTCAATTTTAGAAGGATGGATTAATAAAATTCAACAAGAAGTGGTTAAAGAAACTGAAATGCGTCCGAATGACGATGGTTTTGATGACCAAGTTGAATCGAAAATTAGGGAAGTAGTTCAGTATATTGAAGATTTAGTTCACGGTTTTGATTTTGGTAGCGTGATTATCGCTTATTGGCGTGGCTACCGATTGGATGATGATAATTTAAAAAATGCAGCGATGCGCTGGTTACGGGGAGAATTTACTACTAAAGTTGAGGCGAAAGCAGCTTTAGGAGTGCGGGTAATTATTGATGATGATAGTTGGTATGACTACATCAAACTGTTTGCGAAATTTGTCGCTGAGATTGGCTATAAAGGACTATTAATCTTAGTTGATGAAGCCGTACATTTATATCAAATATCTACCACCGTTACACGAGAAAAGAATTATAATCGACTCCTCGCAATGTTTAACGACACTATGCAGTGTAAAGCAGAACATCTTGGCATTGTTGTTGGTGGAACAACTAAATTTCTAGAAGATCCCAAACGGGGACTTTTTGCAGACCAAGCTTGGCAAAGACGCACAAAAGAAAGCCGTTTTATTGCCCAAGCTAATGTTCAGGAACATCTAGGGCCAGTGATTCGGCTAAATCCGTTGAGTGAAGCAGAAATTTTGACGCTTTTGCAACGTTTAACTGAGATTCATGCACTCAATTTTGGGTATGAACAGACTTTGACAAATCGTGAGTTGAAGGAGTTTGTGCAAGAAATTATTAATCGTTTGGGTGCAGAAGCATTACTGACACCAGGGGAAATTGTACGAGATTTTATGAGTGTGCTGAATATTCTTCATCAAAATCCAGGAATTACATTTGATGAATTAATTCATGGCTCTAAATTTAAACCTACTGCTATGGGTAAGGATGCAGATGTGGATGAGGATAGCGCAGCAGAATTTAGTTTGTAATTAATAATGAAGACACTGAGCCAGGAGAAAGAATAAGCAGATTGAAAAACCTTTTTTAGAATATTATTTAAATCTTCAGTTTTTTGTTAACTGTTCAAAGTTGGTAAGCTCTTCCATATTTAATTCCAGAGGGTTAAAACGATTAAACTTTGGCAACTTGATGGTACTTTGCTGAGAACTATGGCGACTCATATCGTCATCTGGATGAAGCCATTTCAAATACTAATGAGTAAACCTCTAACAAAAGTCGAAATCTCTCATCAAATTCATCTGTTTTCAGGATTGATTAAAATAGCTTTTGGTTGATTAGCATTAAATAGAGAAGCAGACAATAGAATAATCGGTTTGTTTGTTTGGTTTTCTCCATAATGAACCATTCCGGCAGATTCAACTAAAGAATCTCCCACTGCAAGCTGTATAGTTTTCCCTTTTTGAAGAATCAATTCTGTGCCGTTAGCTTTCGTTACTTTAGCTTCTCCTTCCACAACAGTATAAATTAAAGTTCCCGCCTGTACTCGTTCAATCTGCATTCCCGGATGAGTATGAGTAGGGAGTTTTGCTCTTGGTGCGATGGTATAGCGTACAAGCTCAAGAATCTGCTTTTGATCTTGAGTTGGATAACCACTCGCTAGAACTTCACGGGTAACAGATTGAGTGTAAGTATTAGGTGAGGAGATTTCTTGGCTCTTAACAACTACACTGCCAAAAGCTAGGATAGCTAAGGGGAGAATCAGAGACAGTTTTCTCATATTAAAAGTTTTTTGTTTGGGCAATACCTTTAATTAAATCATTTTGTGTTTAGTTTGTCTAATAAGCATAAGTAGCTTAACTCGCTTTATAAGACGAGCGATCGCACAAACAAAAATCATTCACTAGCACTTTCTGGAAACAACCGATTCAAGTCTAATAATATATCTTCAAATCCCGGAATCGCCACTGACTGATTTGATAGAAAAATCTCCTTGCTGAGATAGCTAAACTTATTTTGAGCATTTTGATATGGCTGGCTATGACGCTCAAGTTTACGAGCCGGTAAATTCACAATCCAATAATAATAAATTCTGGCTTCTCCATACAATGACAACTTGATTGTTTGGTCGTAATCTATGGTTTTATCCGAAATTTCAATTACTAACAAAATATCTTCGGGATAGGGATGATGAGCGAGATAATCTTCATCTCTTCCTCTTGCAATGACAACATCCGGCTCAGGCTCACTCTGATTAGGAAGGGTGATCGGATCTTGTCCACGGATGACTGCTTGATCACCTAAAAGCCGATTCAATTGACGGCATAGGATAGAACTACAAACTATATGAGGTGTTCCCTTTGCTGTCATTTGAATCAGTTCTCCTCGAATTAACTCAATATGATTGGCCTCTGTGAGAAATCCGAGTTCAATCAATTGATGGTATTCAGCGATCGTAAATCGCTTAGGTGTCACAGCATTCATGAGACATCCTTCCAATGGCACTGATTCTACTTTTACTTGTACACTAACAGAGATTAAACTGACTGCGTTGTTTACCGCCGCAGGCATCGCAATAACTTAAGCCGTTGTTACTATAACTGAAGCATTCATAAGTAACCTTAAAGCCGTTGTTACTATAACTGAAGCATTCATAAGTAACCTTAAAGCTGTCGTTACTACAACTGAAGCTGTTGTTATCAATGCTGAAGCCGTTGTTACTACAACTGAAGCATTCATAAGTAACCTTAAAGCCGTTGTTACTACAACTGAAGCTGTTGTTATCAATGCTGAAGCTGTCGTTACCACAGCTTAAGTTGTGGTTATGAACATGAATTTTTGTAAGAAGTCTATTGCAAAGGAGTAGCGATCGCCTCAAATTGCTGCCAACAAAGGTACAATGCACGCGGTACGTGAAAACATCCTTTCCATTTGCCACCTTTAAGGTTTAACAATACTTCTCCACGCCGATTAAGATAGCCAAACCATTCACCGTATTCTGAATCAGCAAAGTGTGACCAGGCGTAATCGTGCATCTTTTGATACCATTCCCAACATAGCTCACGCCCTGTTAGGCGATAGCCCATCGCTAATGCAACCAAAGATTCTAGGTGAACCCACCACAGCTTTTGATCCCATTCCAATTGTTGTGGGGGATGACCATCTGCATCCATAAAGTAATACAATCCGCCATATTCGCTATCCCAAGCAAAATTCAGGATGTTTAACACCACATCAACGGCTTGGTTAATAGTTTTGGTATCGTTTTGGCGACGGGCGATGTCCATGATAAACCACATCGCTTCGATACCGTGGCCTGGATTAATCAGCCGTCCCTCAAAACAATCTATGTGGGAACCGTCAGGGGCAACGTTTTCGTACATTAGTCCCCGTTCTTGGTCGAGAAAATCGGTCATTACTTCGCGGACTGTCTCAGCTAGGACATTCTCTAGTATTTCCTTTGGCAGCAACCATTCCATTTCTAGAGTCAGGTTGGCTAAAATCATCGGTACAGCCAATGATTTCATCGGGCGTGTGCCGGGATAGGTTTTATTATATTTGCCCTTCGGGTTATCTTTGCGGCGTAATACGTTGTTGTAAGCTTGCATCGCTACATCCTTTGCCCATTCTTCGCTGCCAGCGAGTGCATACTGACTAAATGCCATCGCCGCAAAGCAATCAGAAAAGATATTGTAAGGGTGAACCAATGGTTTCCCTTCACGGGTGAGGGCAAAGTACCAGTTACCATCACTATCTCTGCCATGTTGGGCGAGAAAATTAGCGCCGTTGCTGGCAATTTTTAACCAATCTTCGCGCTTTTCTAGCTGGTTGTAAAGCATAGAAAAAGTCCACACCTGGCGGTTTTGCAGCCAGATGAATTTGTCTGTATCATAAATTTTGCCTTCGCGATCGAGGCAGGTGAAATAGCCGCCTTGCTGCCAATCGAGAGAATATTTTTCCCAAAATGGGAGTACGTCGTTGAGGAGGGCGTTTTTGTAAAGTTCAGCGTAGGCGTAGCCCGCCGGAGGCATCGCTTGAAAATTATACTCCATAAATTTCCTCCCCTTTTGTACCAAAACCAACAGCTTAACAGTTATCATATTTTGACTCGAACATGGAGCGACGCCGAATAGCCCGTCGTAGACATCGCGTCAGTCTTTTACAAGATTTAGTCAGCAGTAGGTATACTTCTATCTTGTATCTTGCCGCATTTTCAATAACCGTAGTGTAGTTTTTTAGATATGAGGTTGTTATGAGTCAGATTGAACGAGTTGCGATCGTTGGAGGAAACCACGGTAATGAGTTAACTGGAGTACATCTAGTCAAAAAGTTTCAGCAATATCCTAATTTAATTAACAGAGCAAGTTTTGAAACTCTGGCATTACTTGGCAATCTCAAAGCTATTGAAGAAGGCAAACGATACATTGAGAAAGATTTAAATCGTTGCTTCATGAATCAAGACTTAAAAAATCCCCAACTTTCAAGTTATGAAGAGACGCGGGCAAAAGCAATTCAACAGATATTGCAACCGCCAAATCAGCCCTTTGTGGATGTAATTGTTGATTTGCACAGCACAACTGCCAACATGGGGTTAAGTCTTATTTTTTCTGATATGCATCCTTTTTTACTTCGGTTAGGTGCTTATTTAAGTTCTATCAATCCTTTAGTGAAAGTCTGTATTAATCAGCAATCAAAAGAAGATGGTTATCTGCGTTGTTTGTGCGAATTGGGTTTTGTTATAGAAGTTGGGGCTGTGGCTCAGAATATATTAAACGCCGAATTATTTCAAAAAACAGAACAGCTTATTTATGCAGTTTTAGATTATTTTGAAGGGTGCAACCAGGGGAATGTTCCGCAGACAAGCAACCACCTTACACTTTATAAATACATTAAGACTATCGATTATCCGAGAAGCGATGCCTGCGGCGGGCTGCGCCTACGCGGAGAAATTCAAGCCATGATTCACCCCCAGCTTCAGTTTAGGGATTATGAACCTTTGCATCCAGGCGATCCAATGTTTCTGACTTTTGAAGGAAAAGATATTTTCTATGAGGGAGAGTCTACTGTTTATCCTATTTTTATTAATGAGGCAGCTTACTACGAGAAAGGAATTGCGATGTATTTAAGTCAAAAGCAGGAAGAAATAGTTTAATTTGTTTGCCCTTCTAACCAAGACTGCAAATCAGCCAAAGTAGTAGAATTGTTCTTCAGTTACTTTTATGGAGAATTAATAATAAAATGCTATATTTTTATTCCATAACACCCTTAAACCACAAATCCCAGAACTACATTTAAAGCTGTATGAATAAGTTCCCAGTACTCTGACTCTAGTACACCATCATACTAAAATTTGCTAAACTTATACACTTGGTCTATATAGGCAAATTACAGTAAAGCGTAGACACATATTCCCTTGTAGTCAGACATCGCTTTAGTCGATTTCTTTAGCTATAAAAATTAAGCAAACAAATATTTTTGGTAATTAATATCAATTTTCTGCCCGCAATAACCAAAAGCCGCTATAAGTCATACCAGAATCATCGGGTTGAACTAACAAAAAATGTAATCCTCGGCAATGCTTTTTGCGTTGTTCAAATGCTTGGGCTGCTGTTGTAACTTCTGGATCTTCAAATGTGGCAACAATCCACCTATCCACCAAGCTAGCTTCTAATATTAAGCCATCCGGTGCGCCAGAAATGTAGTTCAAGCTTACAGGACGGGCTTGCTGCAACCATCGTGCTAGGCGCATTGATTGCCGTCCACCATAAATTACTACACCAGGAACAGGGACTGTTGATGCTAAACCCAAATTGATTGGTTTGAAATGTTCTGGGATGTGCAAAATGGGAATGGGGCGATCGCTAAATCTCGTTTCTACATCACTAGCAGCTAGAGTCGCAAAACGCCATTGTTCTCCCCAGAGGTTTTCTGGTAATGGTGCTGGGGGTGGTTTATCCAGCGTTAAGGGATATTGCTTTTCTTGTAACCACTGCTTTAACGCCAAGGTGTGGCGGGTAGGTTCGACATTTATACTCAAATTGCGTCCCGCCGCCTCAATTAAGCTTAGAGACTGAGGACGAAATACCTGAATTACATCTGGCAATTTTTCACCAGCAGCTAGCTCAAGTTGAGTCGCAACCCAATTAGAATTTGCTGTTGACTGGAGACAGGTGGCTTCATATTGAAAGCTGCGAGTTGCGTCACAAATCAACAACTCCCATAAAATTTGTCCAGACGCATCTTGTGAGGGACGACGATAAAAATCAATCTGCCAAATTTTCATAATTATGTGGGCATGGGGCATGGGGCATGGAGGGATGGGAGAGATCGGTGAGAGTTAAAACTGAAAGTTTTAAGTTCAGAGGTTCAACTTCCAAGTTCAGAGGCTCAACTTCCGAGTTCAGAGGTTCAACTTCCAAGTTCAAAGGTTTAACTTCCGAGTTCAGAGGCTCAACTTCCGAGTTCAAAGGTTCAACTTCCGAGTTCAGAGGCTCAACTTCCGAGTTCAGAGGCTCAACTTCCGAGTTCAGAGGCTCAACTTCCGAGTTCAGAGGCTCAACTTCCGAGTTCAGAGGTTCAACTTCCGAGTTCAGAGGCTCAACTTCCGAGTTCAAAGGTTCAACATTCAAGCTCATCTTCCCATGCCCAATGCCCAATGCCCAATGCCCAACACCAATTTATAAAGCCTGAATCCATTCTTTGACTGAATATTCAGTCCATATCCCATTTTTCCAGTAAGGATCGTTTTCAATTAACTGGCGCACAGTGGCTTCGTCTTCGGCTTCGTAAATCCCAAAAACTTTTGTCACATCCTTGGTGGGGCCGATGGTAATCAGCACACCGGATTCTTTCTGTTTTGCTAATCCATCTAAATGAGCTTGACGATAGGGGGCGCGTTTTTCGATAACGTCTTCGCAGTAAGTTCCCCAGATTATATATTTAGGCATAATTGCTTGTTACTCCTACTGGTTAATAAGATATTGCTCTGCCAAGAGCTTGAGCCGATCTCCTTCTAAAATGAGATTGTCAATTGCTTGTTTGATTTCAATGTATGGCTGACGAGATAATTTTTTTTCTCGTTCAATTGCACGTCGAGTTTCTGCCCTCAACCTTCCAGCCCACTTGTGTTTACCAAAAATGTCTAAGCCAACCGACACAACACTATCTGTACCAGATTGACTTGCTTCTTGATTAATATTACGTATATTTGCATTAACCTCCTTTTTGATCGCTCTAAGTTGCTTTTGTAATAGAGAAATTTGCTTAACCTGTAGTTTGACTGATTTAGGACTATCAAACGTGAGAGACATGTGTGATTGCGTCTGCTGAATTTGTTGAATTATTTCCAGCGTGTTCATAATACGCCCCGATCTTGAGTTGAAAATTTTTGGCTAGTCTTTACAGAAGAATATGAGGCAGAGCCTCAAGTAGAGTATTCCCAGGTTGAACCTGGGAACTAGACCAAAAAACTTCTAACTCCTAACTTCTCAAGTTGACGCCGAATTTTTCCACCAAGCCTTCGCGGACTTTATTGTGTACTGGTTCCACTTCTGCCTCAGTAAGGGTACGATCGCTAGCCCGATAAATTAAGCGGAATGCTAAACTCCGCTGTCCTTCGGGGACGTTTTCACCACGATATTCATCAAATAATTCCACCGATTCGAGCAAATCTTTACCCGCTTTGGTAATTACTTTTTCAATTTCGACAACTGAGATTTTCACTGGTGCGAAAAAGGCAATGTCGCGATCGCTAGCTGGATATGTAGAATAAGGCTGGAATGTGGGAACGAGAATTTCATCTTCTCCCAGAGAATCTAAAAGCACATCTAGATCCAATTGAAAAACATAAACGGAATCTGGTAAGCCTTTTTCTCGTCGCAATTGGGGATGGAGTTGCCCAAAAATCCCCAGTCTGTTACCCCGAATCCACAGCGAAGCGGTACGTCCTGGATGTAAGCGCTCGTCGCGGCGATCGGGTTGAAATTCGATTTGCAAGCTAAGTTGCCGAAATACACTTTCTAAAATGCCTTTGGCTTCAAACCAGGTGATCGGTTCTTCGCGTCCACTTTTTGACCATTTGCCAACGGAAATATCCCCTCCCATAATTCCTGCCAGGGCTTCTGTTTCTTGCAAACCGTCTTCTTCTTGCCAAAAAATTTGCCCGATTTCAAAACCGTTAAGGGCACCATTACCCTGCTCTAAATTGTATTGAAAGGCATCAATTAACCCAGAGATCAAATCGGTTCGCAGCGCTGAATATTCGACAAATAAGGGGTTTGACAGTACTATATTTCTGTCTTCTCCTGGTTTGACTAAAGAATAGTGGATTAATTCTGTCAATCCTTCAGCCCGGAGGAAAGCTCGTAATTTGCGAATCAATTCCTCATCTAAAGGCAGATAACCAGCTTCCGCTTTTTCTGGTAAAGTATCGCAGAATTTGTTGTAACCATAGAGACGGGCGATTTCTTCAATTAAATCAATTTCCCGCTCTAAGTCGCGGTAACGATAGGGTGGGACAGAAACTGACCACGTAGGTTGATGGGTGCTATCTTCTCCTGAAGAAGTTAATTGACACCCCAATGCAGTCAGGATGCGCTCAACATCTTGTTTTTGCAGTTCGCCTGTGTCTTCTTCTAATTCGATGGGCCCCAATATCTGATTAACTCGCTCTAAACGCAGGGCGATAGAACGACTCCAAGTAGATGCATCGGGGCGGGTGTCGGCAATTTCTTGCTGGACAATAATTCCACTAGCTAATTCGCTAATTAAGGATAAAGCGCGGCGATTGGCTATTTCCAACTCAGCCCGGTTAACTCCCCGTTCATATCTGCCAGAAGCCTCACTTCTTAACCCTACACTCCGGGAAGAACGGCGAATTGCCACGGAATCAAATAAAGCTGCTTCTAAAACTAGGCTTTGAGTACCTTGATGGACTTCTGTTTCTTCCCCACCCATGACTCCCGCCAGGGCAACGGGTTTGTCATTAGCGGTAATTAACAAATTTTGGGATGCTAGGGTGCGAGTTTGTCCATCTAGGGTTTTGAGGGATTCTCCATTATTGACGAAGCGAACGCCGATAGTTAAATTTTCGCTACCTGCAACAGATTTTAAGCGATCGCCATCAAAAGCGTGCAGTGGTTGTCCCCATTCCAACAAAACATAGTTAGTAATGTCCACCACATTACTAATAGGACGTACCCCAGCCGCCCGCAAACGCTGTTGCAGCCATTCGGGAGATGGAGCAATTTTGATCTGTTCAATTACCGTACCAATGTATGCAGGACAAGCTTGGGTATCGGCAATTTTTAAAGCTAAATTTCCGGCTTTTTTGGGAATAGAGACTTCAGCAGGTTCAAGAATGCTCAACTTTCCCCCAGTTAAAGCTGCTACTTCTCTGGCTACGCCTACCATACTTAGAGCATCAGCGCGATTGGCAGTTGCAGTCAGGTCTAAAATTACATCATCTAAACGTAACAATGGCCGGACATCACTACCCAATGGTAAATTTTCCTGGGTAAAAATATGAATTCCATCTACATCGGTGGGCAAACCGAGTTCCTTTAAAGAACAAATCATGCCCTGAGATGGGACACCACGCAGTTTTGCAGGTTTGATTTTTAAATCAATTTTGGGTAAGTAAGTACCTGTGGTTGCCACTGGGACATAGATATCTGCCTTCACATTGGCAGCGCCACAGACAATATTTAAAGTTTCACCAGTACCGATATCCACTTGGCAAACACTCAATTTATCGGCGTTGGGATGGGGTTGACGCTCAAGCACTTTGCCGATCACCACGCCATTTGCCCAAGTGCGGCGGTCTTCAATCTCTTCAACCTCAAACCCTGCCATTGTCAGGGTTTCGGCTAATTCTTCTGGACTAAGTTTTATCTCTACTAGTTCGCGCAGCCAATTTAGAGAAATACGCATGGAGTGTGCTTGTTTTAGGAATCGTCTTTTGCTCTTATTTTAGGGTGCAAGAAGCGATCGATGGCTACTCGCCCTGCAAGGCTTACCCTTTCACTTGAACAATCCTACTACGTTAGACTGGCAATGTAAAAATAAGTAAATACTGAGAATGTATCTACGCAGGGAAGTAAGACATTATTTTTATTTGGTTTATTTTGAGGTTAAACTACATCCGCCCGGATTTCTCGCTTGTGAAAAATCCGGGTGTTTTGTTTCCGAAAAAAAGCGTGTCAACCCTTTCAGGGAAGTCAAAAGTCAAAAGCCAAAAGTCAAAGGTTGGTTATTTAGTTTCTACTAACAACAATTTTAACAATGTAGTCTTGAAGTGCGATCGTCTGCCCGCTGATTGGGTACGGGGAAACCCTGATCAATTTCACCGAATATTTATCTGAAAGTTGAATTGGTAAAGGATCGCGACCTGGGATTAGGGTTAGCATTAATGTTGAAAGTTGCTGACCATTTTTTATGATGTCTAATCCAATAATAACTTGCCCTTGCGAAATACAAGTGACTTTAGTTGGACACCGAGAATCCTGGATAACTTTTGAAAATTTGATTTCAATATTTTCAGTGGGAAGGTAAGCTGTCTTTCCATATTTCAGATAAAATGGAGTATCTAAAGTAGTTCCAACTTTAGCCATCAATTGTTGATGATTACCTTGAGCAATTGATTGAACTTCTATGTTTGAAGGCTTGATATTTGATAAGAGTCCATAGCTAGGAAGGCAATTTACTCCACCAAGAAATGTTAAGATAACTGCTGCGCTCACTACACTTTTCATTTTTTATACTCCATAGTCACGAATTTTATTATTAGTTGAGCCAGAAAGCAGGCTTATAAATTGTTCTGTTTTCTGCTAGAATGAAGCTTCAAAACACAAAACGCAATTAGCTAACTTTTGTGCGTAAGCGCAGCCCGTCGTAGACATCGCTTCTTGCATAACCATTACAATTGAGAGCCATTTTATTTCTCACGCTTGAGCTAAAATACCATAAAACCAGCAATCTAAATACACAAGATTTTTTCTGATTTGAAAAACTTCAAGAGCGCTTTTCAAAGAATTTGTTGCTTAATTTATCTTGAAGATTGACTCTAGTTTTACTTTCTAGCATTATGACTCCATAGTTGAGCAATTATTACATTATGTAAAAGGGACATTATTTTTTCTCTGTTCTCAACAAGCCCAGTTTTTTGCGATGAGCAATGACCACGATTTCACAAGGCGTAGCCCGTCGTAGACATGGCTTTGAGACTTGGAAAATAAATCAAATGAGAAATGCTGATTTTTTCGTTGGTTCTTAACATTGGTTGCGATCGAGAGTAATTTAGATGTGTTTGCTTTAGCGATCGCAGAACTTAAATCTTTAAAACTCGATAAAATCTCACAAGTAATATTTTCTCACTAAATAGACTACAAAAATTACACTTTACTGTTTTTTGTAGTGTAATTACATTGCATTGTATTGTAGAACTCCAAAGAGGTAAATTTGCCCTGTTTGTGCCGAAAAATCACTGTAGAAACTGCCTCTAAAGCTTTCACAATAAGGATTATCGGACATTTTTCTGAAATCTAGCTCAACAAGATCGAAAGAATAGACAATCCAATCTAAAAAATCGGCAATACAATCGAAATTTTGTTCATTTTAAATGTAAATCTGATTTTGTATACTTTTAATAAATGTAGTGCTTGCTGTTTTTATTAGTATTTTTTATTGAAAATGAAAGTAAAAAAATGCTTTCATTCATGTCGTTGATCTTCCTTTTGATGGAGGAATTTCAGTTTGAGTAATAGGAGTTTAATTCTAATGGCAACTTCTGACAATGGCAATCAAACTGCTGAACCACAAGGTACTAGCAACAACTCAACTGGTAATGGCAATTTTTCTTTCAGTGATGGCAAATGGCAGTCCACCGATGGCAGTAGTTTAGATGGTGGCGGTGGCTTCAGTGGGGCTGCTAGTGGTAGTAATAGCTTCGCTTCCTTCAGTGGTGGTAGCAACCCCTTTGCTGGCGGTAGCAACCCCTTTGCTGGCGGTAGCGCATCTAGTGCTAACAATGCCACTGCTAGCGGGAACCTCCCCGGTAACTTACCATTTGGCAGCACTCCCCCCTCCAAGGAGAGTGGTAGCAACCTACCTAAAACTGGCAACGGTCTACCTGTACCTTATAACAGTGATAACTGGATATCTGATCTTAAAAACTTAGATGGTGCAAATGCCACTAGCAACAGTGGTAAAGGTAACGGTAACTGGTTATATGGTAGTAACAATACAACTGACGGTAATGGTAACTGGTTATATGGTAGTAGCAACACAACCAACGGTAACGGTAACTGGAACTACAGTGATGGCGGCAAAACCGAAGGTAACGGCAACTGGAGCTTTGGTAAAGATAACACAACCTCCGGTAACGGTAACTGGAACTTAGGCAATAACAACGACATATTTGGTAATGCCAATTCACTCCCTGGTAGTAACAACGACATACTAGGTAGTGGCAACACAGCCAGTGTAAGTAACAGCAATCTCCTTGGAAATCGGATTGAAGCCAGTGGTGATGGCAAAACACTCGTTGGTAATGAAGGCTGGAATTTTTCTGTTAGTGGCGAACTAATATCGCTAGGTAGTACTACGCCCAGCAAAGCTATCGGCACTGATATCATCAGTTTAATCAGCAGTCCTGACCTTGTAACATCTGCCACATTAAATCCAGCCTACAACAACCCGAATTATGATTTCTCTGCCATATACTAAAACTTTGTAGCAGACAGAAGCTAGTTTTTGCATTTGGCGGCAGAATTCAAAACCGTTAATTTATGGCATTACCACATCAGTAATAATTGTATCCAGGCGATAATTTATTGCCTTGCTCATTCCATCTTTGGCATCATAAGCTTTAATTACTGTATGTCCACTGCCTCTTAAAAAGCTATTGATTAACTCCAACTGAGAAGGAGCATCTTCAACAACTAAAATTGTTGCCATATTTATCTTCATTAGCTCAAAGTCGTTAGATTTTATGGTTAATTTAAGTCAAATGCATGAAGACTATTTTTAGCAATTCGGCACGAGTAAATGGTTTGGTTAGGTAACCAGAAGCCCCGACTAATTTTGCTTTTACTTTGTCTACAATTCCTTTACTACCAGTGACAAAGATGATGGGAGTATTCTGAAATATAGAATTATTTCGTATAATTCGGCACAATTCATAGCCATCAATTCCTAGCATATTTAAATCCAACAAAATTAAGTCTGGTTTGTGCCTTATAATTGACAAAACGGCTTTCACTGGATCGTTAATAGTCACTACAGAAAAATTCTCATTTTCTAAGAAATAACTAATTTCTTTAAGGATTGTGGGGCTATCATCTACAGAAACAATTTTGTGAACTTTTTGTACTGTTACAGTAGCAGCTGTTACTCTTTGGGAAGCAGGATTTATGTTATTTGATATTGTTGGTTCCTGAAAGTTTTCTGTTGAAGGAGTAGAAATCTGTGGTAATCGCTCAACAGAAACTATTTTCTCTTCAGGAATATTTGGGTAAGAATTTACAGTGGTACTTAATTCTTGTTTGGTGTCAACTAATCCTGAAATCAATTTTGATAAAAGCGGTCGCTCCTCAAAAAGCTTTGGTAATTTATCAAATGGTGGATCGGGTTCATGGAGGATAATCGCACCCTTAAGGATGTAAGGGTATAAATTGCGAGCTAGTTGAATTTCATCTTGATTCAGAATTGCAGCCAGATGACAGAGGCTAAAACCCTTCATGCAGTTAGTTAAATCTGGCTGTAGGTCTGGTAAATCTTGGTTATCAAACTTGTTATTAATCAACAGATATGGACGTTGATATGGAGAAGAAATTTTGGGTACAAAAGCCTGCCAATTCTGTAATTTTACTTGGCAACGGTCGAGAACTTTTTCTACATCTAGCCTGCAAATTTTTGGCATTCTATCAACTGGTTCTGTTAATTCATAAGTACCTTCTTGGATGAGCAAAAATGATTCAATTACCTCTTTAACTAATTCTTGAACCAGCATTGCTGCTTGTGTAGAATGTAGATGTTGTTGACTAACAAGCCAGGATATAGCCTGATACTCAGGAGGGTGGCTACTCGAATTAGTGTCATCTTTGATTAACTGACTGTGTGAGTCAAGTTCAAACATCAGCCGTACTTGCACGCGAACCTCATTAGTAAGGAGTGGAATTTGCTGGCTGAGGCGTCGCAAATGGCGTTCTAGTCGATCAAAAGGTTCCACGGAATGGGTAGCGTAAGTTATTTTGCCCTGTTCTAAGTAAATCGACCAAGAAACTGAGTTACTAAATACTTGTAAACAAGTACTGTCAAAACAATTGGATAATTGTCTTAACAAACTTAGAGGACGTAGTTTGGTGAATGTACCTGAGTAATTCATATTTTTCAAGTTTTTTGCGGAATCAACAACTGAACATTTGTAAATTGAAAATATCAGCTATAAAGTATTCTCTTTTTTGTAATATTTTTCTATCCACAAATTATTTATTTGAAAGTATGTACATATATTAAAAATTGTAAGTTTCCTAAATCATTTGTTACATTTAGCACACTTAACTTAATCTATCTCAAAAAACAAGTAGGTATGAATAAAGGTAAACATCTATCATAGCTAGATTATCAGTCGATGTTGGTTAATTCTGGATTTTACCTACTACTGACAACTCTTGAGTGAAGACCTTAATAATGACGTTTATTTATACCCACTCGCTTCCAGAGGCAAATTTGATTCCAAGTTCGCGCAGTTACACTGGTATAATTCTAGAGTTAACTAGCTTAATTATGGTTAATTACTCTTCCTTAAAGAAACGATTCTTCTACATAAAATCTTTAAAAACTTATCTAGGAAAGTTTACGTATTTATTGTACTGTAGGTTTAATGGATATAACTTTTTGGTAGATACATTACAACAGGTAATGCTGGGTTTTGATAAACTCTTTTTTGCTAAACTAAGCTGTGCTCAAGTTCATCTTAAATATATAGAGTATATAGAGAACTTCATGAAAATAATTTGTTTAATAAAGATTAGAGCATCTACCACTAGATACTATATTCTGTAGTCGCCTCGGCGATTGGATCTATATACTCTGAGCAAAGGAAAATAAAGCTTTGGACTTTAACATAACACAAAAAGTTATGCATGATACATTAAGACTTGATGAAGTAGTAGAATTTGCTGAGAACCCAGAACCACGTTGTCCTTGTGTACTTTTATTAGACACATCTGGGTCGATGCAAGGAGAGCCGATTGAGGCTTTAAATCAAGGTTTACTAAGCTTAAAGGATGAATTAGTCAAAAATTCTTTAGCCGCTAGACGGGTGGAAGTGGCGATCGTCACTTTTGATAGTAATATCAATGTATTACAAGACTTTGTAACTGCCGATCAATTCAATCCGCCTATCTTGACAGCACAGGGCTTGACTACAATGGGTGCGGGAATTCATAAAGCTTTGGACATAATTCAAGAGCGGAAATCTCAGTATCGTGCCAATGGGATTGCTTACTATCGTCCTTGGGTATTTATGATTACCGATGGAGAACCCCAAGGCGAGTTAGAGCATATAGTAGAACAAGCATCCCAGCGCCTACAGGGAGACGAGGCGAACAAGCGGGTAGCATTCTTTACAGTTGGAGTAGAAAATGCGAATATGACGCGTTTAAATCAAATAACTGTACGTACTCCCTTAAAGCTTAAAGGATTAAATTTTATCGAGATGTTTGTCTGGCTGTCAACTAGTATGTCAGCTGTTTCTCATTCCCAAGTAGACGAACAGGTAGCACTACCGCCGATTGGTTGGGGGACTGTTTAATTAAAAATTGCAGCTTGATGTTTACACAGTTAGCTGCTTGAAAAAAATTTATGAACATATCAAAACAGATTGCTCAATGGCGGATTGTGGCTGCGTCTGTATGTGGTACAAGTCACTTAAAAAACAATCAATTATGTCAGGATGCTCATCACTGGCAGATATTGTCAGATAATGTTTTAGTGGCGGCCGCAGCAGATGGCGCGGGTTCTGCTAGCCTTGGTAAAGTGGGAGCGATGGTTGCTGTGGAGACAGCAATAGAAAACATTTCAACCATTGGGCTGACCCGAAAAAGTTTGACTGATGATACATTGGTGCGATCGCTCTTAAATGATGCCATATTCGCCGCCAAAAAAGCTGTGGAAGATGAGGCAGCTACTTGTGAAAAACAACCTCAAGATTTAGCAACTACCTTAATTATGCTGGTTGCCACACCAGAAGTTGTAGCTGTGGTACAGATAGGTGATGGTTTGGCAGTGGCAAAAGATCGTATGGGCAACCTGTTGGCACTGACTATGCCTGACAGTGGTGAATACATCAACGAAACCACTTTTTTAACTTCGCCTAATGCCTTAGATACAGCACAGATGAGATTATGGCGCACAGACATAGTAAACGTTGGTATCATCACCGACGGATTACAAATGTTGGCTTTGAATATGGTTGTTGGCGAACCTCACAAACCATTCTTTTTTCCGCTGTTTGAATTTGTCGCCAATACCGAGGATAAGACAGAAGCGAAGGAGCAGTTAGTAAAATTTTTACGCTCAGAGCGGATTACGCAACGCACTGATGATGATTTGACACTCATTATAGCCGCATTCAACGACTTGTGAGCAATCAATCTACAGGTTTCACATCTTACAATAACTCCCGTTAGCGGTAATTTCATTATGCAGGTACTACGTTGTTCCCCTAAAAAAGAAATCCTCAGCCTCAATGTCAGTTTGGGGCGTGGGGGTGAAGCTTGCGTTTATGCAGTACCATCCGATAGCAATTTGGTGGCGAAGATTTACCACAAGCCAACCACTGCTCATGCTGATAAACTCCAAGCAATGCTTGCCAACCCGCCAGAAAACCCTACAGCTAGTTTAGGGCATATCTCTATCGCTTGGCCAGAGGATTTATTACGGGCGGCAGATGGTAAAAATAGCATCATGGGCTTTTTGATGCCACGTATTCAGGGGATGCGTCCAATCATCGACTTTTATAACCCCAGAACCCGTCGGCAACACTGCCCCCTATTCAACTATCAGTACCTGCTCCGCACGGCTCGTAACCTGGCGGCGGCTTTTGCAGCTTTGCACGCTAGTGGATATTGCATTGGTGATGTGAACGAATCCAATATTCTCGTCAGCGATACGGCATTGGTGACTTTGATAGACACAGACTCTTTCCAAGTAACCGACTCAAACAACAAAGTTGTTTATCGCTGTCCAGTGGGTAAACCAGAGTTTACTCCACCAGAACTACAAAATAAAACTTTTGCCCAGCACGATCGCGAAATCTCTCACGATTTATTTGGGTTGGCGGTGCTAGTATTTCAACTCTTAATGGAAGGCACCCACCCATTTTCGGGGATTTTTCAAGGTGCGATTGAGCCACCACCTTACGAAGCACGCATTGCATCGGGTCATTTCACTTACAGCGAAAAGCGTTACGTACCCTACCTGCCGACACCCATTGCACCCCCTTGGGAAATTCTCCATCCCAGCTTACAAGAACTATTTGTCCGTTGTTTTGAAGAGGGTCACAACAATCCACAACTGCGCCCCAGTGCCCAGACTTGGCTCTCGGCAATCGCTGAAGCCGAAGATTCCCTGATTACCTGCACGACAAATCCCCAGCATCGCTACAACAACCACATGCGTAGCTGTCCCTGGTGCGAACGTACCGTGCGATTAGGCGGACGCGACCCCTTTCCATCACATCGGGCTATAGAAGCTAGAGAACATCTCCAACCGCGAATCAAAGCTAAAAAACGCTACACTCAGACACCGCATTTTCCCCAGCGAGCCATGTCACCGCAGCAGCTAGTTAATTACTGGCAGCCAATAATGACTCCCAGCGGTTCATATAAACCTGCCAAAAAGTCAAAGTTGTACCCGATTATTTTTTGTTTGCTGGGTTTTGGTTTATTGGGATATGCAGACGTAATGATTAAATTTACTCAGCCGTTGGTTTCCCAAAATGCTTACACCCAACAAACAATCAAGTCTCCTAAGCCAAATAATAAACTCAGCTTCGCTGATTCTTATCAGCAAGGTTATATTGCTTATAAAGAGCGAGACTATGACAAAGCAATTGTCAACTTTAGCGAAGCAATTGAACAAGAACCGACACATGCTAGAGCAATTGTAAATCGTGGTAATGCTCGCTATAACCTGAAAGACTACGAAGGAGCAGTTACAGATTATAGCCAAGCTCTGAAAATCAATCCCAATCAAATCAAAGCTCTGGTAAATCGGGGCAATGCCCGCTATATGCTCGCCGAATATAGCAACGATCCCGATAAAGAATATAATCTAGCGATCGCTGACTATAATCGAGCCATCGGTCTGGATAATAATGAAATTGAAGCTTATGTCAGACGGGGGATTGTCCGCGCTCAAATGGCTAAATATAGTGGTGAATCTCAACAAGCTTACAAAAAAGCGATCGCAGATTTTACTCAAGCAATAAAACTTAATGTCTCCAAAGCCGAAGCTTACTTCCAGCGGGGCGTTGTCTATTATCAAATTGCTCAATATAGCAGCAATTATCAGCAAGAATATAATCAAGCGATCGCTGACTTTAACCAAGCATTAATTCTAAGCCCCAAATTAGCAAAAGCATATCTCAAACGAGGTATGGTTCGCTATGAACTGGCACAATATGGTGGTAGTGAAGCTAACAAAAACCAGACAAAAGCTGTCGAAGATATACAGGCATCTGCCAAAATATTTCTTGAGCAAGATGACATGGATAATTATCAGCAAGCACTTAGCAATATGTGCGTAGTTGTAGAAAACAAATGTGACCCTTTATTCCAAGGTTCAATTAATGGGGAGAAAACTAACTAGAAACAAGTAACTTTTCTGACTAGCATATTATTGGTTTTGATTTCAAAAATCAAGCCTGACTAGGGTTAGCTGGCGCTAACCCTAGTTATTTTATAGGTGATATTTTTATTTATTTCATTGAGTAATTTCTTTTTGTATTTATAGATATTCATAGAGCTTTTATATAGAAAAGATTTTAATTTATCTTACCTTTATAATTTCATCGGAAATTACAGTTAGATTATTGACGGAGAAACAGAAATCAGAAATACATTTTTCTCCCTTTAAGTGCATCCTCTTCATCTCGAAAAAGTCAAATAATCATATCCCTACGAATCTCCGAGGTAATTGCATGAAAGCGGTGATTTTGGCTGGAGGTCTTGGTACACGCCTCAGTGAAGAAACCAGTATTAGACCTAAGCCGATGGTTGAGATTGGTGGTAAGCCAATTCTCTGGCACATAATGAAAACATACTCTGCCCACGGCATTAATGACTTCATCATTTGTTGCGGTTACAAAGGTTACATAATTAAAGAGTATTTTGCTAATTACTTCTTACACATGTCAGATGTTACCTTTGACATGCGCTTTAACCAGATGAACGTGCATTCTGGTTATGCAGAACCCTGGCGTGTCACTTTAGTAAATACGGGTGATAATACAATGACAGGCGGACGTTTAAAGCGAATCAGCGAACATCTTGGTAACGAGACTTTTTGCTTTACTTATGGCGATGGTGTCAGTAATATTAATATCACCGAGCTAATTAAGTTTCACAAAGAACAAAATAGCTTAGGAACACTTACTGCTGTTCAACCAGCCGGACGTTTTGGTGCTATTTCTTTAGGATATG
Source organism: Nostoc sp. 'Lobaria pulmonaria (5183) cyanobiont' (assembly GCF_002949795.1). Classification (NCBI taxonomy): domain Bacteria; kingdom Bacillati; phylum Cyanobacteriota; class Cyanophyceae; order Nostocales; family Nostocaceae; genus Nostoc; species Nostoc sp. 'Lobaria pulmonaria (5183) cyanobiont'. The sequence continues at coordinate 6,529,934 of NZ_CP026692.1, read as the reverse complement.
AGCAAACCAAAATCACTAGCTTTCGAGAAAAACCGGAAGGTGATGGAGCTTGGATTAATGGTGGTTATTTTGTGTTAGAACCAGAAGTAATCAACTTAATTGCTGATGACTTTACGGTATGGGAGCAAGAGCCATTAGAAAAGCTAGCTGATATGGAACAGCTATCTGCTTTTAAACATGATGGGTTTTGGCAACCGATGGACACTTTACGTGATAAAAACTATCTCGAAGGGCTGTGGAAAAACAATCAGGCTCCTTGGAAGGCATGGTAGCCGCTAGGCGGAAGTCAAAAGTCACGCATTCAAAAGTCAAAAGAACTTTATTTCGGGCTTTTGTTTTGATATTTTATGATATGGCATGTTGGCTTCCGTCTTAATGTACTAGATTGTAACTCCAAAAAACACTTATTTACTCTGGCTCTTAGCTACAATAATACTAATGTATGATTTTGCGATTATAGGTGGGGGAATAGTTGGACTCTCGACAGCGTTGGCTTTAGGAAAACGCTATCCCAATGCGCGTATTTTAGTACTAGAAAAAGAGAGCCAATGGGCATTTCACCAAACTGGCAATAATAGCGGAGTGATTCATTCTGGTATTTACTACAAGCCAGGGAGTTTCAAAGCTAAATTTTGTCGTAATGGTTCTCGTTCAATGGTAGAATTCTGCCAAGAGCATGAAATTGACCATGAAGTTTGTGGTAAGGTAATTGTTGCAACTGAAGAACAAGAGCTACCACGCTTAGAAAATCTCTACCAACGCGGCTTAGACAATGGCATAAATGTCCAGAGAATTAGCCCCGAAGAAGTCAAGGAAATTGAACCTCATGTAAGATGTGTAGGTGGAATTCGGGTATCCTCTACTGGTATTGTTAATTACAAGCAAGTTTGTTTGAAATATGCCCAGCTTATTCAACAGCAGGGTGGAGATTTACACCTGAATACAAAAGTCCTGAAAATCTCTCCAAGTGGTAAAAATCAGGTACTGCAAACAAACAATGGTAACTTTGAAACCCGCTTTGTAATTAATTGTACTGGATTGCATAGCGATCGCACCGCCAAACTAGGTCAAGTTGAACCCCAAGCTAAAATTGTCCCATTCCGGGGAGAATACTACGAACTCACCCCAGAAAAACGCTATCTGGTCAAGACACTAATTTACCCAGTTCCCAATCCAGATTTCCCCTTCCTGGGTGTCCACTTTACTCGGATGATTGATGGTAGCGTCCATGCAGGGCCAAATGCGGTTCTATCCCTCAAACGCGAAGGTTACAAAAAAACCGACTTTGACTTACAGGATTTTCTGGAAGTCATCACCTATCCCGGTTTCTGGAAATTAGCAGCTAAACACGCTGATGAAGGCATCCAAGAAATCATTCGTTCTTTTAGCAAAGCAGCCTTCACCAGAAGTTTACAAAAACTAATTCCCGAAGTGCAAGCAGAAGACTTAGTTCCCACCCATGCAGGAGTCCGCGCTCAAGCCTTAATGAACGATGGCAAGCTTGTAGACGACTTTTTGATTGTTTCTGGTCAAAACTCTATTCATGTTTGCAATGCTCCTTCTCCTGCTGCTACATCTTCTCTAGAAATTGGCAAAGCGCTTGTGGCAAAAATTCCCCAACTTTCGCATCTAGAGAGTGTAGTAACTGCATAGATAGCATAGTTGTTATTTCCGGGACTGCTGAATTAAGGGATGAATCTTGTATAGTGGGCATCTTTGCCTGCCTGAAAATACAAGGGACAGGTAAGACACCCATCCCACAAGAATAAAAGTGTCATGCATCAATTAAGAACCGCTATAGAGGGCTGCTACCCAATGGGTAAGCCTGCAAAGGTTTTAGTAACTACATAATCACTGTTAGCCAAGTCATATATAGTGCTTCTGGGTTGAGTCCAATGACTAAAGAAAAGGGAGTAAGATTCAAAGCCTTTCTCCTAAGAGGAGAGAAGTCAAGTTATTGCATACAAACGAAAAATATAGCGGTTCCCTTCTAGATAGATGCAACACACTCTAGGGCGTACATCTGTGCATCCAGCTAAATGAAGAATTTAACTCATCAACACAATACAAAGGAATTAACCACAATGAAAATATTAGTAACTGGAACAGAAGGCTATCTAGGTTCGTTATTACCGCCTCTGTTAATCGAACGAGGACATGAAGTTATTGGTCTAGATACTGGTTTCTATAAAGTTGGTTGGCTGTACAACCCTAGTGGAGTCACACCCAAAACCCTAAATAAAGATATCCGCAACATTACTCCTGATGATTTGGAAGGTATTGAAGCCATAGTTCACATGGCGGAACTCTCCAACGACCCAGCCGGACAATTAGCGCCCAATATTACTTACGAAATTAATCATGTAGGTTCAGTTCGTCTGGCTAGTTTGGCTAAGGCTATGGGTGTGCGTCGCTTCGTATATATGTCTTCGTGCAGTGTCTACGGTGTTGCTACCGCAGGTGATGTCACAGAAGAATCCGCAGTTAATCCCCAAACAGCCTACGCAGAATGTAAAACTCTCGTAGAAAGAGATGTCAGACCACTCGCTGACGATGACTTCTCTCCCACCTTTATGCGGAATGCGACAGCCTTTGGTGCTTCTCCCAGAATGCGCTTCGATATTGTTTTAAACAACTTAGCAGGGTTGGCATGGACTAGCAAAGAAATCAAAATGATTAGTGATGGTACACCCTGGCGGCCATTAGTCCACGCATTGGATATTTGCAAAGCAATAATTTGCACCTTAGAAGCACCACGAGACATTGTACATAACCAAATCTTCAACGTGGGAGATACAGCAAATAACTATCGCGTTAAAGAAATCGCGGAAATTATTGCTGATGTTTTCCCAGATTGTAAATTATCCTTTGGTGACAACGGCGCAGATAACCGCAGCTATCGCGTATCTTTCGAGAAAATCAACACAATCCTACCCGGATTTAAATGTGATTGGAATGCCCGACTTGGTGCCCAGCAGCTATTTGATTTATTCAGTCAAATACACATGGCTGAAGATACTTTCTTGTTTAGAGGATTTACTCGCTTAAAACAGCTAGAGTATCTAATTCGGACAGAGCAGATTGACAAAGATTTCTTCTGGAATAAAAAGTAGCTAAACTCGTCTAGCAGTAACGGAAAAATAATCTAAGCTTCCGAATCAAATAGTGTTGATTCGGGCTTATTCCATACATAAAATTATTTGCAAATCACTATATGAATAAATTACTGACTATCGCAATTCCTACATTCAATCGTGCCCATATTTTAGAGAAACAGCTTACTTGGTTAGCCAAATCTATTAAAGGCTTTGAGTCTGAATGTGAAATATTTATTTCTGATAATTGTTCTACAGATAATACTCAAGAAGTTATTAAAAAGTGGCAACTAATTCTTAGTAATGTCACATTTACATCAAACATCAATAGTGAAAACATCGGGGTCATGGGTAATATTGCTTGTTGCTTAAAAGCCCCAAATAGTAAATATGTTTGGACAATTGGTGATGACGATCCAATTCAAGAGAGAACCCTAGATTATGTATTAACAACACTAAAAACATATTCAGATTTAGCACTAATGTTTTTAAATTTCTCTGGTCGTCAAAAACGAACAGGTCAACTTGTTGTAGAACGCTGGTTGAATAGTGATAACAACGAACTAAAAGTTGATGGCAAAGCTGTATTTCAAAGTTACCTGAATGAAAATTTTGGTGGTGTACTTTTTATATCAGCAGCAATTTATCGTACAAATTTAGTACAACACGCTTTACAAAAATGGCCGTCTGCTACTAATAATTGGGCGTCTCAAGCATATTGGACTGCATTTTGCGCTGCTCATGGAAGTGTCATCGTCACTAAAGACACTTATTTAGAATGTACTATGGGTGCTAGTCTTTTGGATCTTGACCCAACATGGAACTTTAGAATGCGATATGCATACATACCTGAAGTTTATATAAAACTACTAAAGGTAGGATATCCTCAGAAATTTTGTCAGGAAATGATTTGGCAAAATTTCCATCAAAAAACTGACTTAAAAATCCTATTAGGTGCTTTAAAACGTTGGCCTTTCTTGACAATCAAAATATTTATTCCTTACCTACGTTTGTTAAGTATATCAGCTTGGGCAATTCTTTTTCCACCCAAACAGCTAGAGACTAGCCTGTAACCATTAATATATCAATTTATTGACTACTATTTCTTACCATGCATAAATTACTGACCATTGCTATACCAACTTATAATCGTGCTGAATTGCTGGATAAACAGTTAGCATGGCTAGCTCAAGCTATCAAAGGTTTTGAAGATGATTGTGAAATTTTAGTTTCTGATAATTGTTCAACAGACAATACTCAGGATGTGATTAAACAATGGCAAATAATACTTAGCAGTATCCCATTTAAATCAAATAAAAATCCTCAGAATTTAGGTGTTGTCAAAAATATTATGTATTGTCTGAATTCGACGACAACAAAATATGTTTGGACAATTGGTGACGATGACCCAATTCAAGATAGAGCCATTGCTTATGTGATTAGCAAACTTAAACAATATGAAGATATATCATTATTGTTTCTCAACTTTTCCGGTCGAAACAAAATTACTGGTGAACCAGTTCATCCACCAACAATTGTTGGTAATCGCTGGTTTGATATAGATAGTGAAGATGGTGATGGTAAAGCTATATTTGAGCATTGTTTCTCAAAAAGTGTCGGTGCAGTCATTTTTCTGACTGCTACAATCTACCGCACTGACTTAGTGAAATGCGCTCTACAAAATTGGCAAGATGCTGAGAATAATTGGATATCTTTAGCATATTTAGCCGGGTATTGTGCTTCTAATGGTCGTGTAATTGTCACGAAAGAGACTTATTTGGAATGTGTTGTGGGTGTGAGTTATTGGCAGAAAGAACCAAAATCTGCACTGTTAATGCAATACAAACACATACCCGAAGTAATTTTAAAATTGGAGCAGAGTGGATATTCTAAGCAGTTTTGTCGGCGGATGCTTTTGCAAAACGGTAAAGAAGTCAACTGGAAAGTTTTCTTAGGTGCTTTAAGAAGATGGCCTATGTCTGCCATTAAGACAGTAGTCCCATTTTTAGCTTTAGTCAGTTTATGTGCTTTTGATGTAATGGTTTCTAAAAATTTTAGTTTAGCAGAATCAAGTGAAATACCTACTCAAGAAATACAGAGCTATAAGCCATAAACTATTAAATTCCCGAATAATTGACATTGAAACTAGAAAAAAATTACTACATGTTTAGTATAATTAAACGCAAAATATCTACGCTGTTTTCTGACTTTGAATATTATGTAGCTCGTTGGAAGCATAGCAAAAATCTACTAGCATTGGAAGGGTGCGATCGCAACATCCTGAAGGCTCTCAAAAAAGATGGTGTTTGTGTCACAACACTGGCAGATTTAGGCTTTAACTCTAGCTCCGAACTGCTCAAAGCTGCTTACCATCAATTGTCTCAGATGGAAAATCCTAAAAACGACCATCTAGATGAAAAGTTACCACAAATTTCTACAGTTACAGGTTTACCAGAATTTTATGCCTGGGGAATGGAGAAAAGACTTCTTAATATCATCGAAAACTATATTGGTCTTCCTATTGCTTTTCATGGTGTACATTTACGTAAAGATTTCCCTAGCAAACATCAGTTTGGTACACTACTATGGCATAGCGATTCCGAAGACCGCCGCATTATCAAAATCTTTATTTACTTGAATGATGTCGATGAAAAAACTGGGCCTTTTGAATATATTCCCCGCTCTTTAACTTCCTTATTTAGTTGGAATTATATTCGACTTTACTATAAACTTTGGAAGTCAGGTTATAGGGGCATTGATGATGAAGAAGTGAAAACAGTCATCCCCAAATCAGCTTGGAAATCCTGTCCAGGCCCAGCAGGTACTGTTTTGATTGTAGATACAAAAAATACTTTGCATCACGGCATAGTCCGCACAGAAGAACGCTCAACACTATTCTTTTGTTACACCGCCAACCCTCCTGAAAGACCAGAACTCTGCACCCAATACTGGGATGATACTTATCCCAGAGCAGAGTTAAGGCAACAAATAGAAAATAGCCGATAGTGTATTAAAGGTAGTCATGCCATGCTGCTCAAGATTAAACGCAAAATATCTTCGCTGGGATCTGAGTTAGTTTACAGATTAGCACTTTTAAAACATGCTGCTAATTTGCCTGCACTAGAAAAAAGCGATCGCAAAATTCTTGACGGTCTTAAATTTGATGGTATTCATATTACCACACTTGCTGAATTGGGATTCGATTCAACATCAGAATTGCTCAAGGCAGCTTCTAGTTATTCGTCCCAAATGGAATCTGTCAATAATGACGATTCAAATGAAAAATTTCCCCAAGTTTACACAGTTACATATTTACCTGAATTTGCTGCTTGGGGAAGCGAAAAAAGGCTCCTAAACATCATTGAAAACTACATTGGTCTACCGCTCGTTTTTCATGGTGTACATCTCCGCAAGGATTTTCCTAATAAAAATCAGTTTGGTACACAACTATGGCATAAAGATGCAGAAGACCGCCGTATGATCAAAATCATTATTTACTTAAATGATGTTGAAGAAAAGCACGGACCCTTTGAATATATTCCAGCGTCTTTAACCTCTTTGTTTAGATTAAACTATTACCGTACTTACTACAAGCTTTGGCAATCTGGTCATTTAGGCATCACAGATGAAGAACTAAATGAAATTATCCCGAAACAGGCTTGGAAATCTTGTACAGGATTGGTAGGAACAGTGATTATTGTAGATACCAAAAAAGCCATACATCACGGGACATTACGCACAGAAGATAGGTTAACTTTATTCTCGTGCTACACTTCCAATTCTCCCGATCGCCCAGAAGTTTGTACTCAATATCGAGACAATACTTTTCCCCAGCCCAAGTTAATTGAACCAGTCATTAAGAGTGCAATATAGTTCAGTAAAAGCAAGCTAATTGTTCATCTAAAAATCCACTCAATACTATTGTTGATGAGGTTTGTAGCAAGTGAGTTTTTCAAACTTGCCAAGTTTTGTTGTCGTCAATATTCCTATCGAGGTTATTCATTTATGATCTTCACTCAAACTGCACTCAAAGACGCATTCATCATTGATTTAGAAGAAAAGCCAGATCATCGTGGTTTTTTCGCACGGTCTTTCTGCGCTCAAGAATTTGAAGCACACGGATTAAAGCCAACAGTTGCCCAATGTAACCTATCTTTTAATTACAAAAAAGGCACTATCCGGGGAATGCACTATCAAATTCTGCCAGCAGCAGAAACAAAATTAATTCGTTGTACTAAAGGCGCAATCTACGACGTAATTATTGATATGCGTCCTGAATCTCCTAGTTTTTTATCACACATTGGTGTAGAGCTAACCCCAGAAAATCGCCGCGCTTTGTATGTTCCAGAAATGTTTGCTCATGGCTATCAAGCACTCACCGATGAGACTGAAGTTGTATATCAAGTGGGTGAATTTTACACTCCAGGATATGAAAGAGGTTTACGCTATGACGACCCGTTCTTTAACATTGATTGGCCTCTAGATGTGACTGAAATCTCCGAGAAAGATTTAAATTGGCCTTTGTTGAGAATGATGACTGTTGGCGGTGCAGCTTCCAGATAACTATAGACTACTACCGCAAGGCGGAAGTCAAAAGTCAAAAGTCAAAAGTATTACGAAATGGGCTTTTTAGAGATTTTAAATGGTTGCTCTATTTACGCCGTGATGTACTACTTATACAGTATCTAGCAAAAAACCAGTTAGTAGCTGTCATTAATGATAATTCCCATGAAAATGTACTTAATATTTAGCTGTAACAAATTATTAAGTGCAAAATTATCGAGAATTTGTAACACAACAAACAGTTCTAAAAAGGAGTTTAGTTCATGATTATTATCGATCGCGCCTTACAAGCCAGAGCAGCAGCAGGAAATCCTATCAAGGTGGGAATGATTGGTGCTGGTTTTATGGGTCGAGGAATTGCCAACCAAATTGTCAATTCAGTGCCAGGAATGGAGTTAGTTGCTATATCTAATCGTCAGATTGGTGCAGCTAAACAAGCTTATTCGGAAGCAGGAATTGAAGATATTCAAGTTGTTGCAACTGTCAGCGAATTAGAAGATGCGATCGCTAACGGTAAGTATGCAGTCACAGAAGACGCTAAGTTACTGTGTCGGGCTGAAGGCATCGATGCATTAATCGAAGTCACGGGTGCAGTGGAATTTGGCACTGGGATCGTTATGGAAGCGATCGCTCATTGCAAGCATGTGATCATGATGAATGCCGAACTCGACGGCACCATTGGCCCCATCCTGAAAGTGTATGCCGACAAAGCAGGCGTGATTCTCACCGCTTGTGATGGCGATCAGCCAGGGGTGCAAATGAACCTTTATCGCTTTGTAAAAAGCATTGGTTTAACTCCCTTATTGTGCGGTAACATTAAAGGACTCCAAGACCCCTATCGCAATCCCACCACCCAGGAAGGATTTGCTAAACGTTGGGGTCAAAAGCCCCACATGGTGGCTAGCTTCGCCGACGGAAGCAAAATTTCCTTCGAGCAAGCGATCGTTGCCAATGCCACAGGCATGAAAGTCGCCAAACGGGGAATGTTGGGATATGACTTCAGCGGTCATGTCGATGAAATGACCCAGTTATATGATGTTGAACAACTCAAAGAACTGGGCGGCATTGTCGATTATGTAGTTGGAGCAAAACCAGGCCCAGGCGTATATGTATTTGCCACTCACGACGACCCCAAGCAACGCCACTATCTCAACTTATATAAATTAGGCGAAGGCCCACTTTATAGCTTCTATACTCCTTATCACCTCTGTCATTTTGAAGTTCCCTTGTCCGTAGCACGTGCTGTTTTATTTGGTGATCCTGTGATGTCTCCATTAGCAGGCCCGCTAGTAGATGTTATCACCACCGCCAAAATCGACCTGAAAGCAGGAGAAACCTTAGATGGCATCGGCTACTACATGACCTACGGACAATGTGAAAATTCCGATATCGTCCAACAGCAAAATCTTCTACCAATGGGTTTAGCTGAAGGGTGCCGCCTCAAACGAGATATTTCTAAAGATCGAGTCCTCACTTATGAGGATGTAGAATTACCTGAAGGCAGACTTTGCGACCAACTAAGAACTGAGCAAAACACCTATTTCGCTCCAGAAAAAATCTTAGTAGCAGTTGGATAATATCGGTTCTAAAAATATTTGCCACAAATGAATTAGCTGTAGGGGCGTACAGCTGTACGCCCCTATATATTTGTCGCCAGAATTTCATCAAGAGGATAGAAAGCTATACTGCGGGACACTAAAGTTGTTGATAGTAACTTGCTGGGGAGTGTTTCAACAAATCCGATCGAAACTTTAGGTCAAATTTCATGAAAATTGCTCTCGTCCATGATTATTTAACCCAGCGAGGTGGGGCAGAGCGTGTGTTTGAACTGCTTTGTAAGCGCTATCCCGAAGCAGATATTTTCACATCTTTGTACGATCCCCAAAAAACTATCGATCTAGGCGATCGCATAGTTAATACAACCTTCTTACAAAAGATTCCTGGTGCAGCAAAATATTTTAGGTCGATGGCTCCTCTATATTTCCCTGCCTTTCGTGCCTTGGATTTGCAAGAATATGATTTAATTATTAGTAGTAGCACTAGCTTCGCCAAAGCAGTACGAAAAAATCCCAATGCCCACCACATTTGTTTTTGCCATAACGTTACCCGTTTCTTATGGGATACAGCAACTTATTTAAGAGAATACGGAGACTATAGATATTTTGCTCCTTTAATCGAACAAGTATTTCAAGTAATGAGAAAGGTAGACTTGAAATATGCACAGGAACCTGACCTTTACATTGCTAATTCCAGTGTTGTTGCCCGCCGGATTGAAAAGATTTATGGCAAAAAGGCAATGATGGTGAACTATCCAATTGATACTAGTAAATTTGTTTTTTCCGATATAAAAGATGAATATTATCTGGCCTCCGCCCGGATGATCAGTTATAAGCGACTTGATATAATAGTCGAAGCTTTTAATTGGTTAGGGTGGCGGCTATTAATATCTGGTGACGGGCCAGAACAAGCACGGTTAAAATCTAAAGCATTACAAAATATTGTGTTCTTGGGACACGTAAGTGATAGAACCCGCAAAGACTTGTTTTCCAAAGCCAAGTCGATTATTGTCGCAGCTCTAGAAGACTACGGATTAGTGCCAGTGGAGGCTAACGCTAGCGGTACACCAGTGATCGCTTATGGAGCGGGTGGAGTATTAGATACTCAAATTCCAGGCGAAACAGGAGTCTTTTTCAAAAGACAAACACCCGAATCTCTCCAAGTTGCATTACTAGAAGCCAACGGCATTTCTTGGGATTACGATCGCATCCGCAATCATGCTGTAGCAAATTTTTCAGAGAATGTATTCTTTAGCAAGGTTGAGCAAATTATCAATCAAGCTTGTGGCGTGCATCAATTATTCATTTGATTTCTGAATTTATTTCCACTATCAGATTACCTATTTATTTGATATTTCCTGATTGGCGGTTTGTAAAAAAATAGGTATTCTTCGGAGAATCTCTTAGCGTAAGTCTTGAAGACAAGGATATAAAAGTGGTTCAAACTAGTCTAAATCCTCATCTAGCTCCAGCTTCTGAAAATGAGCCAAGTTACGGGCAAATGTTTGCCGTATTTGTGCGGAGATTTCCTTGGTTCTTAGCAGTATTAATTAGTTCTATTGCTATTGCCAGCATAGTAACTGTAAAAACAAAGCCTACTTATAAAAGTTCTATGCAACTGCTAGTAGAACCTAACTATCAAGGTAAAACAGAAGGTGCTGCGGGGGTAGACAATCAGTTTACTGACTCTAACGTGGTCATAGATACTGCCACTCAGCTTAACTTGATGCAAAGTTCGGGACTCATCCAAAAAGCAGTTGATAAACTTCAGTCTAATTATCCAGATATAACTTCAGCTGAAATTAAAGCTTCTTTGGTCTTAACTCAAATCAGGAGCAAAGAAGATAATGTTGCTACTAAAATATTTCAAGTTGAATACACTGCTGGAGATCCTGAAAAGACCCAAAAAGTTCTAGATGCAATTCGACAAGTTTATCTGGAATATAACAAACAACAACAGAGTTCGCGTTTACAAAAAGGTCTGCAAATCATCAGGGAACAGTTAAGTAAAGCCAGTGAAGAAGTAAACGCCGCTGAGACAAATTTACAAAGATTTCGCAGAAATCAGAACTTAATCGATCCAGAGTCACAGGCCAAAGCGATTGAAACAGCTTTGAACAATCTTTCTCAAGAAAGACAGACAACTCGTGCTCAATATGGAGAAGCTTTAGCACGCCAAAAATCTTTAGAAGAACAACTTAACCGTTCTCCCCAAAATGCTCTAGTTGCTTCTCGTTTGAGTCAGTCTACGCGCTATCAAGGTTTACTAAACGAAATTCAAAAAAGCGAATTGGCACTAGCACAAGAACGCTTACGCTTTACAGATCAAACTCCAAGTGTGCAAAAGCTTAAAGAACAGCTTCAGGGACAGAAGGAATTATTGCAACAAGAGGTAGGAAGAACTTTAGGCGAAAAGTCTGCTGGTGCATTCACTTCTGGAGACTCTCTTCTCGAAAAAGGACAGCTAGGCCAAATTGATCTCAGCCTTGCTGGTCAGTTAGTAGAAACGCAGACAACTATAGTTGCTTTAACTGCTCGCGATCAAAGTTTGGCCCAGAAAGAAAACGAGTTGCGTTTTGAAATTAAACGCTTCCCGCCTCTGTTGGCTTATTACAATCGGATGCTACCGCAGTTGCAATTTAGTCGTGAAAGATTAGAGCAGCTTTTAAGAGCAGAACAACAATTACGGCAAGAACTTTCCAAGGGTGGATTTAATTGGGAAGTGGTAGAAGATCCTCAAAAAGGCGCACAATTAGGCCCCAATCTCCAGCAGAATTTGCTCTTAGGTGCTGTGGTTGGCTTAATGTTAGGAGGTATTGCTGCCTTTATTCGGGAATCGGCTGATGATGCAGTTCACACCACTGCTGAGTTAGAGAAGCAAATGGCTATGCCGTTGTTGGGAACAACTCCCAAGTTACCGCCAGCCAAACCCAGAGAATCGATGATCAAGTTGCCTTTTGGTAAGCCAGAAGTTCTCGCACCCTGGACGATTCAGGTATTGCAATCTCCACCGCGTTGGGAATCGCTGGATCTGATTTACAAAAACATCGAACTTTTAAATACTGTTACTAATTTAAAATCTTTGATGATTACCTCGGCTTTAGCCGATGAGGGGAAATCAGCTTTGGCGTTGGGTTTGGCAATGAGTGCTGCCCGTTTACACAAAAAGGTACTGCTGATTGATGCCAACTTACGCGACCCCAGTTTGCACCATCAACTGAATCTTCCTAATGAGCAGGGGCTTTCAACTTTATTGGCGAGTGATACAACTCTACCCAACCAAATTAGTCTTCAATACTCAGGCTCTTCCTACATCGATATTTTGACAGCTGGCCCCAAACCTACCGACCCAGCTAATCTGTTGAGTTCCCCTCGGATGATGCAATTAATGGCAGCATTTGAGGAAAATTATGATTTGGTACTGATAGATGCTCCCCCAGTTCTCGGCTTGGTGGATGCTATGCTTACCGCATCATCTTGTCGTAGCGTGGTTATGGTGGCAAGCATTGGTCTTGTGACACGAAGTCAGCTTAATCAAGCGACAGCTATGTTGAGTAAGTTAAATCTAATTGGGGTTGTAGCTAATGGGGTATCCAACTCTAGTAGTAATTACGTACCTAATATCAAACAACAGCAATTAGCTCTACGTCAAGCTGTAGAAAAATAGCTAGTACGGCTAGATGATAAATCCCCGACTTCCTAGAGAAGTTGGGGATTTTGCGTTTTGCATTTTTTCTCGTTTCTAGCCTCTGGCTAGAAATGCTGTTAATTGGGCTGCTTGCTGCCGCGAGTAAAAGAGGCAAAGCCTCAAGGACGGGCATTCCCAGTCTGAAACTGGGAACGAGACAATCTGCTAAAAGCTGGTTCTAGACTGGTTTTTAGTTTAAATTGACAGCAATGATTCGTGAATTGTCTCTACGTTTTGATGAACCAAATTGAATTTTGTTGCTATCGGGAAGAATTCAGTATATTTATGCTATCTTTATGAGTTTTCAGAGAAATCACTGACTCTTTAAAGAATAAATAAAGAAGTTATTTGAGCGATCGCTATTTCTACATCGTCTTATATTCTAGAGATTAAAGCACCTTCAGAAAGGCTAGAAGATAAGAGCAGACTGGTTTTTTTTAATCTATTGAGACAATGAACACCTCAGCGTAATTAGACGTAGATATAGATTCATGGGTAATTTCTCTCTACACTTCTCTACTGTCAGTAGTTTCCGGAAAATCATGATTTGCCCATGAATGTTAATAGTAGCGGTGATTGCTACCTATGTAATTAGTATCTGTCTAATTTTTAAATTTCTACACCAGCAGAATTCTACGCAATACGTGCCTGGCTGAGTGGCAAATACTATAGCATATTTTTGCCCTCAATTATCTCCAACTTTTTGGACTTACAACAAGATTCGGATTTGGGTCTTTGGCATTAATAGCCTTTGATAACGCCTCAGTAATTCATTCCTGTATAAACCCAAAGACATTATGACAACTTCAATAATTCCAACTCTAGAGAATTTATATGATCTAACCCAGTCACACCAAGATAATCGTGGGTACTGCACACTTCAGTGGCGACGGGGTAAGCTTTTGGTGAAAGTGCCTGGACGAGTTAAACAACCATATCTAGCTTCATTAGATAATAAGCGATCGCTAGTAGAATGCTTACAACATTCTCCAGTAAGTTTGGTCAGTATAGATCCAAAATTGGGTGAGGCTTTGCTCAGGTTTTGGGCAGATGCATGTGAAGCAGCTCAAAAACCAATATTCCTAAGCATACCTGCTGGCAAAAAACTTCCTAACCAACCCTTGAGACAATTGCAGCGAGTAATTGATTGGATTGCTGCTTTCATATTGCTGCTATTAGTAAGTCCAGTCATGTTGGGATTGATTGTATTGATGCAGGTTTACTCGCCAGGGTCACTTTTTTGTCATGAATGGCGTGTTGGGGAACGGGGTAAACTCTTTCAAGCGATGAGCTTTTGCACCCACAATACCACACAGCTAGCGCGTTGGATGGGTAAATACAATCTCGACAATCTGCCACAGTTATTTAACGTGCTACGGGGTGACATGAGTTTAACCGGATCTCGTTGTTGGACTTTGGAAGATGCAGTACAGCTAAATAAATTACCAGAAATTACAGCTTCATGGGAAGTAGAGGCACAGTCTCATCTATTACATTTGGATAGCCAAATCCTGTAATTTATCTGTGTGGTAATTGATGATTTCATCTATCGCACTGAGGCTCAAACAAAAATTGTTTACGTAGCATCTATAGAGTAATCCGGTTCTAGATAATTGGTTTTTCAAGACGCGATAAATCGCATTGATACATCAAGGTTTTGTTACTCATTCTGAATCGGTATCAATCTATAGATGTCTATCTACCTTGCCAAAATATTATGATAAAATCCATGAATTTCCAGCTTCCTCAGCCACTCAGTAATCTGCTTAAAGCTAGTAGCTTTTGGCAAGACAACTATTTAATATTGCGAGAATTTAAACACTTTCGCAAAATTGCAATTTTAGCTCTGATTTTCTCAATTTTGGCGGCAACCTTTGAAGGTGTAAGTATTGGTTTCTTACTTTCCTTTTTGCAAAGCTTAACTAGCCCAAATGCTCAACCTGTCCAAACAGGAATAGAATGGTTTGATCTTTGGATTTTGGGAGCCAAGACATCAGCAATTAATCGTTTATATCGCGTATCTTTACTGATTCTATTGAGTACTTGGTTACGTGCCACCTTCAATTATTTTTCTCAAGTCTATACTGAATTATCTCAACTACATCTTGCCGATCGCTTACGCAAGCAAATTTTTGAACAGTTACAATCCTTATCGCTAAGTTACTTTAGTAAAACTCGCTCCGGTGAACTAATTAACACAATTACTACAGAGATTGAAAGAATCAGACAAGGTTTTAGTGGCGGAGCTTTTTTAGTAACTAGAGGACTAACAACCTTTGTCTACTTAATATCAATGTTTTTGATATCATGGCAATTGACGATAATATCAGCATTGCTATTTACACTTTTAGGTGTGGGGTTGTCAAATCTCAATGCTAGAGTCAGAGAATCAAGTTTTGGTATGACAACTGCTAATGCTAATTTTACATCAACAGCCATAGAATTTATTAATGGCATTCGCACTGTTCATTCTTGTGGTACTCAAGAATTTGAGCGTCAACGTTACTATCAAGCTAGCGATAAGGTAATAAGTAGTACAACAAAGGTTGTATTTACCTGGACACTTGTGAAGCCAATTGCCGAAGGGGTAGCAACTACGGTATTAATCGGAATGATTATTTTGGCATTCACTAGTCTTGTCACTAATGGAACGCTACAAGTTGCTTCTTTGCTAACCTTTTTCTTTGTACTATTTCGCTTTATCCCATTTGTTCAAGATATTAATGGCACGAGAGCATATCTCAGTACTTTACATGGTTCAGCAGACAATATTAAAAATCTGTTGACAAGTGATGAAAAATATTACTTTCAAAATGGCAGAGTTGAGTTTAAGGGATTAAAAAGGTCAATAGATTTAGTATCTGTGGATTTTGGCTATGATGATAAAAATTTAGTACTGCATAATATTACCCTGACGATTGAAAAGGGAAAGATGACAGCGTTAGTCGGAGCATCTGGCGCTGGTAAAACAACTCTTGCTGATTTGATTCCCCGATTTTATAATGCTACAGATGGATATATTTACATTGATGAAATCGATATCCGGCAGTTTGAAATTAACTCTCTACGTCACAAAATAGCTGTTGTCAGTCAGGATACTTTTATCTTCAATACTAATGTTTGGCAGAATATTTCTTACGGAACTCCAGAGGCGACGAATGAGGAAATTCAAGAGGCCGCTAAACTAGCGAATGCACTAGAATTTATTTTGGAAATGCCCGAAGGTTTTGATACCCAATTAGGAGATCGGGGTGTTAGATTATCTGGAGGACAAAGGCAGCGAATTGCTATTGCACGAGCTTTACTGCGGAACCCAGAAATTTTGATTTTGGATGAAGCAACTAGCGCCTTAGATTCGCTATCTGAGCGCTTAATTCAAGATTCATTAGAAAAGCTATCTGTTGGTAAAACAGTAATTGCGATCGCTCACCGTCTTTCTACTATTTCTAAAGCAGATAAAGTTGTAGTTTTAGAACAGGGACGAATAGTAGAGCAAGGTAAGTATCAAGAACTATTGGAACTAAAAGGCAAGCTTTGGAAATATCATCAAATGCAGTATGAAGTAAGGCAGCCAGATTAGAAACAACATTCAATTACCAAAGTACTTACAACGCATTAATCGGCTGTACATCTCTACAGCCGTAAACTACTAAATATGTATCAATAATTTTGCCAAATAGTAAAACAATAAGATTTTAAACACTTATTATTCCGATAAATAAGTTATTAAAATTAGTCCTATATACTTGAAAGTCATAGAAAAAATGTCCCAGGAAATCTTTGACAAAGACCTAATCTATCAATGCTCAAATTTTGGTGTCGGTGGGAGCGGAGGTGTTGAAACTTACTTAGCTTCTCTGTTTGAACATCGACCACCTGATGTTAGCGATCGCGTGATAAAATCACTTAAAAATATCGATCAAAGCCAGTTCAAACTGCTGCACATCCACAGTCCAGATTTGCTATTACAGCTTACAGGCGAATGTCCTGCTATCTTCAGCGTTCATAATCACTCATTCTACTGCCCTAGTGGCACAAAGTATTTAGCAGAGCAACGGACAATCTGCGATCGCAACTTCTCTTACTTAGGATGTACCTGGGGTAAATTAGTAGATAAATGTGGTAGCCGTAGACCTTTAAGAACTCTTAGAGAACTTCAAACCACTCATCAGTTTTTAGATGTCTTGAAAAGGCTAAAAATTACTTTTATTGCTAATAGCGAATATGTGCGACAAGAGTTAATTGAAAACGGTGTATCTCCAGAACAAACTCTAACGCTACACTGTGGAATATCTATACCAGAAACAGCAACTTTTCCCCTCAGCTTAGAAGTACATCAAAATCATAGAATTTTGTTTGCTGGACGAATTGTTTCTGATAAAGGTCTGGAATGGTTACTCAAAACCTTAATACATACAGATCCAAAAATTCAACTTGATATTGCAGGTGAAGGTTGGGAACGGCCACGGTTAGAAAAGTTAGCAACTACACTCGGATTGAATAAGCGAATCACTTGGCATGGTTGGTGCGACTCGGATAAATTAGATAAACTTTATCAACAATGTTTTGCAGTCATTTTTCCCAGTGTTTGGCCTGAACCTGCCGGTCTTGTAACTCTGGAAGCATACTCTCGTTGTCGACCTGTAATTGGTAGTGCAGTTGGAGGGATTCCAGAACATTTACGAGATGGAGAAACCGGTATTCTTGTTCCAAGCAATAATATCCAAAAGCTGGCTGATGCTATTAATGAATTATATAGAGATTATCAAAAAAGTCGATACATGGGTGAGCAAGGTCATACTTTATTGATGAAGGAATTTACAATGGCTGCTCATGTAAATAATCTCCGAACAATTTATGCAAAAACAATAGCTGAATTTCCTTCCCCAGCCAACAAACTATATAGTATTTCTCAAGCTAGATAAGCTGAATTTGCTAAAAATATCAAATAGTGCATCTTTTACTTAGAAAATATAAAGGGAGAAAAATATGTTATTACATCAAGAATGTCAACAACCTTTAGTCAGCGTTGTTATCCCCACTTATAATCGACCAGACTATCTCAAGCAAGCGATCGCAAGTGCTATAAAACAAACTTATCAAAATATTGAAATTATTATTTCTGATAATTGTAGTTCAGAAAATCCCCAAGCAATTGTTGCATCTTTTGGTGATTCACGCATCCAATTTTGGCAGCATCAGCAAAATATGGGTATGTTAGCTAATCAGCAGTATGGCTTTAAAATGGCGCAAGGTAAATATGTTGCTAGTCTCCATGACGATGATATTTGGAATGAAGACTTTTTAGCAAAGCTTGTACCACCATTAGAAGCAAATTCTGATTTAATTCTCGCTTTTTGTGACCAATATATTATAGATGCTAATAGCATAATTAATCATGCTGGTACCGAAGAAAACACACGCGGTTACAAGCGAGACAAACTAGCAAAAGGAATTTATCAACCTTTTTCCAAAATTGGGTTGATAGATAAAAGTATACCTACTGCTGCATCTTGCGTGATTCGGAATAATTTGGTGGATTGGTATAGTATTCCCTCAGAAGTTGGTGGGATGTGGGATTTATATTTAACCTATCTATTCTGTATATCTGGTTATGGCGCTTACTATTGTCCAGAAAGATTGACGCGATATCGTGCCCATGAGCAAACTGATACTATGCTCAGTGGGAGTCGAGATGTGCAAGCAAAAATTCGCAAAGCTAAAAGCGAAATGTTTTGTTATCAAGTATTTATGGAAGACCCTCGTTTACAGGAATTTAGAACTCATTTTCAACAGAAATGGTTAGAAGCTAATACTACTTTAGGAATTGGTTTGCTACGAAGCGAACAGATAGCCGCAGCACGTCCTTATTTTTTGCAGGCGCTGAATCAACAAAAATTTAATGTGCGAACTATGGCAGCACTTAGTCTTAGTTTTACTCCGCGATTTTTAGCAAGTAAGTTAATCGGAGTATCGAAATAATCAGGCAATCATATCTGAGTTGTGGTTCTAGTTTTTTTTACGAACCGCAAAGTACGCAAAGAGCGCAAAGAGAATAGAAGAAGATTATTTAAAGTTTTTATTAGCGTCTCTGTGTGAGCTTGTTAAGGAAGATAGTGGATGAAACTTTGTATTGTTACTCATAAAATCAAAAAAGGTGATGGTCAAGGGCGGGTAAACTATGAAGTTGCAAATGAAGCAATTCGTCGCGGTCATCACTTGACATTATTAGCTAGTGAAGTCGCACCAGAACTAGAAAATAATAGCCAAGTTAATTGGATTAAAATTCTAGTCAAAGGCTATCCTACAGAATTTGTACGTAATTTAATATTTGCCCAAAAAAGTGCAGATTGGTTACGTAAATATCGCTCTGACATTGATTTAGTTAAAGTCAATGGAGCAATTAATCTGGCTGCGGCTGATGTGAATGCTGTACATTTTGTCCACAGTTCATGGTTGCGATCGCCTGTTCATATTTCTCGCAACCGCCGCGATTTATATGGTTTTTATCAATGGCTGTTTACGGCGTTTAATGCCCGTTGGGAAAAACAGGCTTTCCAAAAGGCGCAGGTTGTGGTGGCTGTATCTGAAAAAGTAGCTCAAGAATTAGTCAACATTGGTGTACCGCGTTCTCGAATTCGGGTAATTGTCAATGGCGTTGACTTAGAAGAGTTTACCCCTGGCCAAAGCGACCGCCAAAAATTAGGTTTACCGCAGAATGTCACCCTAGCCTTGTTTGCTGGAGATATCCGCACACCCAGAAAGAATTTAGATACAGTACTACACGCCTTGGTGAAAGTACCCGATTTACATTTGGCGGTGGTAGGTCATATCGAAGGTAGTCCCTTCCCTCAATTAGCGGCATCCTTGGGGTTAAGCGAACGCGTGCATTTTGTCGGATTTCGCCGTGATATCCCCGAAATTATGCGGTCAGTAGATTTATTTATTTTTCCTTCCCGATATGAAGCTTGTAGCCTCGTATTGTTAGAAGCACTTTCTTCAGGACTACCAGTAATTACTGCCACAGCTACGGGGGGTGCAGAGTTAGTGACACCAGAATGTGGCATTGTCTTACCCGACTCAAATGATATTGATGCTTTGGCTGTGGCGATGATGTCCTTGGTAAGTGTAGATATGCTAATGCAGCAAATGAGTCAAGCTGCTCGTTCTGTGGCAGAACAACACAGCTGGACTGCTATGGCACAAACTTATGTGGATCTATTCGAGGAGTTAAGCAAGAATGCGGAACACCGTTCTGATACCGACTTATCGCCGTCCACAAGACCTCTCACGCTGCCTTTTGGCGCTACAGGAGCAAACTAAACCAGTCGATCAGGTGATAGTGGTTGTCCGCGATACGGATGCAGAAACGTGGCAATTTCTGGCGCAATACACAGCGCACAACTTGCCACTGCATACCGTGAAAGTGACACAACCAGGGGTAGTAGCAGCCCTCAACGCCGGACTAGCAGTAGTGGAGGGCGATATTGTTTCTATTACTGATGATGATGCCGCACCCCACCCGGATTGGTTAGAGCGGATTGCAGCTTGCTTTACCTGCGATAGTCGCCTCGGCGGACTAGGAGGGCGTGATTGGATATACCACGGCAGCAAATTAGAAGACGAATCCCGCCCAGTAGTGGGACAGTTGCAGTGGTTTGGGCGAGTGATTGGCAACCATCACCTGGGAGTGGGAGAACCCCGCGAAGTCGATATTCTCAAGGGCGTGAACATGAGTTTTCGTACCCAAGCAATCGGACAACTGCGCTTTGACGAGCGGATGCGCGGTACTGGAGCGCAGGTACACTTTGAAATGGCATTCACTCTGGCATTAAAGCGGGCTGGTTGGAAGATAATTTACGATCCTTACGTTGCTGTAGATCATTATCCAGCACAACGTTTTGACGAAGATCAGCGAAATAACTTTAATGAAATTGCCTTTATTAATTTAGTCCATAATGAAACCTTAGTTTTACTAGAGCATTTACCATTTATCCGCCGAATTATATTTTTGTTCTGGGCAGTATTTGTGGGTACATGCGATAGTTTGGGCTTACTACAATGGCTGAGATTTTTACCTAGCCAAGGGCAGTTGGCGGGGAAAAAGTTATTAGCATCTTGGCGTGGGCGTTGGCAAGGATATAAAGAATTCCTAATTCGTAATTGAAGAACTAAATTGTGAATTACTTTGAATTTGCAAAATTGATTTATGTGTACATCTAAAATTGAATGAATTCTAAGCAGATACTTTTCAATAGTTTTTTACAAGAAAACTATTCTCCCGAAGAGCGATCGCTACAGGGTTGGATGGCGATCGCAGGCTTTATATTACTAACTGTAGTTTGCTATTTTGCTGGTGCTACTGCCGCATTACGCCTAATTTTTCCGGTGACAGCTTTAGTAGTAGCCGTATTTTTATACTTGCGGCATCCCATTCTCTACATTGGCTTTACCTGGTGGATTTGGTTTCTCACACCCTTAGCTACTCGCTTAGTTGACTATCGGGTGGGCTGGGATGCTAGCCGTCAAATGCTTATAGCACCCTACTTGGTGGTGTTTATTACTATAGCAACATTTTTGCGACACTTTCCCCGCGCCTCTCGTCAAGGGGGTTTACCGTTTGTTTTGGCTTTTATCGGAGTGTTCTATGGCTTTCTCATCGGTCTAATTTACAATCCACCTATTCCTGTAGCGCGCGGATTGATGGATTGGCTCAGTCCTGTTATTTTCGCTTTTCACTTATTTATAAACTGGCGAGATTATCCCAGCTATCGCCAGAATATTCAGCGAACATTTCTCTGGTGTGTGTTGATTTTAGGAACTTATGGCGTATATCAATTTGTCGTAGCTCCTGAATGGGATAGGTACTGGCTCATACAATCAAAATTATTCATGAGTTCTGGAAACCCTGTACCTTTCGGGATGCGCGTCTGGAGTACATTACACTCAGTCGGCCCTTTTGGTTCTGTTATGCAGGCTGGGTTACTATTGCTATTTACAGGTTCAGGAAACTTAATTTTTCCGGCTTCAGCTGTTGGTTACTTATCTTTTCTATTAACACAAGCACGTACTAATTGGGGAGGCTGGTTATTTGGAATAATTATGATTATGGGTTCAGTCAGAGCCAAAATTCAAATGCGCTTAATTACCATAATTGTGGTCATGGCTATTTGTGTTGTGCCATTGACAACTATCGAACCAATTGCTGGGGTGGTAGCAGCACGTTTTGAAACTTTTTCTAATATTCAAGAAGATGGCAGCTTTAAAGATAGATCAGGAACTTACGACAGAAATCTTGGTTTAGCCCTTTCTAATGGTCTAGGTAACGGCTTAGGAAATATTTGGAAGGTCAACGAAAAAACTGGTCAAATTGAAGTCGTGGTAATTGATAGTGGCATTCTAGATATGTTTTTCACCCTTGGTTGGTTTGGAGGCATATTTTATATGGGTGGATTAATCTTTTTAATTATTACTGTTAGCAGCTATGGTGAAGGTCGTTTCGATAGTTTTGTCAGTGCTGCCCGCGCCATTGGGATCAGTTCTGCTTCACAGTTAGTTATCGGTAGCGGGATGTTGAGCGTGTCAGGGATGATTCTTTGGGGATTTTTAGCTATGGCTATGGCAGGACACAAATACTATAGCAATCCTCAGATGCTCTCCAACATTCCTAACTTTTCTAATAAATCAAGGATCTCATAAATATTACAACTTAAATAGGACTTTTATAGATTATGAAAGCAATTATTGTCATGCCACTGGCCGAACAACGAGGCGGTGGTGAAATGATGCTTTGGGATTTGGTGCACCAGGGACGTAATGCTGGTGTTGAGTGGCTGGTGATATTTTTAGAATCCGGCCCGATGGTTGAACAAGTAAAGTCTCTAGGTATTGATGCGCGAGTTGTGGAAAGTGGACGTTTACGCCAAATCCACCGTTTTATTGGCGCTGTTTTGCGGATAGCTGCGATCGCTCGCCGCGAACGTGCAGATATAATTGTCAATTGGATGTGGATTACGCATATATCTGGAGGTTTAGCGGCAATGTTGGCGGGGTTGCCTGCTGTGTGGTATCAACTAGAAGTGCCTAGTGATAAAACTTGGTTGGTACGAATTGCAACTTTCATCCCAGCGCGGGCAATTATTACCCTCTCGCAAGATGGTAAGCAAGCACAGGCAGAGATTTGGCCCCACAGACCAACACCTTTGGTTTATCCTGGTGTCGCATTAGACCGATTTGAGCCTAATGCTTTACCAACTCCAGAAGAAGCACGGCGAAAACTAGGCATACCTTTACACGGGCCGTTGATTGGAATTGTGGGACGATTGCAACGATGGAAGGGAATGCACGTATTGGTGCAAGCGATGCCCAAAATTTTACAGAAGTATCCCGATGCCCATTGTGTGGTAGTTGGCGGTAAGCACGATTTAGAACCGGATTATGAGGACTTCTTAAAAGCCGAAATCACCGCTTTGGGCTTGAAAGAGCAGATAATTATGGCTGGACTACAGCGTAATATCCCGGAATGGGTGCAGGCAATGGATGTATTTGTTCATGCATCAGATAAAGAACCTTTTGGGATTGTGATTATTGAGGCAATGGCGCTGGGTAAACCTGTAATTGCTGGCAGTGCAGGCGGCCCGACAGAGATTATTACCGATGGCATGAATGGATTATTAACACCTTACGGCGATGCGGATAAATTAGCGATCGCAATTCTCCGTTATCTTGACGAGCAAGAATTTGCCCAGAGTGCGGGAGTCGCTGCTAGACAACGCGCCCTCGATTTCTCAACGCAGAATTATGCCCAAAATTTTATTAATGCAATTCGTTCTGCAATACCGAGTGTTTCATCGGCTGAATGAAACAGTAAACTTCTTACAAAAGCCAATGTTATGAAAATAAAACTACGAATTTACATAGATAATTAATCGATGTAAATCTGTGGTTAAAAATAATAAATTAGATTTAAAGGAATTAATTAATGTTGATTGATAGCCGGAAATTGCCGATAGATGAAGTTATTAATACCGAAGTTTGTCTAGTTGGTGGTGGCCCAGCAGGAATTACACTTGCACGAGAATTAATTGGGCAAAATTTTCGAGTCTGCTTACTAGAAAGTGGTGATTTGGAATTTAATCAAGAAACTGCATCTCTTGGTGAGGGTGAAACGGTTGGAGATCCTTTTCCACCACTGCAAGATATGCGTCATCGTCAATTTGGTGGATTGGCTAATGTCTGGAATATTGAAATTAATAAAAATCAAGTTGGTCTGAGGCACGTACCGTTAGACGCAATAGATTTTGAAAAACGAGATTGGGTGCCCTACAGTGGCTGGCCTTTTAGTAAATCTCACCTGAATCCATTTTATGAGCGTGCTCAAGTAGTCTGTAAACTCGGTTCTTTTGCTTATGAAGCTGAGGCTTGGGAAAATACTCAATCTCCTCGGACACATTTCACAAGTGACCGAGTTACTACCAATATGTTTCAGTTTGGCCCCCGTGATATTTTCATCAATGAATATCGCCACCAAATCAATCAATCTCCTAATATCAGCACATTCCTAAACGCCAACGTGGTAGAAATTGAGGCAGATGAAACAGCCCAGACGGTGAAACGCGTGCAAGTAGCTTGTTTATCTGGTCATAAATTTTGGGTAGCTGCAAAAGTATTTATTTTAGCCGCAGGTGGTATTGAAAACGCACGTTTATTATTATTGTCAAATCGAATTCAAAAGAATGGATTAGGCAATCAACATGATTTAGTGGGTAGGTTCTTTATGGATCATCCTTTTATTCGTTGTGGTATGCTTATCCCCCCAAATCGCAAAATCTTTAATTCGATGGCTTTGTATGACTTACGCCGCGTGAATAATGTCACAGTCATGGGAAAATTTGCCCTAACAGAACAAGTTATGCGCCGCGATAAATTACTAAATATGACCGCGTTGTTATATCCCAGAGATGAAAGGTTTAGATCGGCAGCAAAGGCTTCTGCAAAAATTTTGTTGTCTTCAGTTCGACAAAGACAGTTACCTAAAAATATTTTTCAGCATTTGCAAAATGTGATTACGAATATTGATGATTTAGTAGCTGATTGGTATAAGTATAATATTAAAAAAGAATATTTGTTCCCTGATTTGAGTCATGGAGGATGGTCTTACCATGAAGGTAATGAACAGAAATATACAAAGTTTGAAGTTCTCAGCCAAACTGAACAAACCCCAAATCCAAATAATCGGGTGACACTCAGTAATCAACTAGATAAGCTTGGCTGTCCCCAAGCAAAATTAATTAATCATTGGAGCGAAATAGATATTTGCAGTGTGAAGCGATCGCAGGTAGTATTTGCAGAAGAGTTTGCTAGTGCAAATCTAGGTGAGTTGCAGATTGAATTAGATGGAGATCGTCCGGTTGCTTCGCTGAGTACCCATCACAATATGGGAACAACGCGTATGCATCATGACCCAAAACAGGGAGTAGTAGATGCAAATTGTCAAGTTCACGGCATCTCTAATTTATTCATGGCAGGTAGCTCTGTTTTCCCTACAGGAGGCTATGCAAATCCTACGCTCACTATTGTTGCCTTGGCAATTCGACTGGCAGACCATGTGAAAGCACAATTGTGTCACTAAATATAAATTTGCATAAAATCGTCACGTTTTAAAAGTAGCGATCGCCTGAGCTTTTCTTAGTGCCATTCAGTGCGAAAACTTACTTGTCTTTTACCGAATGTTGCACCAGCCAGCAATGTAAGCCCACCATTAAGAGCGCCAATGGCAGCATCAACATTGGGATGATTTCTAAATTTGCCCAACTTGCAATCCAGCCTGCTCCAGTGGGTATAATCGCTGCCCCCAAACTGGCGGCACTAGTGGCAATGCTAACAGCCGCAGGAACATGGGGGTCTGGCAATCGTTGAGGGATTAACCAAATGGTCGCAGGAAAGATAGCTGCCAACCCAAAGCCAATCAACGGTAAGCTAATCCATTGATCTGGTAGTTGCCACCAAGCAAGCAATCCAATGATCACAAGACTGAGCGACATACTGATCGTGCGGACTGCCCCAAGCCATTGCAAGAAATAACCTAAGATGAAACGTCCCAATGTTAATCCCAGCCAGTAGGCACTAACGCTGTAACCAGCAATCAGCGTGGGAGTGTGACGAGCGACGGATTGCACAGTGTATGCCCAGTTGCCGATGCAGGCTTCAGTGCCAACATAAACTAGCAAAAGTAGCCCAGTTAGCAGTACTATCGGAGTTTGGAGCGCTCTGCCCAGATTTTCTAAGGCAGTTGTATTTGATGCCAATACCCGTTGTGTCATTGGTGTGTAGTTGAAGATGATTACGCCCAGCACGCTGACAATTAATAGGCTGACAATCCCAGCTAATACCCCATAAACCTGTCGCCAGTTCATGCCAACTGCTAACAAAGTAGTAGCGATCGCGGGGCCTGAGAGGGCGCCAATACCATAGAAAGCATGGAGCAAACCAATCAGACTGGCACTGCGAGAATTTTGCACAATGTAGGTGTTAATGCCTGCATCAATCAACCCAATGCCCAATCCCAACCCCGATCCAGCCGCAACCATCACAAACCAGGAGGGTGAGATGGCATAGATCGTCAGTGCCATCGTCAGCGCACCCGCAGCAATCAATAGCATTCGGGCTAATCCCAGCCGACTACTCACAAGACTGCTGGTGAATGCTGCCAGAATGTAGCCGCTAATTTGACTGACAAACAGCAGAGTGACGGTTGCTGGAGTCAGATTATAGGTAGACAGAATGGAGGGCAGAAGAACTCCTATTCCTGCTTCAGCGATGCCAATGGCAATAAAGGCATAAAAGGCGATCGCCGAACCTATCCACAGAGGCGGTAGAGTGCGTTGATAGTCTCTCATTGGCTGGAATGCTCCTGGATCAGACAATTTGACTGCTGAAATTTACTCAATTAATCATCCTCAAAAATAACTTTATACTCATCTTTCTGTAGTGATGCACCAATACAAGCTAAATTATTTTATTGGTGTCCACTACGAATTTAGCTATAAAATTCGTTATTAATTGATGTAAGAATCAACCTATCAAACTGACAGGGCAAACGCATCTAAATATTGACGAACCTGAATAAGAGTGAAATACGCCAATACCGCAACTACTAAATCTTCCCTCTTAGAGTATTGCTTGATTCAATTTGAGAAAAAATAGCGATCGCCTGAATCTATAGTTATGTATTTTTCTGCCCTAAACTATTAGTAACCATCTCCAAATATCATTACTATCTTGCCAAAAAGTCTACAAGGATTTGAGAAAAACCCTTGTAAAAACTGGATTGCAAATTTTCGGACAGGCCTATTTATCCTTAATCTTTGAATACTTGAGCTGCTAAGAACGCTAATGCTACTGTACCAGCGATCGCACCCCACTGGAGAAGCGGATTTTTATCTAGCCAGTCGGAAACACTCGGTATAACTAAGTTACCATAATCTCCGTTAACTCTGTCGTCTTCAGGAACAGATTGGTAAAAATTATTTGGTGCATCTTCAGACTTCGGCTCAGAAGAATGGAGTAAATCGAAGCCGACGAGCAGTAACAGTGAATCTACTAATGATGGTGAGACGCGCTGTACCACATCTAATATTTTAGCTACATCCCCAACTAAGAAGTCACGAGTTGGATGTTCGGCTACATAAAGGATAGCATCAGCTACAAGTTTCGGGTCATAGTAAGGTGGTATCCCGGAAGGCTTTACGCCTAATTTCGTCAGACCATTGTTCCAGAAGGGGGTGTTGATCACTGCTGGTTTCACACTCGTGACGCTGATCGGCCATTTTTCATGTTGCAACTCAAGGCGCATGGCTTCGATAAAGCCCTCTACCCCGTGCTTGGCTGCCGAGTAAGCACTTTGGTAGGGGAGCGATCGCCTACCTTCCATTGAAGAGACGTGGATCAGTGCCCCCCGTCCCTCACGCTTCAGATGGGGTAGGGCAGCCATTGCACCATACACTTGTCCCAGGAGATCGACATCAATCACATGCTTAAACTCTTCTGGTGTTGTGTTGTCGAAAGTAGCAAAGATGCCGATAGCAGAGACATGTACCCATGTATCGAGTCGTCCGTAGACTTCTACAGTTTTATCTGCGATCGCTTTAACTTGCTCAAATACTTCCACATCAGCTACGCAAAAAGTTGCCTCGCCGCCAAAGCTGCGAATCTCCTCCACTAAAGACTTTAGCTTTAACTCACTCCGAGCCGAGACTACGACTTTTGCGCCGCGTCTAGCAAACTCAAGAGCTGTGACACGTCCGATACCGCTGGAGGCTCCAACGACAGAAACGACTTGCTGATTGATTGGCTTTAATTGCATAAGTGTTACTTTTTAAAATAAATTAGGAATTGGGAATTGGCTTCGACAGCGTTATAGACTTTAGCTTCAGTAGGTAATTCAGTCACTTTTTTAGTATCAGTTGCTATTAAAAATATTTCTTAATAACTCTACTACTATATATATGTTAATTATTATTACGGTTGCAGTTCTCTGTCTATTGGGGAATCTGAAAGCGCCACAGGAAGTATATGTAAGCATTTTCTAGACTTTTAAGAATTTCGACAAATAAACATCGGGAACTCGATCAACAAATCTTACAAAATCTCATCTGTAGCCGTTTACCAACTTCAAACTCAACTTGCAAAGGCAACTGGATCGCAGCTTAGGTATTCCAATCCGTACTTATGCAGTTCCAATTCCTGGATTACTGGCCCCAATAAAATAAACAGGTGGTTCATCGCGCAAGGGTTAAATTTAAAACCAGGCGCTTCGTTAGGCATAAGTTCTTCTGTCGTGCAACCGCCACCAGGAAGCGATCGCCCTTCCGATATCAGAACGCTGTAACCAGCTTTCAATAGTCAGTCTGCACAAACTAAGCCATTATGACCAGCACCAATAATTACAACGTCATACGATTCCATGACTGCAATGTGGAGATTAAAGTATATTTACTGATATTATAAATTGCTAAAGATATCTAAATCTTTTGTGGATTGGGGGATATTTACGTATCTAAACCTCATCTATGTTGAGAACCGTAGTTTTTGCCCTCACCCTAAATCCCTCTCCCAAGTAGGGAGAGGGACTTCTTTCCGGCTCCCCTTCTCCCAATATTGGGAGAAGGGGCTGGGGGATGAGGGTTTTTCTATTCATACAGAACTACGGTTTTCAACGTGGACGCAGTTTAGCAAGAGTATTTTTATCGCTAATAAGCAGATTTATTTTTTAATTTATTTTTGCTTCTATCTTGTACCCAACCACTAGTACCGATTTGCAGGTTACTCATTCAGTTATATTATTCTCCTGGAAAACACCAAGTCCAAGCGAGTAACAGAGCTTGAAAAGTGAGTTGCAACAAAATCAATGGCTCAGTGTGTGGCAATGCTGCAACTTCTATTTTATTAAATTTGTTTAAGGGAGCCATTGTAATCCCTTATCCTGTAATTTTTGCTCGATATGCTGCATTTCCTGGATAGTTTCTCCAGTAACGATCGCATAAATTTCCGTGTAGATTTTTCCGTATTTGACCTTCTCTAAAGCCGACAGAACGATTAAGTCCTTGCGATCTAGTTCTGGTTTTAAGATCACTAAAATTGAATCCAATGTTCCTTCCATGCGGTAGTCACTGGAATATTTAGCAACTTCCTTTCCCAGTCCTAGTAGGGTATGACGCTGCAAGCACAATGGAGTCGATCCATTAACTCGGAAATTGGCATCGATCGCATAAAGTTGTCCGTCTTGGTCTTCTAGCACATCAAACCCAATTACGCCGAAATAACCATGTTTGTGAGCATACTGACCAATGGCGGCAATCATCTCAAAGAACTTGCTCATGTCAGTGTTGCGGTAGTCAATTAGTCCCCCTAAATAATTACCTTCTGGAGTGACGAGTTGGCTGGTAGTGCCGATGAGGGTTATCTCTCCCGCCTTGTTGACATAGAACTGTACGCAGTAATTCTGCACCTGATTCTTGATGAACTCCGAGACAATAATTCTATCGAGCAACTTAATATCCAGATATTTATTGATTTCTTCAAGACAGTAGGTCAGATCGCTGAGGCTTCTGATGATATAAGTGCCTTCTCCTGAGAGTCCGTGGGACGTTTTAATTAAGTAGGGAAATTGTGGTAACTGAATGTCTTCGAGATTGACTTCGTGCAAATTGTAACTCTCGTATTTTGGACATTGCACCCCCAGTTCGGCTAGGGTTACTTTGCTGAGTAAGTGGTAATGGGTGTCTGAATCAATAGCGTGTTTTTCAGGTTTTAGACGATCAAAGGGAAATAAAGTGATGAGTTTGTCAAAGCGTTCGCTGTGACTGAGGTCATCCAGATAAGTCAAGCGATCCATCATCAACCTATTAGAGTAGCTGAAGTCGAAATGCTCTTGCCAATATGCAAGCAGCGACTTTGGCGGCGGATTAATCGCAATTCCTGGAATGCGATCGCCTAATACAGCTAAGATTTTCCAAGGTTCCTTTTGGCAAATCTTATCAAAGGAGGTTTTGGTGGCTTCACTACTGCCATCTTGGATAAAATATTTTTCCAGGTTGGGATAAACAGCCCAACTGGCAGTTGCAGGGTAATTTAGGATAAACCCATAAGATGCATCTGTGATGTCTTGAGCAAATAGATCGGAAAGAGAACTTCCTT
Source organism: Nostoc sp. 'Lobaria pulmonaria (5183) cyanobiont' (assembly GCF_002949795.1). Lineage (NCBI taxonomy): Bacteria > Bacillati > Cyanobacteriota > Cyanophyceae > Nostocales > Nostocaceae > Nostoc > Nostoc sp. 'Lobaria pulmonaria (5183) cyanobiont'. Next base: position 6,499,335 of record NZ_CP026692.1, on the reverse strand, counting down.
GAAAGTATTGAAAGTTATATTGTGAGTTCATTTAACTTAGTCCTAAATTCTTGTTCATCTGATGAAGCAATAACCATGAAGATGTAGATGTGAAAATATCGCTGTGGTTGAGATATTTAACCGCGAGCTACTCCCAAAATGTCCAATTACAGACGAGCAAATGTTGCATCTTCTTAATAAATATTGGGCGATCGTATTCATATTATGTCTTTTCGGATTACATCTGGGCTATAAATATGAGCTATATAAAAGTTTAACTGTTCTAAATTGTTGTGTTCGTATAAGTTGTAATCACCATTTATCGTTTGTAAGACAGCAGCATATTTTTTTTCTTTTTCATAAAAAAATACTTCGTAATCTGCTTGTTTTATCTTATTAACTTGTCTCCAAGAATTATCAATAGGTGGAAAACTCGATTGACTCAAAACAGGTAAGTTAACCTGCTTTTGGAAATTCTCAGTGAACCATCCCCAAACAGTATGAATTGTCAATACCTGCCTAGAATCAGCAGCATCAACTAGCTCATAATTGGTTTTAGCTTTTGGATACCACAATGATACATACATTCCATCTTGTACCAGAGCATCAATCAGAGGCTTAAAATCTAAATCACTTGTGAGTAAAGTTGCTTCATCCATATTTTTCCGAAAAGAATGCCTGAGCATGTCTACAGCAATCATAATGTCAACCTCCTTTTGCTCTTGCCCTCTTCGCTTATCTCGGAATCGAGCAGTACCCTCATATACATGAAATCTATCCAGTGATTTTAAGTGGTTGAATAACTTAATTTTAGGCTTAATACGATTTTGGTAGTCTACTTCATTTTCTCCTTGTTTTTGAGCAGGTAGACAATCGTAATAGAACACTTTATGATAGCCACTTGCTAACCGATAGTAATCTATTTCAAGCTGTTTTTTATCAAAAAGATTCTCTGAAAAGAATTCTAGTAGTGAATCCAAACAACCGCCATCAATAAATAAATATTTTACATTCTGGGATACAGCACTATTGTATAGAGGCATATTAGGGTTGGATATTTGCGGAATTAATTGAGATTTTTTGTCAAAATTAAAGGTAGAGTATTTGCGCTTTTGCGTGAGATAAAATTCATCCCATCAATCAGCAACACCAACATATTTAGGATAAATTTTATTTCCAGGTCAAGTCTAACAATTTAATTATAAAACTGTCTCGCAGATGAAAGTCAGCCTCTGCACCTCGATGAGTTAACGCCCAGTAAGTCACCTCACTATCTCTATGTTTAATAACTGTAGTAATGGCAAGTTCAATTTCTTGCTCTGCCGAGACGATTTTATCCAAATCGATATCTAACGCAAGTGCTAAACTGTCGGCTTGATTCTGAACGCTGAACGGTAGCTTTTCAAAAGCTGTTTCTTCTTGCATCCCTTGACGATATCCATCAAAGCGATAGACATTCCAGTGTCCAGCGGGAGAAAGGTTAAATTCCCAATACCGTAGAGAATCTTTGATGCCAAGGAAGAACTCAAAGCAAGTGTCTTCCCACAATTCATGCTTGCGTGATGGTGCATTTGATGGTGGAGTAATTGCAATTTCTTTGAAATCGCCTCCAAGGTTGTAGCAGATGGTAAGTTGATTAGCATTTCGAGAGATATTGCCTGTAATTTTCAAATTAGGAAAGGACTCACTAGAAGGGAAAGGTTGCAGGAAAAATGTCTGTTTGTTCATTTCATATCTTTGATAATTTTGCGAATCTGCGTTTCTTGAGATTCAATACTTTCAGTCAGCTTAAACTGGACGATCGCTCTTGCTAAGTTATGTTCTGGGTGCTTAACTTTGAAGTAGACATTTCCCGCTAAATAATCAGCAAAAAATCTCAGTCCTAGTTCAAAAGTAATTAGACGAATAGCATCATATATGTATGCGTAATCATTCTCGGTCAGAAATGCCTTAGCCACAGCAAGATAACCCTGTAAGATTTCCTGACACAAATCGGTATCGAAATAAATACTTTCCCAATTATCGGTTTCTTCACCAGCAGGATTGCAACCCGATCGCAGGCAATCACCAATATCGTAATGTACCAAACCGGGTTTCACGGTGTCTAGGTCGATGACGCTGACGGCTTGCTGGGTAACAATGTCAAACATCACGTTATTAATTTTTGGATCGCCATGCATCAGACGTAGGGGTAGCTTGCCTTCAGCTTTAGCATTTTCTAAGATATGTGCAAAGGCTTGGCGATCGCTAACAAACTGTAAGCAATAATTAACTTCAGAAGATTGAGGTGCACTAGTTTTCACCAAAACTTCCTCGTAATGCTGAAGATAAAACGGTGTAATATGGAACCCTTCAAGGGTGTCAGCAAGTTTTTCTGCTGGCAAATCGCTGATTAAATTATGGAACATTCCCAAGGCATAACCGATTTCTTTGGCGTGGGAGCGATCGCACATACTATCAAAAGACTGGGAGCCTTCAATAAAGCTGATTGCCCGCCAAAATGAGCTATCTGCATCCTTCCAGTGGTCTTGAGCGTTTTTGGTTAACAATACGCGTGGCACTTCCCAGCGACGATTAAGGGGTGTATCCTGCAACCGTTTCTGAACGTGTTCAGTTAAGGTACGCATATTCTGCATAATCAGTTGTGGCTGACGAAATACCTGTGTGTTAATGCGTTGCAAAACAAAATGTTGTTCCTTTGAGGAATCTAGAGTTGCTAAAAAGGTGTCATTTATATTACCACTGCCAAATGCTTTAACGCCTGTAACCTTCCCCAGTTGGGCGAATTGGTTAGCGATCGCCACCAGATTCCGGGCATCCTCTGTATTAAATTCTTCTATCATCTGTTTGACCTCTACTACTCCTCACGTACATTGCACGAAAGCAATAGGGGATATCGTAGCGCAAGTGTCAAGATAATTTGTAATTCGTAATTCGTAATTCGTAATTCGTAATTCGTAATTGATTACCAAACTGTCAATTATGAATTTTTAAAAGTACTACAGCAATCCTGAATCCATTCGTGAAAAACAAGATCCCCAACTCTTCAAAACTCTGGCATAATCAGACATGGCCGCACCGTCAAAACTAATGTAAATCCTACTAATGTCTAACGATAAATATGACAGCCCTTGGAAAGAAGCTATAGAAACCTACTTTCAATAGTGCATTGAATTTTTCTTGACTGTAGCTGTGGAAGGAATAAACTGGAAGCGAGGAGGAAAATAAAATGCCATATATTACCAGCGTAGAAAGAAGGGGTATTCAACAAGGTATGAAGGAAGGGTTACTTCAAGATATTGAAATGGGTTTATAATTAAAATTTGGCAGCGAAGGGTTAACAATATTACCAGAGATTGTCCAAATAGAGAACGTAGAGATATTAAGCGCTATTCTCACCAGTATCAAAACTGTGAGTACTCTAGAAGAACTCCGGCAAATCTATCAATAATTCACCACTTATACTCGACTCTAAAAAGCAGCGATGTTTGAGAGAAGGTGCTATGTCTTAATACACTCGCTTTAACCCCATCTCAACCTCTGCGAATTTTAATATATTAAGTTAAATTAAGAATTATTGCAAAATAGTAAACAATTTTTGGAAATATCACCCAAGCTAATTAAAAGGTTTACGCCGACTGGATATTTTAATAGAATAATCTCATCAAAAGATTCGCAGAAATATAAATGGACTGGATTACACTACTGCGATCGCTACAGTCTGATTTTATTAAAAGGTTAGCATCTGGTTGTCTGCTTCATTGTGAAACAGAAGGTCAATATAGTGAATTAACTATAATTTCTGGAGAGAGGTTAAAGGCACTACGGGAATTTTGCTGGCAGATGGCTGAGAAATATAAGCGTGTTTTACCAGTGCGTGATGTTTTTATTAGCTATCTCAAAGGAAAGTTGGGTGAGGAAGTTGTCAAAGAACGTTTAGCTGATTTTATTACCGAAGTCGATTATGAAAAGCGATTTGGCGGCGATGGCAATATAGATTTTACCTTGACTTCTGACCCATCTATTGGTATTGAGGTTAAATCTCGTCATGGTCGCATTGACAGAGTTAGATGGTCAATTAGTTCTGAAGAAGTTGAAAAAAATGCAGTTGTAGTTTGCATTTTAATTCAAGAAGATGTCAGTGAAGCACAATCTGAGTATCACCTTTTTTTGGCTGGCTTTCTCCCAACTCAGATGATTAAGTTGAAAACTGGTAAAATTTCTTTTGGAATAGAACAATTACTATATGGTGGTGGTTTATGGTGCTATCTAGAACAGTTACAATCTTCTGTAAATAGTTCTTCTCGGCAACAACCACCTATTTATAAATATCTTCCAAAACAGGAAATTCTATCTAAGCCAACTAACGATCGGGTACTCAAATCTTATTTTCAGCCTGAATATGATAATGAAGATTTAAATATATTTTATGTAAAGCTGGGTGATGAATGCTTTCAAAGGGGAGAATATACAAATGCAATTATTAACTATAATCAAGCCTTACAAGTTAATCAGGGCAATGTTGATTTTTTATATTATAAACGAGGTTTAGCTCACTATCAAGTAGGAGATTATGAAGCGGCGATCGCAGATTATTCTCAGGCAATCCAGATGAATCTTTATGATGCTAAATCTTATAATAAACGAGGTTTAGCTCTCTATCACCTGGGGCGATTAGAGGAAGCAATTAATGATTATACCCAAGCTATTACAATTAATCCTAATGTTGCCGTAACCTATAAAAATCGGGCTGAAGCTCGCTCTCATGTTGGAGATAACCAAGGAGCAATTGAGGATTATACCCAGGCTATTAAAATTAATCCTGATTATGCTGATGCTTATAAAAACCGTGGGATTGCTCGTTATTTATTAGGCTCTCAGCCAGGATTTCCTCAAGCAATCAAGATTAATCCTCAAGATGCTATAGCTTATAAAAAACGTGGTAATGCTCGTTCAGATTTAGGAGATTTTGAGGGTGCAATTGAAGATTATACTCAAGCAATCCAGATTAATCCTAGTTATGCTGATGCTTATAAAAAACGTGGTAATGCTCGTTCAGATTTAGGAGATTTTGAGGGCGCAATTGAAGATTATACTCAGGCAATCCAGATTAATCCTAGTTATGCTGATGCTTATTATAATCGTGGCAATATTCGTTTAGAAATTGCGGATAAACAGGGAGCAATTGGAGATTTTCAAAAAGCGGCAGACATCTATCGTAAAGAAGGTAAACTAGAAGCACTCAAAGATACACGAGAAATAATATTAGATTTAGAGATAGAAGAATCATTAGATATTTTAAACTTTTAGATAAATATAGCAATCCTAAATGAGTAGTAAAAAATATGGATAAGGAAACGAACCGCCAACTCTTGGAGAGGCTGATGCGATCGCTCCCTCGCCATCTCATATCATGTCCGGCTAATTAGTTATAATTCCCTTTCTCTATGCAGAAAGCCCAAAAACCCCTCCCCTCTGCTCCTCTGCCCCTCTGGGGTCTTAATGATAAGTGCTTTAACCGGACATAATATCACAACCCCAAATTTAGCATTAGCCTTTGAAAATGATGTCATAAAGTGACAGCAGAATCTCTACCACAATCAGAATCACCACATACCACTCTACTCGCTGACTACTGCTATGCTGCATGAACTCCAGCACCGTTTGGGCGGTTTGGGAAATTAGCTCTAGTTTACGTTCCAGAGCATGGTGACGCTCACGAATTTCGTATTCATCCTCCAAGCGCAGATATAAGTTTTCTAGCTGTGGAGATTCCCAGAGCAACTCCGGCTTATCGATAATCTCTACTTGACCCACGATCTTATGTTGAACTAATAGGGTAGTCCCAAGTTGACGTAGTAATTCCCGGCTTTGGCGTCTACTCCTGTTTTCACGCTGGAGGCTAGCTGCAAACGGTTCAATTTGATCGAATACAGCCGCTAGGCTGGTTTCATAGTGAGACAACACAACACTCTTGGCGAGAATATCAGCCACTATCTGCAAGCGTTCTATACTCAATTCATGCAGTAAAATTTTTCCTTCCCTAGCTCGTTCATTCTCACTAATACTGAGATGAACTTCAACCTCTTCTGTTTCTGGGTCGGCAAAAGGGCCGCTAATTTGAGAGGATAGTTTGGTCAAAAAGGCTACCTTTTCTACAGGCTCAAGGTTAAACAGGACAACTGCACCATAGGCCAGCAATACTGCGTAGCCTTCTTCACCGACTCTAATCATTAGTGGCATACTCGCCAAGGAAACGTAATTATCCAGTGTCTGTAAGTTAATATCTTTACCAAGGAATAGGGCCTGCGCTCTAAATCTATCTTTGTCATTAAAAAGGAGTTTTTGCATTATTGCCCGGAAGCTATATTCTGCCTGCTTTACTGCTCTAGTAACGATAGTAATTGATGCTTGTTGTCGGAGATAACTACAATCTCAGCTTACCATTTCGTCTTTCCCCTACAGCCCACACCCTGTTTTGGTCAAAAAAATTCAACCAGTCAAGGTAAATTGGGATTGTCTAATTCTGGCTGGATAGATGATACAGTGTAATTTTTCATTGCCACCTGAATATGTTCTTCGTAAAGCCAAGCCTTTTGATATGTGGTTAATAGTATTTTTTGTGTTTAGAGCAAAGCTAGACCCTAGTCAACTAAGATGGCAGCAATTTTGGGTGATTAAATCTGATGGGCATTTAGTGGCCTTCGGGCAGCTCCGAGACTTTCACTTAGCACAAGAGCTAGGTAGTTTATTTGTTGCACCAGCTTGGCGAAAACGTGGTTTAGGGACTGTTCTAGTGCAGCATTTAATTACTCAAGCTAGTCAACCGCTTTATTTAAAATGCTTAAAACATCAATTAGTGAATTTTTACATTCAAAGAGGTTTTGTATCCGTTAATTTTCAAGACTTACCACCATCCCTCAAGTCCAAGTTTGGACTATCTCAATTACGAAAAAGGTTAACAAAAGCTTTTGTACTATTTATGAAGTATGAACATTCCAACTGAGCGCTTATATATTCCCTCAATCGAGTGAAAGATTAGCCTATCCTGTAAGAGGCGCGTCCATGCTTCTTTAGATATTGCTGATGATACTCTTGCGCTCTAAAAAATGACAGCGCTTTTCAAGTAATTGAACTACACTACTCGCCACTCCCCTAAAATTGTTAGAGTTAAGAGAGTTATGAGGACGCAAATATGACTGACAAAAATCGTTCTCAATGGGACTTAGGCAGGTTTATCGAAACCCTGACTTACTTTGAGGTGATTCCTTTCCTTAACTGGGTACAGCAGTTAATCCAAGGTCGTCCTAAGGATAATCAATATAGACCCAATGGAGGAAGAAATGTGGGTGTAATATTAGTAGCAGGTGCAACAGGTGGTGTCGGGAAACGAGTCGTGCAGCGATCGCTCCAACAAGGTTATAAAGTTCGCGCCCTAGTTCGAGATATTGACAAAGCGCGGTCAAATTTTGGTAATGATATCGATTTAGTAGTTGCGGATATCACGCAGCCAGAAACTTTAACTCCTTTAGTTATGGCTGATATCCAAGCTGTAATTTGTTGCACAGCAGTGCGTGTACAACCAGTTGAGGGAGATACAGCAGATAGAGCTAAATATTATCAAGGTGTTAAATTTTACCAGCCAGAAATTGTTGGTGACACTCCAGAAAATGTCGAATATCAAGGAGTCAAAAACTTAGTCGAAGCGGCAGCAAAATATTTGCCCCAAGCAAAAGAAAAACTAATATTTGATTTCACCAAGCCATCAGCAGAATTAAAGGATAACTGGGGAGCGTTGGATGATGTCGTTATGGGTGGCGTGAGTGCCAGTAATATCCAATTAGTAGAAAATACAGCTTTATTTGCGGGTAATGTCTCCACCGCTAACTCTGGCGGATTTGCTTCTGTCAGAACGAAGAATTTTGATCCACCCTTCAACTTATCTGGTTATGAAGGAGTGAAATTGCGCGTCAAAGGTGATGGTCAGCGTTATAAAATATTTTTGCGGACAGATACAACATGGGATGGTGTTGGCTACAGCTATTCTTTCGATACCGTAGCTAATACCTGGATAGATATTCACATTCCTTTTGCAGATTTGATTCCCGTCTTTCGGGCAAAAGTTGTCAAAGATGCGCCGCCAGTTGAGCAAAGTAGAATTTGTTCATTCCAACTGATGTTGAGCAAATTTGAACATGATGGCGCTTTAAATCCCAAGTTTTCCCCAGGTGGTTTTACTTTCCAGTTGGAATCAATTAAAGCTTATGGGGGGGCAACTTTACCACAATTTATCCTTGTCAGTTCAGCAGGTGTCACTCGTCCCGGCCGCCCTGGCATTAATTTAGATGAAGAACCGCCAGCAGTGAAATTAAATGACCAATTGGGAGGAATTTTAACTTGGAAGTTGAAGGGAGAAGATAGTTTAAGAGAAAGCGGAATTCCTTATACGATTATTAGACCTTGTGCTTTAACTGAAGACGCAGGGGGTAAGGAATTAATATTTGAGCAAGGTGACAATATTAGAGGCAAAATCAGCCGTGAGGATGTGGCAGAACTTTGCGTGCAAGCGCTAAAACTAGGAAAAGCATCTAACGTCACATTTGAGGTTAAACAGGGAGAAAATACTGTCAACTATATCGATTGGCAGAGTTTATTTTCTAACTTACAACCGGATAATAGATGAAATATCTCCAGATTTTTAGTCTGTAATTATCCCAATAAAGTCTGCTTAGATAGACTGTTCTAACAAGTCAGCTATTGGTATGAAAAAAATCAAGGTGCTAGTAATCGCCGGGATTTTAGTAACAATTATCTGGGGCAGTTTTTTTCTAAAACTGCCTCATCACAGCAAGTAGAATCCCGCATCAACAATCTGGAAGCGGACTTGAATCGTGTTGAGTTGCGGTTAAATCAGCTAGAGTCTCAGCTAGGTAAAACCCGCCAGTCTCCATCCTCAAGAACAACACTTACCCCACGACAGTCAACTGGTTCCAGAAGGAACTTATCACAGCAAGATCCGATGTTTGATCGGCTTGCAACTTTGGTGATTGAATTGAAGCAACAAGTTAATAAATTAGAGGAGCGAGTTGCTAAATTAGAATCACGCTAAATATTTAATTAAATTTCAAAAGGCTAGTACCGCTTCTCGTTTGTGTAAGGTACACCTGTAGGGGCACGGCAGTGCCGTGCCCCTACACCCCACGATATAATGTTGTACCGCATCTGAATGGGAAGCGCTATAGTACTCGGTAAGCTATTTTTGGGCAATTTTCAACTTCAATTTTTGTAAAAATTCAGTGCTAATGGGTGATGTTACCAGAATTGGATGTTTAATACCGCCCCAAATACTTCCAGTGCGGATACGATGGGAAACTAATATTTCAGGAATTTGACTAGAGATTAAAACCTGTGGTGGTGCGAGTTGACCTAGCGATCGCGCTCTCTTGTAATGATATGATTCTGATAAAGCCAGATCCAGTTGTTGAGCGATAATTTCTGGGGTTTCTTTTGCCGAATCTAATAATAGAATATAGTGTGGAGGATCGGCAATCGGTATCAAGCTTTTAAAATTAGTTTCTTGCAAGTTCAAGAGAGTCAGAGCATTATTGACAAAGGTTTCTTGCAACTTTTCGCCCACTAAATCGCTAATAGCTTGATGTCGTCCGAGAAATTCTAAACAGGGAGTATGGCGATAGTAATGAGTTACCCGGATGCGATCGCCAATTCGATAACGATACAAACCCCCTTTCTGCGATAAAATTATCGTGTATTGCTTGCCAATGCTGAGTTGATGTAAACCATACAGGGAACCAGTATCGTCCTCGAACTCGAAAAACACTTCATCGAGAACTGGCACATATCCCCCAGCAACAATCAACGGAATCGTCATTGGGGCTTCGGTTGCTAGTAGTCCTTTCCCTTGAACTAATACACCTGGAAATTGCGATCTTAATCCCTGAACTCGATCTGCTGCATTGGCGCTATCCCAGCAAGAAATCAGCTTCAAATTTGGCCAGAGTTGCATCCAGGGAATATTACTTTCGCTGAGGAGTTGCAACCGATGATGTGAAATTTGATTGTGTAATTCTGCTTGCAATAAATCCTGATTTTCTTGAATATATTTTAAATGTACTTGCAGAAAACTAGGACTCCAAATAGAAATAATTTCTAATTTTTCTGCCTGCAATAATGCCAAAGCTAGTTGATGTTTAAACAAGTTTGCGTCATGCAGCCGATTAAGTTTATTTGGCATTACCAACCAAGGACGCAAAAACCAACGCAACCAGCCATCTAAGTAATCTAGATCGTTCTGTAAAGTTTGGCTATCAGCTATATTTAATTGCGGCGAGATACAAGCATAAATCTTCCCTGTGTAAAATTTCGGGCCATGTACAATCAAATCATGCGCCCAGACACAGAACATTTGATTAAACGATCGCCGCAAAGATTTAGTATAAGGAATCCATTTTACCGCCCCACTACTACCAGAGGTTTTTTCATAGAACAAAATGGGTTCTGGTGTAAGTGGAATTTGCTGATGTTTGTGATTTAACCAGGGTTCGAGTGCATCATAATCTACTATTGGCACACGCTGCCAATCATCTACAGAATGAATCCCTAAAGTTTTACCATACTCACTCTTAATTAGGCGATCGCAAATTTCCTTCTGTACAGATGTCTGCATTAACTCTGGCTTATCCAAAGCTTGATGAAATCGCCTTGCAGTTGGTGCGAGGATTTGCCCAAAAAGCTGAATAATCGGACGCATTATTGCACCTTTTGATTAGGATAAAGGTTGCTGGCTGCTGGTAAATAAGAACCATCGTCAATGACTACACCGGGAGCAAGATTAGATCCGGCTCCCACAAAAACATTGCTGCCAATCTTGACTTTTTTGACATACAACATTAAATTTTGCTTGCGGGGTTTAATGATATGAGAATAGATACCGACACGATGCCCGATAACGACGCGATCGCCAATTTCTAATAAACTGCGATCGGCAATTTCTAAACCTGGTGTCCAGTAAACATCTCGTCCTACTTTAGCACCCCACAATCGCAACCAACAGGAAAATACCCCCGGAATCAGTCTTAGCAGTGCTTCTAACGCCGGAATTGCAATATAAATTACCTGGATTTGATGACTACCCCACCAGGGATTATATTCTTTACCTTGTAGATAGCTAATACCTTCCCGCACAGGATAAACCCATTCATGCAAGCGGTAAACTAACACTGGTAGCCCATAAATAGAAAGGAACACTGCTAAAATGCTGAAAATGTTCGGTGAATAGGCGAGGTAGACTATTGCTGCTCCAGTTAGCAATAATATAAAGGTGGGAAAGAATAAAATAATTTTACTTATAACTGTCATTAAAATGGAAAAAAAAGTTTTTGGAACAAGTTTAATGAGCTAGGAATTCCGATTATAGATGGCATATTTTTGCTTTCATAATATGTTCCATGTAACTTATCCCAAATTTTCAGATTAGCCCCATAGTTATAATTGTGAATTTCACGGCAATGATGCCAAGCATGATCCTGTGGTAAGATTAACCAAGGAGATAAAAATTGATATAACCAACTATTTTCAGGAATTATCAAGTCGCTATGTCGCCATAAATCCAAGGCAGAAGTTAGACTTACTCCAAATAAATAACCTGTGGCATCGGCTAACAGATACAAAAATAAAGTGTGTATCCATAAATAAATAATTAACAAACTTGTCCAGAGTGTATTCCGGGAAGTTCCTAATACATCCATCTGAGTAACAGTATGATGGACTTGATGAACCTTCCACAGCACTTTAGTATGTAATAAACGATGATTCCAATAATATAAATAATCAACCACAACAAAACTGATAATAAAAGTTGGAATGAATGATACTTTTAAATATCCTTGTTGAGTTGGTAGTAAATATTGATAAAGCCAATAAACTAAACTAGCTTGTAGTAAGGGAATCAAAATTCCTTGAATCGTTAATCCTGTACCATCAAGCAACCAATCTTCACGACTTTTAACTTTAAGTTTAGTTTGTCCAACCTGATTGGTAATAGTCCAAGTAACTAATCCGATAAAAGAACCAAAAATTATTAGTTGTGAAAAATTTTGTATTTCCACTTCTGATTACTCACACTGATATTGAATATTGATTAATTATGAATTACATAGGACTTACGCAATAACTCTCTGAAACTCTTATTCCTTTGCGCTTTGCAGTTCGTTTTCCATTATTTTGCGTAAGTCCTGTTGATACAGTCCGCGAATCAAAGTAGTAATTCCCAGAGGTTTCACAGACTTATAACCAGACCAACCACTAAGCCCTTGCATAATCCAAGTAGCCCAAGAAAGAGTTTGAGCAAGATATAGCGGTTCCCATTCAGATGCAGTACAACATTATATCGTGGGGTGTAAGGGCACGGCACTGCCGTGCCCCTACGGGTGTATCTCACGCAAACGAGAAGCGCTATAAGGATTTTGTTGCAATTGAGTTTTACCATCTCTTGCTGGTGCGATGTCTACGACGGGCGACGCCTACGGGGTGTTAGGGATTTTTGCAAAAAGTCTATTGAAAGGATAGCTCGTATTTACCTCCACGCTCCAGGGCGCGTTTGTAAGCAGGTCTTCCATGAATGCGCTCGACAAATTCTTTGAGCTTTGGCCGATTCTTGACCTCTTCGGAGCGTGTAGCGACTACTTCTAGGGGAAAGCTCATTTGGATATCGGCGGCAGTAAATTCATTATTCGCAAACCACGTATTTTTACGGAGTTCGCCTTCTATGTAGTCAAAGTGAAGTTTGATTTGGGGCGCGACGAATCCGCTAACCACGCTGCTGTCCCCTGCTCCGAAATTGCTCAATACCAGCTGCATCACCAACGGTGGCATTGCAGAGCCTTCGGCGTAATGCAGCCAATACTTATATCGCAGATACTCTGGCGTACCGGATGCTGGGACTAGCCGACCATTACCGTAGCGATCGACTATGTATTCGATAATTGCACCCGACTCAGCGATCGTCAAATCTGCATCTGTGATTACTGGTGACTTGCCGAGGGGATGGACTTGGCGCAGCGATTCCGGTGCCATCATCGTCTTGGCATCGCGTTCATAGAATTTGATCTCGTATTCTATACCTAATTCTTCAAGCAGCCACAGCACACGCTGCGATCGCGAGTTGTTAAGATGATGCACAATTATCATAAAACGTTCCTCTTCTGGTAGCTTTTTGCTATCTGACTCTTGGCTAATTTCCAACTATACTATTAGACTTTTTCAGTCTAACTCCCCTAATTGGCTGGTTTTCTTGTTTCTAATTGGTATAAGTTTGAGTTAGTCGGTTTAAGAAACTGGTGCATCTGCTTTTGCAAAAAGTGACGATAGACACACAGCCAAGAATCGAAATAGTTGCTGCATAAAAACCTAATTTGTTTCATTTATGGCTTTAGTCATTGCTGGGGAACGTAGTGGGGTGGGTAAGACAACAGTCACGCTCACCCTTTTAGCATCTTTACGCCGTCGCGATCGCCTGGTGCAATCTTTTAAGGTAGGCCCAGACTACATCGATCCGATGTTTCATCAACACGTAACTGGTCGTGCTTGTCGCAATTTAGACCCCGTATTGACTTCCGAAGCCTACATTCAGCAATGTTTTGCCCGTCATAGTCAACTGAGTGAATATGCCCTCGTGGAAGGGGTAATGGGGTTGTTTGATGGAATTTCGTCATTAGTCATTAGTCATGTGTCATTTGCAAAGGACAAAGGACAAATTACTGATTTTGCGAGTACGGCACACATCGCGCGGCTGTTAGATTTGCCTGTGGTGTTGGTGATTGATTGCAGTCGTTTATCTGGTTCTGTAGCTGCGATCGCTCACGGCTATCGATCTTTTGATCCCCGAATTAAAATAGCTGGGGTAGTATTAAATCGCGTCGGCAGCGATCGCCATCTCTCTCTCCTCAAAGATTCCCTAGAACCCTTACAATTACCTATTCTCGGCGTACTGCGACGTCAAGATAACATCACAATTCCTGATCGCCATTTGGGTTTAGTACCCACAGCCGAACTTCCCGAACTCAACGCTTTAATCGATCGCCTCGCCGATTTAGGAGATACTTGCTTTGACTGGCAACGCTTATTACCTTTGTTAAAATCAGAACCCTTTTCTTGTTCTACTTCATCCTCCTTATCTCCGTCATTCCCAATTAGGATTGCAGTAGCCCGCGATCGCGCTTTTAATTTTTACTACCAGGACAATCTTGATTTGCTGCAACAGCTTGGTGCAGAATTGGTTTTCTGGAGTCCCTTAGAAGATGCTGGTATACCAAAAGATATCCAGGGAATGTATTTTGGCGGTGGTTTCCCAGAAGTTTTTGCCCAGCAACTAGCAGAAAATTCTAGCGTTCGTGATGCAGTGAAAACGGCAATACTTAAAGGAATGCCTACGGTTGCCGAATGCGGAGGATTGATGTATCTGTGCGAGCAAATTATCGATTTTGAAGGGAAATCTTGGTCGATGGCAGGAGTGCTACCAACATCCGCTGTGATGGGTGGGCGTTTAACTTTGGGCTATCGTCGTGCTGTAGCTTTGCAAGATAATTTGTTAGTTAAGGCAAATACAACTGTTTACGGACATGAGTTTCATCGTTCCCATTTAACCTTAACTCCCACTCAGCCCCTATTTGAAACTTCTCGCTACGATTGTGAAGAAAATATGGGATGCGAAGGATGGGGTTTTCCTGCAAATGTTCATGCCTCTTATGTTCATCTGCATTGGGGAGAAAGTAGAGAAATTCCCCAGCAGTTTCTTAAAGAATGTCTGAAAGTAGCATCTTCAGAAATGTGGATTTAAGCCAGTACTAAACTCACTAGTACCGCAAGGCGGAAGTCAAAAGTCAAAAGTCAAAAGTCAAAAGTTAAAAGAAATACAGCGTAAACGTTTCGTTAATTTGAAATGGGTTGTTTATTTCCGCCGCGCTGTACTAGGGTGAATAAAAAATATTAGACTCTATTAATCGTAACCGCGCCTAAAGATTTTCTTCGTACAGCATTTTATTAATTCGTAGCGAATTAATAAAATGCAATACCCTGCAATGCCAATGCGTTGGCTTGCATTGTTAATGCGTTGGCTTGTATTGTTAATGCGTTGGCTTGCATTGTTAATGCGTTGGCTTGTATTGTTAATGCGTTGGCTTGCATTGTTAATGCGTTGGCTTGCATTGTTAATGCGTCGGCTTGTATTGTTAATGCGTTGGCTTGTATTGTTAATGCGTCCCGATGCAATACCATTCGGTTAAGGAATTTATTCATTGAGGTAAGCTGTTCTTGAACTGGGGTAGAAGAGAAGCAGGGGGAAAAACTAATTGTCAATCAACTCTTTCCTCTCTTGCCTCAAGAGCTGATCCAAACCGTATTGGGAGCCAACCAACAGGATGTTGCTACGTTTTATACTGAATAATCTAGAACAAGTATTTATCTTAGTGTGATTCGGCTAATGTGTAAAAGTATCAATTACGTCTAGTAGTTCACCACGCTTTCCATTGACGGGTGTAGATTGAGTAAAGGGTAAAAGTTAAAGAGATAAGACATATATCCCTTTTCCCGTTCCTCTACCCCGCCAAGGTAACTTGGCGAACTACTAGCCAGTTATGGCATTTCTGATGAATGAATCGTTACTCTTTAGCAAAACGATGTTTGGCGGAAGCTCTAGGTACAGCTTGGTTAGTTCTGATGGGTGTAGGTACTGCGGTTATTTCTGGTGCAATACCTTGGGTTGGAGTTACTGGAGTGGCGATCGCTTTTGGCTTAAGTTTGTTGACTGCTGCTTATACTTTTGGTTCGATCAGCGGCTGTCACATCAATCCCGCAGTCACAATTGGTTTTTGGGTAGCCAAGCAGTTTTCTTCTAAAGAAGTTTTGCCATATATCGGGAGTCAGATTCTCGGCGGAATTTGGGGGAGTACTATCCTGTTTTTGATTTGCATGGGCAAGCCGGAGTTTACAACAGCTAACTTTGGTTCTAATGGGGTGGGAATTCACTCCCCTGGTAACTATAGCTGGTGGGCTTGTGCATTAGCCGAATTCATTGTTACCTGTGGCTTTGTGCTGCTGATCTTGAGCGTTACATCTTCTCCCGTTTTCAAACGGTCTGCACCCATCCCCATCGGTTTAGGGCTGATCTTGGCGCATCTTATCCTCATTCCTGTGACAAATGCCAGCGTCAATCCCGTGCGATCGCTAGCCACAGCTGTCTTTACTCGCGGTTGGGCATTGGCTGACCTTTGGATTTTCATCGTGTTCCCAATTTTCGGTGGAGTTTTGGCGGGTATGATCGCCCGATCACTCCAAAAACCAGACATCTAATACAAATCACAGCCGCATTCTCACTTAACAACTTCACGCATACGGTGGCGGCGCAATACCCCTTACTAGTTCTTGGTTAAAGGGGAAAGGGACTCATGTTTGAATTCACCCTTTACCCTTTACCCCAAAACCAATTACAGCAGAATTCAAGTATTTGAACCACATCTGTTGTAGGAGCGCAAGGCCTTGCGCCCCTAACGCGTGGTCTATTTACCTGAAAATAGCTGTAAGAGACTATGAGCGAGTAGTTTACGCTTAACTCAAAAGTATTGCATCCCAATGCAATGCCAATGTATTCCAAAGGAATGTTAGTGCGTTTCCCTTTTCGGTAAATAGCGATAAAAATCACCTAAAGACGTGCGGACGTTTCTGGGGAGATGAGGATGAAGAGACGCGGTGAAAGAATTCACCGCTTCCTCTTCGATCAACTTATAACTCCATGCTAGTTTTGCACTTCAACCCAACGGCGGTAAAGCTTTTGAATTTGTTTGAGAAGCGCAGTGTGAGCTGGTTGAGTTGACTCATTCGGCTTTGCCATATCCTGCAATTGAGTCAGGAGTCTGGCTTCTTCGACGGCAACTTCACCATCGCTATAAATTAAGCCACTGATGGCTTCAATCAGATTTTCACAATCTTCAAGACTGGGGCGATCGCCTAAATACTCCCGCACCCAGTCGTAGCATTCTTTTGGCTGTACAGGAACTAATTCGTACAGCCAAGGCTTAATTTCTGGGTCGTTAGCTAAACCTTTGGCTTGAGCTATTTCGCGGAGATATTGCCGTTCTTCTGGCTGGATTCTGCCATCGATCCAAGCTGCTCCAATCAGGATTTTAACTAAATTTTTCACATTGTCAGGGGGAACCATTGCTGCCTCCTCTGGTAGATTCAGGCCTCTACCAAATCGTACAATCCCAAACAGTGTTCACTCGGAATTATTGTTTTTTCTTAAGCGCACCATAAAAAAACCATCTATGTCCTGTCGATGGGGCCAAAGTTTAAACCAACCTTGAGGTGTACTATCAGTAAAATCAGGTAACTCAACGTCACTGGGAGACTCAATTTGCCACTGAGGTGAATCAGCTAAAAACGCCGAAATTACTTCTTCATTTTCTCCGGGATGCAGTGTACAGGTGGCATAAACTAGTACACCACCAGGTTTGACAAAAGTTGATGTATGTGTTAGCAATTCTCGTTGCAATACCGAAAGTTCTCGGACAGATTCTGGTGTCTGTCGCCAACGTGCATCAGCATGACGGTGCATAGTTCCCAAACCAGAACATGGAGCATCAAGTAATACCCGGTCTGCGGTGTTTTTAAATTGGTTGAAGTGGCGGCTGTCGCCAGTGCAAATTTGAATAGATTGTAAATTCAGCCGTTGAGAATTTTCTTGGAGTTTGCGAAGACGAGAAGGAGTGCGATCGCAAGCCCAAATTTTCCCTTTATCTGCCATTAACTCAGCGATATGGGTTGTTTTACCCCCTGGTGCAGCACAGGCATCAATTATCACCTCACCTGGTTGGGGGTCGAGCAAATAACCTACTAATTGAGCGCTACCATCTTGTACAGTCCACCAACCTTCTTTAAAACCCGGTAGTTTTTGAATCGATCCAGTATTACCAATAAATCGTAAAGCTTGGGGTAAATGAGGAATGCGTCTTACCAAAACACCAGCAGATTGCAAAGCCGCCTCAACTTCCTCAATGGAAGTGCGAAGTGGGTTGATGCGTAAGTCAATTGTTGGTGATTGGTTCATCCATTCACACAGTTTTTCTGTATCAGTCAAACCCAGTTGTTCTAACCAAACTTGAACAATCCAGTCAGGAAAGCTGTGTAAAATGCCCAAGCGTTCCACAGGGTTTTCTGGAAGTTCTAACGGATCAAAATGGGAAACTGGGGGTTGGGAACTGGGAATTGGGGACTGGGGAAGTAACAAAGAATCTTTCTCCTCTCCCCCCCTGCCCCCCTGCTCCCCTGCTCCCTCTGCTTTTCTGAGATATTGGCGTAATAGACCGTTAACAAAACCTGTGAGTCCAGAAAAACCGTTTTCTTTAGCAAGTTGGACTGTGGTGTTAACAGCAGCTGAGGCGGGAATACGCTCTTGATAACGCAGTTGGTAGAAGCCCAGATGTAAGATGGTGCGGAGGTCTTGTGGTTGTTGATGAGATTTCTTTTTAGCGAGTTGATCGATGAGAGTATCGAGGGTGCGTTGCCTTCTGACGCTCCCATAAACCAATTCTGTCACTAAGCGGCGATCGCAATCAGGCAAATTAACTTTTTGTAGCGCTCTATCTAGGGCAACATCAGCATAAGCCCCCTTATGAACATCTCGCAGGGCGATAAAAGCTAGTTGACGGGGGTTTGTCATGAAAACACGATTCAGGAGTCAGGAGGCTTTTGTATTCTAACTCTCAACTCCTAACTCATAACTTCCTATCAAGACATATAGGGGTCTACAGTGGCAATTTCTAACTCACACGCTTTAGAAACCTGTTCTGCTGGTAATTTTCCAAAGCTGATTAATGGTAAATATGTGTGGTTTGCCATCAGTTCTTTTGCTAATAAGAACCCAGTGATTGTCCAAGTTTGATATTTCCTAGCTTGTTTCCCAATCAGTCGCCCTTTTTTACCATCATAATACTCTGGCCATTCATCTGTACTAAGGCGTCCTTGGGCAGTTTCAATCGCCTTTTGTGCAAGATTTGTTCTATTAGTTTTTACAGCTGCTGCTGCCAACATCCACATTAAAACAGGCCAACTACCAGCATTATGATACGACCAAGGTATATTTTTGGGGTCACATCCAGTCACAATTCTGTATTCTTCATGTTCCAAAGCTGGGAAACAAATTTTCATTGGCATATCCCCCACCAAGTCATCCCATCGTTCCTCAATGAGAGTCATAATTGCTTGTGACTGTTCTTCAGTGGCTAAGTCGGAAATGATTGCCATTAAGTTTCCAAGTGAAAAGAAGCGAGTATCTAGCTGCGACGGGCCAACATTACCTGCTAGATAACCACCTTTTTTTGGTAGCCACTTATCTAATTCATAATAGGGAACAGAATCTACATATATGTTGAACAGATTAACAGCACCCTTGCCATATTCTTCACTTTTGAAGCGATAAATTGCATTCAGACGATTAATATCTATCCAATAATGCTGGCGAATATGAGCGCATAAAAGAGGCAACCGGTTATCAATAGCTTCAACAATATCGGAATTACCTTGACAAATTAGCAGTTCGCGAGATGCACGCAATGCCGTGTAAAAGAGGACTTGCAATTCTAGAGGATGCCCATAAATGCCCATACGACGGTCAATCATACAAGCACCATCTGGAACCAACAGCGTTGGGTACATATCAAAACGATTCGCCAAACAGATATCCATGATTAACCTGATACCATTTTGGAATTCAGGTTGATAGGCTAGAGAAAAATCTTCTGTAGCGATTACATAAGCACGCAATAAAATAATCCACCATAAGCAAGAATCTACAGGTGTAACTCTAGCGATCGCATGTTCGCCAAAGTCTGCTTCTAAATATTCTTGCCCATTGTCTGATACCACTTTAAAGCTAGCTGGTATTAATCCTCGTCCTGGCTTATAGGCATCTAATGCTTTTTCTTTAGGCTGTAACTTTAAAGTTTCTTCTAAGAAATTACGAACAATATCGGTTCTACCTTTGATCAGAAAAATTAGAGCAGAAGAAACAAAATCTCGGACAAAGCACTGATCGTAATTGAGGGCTTCTACAGACGCATCATAAGCGGCTACTGTCCCAACAGGGCGACCTTGATAATAGAGAATTGATTTTTCTAGTGCTAGCCATGCTTCTTCAACTTCTTCTAAATTCTCAGTAGTTTCCAATTCGTTTAGGTGCATTGCCAGAATAACTCCATAAGGATTGTGAATTTGTGCTAGAAGTGTTTTAATTTATTATTTTTGCTATTCTCAGCATAACAAAAACGATTCTTTGAATAGCAAAGATAATTGGGTAGAAACAATCAATTAGCTAACAATAAAGTTGCTGACATTTATGCAACTTTATTGTTAGTTAATTGCTTGCCATCTATTACTATTTTGGTGAATTATAGTTGTTCTCCACCGCAATTAGTAAGATAATTCCTCAAAACAGTCACATAAGATATATTTTTAGATTATTTCTTGTTCCGTTGTCTGTCCAGAATCTTTGCTTTACCAAACAAAAACATATCTTCAGTGCTGTTTAGGAGTTGTGTGAAGTTAAAACTGGTTGCAGTGTATTTACTTGAGCAGGATTAGTTTTTGACACTAATTAAGTCAGATTATTCCCCTATTATCTAATAATTTATAACGTTTTTTCAGAATATGCAAGATTGATTTTCAAAATTATTAATCTGTCAATACTCCTCAAGGGTTAATATCTTACCCTGCTGACAGATGAAACAGGGCGTTTATCGGAGTATAGCTAAAAATAATGAAGAGTGCTGGGTCGAAAGACCGCCCACAAGGGACAGGACATGTACCAAGTACATAAGTACTCAGTATTAGCATGATGTTTACGACTGTTCTCCCAAAGCAGCCTTAAACCAGGGCTATTTCATTTTTCTGCTCCATCAACTTCTAAAAAGAAGCCATGCTCTCCCTGCGTGGATAGTTTCTTATACATACTCGCCAAAAAACTGTTTTGCCAGATCCAGATGGGCCTAGCATAATTACTGTGTAAGTATTCAATACTCTCTGCAATTAAATAAGTACTTGTTATTTTGTGACAAGATTATCTAGAAGCATTATTATATCTGCTAAATCCAGATACTATTGTCAGCCATCAACAATTTTGGATCGCGCAAGTTCAAAAAACATCAGTAATTATCTTTAGCTAAAAGGAGAATAAAGCATTATTAGAGCTTATCTGAGCAGAAAAAAATTATCGCCTAAATAATTTATTTATGTATTGAATTTTACTTTATATCGTTCTCTTGTTCCTCTGTATTCTCTGTGCCTCTGTGGTTGGTTAAAAAGAGCGATCTCCTCTGTGCCCTCTGCGGTTCGTTAAAAAAAAGCGTAGGCAAAGCCCGCCGTTCGCGTAGCGTCTCGTAGAGAAGGCATCGCCTGCAAAATCTCCATTATGCGATCGCCTCTTCTTCTTTGTGTCTTAATGTCTTTATGGTTTATTAATAAACAATCTGGTAACTGAGAAAAACCAGTTGTAAGATGCAAAAACGTAGTGATGTGATTATACCAAACACCCCACTCCACATTAGCCTCAGCCAAAGTGAAATGAGGTGCTTTTATTATCGGTAATTAAACAGACTTTAAAATTAATCCAATGACTTGCCAGCTTTACTTAGAAGCTTACCCAATCTTTGAATTGGCCCCTTAAATCCCCTTGGGGCTTCAGTTGCAGCTTGTTGAGTTTGTTCACCCAGTTTTGTCAGCACCTCGGCAAAGTCAGCACCTTTGGCAGTTTTGCGCTTCAAAAGTTGCTTAAGTTCTTTAAGTCCATTAGCAACTTCTTGGAGATTCTCGTTTTCAGACTTATGCAATAAGGTGTACCACGTATCAATCGCACCTTGCGCCGCCTCAGGTTCAATTTTAGTCAAGTCTCCTTCAAGGGTTTCTATTACTGATTCTATGTGTTCAATCTGCTCACGGTCTTCCGCCTTACCTAGTGAAACACCTATATTGCGAAGTTGCTTACCCAACTTCTGTAACGGAGTTTTTAGTTCCTTATCAGTATCAGAAGCAACATTACCTGTTTGCTCACCAACTTCAGTTAGTACTTCACCAATTTCATGACCTGTGGCCTTACCACTTTTCACCAGTTGCTTGAGTTGCTTGAGGTTATCGGCAATTTCTTTGATTTCTGGCTCTTTAGCTTTGTGTAAATAAGTATACCACTCGTCGATTAAGCCAGTAGCAGTTTCGCTATCAAGAGCAGTCAAGTCTCCTTCTAGTGCAGAAACAAGTGAATCTAAATCCAAGTTATCAGCTTTATCAGCTTTTTTAGCTGCTGTGCTTTCTTTCTTGGTAGCAGTCTCCCCTTGTTTACTATTGGATTTTTGTTGAGAACTCATGGTGTAATTTCCGTAACAAAATTAAATAAGTGTACAGGTATCACTTTATAAAGACTCTACGGAATTGCCCTCATTCTTAGGTAAGACTTACGCACTATATAAATCTATAATTATGTATATTAATAGGAATCAAACTTTTCAGACCTTTAGTGAAAGCCTAACAACAAGTAGTATTCACTTTTTCTGTAAGCTTTCCTACAGAGTAGCTGTTCTCGAAGCTAGGGGCTGATTGTAGCATAGGTGTAAAAGTACTAATAAATATTTCTACTTTGAGCGAAATCTAAAAAAATTATCGTCGTCTGACAGTGCTGTGTTGGGCTTGGAGTTCTTCTAGCTAACTCACAGTTTGCTGGGAATTTGGATACAGAACTCAGAGCCGTTACCAGATTCAGAAACATACTTGAGTTGGCCGCCGTGTTTTTCCACAATAATTTGGTAGCTAATAGATAACCCTAAACCAGTGCCTTGTCCAGGTTGTTTGGTGGTAAAGAAAGGTTCAAAAATGCGCGATCGCACAATCTCTGGAATCCCACAACCATTGTCAGCAATCCAAATCAGAATAGTATTCCCTTCTATGATTTCTGTACGTATGCAAATTTTAGGATTGTCAATTATTTTTCTACTAGTTGCTGATTTTTCCAGTGCATCGATCGCATTGTTGAGAATATTCATAAACACCTGATTCATCTGGGCTGCATAGCAGAGTACTGGGGGCAATTCACCATATTCCTTAACTACCTCAATAGCAAAAGAATTAGTTTGTGGTTGAAGTCGATGTTGTAAAATTAGCAAAGTACTATCGATGCCTTCATGAAGGTCAACGGGTTTCATTCCTGTTTCATCAAGTCGAGAAAAACTTCGTAACGACAAGACTAATTGAGAGATCCGCTCTGCCCCCATCTTCATTGAAGTCAGAATTTTGGGCAAGTCATCGCTAATAAAATCTAAATCCACTGCTGCTGCTTGCTTTTGAATTTCCCCTGTTGCTTTAGGATATTGTTTCTGATAAAAGCGCAGTAATTTAAATAAATTTTCGGTATGTTCAGTAACATAAGTGATGTTGCCATAAATGAAACTAATCGGGTTATTAATTTCATGTGCTACACCAGCAACTAACTGCCCTAAGCCTGCCATTTTCTCACTTTGAATTAACTGGCTCTGAGTATGCTGTAATTCTTTAAGAGTCTGGGTCAGCTCTTCTTTTTGACATTGAGTTTGTTCGAGTAATTCCGCTTGCTGAAGTCCTACCCCTAACTGAGTACCGATCTGCATCAGCAAATCTACCTCATCTTCTTGCCAATCACGGGGTTGAATATTTTGATAAGCTGCTAGTAATCCCCAAAGTTTCTCACCCTGAAAAATCGGCACAATGATATATGCCCTAGCCTCCATTCGTTCAATTAAGGCAACATAAGGAATAGAATCATCTGTGCTGTAAATATCCTTAATGACCAGAGTTTTACCATTAGCAAAGTCTCCTACTTGGTTTTTTTGCAAGTAATCATCTGCGTAGGCATAGCCCGTCGTAGACATCGCAGGTACAATTTTTTTTACTGGTGTCCAACCTTGGGCTAAAGACTCAGCAACAAATTCGCCACTCCAATCAGCTCGGAATCGATAGATTGTCACTCGGTCAACTTCTAATAACCGTCGGACTTCTTCTGTACTAGTAGCAAAAATGGTGTCAATATCAAGAGAGTGGCGAATTTTCTCCACCGTTGCGGCTAGGGCCTTCTGTCTTTCGGCTGCTTTCCGTTCCCGTTCGGCGGCTTTAGCCAGTTTTTGGGCTTGCACCTGCATCTTTGTCAAGGATTCAGCTTGCTGTAATGCTACCCCCAATTGAACGCCAACTTGTGCCAGCAAGTTGATTTCTTCATCTTGCCAATAACGAGGCTGGGAGTTTTGATAAGCTACTAGCAATCCCCACAGTTTTTCGCCCTGAGAAATTGGTACAAAAACTTCATTACGTGCATACTTACCCGCTTGTTTCCCTTGAACAAGAACGCCTTCTGTGACTGGCTGCGGCTTAACCATTGGTGTCCAGCCATCAACAATGGAATCAGCCACAAATTCTCCACTCCAATCAGGATAGAAGCGATAAATTGCGACTCGTTCCACTTCTAATAGCCGACGAACTTCTTGAGTAGTGGTTTTAAATATGGCTTCAATCTCAAGAGACTGACGAATTTTTTCTACCGTGTGTGCCAACGCCCTTTGCCTTTCAGCAGCTTTACTGATATCTGCTGCTTGGATTTGCATTTGTTGGATAAATTCTGCTTGCTGCAAAGCCACACCTAGTTGGGTGCCCACTTGGGTAAGCAAGTAAACCTCATCTTTTTGCCAATCACGACATCCAGCATTTTGGTACGCTGCTAGCATGCCCCAGAGTTTCTGACCGTGGTAAATGGCAATAATCGCATAAGCTCTTGCTTGATAAATCTCTAAAATTTTAACGTAGCAGTCACTAAAGCCTGAATTGTAAATATCATTACAAATTCGGTACACTTCACACTGAGTGAAGCTGCCACCCTCTGTATCTTGTAAATAGGTATCAGCGACTGGGGGGTTAGCTAAATCTCTAGCGCTACATACGCTGACGTTCTCTTTCAATTCCGGCCGTTGCGACTGTCTCTCTATGAGGGAAACCCAACCCTCTGCCACTGATTCAAACACGAATTCACCACTCCAATCGGGATTGAAGCGATAAATAGCCACGCGATCGGCATTTAGCAGCTGCCTAAGTTCTGCAGTGGTTGTGTGGAAAATACTTTCCAAATCTAGGGACTGACGAATTTTTTCAATGGTAATAGCTACAGTTTTCTGCCATAAGGCTGCTTTTTCTCTGGCTTTTGCTTGTGCTAGTTCTGCTGATTGTAGTTTGACTTTTTCCAGGAAATCTGATTGCTGCAAGGCAACTGCTAGATGTTCGGCGATTAATTGTACAAACTCAATTTCTGATGCTTCCCATTGTCGAGGACTACCACACTGATGAATACACAACAATCCCCATAAATCTTTACCTTTGATCAAGGGGGCAGTTATATTGGCACGTACTTGGAATTTTTCCAGAATCTGGATGTAGCAATCACTGGCATTAACTTGATAAATATCAGCTATTGCTCTAATCCGACCTTGCTGATATAATTCTGCGAACTCCTCACTAAAGCAGTGGTCGCGCAGTTTGGCTGTTAATGCCGAATCCCATTCTGTTGCCACATCTTCATAGATAAATTCTCCTTCCCATGCCAAATCAGGATAAAAACGAAACACGCTAACCCGATCGCTTTTCAGAAGTCGGCGAACTTCAGTGACTGTAATTTTGAAGATAGTTTCTATGTCTAGAGACTCCCGAATACGGGCAATAACCCCAGATAAGGCTTTTTGTTGCTCATTCTGACGCAAGGAGAATGTCACGTCTGAATAAGATTCTTGCCGTTCTGAATTTGGTTGTATGGGTTGAGTAGTAGAGGAGTTTTCCATTCCCAGTGGGACTTTAAATATTGAAAGTCTTCTATTTCATGATTCCCGTTGCGATCGCAAAGGTAACAGTTATTTCCTGGGAATGTCATAAAAAACAGTGTAGGGACACGATAATATCGCGTCCCTACAAAAAGATTTTTCAATCACAAGAAAATTATCGCCGCTTGGGAGTGGCGCTGCGGGTGGTGCGTTTTTCTTCATCTCGACGACGGCGATCGCGCCAATCTGCCAGGGTCAAATAACCAATACCACCAGTAACTACTACGAGCAGCACTACAGCAAATAAAGCCAAAATACTCAAGAATGGACTTTCCACAATACCTCTACAGTCCGTTACGTCCCCACACTACCATTGCAATTGACCAAGTGAACACAACTAACAACGCTACCCAACCTAGTGTCAAAATCTCCATAGTCCCATTTTTCAAATCATTACAAAAGGTTTCTAATATTTATCATACAGGGATTGGGCAGGCTGAGATTTTTTTATCAATGACATTGTAAGTTTTGGGTGCGATGTCTACGACGGTTACTGAGCCAAGTCGTACCCCTGCTCTTAAGCAAGCTACGCGCAGCGTCTCGTAGAAAAGTGCGGGCTACGCCTACGCAAAAAAGACACCAAACAAATTGTTTTAATACATTTAGTATTTTAAGCAACGAGAAAGACGAATGTAATATAAAGTAGCGATCGCGCTTTCTGACTTGATACTTTGGGAATACTAGGGCTATGCGTATATACTTCCAATCCAGCAACCCCTAATATCATGCCGACATTTTTCAACTATCCTTTCCACTCCAACGGTTTTGTTCCCCACGGACATTGTTATCTCTGGCAAACTGGATTAGTTTCGCTCCACATTATTTCTGATGCCACGATCGCTCTAGCCTATTATTCTATTCCCTTCCTACTGGTTTACTTTATTTCCAAGCGTAAAGACGTTCCTTTCAATGGAGTCTTTTTGTTATTTGGTGCTTTTATCATTGCCTGCGGTACTGGACACTTGATGGATATTTGGACGCTTTGGCATCCAGACTATTGGATTGCAGGTAGTTTAAAAGCTCTAACTGCCATTATTTCGATATATACCGCATTTGCGTTATTTTATCTCATGCCTCAAGCTCTGACGCTACCCAGCCCAGCCCAGTTAGAAGCTATCAATCGAGTCCTTTCAACTGAAATTGTCGAGCGTAAGCGTATCGAAAAAGAATTACGCCTTGCAGAGGAAGCCGCTCAAAACTCCAGCCAAGCCAAAAGTGAATTTCTCGCCAATATGAGCCATGAATTACGCACACCTCTCAACGGGATTCTCGGCTATACACAAATTCTCCAACGTACAGAATCTTTGACTGAAAAAGGACGTAAAGGAGTCAGCATCATTTATCAATGTGGTTCTCATCTTTTAACCCTAATTAATGATGTGCTGGATCTCTCCAAAATAGAAGCCCGGAAACTAGAATTGTATCCTGTTGATTTCTACTTGCCTGCCTTTATAGATAGCGTGGCTGAAATTTGCCGCATCCGGGCAGAACAAAAGGTGATCGCATTTAACATTGAACTCGATCCTGATTTGCCAACGGGTATTCATGCTGATGAAAAACGCTTGCGGCAAGTATTGATTAACTTGCTTAGTAATGCAATTAAATTTACTCATCAAGGCAGTGTCATCTTCAAAGTTCAGGTGATTGGTCAAGAATCAAACGCCTATGGACAAACTTACTACAAAATTCGCTTTCAAGTAGTAGATACCGGTACGGGTATAAGCCCTGAAGAAGCAGAGAAAATCTTCCAGCCCTTTGAACAAGTAGGAAATCAAAAACGACAATCTGAAGGTACAGGCTTGGGATTAGCAATTAGCCAAAAAATTGTTTTGTTAATGGGTGGTCAAATTCAGGTGAAAAGTGAATTTGGCAAAGGTAGTACTTTTTGGTTTGAGGCAAAATTGCCAGAATCTAAAGATTGGGCCAAGGTTTCTAGAGTGGTTGAGCAGGGAACCATTATTGCTTATCAAGGACAAAGACGCACTATTTTGATTGCAGATGACAAATGGGAAAATAGATCGGTAATTGTAAATTTATTAGAGCCTGTTGGGTTTACTGTTGTAGAAGCTAGCCAGGGTGAGGAAGCATGGGAACAGGCTCTAGCCCACAAACCAGACTTGATTATCACTGACCTCGTGATGCCTATATTGAATGGATTTGAGTTGATCGAGCGTTTGCGTCAGCCTGGGCTATTTAAAGAACTTGCTATCATCGCTTCGTCAGCTAGCGTGTTTGCAATCGACCAGCACAAGAGTATTGATGTCGGTGCAGATGCATTTTTACCAAAGCCTATAGAAGCTGAGACGCTGCTGGAAATGCTACGACAATTTTTGCATCTAGAATGGATTTTTGATGTTAAGGTAGACGCAATCAAAAAAACCTATACAGGTGGTTTAGATCAACAAAATGAGATGATTTATCCTGCCCAAGAGGTTTTACAAGAGTTACTCGAACTGACAGAAGACGGTGATGTTCAAAAAATATTGGAACTGGCTGAGGAACTTTCTGTATCCGATCAGCAGTTAAGCTTTTTTACCCAGCAAATCGTCCAGCTTGCTAGTAATTTCCAACTCAAACGTTTGGAAACTTTTATTCAACAATACATCGATTAATTTGAGTTAAATTTCAGTTTTAAATTCATCATGAATAAAATTCAAAATAACGGATTTATTTTGATTGTGGATGATAATCCGACAAATTTATCTGTTGTGTGTGAAGCACTCAATAGTGAGGGTTTTCGTTTCCGGGTTGCAGTCGATGGAGAAAGTGCGATCGCTCAAGCCGAACGCAATCAACCAGAGTTGATTTTGCTGGATGTACAAATGCCAGGTATTGACGGATTTGAAACTTGTCGCCGCCTGAAAGCTAATCCTGTTACCCAAAACATTCCGATTATTTTCACCACAGCCTTAGCGGATACGGAAAGCAAAACGAAGGGATTTTCCCTTGGTGCAGTAGACTATATCCCTAAACCGTTTGCCCAAGAGGAAGTCATTGCCAGAGTGCGCGTACATTTACAACTCAAACAATTGACTGAATCTTTGGAACAACAAGTTAGCGATCGCACCAAGGCTTTGCAAAAAGCCCAAGTCCAACTAGTGCAGCAAGAAAAACTATCAACACTCGGAGAGTTAATCGCTGGTGTTGGCCATGAAATCAATAACCCGATCAACTTTATTTCCAGCAATATTCCACCCTTGCAAGAACACATTGCAGGAGTAACCAAGTTGTTCCTACTATATGAACAAGAGTATCCAAACCCAACAGCCAAAATTACCAATGCCATTGAGTACTTGGATCTGAACTTTGTTCTCGAAGATATGGGAAAAATATTGAACTCATTCCAGATAGGAAGTGAACGAATTCAAAACCTTTCTAATTCACTCCGCAACTTCTGTCGCTCAGACAGGGATGCCAAAATATCTGCTGATTTGCACCAAGGACTAGATAGTACACTAATGATTTTGCAACACCGCCTCAATGCTAATGGCAATCATCCCCGCATTGAAGTTATTAAAACTTATGGAGTATTACCACAAATCAGATGCTATCTAGGGGAAATGAATCAAGTATTTATGAACATTCTAGCAAATGCAGTTGATGCCCTTGATGAAGCTATAATAGAAGGCAAAATGAACAATCTAATTCCTCAGATTAGAATTGCCACAGAAATAGATTCTGAACAATTGGTTATAATTCGGATTGCTGATAATGGGATTGGTATTCCTGAACGGCTTAAAAAACGCTTGTTTGAGCCGTTATTTACGACAAAAACCGTTGATAAAGGTACTGGACTTGGCTTGTCGATTGCATATCAAATAGTTGTAGAGAAACACAAAGGCATTTTAGAAGTGAATTCTCAACCTGGCATGGGAACCGAGTTTATCATCAAAATTCCTACATGAGAATAATATTTAATTGATTAAAAAACTGCTTTAGCATTTATCATACTGGAAACTGGGAAGGAGTTTTCCCAATACCCAATACCTAATTTCTATATAGAGTGAACCCAACTTTAGATCCTCAATTAATGGCAGAACGCATAGAATCCCTTAAAGCTGGAATAATTGGAGGATTATCTGTGTGTTTGGCTTTTGCGATCGCTAGTCTTTTAAATACTTTAGTACTAGCAACGTATTTTCAAACACTTGTATGTCTGCACAGTGATGTTAACTGGCGCTTGTGGGTAAGTGGTGCAGTTGCCACTTTTACTGGTTTCCTATTTGGTGTCACCTACCGTTATATCATCCGCTCTGATAAAAATCCCCAACTCAAAGCTGGTGGCGTGTTAGCCTTTGGCTTGGTGCGCGGATTAACTCAGATAGAATTTGGGTGGAATTCTCACAGCACAATTTGGCCTTTTTTGGTGTTGGCGGCAGAAAGTTTGTTATGGTTTGCGCTGGCTGCGATCGCTCTTGATATCGCTATTCAATTGAGTTGGATTAAACCTTTTTCATCAATCTAATATGAATACTAAAATATCCCACTATTATCTGATAGTCGATTTGGAAGCCACCTGCTGTAACAGTAAAACTATTCCGCGTCACGAAATGGAAATTATCGAAATCGGTGCAGTGATGCTCAATCGAGCAACGTGGGAAATTGATTCAGAGTTTCAGCAATTCATCCAACCTGTGAGACATCCGCAACTGACAGGTTTTTGCACCGAATTGACTAGCATTCGCCAGCTAGATGTTGACGAAGCACCCAAATTTTTAGAAGCGATTTCTCGTTTTAAAGAATGGATTAATTTATTTCCCAACTATATTTTTTGTTCTTGGGGTAATTACGACAAAAAGCAATTTATTCAAGATTGCGCGTTTCATAATTTTTCCTATCCTTTTACTTCAGAACATATAAATATCAAAGAGGAATTTTCAGAATATCTTGGCGTATCTAAAAAATTTGGCATGGCGCAGGCTCTCAATGAGTTGGGGATAGAATTAAAAGGCACACACCATCGTGGCATTGATGATGCTCGCAACATTGCAGCTATTTACAGACAGATGAAAAACAAAAACTCAGCTAAATAATAGAAAGTTGTAATAGTATAGCCCAGCTAAAATAGTGAATAAAATCTAGCTATTATGGTGGAAAAAAGATATTCACACGGGCGGAATAAACGCTCATAGCACAATAAAAATTAATAGTTTGATTGATAATTATTATTCTTAGCCAAAGTATTGTTTTGGTTACATGGTTTGAATTATAGGTTTAGAAAATAAAATTTCAGCTATATCTATCTTTGTTTGAATTAACTGACAACTAAGGTAATATATATAATATTTGGCTTAATGTAACTGCAAAAAACAGTCTAAGAGCGGGTTATAAGCCAATAATATTGATTTTGAGGCAACAATTTATGATCGGATTTTGGCGAAAAAAAGTAGTTTTTTTCTTCACAACAATTGTGTTGACAATTCTGCTAATTTATCATGAACCAGTACTAATAGCTGAGGCACAATTTTTTACACCAACACCTACTAGGCCGTTTACCACTGTAGCTTCTCCTAATAAGTCATTAAGTGCTTCTCCCGCACAGCTACCACCATTGCCTTATGCTTTTGGGGCACTAGGAAAAGCTATTGATGCTGAAACGATGAAATTGCATCATGATGCACACCATGCTAGCTACGTCAAGAACTTAAATGATGCATTGAAGCAGTATCCAGATTTGCAAAAAAGAAGTGTTGAAGGTTTGCTAGTGGATTTGAACAGCGTACCTGAAGGTATTCGGACAAAGGTACGCAATAACGCAGGTGGTCATCTTAACCACACAATTTTTTGGCAACTGATGAGTCCTCAAGGTGGTGGACAACCATCAGGCGCGATCGCTCAAGAAATTAACCAAACTTTTGGCAGCTTTGATGCCTTTAAAAAACAGTTTAATGCAGCAGGTGCAGGTCGTTTCGGTAGTGGTTGGGTTTGGTTAGTACGCAATCCTCAAAAACAACTCCAGATTGTCACTACAGCAAATCAGGATAACCCGATTATGGAGGGTTCATATCCGATTATGGGTAACGATCTATGGGAACACGCTTATTACCTGAAATATCGCAACCGTCGGGCTGAGTATTTGGATAATTGGTGGAATGTGGTGAATTGGCCGCAGATTAACAGGCGATACCTTTCCTTCTCTCCGGGACGCTCCCCGAACTGAACGCTAGGCAAAGGGCTGGTAAACTACCCTATTTTCATCAGGTTTTGCTATGCACATTATCCAGTCTGGTTTGTAGCTTCTTTGTTACCCCTTCAGCTAAACCATCTTTAACATGAACGATCCGGTTAGTTTGCTCGGCTACATCCGTTTCATGAGTAACAATGACAATCGTGATCCCTTGACTGTTTAACTCAGTCAACAAATCCATCACCTCCTGAGAGGTTTCACTGTCTAACGCTCCAGTGGGTTCATCTGCTAGAACAAGTGCAGGGCGATTGACGAGGGCGCGGGCGATCGCTACTCGCTGTTGCTGTCCACCAGACATCTGGTTAGGACGGTTTAACATTCGCTCTGCCAAGCCAACACGAGTTAAAGCTGACTCTGCGCGTTTTCTACGTTCCGATTTAGGAACACCTGCATAGACCATTGGCAGCATCACGTTTTCTAAAGCCGTAGAACGAGCTAGCAAATTAAACTGCTGAAACACAAAACCGATCCGGCGATTGCGGATATATGCCAACTCGTCATCGGTTAGCGTCGTCAGGTTTCTGCCTTCTAAAACATAATGTCCAGATGTGGGGCGATCGAGGCAACCGATGATGTTCATCAGCGTAGATTTCCCCGAACCAGACATCCCCATAATTGAAACGTATTCGCCTTCCTCAATAGACAAGTCAATGCCTTTGAGTATCGGAACTTCGACTTCCCCAAGACGATACGTTTTCTGAATTTCTTCCATCCAAATCATCGTTGCCATATTAGTAATTCTCTACTTTAAGAATGTTTTAATCACTTCTAAGCGCCGTGATTGGGTCAAGACTGGCAGCATTGCGAGCCGGAATCACACCAGCCAGTAACCCAATTACAAACGTTAAACCAAAGCCGAACAGTATTGACCAAAGCGAAATCACGAGGGGAAACTTAAACAAATTTGAGGCGGCAAACCCTGACTGTCTAATGAGTGTTGTAAGGTAAAAAGAGCACCTACCAGCAGTAAAAACTTCGTGATCGAAAAAAAGCCTCGGCATCGCCCACAAAGATATTTCCCGGATGCCAAACGAATAATTGTAAAATGTGAGCGAGAATTGTGTATCCATTGCAACACAATATTAGTTAGCCTTCCATCTTGGCACATGCGAAAAACCATTCAAACCTTAAATGGAGCAGTGTTTGTGGCAGGCAAGGGTAAAGAATGTGCCAACTCTCAATGTGAATATTTTGGTAAACACTACTTAGCCTGTGGTGTGCTAAAATATAGTTTACCTCAAAGCACTTACGGGCTAGATGTGCTGGCATTTATAGGTTGGCAACATGAGCATGAGCATCAACAGTTGGTAGAAATTCAACGCTTATTAAAGCAGCGTGGTGTTGAAATTAACGAGAGGAACGTAGGCAAGCTCTATCGACAATTTCTAGCACTCTTAGGTGGAACGATTGCACATACCCAGGAGAAATTAGCTGCCACAGCCCATGAACATGGTGGTTTAATTTGGGCAATTGATGCCTTACAGCCCGAAGGTCATGGAACCTTGCTGTATGTATTGTACGAAGTACTAAGTGGCACACCAGTCAGTGGAATTCAGTTACAACAAGCACAAGCACAACGGCTAATTGAATGGCTGCAACCATATAAGGAATTACCTTTTACAGTGCTAGCAACGCTGTCAGATGGGGAATCAGCAATCATTGCTGCAATGAATTCAAGTTGGTCAAATGCACCACATCAGCGTTGTCAAGCCCACTTTCTAAGTAATTTGAGTGAGTCTGTACTGCCATTAGATACAAAGCTCCGACAGCAATTAAAGGCAGATTTGGATGGGCTGCCACAAGTTCCAGATCGCTCAGAAAGACTTCTTCACCCAAATCAATTAAGACAGCCAGACAGTAGCCCCCTTTTTTAGCAATTCCCTATTTGTCAAGAGATGCGGAGTTAATGGCAGTCGAATCCCAAATTCGTGCTGCGATTCGGGATTGTGTAAATCGTACCAATCGTAAACCTTTTAATTGGGGAGGTATTGAAGGCTACCAACAATTATCAGTTATTGGAGAAATACTACGTAGTTTACCATGCCGGGAAATTGACACAGATTATTTATCTCTATTGTCAGTATGGGTGGACCTTGCTTTACTGACTAATTGTTCAGTAGCATCGGATTTAGAAGAGGCGCACAAGTGGCTGCGAAGAATTGCCGAATGTTTGCACTATCCAGAACACACCAGTCGTAACACAGATGATGTGACTTATATCACAGAAGCTGCAAAATTACCTTTAACAAGCTTTCAAGTCCGGTGCAAGATGGAAGAGTTATTACAACAGTTTGTGCCTGACAGTCAACAAAATCCGGCACAATTTGCTCTCAAAAAAAAGTTACAACTGCTGTGGCACAAATACGGGGCTAATTTGTTGCACTGCTATGATATCCCTGGTTTACCGCCAGATAATCTCAAAATTGAGTCAAAATTCAGCCAGTTGCGTCGCCATCAGAGGCGAATTAGTGGGCGCAAATCAACTGTTGAATTGCGTGATTTTGGGCAATATCAAGTTCTCTTTTTTGCTGAGAATGAAAAACAGCTACTTGAACAAATTCAGCAAGTACCTATAACTGAGTATAAAACTCAACGTCGTCGATTAGCAATGGCAGAAGCTCCTCGCCAACAAAAACGTCGTCTTCATCGTAATCCAGTTAGCGCAATACAAGCTTTGGTTAATCAACATCAAGAACTTCTCACTGTGCTTGAGTTTCAAGCTCTCAATACCAATTAGACAGCTAGGGGCGGCAAAGGCGATCGCAATTCCCAGTCCGATACCAATTACCCCGCCAATTACCGCAATCACAACTGCCTCGGCTAAAAACTGGCTCAAAATCGCAGTGCTAGTCGCTCCAATCGCTTTGCGAATCCCGATTTCCCGCGTTCGTTCCACCACTGACACAAGCATGATATTGGCAATCCCAATACCGCCAACAATTAAAGAAATTACCGCAACCGCCACTATCATTACGGTAAAAAGCTTAGATGTACTAGTCAGAGTGTTGATGATATCAGCCGAATTTACAGTCCGAAAATCATCTTTATCTCCTTTCTCTGGATAAATGCCATGTCTTACCCGCAAGAGATTCGTAGTTTGATACTGAGCAGCGTCTAGCTGTTCCTGGCTTTTGACTTTGACATAAATTCCTCGAATCGCAATTCCCTTAACGGCATTATTTCCTACTAGCCGAGCAGACATATTGGTAAGCGGGATATAAATTTGTTCATCCGGGTTTTGTGGCCCTTGCGCTCCCTTCGTCTCCATAACGCCAATCACATCATAGGTTTGTCCAGAGATGCGGATTTGTGCGCCTTCTGCAATACTTCCTGACCCCAGCAGTTCATCGCGTGCAGTGGGGCCTAAAACCGCCAGAGGTTTTGCCGCCTTGACTTCTTCCTCAGTAAAAAATCTGCCTGTTTGAGGATGGGTGTTGCGTACATCTGGATAATTGACATCAGTTCCAATAATCGTCATCGAGTCGTTGTTTTCGCCATAGACGACTTGGGCAGACTGTTGCAGAATAGCCGACACTCGGTCAACCCCTAAAACCTGTTGCGCGATCGCCTCAGCATCTTCTAAAGTCAATGTCGTAGCACTCCCAGCACCCTGTTGCACCGCACCACTTCTAGATGCACCCGCTTGCACTTGCAAAATGTCGGTTCCAAGTGATTGTAATTGTTGCTCGGTTGCTTTTTGAGTGCCTTGACCAATGGCGGTGACAGCGATCACTGCCATAATGCCAATGATAATACCCAGCATTGTTAGCGCAGTGCGGAGTTTATTACTCCACAATGTCTCCAACGCCATTGTCAAAATTTCAACGGCTGATACCGAAGAACTGCGGATTAAAGTAGATGCCTGTTTAACCAGTGGTTTGCGATTGCGTAATTTGATCATTGCTAAACTTTGCTTGTGACACTAAATCTAAGTACAGCATTTTATTAATTCGTAGCTAATTAAATTTGGTCATACTCTGCAATGCCATTTATCGGCCGCTTTGTTAATAGACGAATGGCATGAATCAAAAGCCCTCACCCTAAATCCCTCTCCCAAGGTTGGGAGAGGGACTTTGAAATTGGCTCCCCTTCTCCCAATTTTGGGAGAAGGGGTTGGGGGATGAGGGCGAATTTTGCATTTGTGCAAGAGGTCTAATGTATCGACTTGCATTGTTAATGTATCGACTTGCATTGTTAATGCATCGACTTGCATTGTTAATGTATCGGCTTGCATTGTTAATGTATTGGCTTGCATTGTTAATGCGTTGGCTTGCATTGTTAATGTATCGGCTTGCATTGTTAATGCGTTGGCTTTCATTCTTAATGTATCGGCTTGCATTGTTAATGCGTTCTCCTGTATTAAACTACGCTTTTAGGCAAAACTTTACTAAGGGCCACCAGGAGGAGGGCCACCCATACCGCCAGGAGAAATACCCCTGTTAGTATTACTATTTTTGTTAGAATTCGATGGCGCACTCACCAAAACTTTTTCATTTCCTTGTAAACCGGATTGCACAACGGTTTTGTTATTTACCGTAGCTCCAGTTTTAATTGGCACAAATCGAGTGCTGCCATTTTCCGTAAGCACCTGCACTCCAGTACCATTACTCTGACGAGCGATCGCTACCGTTGGTACAACAAGCACATTGTTTAATTCGCCTGCATCGAATTTCGCATCAACATTCATGCTTGGAAGCAAGAGAGTCTCAGGGTCAGTGAAATCCACTTTGACTTTAACGCTGGTAACATTGGTTGCCACAGTTGCCTGAGCCGCAACCTGGGCAACCTTTCCCTTAAAGGTTTTGTCAGGATAGGCATCGGCTGTAATGCTTACCGACTGCCCTAGCTTAATTTTGCTAATGTCGGTTTCGGCAATATTTGCCACAACTTGATAAGTTGATGCCAGCGACAGAATCGAAGAAGAGGTTGATCCCGAAACCGAACTCCCAGATGTTGTCGGTGTAACGAAATCACCTGGATCAGAATACTTGGAAGTCACAATACCACTAAATGGGGCACGAATTACTGTGTCTTGAATTTGTGTTTGAATCGTTTTTAGGCTGCCTTGTTGCTGAGTCACTTGAGCGCGTGCAGCATCAATATCTTCTTGGCGGTTTCCGGCTTTTAGTAGTGCTAAAGCTTGCTGTTTTTCCTTAACCACAGCCTTTAGTTGCTCGATATCTTCTTTGCGCGATCCAGCTTTTTGCAATGCCAGCGCTTGCTGGGTTTCATTTACGGAAGCTTTCGCGCTATCCTTGTCGGCGCGTTTTTGGTTTAAAGTCTGAAGGGAAATAGCACCAGCATTGTATAGTTGCTGATTGCGGCTCAAATCATCTTCGGCTTTTGTTAAACTTGCTAGAGCTATTTTTAAACGTGCATCAGCCTGAGCAATATCTTGAGAGCGATTACCTGCTTCTGCTTTTTCTAAAGTCGCTTGGGCTTGTTCTAATTGTGCCTGTGAAGCAGCAATATCTTGAGGACGATTGCCAGCGATCGCTTTTTGCAAATTCGCTTGAGCAGAAGCCAGAGATCCCTGTGCTTGAATTAGTTGCCCTTGTAGATTTGAATCATCCATGTATGCCAGAATTTGCCCCGCTTTCACAGAGTCACCTTCATCTACGAGCAATTTCTTTAGCTGTCCAGAACTTTTGGGACTAACGTTAGTCGATTGTTTAGCTTCAACAGTACCGTTGGCTGAGATGGTAATCGGTAAGGTTTCTCGCTCGACTGGGACTGTTTGCATTTTGCTTCTGGCTGACTGAGTGGAGGAAATCACCGTCTGACGGTAAATGAGGTATCCACCGCCTGTGAGTGAACTGAGTATCAATAATCCCATCAGCCATTTCGTCAGTTTGCCTTTTATCAAACTTTCTTTAAAAGGCTTGAGTGTAATTTGTTGGGGAGAATTAAGTGTCATATATTATGAATGCACCTTGGTTGTAAACAACAATTGAGTCGTTGCGATCGATTCCTGCAAGCAATTGATTAATTGCTCGGAGGACGTGCGGGAATTCCCAACGCTTCTCGCAATTTCTCTTCAGTAACACCAAGTTTTGTAGCTGCCGCTTTCAGATCGGGACGGCGACGCTCTCCATCTGGTGGATTAGTTGGATTAGTGGGTACTCCCAAAGCTTCTTTTAACTTGGCTTCGGTGACACCGAGTTTTTGAGCTGCGGCGGTAAAATCTATCTGGCGGTGCGATCGCCTCCCTTGCGGTACTTGCTCACCCGCTTGAGGGGGGTTTTGGGAGGTCAGATTCGGGTTACTGCCTGCTTGACTACAGGCTGCAAGCGTGAGGGAAATGGCTGCCAAAGCTAGAAATTGACGAATAATCATAACAATCAATCTTGTTTTGCTGAGATTGGAAAGAGTTGATAGTTTTAATTACACCAGCCCAATATGACAGCTTTCCCTTTGTCTGAATTACAAAATTGTAATAATAGCGATTCTTATTTGAATCAGTTACACGGGTAGGGTAGTACAGTTAGCTGTGCTACCCTAAGTGGTTAATTATTTCTTTCTAAGCCTGATGCTCTCGGACTCGTGTAGGCGTAGCCCGTCGTAGACATCGCTGGAAACTAGCGCTCCAACTTTTCGCTAAATCCCCTTATATAACATAATTACGAATGACGGATTTTTAAAGTTCGGTGTTTGTTACCGACTATCCATAGTAGAACAATTAGCAATACAAGCGCTTTGATCGTTGATGGCTCCATTACCTTTTTCACTTCCGTAGGGCTTTGAGGAGTCACACTACATGGAATTTCAATCATTTGTGTGTGATTAGAACCATTACCACTGGGAGTCAGATCGCATTCGCCTTTGTTGTTGAGAGACAAAGGTGCATTTCCTGGAGAAACAGGTGCAGGTGGTTGAGGAGATGAAGAAACAGGTGGTTGAGATGAAGAAACAGGTGG
This sequence comes from Nostoc sp. 'Lobaria pulmonaria (5183) cyanobiont', assembly GCF_002949795.1. NCBI lineage: Bacteria > Bacillati > Cyanobacteriota > Cyanophyceae > Nostocales > Nostocaceae > Nostoc > Nostoc sp. 'Lobaria pulmonaria (5183) cyanobiont'. The sequence goes on along the minus strand of NZ_CP026692.1, from coordinate 6,460,309 downwards.
TTGAGCTGAAGAACTATCACCACCCAGTAGTAGAAGCAGAATTAAACCAAGACCTCCAACTCCGATTATTGGCCAAAGTGGAAAGGAATTAGAACTGTCTGGTACCAAGACATCTCCCGTAGAGCCAGGGAAAGCATCAAAAGCTATTGTTTCTCCATCCAAGGCTAGTGGATTGTCACTTAGCAAAGTATCTCCGGCGATATCTTCTCCTAAGAGCTGATTAAATTCCGCTGGAATCGCATTATTGGGGCGTCCGAGTTCCCCACCATCTTCGGAGTATGGAAAGGATAGTACTTCAAAAATCTTCTGTTGGAGTTGGTTCTGATTTCCAGAACTCAACGCATCCAAGCCTGTAGAGATTTTATCTAAATAAAAATTTGTCATCTCTGGCGACAGACCTAAAGACTGAATCTGCTCTTGAATGTTAGAAATTTTTGAGGCTTCTTCAAACAGCAGTCGTCCGTATGACAATTTCAGGTCTAGTAATCCATTACGGAGGCTAACAGAGTCATTGACTCCTGAGTATGGTGCCCAGTAGAACTGCTTGGTTACAAGTCCGAGTCCTTCTACTGGATTGCGACCAAAAGGTTGTCCAAGAAGGTATTGAGATCCATCCATGATTGCGGGAGATGCGTTTCTCCAAAATGAGGCGTAAGGAACCGCAGAGAGATTAGGATTATTGCCGTAGAAGCTAGCGAAATTCTGGAAGTTTTTCTCCCCACCGGCTGCTCGGATCAGAAGGTTTTGATAACTAGTCCCATTGTTTAACTCCACTAATTGTTGGATTACCGATCCAGTCTTATTGCAGGTCAGACCAAATCCCACATCACATCCAGGAATGACTCGCATCTGGCTCAAATTCTGGTTCTTAATTTGGTACTGGAGATACTCAGACTCCAGTCCTTGTTGGATGCCATAACGTCCAACATTTAACTGTGCAAAAGCAGACTGACACGTAGTGAGTACTACTGCAACAGATGAAAATGCGATCGCTGCAAAGCGAACTACCTTCGGCATCGCAATTCTTTGAACAATTGATTTAGGCAAGATGCACCTCTACTAGACGACAACAATTTAATTGGGGATTGGTCATTGGTCATTTGTCATTGGTTAGGAATATATTATTTTCACCTGCCTCCCTTGCCTCCCCTCCTCCCCAGTTCAACTCTTAGCTAAATAAATGTTGATCGTGATTCCTGTACCTTTGAGATTTCCTGATGAGAGTGTGTGATATAAGACTATCGCCCGGTTTGGTTGGTCAAAAAGATACCCACGACGTGTAGGTTTGATCTTCCCTTCCTTGACTAAGGAAACGAAGGCTTGTAGATATCTACGTATACCTTGACGGTTCTCTTTAGTAGTATTCGTATGACGCTCAATCAGCATCATAAAGAAGTCCAAGCTCCGATTTTCCTGCCCTTGAATCAGACTGCCTTCATCTAGGAAAGAACTTGCTATGAGCCTGCTATTAACTTGTTTGACCTTAAATAAAGTAAAATAACGTCCTTCTTTTTTAGGATCGTTGGCATAACAGACCCAGGAACCCTCTTTATTTTGTGTAAAACCCTGTTCAGCAAGGTAAGAAAGCAAAGAATTATTTGCCTTTGTTTGTGGTGGAGGTAGTAAATCTTCAATAGGATCTAAAGAGCAAATCCTCTGTGTTGTTTTTTGTTGGTAAACAGCAGGAGTCTGTTGGGTATTGACGCGAAAGGGCTTGTCATCAGACATTTGTGTTGTTTTCCGTGGATAAACAGCAGGAGTCTGTTGGGTATTGATGTGAAAAGGCTTGTCATCAGACATTGCCATGCTAGACATTGCAGCCAACGCAGATACTTGGAGAACGATCGCTCCAACCAAACGAACTATGATATTCATGTTTTTCCTGTTACTCTTACTGACTTTGTGAATAATCGAATGTTTACTAGATCGAGATTGATCTAGCAGTCCTAAATTATTTGTTAAATTTAAGTGTTTGCCTAATTTGAGCGAGCGTAGCTTAAGTTTTCACTAATCAAATAGGACTTCTATATAGGTAACTAAGCACAAAGAGAATCAATATCTAAATAAAACACACAATGTTAATGTCTTATTGACAATACAAATTGGGCTTTTTGATATTTTTACATATACAAAAAACTCTTGACATTGTGTCAAAACTTTTCTATGTACTCTTGTCTAATTGTTTGCCATCATAAGAGGGTTTTATGCCTTTTTCGCTGGCTATGATGATTCCGAAAAAAGAGCCTTAGTTAGCTTTTTAGTACCTTATATAAGCAGATTCTCAAAACCTCTGTGCTATGCACATTAGGGCTTTTGGTGATTTCCTGGGTAGGTTGAATAATTTTTTGTTTTTTGGAGGTAGCACACCTAACTAGCTGTTTCAGCATGGTTACAAATTAATGTATAAAATAATATCTCCCTGACAGTAAGATAATATTACCATGAGCTTGAGACACGCAACAGTATTGTGGACAGTTGTCAAAGTTGTACACTGGGAATCGTAACTACCTCTTCATTAAATTTCATAGCAAATAGCTCAGAGGCAAGCTTAATCTATTTACACACTACTAGTATTAAGTTCTTAAATACTAGTAGTTGACACACTACTAGTAGTATGTCTTAAATATAACTTTAATTAAAATAAAACACGTATAACTAATAGATTGCAGATCGCTAACCCAAGTTTTTAATTATCCTACCAGGCGATGTCTATGATGGGCTACGCCTATGCACCAAATAAAATTAAGTTAGATTACAAGTATAAAATTTGCGATTTAACACGCTGTTGCTGTTGTTGCCACAGACTTTATAAGCCTGTAAGGCAGAGATTTACGACTTCTCTAATACCAATTCAAAAAATGTTTGCGACAGATAGGGCATCCAAAATAAAATCATAGCCTCAACATTATTCAGATTGATAATGTTGAGGCTATCAGCATGACAAGCAGCAAATTTTGTCAAGAATTGTTGATAAACAGAACTTACACATTGACAGGTAAGACAAAAATTGCGTAAGTTCTAAATTAGTTAATTCAATTTAAATTATTACAAAGCACTGCGGCTAGTTAACGCGTTCCACAAGAAGACTGCAACAATTGCACCAAGAACTGCCACTGCAATACCGGGAATACTCAAAGAGGGAGCCGCTAGAGCAAAGCTTCCTGTACTGAAGAATACACCCAAACTACCACCAATAAAAGCACCAACGATTCCTAATAAAATTGTTGCTAAAATTCCGCCGCCTTGATGACCGGGGTAGATAGCCTTTGCGATCGCACCAGCAATTAGACCTAAAACAATCCAAGCAAGAATATTCATTGTTTTTATTTAATAAACGTTTTTTAGTGACAAATACACAATAGCAATCCAAATATTGACATTCAATCTACCAACAGAAGCAATTACTAATAGCCTTAAGGATGAACGCTATTACTTCTTGTGATGAACTCCCTTAATTAGAGATGGATAATAAAAAAAAGCTCCTAGTAGGTCTAAAACTAGGAGCTAATAAATTCATTGCTTGATAATTGCAGTATATGCGTTTTTAATGAGTGTTCTCATCTACTTGAAGAATTAAGCTCAGGTTTGAAAACAGATACTTTTGTAGGTTCGCACTTAAGTTTACTCAATTTGTAGAACTCTGATGCTGTAAGAGGTTTGCGCTTAAGAATTGGCGTAGCATTTGTAGTAAAGGGCAATTACCTGTACTTGCATTAGTATTAAACAATAAAACCAACTGCTTTACCAATTTATCGTTCTTGCATTTCTTGCTGACGCATGGGCATAGCGTCAATTTGCTCAAAAATTGCTGTTGCTTGTACTGGTGTAGTTTCTTGGCGCTTAACACCACCATCTTTGCCAATTAAAATGACACGAAAATTTTCTTTATCAACCCCAAAGCGATTTCGCAAATTGGCAGCAGAAGACTCATCTATTAACTGTCCGTTGGCATAGCTTTTATCTGTTGCCAAAACTTTAACCAGAACTAAATCCCGATCTTTAAAACCATTTTGGTGCTGGTTAAATACCTGCATCTGTTGCTGATAGTTATGGTTATCAACAGATGGCGCAAAGAGTAGCAGCACCCGGTTTTGCCATTTTTGGGAACTGAGGTTAAATGAAGACATTTTGATAGTATGGGTTGAACCTTGGACAGTACCAGCAATGCTAACAGGCGATAGCGTTATAGACACGGCGATCGTCAGGGCGATTAATACTGAGTTATTCACTTTAGGGCTTGTTAGGCTCATAATACAGACAATGACATAAACGAGGTTTGATGAAATGTCAGAAGCTTTTCCAGACTCTTCTCAACTACAACAGTGGCATCAAGGTATTGAAATGGCTAACCGCAATAACATTTTCTGTCATTGTCGTAGTTGTAGCTATGAATGGGTGGACTCTGTGATTGATGCAGTCTGTTGTAAATGTGGCAGCAAAGATATTGAACATATCTCGTGCTGGCAGTTTCCAGATGATTGAATGAGTATCCAGATATGTAGCCGATAAAATAGCGATCGCTACTTTTGACATTTTCTCTCAGAATTCTGGGTTAAGCTGCGGTAATATCTGCTTGTGCATCTAAAGCAGAATTTGGAAAAATACTCCAGCACTCAGATGGATCAACGGTTAACAGTACTCATATCAGGGTAGCGTTCACCTGCTGCCACATTTTTTGGTGCAACTGTTTCAAGTCGATTCAACTCTTGTTCAGTCAGGGTAATTTCGGCAGCTGCAATATTCTCCTCCAAGTAAGTACGGCGTTTTGTACCAGGTATTGGGACAATATCTTCTCCTTGAGCGAATAGCCATGCTAAAGCAAGCTGACTAGAAGTTACTCCTTTTTCGCTGGCGATCGCTTTGACTTGCTCTACTAATTGCAGGTTTTTATAAAAATTATCACCTTGAAAGCGAGGAGAATTTCTTCGATAGTCATCAGGTGCAAGATCGTCAGGGCTAGCGATCGCACCTGATAAAAATCCTCTTCCTAATGGGCTATAAGGAACAAACCCAATTCCTAATTCCCGCACAGTCGGTAAAATTTCATCCTCTGGCTCTCGACTCCAAAGAGAGTATTCTGTTTGCAGTGCAGTAATCGGGTGAACTGCTACAGCCCGTCGAATCGTCGCCGGAGCAGCTTCCGAAAGCCCCAAATAACGCACTTTTCCCAGTTTGACTAACTCTGCCATTGCCCCGACAGTATCTTCAATGGGGACAGTTGGATCTACTCGATGTTGATAATAGAGGTCAATCACTTCCACCCCCAGACGTTTTAGCGAGGCATCGCAAGCTTGATGGACATATTCTGGTCTACCATCAACCCCTTTAAAACCACCATCTTCAGTACGGACATTGCCAAATTTAGTTGCTAAAACTACTCGATCTCGGCGATCTTTAATTGCTCTGCCTACTAGTTGCTCGTTGGTAAACGGCCCATACATATCAGCAGTATCAAGAAAATTAACTCCAAGTTCTAATGCCCGATGAATTGTCGCGATCGCCTCAGTTTCATCCCGACCGCTATAGAACTCAGACATTCCCATGCAACCAAGTCCGATAGTTGAAACTTCTAACCCTTGTTTGCCTAGCTTTCTGGTTCTCATAAAGTAATTTCCTACTCAGTAATTGGTCTTAGAATATTACGCCTTTCTGCATTATCCCTTTCCCTTTTACCAAGTCATCTATTATTAGAAGTATTTACACTGATATAAGTATGTTGATTTGCGGGTACTTCACCTTTATTTTACCAGCCGTATTAAGACAGCTTTCTAGTATAGGCACTTTTACTATGGGTTTTCTAGTAAATTACTAGCCAGTTGTAACGTTCGCGCAGCGTCTCGTAGAGAAGCGATGACCAAACGCTATGAATTGGCTGCTGAGTTATTTTACAGCGTTGGGTCAACAACTGGCGATTTGTGGTTGTTCTGTTCTGTTGATATCTTATTTAAACCGCAAAATACAGAGTTGTGATGCCAAATTGCCAGAACTTTTTAACCTGGCATTATCACTTCAACTTTTTCTTAGAGGAGAAAGTGGATAGAATTGACAGCAGTTTGGTTAAATACCTCCACCAATTCAAGAGACAACTTTTAGCAAAAGTTCGTTAAGCACCCACAATAATGGTCGGTTGTTACATACACCAGTCTGATTGTTATTCGTCAGAATGTAGTGGTGCAATCTATTGCACTCTTACAAAAGCTAAATACAGAGGTAAAATATGTTTCCTTTTTGGGGTAATCCATGTTACGGAAGCGAACCCATTTCGCACAAAACTAGCTTAGAGCGGAAATTAAAATTCTTGATTTGGATGCGAGATGATTTAGAGTCCAAACTGGCTGGTCTTAATGCTTCTATTGATACCATTCGTCAGCAAATAGGACGTTCCGACTCACCTACTTAGAACTTAACTGATACAGCAATTCATCTCATCATCTACCCAATAAGCAGGTGATGAGATGAATTGCAAGTGAGTTGACGACTATTAAGGTGATTTCTGATGAAAAAAATACCTATGTTGACGAGTTTCGACTACTTCGACTTACCTCGGCTCCGCTCGGCACGAGTCGCTCAGTACAAGTTCACTTAACTCTCGACCACTCAGTTGGTTGAGCGAACGCAAGAGCGTCTCGCACAGAAGTCGAAACCAACGCTATGATAAATTTATTACTAGAATTCATTTAACCAGTCAACTTAATGACACCTTGGCTCACTAGAGATTCAAGCTGAGAATGATGCTGTGTTTGCTCTCGTAGCAACTTGAGTTGCGCGTAACTGAGAATGTGTAATCCTGGCCGGACAACATAACCTTCAATGGTAATGCTTTGTGGCTGCTGGCTGTCGGTGCGGTTGTAGCTAATTGAAGGCATATTTACAAAAGGCAAGTTAGAACTGATTAGTAGAAGAGAATTTGATTCTTCATTCTCTTATAGCTTCACACAAGTTCAGGGTAACTGAAACTTTTTGGGGAATGGGGAATGGTAGTTACATAACCATGACATAAAGTTAGAGTTAACTTAGAGACAAGTCACTTGGCGGTGTGGTAGCGATGGACTGGATGATTAGGTCATAGTGCCCCGATATCGCTTCTTCCCAAGTCGAGTAGAAACGTTTTTCACGATCACAACTCCCTCCAGTTACCAATGACTCAAAAATTTTGGGTTGTTCGGCAGTTCCGATATTTATTCCCAGAAATACAGTTGAAACACTGATGCAATCATGAAGAACAGAAACGATAACTTGTGTGTTAGCTGTATTGCGCCAGACTGCCCATTCCTTAAAATTAACACTAACAGGTGTGTGTCCCTCTAACTTGTAGTAGCGAGTCATATTAGGGGAATTATTTTACACAATTCTTGGAACAGTAGATTTACTACTTTACTCATTAGTTTACCTTGGATGTGCTTACCACCTAACAGTTTCTCACCTTGTTCACTGACGTTAGCTTTGAGTGAGTCGCGGTAGTTAATTAGTTTCCCGGTCAGTTCGTTTTCTGGCAGTCTTCCAGTTTCTACGCCGGTTAAAACGTACTGCCACAGACTAATTCGGCACAGCGACGAGCCGCTAGCTTTTTCAACAAGTCCATCCCCGGATTGTTCCAAAATAGTGCCCATACCTAAACGCATTTTAAAAGTGTCGCGGCTGCGGTTGCGTTTAATTCGTTTGGTATCGCCGGCTAATCGCCTTACGGTGGTTTCTCCATTTTTGCGTAGCTTGCCGCCTTTGGCATCGCGCTCAGTTTTCTTTACCTCTCGCACTTCGTATTCAATAACGGGCCTGCTATTGACACCCAGGAACGACTCAAAGGGGTAAATTCGAGTCAGCAACCGCGATCGCACTCTCAACCCAAAACCGAATTTGTCAAACACGCTCATGTAAGGCTTAAATTCACTCAGAGACAGCATTTGAGCGATTCTTGCTTCCAAGTGCTGCTCAAAAAGTGAGATATCGCACATCCAACCAGCGTGTAACTCTAGGATTGGGTCAAACTCAATTTTATAGTCTTGGGCAATGGAAATTTTATAGCGATTTTCAATTCGGGTTTTGGCGGCGGGTGAAATTTCCAGCCTCTTAGCTAACCATCCCCAAAGTGGCGGTAGTAATCCTGGCTTACTAGATGCACTCTTAGTGTGCGCCATTTCTGGAAACTGCCAAGCTAGAAGTTGCCTTGCATAATTCACAATTGGCGATTGCACTCTGTTGAGATGTTCAAGTTGTTGGCACAAGTCGCGGAGTTCATCAATGGGTTCGGGGCGGTGCATGAGAAAGTATCTTATGTTTAATTCCCCAGTTTCCAGCCGATGATCTGGATCGTGACCGTAAGCAGCCATTGCTAAAGCGTCAGCCGGATCGCTTTTATTTGGGAGGTTTTTGCCCCCGCGATAACGGCGCAATTCCACATGACCAACCCAGAGAATTTTAATTTCTAACTTCTTGAGGATGGATGCCCACAGTTTTGAATAGTGGTTTCCAGTTGGCTCTAAGATTGCATAATCTGGCTTGATTTCTGCTAGATAATCAGCAAAGTCAAAAGCTGATTTCTGTTTTTTCTTAGCATCAGGATTGGAGTAAAAAGCCGGATATAAAGTAGATGCTTTATTTCTTGTTTTATTCCAATATGCTTGCAATCCACCCTTGGGGTATTGTGTTAAAATGTGAGATGTTACGCTTGACTTACTAACATCAATTCCCAAAATTATTAATTCTGTTGTCATGGTTCTGCGTAAATAATGGTGGTTTTCAAGGACTGGCATCCTTTGGATCTCCCGAAATTAATAGCGCACGAATCACCCTAACGCCCCACATAAAAGGGGCGCGATTCAGGAGTAAACGCATTCGGGGAATTAATAGAGAAGTGTTGCGCATGAACTTGTGAACGCCGCAGTTCAGTGGCGTAATTCCTCTTGAACGCCGCACTTTCTCTAATTAACTTGCGGATTGCTTTGAACACAACCCGCGACGGTGGCATTGTTTGTTGCCACCGTTTCGGCTAGTGTGTCAGCTAGCCTCATCAGGCGGGTCTGTTGGGATAGGGTTCAGGATGTAGTTCAGTAATGATTTGCTTTAGCTCATTGAAGGGTGGAATAAGTAAATTCATGACCTCGAATTCGATTTCATAATTTACAGTTTGCGCTTCACTTATTGCCATTAAACCCTTTTCAATCTGAGCTTGGATGCTCTTAATTCGATGCCAAAGCAGATAGTATTCCCAGGACGGATCTGGGGAACCGTTAAGTAATTCGTCTTCGTCTGGTTCAATATTCATGAAATGTTTCTCCGATTTTTTAAGCTTCTCAGTTAAAAATCTGCCGGGTCATCGCTTGCAGCACCCCCAGCATTTAAAATGAGATTGTCCACTAAGTTCTGCTCATTAAGGATTCCAAGCTCTTTCTGGAGCGCCTTGTACTCTGCCTTGAGAGCCGCTAATTCTTTTTTCCTGTCTCTAATTTCTTTATCAAGTTGGTTGTGTATATGCTCCTCATGAATTTGGCGCTCAACACTTTCTATAATTATCTGTGTTGCGACTTCATGATCTTCATAGTCATCAGGTATTACGGCAGTTTTTTCTAGTCGTGCCGAATTGTAGTCGCCGAGATTTAAGACTCTTTGGTAAGTAATGGTTGTTACTTGCATTTGCTTAATATGATATTTTTGACTTGTTCACGTTTTAAGTGTTTGGGTAGATGAATTCATTAGCGATCGCACTCTGGTTAAGAAGCGCGATCGCAATTTGATTCACGCTATCCTTGAACTTCTTGCGGTTGAGGTTGAGGTAGATCGTAAACTACCTCAAACTTCCCGCTACCTTGCCGAAGAATGCTCATGTAAGCATCTGCCTCAGTTCGGGTACGAAATCGAGAAAAGCAAACATTTTGACCAGTGGACAGACGTTGGAAAATCGCCCACGGTGTTAGTTGGTCGCGGTAATTCATAATTCCAAATTCTTAATTCCTAATTGGGTAAAAAAGACCAGCGCAAGCTTCCAGTCCACGCTGGTGCAAACCTATAATTTTAGAGTTGTGGTTAGTGGGTTTATTGCATAGGCAACTCCTGTTTCTCAACGACAAAGTTTTGATCCCAGCGGATTTGAACGATAATCGCTTCCATGATTCCTAGCTGGTCATCAATGGTCAGCTGTTCTTTCATCTGCTTGGTAATGGTGAATATTTCCTCTCGACAATCACCTTCTAGCTGACAGCCGATATGTGATGCAAGAGCTGTGAGGATAACCAGCTTTTCTCGCTTGCTGATTTTCTCGAATGCTGCACCATAGTTATCTTGCAAGGTTGCAAGCAACGTTTCTTCGCCTGGGGTGTAATTGGTGTAATAGCCTAGAGGCTTTGACATTGTTACAATTTCCTTATTGATAAACATTTATTTGTTGTGTCGGCGATTGCTCCAGTAGGACGGTAGGCGATCGCCTTTTCAATTAGCTTTTTTCGTCGTCCTCCTCCTCTTCGTATTCCTTCTCGCCGATGACGATGGTTAGGGCGTTACCTTCAGACTGGAAATCAGTGATGGAAAATTCCTGATCGTCAACGTCTTTGATAGTTACCACCGTGTCACTGGGATAGATTTTTAGGTTTGCAAGCAGTTCTAGAATTGTGGTTGTCATTTTTCTCCTGGGCAAGTGTGCAGACATCAAAATATCACCGCGCAGACAACGCGTGTCCGCGCTCGGTTCTTTGGTGATTAACTTCAGGGTGTTTCCGCGCAAAGGCGCGGGTGCTTGCTCCGGTGATGCCACGCAAAGGGTTAGGCGTGGGGGAGCTAAAATTTTGATTTGCATATGCAAAGCAATGCTATATTGTTTGCATATGCAAAGTACTTTTGTCAAGCTGCATATGCAAAATCGAATTGCATATGCATAAAATAAGGGAACAGAAAATGAAGAGACACAATGAAAACAAGAACTATTCGACTGACGGACGAGGAATGGGAGGACTTAATGCAATTGGCGAAAGCTATGGGCTTGAGGGGCAGAGGGGAACTAATACGGGCAATATCCAACAAGGAGATACCATTGGGGCAGATGTCCAATACGGAGACTCTTCTGCTGGGAAACTTCTAGGTCGTTTAGAGTTGTTAGAGAAAGCCTTTTATGGTTACGTGCATGGTCATCAAGATCGACTTAAGACCCGATACAAAGAAAGTACAGAATTGGAGAGTGCTTTCACAGAAGAATTGCAAGTAATCAAACAAGGACTTCGTGAATTAGCACAACAAGTCGAAGACGACGTTCAAGAATAAAACCGTCCTGCCTGCTTGGTAAGGGCGGTTTTGTTTTGCGATCGCGGTGTGGGATTGGGGGCGGGGTGCGATCGCGTTGACCAAAAGGAATGACAAATGGAAATTGACAACTTAGAACAGCATGAAGAAATTGACGGTTATCCAGAGGGAGAAGGCGCACTCAACAAATACTACAGCGACAGGCTAGACCGCGATGACGACGAATACGAAATTGGCAGTGACGTTTGCTGCGAGTGCTGGGAGGACGGATTGATAAGTATTTTAGACCCCCGTAACTTCTCATGTCCTGTTTGTGATTTTTAGCGTAGCTTGCCGAAACTATTCCAAAAAAAACCAACGCTAGTAGATCAGGTAAAAAACATAGCGGCAAACATAAAGCTTAAACGTCAGCATCCATTGAAATAAAAAACCAAAAAGCCACCGGATGATTTAGCGATGCCTGCGGCGGCAAGCTACGTGGTGGCCTTCTGAAATTAACTGATAGTAATCAGATAGTAATCATGACACAAAATCTATTTAAAAACAATCTTTCGTGGACGGAAGCACACGACGCATACTGTTACCAACACCATATTCCACCCGCCGCAAAAATTCTCTGGCAGTGGCTAATAAGGCAAGGTCAAATTGCCAGCGAAATTGAGCCAGATTTATCAGAATTTAATGCTTGGGTAGCAAAAGTTAGAGGTAAGCCCTATGCTCACAATTACCTCAAAAAGATATTTGACATACTGGTATCGTGCCGTGTTTTGCAAGTAATTAAACAATATTCTTGGAAGATAACCAAGTTACTTGTTAGACCTATCACATGGTTAAATCCACCTAAGAAGGTGCGAGAAAAAAAGTTATATAACCAGAACTCCAGTTACGATTTAGACCCCTCAAACAAGATATCTGTCGATGAGGAGGTTTGCAGCAGCAGCAATAATCTTACTCCCACAACAGCCGAATTTATAGAGTTAGAAAGACAACACGAAATCCTGAGCGTTTGTGCTGAGTACCAAATATACTTTGACCCAAACAAACGAACAACTAGACATCTCTTGGAATTTGATATTGAAGATGTTCGCAAGGCTTTAAAGCACTTTATTTTTCGTGGTGGACATCAAGAAATTCGCGACCCTCAAGGATGGTTAATTAGCTGTTTACGTGAGTGTTACTGGGCAGACAACTTGCTTGATTCATCTGGATTTATTGAACTTTTAAAATCTTGGTTCCCTAGTAACCTGCCAAGGGATTACTAGGGAATAACTGCATAAAAAAACTGCCCTCAGAAAAGAGCAGCGATCATAATAACCAGTCTGATTATGAACCAACCCACACTTTTTGATTTAGAAGCTTTTACTAAGTCTCCACTCCCCACTCCCGTCTACGATCCGGCTTGGGATCAACTTGAAAAAACTGCGCCCCAACATCTCGGGCCAGAAATCAAGTGGAATCCTGCCCACTTCGGTGAAGTTGTCCGCAAGGTTGAGGACAACGGACAAATTTCTGTTTTCTACGATGACAGCGACGAGCCACCAGACCCAGACGACTATTTAAACCTGGATGATTATGAGCAAGCCTGGCGAGAGTGGGAATTACGTGTTGGGGCGCAAGTAAATTTCGGCACAACCGGAGAATCACGTGTTGGGGCGCAGGTATCAGACGTTACCCAAAAAGTTGCGCCCCAACACGATACCCACTGGTTAGAGAAGTACTGGGTAGAGCGGTCTGCTAATAAATATTGGTACTACCGCTATTGCTGGATGGTGGGCAGGAAGAAAAATCGGCTTTACCTGGGTAGTGTTGATAGTGCGATCGCAAAAAACAAAAAAGCAGATGTCGAGATTGCAATTAGTGACGGACAGTCACCGAGTGAGATTGAAGAGTTAATTCGCTCCTGGCGCAACCAAAAGCAACTGCATCCCGGAAGCGCCTTAGTTCATCCCAGCGTCGGCTAGTGGTTGAGCCAGTACAGCTGTATTGATTGGGGTGAAACTCTGCAATTCTCGACTCTACAAAAGAGTCAATTAGCAGTAAAACTTGAGAATCTAGGGTAACTTGCCCCGAATCTAAAGCACGAGCGAATTCTATTATTTGTTGTTCCAGCGCTGCGGGGACGCGAATATGTTTAGTCTTGCCGTGGTTCCAGTGATTTTTCCAAGTTGTACCTCTGCGGCCGCCTTTGCCTACCATGTTTAACTCATAATGCTTGTCACAGGTACTTTATCAGGCTGTATTGCGCGTGACAAGGCAATCAGAAATTGCTCGCTCTCGCGCTTAATATTTCTCAGCCTCAGCCCGCGCTTCTGGGCAGTTTTGAGCCGATTCAATTGAATCATGCTCATGCTCACACAGCCCATAAGGGCCCCCGCCATCTTCGTCTGATTTAGCAGTTAATCTGTATTTTCCGGTTCCATTGCCTTGTTTATCTGCAATTTCAAGTGCCATTATCCACCAAGCCATAGCCTTACTCCAGAGTTATGAAAAGCGATCGCCTGCCTTATATTAGCGATCGCGGTTGGCGCATCAAAAAAGCGTGTATCACTTTTAGCCTATCCGCCTAGAGCGTCGTTTGTCACAAATTTGGGTAGAGTCGGTCAACTTCATCCCATGCCTGGCTAGCAAGATTCTCCAATGCCATAGCCAAGTACACGGGATGGTCATAAACGCCTTGCTGCAAGCGCTCGAAGAAGATTTCAATTTGGAGGAATAGGAGGTTGGGGTTCATAGAGTTGCGATCGCGTTTTTGAGATCGTCTTCACTGACCTCGATGTATGCCGAAAGTACTTTCAAATCAGTGTGACCAGTAATTTTTTTAATCATCGCCAAGTTAATACCCTTGTTCGCCAGATTCGTAATAAAACTCCGGCGGGTACTGTGAGTGCTGATTCCTTTAGCTGATAATCCAGCTTTGTCAACCGCAGTCCGTAAAATTGTATCTGCCCACCTCAGAGTAATGGGTTTGTCTTCTTCACGATTAGGAAACAGCCAGACAGAATCTGATTCTGGCTTGTATCCAAGCAATATTTCCCTAAGAACTGGATGTACTGGTACTTGTCGATTTTTATGTTTGGCTGGTTGTGCTTTGCGCTTACTGTTGGGTTTGGCCTTGCGCGTTCTGGCTCGAAAATTGATATACTCACGTACGTTGCGATCGTCAGTGTAAACGTCGGCTACTCGCAGCTGAACCAAAGCACCCCAGCGCTCACCTGTGTACCAAGCTAAGTCAAAAAGCAACTTGTATTTGCGGCTCCTAATCTGTGTGCGGATTTTTGAGCAATCCGCATAAGTTAAGACAGCCGCTTGACCTTCTCTATCGTTTTTCATTCAACCTATTCTGTTCTGTTAACTATTCCGGTTTAACCATTCAGGGTGGTTAAACCGGAATATTTCTCTTTTTAGCTAACAGCTAAATCTGGCTCAATACTATTCACTGCAAGGGTTTTGCGTCCTCAGCAAATGTGCTGCTTTTACATAAAAGTGGAACATTTACATTATTTGGCTGATTGAATACAACGGACTTATTCACTTCAAAAATTTTTGTATGCAGCCTGGAATCACTGATTTATTTGGCGTAAACTCTACATTCTTAGGAACACCCAAGGTCTTAGAAATTCCACTTAGTTCTTTACCTGCTTTAACAAGCGCTAATCCAACACCATTGGAATTGTACGCCGCAATTATTTCCTTTGCTCATACCTGGATAAATGCCAATACTGATGCCTCAGTCATGGCAAGTTCTGATTTAGTGATCAGTTCTCCAGTCACTCGCAACGGCATACCTAAAACGCAATTTCAGTTTTCAGAGCGATTTTATGGGACATACTCCGCGCCAATTTTTGACCCTAACGCTGTTTAACTAATCCAACCAAATAAAAACAAAAAAAATATGGGTTGGTGTATAAGTGGCAATGTTGTAATTGCTCCTCATCAAGCGCCTTTACAGGCAATTTTTTATAATAGCGAAAACGAGCCACAAATTACCTATCATTCAAATTCCAGTGATCAAAATTATTGGGGCTATTCTTATACCTCGTTTAATTATGGATCTTCATTTGTTGATGGTAGCTATACAATTTACCAATCGGATGAGGCTAGTTGTCAAATCCGTAGTGACTACGATTGTATTAATGGAAAATGTATTATAAAAACTCAATACAACACCCCTGGTGTTTATAAATCTCTTTCGGATTGTCAGGCTGTCTGTGCTAATGGTGGAGCTTGCGCTAGTGGCAAGCAATGCGTAGATCCAACAACATTTACACCTAACGGAAAAGTCTGTATTGATCAGGGCGAATTTGCATCAATTGAAGCATTAATCTCTAAAATTGGTAGCGAGGTTTGCTAATGTCCACTCAAGGACAATCATTGATTTCCTCGTTATCAAATATTAGTAATTGCTCCGGCCATCAATGTGATTGCTGCCAGCAGTTGCAAAATCAAATAGATGGCTTGAGAGATTTAATTAATAATTCAAATAATGCAAATATCCAGGGCGAAATCGACGCACTAAAGCGTCAGCTAGCTGATGTTTATCGCCAATCAGCCCAAGACCAAATTCAAATAGGCAGTTTAGAAGCTGAACTTCACGATTTACAAGCCAAGTTAATTGCTGTTGGAGCAGGAGTTGCCGCAGTGGTAGCAATCGCCGCAGCTCCTTTAATAGCCGCAGCACTTGAGGGTGTTTTTGCTGCAATTGCGGCATTGGGAGCAGAAGTAGCACTTGCGATCGCCGGTGCTGCTGCTGTCCAAGCTGAGGTTGTTGTCATGGAAGCCGAAATAGTGGGCGTAGGTGCTGCTGCTGGGTCTGCTCTTGCTCTAGCCACAACTGTACAAGCTGAAATTGTTGTTTTAGAAGCGGAAATAGTAGGCGTTGGATCGATAGCCGGCTCTGCTCTTGCTCTAGCAGGAACGGCTGAGGCGACAGGGGGAAGCGCGTTAATACTGGCTGGAACTGCTGAAGCAACAGGCGTAAGCGCACTAGCTTTAGCTGGAGTTGCCGAGGGCACTGCTGGCTCTGCTTTGCTCCTTGCGGGAACGGCTGAAGCAACGGCTGTATCTGCTCTTGCTGCTGCTGCTACAGCTGAAACAACAGCAATTGCAGCAGAGACAACGGCTTTAAGTGCTGAATTTGTAGCTACATCTGCCCAAGCAACTGCTAATACTGCTTTTGCTCTTGCTGAAGTTGTGCAAGGACAAGTGATTTATGCTGAGGCGATCGCTAATGAAGCTTTGGCAATATCTTTTGAAATGCGCGGCGAAATAGTTCTTTTTGAGGGCGTTGCCAGCACTGCTCTTACATTAGCTGGTGCAGCCCAAACTACTTCTCTTGCTGCAATTGGTGCGGTTTAAGTAGTCCAAGCTGAAATTGTTGGAATGGAAATACAAATAGGCACTATCAGCCTTGATTTAGTTGGGTTAGGGTTTAGGGTTGCCGAAATATTAGGTAGAGGCGCATTTCCTACAGTAATTCACGAGCTTGAAATTAGAAATTTAGTTGAAGAAAGAGTAGTTCATGAAGTTGAAATCAGAAATTTAATTGAAACTCAAGTAGTACACGAACTTGAAGTCAGAAATTTAATTGGAACGCGATTAATTCATGATGTTGAAGTCAGAAGTTTAACTGAAACACGAGTAATTCATGACGTTGAAGTTATTCACGAAGTCGAACTAAGGACTTTGACCGAAGAAAAAGTAATTAATCTAGAGAAGGTATTAGTTGAGGAAAGAGTATTAACCGAAGTTCAAGTTTTACAACCTACAATCATACAAACGACCACTCAACTTCAGCCAGTCTATCAAACAGATATAATCACCAATACTATTGTTCAGCCTGAAGTAAGAGTAGAATTTCATACTGAAACTCAAACAGAAATCAAGGTAGAAGAATTGCTCTGGATCAACATTGATGTTCCCGTAACTTCTTGTACTCTTGTTGGTAGCAAATGGACACCTGCAAGAAATACACAAACAATTCAGGTCATAGGGTCTTCAACTGGCAATGAAGCCTTAAAAGTATTAGGAGAATACGAAGAATTAGCAAAAGCTAATACTGAATTATGTCTCGCTAAAAATAAAAACGAGACTGATAATTTAAATGCAGTTGTTGCCTTGCCTGAAAGATATCAGCTTTCGCCAGATGGACATATACCACAGTTAATCTGCCTATTTGTTGAAAAGCGTGAAGATGGTTCTGTAGCAAATGATTACTATCCGATAACAATTCCACACCCCACTATTACAACAGCACCATCTACAGCCCCTCTAGATGGGTATCAAAAAGGGTCTTGGGAGGGCATATTGACCCTCAAAGATAACTCTAAAGTCTTTGTTAACGCCTTTTCAAAAGAAGAAGCCGAAAAAGTTATTACTCAAATAAAAACCATAATTGACCCTAAATATACTGAGGGTAGTTTTTATAAAGTTGGGCAACGTAAGGGACAACCCTTAAAAGAAATCAAAACTCAACTTGTCAGAGTTGATTATTACGCAGATGGCACAAAATCAAAAAAACCTACATGGATAAAATTCTTTAGATAACCCATGCTCCGTAAGACGTTCGAGAATGCGGAGGCTTAAGGGGAGGCGTCGTAGAACCTTTGAAAATAAAGCTAAATTAAATCAAGCATTTCAAGCTTTAATTTATGCCGAAAGTACCGCACGTTATAACAATTGACAATGATAAGTACGTTGCAATTTTACCGGATATTTACGAAGACATTAAAACTGTTGTAGGAATTGCAAAAGCGCCCAATCCAGACAATACAGTATACAAAGGTAAGCTCACGATCAACAAAGCTGTTGCCGAAGGTGATCTAGTCCGTATTCGCTGCCGGTTAGAAAACAAAAAGGTAAGAGAAGTTCTTTGTGTCTCTAGCAAACTTTCTTCAGCAATGGGTGGATTATTACCGAAGAAAGTAGCCGGTCAAGATGTTAAAACTACAAACATTCCTCGTCGCATGAGGTTAGGTTAAATCATGACACTCCCTGTTTTACATAAAGCGATCTTTGGTGCTGGTGCTAATGATTTTTACTACATTAAGACATCAGACGCTTATGAAGGCATCAAAGCGCAAACCGGACTTGAGAAAGTTGCCGATCCTAAAGGGACAGAAGAGATAATCCCTGTCAAAGAATTACTCAGAACTGGTATTGTTTGGCGTATTGGTATTCGTTACAAAGATTCAAGCGGTAAGCGCAAGAGTTCTCATTTATTGATTGTCAAGGGCAAGCTTGCGGGTCTTTTTGGAGATAATGCGGCCGATCAATTAGAAGACAAAGACTACAAGTTAGCTGGCACGGTTAAAGGAAAAATAGAAGCTATTTCAGGACGACGGAAAGCTACATTTTTCTAACTTTTTGGATAACTTAATTTTAACTATGGGTGCAATTTTGCACCTATTATCATATTTATGCAAACTACGCAAACAATATTATTTGTTAATTCTCCTCCGCCTCAACCTACGTTTGGGCTTACTTTAGAGGGTACTAATCTTATTATTACTCTTGTAGTATCTTCTGCTGGAATACTAATGAGTTTTATTAAAATAGTTTCTAAGTTCAATGAAATTGTTAACGAAATTCGAGATTTAAAAGAAGATTTACATACTCATACTAATTCTGAAGGCCACGAAAAATTATGCCGTGAAGTTGAATTAATAGAAAAAGATATAGCAAAGTTTGATAAGCGCTTTGATATACACGCTCAAGACTACATTAATTTTAAGGATGCAACACTGCTGAACTTTAATGGGACTAATGAAAAAATCAAGCACACATGGCAAAAAACAGAGAAGTTGCTTGAGGAACGCAAAACTGACATCAAAGAACTGCAATTGTTGTGGAAGCAACAAAACTTTAAAAATCGGGAATAAGTTGTTTGAAAGTTCGCAATTGCCCAGCCTGGACTTGAACCAGGATTTCTTGGAACCCGTTACCGGCTACAAGCCGTCCTACTTAGACTACTGGGCTACCTTAGTTTACTCGCTGGGGATTCCTCTTAAAGGGTAACTAAGGGTTGCGTTTGGCTTTCAGTATTGAAAGAAACTATGGAAGTTATCGCCAAAGATATATACAGCAGTTTTCTTTTGCATGAAGTACAAAGTTATGGGTTTTGAAGCAGGAGACAGGAGGCAGGTGGTCACTGAGCGTAGTCGTTGGCGCAGCCTAAGAAGAGAAGTGAGGCAAAAGGTAGAAACTCTTTTTATCTGATGTTGAGTCTTGCATTTTGTACCTCACTTACTTGCAAACTTCTGTAAAAAACTTTAGTTAATTAATCAGTCCGTTATAACTAATAATTGATTGCTGACTTGATTAGAAGGGGTTTCCTTTTTATTTTCTTTGTCGTTGCAATGCTTCTTCGTACCACTCTAATTCATCCAAAAATTGACCGACTCTTTTGGTCACAAAACCGTCTGCGGTTCGGATATGCTCTGCCAGTTCTTCCATCTTTGCAGGAGCCTGACCTTGGCCATATTCCTAGCCCTGTCAAGGTGACAAATAGCCGGATAATAATACCATGCGATCGCAAACTAAAAAGTAACGGAGGGTATGGTGAATGCTGGGTGCGATATTTGAGCGTTTTGTCACTGTCACTAACACACCCCTACTGAAGAGTTGTTAATTAATAAAAAGCAGGAGGCAGAGGGAACATTTTTTATTATCAGCATTGGGTTCGCCTGGTGTTCTGGCTCGTGGTACACTGGCAATGTTCAACTTTGACGAAACAGACACACTTGCAACTATTAACGTTCCTGTGTTGGTTGTTTGCGGCGCTTCAGATATAGCGACAAAACCTGTGGCGAGCGATCGCATAAAAGCAGAATTACCTTACTTTGAAAGAGTCACCCTAAAACCAGGTGGACAGATGGCATTGATGCAACAAAACCAGCAGATTTTCTGCTAGCTGCTTATAGCTGGGGTCATCCTTTGCTTGTTCACAAACCTTGTTATACCATTTCCAAAAATCTTTGCAACAAATGAAATCGCCTGTTGGGGCGTACAACTAGCTGTAGACCCCCATTACCAACCTTTTTAAAGGCTAGGTGTACTTAGTAACTTTTGGTTGGTTCCAAAGTAGAGTTCGCTCAATTCTTCCAAAGAAACATCGGTCTGCGATTCTGGATTATGGAAGTAGGGGTAGATAGGAAGGAGTTCAGCGCGAGGGCGAGTTTCCGGTGAAGACAGAATTTGCTCAAGCAAAGACAGGTAGTTTTCAGCAGTAGATTCCCAAGTGTACGTCTTCAACACCCGTTGCTGACCAGCTTGGGCAAAATATTCCCACTCCTGAGTATCACATAGCAACCGCTCCAAGCCCCGTGCAATATCAGCAGGATCTTCTGGATCGACGAGTACGCCATATTCCTGATTTCCCTGTCGCAAGCTCTCGCTAGGGCCACCGTTCTTGGTTGCTACCACTGGTAAACCTGCAACTGCTGCTTCTAAGGGAGCAAGCCCAAAGGGTTCGTAGAGTGCGGTCAGCGCAAATACTGAGCGGCGTTTAACCATAAACCTATAGGTTGCTGCCAGTGACTCTTGAGACTGATGTGGCAAGCCAAATGCACTGATTTTGCCCCACAAGTCGTTTTCTTTGACCGCTTCCCGAATAGGGGCTAACACTTCTTCAGTCATTTCGTCGCTAGCCTCTTCTCGTAAAGGATTGTCCAGCGCCCCTGTAATTAGCACCAAGTTAGCTCGTTCCTGAAGTGTTGGACTCATTGCGAAGGCTTGCACTAGCCCCAATATGTTTTTTTTAAGCTCTAATCGACTGGATGCTAAGATGACGGGCAAATCTCGGCGGGCTTCTGCAATGTCCCGTGCCAATTTATCCTGAACGAATTGGTAGCTAGCCTCCTCATTTTCGGAACGCACCTTTGCACCGAAAATCGAGAAATCTGCTCCCGGTGGAATCACTGCAAAGCGGTTGTCGTTGTCTACATCCACTGCACTATTATAGACTTGATGAGAATACTGTTCAAAGCGTTCTTGTCGTGTACTGGTGATATTAATGGCCGAGCGATTCATGCTCAGGCGTTCGGCTAAGATGCGGTATCTGAAATAGAATTGCTTGTCTATTTCTGTAAGATTTTCTGGGGTGACTTCGAGTTTGTCCATCTTTTGAGCGCCGAGAGAATGAGCAGTAAAGGTAAAAGGTATACCTGTCTTTTCTTCAATTAGAACGCCACACAGTCCTCCATCAGCGTAGTGAGCAGTCATAGCATCGGGTAAGCTACCTTCCTGTTGATAAAATTTCAAGATGTTGGATACCCAATCAGTAACCAGATGAGTCCATAACAACTCTTTAGAGAGAAATTCTTTTGGCCCAGCTGGTAAGCGGATAATGCGGACGTTATCGACCCCTGGATAAGTGTCAATCGCTTGGGCAAACTCTGGCCACTCCGGGTCAATAATTTGACGTGTGAGAATATCAACTTTATGACCCATTTGAGCTATGGCTATGGCGGCTTGCTTAACGTAGATCAGCTGACCCCCAAAATCTGGGTGTTTCGTTATGTGACTATTGCCTGAATCAAAATTGCCTTGAGGGTTGAGAAATCCAATGTGCATTGCCGACTTCCTAATACAGGTTGATTTCTACTAGAGATTTTGCCTGAAGATGGCAGCATAACAGCTTAGTGAGCTTGTCAAAAACTTTCAAGGCTGAAAAATGCAGGCAGTGAGACTGTAGATAAATACCATCAAAAAGTAAGTCAAAGGGCTTTTATTGATTCCCTTTACCTTAAAAGCCAATACAGTCATTTTCCTAATGCTTAAGTTAATCACTACTGCGGCTCGTGCACATATACCGGATGACATAAATGGTGAAGTGATGTTTATCCTTAAAATTCAACGTCTTCTCGCTCTTGTCCTTACGGAGAATAGTTTGACGAATAGCTCAAAGCAAAACATTGTCATAAATCTTACAAATCTGTTAGTGTATTTTCTACTTCAGTCATTGCCTGGCATTATTGCTCTACCTCTCATCTGGTTGGATAACCATGAGGAACAGCAATGAATTAACTCAGTGAAATCAGCCAGCTTGAAATTTGAAGTGTCAATATAAATCTGACTCGCTAGGATGACATTAGAAATTTCTAGCATTTGAGTATGACCAAGCAAGACATTCCACTTACAAAAGACGCGCCCATTAAAGAAGTCTGTCGGCGGATTCGAGTAGCCCGCAGCTATTGGGATGCTCACAACAATGCTGCTTGTCGGGGCGAACGCGATCGCGCCTTAGCCCTTTACAACACCCTGACTAAGGAAGAAAAAGACCAGATTCCGCAAGTGTTGCGGGTGTGGTTGCGTTACCGCAGTGAGAAATATTTTGGCGCACACCGAACGCCGCCAAAGTCAGCACGAAAATCAAAATAGTCCAATGACTACCAAAACAACTGCTCCCCTACTGCTTTTGTGTCAGTCGGGGGGTAAGGCGATCGCATTTCCATTTTGAGCAATATTAACTGACCAAATCTATAGTCACCCACCTGAAGACCAGCGTACAGGTAACAGTGTGCCCACGCTATAAAACCACAGCTAACCCACCCATACCAAACATTCCCCAAGGTACTAAGCCTTCTAGCGGATTCACCACACGCGCAGTCTTTATCGGTTGTTTAGGATTGTAACGTATCACCACCATCTGGCCGTTGCTGGAGCGGTAGGACTCATAATTGCCTGTAAAGCGAGTGCGTTTACCGTTGGCTAGAAACTCGATAACTGGCGCATAGGTTTCTTTTTGCTCATTATCATTATTGTTCGTACTGCTGCTCCCGCGACGACTGATGCTGTCTACCACCGTGCCGCGTGTTTCGTTTAGCGTTGCACTTTCGTGCGCGATTATGTTACGTACCCAAAAACCGCCCCCAATGAACAGCAATCCAATAGCCAGCCCAATACTTGCGCTTAGTTTGTCGTCAAAAGTGTTTTGGTGAGGTTTGAAATTCATAGGTTTGACGATCGCACAACAATAAATTTGATCACAGCATCTCGACTAGAGCTTACATTTGAAACATTTTTATTTGGCACCACTAACGTTATAACTGCGTCAAATATCTTGCAGCTAAATTACAGCATCAGTTTTCCTGGTGTAGCAATTTAACGTTTATATGGTATTAAATATAACCAATTAGCCTCATTTAGTAAGCAGAAGTAATGACAATTCAGTTTTGGGAAAAAAGTAGAAAAATTAATGCAGCTCTAACTAACTTACTATTTAAGCCTGTACACATACAAGTACTACTAGGTCTAAGCAAGCTACACGTAGCGAGTCAAGAGACATCGCCGTGGCTTTTGAAAAAGCGTCTGCTGCCATTATTATGTCTGATATCGTTCTTTCTGGTATTGTTACTCAACAGCTTTGCCCCTGCTGTTGCCCAACTACCTCCTCAACCTCGTCAGGAAATTCGGGGAGTGTGGCTAAGTGGTAACGATTTTAGCGTTTTTAGAAATCGTTCACAGGTGCTTGCAGCCATGAGCCAACTGCGGCAGTTAAATTTTAATACTGTTTATCCGATAGTCTGGAATGATGGTTATACACAATACCCCAGCGCCATCATGCAGAAAATGGGTATTCCCTTTTTCTTCAAGGGAATAGATGGACAAGATGTAATTGCAGACATTATTACTCAAGCCCATAGACAAGGGCTACTAGCAATACCCTGGTTTGAATTTGGTTTCATGGTTCCTCTAACTTCGGAACTCGCATCACAGCATCCAGATTGGCTAACACAAAAAGGGGATGGCACTCAAACTTCAATTAGTGCTGCGGGTGAAGTAGCGTGGTTGAATCCCTTTCACCCGGAAGTGCAAAACTTTATCCGCGAACTCGTCATGGAAGTTATGACTCAATACGATGCTGATGGCGTTCAATTTGACGACCATACGAGTTTACCTGGGGATTTTGGTTACGATAAGTACACGATTAGTCTATATACTCAAGAAACTGGCAATCCTCCTCCACCCAATCCCTTAGCCCAAGCATGGATAAAATGGCGGGCAGATAAAATTACTGCCTTCATGGTAGACCTTTACCAAACCGTGAAAGCCAGAAAACCGAATGCTATTTTTTCAGTTGCTCCTAATTACTATAATTTCGCCTATAAAATGCAACTGCAAGATTGGCTCAACTGGGTGCGGTTGGGTATTGTCGATGAGTTGGTGATGCAGGTGTACCGTAATGATGTGGAAAGTTTTATCGCTCAAATTACCCGCCCAGAAATTTTAGAAACCCAACAAATCATCCCAACTGGTATTGGTATTATGGCAGGGTTACGAAATCGCCCAGTTGCCATATCACAAATCCAATCTCAAGTAGAAGCAGTGCAACAACGGGGTTTAGGTATCGGCTTTTTCTACTACGAAAGCCTTTGGGATATTGCCCCTGAACCAGCAGCGCAACGCCAGTCTGCATTTGCGGCTCTTTTCCCAAATTCAGCGTTGCGCGATATCTCGCAAAATACACCCCGCCAGCCAACTTTTAACACCATATCCTTACCTTTATATCCAAAACCTTCCCTTGGGCAACGTGTTCGCGGCTATTTTTTAGAAGTTGCGATCGCAAATGGTCAACCAAAACGTATTTTATTAGATACAGGGTCGGCAGGGCTAAGAGTTCCCAAAGAGTTTTTAGGTAATTCTCAGATCCGAAGAACAGGTCAAAATATCAAGGAGGTATTAAGTGATGGTACTATCCTGGAAGGAGAATTAGTTTATGCTAATGTCCAGTTTAGTTTAATTCCCACCGCCGAACCTGTTCCCGTACAGGTTGTTACCAGTCGCCAATGTACTGCCCAAAAACCTAAATGTTCGGCAAATAGTGGTGTACCATTTTCTGGAATTATCGGTGTTAACTATTTTGAAAAATCACTTCCCTATAACCCGTTGCGAAAATTAGCAGGCAATCTGAGTAACGGATTTATTGTTATGGGAAATGGTGGTAGTAATAATGGCAGCCTAATTCTCGGCTTAACTGCTGAGAATCAAGCCGGTTTCAAAATGGCTTCTTGGAGTCAACAACCCGAAATTAATGGTGTACCCGGTAAAAGATGGGACTCTCGACTGAGCAAAGTTTGTTTAACTCTTGCTGGAAGTTCTGCGAAAAATTCGTGTAATAGTAGAGCGATCGCTGATACTGGAACTATTAATGGTTTGACTGAATTCAAGTCAGCTTCTACAGCAGGTAAACTCAAACCCGGAGTATTAGGGTCAGCAAATGCTGTAAAAGTTGGAATTAATGGCATTTTTGATTACAGTTTGACACCAGGAACGCGTGACGGATTTAATCGCTGGAATTTGAGTATCTCGCCACAAGCAGAACTGCCTATATTTGTAAATCCTGGAATCGCCTTGTTTGATAAATACGATGTACTCTTTGACCAAGTTAATGGTAAACAAGGTTTTCGCAGTCGGCGATGAGAAGAAATTAAATTTTGCGCCCACTGGACAGTTAAACATTACAAGGTGATTTTAATCACGCTTTTCGTTCAGTGCTTTTTCAGCAGCAGCTACTGCAATTTCAGTAGCCTGTTGTTTTTCAAACTTTAATTTGTTATGCCACCATGCGATCCAGCCGGATATTGCACACACAAAAGCCAACAGAAAGCTGGCTAAATTAACATCAAATTTCATGATTAAGAAAGTTAATCTTGAAACTTTCAGTTACCCTGAAGTTAGTTGCCTAATTAATATTGATTGTTGCATAGCATAGAATAGATGACTGAACAAACTTCTAGAATTTGTATCCTTGGCGGAGGCTTTGGTGGACTCTACACAGCCCTGCGGTTAAGCCAATTACCTTGGGAATCTACGCAAAAACCCGAAATTGTTCTGGTAGATCAAAGCGATCGCTTCCTATTCTCTCCTTTACTTTACGAATTACTCACTGGCGAACTGCAAACCTGGGAAATTGCCCCACCCTTTGAAGAAGTTTTACAAGGCACAGGAGTGCGTTTTTGTCAAGGTGTTGTGTCTGGAATTGACATCGACCAGCAACGGGTAAATATACAAGAAGGCCCGGAAATTCCTTATGACCGATTAGTGCTGGCGCTAGGAGGTGAGACACCGCTAGATTTAGTCCCTGGTGCAACAGACTACGCCTACACATTCCGCACAATCTCTGATGCCTATCGTTTAGAAGAACGGCTGCGATTTTTAGAAGAATCGGATGCTGATAAAATTCGGGTAGCGATCGTTGGGGCTGGCTACAGTGGTGTAGAGTTAGCCTGTAAGTTAGCCGACAGACTAGGCGAAAGAGGACGCTTTCGGATCGTTGAAATCGCCGACCAAATTTTGCGAACTTCCCCAGAGTTTAATCGGGAAGCAGCAAAGAAAGCTCTAGAAGCCCGTGGTGTATTTCTTGACTTAGAAACCAAAGTCGAATCAATAGAGCAAAATAGCATTTCCCTAGAGTACAAAAACCAGTTAGATACAATTCCCGTGGATTTGGTAATTTGGACTGTGGGAACTAGAGTTGCGCCCGTAGTCAAATCTCTTCCTCTCAAGCTAAATCAGCGTGGTCAAATCACCACTACATCCAATCTGCAAGTTGTTGATCATCCAGAAATCTTTGCCTTGGGAGATTTAGCAGACTGTCATGATGCTGAAGGACAACAAGTCCCCGCTACCGCACAAGCAGCTTTTCAACAAGCTGATTATACTGCTTGGAATATCTGGGCAACTCTAACTAATCGCCCCCTCCTTCCCTTCCACTACCAGCAATTAGGAGAAATGATGGCACTAGGAATAGACAACGCCACTCTCACTGGTTTGGGAATTAAACTAGATGGTCCCTTGGCATACGTCGCCCGCCGCGTTGCTTATTTATATAGGCTGCCAACTTTAGAGCATCAGCTGAAAGTTGGTTTTAATTGGCTAGCCCGTCCAATAATAGAAACACTTTCTCGATAACTTTCAAGGTTGGGCATTGGGCATTGGTAAAAACCAAGATGTTTGCGATGATTTGTTATATTTGTGCCAATCTACTTAGCAGATGCTAGACTCTACCCACAGAAGCTCTTAACAAGCCAAAATCTAAAATTCAACATTCAAAATTTTCAAACTTTAATGGAACAACCGAAAGTTATTTTTTTAGATGCTGTGGGTACACTCTTCGATGTCAAAGGTAGTGTAGGCGAAGTTTATAGTCAGATAGCCCAAGAATTTGGTGTTACAGTTTCAACTGAAACATTAAATACAAGCTTCATCCAAAGTTTTAAAGCAGCGCCGCCGCCGATATTTCCAGATGCAGAACTGCAAGATATTCCCCAGCGCGAGTTTGATTGGTGGCGGATAATTGCTCTGAACACTTTTGAAAGGGCAGGTGTTCTCAAGGAATTTTCTGACTTTTCAGCTTTTTTTAGCGAACTTTACATTCACTTTGGTACTGGCGAACCCTGGTTTGTCTATCCCGATGTTTTACCAGCTTTAATCAACTGGCGGCGGTTGGGAGTTACCTTGGGGGTGCTGTCCAATTTTGATTCTCGGATTTACTCAGTATTGCAAAGTTTGGGATTGAGAGAGTTTTTCACCTCCGTCACCATTTCTACCCAGGTACGTGCAGCTAAACCCGATCCGCAAATTTTTGCTATTGCCTTAGATAAACATAAATGTTCCCCAGAGGCGGCATGGCATATTGGCGATAGCATTGTAGAAGACTATCATGCAGCTAAAGCAGCTGGACTCAGAGGCGTTTGGATCAACCGTCATTAGATCACAAGCTTTCATAAACCTTCTGAAAAATCATGGTTTCAGCCCACATCAATCATAAGACTAACAGGGTTTGTTAAGAGCGATGACTGGGTTGGGCTACGCCTACGCCCCAAAACCCAAATTGCACTTGGTTTGGTAACGACATTTGCGATTCGTACCCACCCAAGCCAAAGGAATCTTAACAGCGTAGGCTGCCTTGTGATCATTAGCCATTGGCACAAATGCCCTACGGAATACCTTCAGGCGCCGTTTCCTCGCCTTTTTGGGTTCAAACCTAGATAACTAAATAGGGGTGAAATTGGAACCAACACCAGAGCAGTTAAAATCGCTCTACCAAAGATCAGTAAGAGTTACCGCACTACTATTACCTATTAACTTAGTTCGCCTGGACTCTCGCACCAATCGAATAGTCATGCTAATTGGAGACACAATACAAATAGAGATACTTCCAAACAAAGAGGTACTAATCGAATGACTATACCAAATTATGAATCATTGACAGAACAAGAATTACGCGATTACGTGCGACGAAATCCTCAAGATGAAGACGCATTCCAGCACTACTTGAATATTATTCGCTCTCGCCCCAGTGTACTTTGCGCCACCGATGAGGAGTTTGAAGCAGAATTGCAAAAGCGAATTAATTCTTCACCTCAACAAACTTAAGTGGCATACTTCAATTCGAGGAAGCCACTTGGTATTTAAGAATTCAGCGACCATTTTGCTGGATGCATCAACACTCCAAACAATACGGAGCTTGAAATCTTGAGGATTAGGTGTCACAAAAAGTTTATTGCTTTTCATTGCTCTTATAACCTGCAACGACTAGTCAGTTCGCTTTCATACCGTTCAACATTAGAACGGTTCAATACTTTGCTGCCTTCTTGCTTGAGTATTTCTTGTCCTGCCTGGTCATAACAGTTTTTACCACTACTTCTATTAGATTCAGAGATATTGAAGTGAATTATCAACCCAAAAAATGGAAGGACAATAAAAAGCAACAGCCAAACGTCTTTGTTAACTTTGCGAATTTTTTAAATCAAAGGTTCTTTCTGTGGATTGGTCATTTTTCATAGTTTTGGAATAGAACTATACCTAGTACAGCACGGCGTAAATAAGCAGACCATTGAAAAGCCCTAAAGAGCTTATTTCATAATACTTTTGACTTTTGGCTTTTGACTTTTGACTTCCGCCTTGCGGTACTAGCAATCCCAAAATCTACTCGTCTTTAACCACTTGTTGAAAATTTTTCATAATTTATGGAGACAATAAATCACTCCAAGAGCGATCGCCTGATAAATTCTCCAGTCATCGCCAAACCTATTACTCCAAAAAGTTCCTATGTTCTGCTCAAATGATGGGAAATAAGGGAGATAGTGAAGAGTTAAAATTTTAAACATCCATCTCAGAACTGGATTCATCCACCTTAGAACTGGATTCATCCACCTCAAAACTGGATTTATCCCAATGCCCATTGCGCCCCAACACTCGTATGATCAACATATCAGGAAAACATAACAGCCAGATTTTTACCGCAAAACATGGGCAGTATTTGGGAAATCGATTTTTACTCCCGTCCGATTTTGGACGATAATCAAAAAAAAGTTTGGGAAGTCTTAGTCTGCGAAAGCCCCTTGGATATCGGCACAAAAGCAGATTCTTTGTTTCGTTATGCTGAATATTGTCCCAGTACCCAGGTAAATTCGGGCTGGTTGCGGACAGCATTGCAGGAAGCTATTAACCAAGCTGGAAAAGCACCAATTAAAATCCGCTTTTTCCGCCGCCAAATGAACAATATGATTACTAAAGCCTGTCAAGATTTGGGCATTCCCGCCCAGCCTAGCCGCCGCACTTTAGTTCTCAACCAATGGTTAGAACAGCGGATGGAAGAAGTGTATCCTCAAGAGGCAGGGTATCAAGAGGGGACAAATCCCTCAGTCCGCTTGGAGAAACCTTTGCCGCAACGTTTACCAGATGCTTTGGAAGGACAGCAATGGGTATTTGTTACCTTAGATGCTGCGGATTTTGCTGATATGCCAGAGTGGGAAATTGGCTTTGGTGAAGCTTTCCCTTTAGAGTTGGCGAAAGTTTCACCTGAAGCCCGTATTCCTGGTATTTTGATTTTCTCATCAAGAGCGTTGCCCTTGGCTGGTTGGATGTCTGGTTTGGAGTTGGCTTTCTTAAGATTTGACGCTAGCGAAGAGGCGAGATTGCTTTTAGAAACTGGTGTGACTGAAAGCTGGATTGTGGCAAATATCAAAAAACCTCAAATTTTAGCAGAAGCTAAAGGTTTTGAAGCAGCCAAGCAAAAAGCTAATGGAGTACATTTTATCGGCATACAGTCCGATCCCAAAGCACAATCTTTTGCTGGTTTTTGGCTGTTGCAAGAGGTTAATCTCTGAAAATGGGCTGGGGACTGGGGATTGGGGAAGGTGGGGCCCCCTCTGGGGATAAGGGGTAATGGGGATTGGGGAGATAAGAAGAATAACCATGCCCAATGCCCAATGACAAATGACAAATGACAAATGACAAGATCCGTTGAGACATGACAATGATTTGGGATAATTAACTGCGTCCATCAGTGTCGATCTGCGGTTCTAAATCGTAACTGTAAGGAAACACTGATGATTTTTGGATAGTTATCTGCGTTCATCACTGGAAAGTGCGATCGCACTTCTCAAGAGACAGCGTTGATATGCGGTTCAAAATCCACAATTCACTAAGGGTCATGGGTTCTGAAAATTTATCACAAGATACACTAGCCGAACAGTTGCTGGAACTAGCTATAAAATCTGGAGCAGAAGCTGCTGAGGTGTATCAGTCGCGATCGCTTTCTCGTCCCGTGTTTTTTGAGGCAAACCGGCTCAAACAGCTAGAAACTAACCAATCTGAAGGTACAGCACTACGGCTTTGGCGAAACGGGTGTCCGGGACTGACGGTGGCTTACGGTTCTGTCTTAGCTGAAATAATGGTGGAAAAAGCTCTGGCTCTGAGTCAACTAAATCAACCGGAAACTGTAGAATTAGGCTTTAACTTTCAGCCCTCCTACCCCGATTTAGGAGAAAGTTTACCGATAGAGGTTTTGGTGGACTGGGGCAAAGAAGCGATCGCACTCATCCGTGATGCCTATCCCGATGTTGTATGCAATGGTGACTGGGAATGTGATATTGAAACCACTAGACTAGTCAACACCAAAGGTTTAGATTGTCACTATACTGATACTACTCTCAGCTGCTATGTATCAGCAGAATGGGTGCGTGGTGATGATTTTTTAAGTGTTGCTGATGGTCAAACCAACCGGGGAGAACTCGATCCAGAGAGATTAGCTAACCAAATTTTACAACGGTTAATTTGGGCTAGAGAAAATATCTCACCTCCCACTGGTCGCGTCCCGATTTTGTTCACTTCTAAAGCCGCCGATATGCTTTGGGGTACTGTGCAAGCCGCTTTGAATGGCAAGCGAGTTTTAGAAGCAGCTTCACCTTGGGCAGAACGTTTGGGTAAAAAAGTAGTTGCACCCAGTCTCACCATTTACCAAGATCCAGAAGCTGGCCCTTACAGTTGCCCTTTTGATGATGAAGGCACTCCGACTCAATCTCTGGTATTTATCCAAAACGGGACTTTACAGCATTTTTATGGCGATCGCACCACCGGCTCCCAACTGGGTACTAACACCACTGGAAATGGTTTTCGCCCTGGTTTAGGTAGCTATCCCACCCCTGGTTTATTTAATTTTCTCATCCAGCCAGGTTCGGCATCGCTACCAGATTTGATTCAACAACTAGATAATGGCTTGATTGTCGATCAAATGTTGGGTGGTGGCGGTAGTATTTCTGGAGATTTTTCGATCAACGTCGATTTAGGCTACCGCGTCCAAAATGGTCAAGTAATTGGGCGTGTTAAAGATACGATGGTTGCAGGTAATGTTTACACAGCCCTGAAGCAATTGGTTACACTAGGCAACGATGTTGATTGGAATGGTTCTTGTTATACTCCGTCTCTGATAGTAGAAGGGCTATCTACCACGGGAAGAAGCAATTAAATAATTCGTAATTCGCAATTGGAGACAGGAATTGTGTAGTAACGAATTATACAGCAAATTTCAAGGGAAGTGAAGTACACAACGATTTGTCTCAAAGCCAGTTATAAAGCCTGTTTTACTTCTGATATGACTCCTGAGTTCTGACTCCTGACTCCAGAATTCTGCTGTATTTTGCTAACGACTTTTAAAACATCCTCTGAAGATTCCACCGAACAGCTTTTTAGTAAAGATTTGTAATAAAAAATCCCAAATCTAAAATCCAAAATTGGTATGAATATGGTTTTTCACACTATTTAGAGTAATAAACACCCCTGAACAATTAAGATGTAGCAAGAGTATTAAACTTCCCAAATCTCTGCTGCGCTATCACCAATAACACCGATCCACCCTGAAAACCTTAGTGTTCTCGAAAACTCACTCTCCTTAGCGATCTGCGATCGCCGATTGGATTAAAGTAGTAAGAAAAAACGCGGGTAAGACCAGCTTTTTACGGTGTTGGCCTATCACAAGAATGGAGCAAAATTAACCGGGGAAGCAATCAGGCGACTGGTGGATGGGCTATGTAAGCAAGCTGGAATTACTAAGAAGATGTCACCCCATCGTGTTCGCCACAGTGCCATTACCACAGTATTGGATATGAACAATGGCAACTACCGTGCTACCCAGCGTTTCAGCAGACACGCCCAAGTGCAGACAGTATTGAAATACGACGATAACCGCCAGCGCTTGCAAAAGCAGATGAGCGACTCAATATCAGAACTTATTTAGAAAAAAACTAATAAAAGCTGGCAATCGAGGTAGGATCAAGTCACTTTCCCAACTCGGACAATCTCAGTATCACGAGGAGCAAAAAAAAATGACTATCACAGAAGATAATTTTCGAGTTCGTCCTATGACCAAAGATGATCTAAAAATTGCCTTAAGCTGGGCTGCTTCAGAGGGGTGGAATCCGGGAATTGATGATGTTGATAATTTTTATATTGCCGATCCTGGTGGTTTTTTAATTGGAGAATTAAACGGTCAACCTATTAGTTGCATTTCTGTAGTGCGATATAGTGCTAAATTTAATTTTATTGGCATTTATATTGTAAAACCCGAAGAAGGGGGAAAGGGATTTGGTTTAAAAACATGGCTTGAAGCATTAAAGTTAGTTTCTAATCAACCTACTGCTTTAGATGCTGTTTTACAACAAGTTAATAATTATCAAAGATTTGGTTTTAAACCTGCTCATTCTCATCTCCGTTATCAAGGGGTAATTACCGGAAAAATATCGCCAGATGTGATAGATTTAAAAAATCTTGATTTTGAGCAACTTTGTCGTTATGATGAGCGGTATTTTCCTAGTTCTCGTCCTCATTTTCTTTCGACATGGATTAATCAACCTCATGGGCAAGGTTACGCTATCATCAACGATGCTGATTTGGTAGGTTATGGAGTGATTAGAAAAGCTACGGATGGCTTTAAAATTGCCCCTTTATTGGCGGAAAATGAAGAGATAGCAGAAAAGTTATTTTTAGCCTTAGTTACTTATGCTGAAGTCAGTCCTGTTTACGTGGACGTTCCTAATATTAATACATCCGCTATTATTTTATTTGAAAAATATCAAATGAATCCTATATTTGAATGTGTACGAATGTACAAAGAAAAGTCACCTAATATTGATTGGCACAATGTTTTTGGTGTTACTACTTTGGAATTAGGTTAAATTTAACCTTTTTAGCTCTGACTCAACTAGAGCAATCATATATTCTTTAATAGTTATGCTCTTAAGGGGTGTCCACCCAATTGCAGAAATTGTTGCCCCGAACGCAGATATCATGTTAATAGTATTGATTTTACCTGACTTATTGGTTATTATTGATTAATTTCTTCTTTGGAAGTTCCCTGGTGTAGAAAGTACAGTAATTTTGGTTAGAGGTGCGATTCAAAAGTAAAAAACATAGATTTTAGTGATTTTATTAATGATAAAATACACCAATAATCAGAGTAAAAATTATTGGTATTAAGATTGGAATAGCAACTATAAGTCCCCACTTACCAAACTTAATTTCCTCACCTTCAGATTTTAGAAACGCAATCCAACCTACAACTCCCATTAAAACCCAAATAAACCCAAAGGCAAGAAATATAACAAATACTGAATCTTCCATTTTTTACCAAATTTTATTAAATTGTAACTAATTACCACTAACTAACTTTGCTAAACTTGCACGAAAATGGCTAAAATCAAAAGCTTCAATAGTTTTTTGTTGTAAGTATTTTGGTTGGTAAATTACTCGATTAGAGCAATCGCCTTGTAGGATTTGAATTAGATTATCGGCAATTTCTTCAACGTTATCAGGATCGACCAAACATCCCAACTTTCCGTTAGCCAAGGGATCTATAGAACCATCTTGATTCCCTGCCAATACTGGTTTACCACAAGCTAAAGCTTCTAGAAAAACAATCCCAAATCCTTCTCCTTTACTAGGTAGAGCAAAAACATCGCAGAGATTGTAATGATCGCACAATTCTTTATCTGGAACAAATCCGGCAATTGTCACACAATTTTGTAGATTTAAGTTGGTAACTAAAGCTTTAATTCGAGGTATATCATCTCCTTTCCCTGCCAGAATAAAGTGAACATTAGGGAGATGCAATCGTACTTTAACTAAAGCATGAAGGATTTGGTCATAACCCTTGTATTTTGACATACTTCCCAGCCGCGTTACTGTTAAAATTAAAGGCTGTTCATCTGTTAAATTATATCGCTTGAGTAAGTAGGTAGGTTTAGAATTTATTAGAAACTTACTAGCATCAAATGTATTAGGTAAAATAACTATTTTTTCTGAATCAATATTTGTATCTTGAAGCAAGCGCTGGCGAGTGTAATTACTAACACTAATGATTTTATCTGCTTTTTCTAAAGCTAATTTTGTTGCCTTGTTTTCGATATCCCAAACTTCTAAGCCATGAGCAACTACCCAGTAAGGAATTCCAGTGAAAATTTTTAGAATATAACAAACAATAGCATAGTTTACATGAGTGGAAATGACTATAACAGGATGTTGAAAAATAGCTAAAATAATTATTTTCGTGGCAAATAAAATTGGTTGCAATAATTTTGGTAAATCTCCAAAATAGTGAAATCTTGTTGAACTTAAAAACTGCAATTTATCTGGCTGTTTTAAACTATATTTATCATATTTGAGAAAAACATCATAATCAGCTTCAGGATATATATCTTGTAAAGCTTTCAGCAAAAATTTTGAGTAAACTTGAATACCTCCCTTGAAATCAAATATATTCGGAAATATTAAGTAAAGACGAGGTTTAGCAATCATACGTTTTTTGGCATTTCAAATAATTTCAGGTTTTAATTGCATGACAACATCGACAACATCTTTTCGAGAATTGATAGCTGCTGCTATAAAATAAAACTCAATAGTTGTAAAAGTATAGTCTTCAGTAAAAACATCTGCAATTTGAGACGCTAAAAACATAATAATTGGAACAGTAATTAAAGGATTAGCATATTTAACTTTAAATGCTATTTTCGCTAAAAAATTAGTAAATAGTAATAATCCCGGAATTCCTTGTTCGGCTGACACATTTAAAAATATATTATGTGCGTGATAACCTTTTTTTCCCCAAACTTTCACTCCTATCTGATCTGGAAAAACTCCTATACCTATACCAGTTAGTGGTCTTTTAATAGTTTCATTAATAGCTGCCTGCCACATTTCAAACCTTGAAAAACCTGTTCCTACAAGAGTACTAATCTTTTTTCCATGTGGATTTAATAAATTTGAATTTTCTATAAATACATTACTTAATGGAAATATTTTACTATCTGCCAAACCAATTCTCCGTGTAGAAACTGGTACTGTTACAATGCATAAAAACAATAAGCTTGTTAAATAAATCATTTTTCTAAAACTAATAATTTTATATATCAGTAAAAGAAACATACCAATTATAAAAATTACCCAACCATTTCCGCTGGCAGACAAAGCTAAGGAAATTGTAAAAATTAATTCGCTTATATTTAATTCAATTTTAGAAATTTTATTCTGTTTTTCTAAAATCAGGCTTAAACATAATCCAATCGCGACTATAACCCCAAACTGATTAGGGTTTTGCATAATTGAACCAATCTCAGGATAAAAGCTAGGGAACTTTAATAATTTAAAAATCCCGTTGTTGGGAAGGAAAACCTCTAAAAAACCCAAACCTGCAATTATCTGTAGTAAGTACAATATGCAACGATAATAAAATGTTAAAGTTGGTGTTGCTATCTTTTTAAAAGTTAATATTAAAAAAGCAAAAAACAATATATAATAAGTTGAGTATTTGAGACTATAAGTAATAGCAGTATTTGGAAACTCGCTCATTAATGAAGACAGCCACATCCACAAATACATTAGACTTATAGATATCAAAATTATTTGATGCTTCTTAACAACTTCTGGTATAGATTTTAAAGATAAACTAATGATTCCCAAGCTAAATGCAGGAAGTAATAAATAATGAATACCAATGTTTATTCCAGGAAATTTAATTCGCCCTAAAAGTGAAGAAAATAGTATAAGCAGGAAAAATATATTAATCATAACCTTTTATTTAGAGATATTTTTTTGACAAGAGAAAACCTATATAAACCCACTTTCGGAGATTTAGGGATAGGTTTTGATATTTGTTTTCAAGCTATAATCCTGAGCACGTAAAGAATATTATCATAATACAGTCTTCGCCAATATCATCTTTTGAAGCTAGGATTAATTTGAGATTTTTACACGGCTAAATATTCGGAGGTAGAACTCCAAAAAGTCGCAATCTATCCCGAAGGTACACTATCAGATATTTTTAATTAATCATCTGCCAAATTTTGAGAATGTTCTCACCACTTCCACCACCGGCAATGGTTTGTCCATCTGGGCTAATGGCAACGGCATAAATATATCCAGAACCTGTCTCCAAAGTGCGGATTTGCTTTCCTGTCACTGGGTTCCAAAGTTTGATTGTCTTGTCACTACTACCACTTACAAGGGTGATACCATTTGAACTTCCGCTTGGCAAAAAGGCGACAGAATTAACCTTATCATGATGTCCTTTTAAGATGTGGATTAACTTTCCTGTTTTTAGATTCCACAATTTAATTGTCTTGTCTTTACTGCCACTGGCAAGGATGACACCATCGGGAGCAAAAGCGACTGAAAGAATCGACTCTGCATTTCCCTCTAAGGTGCGGATTAACTTTCCTGTGCCCAGATTCCACAATTTAATTGTTTTATCCCAGCTACCGCTGGCAAGGGTTTTACCATCAGGACTGAAAACGACAGATGCAACACCACTGGTATGTCCTTCTAAGGTGCGGATTAACTTTCCTGTCTCCAGATTCCACAGTTTGATTTTCATATCCTTACTAGCACTGCCACTCGCAAGGGTTTTGCCATCAGGACTGAAAGCTACAGAAGTAACTCCGTCGCTATTTCCCTGCAAGGTGCGAATTAACTTTCCTGTTTCCAGATTCCACAGTTTGATTGTCTTATCCGCACTGCCACTAGCGAGGATTTTGCTATCAGGACTGAAAGCTATAGTCCAAATCCAATTGGAATGTCCTTCTAAGGTGCGGATTTCCTGTCCATCTGTCAGATTCCATAGCTTGATTGTCTTATCATCACTGGCACTGCCAAGGGTTGTACCATCAGGACTGAAAGCTACGGAATTCACGTCACTAAAATGTCCCTTGAAGGGTTTGGGTAGATAAGAATTTTCTGAGACGTTTTTTTGGGGCTGAATAGGCTGAGAAATAGGTTCAGGAACTTCGCTGACTGTATGGGGACGAGACTGAAAATACCAAACTCCCCCTAATCCCAACACCAAAATGCTAGAACCTAACAACAGTTGACTTTTCAGATTGTTATTTGATTTTGGTGAAACTGGCCCCTTGTTTGCTGGGGTAGCTGCAAATGTTGGTGTAAGTATAGTTGGGGGCACTGATAACAATGGTGGTAGTTGAGGTGTCAAGTCAGTGATGACTTCATCAGCCGATTGATAACGCTTTTGGATGTCTAGTTGCAACAGCTTATCCAAAACTTCACCCAACTCTACAGATATAGAAATCCCTTCCCTACCTGGACTGGTTAAATGTTGCCGCCAAGATGCAACCCAACCATAACCCTGGTATATCCACAGCTGAGATGGGCGAACTCCAGTCAGAAGATGAAAACAAGTAGCTCCCAAACTGAATAAATCACTGGCTGGGTAAGCTTTTCCATCTTGCATCTGTTCAAGTGCAGTGTAACCGTGTGAGCCAATAACAGTGCCCATTCTAGTCTGCACTGTTGCTGTCAACAGCTTAGAAGCTCCAAAATCAATTAGGATTAATCGTCCGTCACTTTGACGGCGAATAATATTCTGTGGCTTGATATCCCGGTGAATCACTCCCCGCACATGGATAAACTTCAGTACCGGCAGTAAATCTAGCAAAAGTTGGCGAATCTCCGTTTCGTTATAGTTTCCCCGCGTTTCCGATTCTTTGAGCAAGTTTTGCCCATCGATAAACTGCTGCACCAAAAAGAGATAGCTATTTTGCTCAAAATAAGCCAATAAAGTTGGAATTTGCGGATGTTCTGCCAGTTCTTGCAGTCGGCTCGCTTCTTGTTTAAATAGTTCAATGGCCTTGGTTAGCGGCCCAGTTCCCTGAAGTTTTGGCGCAAATTGTTTAACAACACAGCATTCATTCAGTTTGTGTACATCTTTTGCCAGATAAGTTCTACCAAATCCGCCTTCATCTGATAAAACCTGAGTGGGACGATAGCGACCTCCTAGCAGGGGTATCAATTCCGCTCTACAATTGTGGCAATAGTTGTTTTTATCAGGATTTAAGGGTTTTTGGCAATCGGGATTCACACAACAGAGCATACTGGGAATCCATTTCAGTTGGGGTATATATTCATCTTAAGTCA
Source organism: Nostoc sp. 'Lobaria pulmonaria (5183) cyanobiont' (assembly GCF_002949795.1). Classification (NCBI taxonomy): domain Bacteria; kingdom Bacillati; phylum Cyanobacteriota; class Cyanophyceae; order Nostocales; family Nostocaceae; genus Nostoc; species Nostoc sp. 'Lobaria pulmonaria (5183) cyanobiont'. Next base: position 6,421,381 of record NZ_CP026692.1, on the reverse strand, counting down.
TGCAGTATAATCTCTCTTGTTAGTAAGTATCACTGAGACACTATACAAATCCCCAATTTCCTTACCTCATCAGGTATTGAACAATTTAGATAATTTGCAAAAAATTGTGTTTGAGCGATGCCTTTTGACGAATTGATAGACGTCAGGTCTGCTTGTGTATTACATCTGTGTGAGCAATTTAGTCAAATTTACAAAAATACCTGGGCAAAAATCCGAAAAGCAGCAATTTAAGTTTGTAGCTCAGTATATACCTACGAAATTGAGATTTCCTCTAATAGTCTAAATTGAAAATATAATTTTTCTGATTTGATTGTGACAAACATTTTTATATGTAGTATATAGGGATTCATCTGATTACAGGCGATGCCTTTAGCAAGCCGCTAAGGTATATACGCTAAATTTCCCTTTCCGTTTAAATAACTGCTGCGGTTAAAACAGCAACTAGTATTAATTTTGTCTTTCAGTAATAGACAAAATTATCAGCAAAATTAGGAGCGTAATTATGCTATTAGAAAACAAAAACTATCGTCGCAAATTAAGTCATGTTTTAATTGGTTGCGTGACTAGTAGTTTGTTAATCACAAGTAATGTGCTGCCTATAAGTGCTTTGGTGAAATTTCAAAGTTATCAAGACTTTATAATTGCTAAATCACCAGATGAGAGGCAACCAGAAGCAGTAAAAAAAGGAATTGAGCAAATTCCTGCTTCTCAAGCATCAATATCTCCGAGACGGAAGACTTCTATTGAGTCACCAATACAGCAGATTCCTCGTGTATCGTCTCATACAGAAAATTCTCAGCGAACTTCCAGCGTTTCAGATAATAGCTCTACTTCTAGATCGTCTAGACGTAGGACTTATAACTCAAACTCTAATCGTTCCAATAGTGGTGGTGCATCTAGATCGTCTAGAGCTAGAATTGCTAACTCAAACGCCAATCGTTCTAATGGTGGCTCCGGGAGAGTTCGCAAGCCAAGTTCTAATGTCGCTATAACTAGGAACCAAACTCTCGATAATTCGCTTTCTTCGTCTGCAACACTAACTTATAAAGAGATTAACTTTGTAGATGTTGCATTAGGTATTTTGAGTAAGAGTGACTTTCAATCTGAAGGTAGATATTTTCAATTCTATGAGTTTGAGGGTAGAGAAAATCAATTAATCCAAATTAGGCTGATTGGTAGTAATGATACACGTAGATCCAATAACTTGAGTTTAAAACCCTTGTTGTTTCTGCACGATCCTGATAATAATATCATCGTTAAAAAAGGCGCTTTGGATAAAAGCAGTGGTGGCGATGATGCATTTATTTTTGCGCGACTGCCTAAGAATGGCACTTACAAGATTGCAGTTACTAGTCAAGCTCCTAGAGATACAGGTCGCTATAGCTTGGCTCTCAGGAATGACAGAGCTAGCTATACTTTAGATGAATCAGGCCAACTAACTGCTAAAAGCTCAACCCTGAAACAAAATGGAGGCGCTTACAATGTTTCTAATTTTCAAGGTAAAAAAAATCAGCTGATAAGTATTCGTGTAGATAGCGTTGATGAAGAGTTTTCTCCTTACGTAGCTTTACTAAATTCTAAAGGACAGACGATCGCTATCGATAAAGACAAAGATAAAAGTGGTGTCTACAGTGCTTTAATTGACCGAGCTAGGTTGCCTGAAGATGATACATACTATATAGTTGTTACTTCCAAAAATCCACAGGAACGCGGTAAATATAGATTGACTATTTTCTAAGCTAATTGCTGATTGGGGATTGTGAATTTGTCATTTGTCATTTGTCATTTGTCATTGGTCATTGGTTATTTCTCTCCAATCCCCAATCCCTACTCACTCAGACAACCGCCAAATCTTAATAGTGTTATCTTCACTACCGCTAACAAGGGTTTTGCCATCAGGAGTGAAGTTAACAGATGTGACGGTGTTGGTGTGCCCCGCTAATGTGAGAATTTCTTTTCCTGTAGCTGTATTCCACAATTTGATAGTGCGATCGCGGCTACCACTAGCAACAATTTTACCATCGGCGCTGAAGGCTACGGATGTGATAGTGTTGCCATGTCCCGTTAGGGTGCGAAGTTCTCTTCCCGTAGCTAAATTCCAAAGTTTGATGGTGCGATCGCGGCCAGCACTAGCTAAAGTTTTACCATTTGGGCTAATAGCCACAGTTGTCACTGTTTGAGAATTTCCTTCTAGTGTGCGGATTGGGTATCCCTTTGCTAGATTCCAGATTTTGATCGTCTTGTCAAAACTGCCACTGGCCAGAATCACACCATCGGGACTGATAGCCACTGACCGCACCCAGAATGTATGCCCTGCTAGTGTCCGAATTTGCTCTCCTGTTGCCAAATCCCAGATTTTAATGGTGTTGTCATCACTACCAGTAACTAGAGTCTCGCTATCAGCACTGATAGCTAGGGCATGAACTGAGTCAGAATGCCCCATAAGAGTGCGAATTTGTTTTCGCGTTGCCAGATTCCAGATTTTAATGGTGTTGTCATCACTGGCACTAACCAGAAGTTTGCCATCTGGACTAATTACTACAACATTCACCTGCTGAAAATGCCCGTTGAGTGAAGAGATTAGTTTTCCAGTTGCGAGATTCCAAAGTTTGATTGTGCGATCGCCACTGCTGGCTATGGTTTTGCCATCGGGGCTGATGGCGACAGATAAAACTGAGTTTTCATGTCCTTGGAGGGTGTTAGCTAAGGAAACCTTACCCAAGCTAATCTGACTCAAAATCGCGTCATTTTTACTAGGACTATTGTGTTGAATTAACCTAGAAACCAAACTGGTTTGAATACGGCGAAAATTTTTATACCAAGATTCGCTGAATCCAAACAACAGAATGAAAGCACTGACTAAGATTAAAATTCTCAGTAAGGGATAACTTTTTGGTGAAGATGGTGCTTTAGTTGGTGGTAATTTCCCAGATGACTTACCCGCAGGTGGCAGGGCAAGGAGTTGTTTTGGAGTCAAGTCTCTAAGGACTTCTTCGGCTGACTGGTAACGTTCATGGATATCTTTTTTCAAAAGCTTGTCGATGACAAAATCCAACTCAGGATTTAGCGGACTTTGCAAATATTCCCGCCAATTACTTACCCAGGCGTAACCAGATTCCATCCATAACTGAAACGGGGAATTTCCCGTTAGCAGATGAAAGCAGGTAGCCCCCACACCGAACAAGTCGCTGGCAGGGAAAGCTTTCCCATCTCTAATTTGTTCTAGGGGAGAATAACCATGTGAACCAATAGATGTGCCAGATTTCTGTTGAACTTTGGCAGTAAATTGCTTTGAGGAGCCAAAATCAATCAGGCTTAATCGTCCATCATTTTTATTGCGAATAATATTTTCTGGCTTGATGTCCCGATGAATAATTTTGCGATCGTGGATAAATTTTAGGATGGGCAGTAAATCTAGCAAAATAGATTGAATGTCTCTAGCGTTATAAGCCTTGCGCTGTTGCAACTCCTTTAACAAATTTTCCCCATTGATAAACTGCTGCACCAAATATAGGCAGCCGTCTTGCTCAAAGTAAGCTATCAAAGTCGGAATTTGGGGATGTTCCCCAAGGTCTTGTAGTCGCTGCGCTTCTTCTGCAAACAACTCCATCGCCTTTTTTTGCGACCAAGTTCCTTGGAATTTTGGAGCTAATTGCTTGATAACACAGCGATCATTGAGTTTATCTACGTCTTCTGATAGATAGGTTCTGCCAAATCCCCCCTCATCTGAAAGGACTCGGATGACACGGAAACGATTTCTTAAAAGTGACACCAGCGGGGTGCTACAACTTTGGCAAAACTTCTTTCCATTGGGATTCAGGGGATTTGAGCAATCGGGATTTAAGCAGCAGATCATGATCTGACAGGCGCGACTGCATGACAACTTAGGCTAAGTTTGCCCCGAACTTTCCCTTAAGATAATTGACTCTCGCTTACTTGTGGTAGATAAACCCTGTTCTGGGGATTGGGGAATTACTTATATAGTTAGCTTTTGTAAATAGTAGTCAGTCTTCCTCATCTGTGGAAAACTACGAGAGCCATAAGATTAATTATTCTATCGATTATATAATAATCTGAATAAAAATATTTTTTTGAACTTTTAAACCTAGTAATTTTGCTTGTATCTTGGCAAGGGATAACTGACTAAGTATTGAAGATAAATCCTGATTAATTAATGATTACTGACTATTAAATATAGTTAAAATACTTACTAAATTTGTTTTGGGTATTTTAAATTGCCCATACTTAATTATTCATTTGATACTTTAGGTAGAAAAGGCTGCAATTTATGTGTTATCTTGTTTCCTTAAATCTTGCTCTCCATTTCCGAATGGCACTAGCAGTTCTAGCTACAGGTGGCATGTATACATCATAATTTTCGTGTTGTGTAATTTCATGTTGTGTAATTTTGTGTTGTGTAATTTCATGTTGTGTAATACTTTTATTATTTAATTTTTGGGTAGTTAGACAGTTAGCCAAAGTAGGTGAATAACTTTCACTACTTAAAGCTTTTATCACTTCATCGGCAGTCTTAAACCGCTCCTCTAAAGTGATTTTCACCATTTTTCCTAAAATCTGGGCGAAACTGTTGCTGATATTTACCTGTTTTTGCCAAGACATTTCACCAGTTTTTGGGTCGTAGTCCAATTCTAAAGGACTTTTAGCAGTCAACATATAAATACAAGTTACACCCAGTGCATAAATATCACTGGCATAAACTGGACGTAGAGAAAACTGTTCTGGTGGTGCAAATCCCCTAGTTCCGATAAAGTTGGTATTTACAGCTTGATTGATTGAGTTTTCACAAGCATCAACTAATTTCTCTTTCACCGCACCAAAATCAATCAGCACTATACGCCCATCATATTCACAGCGCAATAAATTTTGGGGCTTAATATCCCGATGAATCACATGATGTTTATGAAGATACTGTAATACAGGTAATAATTCCTGTAAGAACTGCTTAACCGAGGCTTCACTTTTAGGCCCAGTTTGCCGCACTTCTCGCGCCAAAGTCAAACCCGGCACATATTCTTGAATTAAAAAAAACTCCCCATTCGCTTGAAAGTAGTCTAATAGCATGGGAATTTGCGAATGACTACCGAGTTGTCCCAAAGTTCTTGCTTCTTTTTCAAAGCGCATACATGCCTTTTGCCAACTTTGGGGAGTAGTTACTTTTGGACAAAGTTGTTTGATGACACACAGTGGATTCCCAGGTAATACGGCATTTTTGGCTAAAAATGTCACACCAAAACCACCTCTACCCAAAATTTGCAGTATTTCATAGCGATCGCGAAATAGCCGTTTGGAACCACACATCTGAATCAACTGAGTTTGTTGTAAAATGCTCTGTTGAGAATTCGTTGTTTTTTGAGAAAAACGATTCAGATTCATTAGTATAAAATATCTACTTTTAAATGAATGTCTCTAATTCTATGACAATTCTTTATTGACAACAGTAAGATTACTGAATCTTTGCCAAATCCTCATTACTCTTCAAAAAGTAAAAATAAATTTTTGTAGAACTAGCCTTTTCACGGATGTGTGACGAGCTAATTTGTAGTTTAGTAGAAGTAAAAGTCTGTTGCGTGGGTACTTGTACCCATTTTGTATGAAGACACACATAATAAAACCCCTCTGGTTTAGCAAAAGGGGGACGGCGTAGCCGGGGGGTAAAAATATGTAGTTTCACGCTTAGTACATTTATAGGGATGCAAAGACTTGCATCCTGACGATGGGATGTTTTTTAACTATAAGTACCTAAGCTGGTGGAGTTTGTGAAGAGAAAATATCTGTGAAATTCTCCTCAAGTAGTAAATCTGGTGTTTGCATTATAAATGGTAGTTCGGCTCCCACAAGACCTCTTTTGACGCGTTCTAAAGTCTCACTAAAAACGACAAACAGAGGATATATAGTATTAGCTCCCTCACTCAAAATATGACTGTGACGGAGAGGCATCAACCACTCATAATCATTGTCCAGGCAAACTTGGGTTTGTCGCCAACGTCCTAACAAATCAGAAAAGTCTTCGTGAGCGCGATGAATAAAGACTAAAATTTCTGCTCCAGTTTTGATTTTCCACTCTGGATCGCACATCAAAATTGCCACATCACAGGGTAAGCAAATCGTTTGTGAGGTTGTTGTAGCAGTATTGCGAAGCCGGACAATTGGCAAAGGTATAGTGATGACACTTTCATCTGGACGGCGCAGACTGGGAATCATCTCCAAGTATGGCCGATATTGCTTTAGTAAGGCGATCGCAGCTAGATGATTGCTGTACTCTGCCAAACTCGCTTCGTACTGAGATTTTTGCACAGTCATAGTTTATTAAATAGTGAGGAGTAGAGACGCGATTAATTGCGTCTGTACGGGAGTTAAGAATAAAATTAATCACTTAGGAGTTAAAAGTTAGGAATAAAAATTTTAATTCCTAACTCATAAGTTCTAATTCTTAACTATTAATCCTTTATCCCAGCTTTTCAAATACTGCAAACATAGGCAGATACATCGCTAGCAAAATAGTTCCCACCATTCCCCCTAGAACTACAATCATCACCGGTTCCAAAATACTAGTCATTGCTTTTACTGCTTGCTCGACTTCATCTTCATAGAAATCAGCAACTTTCATTAACATTGCATCTAATTCTCCAGTTTCTTCTCCGATACTAATCATCTGAATTGCCATAGCCGGAAAAACGGCATCTTTTTGTAAGGCAATGCTAATCATGCCTCCTTGTTGAATCTCCATACGGGCTGCGTCTATGGCATTAGCAATCACTTGGTTTCCTGATGTATCTCGGACAATTTCTAAGCAAGTTAAAATTGGTACACCTGAACGAGTCAAAGAACCAAAAGTCCGGCTAAAGCGCGCAACTGAAGATTTTTGAATTAAGTCACCAAACAATGGCATCTTCAGGGAAAAACGATCAATTGTGATGCGGCCAACAGGAGTTTTACCGTATTGTGTAAAGGCAAATTTTAGTCCGATAAGAGCAGCAAGAAGAACGAAAGCACCCGGACTTCTCAAAAACTTACTAGCATCCATCAAGAATTGCGTCAAAGGTGGTAACGAGATTCCAATTTGTGTAAAAATCGTGGCGAAAATTGGAATAAGAAAAATAGTCATGCCCAGAAAAATAGCAACTGCGATAAAACCCACAACTGTTGGATAAGACAGTGCTGATTTAATTTGGTTTTGTAACCGCGCAACATCTTCTAACAACTTAGCTAAACGATTCAATACTTCGTCTAGAACACCACCAACTTCGCCAGCTTGAATCATACTCACGTATAATCCATCAAAACAGTCAGGATGCTTCCGCATTGCCTCTGAAAGATTCATTCCGCTTTGAACATCGGTGCTAATTTCCACAAGAGCCTGTTTCAGTTTAGTATTACTGCATTGGTCGGAAAGCACCCCCAGACTTCTAACGATCGCAACTCCCGCATTCATCAAAACAGCAAATTGACGCGAAAAAACGGCTTTGTCTTTCACAGAAACCTTAACTAAGGAATTTTGAAAGTTTTTAAAGGCAACATCTGGCTGAAATCCTTGAGATTGCTTGAGTTCTTGAACTACAAAACCTTGATCTCTAAGATTAGTACGAGCTTGTACCAAGGATTCAGCAACAATTTTTTCTGTTCGGGATTTTCCTTGTGAGTCGCGAACACGGGCAACGTAGTTTGGCATAAATAAATTCAAAATTCAAAATTCAAAATACTCAATCAAGGGGATGAAATATTCTTCATCTCCCCTATCCCCAGTTTCTTTAATGTGCTTTAGCAGCCACACCGGGTTTAGCACCTGCGGCAGCTTGCGGTGTAGAACTACCAATGAGACGTTGAATTTCATCTGGCTTAGAAGTCTTAGACATTGCCGCCTCAAAAGAAATCGTTCCGGCTTTATAAAAATCGGCTAAAACCTTTTCCAGAGTTTGCATTCCCAATTTACCGCCAGTTTGAATCGCTGAGTAAATTTGAGATGTTTTGCCTTCTCGAATCAAGTTGGAAATAGCAGGAGTGACAATCAGAATTTCTTGAGCCATCACCCGACCATATTCACCGGGTTTAGGGTTTTTCTTGGACACCAAGGTTTGGCTAAATACCCCCACTAATGAGTTAGACAATTGCACCCGCACTTGGGTTTGTCTTTCATGGGGGAAAACGTCAATAATCCGGTCAACAGTTTGGGCGGCGGAACTAGTGTGTAGCGTACCAAATACCAAGTGTCCTGTTTCCGCAGCGGAAATCGCCAAAGAAATCGTTTCCAAATCGCGCATTTCCCCTACCAGAATAATATCTGGATCTTCCCGCAGGGCTGCTTTCAAAGCATTAGCAAAACTCTTAGTATCTTCTCCCAGTTGCCGCTGGTGAACCAAGCTTTTAATTGGTTCATAGACAAATTCAATTGGGTCTTCCACCGTTAAAATATGCTCTGCCTTGGTGCGGTTAATCAAGTCAATCATTGCCGCTAGAGTAGTTGTCTTCCCGGAACCTGTAGGGCCTGTGACCAGAATAAGTCCTCTGGGCTTATCGCACATTTCTCGCACGATATCTGGCAGACCTAATTTTTCAAAGTTAGGAATTTTAGAACTTAATGCTCGTAAGCAAGCAGCATAAGCACCACGCTCTTTATAGACATTGACCCGGAAACGAGCCAAACCTTTGACACCATAAGAACAATCCAACTCCCAGGTCTGCTCTAGGGTTTTACGCTGAGTATTGTTGAGCATACTAAAAATCAGCCTTTGACATTGATCGGCTGTCAATACATGCTCACCTATAGGGGTAAGTTTGCCACTGATACGGAAGTAGGGAGGCAAACCTGCGGATAAATGCAAATCCGAGCCACCCATTTCAATCAACTGCTCCATCAAGTCTTCAATCATCATTTCCATAGTTCTGCTTCCTTTTAATGTTTTTTATTTGTCATTTGTTCTTTGTCCTTTGTCATTTGTTTAAAGTTACTAAGCATCAACTAATGACCAATGACCAATGACTAGTCTTAAAACCGAGCTGTCATACAGTAAGGACAATCCAACCATTCTTGTTTCAATGTGGCATCGCAACTCCGGCAGGTAAGACCTGTCTTGCGTTTGGCTTTTAACTCTGCTTCCAAGCCAGTATCAGTAAACGTCACTCGTTCTACTTCTTCTAAAGTGGTTGAACCTTCACGCACTAAGTCCAAACTATAAGCCAGTAGGGTTTTCATCCCCTCTTCTATTGCCACTTCCTTGATGCGTTCCGTGGGTGCATCTTCGTTGATCAGAGTTTGCAGGTTTTCGGTGACTCGCATGACTTCATAAACACCACAACGCCCTTTGTAGCCGACACCATTACATTTTGGGCAAAGATGATTTTTAGTTTTGGCTTCGGCGATCGCATCTAATGTCAAGGTGTTAGCTTTGTAGAAGGTGACTCCCACATCTGAAGAAGCTGATAGACCATAACGAGCCAGTTCCTCAGTTGTGGGAGTGTAGGGAACACGACATTCAGAACATACACGCCGCACCAAACGTTGAGCTAAAACACCAATTAGGGAACTAGAAACCATGAAAGGCTCAATCCCCATTTCTCCCAAACGAGCGATCGCTCCTGGGGCATCATTGGTATGTAAGGTAGTTAATACTAAGTGACCGGTCAAGGCAGCCTCAATTGCTGTTTTTGCCGTTTCCTTATCCCGCGTTTCACCCACTAGCAGCACATCTGGATCTTGCCGTAAGAAAGCCCGCAGAGCTGTAGCAAAATCTAGCCCTTTTTCCCGAATCACCTGTACTTGAGTAATGCCTGGAAGACTATACTCAATTGGGTCTTCCACAGTACTGATATTAATTCCGGGATCGTTCTTTTCTGAGAGTGCAGAATACAGCGAAGTTGTTTTCCCAGAACCAGTTGGCCCAGTTACCAAAATTAGCCCAAAGGGACGGCTGACCATATCCTTGACAATATCCAAAGTCTCTGGATCGGTAATTAACTTATTCAATCCCAACTGGGTGGAGGAGTTATCCAAAATCCGCAGCACCACCTTTTCCCCGTAGCGACTGGGTAAGGTATTTACCCGGAAGTCCACCTTACGTCCCTCAAACAGCCGCCGGATACGTCCATCTTGGGGTAGACGCCGTTCAGCAATGTCTAGATTGGAGATGATTTTAAATCGGGCTGTCACCGCCGGGATGATTTTTTTCGGCATTGGGGGGAAAGCTTCACGCAGTACCCCATCTTTCCGAAAGCGAATGCGTAAGTTTTCTTCTTGCGGTTCGATATGAATGTCAGAAACGCCCTCATGCAAAGCTTTAGCTAGGATTCTATTAACTAGGTTGATGACTGGGGCATCCTCTGCGCCCTTCATCGCTGCCCCTAGATCAGCCTCCATTTCTTCAGGAGCATCCGCAAGATCGAGATTTCCAAGATTTTCTAAATCTTGACTAATATCTGTAGAGTTTTCTCGTTCTAGGTGTTTTTGCCGAACAGCCATTTCATCCAGGTATTGGTTGATTAGCTGCTGGTAGTCTTCCTGTGTAATCACCATGCGCTGCAACGCCAAGCCTTGGGGGCGCAAGATGCGGTTCAGGTCATCGGAAGCCTCTAGATTATCTGGAGCAACCATCGCCACTAAAACTGAGGGCGGGGTTTGGTCTTTGTGTTTCGACAGTGGTACTAAGCGATGGCGACGGCAGATATCCACTGGGATGAGGGTTTCAATCAGGTTCCCCATCATCGTGTTGCCAACGGAATTGACTTCTGGATCGAGGAATTCAACTCCGTATAGTATTTTAAGTTCAAATAGTTGCTGTTTTTTATATTGCCTGAGCAGCTCAGGTGATAGTTGTTGACCAGTGATTGACTCTAATACTTCTGTTAAGGGTCTGCCAGATTTGCGGCTTTCAATTAGTGCCTGCCTCATCTGTTCGGTATTGACATAGCCAGATTGCACTAGCTTGTTGCCGAAGGGCGAAAACTCTGTTCTGGTAGTTAGAGCGGTACTGCGCCGTTGTGCTGACGAGTAAGTCATAAATGAGCAATTGAGTAGGGGAAACCTCTGCTTAAAGTATTCCCCTAGTGTGAGATAGAATTCTCATTTCCCAAAAAAGTCCTGATTCACGTCGTTTTGGTTTGAATTCAAAATTCAAAATTAAAGATATTTTCAAATAAGATCAGGGGCGAGTCGCATTCAGCGCTACTATTGCAAATTACTCGTTCGGGTTCCCGCCTTAGTAGCGTCTGGGCTAACGTGTTCACCATTTGTCACAATAAGAGGACGGTTACATCACTTCCAGGAACTTGTCGGCAATAAAATCAGCCTCAGTTGCAAGTCGTGGATGACGACGGTTGCAAGCTGTAGAGATACACTGCCATAAATAGGATCTGGAATGAGTAGACAATGATCGATGAAAATAAACAGATAAACAATACAAGCCAGCAATTGGGTGAACCAACAGAGGTAAAGCAAGCAATGAAGAGTGACTCCCCAGCCCAAATTAATTTCAATGAATCTGGTAGTGAGGTGACAGAGCAAGTGGCAGCCCAAACAAATATATCAGGGGATACTGCTGTAAATTCCGAAAATAGCGTTGCAGCAACTGAGAAAACTGAAGTAGAAAGGGCAGCTTTGGCAGAACTGACTCAACAAATCGAGTCCGTCAAAACGCAACTGGAAGAGCGTAGTACTCAATATATGCGGATTGCCGCTGATTTTGAGAATTACCGGAAACGCACTAGCAAAGAAAAAGAAGACCTTGAGTTGCAAGTGAAGCGGAATACGATTTTGGAATTGCTACCAATAGTCGATAATTTTGAGCGGGCGCGATCGCACCTCAAACCGCAATCTGATGCCGAAATGACCATGCACAAAAGTTACCAAGGCGTTTACAAACAATTAGTAGATAGCCTGAAGCGCTTGGGTGTATCACCAATGCGTCCCGAAGGTCAAGAATTCGATCCTAACCTGCACGAAGCAGTAATGCGGGAACCTACGGATGAACATCCTGAAGGAACAGTGTTAGAAGAGTTAGTGCGCGGATATTACTTGGGCGATCGCGTGCTACGCCATGCAATGGTCAAAGTAGCTGCTCCCAAGGAAGATACACCTTTTGCACCAGAAGATCAGTCGAGTTCAGCCAGCAGTTAAGCTGTAGTAGCTCGCCTCGCTGACCTGAAGTGCCTGGGTTATAGCAAGGACGAGCATCGCGTACCTAAAACTTGGACAAGGCTTTGGATAACTCTGTTGTGTTTCAACTTCTTTCTTGCTACCAGCAACAGGGGTTCCACAGACGTTATCCGCTAGCCTTTGTTCTTAGCAAAAAAGTTAGTCCGCGACATATTACAGAAGAAATATTCAGTAAAAATACTGGCAAATATGGGAAAAGTTATTGGGATCGACTTAGGCACTACTAACAGTTGCGTCGCAGTTTTGGAGGGTGGTCAACCACTTGTGATCTCCAATTCTGAAGGGGGACGAACTACTCCAAGTATTGTGGGATTTGGGAAGAGTGGCGATCGCTTGGTTGGTCAATTGGCAAAACGCCAAGCCGTAACTAATGCCGAAAACACAATTTACAGTATTAAACGATTTATCGGGCGGCGTTGGGAAGATACTGAAGTAGAACGCGATCGCGTCCCCTACAACTGCATCAAAGGTCGAGACGAAACCGTTGATGTCCAAATTCGCTCAAAAAACTATACGCCCCAAGAATTATCTGCGATGATCCTGCAAAAGCTCAAGCAGGATGCGGAAAACTTTTTGGGTGAGGAAGTCACTCAAGCAGTAATCACCGTACCAGCATATTTCACAGATGCCCAAAGACAAGCAACTAAAGATGCTGGCACAATTGCTGGACTAGAAGTCCTGCGAATCATCAATGAACCAACATCTGCGGCTTTAGCTTTCGGATTGGAAAAGCAAGACCAAGAGCAGCTAATTTTAGTATTTGACTTGGGAGGCGGTACCTTCGACGTATCGATCCTGCAACTTGGGGATGGCGTTTTTGAAGTTAAGGCGACTTGTGGTAACAACCACTTAGGTGGAGACGACTTTGATAATGCGATCGTCCTTTGGATGATGGAACGCTTCCAAGAACAAGAGAAAATCGACCTTTCCAAAGACAAGATGGCATTGCAACGGCTGCGGGAAGCAGCGGAAAAGGCAAAAATTGAACTCTCCAGTATGGTGAATACCTCCATCAACTTGCCATTTATCACAGCTGATGATACCGGGCCAAAGCATCTGGAGATGGAACTCAGTCGCTCGAAATTTGAAGAACTTGCCGCCAAATTAATTGAAGCGACCATTGAACCAATGATTCAAGCGCTCAAAGATGCGGATCTCAAACCAGAATCCATAGATCGGATTATTTTGGTAGGTGGTTCTACGCGTATTCCCGCAGTCCAAAACGCGCTGATTAAGTTTTTCAACGGCAAAGCTCCCGATCGCTCCATCAACCCTGACGAAGCCGTAGCATTAGGAGCAGCTATTCAAGCAGGTGTGTTGGGTGGCGAAGTCGATAATCTCTTACTATTGGATGTCACCCCTCTTTCCTTGGGAATTGAAACTTTGGGTGAAGTGTTCACCAAAATTATTGAACGCAATACCACAATTCCTACGAGTCGGTCACAAGTTTTTTCCACAGCCGTTGATGGACAAATCTCGGTGGAAATTCACATCCTCCAAGGTGAACGGGCAATGTCACGAGATAACAAGAGTCTCGGCAAGTTTCTATTAGCAGGAATTCCCCCATCGCCCCGGGGTGTGCCGCAAATTGAAGTATCCTTTGAAATCGATGTCAACGGCATTCTGAAAGTTTCTGCCCAAGATAAAGGTACAGGTAGAGAACAGAGTATCAGGATTACCAATACAGGTGGTTTGAGTAGCAACGAAGTCGAACGGATGCGCCAAGAGGCCGAACTGTTTGCCGAAGAAGATAGAAGACGTAAAGAACTGGTTGAACTCAAAAACCAAGCAGATAATTTGTTGTTTAGTTATGAATCCACAATCAAGGATAATAGCAACTTTATCGGCGACCAGATGAAAACCTTGGCTAGTGAAAAAGTTGCACAACTCCAAGCTGCAATGATTGACTCCAGCATCTCCACAGTGGAATTTAAGCAGCGCTTAGACGACTTCCAACAAACCTTGTTTGCAATTGGTGCTGATGTCTACAATCGAGCTAACAGCCAAAGTGATGAGATTGAAGAGGCTTCATCTGGTCACTTTACTCCAGAAGTAGACTCACCAATGAATGGCACGCTAATACCACAATTCAACTTTGATTTTGACGAAGAAAGTACTGCTCAGGCTGATTATGAGGCGATAGATTAGGGGTTGGGCATTGGGCATGAGGCATTGGGCATGGAGCATTGGACATTGAGCATTGGGCATTGGTTATTCTCCTTGTCCCCTTGTCTCCCTCATCTTCCCCACTCCCCATTTCCCTAATTTGCAAAATTTTATTAAGACGTTTTAATATATCTAAATATTTAGCGAAGTTTCACAAGACCCCAGCGGTTTGCTAGATTGTAGAAGCAAATTACTTTGGGCTAGGCTATGTACAAGTTCAAAGCCAATCCAAAGCATAAGGGTGGTTTTCCACACCTAATGGTGCGGCTAGCCCCTCTGGTTGATGGGCGAGTTTTCCTCTCCTACGTAGCACAATTGTAAAAGAGACAGCCGACTCGGCAGTGAGAAGTCTGAGCAAAGGCTTACAACCAGCTCCTAACTTCTATAGCTTTTGTCGTCTCCTACGAGGAAAGCACCTGTTGCTCAAGATTTGTCGGTAATTTTTGTAAAAGGTAAAGGGTAAAATCAGTTATTAACAAAAATTAATTTTATCTTCTGCCTGCCCTCCGGCAAGCCGCCCTCTAAAGGATAATGTCTTGCTCTTACATCTCTGTAGGCAAAACACTTAATCCATAGGGTAGCAAGTGACCGTGAATGACGTTCTACTGACTTCTGCTTTCTTCCCTCTAACTTTTACCTTTGCTATATGGCCCGCGACTATTATGAAATCCTGGGTGTCTCTCGTGACACTGACAAAGAAGAAATCAAACAAGCCTATCGCCGTCTAGCCCGGAAATATCACCCAGATGTGAACAAAGAACCGGGGGCGGAGGATCGCTTTAAAGAAATTAACCGCGCTTATGAGGTACTCTCAGAACCCGAAACCCGCGCTCGTTACGATCGCTTTGGTCCAGAAGGTGTATCTGGTGCTGCTGGCGCGGGCTTTCAAGATGTCGGCGATATGGGTGGTTTTGCCGATATTTTTGAAAGCATTTTTAGTGGCTTTGCTGGCGGTATGGGTAATCCCACGCAACAAAGACGGCGCAGTGGGCCTGCCAGGGGTGATGACCTGCGGCTAGACCTGAAGTTAGACTTTCGGGAAGCGATATTTGGTGGCGAAAAAGAAATTCGCATTTCCCATCTAGAAAATTGTGAAGTTTGTAGCGGTTCTGGTGCTAAACCTGGAACCCGCCCTCGGACTTGTTCGACTTGTGGCGGATCGGCTCAAGTACGCCGTGTAACAAGAACACCATTTGGCAGTTTCACCCAAGTCTCGACTTGTCCCACCTGTAATGGAACAGGGATGGTAATTGAAGATAAGTGTGACGCGTGTGATGGTAAGGGCGCAAATCAAGTCACAAAGAAACTCAAAATTACCATTCCAGCTGGGGTGGATAATGGCACACGTTTGCGGATTTCTAGTGAAGGAGATGCTGGTCAACGTAGTGGCCCTCCTGGTGATTTATACGTTTACTTGTTCGTGAATGAGGACGAGGAATTCCAGCGGGATGGGATTAATATTCTCTCAGAAATCAAAGTTAGCTACCTGCAAGCGATTTTAGGTTGTCGGTTAGAGGTAGATACAGTAGATGGGCCAGTAGAACTAATCATTCCAGCTGGAACTCAGCCGAATACAGTAATGAAGTTGGAAAACCGCGGTGTACCCCGCTTGGGTAATCCCGTAAGTCGTGGGGATCACATGCTGAATGTATTAATTGATATTCCCAATAAAGTCACCCCAGAGGAGAGGGAGCTGCTGGAGAAGCTGGCTAAAATTAAGGGGGATCGGACTGGTAAAGGTGGTTTAGAAGGATTTTTGGGAAATTTATTTAAGTGATGATGCCCTCTTCTGTTTCAACTCCCGATGCTCAACTTGATTTACGCGGCACCCCTTGCCCGATTAATTTCGTGCGGACAAAACTACGTCTGGAGAAAATGCCATTGGGAGGTTTGCTAGAAGTCTGGCTAGACCCTGGTGAGCCGATTGAGCAGGTTCCTGATAGTTTGACAATGGCAGGTTATCAGGTGGAACAAATTACAGACTGCACTAATTATTTTTCTCTGTTAGTGCGCCGTCCAGTTGCTGGCCAATGACAGGGGAAAATTTTGCCGCAACTGGACAGTTATTGGGTACAGTGGTGGCTGTACAGGCTAATTTTTACCGAGTACAGCTAGATCGAGAGGATGGAGAGCAGAGGAGCAAGGGAGCAGAGGAAAAACTGAATTTAAATGCCCCTTTGCCCTTGCCTCCCCTCCTGCTTTGTACCCGAAGAACACGTCTGAAAAAAATCGGACAACAGGTGATGGTAGGCGATCGCGTTGTGGTAGAAGAGCCAGATTGGGCTGGGGGACGGGGTGCGATCGCTGAGGTTTTACCCCGTCAAAGCGAATTAGATCGTCCGGCGATCGCCAATGTCAACCAAATTTTATTAGTATTTGCCGTAGCCGATCCACCTTTGGAACCTTATCAGTTGAGTCGGTTTCTAATTAAAGCTGAGTCTACTGGCTTAGATGTGCTTTTATGTTTGAATAAAAGTGATTTAATTTCACCGCCAGAACAACAAAAAGTTAGCGATCGTCTGCTCGGTTGGGGCTATGAACCAATATTTATCAGCGTCAAAGATGGTATCAATACCGACCAAGCAGCCAGATATTTGAGCAATAAAATTACCGTAATCGCTGGGCCTTCCGGCGTTGGTAAATCCAGTCTGATTAATACGCTGATTGACTCTCTTCATCTGCGAGTCGGAGAAGTTTCTGGCAAACTGGCTCGTGGTCGTCATACTACTCGCCATATAGAATTATTTGAGTTACCTAGCGGTGGTTTACTGGCAGATACTCCCGGCTTTAATCAGCCTGATATGGATTGTATCCCAGAAGAATTAATCCATTATTTCCCAGAAGCAAGAAAGCGGTTAGCAGTTGCTAGCTGTCGGTTTAGTGATTGTCTGCATCGAGACGAGCCTGAGTGTGTGGTGCGGGGAAACTGGGAACGATATGAACATTATTTAAAATTTTTGGACGCGGCGATCGCTCATCAAACACAGCTACACCAACAAGCCGATCCAGAATCTACCATGAAGTTAAAAAGCAAAAGCAAAGGCAAAGGGCAGAGTCAATACGAACCCAAGCTAGAAAGTAAAAAATATCGCCGGATTTCCCGGAAGACTCAGTTACAAGACTTGCAGGAGTTATATCGGGATGAAGAATAAGGAGCGCAATGTTTACGATCGGCTGCGCCTACGCATTCATAATCCAAAGGTTGGTCACGATAGCATAGATACAAACAGAAAAAGTATCTTGTATGTCTCAGCCCATTACCAACACCCCTAGTTTACAAGCTGTCACTGAGAGTATAATTTTCCCACCAGGTGATATCTATAGTGATGAACCCCCCTTGGAATCTGATTTACACCGCGAACAAATTGATTTACTTATCCGCCTGATTAAATGGTGGTGGCGCGATCGTCAGGATTTTTATGCTACCGGCAACCTGACAATCTATTTCAGTCCCAACCAGAAAAAGTCAAAAGAATTTCGAGGACCTGATTTCTTTGTGGTTTTAGATACAGAGAAAAAAGACCGCAAAAGCTGGGTTGTGTGGCAAGAAGACGGCAAATACCCCAATGTAATTATTGAGCTATTATCTAATTCCACTGCCTCGGTTGATAAAGGTTTAAAAAAGCAAATCTACCAAAATACATTTCGCACTCCAGATTACTTTTGGTTTGACCCAAATAACCTAGAATTACAAGGATTTCACATAGTTGATGGGCAATATCAAGAACTTGTACCCACTGAGTCGGGTTGGTTGTGGAGTCAGCAATTAGGGCTGTATTTGGCAGTATATTTGGGCAAATTACGCTTTTTTACACCAGATAGGCAGCTGGTGATGTTGCCAGAGGAAGAAGCAAATGAACAGTTAGAGCAAGCAAATCAACAACTAGAACAAGAACGTCAACGGGCTGCAATATTGGCAGAACGCTTGCGAGCCGCAGGTATTGATCCTGAGCAAATATTCTGAAAAATAGAATTTTATCTCTAAACTAGGCATAGAAAAATAATGCTATGAACTAAAATACTCATCCACAGGAGTCCAAGAATATTGGATTGCAAATTGGCAATTACAGCAGCTAGAAGTTATATCGCAGAGAAGTTGCCCAATTAAAACTGATCGCAACCTTGTTGGCTGATGACGAAATCACATCACCACTGTTAAGCTAATCCACATCTAGTTTTCCAATTGGACGTACTCTGGGTATGAGTTTCAGCCTTTAAATTGTGCAAATTAAATGTGGGACAGTTTACCAGTTTTCGGCGTTTGAGTTCAGCGTTTTTTGTATAACTCTAGCGATCGCTTATCAAAAAATAGTAGGGGTAATCATACACATCACGAAATGAACTCGATCAACATAGAGATAAAAGGGTCAAATCTACAAATTGAAAAATTTATTAGGAATTAGTGAAGCTGGATACCAGTATCTTGCTGAATATGAAAATAGTAATTAGTAGATACATTCCAACTTCGCTGCTTTTACGCCATGCACCAAAATAGTTGTGAAATATACTTGTCACAACTTTAAGTCATGTACATCTAGTAGGTACTAGAGATTAAGATTGATAATTTGGTTAGAGATGAACAGTTAACATGAAGCAGCAGCCTAAGCGTTCTTTTTATGTGAAAAGTTGACACTCGTATCTTCACGATCCCCATAAAGTCTTAAAATATTGTTAATTTCAGCCAAACCTCTCGACCTTCAACTTACAAGTATCACCCCAAAATCACTATGGCTATCGGCTACGTTGCGCTTGTACTCCACGCACATCTACCCTTCGTTCGTCACCCGGAAAGTGACTACGTGCTGGAGGAAGAATGGCTCTATGAAGCCATCACAGAAACCTACATCCCCTTATTGAAAGTATTTGAAGGCTTAAAGCGAGACGGTATCGACTTTAAAATCACGATGAGTATGACACCCCCTTTAGTGTCGATGCTTCGCGATCCTCTGCTTCAAGAACGCTACGAAGCACACTTAGCTCAACTAGAAGAACTTATAGCACTAGAAGCAGAACATAATGTCAACAACGGGCATCTTCGTTATTTAGCCGAACATTACGTGACTGAGTTTAGCGAAGCACGTCAGCTATGGGAACGCTATGGCGGGGACTTGGTGACAGCTTTTAAGAAGTTCCAAGACAGTAACAACCTGGAAATTATCACTTGCGGCGCTACTCACGGCTATTTACCGTTGATGAAAATGTATCCACAAGCAGTGTGGGCGCAAATTCAGGTAGCCTGCGAACATTACGAACAAACCTTTGGACAAGCACCCAGAGGCATTTGGTTGCCGGAATGTGCCTACTATGAAGGTTTAGAGCGGATGCTAGCTGATGCTGGGTTACGCTACTTCCTCACTGATGGGCATGGCATCCTTTATGCCCGTCCCCGGCCGCGCTTTGGCACTTATGCCCCAATTTATACAGAAACTGGTGTTGCTGTCTTTGGTCGAGATCAGGAATCTTCCCAACAGGTATGGTCTTCTGAGGTAGGCTATCCTGGAGCGGCGGAGTATCGGGAATTTTACAAAGATTTGGGCTGGGAAGCAGAATATGAGTACATCAAGCCCTACATTATGCCCAACGGCCAACGGAAAAATACGGGCATTAAATATCACAAAATTACTGGACGTGGTTTAGGTTTATCAGATAAGGCACTTTACGATCCTTATTGGGCTAGAGAAAAGGCCGCAGAACACGCTGCTAACTTTATGTATAATCGAGAGCAGCAATCTGAGCATCTTTATAGTATAATGCAGCGACCGCCAATTATCGTTTCGCCTTATGACGCAGAGTTATTTGGACATTGGTGGTATGAAGGCCCCTGGTTCATCGATTACCTATTCCGCAAGTCGTGGTATGACCAAGGAACATATCAAATGACCCATTTAGCAGACTATTTGCGAGACCAGCCAACTCAGCAAGTTTGTCGTCCTTCGCAGTCGAGTTGGGGTTTCAAGGGTTTCCACGAGTATTGGTTGAATGAGACGAACGCGTGGGTTTATCCGCATTTGCACAAAGCTGCTGAACGGATGATTGAAATCTCGCACCTGGAACCAGAAGATGAGTTGGCGTGGAAAGCCTTGAACCAAGCAGCGCGAGAATTGTTATTAGCACAATCTTCCGACTGGGCATTTATTATGCGGACGGGAACAATGGTACCCTATGCAGTTAGACGGACGCGATCGCACCTAATGCGGTTCAATAAGCTGTACGAAGACGTTAAAATCGGCAAAGTTGACAGTGGTTGGCTAGAAAAAGTCGAGTTAATGGATAATATCTTCCCGGAAATCAACTATCGCGTCTACCGTCCGTTATAGTCTCACACAAAGTAATCAACAGCTGTAGGGTGGGCATTGCCCACCCTATATTAGTAGTGAGGAGCGTTTATTTGACCAACAACAGAGCAAGCCTTAGCCTGTATACGGGTTTGTCAAATGCTGTCAAATCTTTACAAAGATATCCGCTTATTTCGATTTGACGACAAAACCGGAGAAGTTTACATCTTATCTGCGGATGAACTGTAAATCATTGTTTATCGCAATGGCGAATGGGAGTTTGTCAATGAACTCGAATTATGAGCAAATGAGTTTTACAGAGTTGAGAGCTTATGTCCTGGTGGCATAAGTTCGTGAATCACGCTCAATGGTTGCTTAACAAGGTGCCAGCCATGACAAGTATTACCCCATAGATAATGCAATGCTCGGCAGTTTCTTTGTTAATCATTTGCTATGCGCTTCAATTTTTGGGTATCAAAAAGTCTGCCATCAATTACAAGTAAATGCAGCCATTAATCTATAACTACATCAGCTAGTAAATCATCCATTTCATCGCTCATTTTTTGGGTATAAGGAACAAGTTTAGAAGGGTTCTGCATAGCATCGTTCATCAGAAAGTCAAGAAAAAGGGTCATGATAATGCCTTCATCTTTATTCGCTTCATCAACATTCTCGGTTTCCATAAGTTAATAAAGTCTACTAACAGTTAAGTTCCAAATTTCCAGGCTTTGTGTAAATAACATATAAAAAAGACAGGCAAGATGCCTGTCCTACAAGTAATGATTTAGCAGAGAATTTAGAAATTCATTTCAGCAGCTTGAACTTTTTCAACCTGCTTCTTCTTCAGCACTAACATAACTTGAGCCAACATTACAAGAGCGATGAATGCAATCATCCATTTGACTCTGGAAGCGTCTTGCAGTACGATTTCTGCATCTATTTGACCGAATCCACCGACGTTCGGGTTGCTGGTCAAAGCATCACCACTCTTAACTGCTTGCCCTTCGGAAACAAGCAGGTCTGGCCCTAAAGGAATCGTATCAACGACAACATTACCCGATTCAGGTTGGATGTTGACTAGATATTTAACGTTACCATCTCCATCTTCCTCTTTAGCAATTTTGGTAATTGTGCCAGTAGCGGAAGCGTTGTAAACATTGTTGTTGCTCTTTTCACCTGTGGGAAAAACTTGTCCACGTCCCCGATTACCACCTACGTGAACTGAATATTTACCGAAGTGGATGTTTTTGTCGGTTGCGGGGTTGGGAGAAAGAACTGGGAAGACGATTTCCTGATACTGTTCACCGGGTAAAGGGCCGACGATGACGACGTTATCTTTGTCTTCGCTGTAGGGTTGGTAGAAAGTGTCGCCAACTTCTTCTTTAAGTTCTTCGGAAAGACGGTCTTCAGGAGCAATCTTAAAGCCTTCGGGTAGCATCAGTACTGCACCGACGTTCAAGCCAACCTTAGAACCATCGGCACCAACTTGCTGGGCGCTTAGATCGTAGGGGATTTTCACCACAGCTTTGAATACAGTGTCAGGTAGCACCGATTGGGGAACTTCCACTTCTGTAACCTTGGCGGCTAGGTGACAGTTGGCACAAACAATTCGCCCTGTTGGTTCGCGGGGGGTTTCGGGATAGGTTTGCTGTGCCCAAAAGGGATAGGCGGCAGCTGATTGGGGAAGAGCTAGATCGCTGGTGAAGTAAAATGTCACAGTGGCGATCGCTATGAGCAATGTTTTTACAATCGCTCTAGCACTGCGAGTTAACCTCGCTGTTATGAAAACATTTCTCATCTCTATAAAGGCGACAATTGAATTAGTCATTAGTCATTAGTCATTGGGCATTGGGCATCCCTTCGGCTTCGCTCAGGGCAAGTGGGCATTGGGCATTGGGTATGGGTTATTTCTCCCTCACTCCCTCATCTCCCTCACTCCCTCATCTCCCTCATCCCTTACTCAGCACTCATAACTCAGCACTGATTAACCCCACCAAGGTGCATCACCTGTGCGGAAGTCGGTTTCAGTCCAAGGAGTTAAAACGATTTTGTCGTCGTTTACGTTGGTATGGGCTAAAGGCAGAGACAGAGGCGCTGGTCCCCGAACAACCTTACCAGTTTCGTCATACTGGGAACCATGACAAGGACACTTGAATTTGTTCTCAGCAACGTTCCAGGGGACGACACAACCTAAGTGGGTACAGATGGCGTTAATGCCATAATCTTTGATCGCCTCTTTGCTGTCTACCACAATATAGGTAGGATCTCCCTTTAGTCCTTGAACTAGGTTGCGATCGCCTGCATTCCGGTTTTCTAGAAATTTAGTGACACTAACATCGTTACCTAACTCGTCTTTTGCCGTTACACCACCACCAGCGCCACCTGCTGCTGGTGGAATAAAGTACTTGACAACGGGATACAATGCACCCAGAGCTACTCCAGTGACAGTCCCAAAAGTGAGCAGATTCATGAACTGACGACGCCCCATATCGGGCACGTCTGCTGATTCAGAAAATTGAGCCATAATCTACGCGCTCTTTGTGTATTTTGTTAAGCATTTTGACAAAAGTACTTGTACTTGAGCAACTCTTGTCTAAGTCGAAATGCTAGCGCTCACAACGATGCCATACTTCTTTGTTCCAAGATATATTTAGCATCTTTTCTGTTAGCATTACATTTCTTTATATCCTTATCATACTGGAGTCACGGAACTTAACATCATAACTAAATGTAAAATCTGATTGAGAAAAGCTATGACAGGACAGGAATTACGTCAGATATTGCTTGATAAGTGGGGATATTCTTATGATGTCCAGTTCCGGCGGGCACAGGGAAAGATATTTTTGCAAGTAATGTGGAAATACTTGGAGCAAGCTTCTTTTCCCTTGAATGAGGCGGAGTACCAAGAGCATCTTGATAGCATTGCCAATTATCTTCATGCCTTGGGTGGGTCAACGCAAGTAGAAACATTTATCACACAAACACGCGATCGCCCCCGGCTTGGCAAAGCTGTCAGCATTCCTCTCGATTTGGGCGAACGTTCTTCGGAATGGATATTGTGACCGCTTATTGCATTAACGTTAATAAATTTCTGAATAATTACACTATTTTTTATTCAAAAATACCTTCGGAAAAATATTGACAAATTGGAGGAAACTCAAATGAGCCGCCAACCATTGCTAGACCCAAATCGTTCGTATACTTTTAATAATTATTTTGAGTTAGGGTTTGCGGTTGACGATTTAGTTGCGGAATTTGGCTATTCGTTCGAGCGGAAATTTATTGATTTACCTCAATATTCTGGCACATTAGACCGACTTGCTGACCTCAAGCAGCGAATTGAGGAAGTTTTACCCTATGTAGATTTGGAGAACGAAGCTACACGCCGGGAAATCCTAATTGCGCCAATTGTTGCCGATTTAATTCACTATTCCCGCGCTAAATTACGAATTGAATACACTATTAAAGTTGATAACCGACTTCAAGGTAATTTTGATTATTTCCTCAAAACACAAACTAATTTAATTGTGATTGAAGCCAAGCAAGCAGATATAAATAGGGGATTTACACAACTAGCAGCTGAAATGATAGCTCTTGATAGGTGGACTGATTCCACTCAAACAGAAATATTAGGAGCAGTAACAACAGGTAATGTTTGGCAATTTGGCAGATTGTATCGACAGACACAGCGTATTGAGCAAGCAATCAACCTTTATCGAGTTACCGAAGAGTTGGAAATGGTGGTTAGGATCTTACTAACCGCACTTATCAACTAAGTTGAGATTTTTTGGAATATCGTTATTTACCTGTAAGCTTCACCAGTCCAACACCACCGAAATAAAGCGCTAAAACTGCTCCTGCTAAAAGACTTTGAGTCAGAGGGTCAGTAGAAGGTGTGAGGACGGCTCCTAAAACCACTGCTCCCATAATCACGTAACGCCAACCAGAAATCATCCGTTCTGACGAGACAATGTTCAAATTACCGAGCAACAGTTGGATGATCGGAATTTGAAATGCTAAACCAGTGCTGAATAACAATAGCAGCACAAATTCAAAATATTTATCAATTGACCAAAGTTGTTCGACTACATCTGCTCCGTAGCTAATGAAAAATTTCAAGGCTGCGGGGATAAGCAGTAAATAGGCAAATACTAAACCCGCCCCAAATAGCACACTCGAACCCAAAACCACAGGCCTCAGTAAACGGCGTTCGCGGCGAGTCAGTCCTGGAAGCACAAACTGGATAATCTGGTAAAGAATCAAAGGACTAGTAAGTACAATGCCAGTATATGCCGCAACTTTCAGAGAGACAAAGAAATATTCTCCAGGTGCAAGTTGGAGGAATTTTACTCCTTGTGCTGGAACCTCAAGTAACTGGACAATTGGCTTAACGGCAAAGAAACAGCCAATAATGCCCACTGCTACGGCAATCAACGAATAGAAAATCCGCTGTCGCAACTCTTCTAGATGGTCGAAAAGGGACATTTCGACTTCACCAGGCAACTCATCAAGAGGATCGGTGTCTGAGTTGCCATATTCTTCTGGGTCGAGGTTAGGAACGTTTACAGTATCTACGTCTTGTGAAGGCGTCACGTCGCTTCGCTCCGAATTCAAAATTCAAAATTCAAAATTGACAATACCCTAAATTTATTTATGGGCTTGTATCATGAGTGTTTGTAGGTCATCGACCATTTCGGTGACTCAGCATTCTTCATTATTTTATCTGGGGAATGCAGTTACTAAGATATGTTTTTGGGTGCTGTGGGTTTTTTGTCCTGTTTTTTGGGTTTGCATCTGCATAAGTAAGTAGGAAGCCATCTTGTAGGCAATGCCTAACCTAAAAAAGCTGGAACCGATAATTTAGAAATCACGTCTTTGTGGTTAGTAGCGCTACATAAATTCACACAACATCAACATTTAATACTCAGTTTTAAAAATCCGGTTCATCAAGGTGGCATCTATACATAGGGTAATCGGAAATTGTTAACTGAGGTTGGGTATGAACCGGATAATTTGCATTGCCTTTATGGCATTGCCTGTTTATTTATACAATGTTGAGCTAGGCAATACTTCTAGTAGTGACGTGACAATTGTTAGAAACCAGTATCCCACAATAGCTGCTCTAATTGCTTACAGTACAAATGCTCAGTCAGGCATCTTGCCGTGGCAAATGTCGGCTAGAGATGACCAAACCGAAGATTGCCTGCGTGCTGGCACTTGCAAAGATTGATAAAAGAAGGCAGAAGGCAAGAGACAAGAAGAAAGAAGTATGAATGAAAACTTTAGTTCTGGGTGATTACCCAGTTTCAAAAGAAGAATTGTATCGAAACATGCAGTGTGTTAGCGTAGCGGCACGAAGTGCGATACAAAGCTTCCACAACCAAAGTTCCACGCTTTTAAACGTGGGTTAATTCTACCTTCTTTCTCCGGCCTCCTGCCTCCTGAAGGCAGCCCTATCATCAAAGTAAATTAATGGTTGTAGAAAATCAAAGTACAGTAGTGGTTACAGGAGCCTCAACAGGAATTGGTCAAGCGTGTGCTTTGCTTCTAGACCAATTAGGCTTCTCTGTTTTTGCTGGAGTGCGTCAAGATGCTGATGCTCAAACACTTAAACAGAAAGGGTCACAAAGGCTGATTCCGATTTTTTTAGATGTTACTGACGCTGAATCGATCGCAGCTGCGGTTGATAAGGTAACAAATGCAGTTGGTGATGTGGGAATTTTAGGTTTAGTGAATAATGCCGGGATTGCTGTTCCTGGGCCGTTAGAATTATTAGCGATCGCCGAATTTCAACTCCAGATGCAGGTTAATGTCACTGGACAATTAGCAGTGACACAAGCATTTCTGGGTCTTTTACGCCAAAGTCGGGGTCGAATTGTCAATATGGGTTCCATTGCTGGTAGGAGTCCTGCGCCGTTTTTGGGCGCTTACAATGCTTCTAAATTTGCTTTGGAAGCACTCACTGATGTGATGCGGATGGAGTTACGACCTTGGGGAATCTCGGTTTCAATTGTTGAACCTGGTTCTATTGCTACCCCAATCTGGGAAAAGTCTCTTAGTCAATCTGAAATAGCACAGCACGCTCTACCACAATCGGCACAAAATCTCTACGGTCAAGCGATGAATATTGTCCGCAAGAAAATGCAGATTCTCGCATCTAAGGGAATTTCTGCGGATATTGTCGCTCAAGTTGTTGTCCTTGCGCTGACTGCAAAGCAGCCCAAGACGCGCTATCTTGTTGGACAAGATGCCAAAATCGGAGCGTTGCTAAAGCATATTTTGCCCGATCGTTTGCATGACCGGATAATTTTATACTTAATGGGTTTATAGATTACTTACTGAGCATTTTTAAGGATTTTTCGCCCTGACTTCAGGGCTAATTCTTCTCCTATTCCCTGCTCCCACCCCGTTGGTATAACCTCTTTTCTTAACCTGGCTACTATCCACATCTGGATTCACAAAATATTATTAGTGGGATAGGTTTATTAAATAATTTTTATACTTTAGATGCGTAAGTCCTGTAGATTTTCTTTGGCTTTCTTGAGAAGAATGCAATTTTGTTGCTGCTGAGTGCTATACCCAAAATGCCAACTACAAGGGTTCCCAAAACAGTTGTCGGTTCAGGAACCGCAGATGCTTTAATCTGATTCGTACTCGAATCGAGTAATTGACTATAGTCTGCTGTAATATTTTGGTAAAGATAAGAGGTCGCTCCCGGAGAGATGAAGATACGACCCGGAGCCTCAACATTGCTGAGAAAAACATCATCTATGCCACTACCAGTGCCAACATCAAAAGCCCCAAACAAATTGCCTGTAGTCGTGTCAAAGTTAAAATCGAAAAACTGATTGCTTGATACACCATTAACAACTTCGTTGTTAGTTCCAATCAACTCCTGTGATGGATTGAAAAAAGAAACATTGAGTGACTGCAAGGCTTTTGTAGCTCCCGCACCACTTTCGGAAATTATGGCTGGGGTAGTGGTTTCATCGTAGCTGAACGAGCCAGAAGCCGAATAACCAGCATCACCTTTCCAGTTAAATGTTAAGTCAGCAGCTTGAGCCAGATTAGTAGAAGCAATGATAGAAGTCGCACAGAGTACCAAACTAGGCGCTACCTGCGCTGCGGCTAGGCTGAAAAAGCTTTTCATGTATTAAATAACCTCCTATTAACAAATATACTGCAAGTGAGTGTAATCGCGTGCCACGGCGGCAACTCGTTCTGAATCACGGGTTTTCTAAGCATCTTCTGCTGCTTGCACTTTCATGAGAGCAGCAGAAGATGTTTTGGGGTGTTTTATCCCTTCCCTTTTAACATGCACCCTAATCTTCGCAAGCGTAATTTTGGCTTGGCAGACTACTAGTTACAACTGAGTAAACCGGAACTAAATTGCTACTAACACAATATTTGCTTTTTAATTTTTATAAAATCTGCCTGAAGATAGATGATTTGATGCGGTACAAATTCAACCTTAATCCTTTCTAGATTTATTTTCTGGTAACGTAAGGTAGTTTGGATATTTTCATGCCCCATCAACGCCCGCAACTCCTCTTAAACGCCTTTACCTGCCAATAGCGACGATCGCCAGACAGTTCAGTTGAACCTTTCTAATTTTTGCGAACTGAAACATTGAGAACCGCTATATATTCAATAGCACTACAAAATTGTACTTAACAGTACCTTTTTTTGTGTTGGATATTTTTAATATTCATAAGAGTAACTTATTTAATATTAGCTATTTTGGCAATTTATACTTATAGTAGTATTTCTGCTTACTTAAAATTAAATATCAGCATTGCTATGTGTTATGTCCAACCTCAGATATGAACAATTATCCGAAATGCTGTTAATTTAGTTAGTAGTTTGATTGAAATGTACTTAAATTAAGGGAGAAATTCCCTAAAATCAATATATTTATATTTATTCAGTAGATTTTGTTATCCCTATTCCTGAGTGAACTCGATTAGTTATGCTCCTAGATTTAGAAAGATTTTATCAGGCTTGCAATCCGAGCAGACCTCTAATTATAGGAAACGCTAGCGATCGCAGGTACTATATTGATTTTGCTGCGGTGCGGGGTGGCAAAATTATCGAAGCTTTGCAGCGCACGATCGCTAGAATATCGCCAGATATCCCAACCTGTCAACTATTTACAGGACATCTCGGCTGTGGAAAATCAACAGAGTTGTTGCGCCTGAAAGCTGAGTTAGAAGCGCAGCAATTTCATGTAGTTTACTTTGAGTCTACCCATGTCTTAGAAATGGCCGATGTGGATGTGACTGATATTTTGTTAGCGATCGCTGGACAGGTGAGTGAAAGCCTAGAAGCGATGAAAATGAAGTTCAAGCCTAGCTACTTTACCAAGTTGTTTGGCGAACTTGTTGATTTCTTACAAACGCCACTTGACCTTGGGGTAGAAGCAGAATTGTCTGTGGGGATTGCCAAAATTACCGCGAAAACTAAAGAAAGTCCCCAATTACGGCGGCGGTTAAGAGATTATCTCGAACCGCGAACCGCAAATATTTTACAGTCAATTAATCAAGAATTACTAGAACGTGCCAACAAAGAACTGAAAACCAGGGGTAAAAAAGGACTGGTGGTGATTGTTGATAACTTAGATCGAGTCGCAATTCGACCTTTACCATCGGGGCGATCGCTGCCAGAATATTTATTTATTCAGCGTGGCGAACAATTACGCAAACTGAATTGTCATGTAGTCTACACTATTCCCCTAGCCTTGACTTTCTCCAACGATAGCGCCGAACTTCAGCATCGTTTGGGGGGTGGAGTCGCACCAAAAGTTTTACCGATGATACCTGTACGTTTGCGCTCTGGTGAGATTTTTCTGCAAGGGCTAGCAATGATGCGGCAAATGGTGCTAGCTAGAGCTTTTCCAGACATTTTACCTAGCGATCGGTTAGGCTTAATTACAGAGGTGTTTGATAATCTGGAAACCTTAGATCGATTGTGCTTGATTAGTGGTGGTCATGTACGCGACTTACTAGGGTTGCTATTTGACTGTCTGCGAGAACAAGATCCACCCTTTGATCGGGAGTGTGTTGAACTAGTGATTCAAAGACAGCGGGATTACCGAACTAACGCTATCGATCCTCATGAGTGGGAACTAATCTTTCAGGTAGTGCAACAGCAACGAGTTAGAGGTGATATAGAATACCACACCCTTTTGCGAAGTCTATTTGTATTTGAATACCGCGATCATCAAGGAGCTTGGTTTGCCGTCAACCCAGTTTTAGCAGAGACGGAAAAATTTAAATCATGGTTGAACGACACGCACAAGTAGATATAACAGCAGCTAATGAGCGTGCTTTACGGAGTTTGGGGAGAGCAATTGCCCTTTCTAGCGGTCAATTTTCCCTGGTTTTGGTGTGCTGCAATTATCAAGTTTTGCAAGAACTTATGCTGCAACGACTCGAAGAACTCTCTTCAGGAGTACACCACATTCAAAAGGTAGTTCTGCCGCATAATGCCAGAAGTCTTTACACAAGTATTCATTTACAACTGCTAACCGAAGCTAATCCGCCATCGGCGTTGATGATTTTGGGTTTAGAGTCAGTTGATGGACTCGACGATTTACTCAGGTCTATCAATCATATTCGGGATGAATTTCGCAAACGTCACCCATTTCCAATGATTTTATGGGTGAACCAAGAAATATTGCAAAAGGTAGTCCGTTTAGCACCAGATTTTGCTAGTTGGGCAGCGACACCGATTCGGTTTGAAATGACAACTCAATCACTGCTGCAATTTCTGCAACAGGAAACTGACTCTTTATTTGCTACAGTGTTAGCAAACGATGCTGCACAACACCAACCTCCTCAAGTTGCAAAGCATTATTCCACTGTCGAGCAAGTCTGGGAACATAGTTATGAACTCCACTTTGCGATTAAAGAGTTGCACAATCGTGGTATTACCTTAGAGCCAGAATTACACGCTAGTTTAGAATTTGTTTTTGGTCTAGATAATTATATTAGCGATCGCATCAATACAGGTTTAGTCCATTTTCAGCAAAGCTTGCAAGTTTGGCAAAAGTTGGCAGAGAGAGAAGAAGCAGGGGAGCAGGAGAGTAGGGGAGCAGGGGGAGATGAGGGGGTATTTTCTTCGTCTACGCCTCCTAATCGCCCATCTCCCCTACTGCTGCGACAGGGCATTTTGCTGTTTTATATTGGGCTGTGTTATTGCCGTTTTGCAGAGCAAAATCAAATAGAAAACCGCCGCCATTGGTACACTGCTAAATCTTATTTTCAGCAGTGCTTGAATATTTTGCAGGTGGCTGGGCGTTTGGATATAGTTGCTGGATTTATTAATCAACTCGCTGAGGTTTTGCAATATCTGCAAGAGTGGGAAGAATTGCAGACAGTTGCTCAAAAGTCTCTGGAGTTACATCAAACTTATGGTACTCAAATCCAACTAGCTTGTGACTACGGTTTTCTGGCGCAAGTAGCTGTGCAGCAGTCGCGGTGGGTACAGGCAAGTATCTTAGCACACGTATCACTGCTGAAATTAGGTGAGGCGCAAAAACAGAATGACCCTTATAACTGCTTATTTCCATTACTATTGGCGCAAATTTACTATTTAGTGTTGGCGAAAGCACAGCGAAATTTAGGTGAGCTAGAAGTCGCTCGTGAATACTTAGATAAGGCAACAAAAGAACTACCAGCAGCCTTAGAAAGCAGTGCCCATCAATACGATGCCCATCGTTATATTCGCTTATTGCGGAGACTGCGATCGCTCTACTTTGAAGAAGGGCGATATTTAGAAGCCTATTACATTCGGCAGAAACGGCGTTCTGTTGAGCAGCAGTATGGTTTTCGGGCTTTTATTGGTGCAGGGCGTTTGCAACCCCAAAGACAGGCGACAAATCCAGCACTGATGTCACCTTCTGGAAGTAGTAGCGTTGCTCTAGAAATTGCAGCTTCTGGTCGAGAGCGTGATATTAATAACTTAATTGGCAGAATTAGCCGCGCCGATCAAAAGCTGACGGTGATTCACGGTCAATCAGGGGTGGGTAAGAGTTCTACCGTCACGGCGGGTTTAGTTCCAGCACTGCAAAATCGAGCCATTGGCGATCAAATAGCCGTGCCTGTGGTACTGCAAGTTTATACTGATTGGGCACGAGAATTAGGGAAATCTTTAAGTGAGGCGATGTTTAATGATGCATCCCTGGCGATTTACGCTGATATTAAACCAGAAGCAGCCATTGAACCGGAAGCTTTGCCTTACCCTGGCACACCGTTCACCATCGGTAGAATTTTACAACAACTCCAAGAAAATGCCGATCGCCATTTGATCACAGTTTTAATTTTTGACCAGTTTGAAGAATTTTTCTTTGGTTATAGCGATCGCAATCAAAAACAAGAGTTTGATAAATTTATTAGCGATTGTCTGAATATACCCTTTGTGAAAGTTATCCTTTCCTTGCGAGAAGATTATTTACATCGGTTATTAGACTTTAAACATCTCTCGGCACTGGAAGCGATTAATAATAATATTCTCGATAAGCATATCCGCTATCAGTTAAATAATTTTTCGCCAGAATATGCTAAAGCAATTATCCGAAAATTGACGGAGCGATCGCAGTTTAATTTAGAACCCGCTTTAATTGATGCCTTAATCGAAGATTTATCAACAGAATTTGGAGAAGTCCGCCCCATTGAATTACAAGTTGTAGGAGCGCAAATTCAAGATGAACGCATTACTACACTAGAAGAATATCAGCCATATAGACCCAACAAACTTATCGAACGATATATTAAGGAACTGATTAAAGACTGTGGACCAGAAAATGAACGAGCCGCTTTACTCGTCTTATACTTATTAACAGATGAAAGCAACAACCGACCTTTTAAAACTCGTGCTGAGTTAGCGGCGCAGCTAGCAGAGTTAGAAGATGCTGACAAATTAGATTTAGTATTAGAAATTTTAGTACGTTCCGGTTTAGTAGTTCTCTTTCCTGATGTACCAGAACGCTATCAACTGATTCACGATTATTTAGTAGACTTGATTCGCTATCTACAACAACAAGAATCGAGCTTACAGGTACAACTAAATCAGTTACGCTATAAAGTAGAACAAAGTAAAGCTGAGATTGAGCGACTGAAGAGCGAACTTAGTCAAAATAACCAGCGTTCTAAATTGGTAACATCTCATCCCCAACAGGGATTAGACTTATTAACAGAATTGCGAGAATTACACAAGCGGGAAGAATTAAGTCAGTTAGAAATTGAGCAATTACGAGCTGAACTTAAAGAAAAAGAGTTAACAGCTAAACTTGCAGAAAGTCAAAAGAAACAAAGACTTAGTGAAGCTCAATTAAATCGTTCGCTGAAAATTGCCCTAACCGCTTCTGTTCTCGCCATCTTCGGATTAAGTGTTTCCATAGTCACAGCAGTAGATAGCGAAATTAAAACCCTCAGTGCATCCAGTGAAGCCCTCTTTGCCTCGCAAAAAGGTATTGATGCCTTAAAAGAAGCTTTAAAGGCAGGGAGAAAATTACAACAAACAGTCTGGGTAGATTCCAATACAAGAGAGCAAGTACAGACGGCGCTTTATCAAGCAGTTTCCGGGGTAAGAGAATATAACCGCTTGGATGGGCATATATCTGGCGTCAATAGTGCTACATTCAGCCTCGATCGCTCTTTAATTGCCTCAGCCAGTGCGGATACTACAATCAAACTCTGGCGTCCTGATGGTAGCTTGGTCAAAACCTTGTCGGGGCATGAAGATGTAGTTAATAGCGTCAGTTTCAGCCCAGATAGTCAAATCATTGCTTCCGCTAGTCAAGACAAGACGATAAAACTTTGGAGTCGAGAAGGTCAATTGCTTGCTACTTTATTAGGACATCGGGGTGTGGTGAATAGTGTTAGTTTC
Source organism: Nostoc sp. 'Lobaria pulmonaria (5183) cyanobiont' (assembly GCF_002949795.1). Lineage (NCBI taxonomy): Bacteria > Bacillati > Cyanobacteriota > Cyanophyceae > Nostocales > Nostocaceae > Nostoc > Nostoc sp. 'Lobaria pulmonaria (5183) cyanobiont'. Next base: position 6,387,886 of record NZ_CP026692.1, on the reverse strand, counting down.
AGCCCAGATGGTCAGATTATTGCTTCGGCGAGTACAGACAAAACAGTGAAACTGTGGAGTCGGGATGGTAAGCTGCTCAAAACTTTGCAGGGACATGATGGTGCAGTCTTGAGTGTTGCTTGGTCAACCGATGGTCAAACCTTAGCTTCCGGGAGTGCTGACAAGACAGTGAAACTGTGGAATCGAGATGGTAAGCCGCTCAAAACCTTACAGGGACATGATGATGCAGTCAAAAGTCTAGCTTGGTCGCCCGATGGTCAAACAATTGCATCTGCTAGTTTAGACCAGACAATCAAGCTGTGGAATCTGGAGGGAAAGCTACTGCGAACCTTATCAGGTCATAGTGCTGGAGTTACCAGTGTCAGTTTTAGCCGCGATGGTAATACGATCGCTTCCGCAAGTACTGATGAGACAATCAAACTCTGGAGTTCTGAAGGTGTGTTGCTGGGAACCCTGAAGGGACATAATAATTGGGTTAACAGTGTCAGTTTCAGTCCAGACGGTCGCACCCTGGTTTCCGCCAGTCGGGACAAAACTATTAAACTTTGGCATTGGGACGATGTACTATTGCGAAAGCCGAAAGCCGATAATGATGACTGGATAACTAGCATCAGTTTTAGCCCAGGCGATCGCACCTTAGCAGCAGCAAGCCGAGACAAAACTGTAAAACTTTTCAGTCGTGATGGCAAGCTACTCCGTATATTGACGGGGCATCAGGGTCAAGTTTGGGGTGTAGCTTGGTCGCCCGATGGTCAAGTAATTGCCTCCGCTAGTAAAGATAAAACAGTAAAACTTTGGAGTAGCAACGGTCAACTGCTCAACACCTTACAGGGTCATAATGATGCCATCTTGAGTGTAGCTTGGTCGCCTGATGGTCAATTAATTGCCTCCGCTAGTAAAGATAAAACAGTGAAACTTTGGAGCCGCAACGGTAAACTACTTAACACCTTGCAGGGACATCAAGAAGCGGTGAATTGGGTAAGCTTTAGCCCTGATGGCAAGTTGTTAGCCTCAGCCAGCGATGATAAAACCGTGAAAATTTGGAGTGTAGATGGTAAATTGCTATACACATTAAATGGTCACAGCCGCCGGGTAAATGGGGTTGCTTGGTCGCCTGATGGTCAAAGCATTGCCTCAGTGAGTATTGACAGCACGGTGAAGATTTGGAATCGAGACGGTAATTTGCTAAATACTCTCACAGGCGATGGCGATAGTTTTATCAGTGTCAGTTTTAGCCCCGATGGCAAGACTTTAGCAGCTAGCAGTGATGACAAAGTGAGAATTTGGAGGCGAGAAGGGACGTTGCTGATTGCTTTGAAAGGCGATAAAGATGAGTTAACCAGCGTCAGTTTCAGCCATGACGGCAAGACTCTAGCTGCTGGTAGTGGTAATGGCACAGTAATTTTCCGAGATTTAGCAGATATCCAACTGGAAAAATTACTGGCACGAGGTTGCAATTTGCTACATGATTATTTGCAGACTAATCAGAAGGTAATGAAAAGCGATCGCGCCTTGTGTTTTGGTAGGTGATGCACAAGAATTATGAGAGGCAATATCGAGCAATAATCACAGAAAATCCTAGCTGTAATGAGTCAATATCACAGTTTTAAAATAACTAACTATTGGACAGTAAACTACCCACCATCAACCCTTTTGTCGGAGCAGTGTTAAGATAAATAAGCCGATTAACTCGCGCCAAAGTTCAATGACTATTGCCAAACTGTCCGAACTAGGCATTACTCATCTTCCCGACCATACTGAGTTACCAGAGTCGGATGGAACTTTTGTGAAAAATTTTCAAGAACACCCGCAAAGTATACTCCTAACTGACTCCGTTCAAGGTATATTGCAGCAAATTCACTCGGATAAGCAGTATTGCATTGGTCAAGATTGTGGCATTTACTGGCGTTTGACCGAACCACCTGAACGCGGTGCCGAAGCACCCGATTGGTTTTACGTCCCGAATGTTGCACCTATGTTAAATGGTCAGTTTCGACGTTCCTATGTATTGTGGCAAGAATATGTCGCTCCCCTAATTGTACTGGAATTCGCTTCTGGGGATGGTTCAGAAGAAAGAGATAATACTCCAATTACTGGTAAATTCTGGGTATATGAGCAAGCAATCCGCGTACCTTTTTATGGCATTTACGAATTTAGCAAAGCTGCGATTGAGGTTTATCATTTAGTTGATGGTAGGTATCAGCACCTCACTGCTAACGAACGTGGACACTATGAGATTTCCTTAATGGGTGTCGAATTGGGTATTTGGGAAGGACAGTATGGAAATACTACAGCGCCTTGGTTGCGTTGGTGGGATGCACAGGGAAATTTATTACTAACTGGTGAGGAAAAATCGCAGTTATTAACACCTCAATTAGAACAAGAGCAAGAAAAATCCCAGTTATTAACATCCCAATTAGAACAAGAACAGCAAAAAGCCCAGCGTTTAGCAGAACGCTTGAGACAGCTTGGGATAAATCCTGATGAAGTTTAATATCTGATTGGGGATGGATTCAAGAGCGTTATAAGCAGTACTTAACTTTATGGATACAACGCCGCACAAATTACGGTATGGGTGCAGCATTTGGATGTTTACCTGCGTAGTAGACAACGACTTTCAAGACTTCTTCATCAGGAACGTAAAATACTCTGTCCCCTTTTGTCACCTCGTATTCCCATACGCCTTTGTAGAGTTTGCCCTTCAAAGGAAAAACACGACCAGGCTTTCTGGTTGTTGGCGCAGTACATAAATCCTTGTAACAACGACGAGTGCTTTCTGGATGACGCTCTATTAAGGCTTCCCAGTCCCGATTAACTCGGCGATTTTTAGCTACCACTAACCAAGTACTTTCTGTCTCAGCTAATGTCGGAGCCGTCAGCTTAACTTCTGGCGGCTCCACATTTTCTATTATTGGAATTTCTGGAGGATTTTATGACATCACTCAAATTCACACAACACTTTGAGCAGATGGCTTAGTTAATGGTATTTCATCAATCTCGGCACTAAAAGCTGCTACTAACTCAGGACTAGCGATCGCAATAGCACTCTCATGCCATTCATGGATAATCACATCAATCATATCCCATGCCTGACTAGAGAAATCAATTAACCGAAAAGCTTCACTCAGATCCTTGATAAAGTCTTGCAGATCATCAGAGTCAAATACACTCAGCCATCCATAAGGATGTTCAAAGCCGATTTCTTGGCCAAGTAATAACGAAAAAGCAACGGTTAATACTTCAAAAACAGCTTTACTCTGTGTTGCAGCTTGAACAAGAAAAGTTACTTCCTCACGGCGCAACAAAGCAAAAGACTGATCGTTGCGAGTAATTGTAATTGGACGTTCTAAAGCTTTGTCTAGAACTCGTCCAGGCTGACGATTCAACTCAGTGGCTGTAACTAGCTCATCTGAGTAGATATTGCCAAAATTCCCGATAGACATAGAATATGCGTTTTCAGGAAACGCCGATTTAATCAAATCAATATATACGTATTATTATACGTACTATTTCTCTAAATTTTTTGGCTCATTTTTGATCGTTGCAACGATAAGCCACAATTGAGCAGATGCAGCGTGCGATCGCACCCAAAAAAATCATTACATAATTAAATATGCGACATTGGTGTATGTATTAATACGGCGCAACAACACAGAAAGAGCGACCGACTCAAGGTAACAAAGGCACTCTAAGAGCGATCGCTATTATGACAGCATAAGTATGTTCTGTATAGGAAAATACTTGCTATGAACCTTAAAATAGATTTTTTTATTTTAACTAAAAATCTAAGTAAACATACTAATACACTGTGACAGAAATTTGCTTACCTTTAACAAGGGACTTGAGTAGGGACAATTCATGAATTGCTCCTACTTGTCTGCTTGCTTAATTGAGATGGTAACTAGATTTGCGCCGCACTCTATTCGGCTGTGATTTGTTTATTTTTCTCAGCTTAATTTCGGTCTAATCATGATCAAAAACACTATTCTAGATGCTCTAGTAACTGATATTCGGTGTGAAGAAATTTGTCAGATTTTGGGAGAGACTTACAACCAAGAACGCTGGAACGATTGGCGCTGGCAAATGCGGCATCGGTTGACTAAGCTGGAACACTTTCAGAAGTTATTAAGGCTTAGTGCTACCGAAGAACAGGGACTTTTAATCGCACCAGAGAAGTTTGCTGTAGCGGTAACTCCATATTTTGCATCACTACTCGATCCAGAAGATCCGCTTTGTCCACTACGGTTACAGGTGATACCACGGCAAGAAGAATTAATAGTTAGTCCAGCAGATATGGTAGATCCATGCGGTGAAGATAACGACACTCCAGTGCCAGGACTTGTACACCGCTACCCTGACCGAGTATTGCTGCTTGCCCTAGACAGCTGCGCCGCTTATTGTCGTTATTGCACCCGCTCTCGTTTGGTGAGCCAAGGTGAGATGTACCCAGTAACGCGGCGGTTGGATGCGATCGCTGCTTACCTGGAGGAACACACCGAGATCCGTGATGTGCTAATTTCTGGTGGCGATCCTCTATTGATGGCTGATGAACCTTTAGACAATTTGCTTGGGCGGCTGCGTGCCATTAAGCATATTGAATTTATCCGAATTGGTTCCCGCGTGCCAAGTTTTTTACCGCAGCGAATTACACCGCAATTGGTTGCCTTACTTCGTAAACATCGTGTGTGGCTATCTTTGCACTTTTGTCATCTGCGAGAACTTACCCCAGAAGTTGCACAAGCTTGCGATCGCCTCGCTGATGGCGGCATTCCTCTAGGCAGTCAAACCGTGCTGTTAAAAGGTGTGAATGATTCTGAAAAAGCCCTGAAGAATCTGTTTCACGGTCTTCTTAAGCTGCGTGTGCGACCTTATTATCTTTATCAATGCGACCCAGTTGTTGGTACTGCACATCTGCGAACGAGTGTGCAAACTGGGCTTGATTTAATTTCTAAATTACGTGGTCATACTACTGGCTACGCTGTACCAACTTATGTAATTGATGCCCCTGGTGGTGGTGGCAAAGTCCCAATTCAAGCCGAGACTCTAGTTGCTTATGAGAATGGTACAGCTACATTGCAAAATTGGGCAGGTAAGACGTACACCTATGTAGATCCAGTGGAGCAGGGCTAATATCGTGTCCGGCTAAAAACTTATCATTATAGACCGCAGTTCTTGCTGGGGAAAGAGGCTTTTGGGATTTTTGCACAGATGCGGTAATCATAAGTGATTAACCGGACTTGATATAGCGGTTCTCGTTTCCGTGAGGTACACCCGTAGGGGCACGGCACTGCCGTGCCCCTACACCTCGCAATATAATGTTGTACTGCATCTGAATGGGAACCGCTATATAACACTATATATTTGTACACGAGTTGATCGCCATCATCTAAAAGAGTCGATTGGAATGTTTCTATTGAGTTCTTGGCAAACCAAAAAGCTAAGTAATAGCAGGAGATTAGTTGGAATGTTGATTGTTGGTAATACAAACCTAAAAGGTCGAGGTGTCTTCGCACAGAAGCGCTTTTTGAAAGGAGAGATCATTGAGAGAGTGCCAGTTGTTGTTATACCCGCAGAACAGGTTGAATTCCTAGATAAAACACTTTTGGGCAACTATTACTACGATTGGGAAGATAAAGCTGCGGCGATCGCTCTAGGTTTATCTTCCTTGATCAACCATTCTTACCATCCCAATAGTTATTATGTGAAAAAATTCGCCGACCGAGAGTTGGATCTGATTGCCTACCGAGATATAGAAGCGGCAGAAGAAATTACTGCCAACTACAACGGTTCTCCTGATGATAAATCTCCTATATGGTTTGAGGTAGTTGATGAGATATTTTCAATTAATTAAGGATTTAGTAATTGAAATTCCTTAATTACACCAGTTTTCAAGTATTTGAACCACACCTGTTGTAAAGGCGCAAGGCCTTGCGCCCCTACCACGTGGTCTATTTAACTGAAAAGAGCTGTAAGACACCTAATTTGTACATTAAAGCTAACAGAGAAAGCTTTCTCACTGGGAATTATCGGGCTATGGGGTTATTTATTGGTCTGTGTTTTGACCTGAAGGCGGACTATCTTAAGGCTGGTTTCAGTGCCTCGGAGGTGATGGAGTTCGACGATCAAGAAACTATCATCGAGCTGGAAACTGCACTATTGCAGTTAGGTTATCAGGTTGAACGTGTCGGTAATGGTAGAGAACTTGCTCGGCGTTTGGCAAAAGGCGATCGCTGGGATCTGGTTTTCAATATTGCTGAGGGTTTAAAGGGTCGCTCTCGTGAAGCTCAAGTCCCGGCAATCTGCGAATTATTCGCTCAACCTTACACCTTTTCCGATCCGCTTACCTGCGCCCTGACGTTAGATAAAGCGCTGGCTAAGAGAGTAGTACGCGATCGCGGTTTGCCGACAGCCCCTTTTGAGGTCGTGAATACTACCGCAGAAGCAGCAGCTGTGTCGTTGCCAATGCCACTTTTTCTTAAGCCGATGGCGGAGGGCAGTTCTAAAGGGGTAACTGGACGTTCTCTTGTCAAAGAACATCAGGAGCTAGTAAATGCTTATCAAGTGTTACACGAACTTTTTCAGCAACCAATACTTGTGGAAACCTTTCTTCCTGGTAGAGAAGTAACAGTAGCCATTATTGGCAACGGTAGCAACTCACGGGTAGTAGGTGTGATGGAAGTAATTTTTACAGGGCAAGTGGAAGCTTTCGCCTATACCACCCTCAACAAGGATGAGTATTTGGAACGAGTATCTTATCGTTTACTCATAGATCCTGAACCACTGGCAGCACAGGCAAGACAACTGGCGCTGGATGCTTACCATACTCTTGGTTGCCGTGATGCTGCCCGCGTGGATCTGCGCTGCGATCCTAACGGTGTATTGCAGTTTATGGAGGTTAACCCATTGCCAGGATTACATCATATCCGCTCAGACTTGCCAATTATCGGACGTTTGGGTGGTGTGACATACACAGAAATCATTGCTCAAATAGTCGAGTCTGCATGGCAAAGATATAAAAGCTGAACAAGAGGCAGGGGGGCAAACTGACAGGTAAAACTAGGTGCAACAAATCTACAACTGTCAGCTAATTCCCCCGCCCCTCTGCCCTTATTTTATGCAATATGAAGTTGCTCAAACTAAACTACAGAGGGATGTTAGGTGATACGCTCATCTTATAGTGTGTTAAATACTGTTACCTAACTGTGGAGAATATACTCATGAATTTATTATTTATGCAAACAGCAGCATCAGCTATAGATGCTGCCCCTCATTTTCCTGTTGCTTTTACCTTGGTGTATGTCGTTGGTTTTATTGCCGCCGTCACCATTGGGTCAATAGCTTGGTACAACTCGAAACGCCCCGCAGGTTGGGAAAGCAAAGAACGTCCTGATTTTGTGCCTAAAGTTGATAAAGAAGAAACTCCGGGTCTGGGTGAACCTAAGTAATAAGCAGTGATCAGTGCTGAGTTTAATAATCAAACTTACAGCAGTTTTCATTTATTTTGAACCAAATTTTACATTATCCAGAACCCTTGTAGAGACGTAGCACCGCTACATCTCTACATTTGTCTATTAACTCTGCAAAGAGGTTACATTCATATCGTCGTTCAATCTGCGAATCAGACGGGATAACTCACGAATAATATTCACTGCAATTTCGGGAGTTTCTTCGATCGCATCATACAGTTGCTCTTGCGTCAGTTCTAAAAATTCACAAGGTTCTAGAGTCGTGGCAGTGGCAGATCGAGGTTGAGTATCGAATACTGCCATCTCCCCAAAGTATTTTCCCTGTTCCACCTCTGCCAACTGTTTATTCCCAATGTGAACTTTAACTCGACCGGACACGACAATATAGAGCGATCGCCCTTCTTCTCCCTGTCGAAAGATAGTGTAATTAGCTGGGAATGACAATTCGTTCATCACTGAAGTGAGCCGCACAATAAAATCATCCCGCAATTCCTTAAAAATCGGGACTCGCCGGACAAATAATAAACGGTCAACACTGGTTAGCATAATTACAAGTTAAAAATTCAACATTACTGAACATCTCACAACTGAAGTCAGAGGGCGATTAGTCATATTAACCGATGTTAAATGCTAGCCGTCAAGGATATCCCAGGCTTTACTATCTGACAAGGGTTCTCTTCAATAAGAGCGATGCCTACGGCGGTAAACTACGCATAGAAGTTTCTCAAACAATAGCTCAGTATTCAATACTACTCGTTTTGGGCATTTTGAACTCAGAATTTGGTTTAGGGAAAAGGTTAAAGGTTTTTTCTTTCCTTTTCTTCTGTTCAGTGTCAATGGGTAGAAAGCTCAAAACATATAGTAAAAGCGTCAATCACTTTTATTTATCCTTTTGAAAAACAAGAGTATTTGCTCTTATTTGGCTGAAAGCCATAATATTGACTCCATGAGCTCCCAAGGTACCTTGCTGAGAAAAAAATCACCAATTTGATTAAAGGCGATCGCCTCTAAAAATTGGGGAATTGGCTGATTAATAACGAATATCGATCGGTTGTCGTTAGGAAAACAATCACAAAATCTCCTAATCTGCCTTCACATTGAGAAGCAGAGAGGACTAAGACAAACAGCATTGAATATACTGTGAGCAACAATTATGACTTGGCTAATTAGTACATTTTTTATTGGAATCTCTGTCGCTTTTGCAACTACCTTTGACGACAACTTATATTTGACGGCTTTTTTCGGGAAAGTCAATCGTAGCTTTCGTCCTAAGCATATTGTTCTCGGTGAATTTCTGGGATTTACTACCTTAGTATGTGCTAGTCTCCCTGGTTTCTTCGGCGGTCTGATTATTCCTAGCACCTGGATTGGTTTGCTGGGTTTGCTTCCCATTGCCATTGGTATCAGTAATTTCATTAGTCGAGAAGAGGAAGAGACAGTGCAAGCGGTGTCAGTTGACTTAACCTCTCCTGTAAAATCTGGACGCCAGAAGAAATCACTATTCGCAACTATCCGCGATCCTCAAACTTACCGTGTTTCCGCTGTCACCATTGCCAATGGAGGAAACAATATTGGAATTTATGTACCGTTGTTTGCCAGTAGTAATCTTCCAAGTTTGAGCGTAATTGTCTGTGTTTGCTATCTCAGTATTGGGGCGTGGTGCTTACTCTCTTACAATCTGACTCGTAATCCTCTGATGACTCCTGTTTTAACTCGCTACGGTCGAAAAATCTTCCCCTTTGTCTTAATCTACTTGGGACTCTCTATCTTAATTAAAAGTGAAACATATCGACTTTTACCTAGTCTGGCAATGCTTGGGAATTAGGTATAACGCCGCAATTCTTGATGGGTGCTATGTCCCTGATGTCAGCAAAAAAAATCAGCGATGTTTCCCATCTAAAAAATTTTTAATCACTTGAATTTATCAATGTGAATAACAATAATATTTGCTCTTATCAATCAAATTATCTAAAGTGACAATAAAGCACATTATCGATGGCTCTTATAAAAGCAAGCCCACCAATAGGAATCAAATTATGAAGAAACTAATGAATCAATCAAACTCTAAAAAATTAACTCAGTGGCTCGTAACAGCAGTCTTTCTGGTAGTTGTCGCGGGATTTACTCTGCTTATCCAGCCCAGCGCTAAAGCGCAAACACTAACACCATCCATATCTATGGAATCTGAACTAGCTCCAGTTGAATTGCCAATGGAGCCTGTGACAGCACCAGTAATATCTCCGATTGTATCGCCAATAGTGTCTGTAGCAGAAAACGTTAGACATTTATTACAGACCAATGAATGTGTTGGTTGTAACCTGGCTGGGGCAATGTTAAAAGATGTAAACCTGCAAGCAGCAAACTTGGAAGGTGCTAACTTACAAAATGCAGACTTAGAAAGGGCTAACTTGCAGCAAACAAACTTACAAGGGGCTAACTTTCAAGGAGCAGATTTAGGCAAGGTAAACCTTTGGGGAGCAAACCTGGTGGGAGCAAACCTTTTTGATGCAGACCTAGAGAAAGCCAATCTCTTGGGAGCAAATTTGCAAACCGCTAACCTACAAAACGCAGATTTGGAAGATACAAATCTAACAAATGCAAACATCCAGGGAGCTAACCTGATGGGCGTTGATTTGGACGATGCAATCAGACCAGAAGGATTCGCTATTCAGTAACATCTTTTGTAGGGGCGCAAGGCCTTGCGCCCCTACCGCGTGGTCTATTTACCTGAAGATTCCTGTAAACTAAAGTTCTTTATGCAAAAATTTAATCAAAAATATCAAAAGCCTGTATTCATTGCTGAATCAGGCTTTAGTTTTTAGTATACTTTGCGGCTTTTAAGAAATCCTTTTTGGGACTTATACCAATTCAATTAATGATTGCAACACATCCTTGGGGTTGAATTAGCAAAATATTTTCAGTCATTTAATTCCATCAATTCTTTTGTTTTCAAATTAGCCGCTACAGGTTGAGAACATGCAATCTGAGGAGAGATAGAGCAAATCGCCTCTGTGGTTGTTTCAAAACAATTTGATAACCCAATTGTTTTTAACAATCCTGTACGTTCTAGTAGTTGTTGGACTTCGGGTTGTAAACCTGTGAGAATTAATCGGCAATTGTGCCGTTCCAAGTCGTGATAAATATCCTCTAAGGCTACTAACCCAGTTGTGTCCATATTTGGCACAAACCGCAACCGCAGAATTAAATATTTCACTTCCGGTTCATCCCGGAGGAAGGTAGCAAATCGTTCAGCAGCACCAAAAAATACAGGGCCATCTACCCGATAAACGGCAATTTCCTTACCTAATTCCAGAGGAGTACCAGGGGGAAATACTTCGGTTTCAGGTATTTTAACTAAACTTAAATCGCTCATCCGTTTAATGAACAAGGCTCCGGCTGCAATCAATCCCACTTCTACAGCGAGAACTAAGTCAAACAAGATTGTCACTAGCCAGGTGAGAATCATCACAGCAAAGTCTGAGTAGGTAGCACGCATCAATAAACCAATGGCTTCCCACTCAATCATCCGCAGGCTAACCACCATCAGAATGCCAGCAAGTGCTGCTAAAGGAATCTGTTCTGCTAGGGGTGCTAAAGTTAAAACAATAATTGCTAATGCAAGTCCGTGAATTACCCCAGATAGTCGAGTTTTGCCGCCAGAACGGACATTAACCGCAGTTCGAGCGATCGCACCTGTAGCGGGGATGCCACCAAAAAATGGCACAATCATATTAGCCAAACCTTGACCAATTAATTCGCGATCGCTATTATGTTTCTCGCTGACTGTCATCCCATCAGCCACTACCGCCGATAGCAACGATTCAATACTTCCCAGCGCAGCTAAAGCCAAAGCCGGGTTAATTAGTTCTCGAATCACACTAAAATCATTCCAGTGGGGAATACCTTGAGGCATCGGTAAAGATTGAGGAATCGTGCCAATTGTAGGTACATTTAGATGGAAGGAAGAAGCGATCGCTGTTGCTAACACCAGTCCCACTAAAGAACCTGGTATTGTAGTATTTATCCTCGGCCATAAAACATTGGTTGCGATCACCACAACTGCTAAGGCAACTGCTGCCCAATTAAGAGCTTCTACATGAGTTAGACTTTGCCAAAGTCCCGGCAAAAAATGTTCGCTACGCGGTAATTTTAAACCAAAGAAATTATTTAACTGACCACAAAAAATAATGACGGCAATACCATTAGTAAAACCTGCCGTTACCGGATAAGGAATAAACTTTACTAACTGTCCAAGTTTGGCAACCCCCAAGGCAATTTGGATAATTCCAGCCATCACCCCAGCAATCCAAACTTTCTCAAGGCCGTACTTGGCGACAATTCCCACCAAAACTACAGCCATTGCACCTGTTGGCCCTGTAATCTGTACTGACGAACCACCAAAAATTGCTGCGACAATTCCCGCCACAATCGCGGTGTAAAGTCCCGCCTTTGGTTCCACACCACTGGCCACCGCAAAGGCTAAAGCCAAAGGCAATGCTACCACTGCTGCTGTTAGTCCTCCCGTCAAATCGCCACGCAGTCCACCAAACAAGCTACCCAGACGCAAAAGCTGTGGTTCTTTGAGGATATTAGATGTTGCCATATCATCATTTTCAACTCTTATACAAAATTTGTTGAAGCACACACAAATGTTATTCCATCTTTTCGGTAGATTTCATCAGGGTTGTTGATAATTTCCCGATTGCGTATGGGTTTTGGTTCAAGTTCGCCTATTTGCTAATTAATAAAAGCGCAGGCTTGCTTGACATAATAGATATATTGTGTGTATGGAGGTATGGAGGTTGGCGATCGCTACAAAGTTATTTAGCAGGGCGACTGCTGGTAGGTTTGAGGACTCTGGCTTTTTTGTGCTTGCTAGAATCAACTCAAGTCATATAAATTCTTTGTTTTATCCAGAAATTGCTTGTATTAAACAGGACTTACGCAACTGGCACAAAGCACGGGCAGGTAGACAAGGGCAAACACATCTGGACATGACTTGTGCGGTGGTAGTGTGGGGGATTTGCGTTTCAAGGCATTGTGACAGATAGGCGATCGCTCTTTTAACAAACCGCAGAAGCGCAGAGAACACAGAGCAAGGAGAGGACGATCGCACTGTGGAGATTTATTACAGGCGATCGCTGCTCATAATTTCGCTAGCATTAGTAATATAAGTTGCTCTATGAATTAATATGGAAACTAAAGAAATTCTCCAAGCACTCCCAAGCCTGAGCATAAGCGATCGCCTAAAGATAGCTGAATCAGCCCTGCAATTGGTTCTTCAAGAAAAACACTCACTTACCAAAGATGAGCAAAAACGCCAATTAACACTAGCTGCTATGACAGCTATTGCAGATTATGCACCTGGTAGTGAATTAAATATATTCTCGGACTTAGAGGGAGAAGACTTTTGCGATGATCCCAGATGAAGACTTCCACAACTCAGTAAATTATGTACAGAGGTGAAGTCTGGTTAGTTAATTTAGATCCAACAGTAGGGACAGAAATTAGCAAAAAACGTCCTTGTATCATAGTCAATGATGATGCTATTGGGATTTTGCCTTTGAAGGTTGTTGTCCCAGTTACAGATTGGAAAGAAAGATATGCTGTTAGAGCTTGGATGGTGCGCCTGGAACCAAGTACAGAGAACAGTTTAGCTAAAGTTTCTGGTGTAGATACTTTTCAAATACGTTCAGTTTCAGAAATAAGATTAATTAGAAAACTGGGTCAACTCTCCGACTCAGAAATGCAACTTGTTTCTCAAGCATTAGGTGTTGTCTTAAATATTTCTCATCCAACACTTTAGCGATCGCACGGTGGAGATTTTGCAGGCGATGCCTTCTCTACGAGACGCTATGCGAACAGCGGGCTTCGCCTACGCTCTTTTTAACGAACTACAGAGGCGCAGAGGACACAGAGGAAAAAAAGAGCGATCGCACGCTGAAGATTTTGCAGGCAATCGCTTTTTTTAACAAACCACAGAGGCACAAAGAACACAGAGGAAGCAGAGATGAGGCGATCGCTTTTTGTTTTCGGATTAGAATCAGGCGATTAGGTTTCTATTTGTCTATTATCCTACTTGACAGATTACTTTTTCGTGTGTATTAATTATATTACAAAAATACTAATAAGTAATTTCAATAAAGATGAAAGCAAATCAAAATGATATTCCTGACTGGATTTCAGAAGGACAAAGGATAAATGCAACTCACTTAATAGTGGTCTATAACGCTAGCAGTGGCCAGGATTTTCCAGTTTATGTGATGTCAGGAGAAAACTTTCAACAGAAGTTACAATCATGCAATGCGGGTAGTTGCACTTACGTAACAGACTATAGTCTGTAGTAAAATTTAAAATCGCTGTATTTGGGAAAAATGAGTAGTGTTAGCTTGTACTTTTGGATTGAAACTTACCTCCATATTTTCTCTAAAAATATAATTTATTTGTTTCATAATTTAGAATTTAGAGACTATATAAGCGGTTTAACTTTAGCATTTACTCTCTGGAACTATTGGAATACAGAGAAAAAGTTTGCTGCATTAAATTCTCCCGTATTAAAAGCAGAATTAGAATTACCAACATTTAGAGACCATTACAAACTATTTCCCATTTACCCTAATTATAAAGTCATTAATATAAGTGATAAAAAAGCTGTTGATATTAAGATTGAAGTCAAGATATACTCCTTAAAAAGGAAGTATAAAATTTGGCAATCTTGTTGGTTAGATCGAAGTGTAACTAAATTTGATAACTTAGAACCAAAAGTCGAATTAAAATTTACAGAATATTTTCAGGAATTTCTTATTTTTAAGGGTAGATTGTTCGAGCAAAGAGAGACAAAAGAATATGCGGAACAAAATTATATAGAAAATATTCCTATTAAAGCAATTATAAATGTCTATTATAGTCCTGTTCTTTATCAAGTAAAAAGGCTTAGAGTCTCTAAAACTTATAATCTTGTTCTTAAACGTGCTTATGAAGCAGATTTTACACAAGAAGATTTTCTTTATTTAATGCCAAATCTATTAAAATTAGATATTAAACTTTTTCTATGCGTAGTTAACCAATTATTTGTTTACCAAAATCTACTACCTAAACTTGAATTACAAGAAATGGTGATGTATCGTACCCATTACTGGAAACTTCAAGAGATAGAAAAATCTTGGCAATTTCCATTTAAGTTATTTTAGTTTATTTCTAAATAGCAAATCTTTCAATAAAACCTACCTATTTCCCAACAAAAAAAACTTGCTTCAGGAACATCAAGCCCCTAATGCAAGCTAACTCTCTAAATTCTTCCTTCGCGTCCTTTGCGCCTTCGCGGTTCGTTTCTCTTAAAGTTGCTTCACTTCCGAAACCAACTTCGCCACCATATCCTTCGCGCTACCAAAAAGCATCGTAGTTTTATCCTTGTAGAACAACTCATTTTCTACACCGGCAAAACCCGTACTCATCCCGCGCTTAATCACAATCGTCTGCTTCGCCCGATCTACTTCCAAAATCGGCATACCATAAATCGGGCTATTTGTATCACTCCGCGCCGCCGGATTTACCACATCATTTGCCCCAATCACTAAAGCCACATCCGCTTGCTCAAACTGGGGATTAATATCATCCATATCGTACAACTGCGTATAAGGCACATTTGCCTCTGCCAGCAACACATTCATGTGCCCCGGCATTCTCCCAGCAACAGGGTGAATGGCATACTTGACATCAACGCCCATTTTTTCTAACTGATCTGACAATTCCCGGACGCTATGTTGCGCTTGGGCAACTGCCATACCATAACCAGGCACAATTACCACAGAACGGGCATAACCCAACATCATCGCCCCTTCTTCAGGATCGATACTGCGGACGCTTTGATCAGTTGCACCACCACTAGCAGCACCACCACCAGAAGTAGATCCTGTCCCAAAAGCGCTGAACAGCACACTAAATAAGGAGCGGTTCATCGCCTTACACATAATCTCGGTGAGGATTAAGCCAGATGCTCCTACCAAAGCCCCAGCGATGATTAACATATTGTTCATCACCACAAATCCTGCTGCCGCCGCCGCCACACCTGACAACGAGTTCAACAGCGAAATTACCACAGGCATATCGCCGCCACCAATGGGGATGACGAACATTACACCCAGCACTAAGGAAACAGCTACCACTCCTAAGAATATGGGTAAGCTATCTGGTGTAATAATTAAATAGGCACTGCCTACCAAATAAGCACCTAGAAGTAAGAGGTTAAATGGTTGCTGAAAAGGAAATGTTATCGGGGAACCACTGATTAACCCTTGCAATTTTGCAAAGGCTAGAAAACTACCTGTGAAGGTAACACCACCGATTAACACGTCCAACAGCATGGAAATGTTCACATCTAGGGGTACGGGTGCGCCAGAATCCAATAACCGCCAGAATTCAGCAACGGCGACTAATGCCGAAGCTGCACCGCCTAAACCATTGAGTAAACCCACCATTTGGGGCATTTCCGTCATTTGGACTTTGTAGGCAACGATCGCCCCAATTGCCGATCCAATCGCCAAGCCCAACAATATCATCTCGTAGTTCAACACATGCTGATCCAGCATTGTCGCTACGATCGCTAGTAGCATCCCTACAGCCGCGACGAGATTACCGTTCCTAGCTGTAGCTGGTGAACCCAGCTTTTTCAAACCAAAAATGAATAACGATGCAGCGACTAAGTACGTCAGCTGAATGCCAGTTGGTAAAAAGTCGCTCACGCCTTAATCTCCTTTTTCTTGAACATTTGCAGCATTCTGTCTGTGACGAGGAAGCCACCTATAACGTTAACAGTTGCGAATACCACAGCAATTAAACCGAGAATCACTGACACACTTGTTTCTCTAGCACCTGAAGCTACTATTGCCCCAAGTACCGAAATCCCAGAAATCGCGTTTGAGCCTGACATTAAGGGCGTGTGTAGAGTCGGTGGTATTTTGTTGATGACTTCAAAGCCGATAAAAGATGCCAAAACAAATACAAACAAAGCAGCAAGTAATGCCTCTGTCATGAAATCAAAACTCCTTATAGTAATTTGGCTACTAACCTGCTCCAACGCTGCTCAAAGCTTGTAGCGCATCCCGCACGCGTTGATTGCGAATTTCACCAGCGTGGGTAACGCAAGCTGCATCAACGATGTCGTCACTAAAGTCAACCTGCAAAGCTTTGTCTTTAATTAGCAGTTGCATCAACGAAGTTACGTTCTTGGCATACAATTGGCTGGCATGAATTGGCATCGATGATGGGAGATTGATGGGGCCGATAATTGTCACGCCGTTCCATACAATATCTTTTCCGGGTTCTGTGCAGGCGCAGTTACCACCCTGATCAGCAGCCAAATCCACAATCACTGAACCTGGTTTCATTTGTGCCACCATTTCTTCTGTAACCAGCCGTGGTGCTTGTCTTCCAGGAACTTGGGCGGTGGTAATTACCACATCAGAATTTTTAACGTGTTCGGCGACAACTTCTTGGGTACGTTGTTTGCTAGCTTCAGAAATTTCCTTGGCGTAACCGCCAGCAGCGACGGTTTCTTCGTCTAATTTGACTTCAACGAATTTTGCCCCTAAGCTTTGCACTTCTTCTTTAACAGCTGGACGAATATCAAAGGCTTCTACCACTGCTCCCAAACGTCTAGCGGTGGCGATCGCTTGCAATCCGGCTACACCAGCACCCATAATAAATACTTTCGCTGGAGCGATCGTGCCTGCGGCTGTGGTTAACATCGGGAAGTATTTCGGTAATGCCGCTGCGGCAATTAATACTGCCTTATAACCTGCTAATGAAGCTTGCGAGGACAAAGCATCCATACTTTGTGCCCTGGTGGTACGGGGAATCATTTCCATACTCAAGGCTGTGACTTTCCGATTTGCTAGTTGCTGTGCTACAACAGGATTTCCCAAAGGATTGAGGAAACTGAGTAATACAGCCCCTTCCTTTAACAAATCAACTTCTGAGCGTCCATCTTCTCGCTCTTGTGGTGGGCTGACTTTCAGCAGAATATCTGTTTCGCCCCATAATTTGGCAGTATCGCTGATTATTGTGCCTCCTGCGGCTTCATAGTCAGAATCACTGAAAAAAGAGCGCTCTCCTGCACCTGCTTCCACCCAGACTTCCAAACCTTGTTTTACCAATCGAGCAACGGTGTCAGGAATTAATGCTACACGACGTTCACAAACTTCAATTTCTTTAGCAACTGCTATTCTCATGAAATCTCCTGAAGATAAATACCTAATCTTTGCCAAGTAAGCGATTGTCTAGATGAAGGATATCCCGCATTCATAGTACTTAGGCAGGAACATCAGCTATGACTTTTACTTGTAGATTGAACCTTGAAACTTTCCTCTCCCATTCTTAGCTGTCCAGGCAAAGCCGGACTTTGCCGCTCGCAGATGTCATATTTTCAGATAGTTGCAAACAGGGTTACGTATTGCACATCCTAAATTGATTCCCAAATTTTGCATCTTTATCTTTAACTTGTTTTCGGGATTGAGAAATTTTGGTATTCCTTTCTTATAGAGTAATATTGACCGAATTTTGAAAGCTTTATAATTTCCCAATCAAATTTTAATAATTACAACTACGATTCCAACTTATTTTAATCAATTTAGCCCAAGTTAACTGGCGATCGCTGATGACATGGATCAAATTTTATAACAAAATTCTCAAATTTAGATACACTTATACATATTTAGAAACACAATCCAATCCCAGCTGTGTTTCTATCTAGTTCAATTTGGACCAACTTAGTATCAAATTAGGACTAGATAAGGGTAATGAAGTCAGTCCAGCATACGTTCGTTTTGCTACCAAGTAGTTTTACTGTTGCCTAAACTTCAGGTAGGATGGCACTTTTTTTGGAAATTAAACGTCCATTGTCAGGAAGCCAGTAGTAAAGTTTAGTAAAGAATACTAACACACAGGTATTTGAGATAACAGATTTATATTTTGGTAGAGGAAGCCCAAATTATGCGACGTTTACTTTCTGCTTTAGCCGTGACTAGCTTTTTGGTTACTGGATTACCAGCCTTGACTTTGGCGCAAAGCTTACCTGGATTTACGCTGTTTAGCGGCGTCAAACAAGAAAATCAGCTACCCTTCCGGTTAGATTTTGGTGGACAAGCTAATGGTTGGGATCGATACATATTAAAGATTCCAGCCAAAAGAATGAAATTGGCAGTTGGTCAATTTGCCATTACCTACCCTGATTATTACAAAGGAACTTTTGACCAGAAAAAAATTGAAGTCCGAGTCAAAGGCAAAGCAGTTCCGCTTTCTGAGGTGAAGTGGGACAAAGAAGGTAAACTGATTAATATTTTTCCTCAAGAGCCAGTGCCAGCAGGTAGTGCAGTTGAAGTAGTGTTATCTAACGTGAAAAACCCATCGTTCGGCGGAGTTTACTATTTTAACTGTCAAGTGCTCTCCCCTGGGGATGTACCACTACTGCGCTACATGGGAACATGGATTGTGAGCATTACTTAAGAGTGGGGAAACGGACAAGGAAAAGAACCAATCCCCAATTCCCAATTCTCTAACAAAGTGATACAATTAGAGATTGTGAGTTTTTATAAAAATCACCTAAAGGGAGAACAGTATGAAAAGAACACTGGGCGGCACTAGTCGTAAGAGAAAAAGAACTTCTGGTTTTCGCGCCAGGATGCGGACACCAGACGGCAGAAACGTGATTAGCGCCAGAAGAAAAAAAGGACGTCACCGTCTGAGCGTTTAGGGCATATCAAGCGATAAAGAGCATCTGTGGCTTTGCCTAAAGCAAATCGGCTAAAATCCCGAAAGGATTTCCAGGCAGTTTTCCGAGAAGGAATTCGGCGTCATGGCTGTTATTTAACATTGAGAGCCTTAAAGCCCTTATGTTCAACAAAACCTCCTTTGGACACTGCCACCCAGACTACACAGGCAACTGACTCAGCACATCTTGGCAGTACGCAGATTGGGATTTCGATTAGCACAAAAGTCAGCAAAAGGGCAGTGGTTCGTAACCGAATCAAACGGCAAATTACTGCTGCTTTATACAACTTGCTGCCAAAATTATCACCAGGATGGCGGCTAGTATTCATTGTTAAACCTACAGCAGCAGAATCTAAGTGCGTAAGCCCACAATTTCTGCAAGAATTAGAGCAGTTGTTGGCACAAGCTGAGGTGTTCGATGGGAATTCGTGAAGATGTTTATTATGAAGGTGGTCCCCATATTGGGGATTTAATTGTCAACCTGCTGATTGGGCTAACCATTGTCGGGATACCATTAACAGTCGGGGCAATTGTCAGGGCATTGTGGCTGCGTTTCCGCATCACCGATCGCCGAATTACTGTGATCGGAGGTTGGCAGGGGCGCGATCGCACTGACGTAATTTACTCAGAAATTGTCAAAATCGTCAAAGTCCCCCGTGGCATTGGCTTTTGGGGAGATATGGCGATCACTCTAAAGAACGGCAGTCGTCTCGAATTGCGTGCAATTCCCAATTTTCGCGAAGTCTATGACTACATTAACGAAAGAATTGCTGCAAAAAATCCCGAATTTAGCGGCACTGCCAATAAGTGATGGAAGTAGGGAGCAAAGAAAGCAGGGGGAGATGAGGGCGAAGAACCAATGCCCAATACTTCGGCTCCTTTCGACTTCGCTCAAGGCAAGTCGCTCAGTACAAGTGCCCAATGCCCGATTTATAATGTGCGGCTATCCGTAGCGAAAGATAGTCGCAGACAAACCATGATTTAGATAAATTAGATTCAGTTTACAGTACCTCAGGTTGAATTCAGAATAATGGATTTTGGTATCGGCTTTCTCTCGAACAACGTGATGCTGCCAATCATAGACTTTTTCTATGGTATTGTGCCTAGCTACGGATTAGCGATCGTTGCTTTGACCTTGATAGTCCGCTTTGCGCTCTATCCCCTGAGTGCTGGCTCAATTCGCAATATGCGGAAAATGCGAATTGTACAACCTCTGATGCAAAAGCGGATGGCAGAAATCAAAGAGCGCTATAAGGATGAACCGCAAAAGCAGCAGGAGGAAATGGTTAATGTCCAAAAAGAATTTGGCAACCCTTTGGCAGGCTGTTTTCCATTACTAGTGCAAATGCCAGTTTTGTTAGCGCTGTTTGCCACTTTGCGGGGTTCGCCTTTTGCAAGTGCGAACTACAGCGTTAACCTGCAAATTCTTCCCGCAGAACAAATCGAACAAATTCAACCCCAAGCCTTTGCCACTGCTCCTCAAAACATTTATGTTGCAGATGGGGAACACGTTAAAGTAGCTGCCATTATTCCCAGCGGAAACAAATTAGCGGTGGGAGAACAAACCAAGATACAGTATCAGACTGTTGCAGGTAAGCCGTTTCAGGTGCTTTTAGCAGAACACCCAGAAAATAAGCTGATTCCTGATTGGAAAATTACCAAGGGTGAAGATAGGATAAAAATTGATGCTCAGGGCAATGTAGAAGCCTTGCAACCGGGAGATGTCACCATTCAAGGTACAATTCCTGGATTGGCAGCAGAAAAAGGGTTTTTATTCATTGATGCTTTAGGCAGGGTTGGCGCACAAGATCCAGATGGCACAATCCATTGGGATATCGTCGCCATGATCGTCTTCTTTGGAATCAGCCTTTATGTTAGCCAAATGCTTTCCGGGCAAAATTCCAGTGGAGGCAATCCGCAGCAGGATACAGTTAACAAAATCACCCCCGTTATCTTTTCTGGGATGTTCTTGTTCTTCCCCCTACCAGCTGGGGTATTGATGTATATGGTGATTGGTAATATTTTCCAGACTGCACAAACTTATCTTCTATCCCGCGAACCTCTACCGGAGGAACTGCAAAAAATTGTAGAAACCCAGGAGAAACAAGCAGCAGTCACAGAACAAAAAGCATTACCGTTTGAACCAAAAAGTCCTAAGAAAAAGGCGACAGGGGGATCATGAGCGACATTCCGATGCAGCGAGGTCAGCAGTGGTTAAAAACTCTGCTGGAAGTCACTGGAATACCTGTTGAGATTCAGGGTCATTTAGAAACTGCCCAATCTCAAGACGGTGATTCCCTAGAAGAACCAGATAACTACTGGTTGACTATTGACCAAACCAATTTGACATCAGAACAAATCCAGGTATTAATTGGTGCTGATGGTTCTGTGTTAGATGCGATTCAGTATCTAGCAAATTCGGTTCTAAACCTCAGTCAACCCCCAGAGGAACAAGCCTCTTACACCATTGAGTTAAATGGCTACAGGGTCAAAAGAGAAGCCGAAATTCGCGCATTAGCAGAAGCAGCAGCCGATGAAGTGCGCTTTTCTGGTAGAGAAGTGGAAATCAAATCTCTTAGTTCTGCTGAACGGCGTCAAGTTCATACCTTCTTGAAGGAATTTGGAGATTTAGAAACCTTCAGTCGCGGTAAAGAGCCACATCGTCATCTGGTTGTTTGTCCAGCTTCGTTGGAAGGAGTTGGGAGTTAAAAGTTGGGAGTTAGGAGTTATGAGTTTGGAGTTAATTAAAAACTCATAACCATATATCAAAATTTCTCTTGTTATTAAGGGATAAAATAAAGATTCAGTATCAGTATAGTTACTGGTAATCTAAGATAAATTTTAGTGAGGATGTCTCACGAATCCTATGGACGCAATTTATATTCCGCAGCTAACTCAAGCCCCGGAGCGGACAGAGGAAGTTCAGGTTAATGAATTTCTGCCTGGTCTGGAAACTTTGACACCAGTTCGCGGGCATGTGCGCGTACAGCATCATGGTAATTACTTGCAAGTGTCTAGTCAGGCAGAAACAATTATTACTTGTACCTGCAATCGCTGTTTGCAGCAATACAATCGACGTTTAGGGCTTGATACGAAAGAAATCATCTGGTTAGACGAAACTGCAAATCAGGCAAATGACTTGCCCTTAGAAAGGGAAGTGGTTATGGAAGATTTACTGGAAAGTTTACCGCCCGATGGTTATTTTTATCCCAACGAATGGCTGTATGAGCAGATGTGGTTGACAGTACCACAACGGCAACTGTGCGATCGCAATTGTCCAGGTATTCCTGTAAGTAGTACTGTTGATAGTTCTGATACTTCTGAAACTCCAGTTGATCACCGTTGGGCTTCTCTGGAAGCATTGAAAAAGCGACTTCCGGGATAGACAGGTTACTTTCAACTTGGTTGACGCGCTACTGATAGCGCGTTTATTCCAAGGAGTCAATTATTATATAGCAATCGTATTTGATTTGTAAAAATTGCAATAAGCAGATCCCCGACTTCGTAATAGTTGTCGGGGATCTTGTTTTTTTACGAATGGTTCAGGCTTGCTATAGCTCTAGGGTACACAGTAAAGCCAGCAACTCAAAGCAGTTAGCCGTAATAATAAACACAAACTGGCAAATAATGTTTTTTATTTATCATTATGGCTATGCTTAGTTTAGCCTCGGCTAATTGGTTGATTTAATCGTCTCCCACACTTGGTACAGAAGTTGAAAGTAACCGGATTCTTGCAACTACAACTGCTACATACCATATTATTTTCAACTGGAGTTTGAGATGGAGTGTCTCTATTAAAATTGTTGGTTGAATTAAATTCAGTGAGTGCATTATTCCTATTAGTAGACTGATGAATTGGTTGTGGAGTTGGTTGAATAAATACTGACTCCATTTGGGCAAAATGCTCCAGCAGCATTCGATGGATAAAAATGTAACTACCTCCAACTTTTTGCAAAAAGATGTGTTCAGTCGCATATTCCAAAAAGCGGACATAGTTTCGAGGTATGGAATTTTGTGTGTAAAGAAAGAGGCGTAAGGTAAAGTGTTGTAGCCAGGCTTGACCACCCCCAAACACAAGCCCAGCTACAAGTCCAAACACTAAACACAATTGCATCCATTCAGTTTTTCCGAAGATTTGTTCACCAATTAATCTCCCAAATAATCCGCCAAGTAATCCCCCGAACAATCCCATTATCAGAGCATTCTTCGCTGAGTTCCATATCCCTTGGTTAGGAATTGTTCTGATCACTATCTCTGGGCCTCTCAGTCCACCTAACAATCCTAAAATCAGTCCATTAATTAGCCCGTATAGTAAACCTAATTGCAGCCCAGTTTTGAGATCAAATGGAGTATCAACTAATTGCAGCCCAGTTTTGAGATCAAATGGAGTTTTAACTAGCTTAAAAAACAGTCCTATTATCAGCCCCAAAACTAATCCACCTGGTAGTCCATTTTTCAAAAAGTTTTTGGCTTCTTGCCAAGACCATTTCAAAGTTTCAACTGGTTTTATTTCTACCGTACTCCAAGTTAAAGGTATTCCAGCCGTAATTACACCAATTAACACCCCAGGTGATTGATGTATTAGCCAGCCGAGCAACCCACAAATTATTACTCCAACCAGCCAATTTACAAATTGATAAAGTATTTTTTGCACTCGATTTGACAACCAAGTAGGCTGTATTCTTTCAAGAAGAAAGATCGTTTGAGACTTCTGAAACATCTGCTGTGCTAGCCAAATTAACCAGCGCATTGCTTGCACTTCTGAGTATCTTGGCTCATATTTACGACGCTCAAACATCCGTTCAATATAAGTATCAAACAGGTGCTTTCGGCGTTCCTCTTTAGAACCTGTATTGGGTAAATCTTCAAGTTTATTACCTTTATAAGCCAGAGTCATGACACTTAAAGTCAGGGGAGACTTGGCTAACTCTTGCAACGTAGTGTCTTCTTGAAGTAATGTTTTTACTGCTTCCAGTTGTTCACCAGCCCTGTCTAAATATTGGTTAACTTGCTGAAATGTCAAAGATTGGAGGCAGATAGCACCTTGCAATTGTAAACGAGTAGAGAGAGCTTCATAATCTCGGATACGGCTTGTCACCACAATCTCGATCAACCCATGTTCTTGCATAAATTCGTTGATGGCTCGAATGCAGGTTTCTCGACGCTCGATTTTCACCTCATCTAAACCATCTAACAGCAGTAATATTTGTTGATCTTCAATCCAGACTTTACCAAGCGCCTTAGAAATTTGATATGTACTATTCAATTCCTCAATCAGCCAATCAGCAATTGTTTGCTGTTTATTTCCCCAAGAAGATAAGTTCAGCACTACTGGAATAGGCTGGCTAAAATCTTTTTCGGTACGAGCAATTAATTCTTGTGCCAACTTCAGGAGAGTGATCGTTTTACCCGCGCCGGGTTCTCCTAAAATCAGTAAGGTTCGTCCTTTTCCCATCTGATTGAAGACATCAGAGACACTTTTACCTTCAGGTAAGGTTTGCCCAGACTTATTAGGAATTTCTTGAACAATGCTAGACGGGCGCTTTACTGCGTCTAATCGTTCTTCCAGTCCCAAATCAATTAGACCTTTGGTATACAAAGATTTTTCTAGTACGCCTTTAATCCAATACTGTTTGACTTTATTAAGTAAAACTTCTCGGAAACGGTACTCCTCTTTCCCTGAAGGAGGTTTTACCTGCCTGTGACCTATTAGTTTAGCTAGGCTAAAGCTTTCATTCACAGTTAGGTACTGAATTTGGTGCAAGTCTCGTCCAGCCTGTCCAATTTGAGCTTCCCGAATCAAAGCACCATCGATATTCAAATTCTGAAGGGGCTGTTCTTGATTCATAACCTTTTTTTATGTAAAAAATAAAAGACTTTTAACTGCAACTCCTAACCAAGGAGCTAATTGTTTGGCAATTGGCTCTAACTTTTGCCAAATCCCTTGCCCTGCATTAAACGTTTCGTTCGTTTCTTTGAGGACTTTACTAGCTTTTTGCAAACTTGTTGCCGCAGTGTCTTTGTCTGGTTCTTTTTCATTAACTGCGTCGTTTGCATAATCCAGATGTTTCAGTGCTTGTTTCTTTTGGTCTTCTGGTAAATCTGAATTACGAAATATGGATTCAATTTGTGCCATTAATTCCGCAACCTCAGGTAAGGTCAATTCTTTCTCAGCCCCACCCTGAGTATTTTGCTGATTTTGGGTCATGTCGCCAGCAGCTTGTCCAACTTGAACACCTGAAAATTGACCGCCGTCAATATTGAGGGACATTCCTCCAGGATTTTTGGGCTGTGAGTTATCTTCTGCCATTTTATTTGCTTGATAAAAACATAATTTCAACTTTACTTCAAATAGAGCAGATAACTTTCCCGAATATTAAAAAAATTACGTATATACTGAGCTAATTACTACATTACGGATGGCAGCGTAAATTCACTCGTTCCCAGTTTCCACCTGCAAATGCAAGCTTCGCGGCTTTGCTTCAACTTTTATGTAAGCAAAACTTCTCCAAGTTTCATTCGTTGGTGGAGCTAGCTAACGAGAGATATATTCGTTTTTAGTTGTGAGACACAATACAAAGAAAGAACAATGAGAGAAGAACAAATAACCACAGCTATCTATGAACTTCCGTGAAGAGTTTAAACTGCTGCTACGCGCCCGCTATCCTTTGATTTATATTCCCACATACGAGGAGGAGCGGGTAGAAGCAGCTATCCGGGAAGAAGCAACCAATCAGGGTAATCGCCCAGTGTATACTTGGGATTTTGTCGATGGCTACCAGGGAAACCCCAATGATGTTGGGTTTGGGCGACGTAACCCGTTGCAAGCTTTAGAATTCATCGAAAAATTACCAGCTTCCGCACCTGCGGTATTGATTTTACGAGATTATCATCGCTTTTTAGATGATGTAGCGATCGCCCGCAAACTCCGCAATCTGTCGAGGCTTCTCAAGTCACAACCAAAAAATATTGTCCTACTGTCGCCACGCATCGCCATTCCTGACGATTTAACGGAAGTGCTGACAGTCGTCGAGTTTCCCTTACCCGCCGCCCCAGAAATTAAAACTGAGGTAGATCGCTTACTACAAAGTACTGGTAACTCGCTTTCTGGAAAAGTTTTAGATGATTTGGTGCGCTCTTGTCAAGGACTTTCAATGGAACGGATTCGCCGGGTTTTGGCAAAAGCGATCGCTACCCACGGCGAATTGCAACCAGAAGACGTGGATCTCGTTTTGGAAGAAAAGCGCCAAACTATCCGCCAAACCCAAATCCTGGACTTCTACCCCGCCACTGAGCAAATTTCTGATATTGGCGGACTGGATAACTTGAAAGACTGGCTGATTCGCCGGGGAGGCTCATTTACTGATAAGGCGCGACAGTACGGATTACCGCACCCCCGTGGTTTAATGTTGGTGGGTATTCAGGGAACTGGTAAATCGTTAACGGCAAAAGCGATCGCTCATCACTGGCATTTACCTTTGCTACGTTTGGATGTGGGCAGGTTATTTGGTGGTTTGGTGGGTGAATCAGAATCTCGCACTCGCCAAATGATCCAAGTAGCTGAAGCCCTCGCTCCCTGTATTTTGTGGATTGATGAAATAGATAAAGCCTTTGCCGGACTTGGTAGCAGAGGTGATGCCGGAACAGCCAGCCGTGTGTTTGGTACTTTTATTAACTGGCTAGCCGAAAAAACCTCACCCGTGTTTGTCGTCGCCACCGCCAACGACATCCAAGCTTTACCGCCGGAAATGCTCCGTAAGGGGCGATTTGATGAAATTTTCTTTGTGGGATTGCCCACCCAAGAAGAGAGAAAAGCAATTTATGATGTTCATTTATCCCGATTGCGCCCCCATAACTTAAAAAGTTATGACATTGAAAGGTTAGCTTATGAAACGCCCGATTTTTCTGGGGCAGAGATTGAGCAAACTTTAATTGAAGCGATGCATATTGGATTTAGCCAAAACCGCGACTTTGCTACCGACGATATTTTAGAAGCAGCCAGTCAAATCATCCCCTTGGCGCGAACTGCTGTAGAGCAAATTCAGCAACTCCAAGAATGGGCTGCTGCTGGGAGAGCGCGTTTAGCATCGAAACACAGTCCTTTAAGCGAACGCCTTCGGCGCACTACGTAAACCCGAAAAAAATGTAGAGACGTAGCACTGCTACTTCTCTATAAGGGTTCTCAATTACGCATATTTAATTTCACCAGATGTCTATTCAGCATAGCTACAATAATCAGTTAGTCAAAAGTCAATAGTTAATGATGAATTATTATGGACTATTGATACTGATGGGTTCTTGCTTCTCTACTCGTAACCCTTGAGAGCCAGTTCAACACCACTCCCCTGAATAGGGAGGCAGCGCTTTCTCTATGAGACGCTCCGCTTTGGCAAAAGCCTCTCGCACAGAAGCGGATTCCCCCATGAGCGACTGCCGTGGGAAAATACGCACGTGACTGGCTCACCTTCACCCTTGACTCTTGATAATTAGGTTTTAACTATGTTGTCTGGTTTTACAAAGTTTATACTGGGGTTTTTCTTAGCGATCGCTGTGTTAGTAGGTGGCGGCGTTGCAATTGCACTCTACTTCATGAATCGCACCGGCATATCCCCTGCCAAACCCGTTTTTTCCAATGATAGTCCCTCGGTGAAAGCCCAAGCTCCAAAAGCAACTAAGCCTGGAGAAGGTAAATCTACCCTTCCATCTGGGACTCAGGCTGAATCATCTCCAACCTCAACCTCTACTCCCACAGAATCACCAAAGGCTACCCCATCACCAAAACCATTGCCACCGGGAGCTTACCGAGGACGTGTTAGTTGGGCTGAAGGCTTGAGTTTGCGATCGCAACCAAATCAAGAATCTGAAAAGATTGGTGGAGTTGGTTTTAATCAAAAAATTATTATTTTGCAAGAAAGTGACGACAAATCCTGGCAAAAGATCCGTTTGGAAGGTAGCGAACAAGAAGGTTGGGTAAAAGCAGGTAATACTGAAAAAGTTGATCAACAATAGCCTAAAAAATCAGAGCAAATAGTAAAACCACAACATTTCTCACAAACAGGAGAGCAAGACCAAAAATGAGATGTGTTTACTCAATAGCTTCATCTGGAACTACTTGAGATTGCTTTCTTTGAAAACAGGAAGTATGTATCAATGTATCAATTGGAAGCTCAATTTGAAAAGTAGTTCCTTGCCCCTTGGCAGAAATACAGTTGAGCCTACCACCATGTGTTTGAACGACAATCTGATAGCTAATTGATAATCCTAATCCAGTTCCTTGTCCAACTGGTTTAGTTGTGAAGAAGGGATCATAGATTTTATTTTGTACGTCTTCACTAATGCCAGCTCCATTGTCGAAAATTTGAATATTGACCCAACCGACTTGATTAATGGTTGTTTTAATCCGAATGAAAGGTGTAAAACTGGACTTTGGTTTTAAGCTAATCAGCTTTTTTTCTAACACATCAATAGCATTTGCAAGAATATTGAAAAATACTTGGTTTAACTGTCCGGGATAGCAATTTACTAAGGGTAAATTACCATATTCTTTAATTACAAGAATTTCGGGTCGATTGTTCGGCGGATAACTAATACGGTTCTGAAGAATGAGCAGTGTCGAATTAAGCCCTTCGTGGATGTCCACAGCTTTCAATTGTGCCTCGTCTAGACGAGAGAAGTTACGCAAGGATTCCACAATATGCTTAATACGTTCGGCTCCGGCTTGCATTGAGTTGAGTAGTTTAGGTAAATCTTCTAGCAAAAATGGGAAATCAATAGACTTTAATTTCGCTTGAACTGCAAGCTCTGGTTCCGGATAATGTTGCTGATAAGTGTTGATTAATTCTAAGAGTTCCCGCAGATAAATTTCCGTATGAAAAAGGTTTCCGTAAATGAAGTTAGCAGGATTGTTAATCTCATGAGCAACTCCCGCTACTATTTGTCCCAAAGACGACATTTTTTCTGCTTGAAGAAATTGCAATTGAGCTTTCTGAAGTGCCAACATAGCTATCTCTAATTCTTCAGACCGAGACTCAGCTAGAGTAGCCAGCGCTTCTTGGTTTTGTAAGGCTTGTTTAAGACGTTCTTCGTTTTCTTTAAGATCAGCTGTTTTGACTAGTTGAACACTCAATTGTTCGTTGAAAAAAGATGTGAGCAGCGTCCATCCTAGAAGGAGTAATGTGAATAAGCCAATAATCGCAGCCATCCAATAAGTTGCAGCAGTATCAACTGCTGAAAACTCGACCGATTCGATGACTGAAAAATGGGTAGCCATCATCCCTATGTAGTGCATTGACGGAATGGCTGCACCCATGAGAATTGCACTGCCAATCCTCAAAAAGTGTCCTGTTACTGTACTATTAGCTCTGAGGTTAAATCCCAGCGAGAGGGCAACCAGTGAGATAAAAATAGCGATGTCTACGACGGGCTACGCCTACGCAATCGATAATGCAACCCCACTCAAGTTATATGACATTTTCACTGGTAAACGAATCGCAGCCATACCGATGTAGTGCATTGCACTAATCCCTATGCCCATCAGGAGGCTACCACTCAACAACCGCAGAATACCAAATTCTGGCTGGCTAACTAGGTACAGGGCTAATCCAGAGGCGAAAATTGCAGGTAGCACCGAAATCAAAACTGTTAACCAGTCATAGTCAATGGGAATCGGCAGACTGAACGCCAACATAGCAATAAAATGCATTGCCCAAATACCGATTCCCATTGCAATCGCTCCCCCTAGCAGCCACGGCCACTTTTGCTGCGATTTAGCGTCTGTTACTCTTATAGCTAGATCAAGTGTGGTATAAGCCGTAAGCATGGCAATGGCAACGGAAAATAAGACTAAGCGAATATCGTAGATACCGTGGAGCATTAGGTTGAATATTATCCGCGATTCAATGCAAGACTAGACTCATTATTTGTCTGCGTTGCTCATGCTCGAAACCCAAATGGGTATAGCAAAAATTTTGTCAGGCAAATAGAAAACGAGCCTCGAAAGCTTTACATTGCTTATTATTCCCCTTACAGAAGCTTGTGTATCACATTAGCTTGGGGAATTTCTTGTAAATAATCATACTAAAAACAAACATAATACAGAGCAAGTGGTACAATCTTGCATAGCCATAACTTGAAAAAAGCAAGTGAAAATAGGGGTAGATAGCTATTTAACCAAGCTTGCCTCAATCTACGAGGTATCCGAAAGCGTCAAGGTAGTTCCTACCGAAGCTAATTTCAAATTTTTGAATTGGAAAAATTTATCTAGCGGCGCAACGATGCGTTTTTTGTCTGTGGCTCTGATTACGGGGCTTGTGAGTGTTGCTGGGCAAGCTTTAGCACTTCAGAAAATAGGAAGTAATGGGCCTGAAGTTAGCAGTACCCAGAGATGTTTAAAAAAGTTAGGCTATTTTAACGGCCCGGTTACAGGTAAGTTTGCTGCCTTGACTAAAAATGCTACGATCAAGTTCCAGCAAGCCAATAGAATATCTGCTGATGGAGTTGTGGGTATTAGTACTCAAAGAGCCTTGCAACGAGCCTGTCAAGGTAGAAGTTCCAATAGAAATATCAGCGGCGCATCGCGCTCGCCAGTTGGTCAATATCCTACTCTTTCTCAAGGCAAAACTGGTGCAGCCGTCACAAGATTACAACAGCGTCTACGGCAGTTAGGCTACTTTAATACTAATCCGACTGGGAATTTTGGACGAATTACTAAAGATGCTGTAATTGCATTCCAGCGAAGTTATCGCATAACTGCTAACGGGATTGTGAATCGACAAACTTGGAACGCATTAATGGGTTCTTCTCCGACTTCAGGAAGATCGAGTCTTTCCACTCAACAAGTAAGAGAACTACAAGTGCGTTTGCGGCAGCTAGGTTATTTAAATACTAACGCCACTGGGAATGTTGGCTCAATGACTAGAGAAGCTGTAATTGCATTCCAGCGAAATAACGGACTACCTGTTGATGGCATTGCTAATGCCCAAGTTTTGGACTCAGTGCGTAGAGTCTCCACAGGTGGTATTCAACAACCAGGTAGAAGTTATCTAACTGTAGGCGATCGCGGAGAAAATGTCAGATCAGTTCAAGAGCGTTTGGCGCAGTTGGGTTTCTCTAATACCAATCCTGATGGACTTTTCAACGATTCCACCAGACAATCTGTGATTGCATTCCAGCAATCTTCTCAAATTAATTCTACTGGAAATGTAGATTGGCAAACTTGGGAAGCATTAGGGTTGAATGGTTCAACTAGGGGCAATTATACTCCAAATAATGATTATGTATTAGCTGACACTAATCGCTATGCATTACCTCCTGCCAATGACTATGTAGTACCTGTTACCAATGGCAATACATTAGTTGCTAATAATCCTTACAGAGTAATAATTCCCATTTCCAGTAATGATACTCTGAGTAAAGTACAACAATATATACCCAATGCTGTCGCGGAGCAATCCAATTTAGGGGATTATGTGAATGCTGGAGCATTTAGCGATCGCGCCCAAGCAGAAACGCTGACGAAAAAGCTCCGCTCATTAGGTCTTGATGCACGGGTAAAATACAATTAAATTGACAAGCTCAACTGCGAACCTTCTTGAGTTTTATTCACTTCAATCCTGGCTTGGAAAGCTTCTTTGAGGTGGGGCATGTGGGTAACAGTGAGGATACAGGCGAAATCGGAGGAGATCGCATTAATCGCGGCAATCAAGCGATCGCATCCTTCGGCATCTTGTGTACCAAAACCTTCATCCACAATCAACAATTGCAACGCCGCCCCCGCCCGTTGCGCTAATAGTTTTGCCAAAGCCAAACGGATGGCAAAGTTAATTCTAAAGGCTTCCCCACCTGAGTAAGTTTCGTAAGCTCGTGTTCCTCTAGAATCGGCGATTAAAATATCTAAGGTGTCTATCAGCTTGGCATTTTTCTTGGTTGATTTAGCACTGCGACCAGCTTTTTGTGTAATAAATTGTACATGAAACTGATTCCCACTCAACCGCGAAAGTAGTTTATTTGTCTCAGCTTCCAGTTGCGGCAATACATTCTCAATCATCAATGCTTGGATGCCATTTTTACCAAATGCTTGCGCTAATTCCTGGTAAACACGATATTCTTGCTTACAAGATTGTAATTGCTGCTGCTGTTGTTCATACTGAATTTGTAGCGTTTCTAGTTGATGCGCCAGCTGTTCTAAACGCCCCAACTTAGTTATTTGCTCATCGAGTTGCCGTCTGCGGATTGCTAACTGCTGCTCTAAAGCTTGAATTTGGGCAGATGGGTTAGCTGTTGCTTGTAGTTGCTGAATAATACTTTCAATTTGTCCGCCGAGTTTTTGGCGCTCCGTTACTCTGGCGCTTCTAGACTCCTCTAACTCTTGCAACCTCGTCTGGAGTTGCGGATACTGGTGCTGGGCTGATAGCAGTTGTTGATACCGCAAATGCCAAGATTGAGCTTTTTTTGCAGCCATGCGGAGATTGTTGTGTTGCTCAGAACTGTAGCCAATTTCAGTAATGTGACGCTCAAGAGCCGCGATTTGTTTAGCACATTCAGAATCAATCTGATCTTGCTGTATTCTGGCTTGTAATTGGGCAATTTGGGACTGGAGTTCTGGTTTTCGGGCTAATAGTTGCGCTTGTCGCTTAGTCGCATCTTTAATTTGCCCTTGTTTAATTTCTGCCCATCGCCACCGCTCAATTTCGCTCCGGGCGAGAGCGTGGTCTTGTTCATTATAATTAACTTGTTGCAAGTATTGGTCTAGCTGCCGGAGCTCGACTTGTTTATCGGCAGCGTAATCACCACCTTGGAGCGATCGCTCTAAATGCTGTTTTTCAGCAGCAATTTGTTGTAACTGTTGTTGCACATCAGTTGTTGCTTCTAACTGTGCTGCTAACTGTCCCCGTTGTTCGCGTAAACCATCGTAACCCGCCAATTGTTGGGATATATCGCGATATTCCTGCCTGAGTGTCTGAATTTCTTTATCAGACACAGCCAATTGTTCCCGCACTACCCAAAACTGCCCTTGAGTATCCTCTAACTCACTTTGGGTTTTTTCCACTACCCGACTCCAGTGATGTTCGTCTAAAGGACGCTCACATAATGGACAAAGTGCTTCAGGATTTTGCAGCATTTGCAATTTTTGCTCTAATTCTCCCAGCAATTTTTCATAATCCCGTTGGTGAGCTTGCAGACGTTCGATAAAATGCCGCCTTTCTTGCCCTTTTTCTTGGACTCGTTGCAGATAAACTCGCTTTTTCTCCAGTTCCTCAATCTGAATTGCCACATCCATCACCGCTTGTTGCAGTTGCGGTTGGCGACTGTGCTGGCGTTGCAATTGGTTCTCAGTACTTTGCAGTTGTTCGAGTCGCGCTACTAAACCAGCATGAGTCCGATCGAGTTGACTTTGTAAAGTTGCTCGTTGTTGCAACAAGGGAGTAACTTGCATTTGCAGTTGATCTAAACGAGCAACATGGTGACGAGCTGCGGCTAGTTGTGATAAGGCGGCTTCTACTTCACCCGACTTAGTGAGAGTTTGCTGAATGTCTCGCTCTTGTTGCTGCAAAGCTTCTAGCTGCGCTTGGGCTTGTTGCAGTTGCCGTTCGATTTCGTGAATTTGTTTGGTAAGCTGTTGTTGCTTTTGTTGGCGAGTTTGCCCAGCGCGGGTGTGTTCTTCAAATTTGACAGCAAAGGCTTCTTCTTGAGATTGTAGACTTTGATATTGGGCGTATCCAGCTTTAATCTCAGCTTCTTGGTGTAATATTTTTTCTAAATCTGATAGCTGAGAGCCAATAGCTGATTGTTCTTGTTGGAGGCGATCGCAATCTTGGGTAAGATTTTGGTATTGCTGCTTTATAAAATTGAGTTGTTGTTCCCAATTTTGGCGCTGGTGCTGGACAACTTGCAAACTTTGTAATTGAATATTATCAAAAGCTTGCACCTGTTGCAATTGGTTGAGTTCGGCTTCTAACTCCACTCTTTGCGCTTGGGTGATTTCGCGTTGTTGCAGCTGAATTTTTATCGACTCCAAAGAACGCTCTAACTCTACTGTCTGGGCTTTGAACTGACGAGAAGATTCCTTTGCCCGTTCTTCCAAATCATCATACTGATTGAGTTTCAACAACTCCGCTAAAATTTCTTTGCGTTCTGTGGGACGCTTGAGCATGAATTCATCTGCACGACCTTGACGTAAGTAGGCAGAATTAATAAATGTATCGTAATCGAGCTTGATGTGTTCTAAAATCAAATCCTGGGTTGCTCTTACCCCTTTGCCGGTGAGTGAGCGAAACCCAGATGGTATTTCTATTTGAAATTCGAGGACGCTAGTACCTCCCCGAATTCGGGTACGAATCACCCGATATTTTTGCTGGTTACTTTTGAAAGTAAAATCAACCCGAACTTCTTTTGCACCAGAATAGATGACATCATCTTCAACAGTGGCACGGCTTTCACCCCAAATTGCCCAAGTGATTGCTTCTAAAAGAGAAGATTTACCCGCACCATTGGAACCACAAATACAAGCCGTATGCAAACCGCCAAAATCTAAAGTTGCATAACGGTAACTAAGGAAGTTTTTGAGGAGAAGTTGTACTGGGATCATTCAGGCTATAGCGCCACATCTACTTTTAATAAATAACAGTACAGATGCACTGTTTGTTAGTTTAGCTATCTAGATATCAGGTTTCTAGTCTTGAAGACATCAATTTTACAAAATTTAACAATAAAATCAGCAAATTTTTCTTGTTGCATGAAAAAGTTTTGCTGTCTTTGGAGAAAAATAAAACTTATGTGGAGGTTTGTTGTTATTTCTGCCTCTTATCTGAGAGAAAAACATTTATAGAAGAGTGGCAATACTGCGTAGGTTTTGCCTAAAGAATCACTCTGGTGTAGGTTGGGGAGCCAGTGCGTTGGGCGGCTCTGCCGACTTGTTCGCGCAGCGTCTCCCCTTGGGAGAAGCAACTGGCATTTGAGGAACGTAGCAAGATCCCGCAGGGTAACCCAACAAACCAGACAAAATGTTGGTAACGCATTGTCTCAACCCAACATATAATATCAGGCGATGGCGTAGCCCAGAGCAGGCATCGCACTTTTGATCTCAATGTCTGTGTCTGAGCCGTCCCCCCTTCTTCATCGGGGAGACTACAGGGGGGTTAAAACGATCTCAAATTCTGCGCGTTTGATTTAGGACTGCTATATATCCTTGGACTCCATAAACCTGTCAGTTCACAGATAAGGACACTCTACTGCCGAGGCAAGGTCGTATCAAGTTATCCGGAAACTTCTCAACGTCTCCCCTCTATCAGGTTTCTGCGATGCGATCTGCTTTGCAGCAACGCTAGGCTAACGCCTCGCTTCGCTAACGTGATCGCTTTGGGCCCCGAATCATCCCTACTCAATCTTCCAATTAGGCGTATAACCAGAAGTAACTTGGCTATATATTTGCAAGACCGATGCAGAAATACGTCCTGAGAGTTTTGCGATCGCCCATAGCGCTCTTGTAAAATCATTTTCAATTGTTGAGAATTCGTCCAGGAAAAAGTTTATGGCAGATAAGTCCGGTCAAGACCCCTCGGAAATCCCAGTGGCAACGGTTGATGA
The DNA here is from genome assembly GCF_002949795.1 of Nostoc sp. 'Lobaria pulmonaria (5183) cyanobiont'. Classification (NCBI taxonomy): domain Bacteria; kingdom Bacillati; phylum Cyanobacteriota; class Cyanophyceae; order Nostocales; family Nostocaceae; genus Nostoc; species Nostoc sp. 'Lobaria pulmonaria (5183) cyanobiont'. The sequence continues at coordinate 6,352,070 of NZ_CP026692.1, read as the reverse complement.
AGAACGAAAAGGCGCAACTTTCAGCGGTACGGTCATCCTTGGTATAGATCCTGAGGGTGGGGCAGTCGTTTTCTTTAGAGACTTTTTAATTGAAGATTATAAAGGCGAACTTACCGCTTATCTGGCAACAGATGGCAATATAACAAAAAGCATTGATTTAGGCGAACTCGATCATAAAAGCCCCAGTTTTAAGCTGCCAATTCCGCTGGGAACGGATACATTACCCTACAATACAGTCGTGTTGAGCGACAAAAAAAGCAAGAAAAAAATCCTGACGATCAATCTATAAAATTTGTAACTTAGCTCGTAGTTCAGCCAAATTCGATTGCCCTCCTGTATAGATCTCAAATGGGTTCTATAAGCAACAGATACTTCAAAGTCGTTTTGAGGTACTTCAAAGTCGTTTTGAGGTACTTCAAAGTCGTGTTGAGGTACTTCAAAGTCGTTTTGAGGTACTTCAAAGTCGTTTTGAGGTACTTCAAAGTCGTTTTGAGGTACTTCAAAGTCGTGTTGAGGTACTCCAAAGTCGTGTTGAGGTACTTCAAAGTCGTGTTGAGGTACTCCAAAGTCGTTTTGAAGTACTCCAAAGTCGTTTTGAGGTACTCCAAAGTCGTTTTGAGGTACTCCAAAGTCGTTTTGAGGTACTTCAAACTTTGTCGCACCGCAATCAAGTACACAGGTGCGACGCCGAATAGCCCGCCTTCTCTACAAATCATCTTCAGATGCACCTAGTTATCAACTTTTGTACCAAGAAAGTTTTGTTTTAGTTAAAGCCGCTTCTTTAGAGGAAGCAAAAGCAAAGGCTTTAAATCATGGTAAAAATGAAAGTGTCAGCTATACAAATGAAAATGGAGAAACTATTACTTGGTCTTTGCAGCAAGTAGTAGACATAAATTCAGTTTTGGATGATGACTTTGATTCATCTGAGGATATTGTTGATTTATATGCTCGACATTTTCGGAACTATGAGGCTTACCAATCATTTGAGCCATTATTATCTCAAGAGCAATTTGGAGAATAGTTATAAAACCATGCGATCGCTCTTGTCGATTTTTATCACTGACCCAACAACGATCACAATACTGAAGCGATCGCATGATTTAATTTAGGTCTGTCATTAGAAAACGTCAATCGGGAATTAGACGCGCTGGGTGCTTATCGCAATGCTCGTGAACCATATCAAGCAATGGGACTTGATGCTAAAGTGCAAGATTGTAACAATGCAATTGAGTGTCTTTCTCAACTAAAAACGCCTGTAGTTTCTCGTCGTGATTTATGGCGTTGGTTGCGTCGGTTGTGGCGTTGGGTATACTCTTGGTTTCGGCGGTAATATTAATAACACTGAATCCGTTCAGGAAAAATATTCCGAGTTGTTCAAGAAAGGTTTAGATTGAATCTCTAAAAATATGAACAAGTAATTTTGGCAATTTGTAGACTAGTAAGATTCCAAATTAGAGCGCTAATATTACCAGGAGAAATAGCCGCTATGTCATCGGGTTAAAATTGATGTCTACGACGTGCTACGCCCACGCGATCGCTCCGACTTCCCATCATAATAAGTGCTTTTATCTCCGGAATACGCCTATAGACAGGTTTAAAAACAGTCAGAAACAAACTCAGTGAATCCTCGTCATTAAATACATCACATACACAAAGGACAACCCTCTTATGACTCGCCTACATCAATGGAAATCTGGTACTGCTGCACTTATGGCAATGGCGGTTACTACAACCGTTATTAGTCCCCTATTGAGCTTGGCTCCTGCTAATGCACAATATAGAATTGATCAAAACAGAACTGGACAATACGGAAACGCTACCATTCCTTCTGGAGTTGCTCTTCCTGTCACCTACGAAAAAGAGACAATTACTATTGCTCCTGGGGAAAGTAAATCTCTAACCTTGAGAATAGCCAACGACATTATTGACAGAAATAGAAATGTCTTAATTCCTGCTGGTACTAAAGTAAATGGACGGTTAGAACCTGTTGACTTAGATGGTTATTCCAGAGATAGAGATGATAACCAAGGAAAAGGCGTAAGGTTTGTGGCTCAAGAATTAGAATTTTCTAATGGTCAGCGTCAGTCGATTAATGCAACTTCTCGGACATACACCACAACTCAAAGAGTTAAACAGGGGCCCAACACCAGTCAGGTTTTAACTGATGCAGCTATTGGTGGGGGTGCTGGTCTTTTAGGTTCACTAATTACTGGCAACAACAGAATTGACGATTTAAAACCTGTTCTCGGTGCGGCTGCGGGTGCGGGTGCAAGTGTACTATTGCGGAAAAAAGAAGGAAATGCTTTTGTCATCAGACCAGCACAAGATTTGAGACTCACACTGAATTCTAACTTGAATTTAGTACCACAATCCCGCTACTAGATTTAACTTCATTCAAGTTGTGAATTTAATCATCCCTTATATGCGATCGCCACTTTAACTATAGTGTGCGATCGCCTTTATTTTTAACCCTAAAAAATTCTATTGAACAGCAACTATTCCACCTCTATATCGTCTTAATCAGTATCGATATTTATTGTAATACTTATTTAAAAGTTGGCTCTATTGTATTCTGTATCCAAAAGAGTATTCAAAATTATGGAATATCCTGATACTTTTGTTAAGTAGTAGCGATAAAGGAGCCTTTTCTTGTGGTAATTCAAGGTTTCGGTTTAAGCACATATCTTGCAATTCCCTTGGTATTAAGTTTTTTGGCTCAGGGAGAAAGTATAAAAGTATCTTTAGTTGAAAACGTCCGTCAGATATCCACAAACAAGGAAATGAGCCTATCCAGCCACGACAACCTAATCAGCAAGAATTCAACACCGAAAACATACTATGTTAGTGGTAGTGGAAACGACAATAATAGCGGACTCTCTACTTCATCCGCTTTTAGGACAATTCAAAAGGCAGCAGGCCTTACCAACCCTGGCGATACAGTGTTGATTATGAACGGAGTATACACAAATACAGGCAAAGCTGGGAGTGTAGTAAATATTAAACGTTCTGGAACTGCAAATGCATGGATTAAATATAAAGCATATCCTGGGCATTTCCCAAAAATTCAGCACAATACATGGAATGGGATCGCGATTTCAAGTGGAGCTTCATATATCGAGATCAACGGGCTAGAGGTTATAGGAAACAATGCCAATATAACCCTTGATTATGCGATGAGTGAGAAGACTAACAAACAAAACCCACTGACAAATGGAAACTGTATCAACGTTGACGGACGAACGAATGGTCATGTTCATCACATCCGTATTTTGAATAATAAAGTGCATGACTGTGGAGGAGCAGGTATTTCAGCGATTCAAGCAGACTATGTGACAATAGATAATAATGTGGTATTTAATAATGCCTGGTATGGTGTTTATGGTTCTAGTGGGATTTCAATGTTGAATAATTGGAATTCTGACAACAACCAGGGATACAAGATGTATGTTACGAACAACAAGACTTACAACAATCGCATGTATATCCCTTGGATTGCAGTCGGAGCGATCACAGATGGTAATGGCATTATTATCGATAGTACAAGAAATGATGAAAACTCAAAATTGGGTGCATATAAAGGACGTACTTTAGTTAAAAACAATCTTGCCTTTAATAATGGTGGTTCAGGAATTCATGCATTTTTAAGCGAGCATGTTGATATTGTCAATAACACAGCTTTTTTAAATAATCAGAGTCCAGAACTTAATGGTGGGCAAATATTTGCTCATACCTCATCTGATGTCAGAATTCTCAGGAACATTCTCTATGCTTTTCCTGGAAAGAATATTAATAACAACACTAAAAACCAAAACGTTGTTTATGATTATAATATCTATCTCAATAGTTCTAAGATAAGTGTTAAGGGGCCTCATGATATTGTTGCAGACTCAGAGTTTTTAAGTAAGCATCCCGCTATCGAAAAAATATCTGACGATTGGAAATCACAGCCAGAGAAACAAAATCCGCCAACGCGGACTTCTATAGCGGCTAACTCAGCAGGTTTTGTTTGCGATCCAGTGAATTATCCTTTGCAAGACAAACTCATCACAGTGGGATGCTCCCCGCTATCTTCAACTCAAACTGCTTTTTCTGATGTTTCATCTAACTATTGGGCGGCACAATTTATTCAACAATTGTCTCAGCAAGGTGTAATTGCCGGATTTCCTGATGGTAGCTTCCGGCCAGAAGAACCGGTGACACGCGCCCAATTTGCCGCGATGATCGACAAAGCTTTCCAAAAAGCCCAGCAACGGCAGGCAATCAATTTTACTGATGTACCCAGCAACTATTGGGCATCGAGTGCGATTGGGCAAGCTTATACCATTGGTTTCTTATCTGGTTATCCTGGAAATCGCTTTGAACCTAATCAAGCTATACCCCGCGAGCAGGTTTTGGTTGCCCTAGCTAACGGTCTGAAATATAGTCCCAGTGGCAATACCGAAAGCACTCTGCAATACTTCAACGATGCCTCTAACATCGCTAGCTATGCCCGTAGCCCGATCGCAGCAGCAACCCAAAAGCAAATTGTGGTGAACTATCCGAATGTAAAGTTACTGAATCCAACCGCAACTGCCACTCGCGCCCAGGTAGCAGCTTTTATCTACCAAGCATTGGTTAGTTCTAATCAAGCCTCAGCAATTAACTCGCCTTATGTTGTGTTAAAACTTAGCAATTAACTCGCCGTATAGAGTAGTTGTCGGGTCTACTACTTCAATACCTGTATTAGTCACAATTAGAATCTGTTGACTTAAATAGTTATTCAATAGGCGATCGCTACTTTAAATAGAGTGTGCGATCGCCTTCACTTTTAACCATAAAATTTTCTATTTAACAGCAACTATTATATCTCTGTATCGTCTCACTCAGTATCTATATTTTTGGAAATTTGCTAATAGGTAATAGTGTGATTACATTATTTCTATTAGCTAGTTCGTTTGGCATAGATTTTTTAATTATGACTGTATGACTAAAGTAATGGTTTTTACAAAAAGCAAAAAAATTAGGAACCTTGTACTTTAGTAAATGTCTAACTAATTAACAGTAAAAAAATAATTTCACCGGACTAAAAAAATAATGTTTAACTTAAATCGTTGGCAATCTAGAACAGCTGCACTCATGGCTTTGAGCGTTACAGTCGGGACTGTAGCGCCTTTCATTACAGCTTCACCATCTTTAGCTCAAACGACTTTTTCTGATGTTTCGTCTAACTATTGGGCAGCACAATTTATTCAACAATTGTCACAGCGAGGTGTAATTGCCGGATTTCCTGATGGTAGTTTCCGCCCTGAAGAACCGGTAACACGCGCTCAATTTGCCGCGATGGTCAACAAAGCTTTCCAAAAATCACAACAACGGCAGCCAATCAATTTTGCTGATGTACCCAGCAACTATTGGGCATCCAGTGCAATTGGGCAAGCTTATACTATTGGTTTCTTATCTGGTTATCCTGGAAATCGCTTTGAGCCTAACCAGGCTATTCCTCGCCAACAAGTTTTAGTTTCCCTTGCAAACGGTTTGGAATATAGTCCCAGTGGCAATACTGAAAGCACTCTGCAATACTTCAACGATGCCTCTAACATCGCTAGCTATGCCCGTAGCCCGATCGCCGCAGCAACCGAAAAGCGAATTGTGGTGAACTATCCGAATGTAAACTTCCTGAATCCAACTGCAACCGCCACTCGCGCCCAGGTAGCAGCTTTTATCTACCAAGCATTGGTTAGTTCTAATCAAGCCTCAACAATTAACTCACCCTATGTTGTGGCTGTCGGATCTACTACCCCAACACCTGCATCAGTGACAATTGCCCAAGGGACTACTATTCCTGTGAAGTATGACAAGGCAGAAAAAATTCTAGTTACAAAGGATGAAACATCGCCCTTGACATTGACAGTATCCCAAAACGTGGTGACACAAGACGGATCTGTAGTGATTCCTGCTGGTAGTCAAGTTGTTGGTCAACTAAAACCTGCTACAGGCGGTTCTCAATTCGTTGCCGAGAAACTAGTTTTGACCAGTGGTCAAGAGTATCAGCTTAATGCTACTTCTGACGTTATTACCAAAACTGAAACCGTCAAGAAGGGTACTAGTGTTGGTTCAATTATCAAAAATACTGTATTGGGCGCAGGTGCGGCAACTGCGGTATCTGCTGTGACTGGCGATCGCGCCATTGCCACAGAAGAAGTCTTGGGTGGTGCTGGTATCGGTGCGTTGGTTGGTCTGTTCTTCGGCAAGAAGAGTGTTGACTTAATCGCCATTGACCCAAATACCGATTTACAAATGACCATCAATCAAAACTTGTTGGTTTCACTGAGATAGTTATTAGTCCAAAGTTGTAACCCACAATCTGTTCGCATAGATTAGACATCTGGTGAAAATGAATGTAGAGACGTAGCAGTGCTACGTCTCTATAAGGGTTTCATATCATGTCGGGCTAATTAGTTATAATTCCCAAATCTATGCAAAAATCTAAAAACCCCTCCCCTCTGCTCGTCTGCGGTCTTAATGATAGTCTTTAACCGGACACGATATCAGCTAACGAATAATTAATTTCTGGAGATGTCTATTATTCTTGGGCTAAAAATTTACTGAAGCTTAGTTTTGACTTTGAACAAGAGTAACATAACTTCTAGGGGAAGATAATTTAAGATTTACACAGAAGATATTTCCTAACCCCCGCAATTCAGGGGAATTTAATATTTTCCGCATTTTTAAGCTTCCTTGGACGATGGTGTTTCAAGTTTTCACTGCCTAAGTCTTGATAATATACAGAGATTGCTTACGAGTGATCTTCCCTCAATCCTCAATATATATATTTTGTAAATTTGGGATACTCTTAAAATTTTTGGCTCTCCAGCGTAACCACATTATAACTTGTAACTCGACTTTAGCCCTCTTTTATATATTTGAGGAGAGAAAAATAAGATGCTGACCTGGAATTTTTTTTAAAGGCTTGATCGGCAAAGCCAAAAAATTTTTATTTGAAAGCAAGCACCAATAAACAAGGTTCTAAATATTCTCTAATGAGAGTAATAAAAGAGCATTAATCTAAAATCAAATTGTAAGATTAATGTAATTGCTGTATATTGTACATATATGGCACTCATGCTAGTTTTTTCACTAAACTCAGCATTTTTATAAACTTGCTGAAACTAAGTTTCAGCAAAAATTTTGCGATATTTTTTATTTATAAGAGTGATAATAGCGCTCCAGAGGTAAGACAAGACTAATTTTTATAGGATTTATTAAAAATAATTTTAATCTTGGTACTTTTGCTCAAGCGCTCAAATTAATTAGGTGGTATAGAAAGGAGATAATGCTTATGAATCAAGATTTATTAGATATTATTAACTTACTTCAAGGATTTATCCCTAAACTTACAGGTATCGAAAATCTGAATCTAAAACTGGCAGAAAATATCAATCCGTCTATTAATTTTAATTTCGTTATAATAGGTAAACAAAATAAGCCTTTAGCTATAATTTCTCCCAAAAATTCTACAAAGACAAACTTAGAAAATCCGTTAGATAATGTAAATGAATCCATTGCTTTTCTTCCAACTAATACGCTAGAAAAACGCAAAGCAGAACCAGGAAACAACATCAAATTCAATATTCAAAATGTCCCTTTCAGTAGTGGATTACATTTAATCATTAATCAAATAAATTGGTGGAATAAAAAAGGAAACCCAGAAGATAAATCAGTGCTAATTGATAACATTAAATTAATTCCTATACATGAAAATGAGTGGGCATTGATTAAAACAATCGAAAATGCAGAACAATTTGGATTATGTCTTAATAGAAACGGGGTTATAGAGTTAGAATTTCCAAGAAATAGTTCCAAACGAGTGATAGATATAAATAATTTATCATCAGAGTTATCTGAAACCTTCCAATTTACAGAGTATAAAGCTGGTGAAATTATAAAGCTTGAAGAAATTCCTGACTTATTATTTTCATTAGAGAAAAACATAGTTAAAAAAACAATCTTAATTGAATATAAACCCAAAACCTCTCGTAAAGAATATTTTCTCTTTATTTTAGCTCAGGAGTAAATTACTATGTCCTTAGAAAAAGAAGATAACCTTAAAAAAGAAAATGACAAGTATTCGTTTAAAACCTTAGGGGGCAACAGCCAAAATTTTTATTTGACACTGGATAAAAAAGGGCAGCCTATTAAACTTGGTGACGGCACTTTTGGCATAGTATTTGCAGTCCATGATAGCAATCAAGAAGACAGATTTGCTGTTAAACTTCTTTATGCTCATAAGATCGATCAATCACGTTTTGACAATGAAATTAAATCAACACAAGAAATTACACGAGCCAGGGGAGAGAGAAAGATTTTTGGTGTTATCAGGACAGTTGGTTGGACTGATTCATTTCAAGAATCCAATGTATATAAGACACTAAAGACGTTTTTTGAGCCATTAAGAATCTCAAACTATGCTTTAGTAACTGAGAAGTATGATGTAACACTGAAAGACATTTTGGAAAGAGACGGTGAACAAAATACAGAAGAGGAAAAATCTCAACACCCTACTGGTGGGAAGCTTACAGGATATGAGATTCTTAGACAGATGACCTTTGAAGATCGTATAGCTAATATACTTCCATATTTAAAAGATATTGCTCAAGGTCTTGTAACTCTTCATAAAGCTGGTTTGTTACACCTCGATATGAAACCTGCAAATATTTTCGTAAACGAAGAGGGTTCTGAGGTTAAGGCTGTAATTGGCGATCTTGGTTTTCTGTTACCAAAAAGAGATCCAATAAATACATCTTTGCCAATAGCTAGTGCAGAGCTACCTCTTGGAACACGTCACTACCGTTCACCTGAACAAAAAGACTATTTTGATATTTGTGATGCGGATATTCAAGTAGATAGCGAAAACCAGAAAGTTGAGCTTATTAGTACCGATCCTAAACTTCGTGATTCAATTATTGGAAATAACGATTTTGTAGTTTTTAGTAAAAATAAAGAACAGTATGAAATTGAGTCAATCTCTATTGATGAAAACTCATCGATACGTATTTTTCTTAATGTAAATAATGAGATTATTAAGAATATTAATAACGATCATAAAACACAGATTTTATTGTACAAACGGCAAGGCATACAAACTGATCTATTTGGTTTGGGAGCTATTTTCTTTGATCTACTTACTTGTGGAGAATCGCCAGAGCGTTTTTATGATAACATTCGAGTAATTTATGACAAAAAGGAGAAAAAAGTTGATGAAATAATGGAAGACTATGAAAAAGTTTTTAGTCTTCAATCTAGTGAGCCAAGTTTAGTTCAGGTATTTGAACCTTTTAAGCTTCATAAAAATTCAACAACATATGCTCCTCGTGAAATTGTTGAGATTATTCTAAAGTGCATACTTTACAAAGCAGGAAACACTTTTTATACCCTTAGTGATGACAGTTCTGATAAAATAGCTGTGCAGCTTGTGCTTGATAAAATATTAGAATTGGAGCAGAGTAAAAATTTCGAATTTAGAAGAACAAATAATAGTCTTTATCGCCGCAATTGGGAAAAGGAAAATAATTCACCTACTCCAAGTTTTTTAGAAACACTCAAAGAACTACAGAACTTGGATAAGGATCAATTACCTGCTCGTTTTGTAAGAGGATTTTGGTATTTGGATAAAATATCTGAATTAGTTAATCGCTCTGTGCAATCTTCCTCTTCGCAGAATTCATTCTCCTTTAGTGAGTTACATCCTACAAACTTGGTTATTAGAGAAACAAATAGTGAACCAGAAAATCTAACTATAAGGTTTCAGGCATACAAGACGGAAGAGTATTATAAGAAAGATTTAAGAAGTGACTCTGTATATACAAAAATCACTCGTGATATGGGAAATCCTTTTGTTCCAAATTATTTAGCATTTCTGCGTCGGAAAATTAAAATTAAAGAATTAGAGAATAAACAATATGAATATCAATTTTTAGATTCGTCCTCTTATAGAAATAATATTGAAAAGGGAGATTGGATTATATTAAAACCTCAAAATAATACTACAAACATATTGTTGCAAGTTGAATCTTCAGAAGGCTCTAATTTAACTTATAAACACGTCTCGTTTAAGGAAGATAATAAAGATGAAGTATCGACAATTATAAACAATATTACTAATGGTGAGATAGTAAGGGAAGTTGTATACTACCAAAATATTGAACCTTGTGTTTATTATTTAAACATGATAGGAATTTATATATACAATATATTTTTCGTAGGTATTGAAAACAATACTTACAGTAAACCAGGAATAAATGATATAATTAATAGTCTTTTGACTATGAATAATTCTCTTAAGAATAAGAAGATAAATACAAGAGAACCATATAATGATAATGAGCAAAAAAAGAATTTTTTTGATAACCTTGCTTTCAGCAAGCAGCCAAAAAATGTAAAAATGTCTAAAATTAAAGAAATTCTTGAAAGAGTTGCTTATATGTATCTAAAACTAACTATTAAGGAAAGTGAGAATTCCTATTATAAGAGCGGTACAGAAGATAAGTTGCGAATTACTTCACTTCTTAAAGACATTGAGAAACTCAAGCAGAATATTACTGATTTTATCAATACCAATGACATCCAACCTGTCCTTCTTAGATCGTATGTTAGTGATGAGTCGCTTGAAGAAATACCAACACTGTCTAAATTAATAAATAATAGCCAGATAGGTGTATCTCTAGAGTTTGATAAGCTAACTTCTTCGCTCGTTGAAGTACAGTCAGGTAATATGACAATGCGCTTGGATGACATGCTAACTCTTTAAATGCTAACTATAATGTGAATAAATAGTTAGCTATTTGATTGTTAAAAATAATAATTTTAGGTTAGGATATTGAGCAGCGTTAAAGGTTAAAGGAAAATGGGATAACCCGTTCTGAATAGACTAACTTTTAGTTTCAGGCAACCAAATAATAAACGTAGTTCCCGGTGCATCGGGTGAAGTTAGCTTAGAGTTGATTGCAGGGCTGAAAACCTCGATTTCGCCCTGCATTTGCTCTATTAATTGTTTAGCGATCGCTAACCCCAAACCTGTGCCGGGGATTTCTGTTTGCGCTTGTACACCCCGATAATGCCGTTCTCCAAGATGCTCTAAATCCTGGGGTGGAATGCCTGGCCCGTTATCACTAATGACTATTCCCTGAAAATTAGCTTTTTCTTGCCCAGCCTGAATCAAAATTTTGCCGCCAGTGGGAGTATATTTTAAAGCATTATCAATAATGTTAGTTAACACCTCTCGTAATGCTTTGACGTTGGCACGCACTAGAGATGAATTCTCTTGAATTTCAGTTATTAGTTTTAGCTTTCGTTCTTGGGCGATCGCTTTGGCTGATATTAATAATGGTTCTAATATATCTGCTAACGAGCAGTCAACTGCTTTATCTCCCGTTCCCGGCAATAATAGCGGCGGTTTAGCGTCTTTTTGGATACTTGCTTCTACAAATACTTCATTTTTCGGCAGATGTAGTGGTGCTAAATCTGCCTCTGTCAAGTCAATTACTTGTTCAAATTGTTGCAGTAATTCTTTAAGGCGATCGCTTTCCCGGACAATACTATTTGCCACATCCCGGTTAGCGTCTGCTGGTCGTAGTCGCTTCAATAGCAGTTTGCCAAAAGTCCGCAACGCTGTTAATGGGTTACGAAACTGATGCAACAGGTTATCTAGCAAATCCCGCTGTTTTTCTTGGAGAATTTGTTGTTCATGCAACTGTTGCTCAAACCATGCTCGCCGCTGATCTAAAATACAAGCGATCGCTAATGTTTGGGCTATCCGTTGAATCTGACTTTGCTCGTGTTCATTCCATGCCCGGTCTTTCCTGCGTGTCACCAGTAACCCCATCATCACACCCTCATAAATCAGAGGTAAAACAATTTGGTTGCCACTAAGTAGGTATTCCTCATTAAGATCGGGTTGAGACGCGTCTGGTATGTCAGACTCCTGTGATGAAGTTGGAGATTCTGAAGCCGGTGTCAATAACCTTCCTTGATGATTGGGTAATATAAACGCATTTCCAACTTGAAGTTGCTTGTATGCCGTCGCTTCAATAGTTTCCTCTCCTTGGGGTAATAATGCTGTTTCCGGGTAAATCACCACAGGAATCAGTTTGGCATCGCCGGAAGGAGTATCTACCAATTCTTGTGTTAGGTACACAATACTTAAAGTCGCTCCCAGCCCTTGGGTTAGTAGCGCTATTTGCTCTCGACACAGAGCAAGAAAATCGGAACTGGCAGACATTAACATTTTTTAGCTTTTGCTCAAGATTATAGATTTTGAGTCATGATGTAAGAGAGGATACTTAATTTTTACCTCGCTCATTTAATAAAGCTTAACTAAAATTTTCTTAGAGATGGTTTCTACTAGGGGATTATATTCTTAGGTAATTTTGTTTTCTCTATGTTTCAAATATATTAACTTTCTTATATTAAAAGGTTAAAAACTATTGATATTCTGAACTAGAACCTATATAATGACGACGGATTTTGTAGCTATTACTACAATCTATAGCTTGAAAGAGGAGGACAATAGATTGGCAAGGAGACGCAAAAGGAAAAGTCGTCGTCGTCAGGAAGGACGGCGCATTTTGGAGCACGTGCCTCAATATAGCATCGAAAGTGGCGAAGAAAAGCCTGTGACAGCAGCGAGAAGATTCATTCAAGCTGAAGGGATTTTGCCACCAGCGTTGCTACTTGTAAAGCGAAATGAACACACTACAGATCGTTATTTCTGGGCAGAAAAGGGACTGTTTGGTGCTCAATACGTAGAGGAAAACCATTTCTTGTTTCCTAGTTTGAGGGTGTTAGAACCTTCACCAGGTCAAGAACCTCTTGCTTTAGCTAGTCGGTGAACCATAGATGGTCATCTTGAGCATTGAATGTGGCTCCTGACTACTATTAACTGGCAAAATTGCTAAGTTTATGCAAAATTTAATTTTTTTTTAGTTTGTAGCTGATTTGCCAGTAAATCTAGTCCAGGTAGTTGGAAAGTGAACCTATTTCAAACCATGCTAGATTGCATGGGTTGATACTACTTTGATCGTGCAGAAGGGAGTGGGTATAGAGCCAAGCGCGTCTAAAAGTGCTAGTAAAGTTGCGCTCTTATGCCGTAGATAGTTAAGTAAGCTCTGTCAATGAATTTAAGTTAATGAATTTAAATTTTTTCCCCACGACCAAAGTCGTGGGGAAAACTGACAAAGCAGCAATCTTGATTTTCTCCTGACTACTTTCCATTGCCTAAAGAGTAGGTTAGGTCAGAAGTCTGCATATCACAGTTAAAAGATGATCGCAAGAATCAACAATTATTTCCCAGGCTTGAGCTGTAGAGTCCTCTGCAACTCACTGAGTTCATCTCGATGGGCAACTACAGTTACCTTACTTGAGGAGGTTTGTTCGCTCTGAGTTGTTTCTACTTTGAGCGACACCTTCTCAAGTCTTCCAGATTTTTTCCAATAAAATAGACCACTTAAAGGCGACAGCAGTACCATCGCCAGAACAAGGGTACTGAGGCTAGGAAAAAGCAGGGATGCCACCAGAGATAGACAAACAATCCCAGTAGCTGCCAGTAAAGTCAGAAATATAGCTAAGAACCAGCTGGGGCGAACATTACCTTCAAAAGTTACCTGATTTTTTTCTCGGTCTACCACTGCCACTCGGTAAGACCGCGATCGAAAATACTCTTTTAATTGAGACATTAAAACAGCTTCATCTTGCTCAGAGACTAGTTGGGACATTTCTGTACGATCTTTAGTCGAGGCACGAATAAAGAAAAACAGCCCAACCGATAACAACAAGGTTAGCAGGAACGTAGATGGCAGAATAGCAGTATCCATAACTAATTGTTAGTGTTTGACTGGAGGAGACTTATTCATTATCAATTATTCGTTACTTTTTCCTCCTGTTGATGTAGTCAAGCCATTGAAAAGCTAAATCCTGAGCTTGAACTTGCCATTCGGGAGAAACTTGGTACATCCGCCTGGGGCGCCCCCGTCCTTCGAGTTTCTTCCAATATCCAGTGATTGCACTTTGGTCTTCCAGAAATTTAATTGCACTGTAAAGTACGGTATCTGAAAGCCGATAGACGGGATACTCAGTTTCTAATTGCTCGATCAACTCGGTTCCGTAGGATTCACCTTGTAATAAAACAGACAGTATGTAACAAACTGCTAGTTCCTGACAAAGGTAAGTTGGCGGAGGATTCTCAAAAAATTGATATATATCCTCAAGTTTCATGGTTAGTGAATGGCTAAAAAAATGCCTTAAGGTAAAGTCTACAATCCTTGTAGCCAGTATACAGTGCTACTACTACGTGAGTAATACATAATAAAGCTACTTAGACTAGATATCCATTGCGTAAACATCAAACAATTACCCACGCCTGTGAAGTTGTGGGGCGAGTTGGCGAGTTTTAGGAGTACAAAATAATGTACCCCACTCAAGCTCGATACGGTGTGGTGAGGAGCGAACAGACAGTGAGGAAGTCACTATCTTGGTGTTAACTGATGCCGAGCTGGTTAGAACTGCTTAAGCAATAAAATGCCATCGAAGAAATTTTACAGGTAAAATGCTATTTTGTCTGTAAAACTTAATAAACACTTTGTTTTACAGTGATTTTCCCAATGCAAATTCTAAAATCTTAAGCTAGGGGATATATCTGGGATCGAGCTGCTACGTCGGTAGACACACTTAAAGTAACTACTTCTGATTTCCACGATCGCAGAATTTCTTGTCTTATTTGGCAAGTGTGATAGTAAATTTATCAAAGAAGGCGCTAAAAACTAGGGGAAAGAAGACAAAAGAGGGGAGAGGTAGGGAAAGAACTCTTTGTGTCCCCTTGTCCCCTCGTCTTCGCGTCCCTTAATCAAGCACCCAGCATATTGGCGATCGCTATGTCACAAACTCCCGATGCCCCATCATCTTCCTCAACTCTTAGGGCAATTGCCCAAACTTTTCGCCTTATAGGTTGGATTAGCTTCTGGATTCAGCTAGTACTAGGCGTTGTTTCTAGCATAATTGTGTTGCTGTTCGCCATCTTTAATCAAAGATCTGGCAGTCCTACTAATAATCCTGGGACTGGTTTTGGTGTATTTTTAGCAATTTGTGGACTGGTTGTTTTGGGTGGGGGCATTTATTTAGCTTACCGTTACACTAGGATTGGCAAGCAATTGGAATCCTCTAATCCCAGCAACCGTCCTCGGAAAAGCGAGACTGTGCAAGTATTACGCTTAGGGGTGTGGGTGAATTTAGGAGGAACGCTAGTGACTCTTTTGGGGGCGCAGGCGATCGTTGGTACACTGGTAGCAAGATCCATTTCTCCCCAAGCTATAACTACCCAATTTTTTGACCCTACCCGAATTATTAGCGGTCTAGATATGCTTGTGGTGCAAGCAAACACTAACACGGTCTCAGCCCACTTTGCAGGGCTTATTGCGTCACTTTGGTTGCTCAATCGGATTAACCGACCCTAATATTATGAGTGCTGAGTTTTCAAAAGTCTAAAGAAGTTAATCATAATTTTTCCGAAACGGACAAAACTGGGTGTGAAGACAACTACATAATCCTTGAAAAACATCTTATTAGTACAGCACTGCGTAATTCAAATCAATGGAACGCTTGCGGTATAGGAATTACAAATTACGTTAGCGAGTCAGGAAAGCGGCACGCTGCGCGTAACAAGATCCCTGTAAAGGTACGAGCGTAATTAGGAATTTTGCCAAGCTGTAGTAGTAGGTGATGCCAAAACTAGCACAGGGATAATATGTACCTTTTTTAGAAGTCTGACATCATGAGAAATCAACCAGCACAGAAATTTAATCAAGACGTATGGAGATTTGGCGTACAGGTTTTCTTTAGTAGCATCGTATTGGGGCTGTGTATTTTCAAGCTTGGCTCGCCAGCAGAGGACGATAAGAATATTGCGCTTTACTGGGGTGGTTTATCAGGTGTGCTTGCATACTGGTTACCTTCACCTGGACAAACTAGAGACGATAAGGAACCACCGAATATCACTCAAAGGACGTTTGCAGCCGTTGATAACAATAATGGTAACGATCAGAGTCTTGCTCAGGTTTCTGAAACGACAGTGACTCAAAATACGAATTCATGATTGGTTTAATGCATTATATGGTTTCTTAGCCCTGGCAGTGATGCTAGGGTAAAATCTTGCTCAGAGATTGAGACTGATTTTTCTAATAAACTTTATTTTTGCAGTTACAGCAAAGCAAAATTACTATATGCTAAATGCTTATGTGTTAACTGTATTGACAGGAAGATTTTAGGCTAAAAACTGAGAAAAATCTGTGCTGGATATTAAGCAAATACGGGAAAATCCGCAATTAGTTCAAGAACGATTGAATAGTCGTAGTGGTAAATACGACATCGAACCGATATTACTGTTAGATCGGCAACAACGGGAACTTGAAGGGAGGCGTAGTCAACTTCAAGCCCGGAGCAACGAAATTGGTAAAATTGTCGGCCAGAAGATTAAATCTGGGATCAATCCTCAAGATCCAGAAATTCAAGCTTTGCGGGATGAAGGTAACTCTCTCAAAGCTACGTTGAGTCAACTGGAACCCCAAGAAAAAGACCTCAAAGCTGAAATTACTCAACTTATGTTGGCGCTTCCCAACTTGCCAAGCGACTCTACACCCCTTGGTAAGAATGAGGAAGATAACGTAGAGGTGCGGCATTGGGGTGATGAGTACATTCCCCAAAACCCGAATATTCTCCCTCACTGGGAAATTGGCGAAAAGCTGGGTATTCTCAATGTTGAACGAGCTGTAAAAGTTGCCCAAAGTCGCTTTGTGACATTGATAGGCGCTGGTGCGGCATTGGAGAGGGCATTAATTCAATTTATGCTGACTCTCCATACTCAAGCTGGATATGTGGAAGTTAGTCCGCCACTGTTAGTAAATACCGAGTCTTTGACGGCGACCGGTCAATTACCCAAGTTTGCGGAAGAAAGCTTTAAATGCGCTGATGATGACTTATGGCTGATTCCGACGGCGGAAGTTCCAGTTACAAATCTCTACCGGGGTGAAATTCTCGCTGCTGAAGATTTGCCTATTTACCACTGTGCCTTTACTCCCTGTTTTCGCCGCGAAGCTGGTAGTTATGGGCGCGATATGCGGGGATTAATTCGTCTCCATCAATTTAACAAGGTGGAAATGGTGAAGTTTGTCGAACCCAGTACGTCTTTTGATGAACTGGAGAAATTGGTGGGGAATGCAGAAGCAATTTTACAGGCGTTGCAGTTGCCTTACAGAGTAGTAAATTTAAGTACTGGAGATTTGGGATTTGCCTCTACCAAAACTTATGATTTAGAGGTTTGGTTGCCCTCTTCTGGCAAATACCGTGAAATTTCTAGCTGTTCCAATACTATAGATTTCCAGGCACGACGGGCTGATATTCGTTTCAAAGAGGCGGGGAAGAAAGGAACTCAGTTCGTACACACTCTAAATGGTTCGGGTTTGGCAGTGGGAAGGACGATGGCAGCAATTTTGGAGAATTATCAACAACCTGATGGGATGGTGAAGATACCAGAAGTGTTGCAACCTTACTTGGGGCGTGAAGTTTTGTAATTTGTCATTGGTCATTGGTGAGCCAGTGCGGTGAGGCAGCCCCCATTCCCAATGCCCAATTAGAATGGAGATAACTATAGCTTAATATCTTCACTAATTTACTCTATGTCAGTTTTAGCAGCGATCGCAGTCTTGGCTGTTTTGATCTTGGTACACGAGTTGGGACATTTTGTTGCAGCACGTTCTCAAGGCATTCTCGTTAACCGTTTTTCTTTGGGTTTTGGCCCAGTTCTTTTGAAGTACCAAGGTTCACAAACCGAATATGCTGTCCGCGCTTTTCCCTTGGGCGGCTTTGTGGGCTTTCCCGATGATGACCCAGATAGCGATGTTCCACCCAATGACCCAAATCTGCTGCGTAACCGTCCAGTTTTAGACCGGGCGATAGTTATCAGTGCCGGGGTAATCGCCAATTTAATATTTGCCTACTTGGTGTTGGCTCTGCAATTGGGTATTGTCGGCATTCCCAAGGAATTAACCTATAAAGCTGGTGTCGCCGTACAGCCTGTTAATCAGGAATCTGTTGCCTATCAAGCAGGAATTCGGGAAGGAGATATTATTCTGGCTGTTAACGGTCAAGAGCTCCCGGCTTCTGATAAATCAACTCCTTTGCTGACTAAAGAAATTCAAACTCATCCCAATCAGCAAATCGAACTGAAAATTCTGCGTGAAAATCAACAACAAACCCTGAAATTAACACCAAAACTGGGAGCCGATGGCAAAGGCGTTGTTGGTGTGGCACTCAGTCCAAATGCTACAGCAATTTATCGCCGTCCTAATAGTCCTTTTGAAATTTTCGGCATTGCTGCTAACAGATTTCAACAATTATTTGTTGGGACACTCAGCGGTTTTGGGCAGTTAATTACCAACTTTCAACAAACTGCTGGACAAGTTTCTGGGCCAGTTAATATTGTCAAAATCGGTGCAAAATTAGCTGAGGACAATAGCGTAAATCTGTTGTCTTTTGCGGCAATTATCAGCATTAATTTGGCTATTATCAATATTTTGCCTTTACCAGCTTTAGATGGCGGACAACTCGCTTTTCTGTTGATTGAAGGTTTACGCGGTAAGCCTGTACCTGCCCGGATTCAAGAAGGTGTAATGCAAACCGGTTTGGTGTTACTCTTAGGCTTAGGAATTTTTCTGATCGTCAAAGAAACTACCCAATTAACTAGCCAATTGGAATGGGTACAAAAATTGTTCCAGTGAGCATTACCCGCAAATCCTTATCTAAAAAGCAACGGGCGATAGAAATTTTAGCTCGTCTGAAGCGTCTTTATCCAGATGCTACCTGCTCTTTGAACTACTCAACACCCGTACAATTGTTGGTGGCAACGATTCTCTCTGCTCAGTGTACTGATGAGCGAGTAAATAAGGTGACACCAGCTTTATTTGCTCGGTTTCCTGATGCTGAGAGTTTAGCGATCGCTGACTTAGTAGAATTAGAAAACTTGGTGCGTTCAACCGGATTTTATCGCAATAAAGCCAAGAACATTCAAGCCGCCTGTCGGATGATTGTCACTGAGTTTAACTCTGTTGTCCCCAACCAAATGGAGCAATTATTAAAGCTTCCAGGTGTGGCGCGCAAGACAGCAAATGTCGTCTTGGGTCATGGTTATGGCATTAATGTTGGCGTGACGGTAGATACTCACGTCAAACGCCTGTGCGAACGTTTGGGTTTAACTGAAGCAAAAGACCCGGTTCGGATTGAGCAAGATTTAATGGGTTTATTGCCTCAGTCTGATTGGGAAAATTGGTCAATTCGGCTGATTTATCACGGTCGTGCTATTTGTAAAGCGCGCTCTCCCGTCTGCATTACTTGTGAGCTTGCCGATTTATGTCCTGCTGCAAATAAGCCAGTGATTGTAGGGCAAGCGACACAAGTAACCCCAGAATTGATGGAGAGACTGTAGAATGGAAAACGGTGTCTTTAAATAAGTTAGAGAATATATGGCAAAAAAGAGCTTGATTGAGCGCGAGAAAAAGCGCACCAAGTTGATCGAAAAGTATGCTGACAAGCGAGAAGCTCTCTTAGAAGAGTTCAGAAGTGCAGCATCTCCTTTGGATAAGCTAGAAATCCACCGGAAGATTCAACAGCTACCCCGGAATAGTGCGCCCACCCGCCACCGCAACCGTTGCTGGTTGACTGGTCGTTCTAGAGGTGTTTACCGCGATTTTGGGTTGTCTCGGAACGTACTGCGAGAATGGGCGCATGAAGGTCTTTTACCTGGAGTCGTTAAGTCTAGTTGGTAGTCAAGAGTCATTAGTCATTAGTCATTGGTAAAGAACAAAGGACAAATGACAAAGGACAAATGACAAAATTATTGACCACAGCACTTATCAATTCCCAGACTTTCTAAGAGTAGATCGCTGACGGCGTTGGCGATCGCAAACTCTCCGTAGAAGCTATTGGAAAAATCATAGGACTGCATCTCTGTGACAATGGCAATTACCAGAGAACCAAGGTCATTTTCTCCTTCCATCCGTTGACGCACAAAAATCTGTGCGGCTCGTTGGGCAATATTTTGGTTGACTGCTTCGGGGATAAATTCTGTATCTAGCCACCGTTGTAAGCGTTCTCGTAACCATTCACCTTCGAGCAACGGATTTTCAGGCGGTGGTAGGGTGATGGGTGGAATTGGTTGAGTCATCTTTTTTAAACGCAGAGGGACGCGGAGGGAAACGCAGAGGAACGCTGAGGTTGATTTTGTAGCATCAAATTGCGTTTCTAAGAGTGTTTTTTTATATTTATTTATGCAATATGATATCGCCGCTATTGTTGAGGGCTATGCACAAGGGTATTTTCTCATGGCTGATGAGCGCGATCGCCTGAGTTGGTACGGAAGTCGCGATCGGACTTTAATTCCTTTGGATGAGAGGTTTCGCTACCCTAAGTCTTTGCAGCGCGTTCTGAATCAAGAGCAGTTTACTGTGGCGATTAATCGAGACTTTCAGGCTGTTGTGGCTGGCTGTGCTGACAGAGAGACAACCTGGATTTCACCGGAATTAAAAAAGATTTACTGGCTGCTTTACCAGAGTGGTTATGCATATAGTTTTGAAACTTGGCAAGGTGACGAACTAGCTGGGGGAATTTTAGGGATTGTGATTGGTGGGGCTTTTATTGGCGAGTCGATGTTTTACCGCATCCCGGAAGGCTCAAAGGTGGCGATGGTAAAGTTGGTAGAAAGATTGCGTCAGAGAAAATTTGTGTTTTTTGATGCCCAAATGATGAATCCCCATTTGGAAAGATTTGGTGCTTATCGGGTTGGAGATAAAGAATATCAATTTTTACTTCAGCAAGCGTTGCAACGTACTTATAACTTAGTATAATTTTGCCAGAAAAGCCGGATGTGATTGTTACTGATGTAGTAGTGCCGGGAATGAAGGTAGTGCTATAAAAAATGTTTTAATCATTACAATAGCGATCGCGCCCATTTTGTTTGGCATGGTACAGTGCTTTATCTGCTGAGGCAATGAGTATATCTGACCTGATGTTCCAAATGGGTATGCGAGAGGTAATTCCTAAACTAACAGTGATGATATTCTTGACATCAGACTGTACATGGGGAATAGCCAGAGCATGAATTGCTTGCTGAATACTTTGCCCTACTTTAATCGCTCCCGCTAAGTCAGTATTGGGCAAGAGTACCAAAAATTCTTCTCCACCATAACGCGCCACTAAATCGGCAGGACGATGAATTGTCTGTTGCACTGTTTGCGCTATCCTCATTAGACAATCATCGCCTGCAAGATGACCATAGTAATCGTTGTAAAGTTTGAATTTATCAACGTCAAACATAATCAGTGATAGAGGTTGTTGTTCTCGTGCAAGGCGTCTCCATTCTACTTGCAGTCGTGTATCAAAGCAACGACGGTTAGCCACCTGAGTCAAGCCATCTAAATTTGCCAGTTGTTCTAGTTTCTGATTTGCATCTTGGAGAGCCAATTCAATTTGTTTTCGTCCAGTGATGTCGCGTATGGTAATCGCAAAACCATCATCTAGTTTGACTGCGACAAAGTGATACCAGCAAGAATTGCCTAATGGATGGTAAAAATCCCGTTTTAAAGAAGGAGTCAGAATTCAGAATTCAAGATTTAGGATACTATATCCATGCCACACTGTCTTGTTCGTGAAGTGTCTCGTAGAGTAAGACGGTGAAGAATGGCTATGCAATGAAAAGTGCTGAGTTCCGAGTTCCGAGTGCTGAGTTAAAAGACCGCCCACAAGCGGGAGCCACTGCGGTGGACGGGTTTCCCGGCATAAAGCAGGTGGCGTCGGGGTATCAACCTTCTCCAGATTATAAGATTCCACCCACTTTCTTGCGGGGCATTTACCATAGTACCAAAGTGCTTAAATAATAAAAAATACTTACCACTCAGCACCCAGTACTGAGTTGGTAAATACGATGCCTACGGCGGGCTACGCCTACGCAGATGGAGAAAGGACGGCGCAATGGTTTGCCTTTCGCAAAGACTATGATTTACTGATTTTAGATTGGATGTTGACCAAAGTCAGTGGGTTGATTAAATCCGCCAAATTTCTCAAAGCAATTTCGTCTTTGTCTAACCATCGCTAACCTTGACCCGGAAAACATGGCAGATTACTTGAATAAGTACCAAAAGTCTGACAGGAAAACCATACTAATGAGAATTTGGACTACTACTGCTGTGCTAGCTGCTTTTTGGCTAATATCTGGGATCATCAGTTCTGAGCCAATCAACGCTACTTCTGTTTTGGTAGAAAATGCCATATCATCTCCGGCGCCAACGAATGCAAAACAGATTACTGTCAGTAACACCGAGTTTGGTCTGAAGAGAGTTGATTCCAAAGGAAACGTTACCATTTTCCAGACAACAAGAGTGCCACTTCAGGAAGGAAACACCTACGGATGGCGGATTAAACTCAAAAACTACCAAGGTGAAGTGAAATGGCGTGAAGTCTTGTATTTACCAAAACCTCCAGAAACTTGGGGTACAGATAATGGTGAAGATTTCTCAATATCAGCAGACGGCAAGACATCTGTAACACGGCGTACACAGTCGTCTCCAGAAGGTGTAATTGAAAATTTTTGGACAATCGCCCCTGGCGATCCAGTTGGTAAGCATAGAATAGAAGTCTATATTAATGACCGTTTGATCGGTACTTTCCAGTTTGAAGTTATTCCAGTTAAGTAGAGATGAAGGGTATTGGGCATTGGGCATGGAGAAGAGACAAGGTAGACGAAGAAGAGGGGGGAGACAAGGGAGAGACTTGTTCAATAATTCCCTTTTGTCCCCCTTGTCCCCCTTGTCTCCTCTGCTCCCCTGCTCTCTTATTTTCCTCAGTCCCTAATCCCATCTTCCCCTGAAACTGAGGAGTATCTTAGAGATAGAAGTTTGATTCTTGTTAGGTGGCGATCGTGAATACAGAGGAATTCCTGCGATTGATCGAAAAGCAGCCCCCATGTCCTCAGACACTACCAAAAGGGCTACAAGCAATGTGGTATGACAACAAAGGTGATTGGAGCAAGGCTCATGAAATAATTGCAAATGCCAGTGATGCTGACAGTGCCTGGGTTCATGCTTATCTGCACCGCAAAGAAGGCGATTTGAAAAATGCCCATTTCTGGTATCAACGCAGTGGTCAGCCAGAATTTTCCGGAGAACTAAGCCAGGAATGGGAACAAATAACTTCTGTATTGCTAAAGAAGGTCAACGTGACGCATGAATGCTGAAGAATTAAAAAGGCGTTTTGCCGCAGGAGAAAGATATTTTCCAGCCGTCAACTTGAGTAAGGACAAGCTGATTGGAGCCGATTTGCCTGGAATTAATTTATGGGGATCTGACTTGAGTGGAGCTAACCTAGCTAAAGCTAAACTCTGGGGAGCAGATTTGAGTAGAACTAATTTAGCTAAAGCGAATTTGACCAGAGCTAATTTGAGCGGTGTCAATCTGAATGAAGCAAATCTCCGGGGAGCAAAACTTAATTATGCCAAGTTGTATGGAGCGAATCTGACTGGCGCTTACTACGATGAAAGTACGCGGTTTTCTAAAGGTTTTGACCCTATCAGTAGAAATATGCGGAAGGTGTAGAGAGCAGGAGAGCAGGGAGCAATTGCAGTAAGTTTTTCCCCTTTGTCTCTCTGCCTCTTGTACCCAATGCCCAATGCCCAGTCTCCTTTAAATAGCTGATAAATGATGTGAACCATCCAACATAGACGATATCAACATTTGTTCAAAGACTTTGGAAAGAGCAGTTTGAAAACGCTGACGATGCTTGATTTTGAAAAAAGGTCGAACTATTTCTGCGTAGGCGTAGCCTGCCGTAGGCATCGCACCGTTACTTTCTCTATTATCAATAACTCGAATTGCCCGCAAAGTCCCCAACTGGATTTCTTTTTTTACCATCAACTCAGAAATTCCAGTTGCGCCTACGCCATTTTCAATCGCGGCTTTTGCCATCTCACCACTGGTAAACACTAAAATTACATTCAGTTCGCTGAGGTTGATCCCCCAATTTTGCAACGCTTCCTCAAACCTTTGCTGTGTTCCAGATTCTCGCACCCGCATCACCCAAGGAGTTTGAGTTAGTTGGCTTAAATCAATTTCTCCCCACTCAAACCAAGGGTGTTTTTGACCGACGACAATTTGCAAGCGATCGCTCGCCACTATTTCGTACTCCAAAGTATTCTGAAGTGCTGGCTTCACATCTCCTTCTACCAAACCTAAATCAAACTGTCCCATCGCTGTACCGACACAAATCGTTTCTGCATTGGCAAGGGTACAGTCAATCTGGATACCAGGATATTGGCTCTTAAACTCACTAATCTTACTTGGTAGCCAGTAGTTACCAATTGTCAGACTTGACCCTAATTTCAATTCACCTCGTTGCAGATTGTTCAATTCTCGCAATCCCCTTTCTGTCAAGGAAACTTGATCGAGAATTTTTTGCGCTTCCACTTGCAGTAATTTACCCGCTTCAGCAATCTCGATATGGCGACCAATTCGATGGAATAGTTTCACTCCATATTCTTGCTCTAGGTTGTGGATTGCTGCACTGACAGCAGGTTGTGTAATATAAAGCTCCTCTGCTGCGCGAGTAAAGTGTAAGTTCTGCGCCACAGCTAGAAAGATTTTTAGCTGCTCAAGCGTCATTCCTGCCATTTATCGTATCCCTAAGACTTGGTGTCAAAATTTTAATCACTTTCATTTATCATTCTGACAAATAAAAGCATTTGATTCTATCGGTTAGTTTGACTAAAGTATAAATCAAAGCTTCGGCACGGAATCAAACGGCTAAGTAGAGAGCGGAAGAAGCAGGGGAAGCAGAGGGAGAACAACCAATGCCCCATGCCCAATTCCCAAGCATGAACATAAGGACATCCATAAATGAACGATTTAGTAACTGCAATTACCACAGGGATTACCGCATTCACTGCCACCAACATTGATGATATTGTCATTCTGACGTTGCTTTTTTCACAAATAAGTACAACGTTTCGTAGTCGTCACATCTTTGCTGGTCAGTATCTCGGTTTTGCAGCATTGATCGTTGCTAGCCTTCCTGGTTTCTTAGGTGGACTAATCATACCGCAGGACTGGATTAGACTACTTGGTTTTATGCCAATAATCATTGGGATGAGCAGTTTACTAAAACGCGAAGAGAATTCATCTGAGGAAGCCAAAGAAGAAACTGAGCCGTCTTGTCCCTCTATAGTTAGCAGTTTTCTCTCTCCGCAAACTTGCAATGTCGCTGCGATCGCCTTTGCCAATGGTAGTGATAATATCAGTGTCTATGTACCCCTGTTTGCCAACTCAGAATTAGATAGTCTGCTGGTAATACTAAGTGTATTTTTTACCTTAGTCGGTGTATGGTGTTATACCGCTTACAAGTTAACCTATTTACCTGCGATCGCAAACTTTTTAACTGAAAATGGCAAGACTTTTGTACCTTGTATCTTGATTGGTTTGGGCGTGTTTATTGTCACAGAAAATGTTACTTGGACTCTTCTATCCGTAATTTCTAGTTATATATTCTCATTAATTTTGGGTTTCAATACTCAACCGTTGAGTGAAGAACAAGAAAAACTAATTGTCTAAAAAGAAGTGCATTATGAATTCCCAACAGCAAAATATCTTACCTATCAACAGGAATCAAAACATGAAAATCTGGAAATCTCTGCTAATTATCTTAATGATTGTCACTAATTTCGCCTTTGCTCAACCTTCTTTTGCTGATAAACCAAAATTTAGCAAAAACCCTGATTATATCGAAGTCACGAAAACGCTTGATAAACTGACTCAAGCAAAAGAAGCCCAAACTCAAGTAGAAGGTGTCACACCAGAGAGAATTCAGCAGAAAATCGATGAGTTAACATTCCAAAAATATGCTTTAGAGACAGGAATCAATTGGGGTCAATGCGAAAACAAAACAGGTAACACCATAGCAGTATATGGCAAAAGACCAAATGAGGAAGAGGATGACGATGCTATGTACGAGAACGGTCTATATTTTCTAGCTGATGGTCAGTCCACTAAAAATAACTGGGATTGTGATGGCTTCTATCTGCCAAATGATGCCACAATTACAGGTTTAACCACTGACGGACAAGCTCAAGAATTTCCAGAGGCAGTAGCTATTAAGATACCTGATGGCAGTAAGTTAGCGATTAAGACTAATTCAGATACTGCTGCAATTGAAATCAACATTCCTAATGCTCAAATTGTCAAAGCTAACGAGGTTAACTGGTTTATCCCAAATGTATCACAGACTATAATAGATACACGGGTTCCCAATGCGCCTACCATGAAGTCTTAAATCATTGAAAGCTAAACAGTTACTAGTACAGCTTGGCGTAAATAAACATACCATTTCAAATGGCGCAAGAGCTTGGAATACAATTATGCGTGACTTTTGACTTTTGACTTTTGACTTCCGCCTTGCGGTACTAGGCTTATAGTAAGAAATTTAGACTGATAACTGTTTATAGATTGTTCTCAATTTCAACAGGGTAACAGCCAATTTCAGAGAAAAAACAGGACAAACACTGGTGAAAATCTCTCTGAAATTGGCTGTTTTATTTATGAACCCTTATTACTTACAGTTACTCCATAACATCAATTACAAATTCCGAATTATTCGGTCAGGCTTGTTTTATTTCAATATCTGCATTAAAATAAATTTTGAAAAAAATGTACAATCACAATAGGCATATTTCAATAGCGCAACTATTGCGCTGGGTGCAAGTTCTCTGGAAAGAAATTTCCTACTACCTCCGCATTTTTTTGACAAAAGCCGCTTTGGGGATAAGGGTGTTATTGATGCAGTTAAAATTGAAACCCACAGAAGAAGATAAAGATAAAAAAAAGCCAGGACGACTGAATCCTTCCAGAATTCGAGATCACTTGGCAAATGAGCGTACCTACCTCGCTTGGATGCGGACAGGGATCGCTCTTTTAGGTTTTGGTGTCGTCATCGTGCGTTTGCGTGCCTTCCAAGTACCTTTGATACCTCGTCCTGGTAACGGCTGGAAGTTAGGTTTAGTCTTCTCACTGGTGGGTTTAATCACGGTGTGGCTCTCAACAGGACACTATTTTGCTGTCCGTCGTGATATCGAAGAAGATACTTACGAACCAACAGACCGATGGGTGTTACTGTTCAGTCTCGCTGTGATGATTCTCGGCGCTGGGGTAATTTATTTTGTTTTTACAACTTCTTTAGATCCATCAAGTCTAGTTATCCCTGAGTAATAAGATTTTTAAAATCGCACCTTATACAACTCGAATAATTCCCCTGATTTATGGGTTACGACTTTAGCACCAGCGGTCTTAATCGTTTTTTCCCACTTAGCCAAAGGCTCTAAAAACACCTCAGCCCCTAAATAGGTTTCCAGAACTGCCCAATCTTCCGCTAAAGGCTGTTCTGGATTGAGAATGTCAAACACAAAATGTCCGCCTGGTTTTAACACCCGCTTGACTTCTGCTAGTACAGCATCCCAATATTCGAGGGGAAAATAGCAGCTAAATCCTGTGGCGATCGCAATATCAAACTGCTCTGATGCGTAGTTTAACTGATGAGCTGCTCCCAACTCAACACCTTTGAACAGCTTAGAATTCAACTGTGGTCCGCGAGAATTCAGTGTATCGCGTGCCACATTACTGATTTCTTGCCCATGAAAAAATGCTTGCCAATCCCGCCAAGGATAGATTAAAAAACTGATCCCACAGCCAATATCTATGCAGTGTTGGTTTTTTTGAGGTTTAGCAATTTCCCAAAAAGGGGAAGCAATTCTCCCTGAGAAACTCCCCCCAATCCACTCCCGGAATATCGGCATCGCCTGTACTTCTGCTGGGAGTTCAAAGGTTTCGCGTTGATATTCTCGGTTAAAGCGATAGGCTATTTGAGCTAATCTTTCGTCCCAGTTGGTTGATTTGGGTGAACTAAAGAGATTTTGGAACTGCGAATCGGGCTTTTTAGACATTTAAGTTTTTGCTACTCTTTTTAAGGATTGTAGTCAAATTTGCAAAGCGATCGCTACGGCGGGCGGGTACGCCATTGCACCCCCATCCAATCTCCTGCTAAGGTTTGTCCGAAGTCATTGGTACTAATGACCAATGACCAATGACTAATGACTACTATTCAACTTTTTCATACCAGATACCTACTTTCTCAAAAGCACCATAAGCAAGCTTCAGAAAATTCACTATTCTCTGTTTCCCAATTATCCCAAATTCTTTATACTCTCTAGCCTCTGCAAAAGTCAGGCGATTTTGGTCAATTATGTTTCTTTCTCTGTATGCTAACTTCGGAAAATCTATAACTTTTATCTGATATTTATTTACTATGTTCTGATAGTTAGAGTCTGACTCTAAATGCTCCCAATCATCACACAGCCCTAAATTCCTCACCAGAATATGAGGAATTTTCTCACCATAAGTATTCACTGACTGAGCAAACAAGTTGATGCTGTCGTATCCTCCAGTCGATACAAACCATTTGCAAAACAGAACTCCCTGCGAACTTCCTAGCTCAAGTAATTGATTAGATTCAATCCACTCTTGTACTGCTCTATGCGATTGTGCTGCTAAATTCACAATTACTGGCTTATCTATCGCCCACTCAAATATTCTATCTGCCTTATTTGCCTGTCGTTCGTTCTCACTAAACACAGCATATTTACATATCTCCTTATATATCCCTGCAACATCTGGATTCGATCTATCTGTCTCTACTGGTACAAATGGGATTCTCTTATCCAGACAATACTGAATCATTGTCCTGGCAAAGAGAGACTTTCCTACCCCGCCTTTTTCACCATCCACAAAATGAATCGTCGGCATTACAGCCACCTCTAATAGTTATTAAAGTCTGATACATCTTTCCCAAACTAAGAACTTTTTGGCCATTACCCCCAAGTATTTTGGTGGTTTTATGAGAAAGTATAACCGTGATTTGGATATATTCCAACAGTCTCATTTTACACAGGTAAAGTCCGTCTGCGCAGACTAATATCATGTCCGGTTCCGCCCGGACAGGTGAGGACACCCATCCCACAAGAAAATTTATTGCAACATTTGAGTAATGACACGCCAGTAGAGTGCGTTATGTCCACGCCAAATCAACAAATGCGATCGCCAAATCAACAAATGCGTTCGCTAAATCAACAAATGCGATCGCCAAATCAACAAATGCGATCGCTAAATCAACAAATGCGATCGCTAAATCAACAAATGCGATCGCTAAATCAACAAATGCGATCGCTAAATCAACAAATGCGTTCGCCAAATCAACAAATGCGATCGCCAAATCAACAAATGCGATCGCTAAATCAACAAATGCGATCGCCAAATCAACAAATGCGTTCGCCAAATCAACAAATGCGTTCGCTAAATCAACAAATGCGTTGCCGTAGCCCGCACTTCTCTACGAGACGCTCTTGCTAGCTTGCTTCTACGTTCGCGTAGCGTCCCGCAGGGAAGTGGTACGACAAAGCTCAGTGACCACCGCAGGCATCGCCATGATTGCAACTATTCAGAACTTACGCATTGACAAGATAGACAAGAAGTGCATACCAATAATAGAGACAAAAACAAGCGAACGCTATTTACCAGAGGCGTGAAAAACAGATAATTTACTTATCTAATTAGTTAAGCAGCAAAATTCCACATTTTGGATACAATTACCGATAATTCGGCTAACTTTAAAGATAAAAAATTACTTACCATAAATAGAGAAATTCAAATTTTAATTTAGAAATAGTTTGTGAGTAAATATTTATGAAAGTTATAGTGACAGGTTCTTTAGGAAATATTAGTAAACCACTGACACAAGAGTTAGTGAAAAATGGGCATCAGGTGACAGTTATCAGCAGCAAAGCCGAAAGGCACAAAGATATTGAAGCTCTAGGCGCAAAAGCTGCCATTGGCACAATGGAAGACGCTGGCTTTCTATCAGCGACTTTTAAAGGCGCAGATGTCGTTTATGTGATGGAATCGCTTGCCCCCGATGCTTTCTTCGACCCGAATGTTGATGTTATCGCGGCTATCACCGAGATTGGCAAAAACTACAAACAAGCCATTGAACAATCGGGTGTAAAACGTGTCGTGCATCTGAGCAGCATCGGTGCTGACAAAGGAGTTGGCTTGCTCCGGTTTCATTACAATGTCGAAAATATTTTAACAGAGCTGCCGGAAGAGGTCTTTATTAAATTTGTGCGCCCAGTCGGTTTTTACACTTACATGTATACCTTTATCCAAACCATCAAATCACAAGGCGCGATTGTCGGCAACTATCGCGGCGATGAAAAAGAACCGTGGGTCTCCCCTTTAGATATTGCTGCCGTGATTGCCGAAGAAATTGAAAAACCTTTTAATGGTAAAGAAATTCGTTATATTGCAAGCGATGAAGTTTCGCCAAACGAAATCGCCGAAATTCTGGGCGAAGCCATCGGAAATTCCGATCTCAAATGGCTGGAAATTTCTGACGAACAATTTTTAAATGGTCTATTGGAATCAGGAATGAACCCGCAAACTGCACAGGGTTTTGTGGAAATGAATGCCGCTAGGCGTGGAGGCAGATTGTATGAAGACTATTTCCGCCATAGACCAATATTGGGTAAAGTAAAGCTGAAAAATTTTGCGAAAGATTTCGCGGTTGCTTACAACCAGCAATAATTACATTTCGATATGACAAACACACAACCGCGTAGATTTAAAACGATCACCGAATATCATCGGATGCTGGAGCTTCCTAAACCTGAGCATCCTTTAATCAGCGTGATTAATTTAGAATCCATTAAATATGTGCCTCCCCAAGAATTAATAAATCTTGTCTTTGATTTCTACGCAATCGCGCTCAAAAGAACACCGAACACTAAATATAAATACGGTCAGCAGGAGTATGATTTTGATGAAGGCGTAATGTTTTTTATGTCGCCTGGTCAGGTTTTCGGAGTGGAGATTGATAAAGATGCAGCATCAAAGCGTAGGGGATGGTCACTACTAATCCATCCCGACTTTTTATGGAATACATCGCTAGCCAAAACGATCAAGCGATATCAGTATTTCAACTATTCGGTCAATGAAGCTTTGCACCTCTCGGAAAAAGAAGAAGCAATCATAAACGATATTATCGAAAATATGGAGCAGGAATATCGTTCCAATATTGATAACTTTAGTCAGGATGTAATTGTTTCACAACTTGAATTACTGCTTAATTATTCAAACAGATTTTATCATCGGCAATTTATCACCCGTAAAAAAGCGAGTAGTGATTTGCTGGTGAAACTGGAGGATTTATTAAACGAGTATTTTGACAGACAAAATGAATTACAATCGGGAATTCCAACCGTCAAGTATATTGCCGATAAATTAAACGTATCGCCGAATTATTTAAGCGATATGTTAAGAACGCTGACGGGACAAAACGCCCAACAGCATATCCACAATAAATTAATCGAAAAAGCCAAAGAAGCGTTATCCACAACATCGCTTTCAGTCAGCGAAATCGCGTATCGGCTCGGTTTTGAACATCCGCAGTCGTTTAATAAATTATTTAAGAATAAGACAAGCGTCTCGCCACTAAAATTTAGAAACTCGTTTAGTTAGACTAGTTTTTTGACAATGCGTAAGTTCTAGTATTGTCGCATTCTTTTTTCAAATTGGTATAATTATGCAGATATGATATAAGACAAAACAAGGGGCTTAAGCCCCTTGTTTTAACCTGCAAA
Organism: Nostoc sp. 'Lobaria pulmonaria (5183) cyanobiont'; assembly: GCF_002949795.1. Lineage (NCBI taxonomy): Bacteria > Bacillati > Cyanobacteriota > Cyanophyceae > Nostocales > Nostocaceae > Nostoc > Nostoc sp. 'Lobaria pulmonaria (5183) cyanobiont'. The sequence continues at coordinate 6,320,272 of NZ_CP026692.1, read as the reverse complement.
AGCAGGTTTTGTTTGTTTAGATGCGGTTTCTTACTGCCCTTTTGGCTGCAATATTAGCCTAAATCGAAAAGCAAGATTTCGCCGCCGATGTTGGTGCTAATTTCTAGCTGTTCTTCGCCGTTGATTTGTACACCATCACCGGCTCTGAGTTCTTCACCATTTAAGTCAACTATGCCTTGCGCTATTTGTAACCAGGCATAGCGATCGGGTTTGACTTGATAATTAACAACATCACCATCCTCTAAAACAGATGTGTATAAATCAACATCTTGGTGAATTGTCACAGCACCATCACGCCCATCTTTAGCAGCAATCAAGCGAAGTTTGCCACGCTTTTCTTCTAGAGGAAAAGTTTTTTGTTCATATCTTGGTGCTAACCCTTGTTGATCGGGAAGAATCCAGATTTGCAGCAAGTGTAGTGGTTCAGTTGGCGAAGGATTAAATTCACTGTGGCTGATTCCAGTTCCAGCGCTCATAATCTGGGCATCACCAGGGCGAATCACTGAGCCAGTACCCAAGCTATCTTTATGCTCTCCAGCACCTTCTAAGATATAGGTGAGGATTTCCATGTCACGATGACCGTGGGTAGGGAATCCAGCACCAGGGGCAACGCGATCTTCGTTAATTACTCGCAGAGAGCGAAATCCCATGCGGTTGGGATCGTAAAAACTACCGAAGGAAAATGTGTGATAACTATCGAGCCAGCCTGTTTGAACGTGACCACGGGCATTGCGATCGTGAATTAAGTGGGTAATTGTATTTTGAGACATAAATCTACCTCGTTGTTAATTGTTTTTAGAATAATTTATCAGAACAGAATTCAGGAGTCAGGAGCCAGAATTCAGAATTGAATTCTGTGCAACTGGTGGATAAATAAATGGATTGAAGACCCCCACCACATTTACGATTTGGTGGTCTACAATCAGTGGCGGGTCTGAATCCCCCACTGATTTATTCTGACTCCTGAATTCTGACTTTTGAATTCTTCTTCAAAATTCTTAGGACTTACGCAATAACTCTCTGAAACCCTCTTGCCTTCTCTGCAAGACGCTGCGCGAACGTGTTCTTTGCGTTCTTCTCCCAAGAGAAGACGTTAACGCGAATGCAGTTAGTTTTTTCACAATTTGGCGTAAGTCTTAGTTCTGATTGATTAGACCTAATTTGTAACTATTTAAATAGTAAAGTATATACATATAAAATGAGAAGTACGGTTTACCCTATAATGCTTATGTATCAGTTACTATAAAACTTAATTCCACACCTTGAGCATCAATTGAAGTTACTTTTGGCGCCGCATGAAAGGGAAAGAAGAGTAAGTAAAAAAATCTATTTATCGGCATTGTTCCGACATTGATTCAACAAGGCAAACTCACAAAGTATTTACCGCCCTACAACACGCGGTACACGTTTATTATCCATGCTGTTTACGACTTAGGGATTGATGAAAAGATAGTTAGTGAATAGTGTGGGCACAAGGTAGACATATCTAACAAACACTACCAAAATGTAGCTATTTTCGCGGGGAAAACTAACCCACATCTACCAGCTATCACTAATCAGCAGGTACAACAACAATTCAGGATGGAACAGCTAGAGGAACAGTTACGCCAACAACAAGAACAAATGGAAGAGATGAGAAAGCTACTTCAAGATAGAGATAAATAAACCTTATCATTCAATCATCAATTATCCCTTGAAATAAGCACTCAAGGGGTTTTTTAGTGTCTATCTCTCAAACTTGAATTGGAAACAGTAAAAGGGTTTAGTCGCTACGGTGCGATAGTTGAGTGGTTGAAAAAAGAATATGGACTTGATATCGAGTATGGAACGGTTTATGCATTGGTTCGGTATCGATTAGGAGCAAAACTCAAAGTACTGGTGCATTCCTACTTAATCGAAACTATGGAGCGATCGCTGTCTGTAGTACAGCAGGGTGTAAATAAAGCATCCATTTTAAATCAATGAAACGTTTGCGGTATAAAAATTACGCGTAGCAGTACCAGCTTTTCAATCAAACAACGCACGATTACCCCTTATGAGTCAATCATTCTTTAGATAACAATAAATCTCACTAGTGGAAGACGTTTTACCCTATTTGCAGAATGATGTTGTCTAGCAAGAGAATTTAGAGCGATGCCTACGGCGGCAAACTACGCAGGGAGGTTAATCTTAATGTGGTCAGATGGATATTACAGTTTGAAGACATACAGCAGAATTCAAAATTTAGGAGTAAGACACGCTTTATACCTGGGTAACAGACTTAGCTTGTGTACCTTACCAACTTGAAATATTCTGTATCACTGGTGAGTGTCACTTTTCGATCACATTTATTGTTAACCATAGAAGTACAGGTAAAACAGTGATTTAAGGTCTTATTGAATTGTGAGTTCCTAAATCTGGAGTACATAGATGATTCCTCTGTTGAACAAAGACTGTAAAACAAGGCGTTGCAAAATTATGGGGTGATTTCGCCCAATCTGGAACGAATTTTCAATGGTTTCAACCGCCAAATCATCCCGCATTTATGCAACGCCTAAAACAAAGCCAAAAGTCCCAACTCAACACTAATAAGGAGTAATGTGAGTAGACGTAAAAACTACAATTTGCTCGCTCAGACAATATCAACTGAAGTAACAACACCCAAACCATCCCTGACATTACCAGACGCAGTAGCTCTAATTGTCGGTGTTGTCATCGGAGCGGGAATTTTTGAAACTCCGGCTCTAGTGGCCAGTCAGGCAGGTAGCAATATTGCTGTACTGCTTTTTTGGCTAATGGGTGGTGTGGTATCTCTGGTAGGAGCACTGTGCTATGCAGAGTTGGCCACTGTCTATCCCGATGTTGGTGGTGTCTACTATTATTTGAAACGTGCATTCGGGCGGGGAGTCGCCTTTTTATTTGCCTGGGCGCGGATGACAGTGATTCAAACTGGTTCCATTGCTCTTTTGGCATTTGTTTTTGGCGATTATGTTTCTCAGATATGGCGGCTAGGCACGTTTTCGTCTTCTATATATGCAGCCATAGCGATCGCCCTTTTAACTGTTTTGAACATCATTGGTTTGCAACAGGGTAAGTGGACACAAAACTTGCTGAGTGCTGCGAAAGTTCTAGGTTTGTTGCTGGTAGTCATTATTGGGCTTACTGCCATTCCTAATTCTGCCACTCCTGTAGAATCTACATCATCAGGAACCTGGGGACTAGCAATGGTGTTCGTGTTCCTATCTTACGGTGGCTGGAATGAGGCGGCTTATATCGCCGCAGAAATTCAAGATGGACGACGTAATATTGTGCGATCGCTAATGTGGAGTATTGGTATCATCACTGCCATTTATCTGCTAATCAATCTGGCTTACCTGCGGGGACTGGGATTAGCAAACATGGCACAGTCAGAAGCAGTAGCCGCAGATTTAATGCGCTCTCTTTGGGGTGAATCGGGAGCTTTGTTTATCAGTGTGCTGATTGCGATCGCTACTTTGGGAGCAACTAACGCCACAATCTTTACTGGAGCTCGCACCAATTACGCACTGGGGCAGGATTTTTCGCTATTTGGTTTTATGGGACGCTGGCAACAACGTCCTAGCAGTCCTACCTATGCTTTATTCTTGCAAGCAGCGATCGCCTTAGTATTGGTTTTTTTAGGCACGCTCACCCGCAAAGGCTTTGAAACAATGGTGGATTACACTGCCCCGATCTTTTGGTTTTTCTTCCTGCTTTCCGGCATATCACTGCTGGTATTGCGCATCCGCGAACCCCACATAGTTCGCCCTTTCCGTGTGCCATTTTATCCTTTCACTCCATTACTGTTTTGCGCTGTCTGCGCTTACTTGCTGTACTCCAGCTTGGTTTATACAGGTGTGGGAGCAATCGCAGGTATTTTAGTGGTGGCAGCAGGTATTCCCCTGTTGTTCTGGAATAACTACCGTCAACGTAGGACTTAATACAATTTTGGATTGTGCAACCTAAACCTCACACAATAAGCAATTCAAAATTCTATGACTATCAGTTGTTTTACTAACTACTGACCACAAGCTACTGAATTAAGGAGAAAATTCATGAACTTCAAAAAAATTCTGTTTTTATTAGTTACAAGCGTTAGTATTACCAGCTTGGGAATTGCTGGGTGTACGCCACCACAACAAGATTTGGAGTCCGGGACACAACAGCCTTCTACTTTAACAGGTCAGACCGAAACCGAAACACCATCGGCGACAACTCCCACAACTCAAGTCCAAGAACGTCCTGGAGATGTTCCTTATGTACCGACACCACAGCCAGTGGTAGATGCAATGCTGCAAGTGGCAAAAGTGGGTAAAAATGATGTGTTGTACGACCTTGGTAGTGGTGATGGAAGAATTGTCAATACTGCGGCACAAAAGTTTGGTACGCGCGGCGTTGGTATAGATATTGACCCCGAACGCATCAAAGAAGCTAATGCTAATGCCCAGAAGGCAGGAGTAACCGATCGCGTCAAGTTTGTCCAACAAGATTTGTTCAACACTGATTTTAGTAAAGCAACAGTAGTTACAGTTTATTTACTGCCAGAGATCAATGCCAAACTCCGTCCCAAGCTCTTGAAAGAACTTAAACCTGGGACTCGCATTGTCTCTCACGCCTTCGATATGGGTGATTGGAAACCACAGCAGACTCTCAATGTCGAGGGCAAAACTATTTACTATTGGGTAGTTCCCGAACAAGTGCCAGCGAATTTGCGATAGGGATTAATAGCAATTCGTAATTAAGAGGTGTCAGATTCAAGCTAATACCAATTTGAAAAAAGGATGCGACAAATAGACCATTTGTAGAGACGCGATTCATCGCGTCTTTACCCAAGGATGTGTTGCAATCATTAATTGAATTGGTATAAGTTTCCATCTCTTGAATCTGTAGCCTGAGTTTTGAGAATTGTTTTCAGAGATTCAAAATTATTAAATACCTATTTTTTAACTTTAAAATCCCTCCAATAGGGGTTGACAGTAGCAGCCTTAAATTTACAAAAGAGTAATCTAAAATCCAAAATTGTTTGACTGGTGCAAATTCAAATCAGGGCAGCTTTGGGAGGAAATATGATAGGCTTAAAAGGGAAAAATGCTTTAATTACAGGTGCAACTTCAGGTATCGGTCAGGCGATCGCTATCAGACTCGCTCAACAAGGGTGCAACATTGCCATCAATTACCGCTCATACCCTGAAGCCGCGGCAGACACGGAAGAGATGGCATTGCGAAAATCTTGCGGAAATATCGAAAATTGTGGTGTAAAGTCGCTGCTGCTTCAGGGAGATGCCTCCCAAGAATCAGACATTGTTGAGATGGTCAACACCGTAGTCAAGGAATTTGGCAGTTTAGATATTCTAGTTAATAATGCTGGCATTCAAACAGAAAGTCCATCTCACAAAGTTACCACAGCAGACTTTGACCGGGTAATTGCAGTCAATCTCCGGGGTGCTTATCTCTGCGCCCGTGAAACTATTAAACACCTCCTGTCTGTTAATCGTCCGGGAGCGATCGTTAATATTTCCAGCGTTCACGAAATTATTTGGCGAACGATGTATATCAGTTATTCCATTAGCAAAGGCGGGATGGAAAACCTAACCAAAACTTTCGCTTTGGAATATGCAAGCCTTGGTATTCGTGTCAATGCCATTGGTCCCGGAGCAACGATTACGCGAATGAATCAAGCCTGGATAGACGATCCTGAAATAAAAGGCAATTGTGGAAAGTCACATCCCAATGGGACGTGCTGGCTTCTCTGAGGAGATAGCAGCCGCAGTAGCTTTTTTAGCTTCGGATGAAGCCGCCTACATGACTGGACAAACGCTATTTGTAGATGGTGGATTGACTCTATATGCTGACTTCCAAGAATCTTGGTCAACTTGAGGTTAGGCTGGCGTACTTTCCACAATTAAGCCGATACATACCATTAGTGGAATTAAACGCCCATGACTAGCGCGATCGATAAGAACAGTCAGATGGAAGCAGAAGCCTGGAAATTATTGGAAGATTCCGTAATTTATTACCAAGGAAAACCCATTGGTACTGTAGCCGCCCACGATCCGGAGTCAAATACACTCAATTATGACCAGTGCTTCCTCCGCGATTTTGTCCCTTCTGCCTTGGTGTTTCTTATGCACGGTAAAGCAGAGATTGTGCGTAACTTCTTAGTAGAAACACTGAAATTACAAAGTCATGAAAAGCAGATAGACTGCTTTGAACCGGGAGCGGGATTAATGCCTGCCAGTTTTAAAGTGCATTCTAAGGGGAATGAGGAATTTTTGGTCGCTGATTTTGGAGAGCAAGCGATCGCTCGTGTTCCCCCGATTGATTCTTGTATGTGGTGGATTCTCCTGCTACGAGCTTATGAAAAAGCTACAGGCGATTTGACCCTAGCGCGTCAGCCAGATTTTCAAGCTGGAATCAAACTAATTTTGGATCTTTGCTTGGTGCATCGGTTTTCCATGTATCCAACAATGTTAGTTCCTGATGGTGCATTTATGATTGACCGTCGCATGGGAGTTTACGAACATCCTTTAGAAATTCAGGTGTTATTCTACGCGTCTTTGAGGGCTGCTAGTGAATTGCTTTTAGCAGATGGGGATGGCAATACTTACCTCAACAAAGTCAATAGACGATTGGGATCTTTGAAATATCATATCCGCAACTATTATTGGCTAGACCTGAAACGATTGGGGGAAATCTATCGTTACAAAGATAACGAATTTGGTAAAGAAATTGTTAATAAATTCAACATCAACTCAGAATCAATTCCTAGTTGGTTGACCGAGTGGTTGCCCGAAACAGGAGGATATTTAGCAGGAAATCTGGGGCCGGGACGGATAGATTTTCGCTTTTTTGCTCTGGGAAATCTGATGGCAATCTTAACTTCCTTAGCCAGCGTTAAAGAATCTCAAAGCATTATGAATTTATTCGCCCAACGTTGGCAAGACTTAATCGGCTATATGCCTGTTAAAATTTGCTTTCCCGCTTTGGAAGGTTTAGAGTGGAGGATTGTTACAGGATGTGACTCTAAAAACAGGGCTTGGTCTTATCACAATGGCGGTAACTGGCCCGTTTTACTGTGGTTATTTACCGCTGCGACACTGAAAGCCGGTCGAACAGAACTTGCTCAAGCAGCGATCGCTATTGCCGAAAGGCGTTTATTTAAAGATAAATTCCCGGAATACTACGATGGCAACAATGGTCGTTTAATTGGCAAAGAAGCCCGAATTTATCAAACTTGGAGCATTGCCGGATTGCTAGCTGCTAAAAAGCTTGTGGAAAATCCAGAGTACTTGGAATTAATCAGTTTTGCAGAGGGTCTTGAAGGCCCAGGCTGTAGCCTGTAGGTAGCGAATCAATACAGTTCGGTTAAGGTTTTTTGATGAAAATTCTAACTCGCTAAAGGCCCGATTAATCCCCGTCAAGACGAAAGACTGATTATTGTAGAGACGGCGATTCATCGCGTCTCTTGCCTTAACCGAACAGTATTGCGTAGTGAATACCTCGCAATATTTTACCCCAAAGATAATTTAGTGGTGTAATTATACAGGGTGTTTCTGCTAACTAGTACAGCGGGCGCTTAAATCCAGCTACCATCTCAATTCAGCAGACAATAGGCAGACAAGTTGTTCTGAGCAACTGGTTAAAGGTAGGCAAACTTTCGGCTGTACTAGCTATACTGACATAACATTAGAAGCGGGCAAACTTTTAGTAAGTATAATCTAGGAAATAGTATATTTGTTCCATAAAAATCCTAATTAAAAGGTTCCAGCGATCGCACAGCCTGCTTCTCCATCAGAGAGTAAGCCAACGATTGACCCTGCCTCTGAATAACCTTCTCAAATACCCGATAACTGATACACTATATTGTAAGAAGTATCTGAAGTGTCATACTTAGTAATATGTAATATCACCAGATAGTCTTTGCATAATTATCACGTTTTAACGTGTATTAACCATGAAAACTACTTCAGATTTAATTCCAGAATTTGAAAAACTATTCAGACAAAAATTACAACTAAATAATTGTAAACTAAGAAAGAAAAGACAAGAGAATAATTATGAAATTATTACTCCAGCTAAAGACATCTTTTTGATGTATTGGTCTGAGTTTCCAGAAGTTAACTTAATATATCAGGCTATAGGGGTACGCACTCAACAAACTGGAGTTTATGAGCGAGCTATTCGCTCCCACATTAGTTTTTGTGTGAGTAGCATCCAAGAAAATCCTAGCCCGGAATCACCATTATTAATGAAATAGCTAATACTCAGATAACACAGACAATATTTACTAAGCTCTCGCCAGTTCTGTTATATAACTGACGAGAGTTAATTGCCGAAAATGTGTTTATCAAGAGATAAAAATGCAATCAGAAAAAGATCGAGATCGGCTAGATTATAAAACCTTGTTAGCCAATGTAAAGCAAGCCTTAAAACTGGTAGCGATGTCTAAGACGGGCTACGCCTACGCCATCTGACCGAAAAAGACTCATGATACAAGCCCCTAAATTTATTTATGGAGAAGAAAAAAATGTACTTTGAGACGCGTTGCACGTTCGCCCTTGGCGTCTCGGAGAGAGAAATACGGCATCCGTTTACTTGCCCCTAAATTTATTTATGGTATTAGTTTTGATTTTTGACTTTTGACTTCCCCGTTCGCGTAGCGTCTCGCAGAGAAGGGGCTGACTCCTTTCACCAAAATGTAGAAAATCGCGTTGAGAACCTCCCACATCTCAACTTCAAGAAAAGCGACCACTCGGTTTCACCTTTGAATTAGGTCACTAATCAATTTATATTGTGTCAGGGTTAAGTTGCTAGGGTAAGCTTTGCTCATATCACTCTCTATTCACAGCCTATACTAATAAAGCTTTTTTACAACATTCTCGACTTTTCAAACAACCTCTTAATTGAAACCGATAACTCCCGGAATTTCAAGAACAAAATCTGCCCCATATACGGATGCAGGAGTCTGAAATCCGACCCTAACTTCGCCTTTAATCACCCGTTTAATAACTGCTACAGCCGCTAATGCCGTAAAATCGTATGCTTCCGGCCCTAAGAGCTTTGCACTTACTTGTTGACCAGTTTCATCCTCAGCAAAACCAATTACTCTAACTTGACCCTTCGCTCGTTCTGCTGCCGTTGGCCCAGTCGGTAGAGTTTTAATTAGACTTGCTAAAGCACTTTGGAATAAAGACGAGTTAAATAACCATCCCAAATACTGGCTCGACTCCATCAGGAAGCGCACAGGATTAGGAAATACGGTGTAAACCTCGATGTTGGGAATACCTGTAGTCTGGAATGCAGTGATAATATCTGCACGCCAAGGGTTTGTTACTGCTGTTACCGGGCCATAACCAAAATCAATTTTACGTCTTTTTGATGCTGGTCGTGATGGGATGAGCTTACTCGCTTCTCGAACTACCCCGATGTGATGTAAAGTTGGCAGCACCGTATTTGCGGTTCCCTGAGATACACCGCCCACTGTTTCATAGACTAAAATCAGTCGCGTTGCGCTCACTAAGTGGTCTTTGAGGTAAGCAGCTACACAATCAGTAGGGACAACCCCAAATCCCACACCAGGAAGAAGCATTATCCCTGCACTTTTAGCCTCAGTATCTCGTGCCTGTAGCGCCTGAAATTCAGGTACTTCGCCAGCTATGTCTAAATAGTGAGTTTTAGTTTGGAGACAAGCATCGACAAGTGGCTTTGAGGTTTTGGAGAAAGGCCCAGAGCAGTTGATGACAGCAATTATATCCTCAAGAGAGCGAGCGATCGCTTGCGGATCGTCTAAGCCAAAAACCCGAAAGTCCAAACTTAATTCATTGGCTACTGCTGCTAGTAAACTTTGATTACGTCCAGCTAAAATTAATTCCAGTCCGTTATTTTTAGCAGATTCAGCAATGAGTTTTCCAGCATAGCCAGTTGCACCATACAATAACACCCTTGATGTCATTATTATCACCAGCTAGGAGTTGTTCGCAATCTGCTGCCATAACCTGACTTCAGGTGGTTCAACTAAAAATTGTGCTGATTTTTCCCCTAAAGCTTTAATATACGGCTGCTCTAGGTGTTGAGCCAAAATTTCCTGGCTGACCCAGTTTTCATGTAACAGAAACAAAGATGGATCTTCAACAGATTGATGTAAATCGTAATTAATACAACCTTTTTCTGCAATTGTAAGAGCTATTACAGATTGAAATTCCTGTTTGAATCCCTGCTCCAAACCTGGCTTTACTTTTAATCGAGCGGTGACAGTTACTTGCTGATTTGACATTGTTATCCCTCTTTTTTATGAGATTAGTTCAACGGGTCGCGTTCAAGATTCTCCAATTTCAGCTAAGAAAAGTTCGGGGTCGAAGTGTCCCCAATCCCCAGTTCAAGTATTGATACTGTTAATAATTTGCGAAGGCTTGAAGTAGTTGTAAGGTATGGGACGAGTTTGATTTCTAATGTCTATTTGCCGTTCTATTTCATGTAAATTCTGTTGGAATTGCACCACAATTTCCTGCGCCAATGGATCGGCAAACTCCTCATCATAAAAACCCAATTTGTCATAGTGGTACGATGTTAAAATCTCAGTCCACATTACTTGGTCAGCAGCTTGTTTAAAGGGAGGAAGTATCTTCATAATAGTTTCCAAGTCCACACCTTTAATTTCTGGAATTGGGTGGTAGGCTGCATAGGGCATATTGGGTACAAAAGCCATATATTCGTACTGAGAAAAATTCAAAGCAGAGTGTAGAGGAGCGCAAGTGAATACTACCACACTGATGATTTCAATCAGTTGTTCTAAGGTCTCAATCTTGTCTGGCATTCCCTTGACTTTACCACCATCTTGGGCCACTAATTCTCTAGCCCAATTTTGCAACTCATAGTCATCAATTAACTCTTGTGAGGTTTTGTAATAGAGTTGCAAGTATTCAGCCACAAACTTTTCGACAGCATTCCAAATTAATATGCCATCGTCCCGGAAAGGAAAGTGCGGTAAAATTTCTGGGTCATCCGTTCGGCGACTTTTTATTAACCGAGGGAAGGTAAACTTTTCAACACTCCATTCTTCATAAACCTTCGCCACAAAGCCAAGAGACTCTGCCAATGAGCCTGCCATAAACTCATCAACCGGGCCTCCCGGCTGTAAAAACTGAGTGCGTCCCAAATCGTTATCAAATAGCATAAAACGGAAGTGAGGTTTTAACAGTAAGGCGATGGGATGATTTTCTGCTAGTTGCCGCGCAGTTACAATTGCAAACGGAGCCATAACTGCATGGGTATAGGCAAAATGACTACCCAATTCTTGATGGTTGCCATCAGCAATTTGAACGCAGGTTTTTGCCAAAAACCAATCTAAATGGGGGTCATCTGGTGTATAAATCACGCTTTTTGCACCAGAGTCATGATTAATCTGGATGGCAACAGGCACTAGAGAACCACCATTAGAACTATCATTACTTTGCCAATAAAATAGAGCTTGTGGCTTGGGAAGGTACTTTTGAATATTATCGTAGACACCACCTTGAATATCAGATAACAGAGGGTAATCTAAGAAATACAGCTTGCCTTCCTTGAGTGCCTTTTCCAACGTCAATTTTGTACCTGCAACCTTCTGAAAATGGGAATCTGTGACAGCAAAATTATCAGGTAATACATCAATTCTTTGGATAGCTAGTGGGTTCGCTCCAGAGAGTCTTTGTTCCGCAAAACAAGAGTCTGTTTTGTAATTCTTTATAACATCGGGTTTTGGTAGTAGTGATAAAAGTTCTTCATATTCTTCCAATTCATCTAATGGGTCTAAGAAGTTTCTGGCTTTAGCAGCTAGCATATTTGGTGCAAGAGTTGCCATACTTGCCAAACGTTTAGCAGTATATTCCGCCGAGAATATTTCCTTATGAGGAACTTTATCAATAATTGGTAGAGGAGCTAGATAATTGTAATTAAATTTGTACTCTTCTCGATTTTTATCTAGCCAATTGATTCGGACATTAACATCAGGATCTTTTTGTGGTAAGTATGGTTTCACGATTATCTCCAATTCGGTTTTTGAGCGTTTGGTAGTTAATGATTAACGTCAGAAAGGTGCTGAATCACATCAGGATGTAGCAACGACTTGAATTACAGAGTTTTCAGATACTCAATCAAAGCTTTTTTATTCTCATCAGATAAATCAGTGCCATAAATATGTCCCTGATTTGAATTAGCTGTTACTGTCGTATCGTATTTAAAACCTATAGCTTTGGCTTCATCTCCTTCAGTAATAAAACCAACTTTTTTCGGGTTGTAGACATCATATCCCCGATAGAAAAGTTGAGGACGATTCTCTGGTTTTTCTAACAAATCTTGTAGAGATGGGACTGAACCATTATGTAAATAAGGCGCTCTTAACCATAATCCATCTAGAGAAACAGATACATACCCATTGGTTTTGCGTAAGTTTTTGAAGTCCCAAGGGTAGCCATCACCAAAATGATTGTAAGTATCTGCTCCTTCTTGCGTCCACATATCTAACCGATGGCGGTCAGTTCCCACTTCTTCCACAGGGATAACAGTACCTGTTCTTTCCCCACCAAAAGCGTGACAAGATGCACAAGTATTAGCAAAAATTTGACTTCCTTTTGCAGCTACTTGCTGATCAATAGCAAATGGATATTTAGGAGGTGATAGTTCTTGAATAAAATCTTCTACCCGTTGTAAATCGGCTACAGGAAGTGATTTTTTGGTAGCACCATCACCAATTGCTCCAGTTTGAACAGTTTCTGTTAGTGAAGTTTCTAACCCATCCCAATGGAGTGCAAACCCTTTGTGCATTTTTTTATTCCAAAGAGGCATCATATCAGAGTTGCCTATAGTGTTATCTTTGGGCAACTTCAAAGTATTGAATTTAACCGGATTAAAAGGATCAATTCGACCAGGGCCCCAGTTAGGACGAGAATCTGTCCAACTATAGTCTTCTTTTTGTTGCAGCAGCGCTTTCTTAGTTTGAGGAATTAGCAGATAGCGATAAAGTAAATTTTCTAACCACGAAAGCTGATAATTATATTTGATTTCGTCAAGGATATAATCTGCTGTGAATCTAGGATCGCCAGCAGTTGCACTTAAAAATCGTAAATAGCCTTGTGAATCAAACTTATTAGCAGGAGCAGCGGCCACAATTGTGGGTTTATCTTTCTCTGTTTTTCTATAAGTGGCAGTATGGCAAACAGCGCAAGTTATACCGACGCGAGGGAAGCCAATAGTTTTTTTCGTAAACCCAACTGGCATTTCTTTACCTTCTTCCCATGTGATTCCCAAGGAAGTATAACCACCTGGTCTTGGTAACTTATCAGGGAATATTCGTGGTAGTACCAGCCAAATCCAATAGGGAACACCTTGTGCTTCTTCTGTACCAATAGAACCATATTTAAAATGTTCTTCAGGCGATTCATAATATGTGGGAACCTCTCGAAAAAGGTTGTACCATCCCACATACCCAACTACACTAGCTAAAAGGATCGCAATTAAAACAATGCTTGCGATTACCCTACCTATTTTATTTTTGAGTATTGTCATGGCACTCTTTTGCTCCTTTGCAGAAGAATCTGTTTGTAGTGCAGGCAATATACCCACACTAGACTAGGGATAAAATTAGGAGAATTGCTTCACAGTAGTTGCAGCAATTGCATTTTGATTGCGCATTGCTAGTGTCAGAAGAATTACTTCCACTAATCCAAAAAACAGGTCTACAAAGGCAATAGATAAAAATCCTTTATCTTGACCAAATAAAAACACTGCACAAATGAAAAATGTTGACCCAAAAGCTCTTGAAGGAAATATTGATATCCAGGCGGTTGCCTGATATCGGTATGGGTCAAGTGCTCCAGGAATATAAAATGCACTAATAATAAATAACAGCATTCCCGCAGCGCGAACCCAGATAATTGGCACTGGTATATGCATCTGAAGAAACGTCAGCATTAGTTCTGGAAAGAAACAAGAGGGAATGACAAAAAACATATTAACGATAATGCCGAGCCAAGTAACGCGACTAAACCATTTAGCGTAATTATTCATTTTTTTTTCCTTTTAAAGCTTTTTCATGTACTCAACTAGTGCATCTTTATCTTCTGTGGGAAGATCGACACCATACAAGTGACCACTATTACTATTTCCAGATTTTGTGGTATCGAACTTAAAGTATTGCTTACCGTTTTCTACACCGACATCAGATACAAAACCAACTTTTGCTCTGTCAATCACATCGTAGCCACGATAGAATTCTTTTGGTCTGTTCTCTGGTTTTTCTAGTAAATCCCGTAGGGTGGGGACTGAACCATTGTGCAAATAAGGGCCGCGTAACCAAACACCATCAAGGGGCATATTTGCATATCCATTAGTTTTGCGGAAATTCTTAAACCGCCACGGATAACCTGCATACAAGGTATTTTGGTTAGACATCGTTTCGTAGGTATATGAATCGAGACGATGGGGGTCTGTACCAATTTCTTGAATTGGTACAACTTTGCCTGTATACGCACCACCAAAAGCATGACAACTAGCGCAATTACTCTCAAAAAGCTGTTCTCCCTTCGCTGCGATCGCTTCGTTAACTTCGTAGGGATATTTTGGTGGTGGTAGTTCCCAAAGCCAATCGGCAACTCTCTGAATTCGAGGCAAATCAATTGTTGTAGGTGTAACTCCAGCACCTAAAGCTGCACTCTTATTTCGTTCATTAACGGAAGTGTTATTACCATCCCAATGTAATTGCAATCCTTCACGGGGTTTTTGATTCCAAATTGAGGGAAAATCAGAAGTACCAATCAGTTCATCCTCACGCAATTTATCCATTGGAAAATGGAATTGAATTGCTTTATAAGGATTAAAAGTATCTACTCTTCCTGGGCCCCAATCTGGTTGTTGTGCAACGAAATCAAGTCGAGATGCCTGATTAATTAGTGCATCTCTAGTTTGGGGAATTGCTATGAAGCGATAAAGTAATTTTTCAATGGGATTAAGACCACCACTGATTTTTTCAATTTCTGGCAACATCCGGTTAGCAGTAAAGCGCTCATCTACACCAACTGCTGATAAGAATTTGATATATCCCTGCAAATTAACCACATTTGCAGGCATTGTCGTGATGACTTGATGTTCGCTATTAGGCGTATTTCGCAGCGTTCCTGTATGACATACAGCACAATTCAACCCAACTCTATCGATAAAGACTTGCCGTTGCGAAAAACCTATAGGCAAATCTTTGTCAGATTCTTTGATAAATCCCAGAGAAGTATAACCTTTTCCAGGTAATTTATCTGGGAATAATTCTGGTAAAACTTTCCAAATCCAGTAAGGAATGCCATTGACCGGTTCGCTGCCGATTGAA
Organism: Nostoc sp. 'Lobaria pulmonaria (5183) cyanobiont'; assembly: GCF_002949795.1. Classification (NCBI taxonomy): domain Bacteria; kingdom Bacillati; phylum Cyanobacteriota; class Cyanophyceae; order Nostocales; family Nostocaceae; genus Nostoc; species Nostoc sp. 'Lobaria pulmonaria (5183) cyanobiont'. The sequence goes on along the minus strand of NZ_CP026692.1, from coordinate 6,304,923 downwards.
CCATATTTAAAGTGGTTTTCAATATCAGCATAATCCACTGGGGAGTTAGACAAAACAGGCCAAAGGAAAAATACTGCTACTGCTCCAATACCTACAATCACAACCCAAATTCGCTGGAAGACTCCCTTGATTGAGGTTGGAAGTAGGGTAGGGTTTGTTTGTTCAGTCATGAAACACTCCCTATATCGTCGAGATTATTTGTAAGCGAAATTGTCGATGTGATACGCATCGCTTTTTTATCTAGATAAATTTGCAAACTGAGGTTCATGAAAGACTGACATTACTTCTTCCATCATCTCTTCATAACTATTGAAGCGATCCTGCTCGTAACAACCTAAAGGATTTTCAATTACATTCAGTAGGCATTTATTACAATAGGTACAGGGTTTATCTGCCAAATCTTTACCTGCTTTAAAAGATTTAACTAGATCGTTGTTAGCAATTAATGTACGAGCCATTGTAACGCCATCACAATAATGCTCGTTAATTGCCTGACGAATATAAGAAGCCTGCTGCAAACCACCTGTACATAATACGGGAATATTAACGTGCTTTTTAATTTCTCTCGAATCTAGTAAGTTTCTGCCTTGGTTCTCTATCAGTAACTGCTTGATTTTGGGGTCTTTTACATAATCACCACTAAATACCTGAGGAGGCAATTGCTTTTTGACGCGGTTCCATAAAAGATTGAAAATTGGATGCAAAAATGCTTTGCGGAATAAAATGTAGTTGCGTGTAGTCTCTATGCCACTCGACAACATAGCGTCATAAGTTTTAGTAATGATATCAAAATTAAAATCACCAATGGGATTGAGTGGGTGAGGAAACAAGCTACCAGTTGATACATGTACGGCATCAGCTCCGGCTTCTTCTGCCCATTGACAAACTTGGATGGAATCTTCTATGGTATTACCTGGTTTTTCCCAAAAGGTGACGGCGTTGTTATAGTCAACGGCACTAATTTTGAATTGCAGATGAAAGTCATTGCCTACTTCTTTGCGGATTGCTCTAATGACATCTAGCAAAAACCGCGCTCGATTCTCTAATGAACCACCGTATTCATCTTGACGGTCGTTAATTCCAGAACTGAGAAATTGGTTAAAAAGATATCCATTAGCACTGTGCAATTCCACTCCATCTAAACCTGCTTCACGAGCACGTCTAGCACCATCGGCAAAGTATTGGATTGTTTCTTTAATCTCTGCTAATGTCATCGCTTGACACAGAAACCCGTGGAATGGCTCAGTTTGGCTGGTGGAACTTAACGCTTTTTTTCCTGAGTTTTCTACACCACCAATATCTTGCTGTCGCCCAGAATGACTTAACTGCAAAATCAATTTACAGTCATATTCGTGGACTTTTTCACCTACTTTTCGCCAAAAAGGAATGCGATCGTCGCAGTCAATGGTGGCGTAATTGGGCATAATTCGTCCCCGGATGGCGACTGGCACAAAGGAAGTAATAATAGCTCCTACACCACCACGAGCAAACTTTTCTTCCCAGTTAATTCGGGCTTGAGTGCCTGAACCATCATAGTTATCCCATCTTCCAGAAATGCTTGAGCGGAATATTCGATTTTTTACTGTGAGATTACGGAATCTCAATGGCTCAAAGATAATATCGTTTTCCATGTGTTCCTCTGTCTTTCGTGTTGTTTCGGCAATAAAATTAGGTATCAGAATTGTTCGTAGCACTAATAGCATCGCCAGAGAACTGTTATTTCTAGTGTCTCTGCGAGGGTAAGTTATTTAGTTCTACAAATCAACAGTGCAGGTTTTCGGATGCGATGCCTACGCTAAATATTAAGTTTTTGTTACTTAGGTTTACCTACCAACTTTCAGGATGTTGGTTTTTACAGTTATATAAAGACTTTTGCAGTTTGTAAACCTACACCATCAACCAACAAATTCTTAAAAAAGTGAAAACTTTCGCATTTTATTTCTCTTAAAAGGTTAAGGCAAGCTTAAAAGTAGCTTCTAACAATTTGTTACAAACTTAACCAACTATGCAGTAAATCGATATAACCATAACAAACTGGTTATTGAACACCGTTGTTAGTTTACAATTTTTTAACTTTTTGGTTTAAAAATGTATAAAGGTTTATTGATGACGTTTTGCAAACTTGTGTAGTAAGTTCATATATAACCAACGTCAGTAGGGTACATTTTAAATCATCAAAATATCCCAAGGCTAAATCCGGAAAATGGGAAATCAATGATGGAGCATTAGTGTACCTCTGCAAACGTGAGGTGCAGTGGAAAAGGTTTAGGTGTTACAACCAGAGAGTTTTATGAAAAAGACAAGTCTAATTTTTAAGGGCTGTCTGCTCCTCCTGTTCGTGACTATGTTTATAGTCTGCGGCTTTTATGGAACGCCTACAGCTCTAGCCAATAAGTATAGTGAGACACCTGCGCCCATAATTACTGACTATTCAAATACTGATGTATCTGAATACCCTAATAACTGTGAGGGTATCGGTTATCTCCCAGACTACACCAAGGAGAAGTTGACAGATGCCGAGAAACGGGGTCGTTGCACTTGGTACTTATGGACTGGCGGTAACGCTAAGTACTATCGTGATTTAGCGAAGCGAACACGTGGCGGTGCTGATCTGCTAAAGCTGATTGACTCGCGTGTGCATGACGAGCGATTTCAACGTTATGGCGCAATTAACGATCCTGGATGTGAAAAAGCGACAGCACCAGATGAATACGGATTGCTGCTAGATAAATGTAAAGATCCGCTCTCAACTGGCGTTATTGGGTTGCGTAAGTTCCCCAACCCCAACTTCGACCGGGCAAAATGGAACTCCGTTGAATATGCCAAAAACTCACAAGTTGAGCCTCCTTACGTGATTGGGCAGTCCTGTGCTATCTGTCACGTAGCATTAGATCCGCTCAACCCACCCAAAGACAAGGAACATCCAAAATGGGAAAACCTGGTAGCAGCATTGGGTAATCAGTACATCAAGGAAAACAAATTCTTTGATACTAGTGTCGCGGACAATAGTTTTATTAAGCAAGTACTTAACTCTCAGAAACCGGGGACTTCTGATACTTCTCGGATTGCCACCGATCATATCAACAATCCGAATGCGATCAATGCCATTTTTAATTTAGGCGATCGCCCCAAATATCCAGAGGTGATGAACGATGGTTCAACCAAGGATGTCAATCATATTCTCAAGGATGGTGCAGACTCTACAGGAGTGCCAATTGCCTCATTACGCGTCTACGTCAATATTGGGATGTGCGGCGATTACTGGACAAGTCTCCATGAGCCTTTATTAGGCAGAATTCCCCAAAAACCTTTTGACATCGAAAAGGCGCGGAAGGAGTGCGAAGGCTGGAGACAGACAGAAACACGTATGGCTGATGCCGAAGCATTCCTGAAAAGCATCAAGCCGATGCACCTGAAAGATGCACCAGGTGGTGAAGAGTTCTTGACTAAAGATGAGGAAGTTCTCAAACGTGGCAAGCTGGTTTTTGCTAGCACTTGTGCTAGTTGCCATTCCAGCAAAAAGCCATCGGCTGCGATCGCTGCTGACCCCGAACAGGCTCAAAAATGGTACGAAGAGTCTGTACTCAGTAGTAATTTTCTCGACCACAACTTCTTGTCTGATGACCAGCGTTATCCAGTTACACTAATTGGTACTAATGCGGCGCGATCGCTAGGGACAAATGCCACTAAAGGGCATATTTGGGATCAGTTCTCGTCGAAGACTTACAAAGAACTACCTTCACCAGGTACTTTGACGCTGTATAACCCCTTCGATCAGAAAAAACCCATCGAATTTAAGATACCTGACGGCGGTTTGGGATATTACCGTACACCTTCGCTAGTGAGCATTTGGGCAACAGCACCACTTCTTCACAACAACATACTAGGACTTTACAACGAAGATCCTTCAGTGAAAGGACGTGTAGAAGCCTATACGGATGCTATGGAAAAGCTGCTGTGGCCTGAAAAGCGTGAGGGAATTATCAGCAGGACAGATCGAGATACCAAATTAGAGCTTCCCCCAGGAGATCCAAATCCGAGATTGAAACTTCCTGTTCCTAAAGGTACGCCTGTGAATTTGCTAGCAAGCATCAATATGAGAGAGGCAATTACATCTCTCAATCTCAGTAACCTTTTCCAAGACTTGAAACCGGGCGGTGGAATTAAGGGTAAGTTGGCACGCGTGCTTTTAAGAGCCAACAAATCTCCTGACTTTGTGGAAGATGAGGGTCATTATTTTGGCTCAAATCTGCCAGATGAAGATAAGAAAGCGCTAATTGAGTTCGTGAAAACGTTCTAAGTACAGCTCACGTGTAAAACCGTAGTGTTTTGAACGCTCCAGGGGCGCAGAGAATTCGCTACGAATTAATAAAATGTTGTACTAAGATAACTTGTTTGGATATTTTTTCTCGTTCCTAGATTTAACCTGAGAACGAGAAAAAATATTTATTAAATAAGAAGGACATATATGCAGTATTTACCAATCATCTTTGTTCGTGGATATGCAGGTACACAAAAAGATGTTGAGCAAACAGTTGACGATCCCTTTTATGGATTCAATAGTGGTTCAACCCATATTCGAGTAGATGAGAAGGAAAATCCTCAGAAGTTTTTTTTCGAGAGTCCATTGCTGCGGCTAATGACCGATCATGGTTATCAACCGATTGTTGACAATCAGAATGTGAGCAATCAGATTAAAAGATTGTCCGATCAACTTCATAAAACTATTTGGATCTATCGATTTTATGATATATCTACACCTAGCTTTGGCTCCTCAAGTGTAGTCCGACAGGAGATGGAGGACATAGCTAAGGGTTTAAGAGACTTGATCCAGAAAGTCAAGGAAAAGACTGGTGCTAATAAAATTTATCTAGTTGCCCACTCGATGGGCGGCCTTGTTTGTCGCAGCTTGATTCAAAAGATTTATCCAGAACAAGGCGAGCAAGCTGCTGATAGCATTGACAAATTCTTTACCTACGCTACACCTCATGGCGGTATTTATTTTGATGTTGGGAGTGGCTTGCTTGAAAATCTCAGGGACAGGTTTCAATTGAATAATTCTGATGACTTTGGCCCTCAGCGGATGTATCAGTATTTAACACCTGATATCAAGCCAACGGCTGATTTACCCGATAACTTTCAGCTAGAAAAACTACAAAGCATAGAGAATGCATTTTCGCCAAACCGTGTTTTTTCTTTGATCGGCACGAATGCACATGATTATGAAGAAGCTTTTGGTCTTTCACGCAATCTTGTTGGGGTGAAAAGTGATGGTCTAGTTCAAATTGATAAAGCTTATATCCTTGGATCTCATCGTGCTTATGTTCATCGCTCTCATGGTGGGCCTTATGGCATATTGAACTCCGAAGAAGGTTATCAAAACCTGCAACGATTTTTGTTTGGTGATATCCAAGTGAAACTGTCTCTAAGCAATGTTGAGTTAAAAGACCTGGACAATAATTTTTATCAACTGGAAACTAGGGTGGCTTTGCGTGGTCTTCCTATTCCTATATATGAGCAAGCGATCGCTCATTATTGCCCAATTACACAAGAGTTAACCCGAACAGATAAACCTGTTCCTCTATTTACAGCTTTCTTAATTCCAAAAAACTCAGCCAGTGATGATAATACCTGTAGATATGCCCTGCGTTTAGCACTGCATTCCTTCACAAAACAAGAGAAGAATTGGTTACGTGACCATCATCTCGACCAAGTGCCCGTGTGGTCTGACTATCTAATTACTGATGTTGCCGAATCAAATAGTACTTATGAGGCTAAATACAGTTGGAATTCTGATGAAAAAGAGCCAGTCACAAAGTTAAATCCGACTTCTGAATCCAGTTCGGGTGTATATGTTGCGTATGTTTCCTTACCTGAACGTGGGCAAAAAGTCTTAGGAACCAATGCGGCAGTTCGCTTGGAAATTTCCCAATGGCAATAAATAAGTGCTTATTGTTATGTATTCAGTGATTAGTTATGGTTACTTAACACTTTTTAATTATTTTAGAGAGAGAATAATCAAAGCTAAAGAGCGTTAGGTTAATAATGACTAATAACTAATGATTCATAAAAGACATGAGTGAAAAAGAATGGAGAGATGCAATCTACGTCTCTATAAAGGTTCTGGATTAACACATAGTTATTTCACCTGTCTATTTGTTTTAAAGCTGTTAAGAGAGGAAAATTATGCAAAGTAATCGCAAACAAACGGCTCTTATTACTGGTGCATCTGGCGGCATTGGTTATGAATTCGTTAAATTATTTGCTCAGGATGGTTACAATCTTGTGTTGGTAGCTAGAAGTGTGGAAAAGCTGAATAAAATCGCCAATGAATTTCAAAATAAATTTGGCATTGATGTCAAAATTATTTCCAAAGATTTATCTAACCCATCAGCCCCAGAAGAAATTTTCAGGGAGCTAGAACAAGCATCGATCAACGTTGATGTATTGGTGAACAATGCTGGGTTTGCTACCTACGGATTATTTAATGAAATTGATCTGAATGCTGAAATACAATTGCTACAAGTCAATATCTTATGTCTGACACATTTAACCAAGTTATTTCTTAAAGGTATGGTTAAGCGGGGGTCTGGAAAAATATTAAACTTGGCCTCCACTGCTGCTTTTCAACCAGGGCCACTGATGGCAGTATATTACGCTAGTAAAGCCTATGTTTTATCGTTCTCAGAAGCGATCGCTAATGAATTAGAAGGTACAGGCGTTTCTGTAACAGCACTTTGTCCAGGGCCTACAGAATCTGGTTTTCAACAAAGAGCCGCAATGGAAGACTCAAAGTTGGTAAGTGGTCAAAAAATTATGACTGCGGAAACAGTAGCCCAAATCGGCTATCGTGGTCTATTTGAAAACAAAACTGTTGTCGTTCCTGGAATTAAAAATAAGCTACTCGCTGAATCTGTAAGATTTACTCCTAGAAAGCTGGTAACAAAACTAGTCAGAAATATGCAAGAAAGCAAGTAATAAGTCGGTCGGCGTAAATAATTATCAGAAGGCAGGGAGCAGGGGAGAAGGTACAAACCTAGTAAAATAATGGGCGAAAACACCCTTGCTCCTTTTCTCACTAGGGTTGAGAGCAAGAATCTTTATAGATGGTTTTTCTCCCCCTGCTTCCCTGCCTCCCTGCTTTTTCACTAATCCCCCTGTGGATGCTCATCCCACAAGGTTGTCAGTTCCCGTAAACTTTGATGATTGCCATTGCCCAAAATCAGATGATCTAGTACTGGAATGCCCAAAAGCTGCGCCCCTGCTAACAACTGACGCGTCAATTCTATATCTTCCTGGCTCGGTTCAAGGTTCCCAGAAGGATGATTGTGGGCAACTATTACCCGCGTTGCACCTTGACGAATAACTTCTCGAAAAATATCACGGGGAGAGGCTAGGGTTTCGGTTGCAGTACCAATGGTAATTACTTGCGTACCCAATAAGCGATTCTTGACATCTAACAGCACCACTGCAAAACGTTCTTGTGTCTGCCACATTAAATCTTGACTGAGAGTAGCAGCAGCAGCAAGTGGGCTATCAATTAATGTGCCATCATTAGGACGAGATTGAAAAGCGCGTTTACCTAATTCAATTGCTGCTAAGATACTTGTCGCCTTCGCTGGGCCAACACCAGAAATTTGCATTAACTCAGCAGGGCTAACTTCTCGCAGAACTACCAAAGGATCGCGTTGGTGTTTGCCTAATTCGCTCAAGATATATTGTCCCAAACCCACAGCAGATAGTTTTCCCGGCCCTTGACCAGTGCCTAGAAGAATTGCGATTAACTCTGCTGTGGCTAAAATTTTTGCACCATGCGTCATTAATCGCTCACGCGGACGCTCATTTGTAGGTAGGTCGGCAATTCTGAGGCAATAGGTCATATTAAACTAAGAAAATCGTCACCAGACATCAAACTATCCTTATTTATCCCTGGTTTGCTTTCAAAATCATCTTTATTTGAGAAAATCTTTAATTTTGGGGAATTTTACCTCTAGTTCCTATGTAGAGATACCTTTGATAACACCATCTTCTCAAATACTTGCCACAAGATTTAGATAAAATTGGATTTAGTCTATTAATCGAACAAACTTGAGATAGGAGATGAGATGAAGGTATTTATCAGCTACAACTCCCAAGATAGAAAGTTAGCTTGGCAAATTGCTGATGCTCTGCGAAATGCAGATTTCCAAGTTTGGGACGAGACTCAACTCTTCCCAGGCGATAACTGGGCAGAAGTTATTGCTAATGAGCTTCGAGAGTCTGATGCAATGGTTATTTTACTAACGCCTAACTCAGTTTATTCTCCCTACATGAGTGCCGAAGTAGGCTATGCTATAGGCGAACAGGGCTATAAAGGTCGGGTAATTCCTGTCATTGCTGCTCCTTCTGAAGAAATTTCTCAATTAGAACTAGAAATTCCCTGGATTCTGAAGAAATTTGGGATAATTTACTTATCAAATCTTGAGCATGATGAGGAAGGTTTGAGAAATATTACCCAAGCTCTCAAAAAAGCTGCTGCTTAACAGGAGTGGATTTTCTAAATAATGATTCCAAGTGAAGCTTTTCTTTCCCATTCAAGCCAAGATCAAGAATTTGTTTCTAAATTAGCAGAAGTTCTGCGTCATCATGGCATTCCAGTTTGGTACAGCAAAACGAACATTTTAGGTGCACAGCAATGGCATGATGAGATTGGAAATGCGCTAAAAAGATGTGATTGGTTCCTTGTAGTACTTTCTCCAAACTCAGTAGATTCAATGTGGGTTAAGCGGGAGTTAATATTCACCCTGCAACAGAATCGTTTTGAAAATAAGATTGTTCCAATTATTTATCAACCTTGCAATTATGAGCAGCTTTCTTGGGTGTTATCGAGCTTTCAAATGATAAATTTTCAAGAAGCTTTTGAAGATGGTTGTCGTGATATTTTACGTATATGGGGCGTAGGCTACCAGTTACGTTAGTAATTCTATGGCTACAGAATCAGTCCAGAAGGGTCAAGCATCCCGCTATTTTATGCAGAGGAATTGATCCAGAAAATCGATACTAGCTTATAAAGTTATATTTACTTATTCAAATTAAGAAGAGGATCAACTCTGGTTGCTAAAAGATGAGTATAAGCCGATTAAAGGGTGTGTTTGTGCATCTGAAGTTTGAGTAAGCAAAGTGCGTAGTTTACTACAGTAGGCATCGCATAATTCAGCAGCCCAACACTATAGGCGATCGCAAACACTTTTAACCCCTTCATTTTCGCTAATTACTGATAAATTTGCGTTGCTTTGAGCATGTGGTAGGTAATGATCAACTGAGTCAGAGCCAGAGGATAACTTTGGAGTGCTTCTCCAGTTGTACCAGCAATTTTACCCAGTTCTGGATTACTTTCGCGATCGCAAATATTTCGTAAATGAGGCATATCAGAACAAATAATATGCTCTAGCTTATTTACCTGTTCTAAGGTGGCATGACCATCAACTTCTAAGACATCTACAGGTTTACTCATATCCCTGTCTAGCCCCAGGCGGATCGCAGAGTCAGAATTACCATAGCCAGAGTTGATAATCTCGGTAAAATCTGGATGGGGAATTGTCGGACGAAGTACCAGACGAACATTCAGGTGTCCATTGGTTTCATCATCTTCCCCAGTGGGTGGATAAAAACTAATGACTATATCAGACCATTGCCGCTGCGGACGGATAAACTCTGCTGAATCTGATTCGCGCTTTTCTAATTCCGCGATTACCTGTTCAGCAGTGTAGCCGCGCTTTTGCGTATCCCGCTTGACTTTCCACTTAGTGCGTAGTTCTTCAGGGGGTGCAAGGTAAACTTTCACGTCGTAGGAATCACGAGCAGCACGGGTAGAATAACCGAGTAATCCTTCAATAATGACGAATTTATTCGGCTTGATATAGTGCGGTGGCTCGAATTTGCCGGTTTTATGGCTGTAAACTGGCTTAAGAATTGGTTGTCCTGTGCGTAGCAGCGACAGATGTTGCTGCATAATATCTAAGTGATTGCAGTTGGGGTGAAGGGCAGTGATGCCAATTTCTGCACGTTGTTGGCGATCGTAACGGTGATAATCATCTGTACAGATGATTGTGACATTTTCTGGGCCGAGTACCTGAGCAATTCCTCGCGTTAGTGTTGTTTTACCAGCCGCGCTGTCGCCGACAATACCAAGAATTATTGGACGGCTCATCATAACCTCCCACAATAAAAATAACTTTAGTAATAAAATTACCTACAATAGTTTTTATTTTAGAAGGGTTTAAGCAAGTAAATCAAACAAACACTTAGTATGCAATATCTCTACACATAAAATGTTTGTGCGTAGGCGCAGCCCGTCGTAGACATCGCTTTTTAGATAAAAATAACAATTTACATTCTTGTTAGAATATCTGTACGCATAAAAACTAAACATCCCCTGTTGAACCTACTCTCAGCCGCAGATATTCAATTTTGATACAAGCATCCATAACCACATTGAGTCCTGCATCTATAGCTTTTTGTGCTGATGGTTGATGGCAGATACCCAGTTGTGTCCATACAGTTTTAGCATTGATAGAAATTGCTTCATCCAAAATTTCTGGCAAGTACTCAGAACGACGAAATATATTAACAATATCCACGGGTTCGGGTAATTCTGGGAGTGCAGCATAACTGCGTTGACCGTCAATTTCTTGAATTAGGGGGTTGACGGCATAGACTGTATAGCCTTTTTGCCGCAAGAATTGGGCGATTTGATAACTGGTGCGATCGCGTTTATCAGAGTGACCCACAACAGCGATGGTTCTGGCTTGGATTAACACCTCACGCAGGGCGTTATCATCTTCTTTAAGGTTTGGCATGATTTAAAATATCCTCAGCGATCGCTTTGTTTATCATACTGAGTTGCATTTACAGCAGAATTCAAGTATTTGAACCCTGTTGTAGGGGCGCAAGGCCTTGCGCCCCTACCGCATGGTCTATTTACCTAAAAATAGCTGTAAATATAATTTTGAATTCTAAAAAATCATTCACGAATATAAAAGACTCGTCGGCGAGTATAAAAGACTCATTCACGAGTATCAAAGACTCGTCGGCGAGTATAAAAGACTTGTCGGCGAGTATAAAAGACTAATTCACGAGTATCAAAGACTCGTCAGCGAGTATAAAAGACTCATTCACGAGTATCAAAGACTCGTCGGCGAGTATAAAAGACTCGTCCACGAGTATAAAAGACTCGTCCACGAGTATCAAAGACTCATCCCCTATTCTCCATGCCCAATGCCCAATGCCCAATACCCATGACAACTAAAACATTAGGACTCGAACAAAACCTCCACGACTATTTACTGTCAGTCTCTCTCCGAGAACCGGAAATTTTAACCCAGCTGAGACAGGAAACAGCCCAGTATCCGATAGGGAGAATGCAGATTGCTCCCGAACAAGGGCAGTTTTTAGCGTTACTGGTGCAATTATTGGGAGCTAAGAAAACTTTGGAAATTGGGGTATTTACAGGTTATAGTTCCCTGGTGGTGGCATTGGCATTACCAAAAGACGGTAAAGTGGTAGCCTGTGATATCAGTGAGGAATTCACAACGATCGCTCGGCGCTATTGGCAGCAAGCAGGAGTGGCGGATAAAATTCAACTGCACATTGCCCCAGCTTTGCAGACTTTGGATCGGCTACTGGCAACAAAAGAAGCAGAAACTTTTGATTTTGCCTTTATCGATGCAGATAAGAGCAACTATGATGGCTATTATGAGCGATCGCTGCAATTAGTGCGTCCGGGAGGATTGATTGCGATCGATAATGTCCTCTGGTCAGGCAAGGTTGCCGACCCCCAAATGCAAGATAATAGAACTAAAAGAATTCGTGCTTTTAATCAAAAACTGCATCAAGACCAGCGAGTTAGTCTTAGTTTAGTAGCGATCGCAGATGGCTTAACTTTGGCACTGAAAAAGTAATGTCTTTTAACATCTGTCGATTAACATACAGCAGAATTCAGAATACACAATTCATGAGTAAAACACGCTTTATATCTGAGTAACAGACGAATCGTTGTCTACCTTGCCAACTTGAAATCTGCTGTATTTGTCGTTTTTAGGACTTACGCAATAACTCTCTGAAACTCTTATTCCTTTGCGTCCTTTGCGGTTCGTTTTTTCATTATTTTGCGTAAGTCCTGGTTTTAACTAATTATTGTCCTTTAGCGAAAATAGCTCTTATTGCTCTAACATTTGGAAAAATCGGGTAAAGTAATCTGGAAAAGTCTTCGCTGTACAACCAGGATCTTTAATTACAATCCCTGGAACCTTCAAGCCAGTGACAGCAAAAGCCATCGCCATTCGATGATCGTGATAGGTTTCAATTGCTGCCGGGGTAATGGGGCCAGGCTGAATTTTCAGTCTATCTGCAAATTCTTCAACCTCAACACCTAACCGACGCAACTCTGTGACAACAGCTTTAATTCGGTCGGTTTCTTTATATCGAATATGTTCCACGTTACGAATGGTAATTGGGGAACTGGCAAAGGGGGCGATCGCTCCTAATGTTTGCACTAAATCTGATATATCATTCATATCAATGTCGATGCCTTGCAATTGCTTTGGCCCCGTCACTTCGGTGTAATCATCCGAATCCTTAATTTGGCAACCCATTTGTTCTAAAACATTCAGCCACAAAATATCACCTTGACAAGATTGTTTAGTCAAATGTTTTACCCGCACCCGTCCACCCGTGACGGCGGCGGCGGCAAAAAAGTAAGAAGCATTTGACGCATCGGGTTCTACAGTGTAATGTCGAGCTTGGTAAAGTTGACCTGCTTTAATCTGAAATTGATTATCGCCGATTTGAATCACCTCCACGCCAAAGTCTGCCATCAGACGACAGGTCATTTTGACGTAAGACTGAGAAACCAACGTACCTTCAACCTCAACAATTGTGTCTTGTTGAGCATAAGGCGCAATCATCAGTAATGCCGAAAGTTGCTGACTTGTTTGGTTGGCTTTTAAGCGAAAATTGCCGCCAGCGAATTGCCGACTATAGATGGTGTACGGCATAAACCCGGAGTTTCCCTCAAAGTTAATGGTTGCTCCACCCGTTTGCAGCACCGTCAACAAGTCACCCATCGGTCGTTCTCGCATCCGAGAAACGCCATCTAGGCGATATTCGCCATTCCCTAGTGCCACCAGCGCCGAAATAAACCGTGCTGCTGTACCTGCCAAACCCACAAATAAATCTGCCTGTTTAGCTGGAATGTCACCTCCCCTTCCCGCCACTTGAATTTGTGCCAGTTGAGGATTCAAAGTAATGGGAATGCCCAACTGCTCTACGCATTTGGCAAAATACTCGCTATCTTCACTAAATAAGGCATTTTCTAAAATGGAGTCACCTTGCGCTAACGCAGCGACAAGCAACGCTCGATTGGTAAGACTTTTAGAACCAGGAATTTCTACCGTGGCATCCACTGGCCGATTCAGAGCAGGAATTGCAATGGTATCCACTTTAAACCTCTACGTAGGCGGTTAGCTACAACTTTCTTTATATATTCCCATATCTTGAGCAAAAGGGGCAGGGGAGTAAAGAGTGTGAGTTACAAGTAAATAGTGAGGAATAAGATTTTAAAACTTATAATTTATAACTCGCCTATAACTCAGCACTGGCTTAAAGCCAGCTATCCGCTAACAGGACTATAGAAAGATGCAATTTATCGATCAAGCAAAAATTGAAGTTGAAGCTGGTAAAGGCGGCGATGGTATTGTCGCTTTCCGGCGAGAGAAGTACGTGCCGACTGGCGGCCCCTCTGGTGGTAATGGGGGACGAGGTGGTTCGGTATTATTCGTTGCTGAAGAAAACCTACAAACTTTGTTGGACTTCAGATACAACCATCGCTTCCAGGCAGAAAAGGGTACTCGTGGCGGGCCAAATAACTGCACTGGGGCAGCAGGAAAGGATTTAATTATCGAAGTTCCCTGCGGTACAACCATTTATGATGCTGAAACTGGCGAACTATTGGGGGATTTAATTGAACCTCAGCAGACTTTGCAGATTGCCCAAGGTGGTAAAGGCGGACTGGGAAATCAGCATTTCTTGAGTAACCGTAACCGCGCCCCCGAATATGCCCTCCCAGGATTACCAGGGGAAATAAAGCAGCTGCGTCTGGAGTTAAAACTTTTGGCAGAAGTGGGGATTATTGGCTTACCAAATGCTGGTAAATCCACTTTAATTTCATCTTTATCAGCTGCACGTCCAAAAATCGCAGATTACCCTTTTACTACCCTCATCCCAAATTTGGGTGTAGTGCGGAAACCTACTGGCGATGGTACTGTTTTCGCCGACATTCCCGGACTAATTGAGGGAGCAGCGCACGGTGCAGGTCTGGGACATGATTTCTTGCGCCACATCGAGCGCACGCGGGTGCTACTTCACTTAATTGATGCTACTAGTGATGATGTGCTTAGAGATTACTACACAATTAAGGAAGAATTACAAGCTTATGGACGGGGTTTAGCAGAACGTCCGCAAATTTTGGCGCTGAATAAAATTGATGCAGTCGATCGGGAAACTGTCGATTTGGAGGCGTTAGCCACCCAACTTAATCATCTCTCCTACGCCCCGGTTTTTGTGATTTCAGCAGTTACTCGCACCGGGTTAGAGCCGATGTTACAGGAAATTTGGGGAATTCTCGACCAAATGAAGGTTCCTGAAGAAGTGGAGGCATTTAGATAATTACTAATTCATAATTCGTAATTCGTAATTCGTAATTACTACTTTCTTTCTGAAAGTAGCTGTTGGCAGCAGAAATACTTTTTTTTACTTACAGGATCAAGCTTTTAAAATTACGAATTACGTAGCTTGCTTCTCGCCAGCGAGTATTATCGATTACGAATTATGTTGATGTATCTTGGCTCAGGGGAATCTTAATCACAAACTCAGCGCCTTGTTCTAGCTGCGAAAAACATTCTAAGGAACCGCCATGTCTTTCTGTAATGATTTGGTAGCTAATGGCAAGACCCATTCCTGTACCTTGACCGATGGGTTTGGTGGTAAAGAAGGGGTCAAATAGTTGTTTTTTTACATCTTCTGGTATTCCCAACCCATTGTCGGTAATCCTAATTATTACCTGATTTGGCTCCTGTAGTTGGGTGCAAATGCAAATTTGCGGGGAAGTTCTTTGCTCTATGTTTCGGGCATTTTCCCAAGGGATAGGACAAATCATGAATGACTCTTCCAAGGCATCGATCGCATTTGACAAAATATTCATAAATACTTGATTTAGCTGCCCCGCGTAACATTCAACCAACTGTAGCTTACCGTATTCTTTGATTATTTCAATTGTCGGACGTTGGTCATTACCCTTGAGGCGGTTTTGCAAAATCATCAAAGTACTGTCGATTCCCTGATGGATATCAACAGCTTTCATTTCGGCTTCATCCAAGCGCGAAAATGTTCGCAGGGAAAGTACAATCTCGCGAATGCGGTCTGCCCCAACTTTCATTGAATTGATTATTTGTGGGAAATCTGATTTCAAAAAGTCTAGTTCGATTTGGTCTGCAAAATCCTGAATTTCTAGCACAGGTTCAGGATAATGACTTTGGTAAAGTTGCAAAAGTGAAAGTAAATCTTGGGTGTATTCCTTGGCAGGGCTGAGATTGCCATAGATAAAATTGACTGGGTTGTTGATTTCGTGTGCCACTCCTGCAACTAGTTGACCCAAACTGGACATCTTTTCAGTTTGAATTAAGTGAGTCTGGGTGTGTTGAAGTTCGCGGAGTGCAACTTTAAGTTCTTGGGCTTGTTGTCGTAGTTGCGCTTCCGACTTTAGCAAGGCTTCCTTGGCTTGTTTACGTTCTGTGATGTCCCTAACAATAGCTACCCGACAGAAAGGCTCTCCTGTTGCAGGATGTTTAACCATAAACAGGCTGCAATCAGTGGGAATTTCTATACCCGTTTGAAAATGCCTATAGTGAAACTCGCCTTGCCAGGAACCATGTTGAAATATCAAAGGAGTAATTTGCTCTATGAACTCTGCAAAAGCTTCTGGAGAATAAAAATCAACCAAGGATTTGGTTTTGGCTACTTCCAGGCTACTAAGTCCCACCATCTTGAGTCCGGCAGGGTTCACATAGACAATTTGTCCTTCCATTGAAGCAATGCCAATAAAGTCGCTGCTATTTTCAATCAAGGCGACAAATTTTTGCTGTTCCTCTTCAGCTCGTTTGCGTTCTGTGATGTCTAACACCATTGAGGCAACACCAAGCAGCTGGCCATCAGCAGCCACTAACGGGTTGTTATACCACTCACCGACTATCGTCCTACCATCTTTAGTGACGTTCTCATTCACACTAAAACTCCCTCCTTGTTGTGTTAACAGGGCAATGAGAATCTCATTTACGTGCTTTCTAGCGTTTTCAGGTACTACGATCTCAAAATGATTTCCCAGCATTTCCTCTGTGGTATAGCCAAAGATTCTTTCTGCTGCTCGATTCCATGTCTGAACCTGAAAGTTGGTATTCCATTCAATAATGGCTAAGGGTGTTTGTTCAATTAGCAACGCCAGTCTTTGCTGTGAAGCCCTAAGTTGTGCCTCTGCTTGCTTGTATTCGGTAATGTCGCGATAATACCAAACCCTACCGTAATAGTTTTCTAAAGGTGATGTATCACTACAAGCCCCTTGCTGTTTACGCACGGGTGCAGAATAGCGCTCAAAAATCTTTCCAGACTTGAGGAAAATTTCATCATGGCTGCTTTCCTCTGGATGCTGGTAAAGATACTCCACCTTAGCCAGAAATTCGTCTGGATTTACTAGTTTGTCTAGTACCCATCCCAGAAGTTGGCGATCGTCGCGTGTTTCGAGGATTGCAGCAGGAATTTGCCATAACTGGGAGAATTTCTGATTAAATGATGTAACTGTAAGATTTTCATCAATAATCAGAATTGCGTCGATGGAAGCTTCATGTTGAGCTTGGAGTACAGCATTCATGCGGTGTAGGTTTTTCTCTGCTTGCTGGCGATCGCGCAGTGCAGCTTGCTGTTCGCTGATGTCGCCAAGCAACCAACGCCAGCCGACCTGCTGACCCTGTGAATTATACATCGCAACCATCCTGATCCGAGCCGGAAAAGCTGTACCTCTTCGTGGCTGTAGATAGACTTCCCAATCCTGCACCTGCTGCAAATTTGCCAGTTGGTTCATGAAGGTTTGGTGGTCTGATTCAGTGATAAACAGGATGAATGGTTTACCTAGTAGAAATTTTTGTTTCACAGATAGTAAAGCTGCTGCTACATAGTTAGCCTCTTTGATGATGCCGTCTACATCAGTCACCAAGTAAGCATCTGGGGCGAGATCAAACAAATCCTGGTAACGCCGATGCTCAAATTCAGCCGTTTCACGAGCGATCGCTAGTTCTTCGTTTTGTAGGCGCAGTTCTTCTTCAACTACTTGGAGTTCTTCTAAGGTTTCCCGAAGTGCCTCGCAGGTTTCCATAAGATTAGTAGTATCAGTAACTCTGCCAGTCACACTCGGAATTTTACCGACTTCATTCTGTAAAATGATGTCACGAATACTACCCACCAGAAATTTATTACCAGTCTCATCTTCAAAGCAAGACTTTTTTGTAGAGATGAGATGAGTTATACCCTGAGCATCAGTAAAAATATTCTGGTTCTCATTAGGAATATTTGCGGTGAAAACCAGTTCATCTTTTTCCCGCAACACATCAGCTTCTGCTTGCGGAAAAAAATCATAGTCTGACTTGTCAATTAATTCTTCTCGGCTATGACCGACGAAATCACAGTAGGTATCGTTAAGTAATACCCAGCGATGTTGACGGTCTTTGACAAAAATTGGGTCAGATATGCCGTTGATTGTCTGATACAGAAATGCTAAGGAAAAGTTTTGCTGCTGCGTGTTTTGTTTTGGCGCGGATTTATCTAAAAATCTAGAATGGTTCATACCCGAATTTATCTCTAAAATTGAGCTAAACAAAAGCTGTTTAGATCCGTGAGTGTCAGCATTAGTATGATTTATTATTCCCAGACTAAATATTGATGCAACAGGGAATTGGGGACTGGAAAGATTTTGTTCTCTAGGGGAATAAAGAGATTAGCTTTGGTTAGGCGATTAGCATTCATCAACTGTGGCGCGGCTTTTTTGAGTAGCATAATTGATACGAAACCTTAAAATGCTTGCTGTATCGTTAAAATCCTGGACTAGACTAGAACCACAGGGTAACAATCAGAGAAAGATTATGATGAGCGATCGCGACTATACCTTAATCATTGACAAAAGCGGTAGTATGTCTACACCCGACCAAGTGGGCGGTAGAAGTAGATGGGAAATCGCGCAAGAGTCTACTCTCGCTTTGGCCAGAAAGGCTGAACAGTTTGATCCCGATGGCATTACCGTTTACGTGTTTTCTGGGAGATTTAAACGTTATGATGATGTCACCTCAGCCAAAGTCGCCCAGATATTTCTCGAAAATGACCCTTCTGGCACAACAAACTTAGCAGGTGTACTTCAGGATGCTCTCAATAACTACTTTCAACGCAAAGCAGCTGGTAAAACCAAGCCAAACGGAGAGACAATTTTAGTCATCACCGATGGTGAACCAGACGATCGCAAGGCTGTGTTTGAAGTCATCATTCATGCTACTCGCCAGATGGAGCGTGATGAAGAATTAGGAATTTCGATTATTCAAGTAGGTTCAGATGCCCAAGCAACTAAGTTCCTCAAAGCTTTGGATGACCAGTTACAAAGTGTTGGCGCTAAATTTGATATTTGCGATACCGTCACTTTAGACGACTTAGAAGAAATGAGTCTTGTAGATGTATTGACGAACGCAATAACTGACTAATATGTTTGTCGATCGCCCGTAGTTCAGCAACTGTTAATTCTTAATTGGAGAATTGAATAATGCTAGAAAATCGTGATTATACCTTGATTATTGACAAAAGTGGTAGTATGGCAACCCAAGATCAAAAGGGTGGTAGAACTAGATGGGTTGCAGCCCAAGAATCAACTTTAGCTTTAGCTAGTAAATGTGAGCAATTTGACCCAGATGGTATTACTATCTATGTATTTTCTGGGAAATTCAAGCGATACGAAAATGTCACATCCAGCAAGGTATCACAAATTTTTCGAGAGAACGATCCCTCTGGTACAACTGACTTGGCAGGTGTGTTAAAACATGCAACTGATGATTACCTTCAACGCAAAGCAGCCGGTCAAACCAAGCCAAATGGTGAAACAATTTTAGTAGTTACTGATGGTGAGCCGGACGATCGCAAAGCAGTCATGAGGGTGATTATTGAAGCTTCTCGGCGCATCGATCGAGATGAAGAATTAGCCATTTCTTTTATTCAAGTTGGTACAGATCAGCAAGCTACCCGCTTTCTCAAAGTCTTAGATGATGAACTCCAAAGCGCTGGTGCTAAGTTTGATATCTGTGACACAATTACTATGGAAGATATGGAAGATTTGAGTCTATCGGAAGTGCTGCTCAATGCCATTAATGACTAGCTATACTATTTATTAGGAATTGCCAAAATGGATTCTATTGATAAGCTATTAGCTGAACTCCAAACTGAATACAAAGAAGTACAACCACAACAGCAGCAGTCAAAATCAGTTGTAGCCAAATCGTTTATTTCATCATCGCCAAAGTCGGCATCTTTAATGGATAATCTTTTGGCAGAAGTTAAGGCTAATTTTGCCCAAGAGGATGCTGCTATTGAGTTAAAAAGACAGCAAGAAGTAGAACAAGAACGAATTCGACAAGAACAATTCAAAGCCAAACAACTAGAAGCTTTGAAAGTGCAAGCGAAAGAATGGTTAGCCAAAGTAGATCCACTTTCGTCTGAAGGACTTTGGTTTGAAAGGTTTGCGGAAAGTTACTCCTCAAAATTAGAGGCAGCGATTGAATATTTAAGAAGCAATGAATAAACTCACAATAAATACACTGTAATTTTTATTTTTCTATAAAACCATATCAATTCTGCATAAACAATCCTTAACTCAAGCGGCATGATTTTTATGCAATAAAAAATCATGCCGCTTTATCGTCCAAACATTCTTTTTTATCCGGTGCATCTGGAGTTGGGAAGACAACAATAGTCAATGCCCTTTGATCCCAAAATACAAGTGCATCTCACTTTTTTTTGCACTTTGATTCTATAGATGTTCCGTCTTTAACTGATATGATTGAGTACGCAGGTTCAGTAGAAAGATGGCAGGAAATAATAACTTACAAATCTTGCGAACAAGGGTATCAACTTGACCACGATCAAAAAAATTACTGGTCATTCTGACTTAAAAGTGGTTTCAGCATACATCAAGGTTAGTGATAACGACGTAAAGAGCGCGATCGCAACTCTATGAACGCCAAACTCTTATTCCTCCAAATCGAGATTTTCTCCCTTGCGCTTGCAGCAAGGTGAGTATGACCATCCTGTAATGAATGGCTATGGCACTGGAGAATCTTGCAAATCAGGTATGGGAGCAGGTTGACGAGATTTACCCTAACTTATGACAAAGCTTGGGGTTGCGGATAAGCTGAAAATCTCAAATTTCAAAACTATCTGCGATCGCAATTTCCACATCTGCCTTTTTACGCTTGGCCCTGATACTGTCCACGCTACCCAAGTAAACGCGATTTTTCTTGCGGCCTACCATCCAGCAATAGCGGTATGATTCTTGATCAGGACTTACGCAAAATCATGAAAAAACGAACCGCAAAGGACGCAAAGGACACAAAGGAATAAGGTTTCAGAGAATTATTGCGTAAGTCCTATTGATGAAGCGATTAGTGCCTTAGATTACAATGCCGAAGCCCAAGTTTGCCGTAACTTGGCGACAGCTTTCCAAGATAAAACAGTGTTTTTCATTACTCACTGCCTTAGCACAATTCGCAATGCCGATGTCATTCTAATGATGGATCAAGGTGCTGTAGTAGAACAGGGAACTCATGAAGAATTGATGGCGCTCAAAGGTTATTACTACTGTCTGTATCAGCAACAGGAAGCGAAAGTGTAGGCAGGGGGCAGGGAGCAGGGGGAAATATTGTTGCTTTGACTTCTGAACTGTGAAGTTTAACCTCTGAACTTGGAACTTCGACCTCTGAACTCGGAACTTCGACCTTTAAACTCGGAACTTCGACTTCTGAACTCAAAACTTCAACCTCAGAACTCGGAAGTTCGACTTCTTAACTCGGAACTTCGACCTCTGAACTTGGAACTTCGACTTCTGAACTCAAAACTTCAACCTCAGAACTCGAAATGTCGAGACTATAACTTGGAAACTCAGCCTTAAAACATAGAACGCAGCACTTTTACTTATGAATATTCAATATAAATTCGATCAACCAGTACTTTTACAACAAACCCCTACTTGGTCACGAGCGATCGCTTGGACTATTTTTGGAGTTAGCACCTTCACAGTAATTTGGGCTTCAGTCTTCCAAATTGATGAATCAATTCATGCGATTGGCAAGTTAGAACCACAGGGTGCAGTCAAAGAAGGGCAACAAGTAGATGTGAGAATTGATTCCTTTCCCTTCCAAGAGTATGGTGATATCAAAGGCGAACTAATTGAGATTGGCTCTGATGCCTTACTTCCAGACCAAGTTTATAATTTCTGGCGTTTTTCCGCAAAAGTCCGCCTACATGGGTAGAAGTTACTGATTAATCAGCGTCAAATTCCATTGCAATCAGGGATGTCCATTAATGCTAATGTGAAATTGCCTCAGCGCACGATTATGAGTATCTTCACTGATTTCTTAGTGCAAAAGACTGAAAGCTTAAAGTCTCTACGCTGAGCAAAATCGTTTTTCATAGCAGTTTTCAAGCGTGAAACCCAGCATCCCATAAGTATGTGCGATCGCTTATTTCTGGAGCGCCTGTTGAAAAGTCTTGATCGCCTCTACGTGATTCACCATATTCATGCAACGTAACAACAAATCTAGATCGATTCCTTTCACCTCTTCACTACTAGAAACCTTTTCATAGTGAAGTGTATTGCCTTCTCCCCGCAGATGATAGACTTCTAACACACCATCTTCCCAAAACCACACTTCCTTGATCTTCAACCGCTTGTATGCGTCCAGTTTGTTGATGCCGCCACTGGAAAATACCACCTCGATCGCCAGATCGGGTAGCATCCGACCAGGAGCAAGTTTATAAGATTCATCCGCCTCTCGCTTGACGGCGACTGTTTCACTTTCCAGAGTCCTTGAGCCAGTTGGAGTAAAGTCGAACCCTGCCATGAGCAGGTAAAGTTCCAATAATGCAGCAATCCTCTTTTTAACAGTTTCGTGGGGTTCTCCAGGCATTCGTCGTATTTCCAGAATTCCATTCAGAAAAGAGAGCCGATATCCTGGACGGTCTAACAATTGCTCAACTGCTTTGAACTCTCTCCAGGTCATTCCCTCAAACAGAAGAGGTGATTCTTTTTTTGGTGTTGCTATCGTTGCTGGGGTCATTTGAGTCTCCAGTTTGTTTCCAGATTAGAAATAATCAGGTTTGGAGGGCGATCGGGCGATCGTTTCATTATTCTACTTGCATTGAGAGATCCGATCGCGATCAATAGAAATTCCTGCGTTTCTTGGGTTACAGAACCTCTACATCACAATCTTGTCTTAAAGTTGGATCTGAATTTTTGTCACGAACGATGACAGTGCTAACCACAGAGCAACCGCTTGTCTGATTGATTGCTCATCAGGTTCGCTGTCAGAAGCCCAGGTGATAATCCCATCAGGACGTATCAGTACAGTGCTCAAGCCTAATTGTTCTTTCGCCCGGCCCGAAACATACTTCATTCGGTCGCCGTATTCACTCGCCAAAGTTTTAAGTGAAGCATTCATATCGAAATCAAGCAGTATCCCGTGGCCATCGTGCATTAGCTCGCCAATCCTCGTACCGTCTTCGAACTCAAAATTGGGAACGCTGTGGCCTACTAAAGGGTGGGCGCCACCGAGATTGTAATGCATGAAAACACCCCAAACCCTTCCTGCAATATAGGTGGCACCATCGCGCGTGTTCATAAGGTCGCGGACAATTGCATTCAGCGCGCGCGCATGTGGGTCTGGTCTCATGATTGCAACCTGGGCGCGTGACCAATCCAGAACCTGTGCACCAATTAGGTGTCGTTCAGTATGATAACTGTTCAACAAGCCTGACGGCGCAATATTATGGATGGTTGCGGCGAGCTTCCAGCCCAGGTTCATGGCATCGCCCAGTCCAAGGTTAAGCCCTTGACCTCCCAACGGCGAATGAATGTGCGCGGCATCGCCAGCTAAAAGAATCCGTCCGTTGCGGTAGGTTGTGGCCTGCCGTGCTCGGTCAGTCCATGTGGTCACGATATGCAGAGCATTGATAGTAACGTCGGTGTTCGAAATGCGGCGTAGAACCTCCTGCACGTGTTCAAGCGTGATTGGCTTTTCTGCATTATGAAATGCCCCGCCATCAAAATCCTGCATTATTAGGTAACCTGGCTGGGATTGGAAGTACATGCCTGTTGGCGTCACGTTTCGGCCTGGACTGAGCTTCTCCAGGTCGCCAATGTCAACCTGAGCAGAGTAGCCGGTAAATTCTGGCTCCGTACCGGCGAATTCAAAACCGCCCACCTTGCGAACAACACTACGGCTTCCATCGCAACCCACGAGCCATTTACTTTTAAAAGATTGGTCACCTGACTGAACAGTTACTCCGTCCTCGGTTTGATGAAAGTCAGTAATGGCAAGCCCGCGCTTGATTTCTACACCCAAGACTTCTGCTCGGCGAGACAGCACAGATTCAAGCTCCTCGATTTCAGATATCAAACTGGTGTCGGTTGAGCTTGGGAGGCGATACTTCCATTGTGAAGGGTCAATATTGCTGTCAAGAAATGGAATGCCCGCGAAGTGTCCTCCCTGACGACGGGGTTGTGACCCTTGTCCAAGGGCTGAGGTTTTGTGAGGGTCTTTAAGGCGTTTATGTATCTCAAGTTCTTTTAGCAACCCACGACGGTAAAGCGCTTCAATAGTAGGCGCCGAGAGTCCCCGTATCCCAAAAGGAAGCTGCTTTAAGGGCGAGTGCGGATTCTCCGCCTTTTCCAGTATCAGGACTGAACATTTGGCCAAGGCCAGTTCACAGGCCAGGAAAAGTCCTACTGGACCGGCCCCGGAAATGATTACGTCGTAAATCGATTGGCTTTGGTTGTTATTCGTGAGTGTTTCCATTTGTATCACCTATTGGTCTTTGTCACAAGTTCTACGACAACAGGCAAACTCTTAAAACCCTTCTGCCTTAAAGCGCCTCACCTTTAATGATCACCAAAAGTTGCCAAGAACCCAACCTGTATCTTAGTTGCATCGACTTAGTATAAAGTGCTTGTTTTATCCTCACATTTCTAGCTTCCGGCCAACCATATACCACAAACCCACGGCATAGCGGATGTAATTGAGTTTTGTAAAACCTGCTTTCGCAAACTCGTACTCGAAGTTGAAATGGATAAAGTCATCCAACCACGGTTCTTGAAAAGAAGCGCTCAGGGCGTATTCACCCCGATAGGTGTCAGCGTATAGTACCCAACCTCCAGGTTTGGTAATCCGGTACATCTCTTTAAGAATCTTAGGCGTCCACTCTTTAGGCGTCTCGTGGAAGAGTAGTGATGACGTGACAAGATCGAAGGAGTTGTCAGGGTAGCCAGTGTTACGGGCGTCCACCTGCTCAAAAGAAGCTCGCTCACTAAATCCAGCCTTGTTAAACTTGTGCTGACTAATCACCAGCATGTAAGGCGAAACATCAGTAATGCGAAAAGTGGCCTGTGGAAACCGCCGTGCTAGGGCCAGCGCTCCACCAGCCGTACCTGCACCAAGCTCTAGCACCGTCTCAATTTGAGTGTCTTGAGGAATTAGTTCAGCCATTTTCTCGCGCAACTGCTGACAACTAACATTGTGGCTGAGGGGAATAATCGCATCCATAGCAGCATCCCAACCTAAGCACGATTGAGGGTTGGTGTAGGAATCAGTTGCCCCATGAATGGGAGCGTGGATGTAGTCAGGGTAATATTCATGCTCGGTACGGTAGCCTTTGAGTTCCTCCGCCCAATTAATTGAGGCATATTCCTGCATTACTGAGGGCATCGCTGCGGTAATGCGTTGAATTACCTCGGTTCGATACGCTTGTTTTTTCTCTGCGTTCCATCTCGGCATAAATTATCTCCTACTTACATTCGTTACTGGCGTTTCTATACTCCAACTTGAGAAGGAGAAATAAACTGCAAATACAATATAGTCTAGTCTCTTTTTTGTATGAGATGCATAGGATGCTTGGCAAACTGTTAGTTGTGAAGATGATGCCACGTATAAATTGCCTGTTGTTTTGTTCAGCTTGGAAAGCCAAATCCGGAATGCCACAAATCAATGTTGTAGCCCTATACAGCTAAACTCAGTAAACCAAAAAGTTTTCCACCTTAAGCGAGCATTAGGATATTTTGTATTCTCTAATCCTTTTACTTGAGCAAATCTTGAACCAGGAAAATTTTTAGACAAAAAGGTTCTACAAAAGTCCTAGCAAATCTTCTGTTCTAATAGAGGCAAAATGAAACAACGACAAATATTGACGCAAGCAAAAAAGCAGGCACAGGTGTTGTCAGCGAACCACAAAGCGCGGCGGATTCGGTTGGGGGCAATTGCGCTGAGGGTAATGCTGATGGGGGCGATCGCATCAGGATTTGCGGCTTGGCAAAGTCCGAAAACAGTGATTGCTGCCAATAGCGATCGAGCGGTTGCAGAGGTTAAACCAGTGCGGCGAGAGAAGGAACATTTATTGAAACACTCAGCAGTTTCTGAGCGAAATGTGAGCGTCACGAGTCAGAAGCAGGCGATTAATGGAGTAAGAGAGCAAAAAAGCCGAAACGGCGCACTGATCGCCACGCTGAGGGGACACAGTGCTGATGTGTGGAGTGTCAGCTTCAGCCCTGATGGACAAACAATCGCCTCTGGCAGTTACGACAAGACCATCAAGCTGTGGAAGCGAGACGGCACACTGATCAACACGCTAAAAGAAGACTCGCTTGTGCTCAGTGTCAGCTTCAGCCCTGATGGACAAACGATCGCCTCTGGCAGTTGGGATGGCACCATCAAGCTGTGGAAACGAGACGGCACGCTGATCAACACGCTGAAGGGACACACTGATTTTGTGTACAGTGTCAGCTTCAGCCCAGATGGACAAACGATCGCCTCTAGCAGTGGGGATAACACTATCAAGCTGTGGAAGCGAGATGGCACACTGATCAACACGCTGAGGGGACACACTGATCTTGTGCACAGTGTCAGCTTCAGCCCGGATGGACAAACGATCGCCTCTGGCAGTGGGGATAGTACCATCAAGCTGTGGAAGCGAGACGGCACACTGATCAACACGTTGAGGGGACACAATGCTGATGTGTGGAGTGTGAGTTTCAGCCCAGATGGACAAACGATTGCCTCTGGGAGTTGGGATGGCACCATCAAGCTGTGGAAACGAGACGGCACGCCGATCAACACGCTCAAAGTAGACTCTCTTGTGTACAGTGTCAGTTTCAGCCCAGATGGGCAAACGATCGCCTCTGGCAGTGCGGATGGTACCATCAAGCTGTGGAAGCGAGACGGCACGCTGATCAACACGTTAAGTGGTCACGATGATTTTGTGCTCAGTGTCAGCTTCAGCCCAGATGGACAAACGATCGTCTCTAGCAGTTTGGATAAGACCATCAAGCTGTGGAATTTGAACTAGGCTAGTTTAACCAGACTCGGCTGTTATCGGCTGCGAAATTAGCTAGAAGAACCTTGAGCGGGATTGAAGCAATGAATATGATGCAAAAAGGACAAGTGAATGGAATTGACCAAGCCAACAGTGTGTCTCAAGCGAAGTTTATCAAAGAAATCTTTGGAGTGAGTACTTAATGTAATACGAGTGACACAGATTGATTTAGGATTTACGCATCGTACATAAGTACTACACGCAATTTGGGTGTTTCAGCCATGTTTAGCACCTAGTGATGGCTACGCCCGCCAAAGGCATCGCAAAGGAAGCGAATAAATCGGGGTTATGCCAAGCGCCTGAAACGACTAAATACCGTAATTAACATTATGGTTAATTTGTACAGTGCGTAAGTCCTAATTTTTAAGCTTATATCCCGTTAGATATTAATCAATTTCCTTTCAATGTGGGGCTACCGATTAAGTTACCAGAATTTAGTTTAGAGCAGATGCAAGAATTGCCAGTGCGTCATGGACTCGATTGGGCCAAAGGTGAGAAAGGATTAGAAAAGCTGGCTCCTCTACTAGCAATGATTGGTGGTCATCCTTATTTAGCTCGTCTGGCTCTTTATAACCTGGGACATCAAACAGTAACTCTAGAACAGCTACTAAAAGAGGCTCCCACAATTGCCGGCATCTATAGCAACTATTTACGGCATCATCTAGCAAATCTCCAAGAACATCCAGAACTGGCGATCGCGCTCAAACGGGTAGTTACCTCTCCAACAAGTGTGCAATTAGAAGCGATCGCTGCTTATAAATTAGAAAGTATGGGTTTGGTAAAACTTGAAGGAAATCAGGCAATGCCTAGCTGTGAGTTATATCAGCTGTATTTCCGAGAGCAATTAACTTAAACGCTATGAATAAATACGAATATCAAATTGGCGGTAGTCTCAAAGTCGATGCTCCTAGCTATGTAAAAAGACAGGCTGACTTTTAACTTTATAATGCTTTAATTCAAGGGAAATTTTGTTATGTATTTAGTTCCCGACAGATGGGTAAATCTAGCTTGCGGTTACAAACAAGGCATAAATTAGAACAAGCAAGCTACAGTTGTGTTTCTATCAACATGACTCGCATCGGCAACGGCAATATTACTCCTGCTCAATGGTATAAGGGCATAGTAGTTGACTTATTAAGGAGCTTTAACGTCTTTAGCAAAGTTAATATAAAAGCCTGGTGGTCGGAGCGTGAAGATTTACCTGCATTACAGCGATTGAGCCAGTTTGTTGAAGATATTTTATTAGTTGAACTAAAAACTGAAAAAATATTTATTTTTATTGATGAAATAGAACTGCTGTTGTCGGGTTTAGTAACCAAGCAGCAAGGGCAACTAATAGTAAAAAACCGGATTTATGAAGAGGTTTTCAACCAAACTTGGGTAGAAAAACAATTAGCAAAATTGCGACCCTACTCCCAAGCATTGAATGCTTGGGTAGCCTCAGAACACCGTGATAATTCCCGACTATTGCGCGGGACAGCCTTACTTGAAGCTCTAGCTTGGTCACAAGGCAAAAGCTTGAGTGATTTGGATTATCAATTTTTAGCAGCTAGCCAAGAATGCGATCGCCGAGAAGTTGAGACATGGCTAGAAGCAGAACGAACTAAAGAAGTTAAAGCTCGACTAGTTCAAGAGCAAAAAGCAGCTAGATTTCAAAGATTATTTTTTCTAAAGGTGGTTTTACCAACACCGCCTTCACCCTGGATGAGGATAACTTTTGCTCCCCGACTGATGAGGGTGTGGAGTTCGGCTATTTGGCGATCGCGCCCCACAAAGTTAGAATCTAAATCTTGGGGTTTAGCGTCATTGCCTTCTATATTGGGAATATGGCTAATTTTTAGCGAATGTTGGGTTGTTCTAAATCCCTGAACCACACTTTGCTTTTGGGGGATAGGCAGCATACTGAGCGTCGTCGTTAGCGCAGCCTCTCCAAGAGTTGTAGCGCTCACGCCAAGGTATTGCCTACCCTAATTATGCAAGTTAAATGTGGAATAGCTTAGTAGTTAGTTAACGCTGAAAGCGCTTGTAGTTTCTTTGACAACTTCATCTATTTTAGGAGTAGCTGAAAGATGCACAACATGCACTGAACAAGGACCATGGTGAAGAACGTAGTTACTCACACTACCGAGAAACAGTTCCATCAACCGAGAATGACCCCGACGCCCCATAACAATTAGGTCAGCGCCACAACTATGGGCTAAATCACAAATAATGCGACCAGGATTACCAACATTTTGTGTAAATTCCGTAGTGACACCTGCTGTGTTTGCTTGAGCAGAGAAAGATTGCAACATCTGGATTCCTAGATTTTTAAAGGTATCCCACTGTTGTTGGTATAACTCAAAGCTTTGACTGGTCATTCCTGGATAGTAGTCCATATTAGACAGCATAGGTACATAAGGACTACCCTCTTCTTCCGAAGATAGGACATGAAGTAACATTAAGCTAGCTTGTGTTAATTTTGCTAAATCCAATGCTTCTTTAAAAACCTGTTGCCCTATTTCCGAGCGAGCTAATGCAACTAGAATCTTTTTAAAGATCATAATAGACCTCCGATTTTATTGGTAATTGGTCTTTACGGTTTTGGGTTTCCAGATGCTGGATTGTCAAAAATGACTAATCCCTCAACTATATTTAGCGACTTTTGAATTTTAAATCTCTTAAAGGTTTTCGCCCTATATTTATATTTATAGCAAAACAATTTGAGAAACTTGTGAGGAAAGCGAGCATTTATCTTTGAGCATCAGAGAGCATCCAATTTTGGAAGAAATATTTTTGAACCCTGAGCCTAAATCCCTCTCTCAAAGTTGCTATGCATTAGTCACATTTTTCTTAAGATTGCTGTAAAGAAGTCAGGAACAGGATTGTAGAACAAGGCGATATATGGATATTTGACAAAAGCAGAAGAATGTAAATGACGAAAATTTTCTAGGCGATCGCTAACCACAAACCGGAGAATTTGAGTGGATAACTATCAATGCTTTTGCTCTTGTTTTAAGTAAGTTATATTTTTGTTGAGAAAGATTAGGGTAATGGATAGCCTAAAAGGAGAGATCAATGTATTGCATACAAACGAAAAGGGTAAAGCATTAAACAATCCGGTTAACAATTGTCCACACTTCTCCATCAGAGCGGACATAGGGAACGGAGATTGTCTTAAAGCCAGTAATAAAGGGCTTGTAATAAATCTGCCAATACATTGGACTCAGTTGATTGGCACAAGCCTTCAGAAAACGCACTTCTGCGGCCAGTTCACTTGCTAGTTGATTAATGCGTTGAGCATGAACCTGAGCCACTTCTTTGGCTTCCTCTAGCTGCTGCTGTTGGATAAGTTCTTTAGATTCCCCTTGCCAACGCACTAATTTAGTTTGTTTTTGTTTGATTTGGGCTTCCAAGGCAGCGATCGCTGCATCTATGCCTTGGAGTTCAACTGATAATTGGGCATTTTCCCTGGCTTGACGGCGGTACGCTTCAACCATTGCTTGGGGTGAATCATTCTCGCCAGAGATGACATTATTAATAGTGAGTGCAGCGCGTTCTTCTAAGAGAATCTGAATTTGAGAGTTAAGCGCCGCCATTTCATCCTGAATTTGCTCCATAAATCGAGTTTTAAGTGCTGAGTAAAATATTAAAAGCTTTTTGCGCCTTGGGTATCGAGAGAAAGCGATCGCACCTCGGCTGTAATTCCTTCTTCTTGCCAAGCAGCTAGCATCGCCGCCTCTACTGCCTTTGAGTGTAACTTATCCACCAAAGCTAACAGTGTCGGTCCCGCACCACTAATCACCATACCATAAGCACCAGCACTAACAGCTGCGATGTTGAGAGCATCATAACCAGGAATCAAAGCTTTGCGATAGGGCTGATGCAACTTATCTTGTAAAGCTGTCTTTAACCATTGTCCGTTACCAGTTTCCAAGCCGCGCAATAATAACCCCAAATGTGCCGTATTAAAAATCGCATCGGCGCGACTTACTTCAGTTGGCAGAACGCTCCGCGCCTTTGAAGTGGAAAGTTCAAAATCAGGAATAGCCACAACTGGTACAACATCTTTATGCCAGGGAACATCACAAATTTCCCAACCTGCGCCACTGGTAGCAGCAAGACGACATCCTCCCAACAAAGCTGGAACTACATTATCAGGATGTCCTTCCATTGCGATCGCTAACTCCATCACCTGCGACTGACTCATAGGCGTACCCTCAAGTTGATTAGCCGCAACCAACCCACCAACAATTGCTGTCGCCGAACTACCCAAACCCCGCGCCAACGAGACACCTAACTTAATCTCTATTTTCACAGTCGGCGGTGTTTGCTCTATATGTTGATAGAACTTGACAAACGCTTGGTAAAGAAGATTGTTCTCATCAGTTTGAACTCGTTCAGCTTCTGTACCAGTGATATCAATAGTTAACCCACCTTCTTCGAGCCGAGTGAACTTGAACTCGTTGTACAGCTTTAATGCTACACCGATGCAATCAAAACCAGGCCCCAAATTTGCAGTTGTGGCGGGAACGGTAACAGTGATGGCAGAAACAACAGACATTGGCAAAACTCACTAATCATCAACCAGCATCCCATGTAAAGGGTTGATTTGCTCATGAGTTATGGTAATTGTCTGTAAGTTAGTAAACATCAAGCTCATTAATCAATCACACTGCTACTTTTAATAATCCAATTTTCTACCCTACGAATAAGAGTATCTACCCATTCTTGGGTTAAGCGTTTTTCATAGTATCTTGGCAGATGGACTTTACCCACAGCTTTGTACAAAGCTCTTTTCCAAGCCGTGTATTCATAAACCGCTTCCTCATCTCCCTTAGCTGCTTTCACTGCTATTTGGAAGAACAGGATGTTAACCTCGTCTCCTTCTACACCGTTATACCCACTTTTTAAATCCCAATCTACACCTTTACACATTATGGCTGTATATTGTATTTGATCCAAGTAAACCTGTTCATAATATCGCATTGGACAGTAATTACGATTAAATTCGCTGCGATTTTCTAGGTCTATAATCTTCTCTTGAATATCTTCGGATTTTTTTATCATTGATTCAAGCGTAGCCCTTGAGGTACGATTAGGTTCCATCAAAAGACTTATCTTTTCACCCTTTTCTTCTGCTCTATAAATCCAAGGTGGAGTAGGAAATAAATTGTTAGTCCATAGTCCTAATCTATATTTTTTTCTAGCAAAGTATTGAGCATCTAAGTAACTGGCTTCAATTTCTGTAGTTAAAAAATCATAATAAGCCCAAGCATTGCCTGTTATGACCATAAGCCAGCTTAAGGAATAACCATTTATAAAAACATCAGCAATATGGCGTCCGTGTTTTTCGTCAAGAGCAATAAATCTTATGGCTATTACAGACGCTGTATTTGAGAACTGATTTTCTAACCATTTTTTTGAGTCTAATCCATATTCTTGATTATGCTCAGGTGCATCGATGTAAGCAAGACGAATATTTAGGCTCTCTTCACCCTTACGGACTAGTAAACCATCACCATCTATAACTTTTATGACTTTACCAGTTTCTAGGTCTCTATACGAGTCAGCATAAATAACTGAAAGATGTTTTTTAACAAGCAATAGAAACTCAGTATTTTTCTGATATGATTCAACCATAAGTATGCTTAGATACACAGAAATATAATCTGTTGTAGCATAGCCTTTGTGCCTCACTCTAATTTAAACAATTGACACTTAGCTACAGACGTAGCACCAAAAATACCCGCAACCAATATAAAAGTGGTAGCGGGTTAAGTAATATCAAAGCTACTTAGATGCCAAAAACTATCGAAAAAACGCTCACCAGATTTTCAACATTTCTGGGTTTAATCAGTTTACTTAATAACTCCCAAAACGGGCGCTACCTCAACCTCTGAAATTTGCGGAACCAAGAAACCCTCGGCATAAATTTGGGGATTTGTTTGCGAGACTATGGCATAAGACTGGCGAAGATTAGCATTGACTGCGACAGTCTTCACGTCGTACATCTGCATCGCCATCTTCGGATAGAAACCAATACCAATAATCATCAGTAGAAAACAGGCAGCGATAAATACCTCACGCGGTCTAGCATCGTCGTAGACTGCATCTTCTGGTACGAGACAGTCCGTACCAAAACAAACTGTTCCCTCATCTTCTTGATTTTCCGAACCTGCATTATTAATGTCACAGATGAGTGCTGCACCCTGACCATAAAACACCTCTCGCAGCATGGAAAGTAGATAAATCGGTGTGAGGATAACTCCAACTGCGGCGAGAAAAACTGTAACGGTGCAGAAAGTGGAACTGTAAACGTCACTGCTTGTTATACCAACAAATACTGATAGTTCGCCAGCAAAGCCGCTCATCCCAGGAAGTGCCAGAGATGCCATTGCTGCGATTGTAAACAGGGCAAAGACTTTGGGCATGGCTTGAGCAATACCGCCCATATCTTTCATTACCATTGTGTGGGTGCGATCGTAAGTAACACCTGCTAAGAAGAACAGCACTGATGCAATCAAACCATGCGAAATCATCTGCAACATCGCACCGTTGATTCCCAAATCAGTGAAGGAGGCAATCCCAAGCAATACAAACCCCATGTGAGAAATCGACGAATAAGCTAAACGCCGCTTCATATTGGTCTGAGCAAAGGAGTTCAAGGCACCATAGATAATGTTGACAACACCCAGAATGGCTAGAACCGGGGCAAAGTAAATATGTGCATCGGGAAGCAACTCAAGATTCAGGCGAATCAGTCCATATCCACCCATCTTCAGTAACACACCAGCCAAAATCATCGATACAGGAGAGGATGCTTCGCCGTGGGCATCAGGCAACCAAGTATGCATGGGGAAAACAGCAAGCTTGACACCAAATGCAATCAACAATCCTGCATAAAGTAGCAGTTGTAGACTAAGAGGATATTCCTTCTTGGCGAGGGCGGTTATATCAAATGTCATATCACCGCCGCCATATAACCCCATTGCCAGGGCTGCCACTAAAATAAATATAGAAGCCGCTGCGGTATACAACAAAAATTTCGTAGCTGCATAACGACGCCTTTGCCCACCCCAAATGCAGACTAGTAGGTAGACGGGAATCAGTTCTACTTCCCACATGATGAAAAATAGCAGCAAGTCTTTAGCAACGAACACCCCTACCTGTGCCGAATATAGCACCAGCATCAAAAAATAGAAGAGGCGAGGTCGGCGATCGACTTGCCAAGCTGAAAATATCGAGAGGGTGGTGACAAATCCGGCTAAAAGCACAAGTGGCGCTGAAAGCCCATCGACTGACACCGCCCAGTTAAAACCTAACTGAGGCACCCAGGCATAATTTTCCACCATTTGAAAACTAGCACTGCTGGCATCGTAATGCTTCCAAAAGGCGTAGCACATTAATGCAAAATCTGCAATACCTACACCCAGTGCATACCACCGCACGCGCTTACCATCTTTATCAGGCAACACAGGGATGAGCAGGGAAGCAACAAGTGGCAGTAAGACAATCGCGGTAAGCCAGGGAAATTGATCCGCTATCATGTATGTATATAAAAATACTTATTTAGTCAATTATGTCATTCTACTAAACTTTGTAACAATTTCTTCATAAATCTTTGTCCCAGTTAACCGCTTTGACCGAAAAACAATTGACTGGAGACTGGGAAAGAAATATTTTTATTTGTTAAGTGTTCTGGTGTGTGCAGTTGATGATAGCTATTTACGTTACTCACGGTACTAATCCCGCCCGCAAAGCACGGACAGCAGCTTGTGTCCGGTCAGCAACACAGAGTTTATTGAGAATACCTCGAACATGAGTTTTGACAGTACCGACTGTTAAATAGAGCCTTTTCGCAATTTCTGCATTGTCACACCCAGCGACAATCAACTCTAAAACATCCATCTCTCTATGAGTTAAAGGATAGCTGACTATACTTTTTTCAGTATCTGGGTCAATACCTTCAATTAAGACTCTTTTTCCAGATGCGCCTCTGTTGCCATCGGGGAAATCTTGACGTATTTGTTGTAGTACAAGGTCTGCGATCGCTGGATCGATCCATGAGCTACCTGCATAAGTCGTTTGTACAGCCTCTACTAGTTTCTCTGTTTCTATATCCTTCATGCAATAAGAATCTGCACCTGCTGCAAATGCTGCTAAAACTGCTTGTTCGCTATTTTGCATCGTTAAAATTAGCAGCTTTGTTGTGTAGTCTTCATTCTCTGCCTGATATTGCCTAAATGTGCGTGTTAGCTCAATACCATCCATGTCAGGCAAACCAATGTCAATAGTAGCAACATCCGGCTTGAGAGTTTTCAGAAGCCTAATGCCGTCGGTTGCATTAGCTGCTTCACCAACAATGTTAAACTCTGCCTGGGTTTGTAAAGCAGACCGCAAGCCGATTCTTGTCAGGTTGTGATCTTCAATTACAAGGATCTTGATTTCACTCATAGTTGTTTAACTTTACTGTTATTTATCTAAAGTACAGATTAAAATAATCTCGTTCTTCTATTCGGGATCTTATACAAAAAGCAATGCGTTTGGTATTATTCTCTGAACTTCATCTACCATTAGACATAGATAACCTTATCTCGTAAGCTTTTTTAAGGCAAGAGTTTCGATATGACAATATAAGTAGGTGGGCGGAAGTAAATATTTATCGTTGGGATAAGGCAGGAGGCCGGAGGCAGGAAGCAGGAGGGAAGAGGATTTTAGCCTCGTTCATTTTTGTTAACATAGTTTGGTTTTATTCTGCCGACCTACTTAAGTTAATCAAAAAATATTTCTATACATTAACCTAACGCTTGATGTTTTATGCTAAATAATTTTTCATGAAAAATCTGGTAGCAAGCAAAAGTAGGTGACTATTGAGTAGTTACCCTTGCTTTGAGTGGGATTATGCACACAAAAGGGACTAAAATAACTCACTTTAGTACCCAGGTACTGATATTAATTGGATAATTCAGGTGGCTAAGATACTTATAAAAAGATATGTTGCTTTAATTAATTGGCACATTAAATATATAAAAAAACAGTTTAATTACGTAGAAAAAAGGTATTCAACTCAGGAAACTCTAAAAGAAAATGTTAATCCTTAATAATCTCAGCACTGGTGAAGTAAGCTATTACTAGATTTGCTAGGGATAGCCAAGCACTTCTTTTTTATTTAGCCATGTTTTTACCTAAAACTGTCAAAAAAGATAAAATTCTCGTTGTCGATGATATTTTTGACAATCTACTGGTCTTAGAAGCAGTCCTAGAAGATGAGGACTATGAAATTAGCTTGGTAGAAGATAGTAAGATTGCTCTGGCTATGGTTGAAGAGTCACCGCCAGACATAATTCTCTTAGATGTGATGATGCCGGAGCTAGATGGCTATGAATTTACTCGGCGCATCCGACAGAATCAGGCGTTGCCATTTATCCCGATTCTGCTGCTCACGGCTCATTATGAGTCTAGCGTTGTTGAAGGACTTGACGCTGGTGCAGATGACTTCATTCGTAAACCATTCGATCCTGATGAACTACATGCAAGGGTGCGATCGCTCCTGCGCCTCAAGCATAGTATTGACGAACGAGATCAGATGGCGAACCTCCGGGCAGATTTTGTCTCGCGTTTTACTCACGATTTACGTATACCATTGGTAGCCTCCAACCGCGTATTAAAATTATTGCTGGAAGGCAGATTTTGCGATGTTTCGCCACAATTGCAAGAGATAATTGATACCATGATTGGCAGCAATCAAGACCTGCTGGAAATGGTAAATACCTTGTTAGAAGTTTATCGTCATGAAGCGGGCTGTAAAACCTTAAAAATTTCTCCCTGCAATATTCAGGAATTAGTTAGTGAAGTTTCCCAAGAATTAACTCCTTTAGCTGAAGAAAAAGGATTAGCTGTAAATATTGATCGAGGTGAAACTGCAAGCACCATTATGGGCGATCGCTTAGAACTGCGGCGAGTTTTGACAAATCTCATCGGCAATGCTATCAAATTTACAGACAAAGGTTCTGTAAATATTCACTGTTATCTGACTTCGGTAGCTGTGAATATTGATATCCAAGATACAGGACCAGGAATTTCTAAACCAGATCAGGCAATATTATTCGAGCGATTTCGTCAAGGGAAACACCAACGTTCTGGTAGTGGTTTGGGACTATATCTCTCTCGCTGTATTATCGAAGCACATCAAGGCACAATCGATGTGACATCTGAACCAGGACAGGGTAGTACATTTACTATACGTTTACCTGTAGCTGAAGAAAACTAAAAGTAGGCAGACAAAAAATTATTACTTATTAATTACTGAAACAATATTGGGACGTTCTTTATCTTCGCAGCCGACATGAGGACTTTTCAAACATCCATTAAGAAAATATTTTGCGATCGCTATTGTCAAAATGCCTAAAAACCTCAGCTAAAACATAGACTTAATAAAGGGAGAAGGTTCAGTAAATAATTATTTAACTTAAACCTTCTTCCTAAATAAAGTTTCACCTAGTACAGTACCGCTTAAATCTAACTACTATCTCAATTAACTAGACAAATTGCTTGATTAACTTGTTGCAGGGAGAAAAACCCCTGGTTCCAGGCGGGTGAGGAAACCAATCAATACGATTTGGTTAAGCCCAAAAAATAAAAATGTATAGGTTGAGGTTGAGGAACGAAACCCAACATATTGCAGGGTTTGTTGGGTTTCACTACAAATATTCTTAACCGAACCGTATTGGGGACTGCCTCGCCAACCTAGAATTCGCTATCCCATCGTTAAAAAGCGTACTTCCCCTTCACGTAAAGCCGAGCCAAAACCTGCTTGATTGTAATAGTGTTTGTTCCTTAGACTTTCCCTTTTCAGGATATGAATTTTTGCTTTAACTCGTTTTTGGATCGACTACTCCTCCCAAGCCAGAGTACGTTTCACTGCCTTTTGCCAAATACCAAAGTTGGACAACGGGAAATCGCTCCTCGGCTCAAACACACGCTCAATTTGCCGTTGTTCTACCAGTGCTTCATAGCTCTGCCAAAATCCTACAGCTAAACCTGCCGCAAATGCTGCACCCTGAACGGTCGTATCGCGCATTATCGGACGTTCAACTGGAATACCTAATACATCAGCTTGAAACTGCATCAGGAAATTGTTCTCACAAGCACCACCATCTACAGTTAATCGCCCAACTGGAGTACTGCAAGATGCATTTATCGCCTGCACCACCTCCAGAACTTGATAAGCGATCGCTTCCAGGACGGCGCGAACCAGATGCTCTGGTTGTACACTGGCGGTAATGCCGAAAAAAGCTCCCCTGGCGCTCATATCCCAGTAGGGTGCGCCCAGTCCACTAAATGCTGGCACAAAGTAGACTCCGCCATTATCTTTTACCTGATTGGCCATCGCTTCAGTTTCAGCAGCAGTTTTAATCAACTTCAGACGATCGCGCAACCATTGAATACAAGCGCCACTAGTAAACATACTGCCTTCTAAGGCATAGCCTACATCTAAAGTCTCCCTGGAATTTGCTTGTGTCCATGCCACTGTAGAAATGAGTTGATGGTGCGATCGCACAATTCGATTGCCTGTATGAGCTACCAAAAAG
Source organism: Nostoc sp. 'Lobaria pulmonaria (5183) cyanobiont' (assembly GCF_002949795.1). NCBI lineage: Bacteria > Bacillati > Cyanobacteriota > Cyanophyceae > Nostocales > Nostocaceae > Nostoc > Nostoc sp. 'Lobaria pulmonaria (5183) cyanobiont'. Next base: position 6,266,599 of record NZ_CP026692.1, on the reverse strand, counting down.
CTACCAGTACCGTAAGTACATTTCATCAAACTGGGGCGATCGCAGCCATGACCAAATAGAGACGCTTGCTGATCTCCCAAGATGGCAGTAATGGGAATTTCAGCACCCAACAAAGTTGCATCAGTGACTCCAAATACTCCTAAACTCGTCTGAATCTGGGGTAAAATGTGAGCCGGAATCTGAAACAGATCCAGTAAATTCTCATCCCATTCACAGGTTTTGAGATTCATCAACATTGTACGGCTGGCGTTGCTGTGGTCAGTGGCGTGGACTTTCCCACCTGTGAGGTTCCACAGCACCCAGCTATCAATAGTGCCTGCTAAGACATTGTTCAGGTCAATATCAGTAAAATTGTCTAATAGCCATCTGAGCTTGGAAGCCGAAAAGTAGGCATCAATGATTAATCCGGTGCGATCGTAAATTTCTTCAGCGTAGCCTTGTTCTTGTAACTGGTGGCAAAGGGGAGCAGTGCGGCGATCTTGCCAGACGATCGCTCTATGGAGTGATTTACCAGTAGTTTTGTCCCAAATCAAACAGGTTTCGCGCTGTACAGTCAGTCCCAAGGCTGCGATCGCTGATGGCGCAATCTGGGCATTTTCAATTGCGGTTTGCATCACCCAAAAGGTATCCTGCCAGATTTCTTGAGGATCGTGTTCTAACCATCCTGGCTGAGGATAATACTGAGTTAGTTCTTTATATGCCTGTCCAACAATCTTGCCATCTGCGTTAAATACAAAGGCGCGGTTGCCTGTCGTACCTAAATCCAGTGCTAAGATGTAGCCCGATGATGGAGTTTTTTTGCCAAGTGTGTGCATAGCTGCTTTGAATGCTGCGTAGGCGTAGTCCGCCATAGGTATCGCGATTTTAGCAATACGCCCTCAACCACATATACATTATTTTGGGTACATTTTGAATTCCTTGTTTGTATCACACTAGGATTTGACGAAAAGCTATACTTAGCACGATGGGTATTAATGTCCGCCTCAAATCCCATATCCTTTACAGCATTGCAGCAGGCTGTGCATTTTAATTATGTGTAAGTAAATCGGCACAGTAAATTATTATAAAAATGCTGCATTCGAGGGAATATTACACACAAATTCATCCGAATTCTAGTATTAAATTAATGTAACATTCATGTGACAACGTACAAGGTGTCACCTTATTCAAGTCTGATTATGACACTCAAGTTTTATAGTTTGAATATAAAAAGTAATAGTAAACCTCATCAATTTTGAAACTTGGAGTATTGTGGGCAAAATGTCTGATACTTCTAGATGGGATCGAGATGTTTCCACTACGTTTAATATCATGTTAAGTTAAACCCTTGTAATATCTGTAGGTTAGGTTGAGGAACAAAACCCAACATTTTATCCTTATTAATGTTGGGTTTTACTACCATATCCCTACGGAAAAGCAAGCTCTAGCACAACCTACACTGATAGATTTTATTACAAGTAATCACCCTAACCTGACATCAAAACTATGGATTTCAAAATAGATGTAGTTTAAAAGTTAAAACCATCGAAATACAACAAAACTTTCCCATGTTAAAACCTAACCAAAATCAAAATGCACTACTAGCTCTGTTGTTACTTGTGCCAGTTCCGAGCATTGGTATTACAACTCAACTGTATATACTTCCTGGCTTCCAAGGACATTTAGTAGCTTTATTATCTAAAATCTGGTTGTTGGTACTACCCATTATCTGGTTGTTATTTATCGATAAAGAGAATTTAAAAGTTGAATATCCTAAAAGACGCGATTTATTAGCTGGAGTTGGATTAGGGCTATTAATGCTAGGCATCATTTTGATTGTTTATTGGCTGCTGGGGGCAAAATGGATAGATGTTGAATATGTTCGCGATCGAGCAAGGCAAGTTGGATTGAACAGTTTTGCGATCTACTTAGTAGGTTCAGGATATTGGATATTTATCAACTCTTTGCTTGAGGAATTTGTCTGGCGTTGGTTTGTCTATCGTAAATGTGAAATTTTGGTATCAAGTCCTTTAGCTATAGTACTATCTGCACTGTTTTTTACGATTCATCACGTTGTTGGTTTGGCAGCTTACTTCGACTGGCGTGCGACAACATTATGCTCATTGGGGGTGTTTCTAGCAGGGGCGGTTTGGTCATGGTGCTACTTGAATTATTGCTCGATTTGGCCTGGATACATCAGCCATGTTTTTGCAGATATAGCAATTTTCCTGATTGGCTGGCAACTTATCTTTGCTTAACAAAAATGTCATCAATCTATAGCGAACTAATTAATCAACATCTCTCAAGATAATGTGTTTTTTTAAGTCGAAACCGATCGTACCTTCTTCTTGTAATTTACCCATCAATCTTGTAATTGTTACCCTAGTAGTACAGCAGGCGCTAGCAATATCTTCGTGAGTAAAGCGAACACTTAGGCGAGTTCCCTCTGGTACAGTTTCACCCACTTCTCGTTTCAAAAGTTGTAATAGATGGTACAAGCGATCTTGTACTCGCCGTCTTCCACAAATGACTAAAAAAGATTCTGTTTGCTGTAACCGCTGATTAATTTTTGGTAAAAGTGTATGGCTAAGTGTTGGAGAAGCTGCTACCTCTACCGTGTAAATTGGCACCAACTCAACATCAGCGAGGGCTGTTGCTTGGTAAATGTTTAAAGATGTCAAACTAGAACCAAAAACCATTCCTGCTGTTGCCAATCCTATCAGCACTTCTTCACCCGTTTCACAGTAGGTACTGAGTTTGACAAAACCCTGAGAAACATACCAAATTACTAATGGGTTGAGGGCAATAGTTTCTCCTTTAGCATATTTATGTAGGAGGCGCTGGTTGAAAATTTCACTGTCGTCCTTAACTGCTAAGTGCTGACGCCCAGTAATATTACGCAGTATCCAACGTAGAGAGATTGCCTTACCCTGGTGATTGCGGACAACTGCAACTGTCAAAGCTGCATCAAAGGACTCGCCATGACGTTGCTGCAAACGTACCAATAACTCTCTAACTCTGTCTGATTGCGATAAATGTATCAGTTCGTTGCGAACTTGCTGACGTTCTTCTAGAGGGACAAAGTTAACTATTGGTTTGCCCACTAAAAAATGCTTTGCAACATTCAACAACTTAGCTGCGGTGAGGTTAGCTTCTTGGATGATTCCTTCTGTATTAGTCACTAAATAGCCGTCTGGCGCCAACTCGAATAAATCTTGGTAGTGGTGGCGTTCTCCTTCTAGCCAATTCCGTGTTTTTACTAGTTCCTCATTTTGCTGATAAAGTTCCTCTGCTGCTAACTGTACTATCTTTGAGGTGTTATAGAGTTCCTTAAAAGCTTCCGGCAACAGATCGGGGGAAATCCAAGGTAGTATACTAGCAGTTTGGTATAAATCTGCTAAACGCTTGTGCAATATTTCTGTGCGTTGGATAAATTTTTCTATGTTCACCTTAAATAACCGCTACTTGCTTGCAGAAGTTGAGCAAAAAATCTACTAGGTAAATCTTTGAAAAAGTTGCAGCATTCCTAATTTTATTGAGTGATAAATTTAACTGGTTGTAAACTGCAATTTTTATGCAATTTAACTTATAAAATTACATTTATTTTAGGTTTTTGATAATTTATATCTTACAGTCGCTACAGATGGGCCAGTTTTTAAATGACACGTGTCGCATTCAACCTAGAAGCTCAAAGTAAATTTAATCTAGCAAATTACAAAGTGTTTATTATAACTGTTGCTACTCAGATATTTTTTTATAAGAAATTGTACGGTATTTTGCTAAGTATTACTTCTACCTTTGGTGGTAAAATTCTGTAAAATAAGCTAAATACTAGTGCCAAATCTGCCATCTAACGATTGTGCTAATTTTTGACTAAACTGATAAGCCAGTCAAAATGATCACTAGCAAAGAGCAGATACCTACCACAGTTGGAAAACTCTACATCTCAGCCGTAATTTCTAACTATTATTGTTGAACCCGCTTTGTCATTCCTCCAATGAAGGATTCAGTGCTAATGATAATTGTTTCCATTGTTACTAAGAGTAACTGATAACAGTTTCCCCAACTTCCATCACAAGAATCAAGCAAATACTACTAAAGACATAGAATCTAAGTTAAGTTTGTTTGTGATTATGAATACGTTGCCTATTAATAAAAATCACAACAAAATTCGGCGTTGCATAATGGAGTATGAATTAGTGGGTACTTGAATATGAATTGTCCAAGTTGTAATTCCAGGCATATCCGTAAGAACGGGAGAAAAAGTGGTAAATAGAATTACATATGTGTTAGACGCAGAATTAATATTACCACTAGTAACTTAAATCGAGCGACATACTTCTAGTGGATACTACGGATGAAAGATGTGCCTTGTTGCAGATGAACGCTACAATTTATCAGTAAAGCAAAGAAATAGTTAAATCTAGAGTGGCTTCATGACGGCTAATTTAACACCTACAGCAACATTTGACTTTGTTACCGTGCTATCCCAAGCTGCGGTTACGTATCGACAACCACAACGCATACGCCCTAGTGCTGAAATATTAGTAAAGGCGTTGCTACAAGCAGAAAAAACTGCCAAGCAGCAACGGTTGACTTATCCGTTTGAGTTTCTTCTCGGTAAATGGCAACTTTGCTTTGTCACTGGCACTAAGAAAAACAAAGGTAGCGGGGGAATTGTATTAGGCAATGGTTTCTATGTACCCAAGTTTATAGCAATCCATGTTTCTTTTAATGCCACTTTGGAACAGGATTCAAACATAGGCGAAATTGCTAATCAGGTTGAGTTTAACCCAGTTTCACTGAAGCTCACGGGGCCAGTGCAATATTTCGCTAAGAAAAATTTATTAGCGTTTGACTTTAACCAGATGATTATCAGTTTGTTTGGTCGTGTTGTTTACAACAGAGCAATCCGTGCTGGTAAAGTTCAGACAGAAGATTTCTACAACCAACCTATAGCGAAATTACCCTTCTTTGGCTTCTTTTTAGTGACAGAAGATTTCATTGCAGCTCGCGGTCGTGGGGGAGGATTGGCATTTTGGATTCGAGAAACTTAAAGACGCTTTCAGGAAATTAGGTAGTCTTGCTGGAGGCAAAAGGGAAGAGAATTTGACTTATTTGTTTGATTTGTAGCAAGTGGTGCAAGCTCCTTTACAAATCAAACAAATACTTCACATCATCTGCGCTTGATTACTTAGGGAGTGATAGAGTTCGCCTGATTTTGTCTTTTATCTTGCCTTATCAGAGAAGTATATGCTACTATCGGTAATTGTGTGGTTAAGGACGTATAGCTCAGTTGGTTAGAGCGCTACGTTGACATCGTAGAGGTCACTGGTTCGAATCCAGTTACGTCCATTCTTGTTGTACAGTGACTAATTATTTGTCATCGGTGACAGATTAATGTCGTTGAGACTAATTATCTGTCGTCGGGACAAATTGATGTCGTTTAAGTGCCAGTGACAGATTAATGTCATTTATTTTCAGAGACTATAGCGATAATGTCAACGTAGCGCTCTCTTTCAACCCTCCCTATAAAAATTATGATAACCCACCTAGTTAGTACCTGGCGGGTTATTACAACATTTTTGCGTGCGTAATAGTTTCAGATTTGGCTTTCAACCCACCCAGTACCTGGAGGGTTGTTGCCACCAATAGCCGCTCATCCCCTACGAGATTTGAGCGCTTTCAACCCACCCAGTAGCTGGAGGGTTGTTGCCACTTTACGGCAATTTTTGATAGCCTACCAACCCAAAACTTTCAACCCACGCAGTACCTGGAGGGTTGTTGCCACATCAAAGCACTCAACTACGAGCGATCGCACCCAATCAATATCTTTCAACCCACCCAGTACCTGGAGGGTTGTTGCCACTTCGGCTAATCAGATGGATTTAGATTTTACAAAGTCCTTTCAACCCACCCAGTACCTGGAGGGTTGTTGCCACAAGACTCATGTGAAGTTGTAGCATGACACCTACTCTTTCAACCCACCCATGTACAGTGACTAATTATTTGTCGTCGTGACAAATAATTAGTCACTGTACACTTGTTGTGCATTCACAAATTGAATGTCGCTATTTCACAAATTAGTGTCGTTACTTCTTCTAGATAACCGTTCACAAATTAATGTCGCAACATTTGAGGCTAGTCAACTATTCACTCTGGCGAGACAGAATCATCCCAGAGTGAATAGTTGACTATAGACTCAATTTTAACTTAAGTTAAAAAACTTTATTTACAATCAGTAGACCGAAAACTTCTGCGATCGCTAAAAAATAGTAGTGTATGATACCGTTTTTGGAGAATTGTCCAAAAGGTGATTGTGAGGCATGAATAATAAGATTCACTTATAAATAAGCCCCGGAAATCAACCAAAATATTGATTAATTTTACTTATGTAATAGCTCTTAACGAGTTTTCACAAAGCGTATTAAAAAATACAGTTTTTTAGGCAATAATCAGATTCATAGGTATCAATCATAGAGCGATCGCAGAAGTTTTCGGTCTACTGACATTGATTATTTCCAGTCAAAGCCCGTTAATATTCCCAAAATCACCATTTTGCTAGACCACGGTTATCACCCGGAACATCTGAGGGAAGAGTTAGAAAAGTTTTATCCCCAGATTATCACGAAAATCAGGTTTGAACTTTCGCCAAAACCATCAAAACAAGAAAACAAAGAATTAGGGCAGTCTGGGTTTGTTCCGGTTGCTGCGAGGTGGGGGAAGAGAACGTTCAAATGCAAGGATTGCGAGATGTAAAATTCTCGTTAAGAACTTTGAGAGAACTCTAGCTAATGCCATTATTCGGCTTATGGTTAAGAGGCTTGCAGCACCTTCTTAGATGTCAAATGGGTTCTATACCTAGTCCAAACAAATATACTCTGAAATGCTCAGACGCACCTATTGAGCTTCGAGCCAACTTTACCGATGTAGCGATGAAAACACCTAGATTTTTGAGAGCTACAAGAGCATCGGGTTACTGATAGTTTTGCCACTCGGTACAGATGCGATTTGCTGCCTCAGCCTCATCTAATGCCAGTTGCTCTGTCTCCAAATCTTGATCGTGAGCTTTTCCCCTGCTCTCTGCGGTGTCAATGATAAGTCTTTGACCGGACACTATATGACAGATTAATAGTGCTGACCTAGCCAAACTGAGTTGAGTTAGCCCGCAAATACACGTATGCAACTAGATTAAAATTAGATTATTATATAACCGAAATATTACTGTGATTTTTGAAGGTTTTTATCTATGTAAATGGTTGATTTCAGAGAATATACGGTAACAATAACCAAAGCGATCGCGGTACTTTAATTTTAATAAATCTTATATTAGTCAGATTAAAAAACTCAGAGAAGATGACGAACACAGAATATAGAAGCTCAAGCTACTACTCGATTCTAACCTAAAACTAGTACGGGAAAACTCTGACGAATGCCAAACGTAGTTCTCCTTTAGAATGTGAGAGCTAATCTCTAGGCATTTGCGCGTCTACAGAGGTCTAAGGTTAAAAAGCTCTTCTTTCGCACTTCAGGCTTTGGTGAAGACTTGTGCAATGTATAGGTTTTTATAATGGAATTTTTAAATAATTTTTTCTCTACTAGCCAGTTTATTCCCCACGGACATTGCTACCTTTGGAAACCAGGATTGGTGTGGTTACATCTGATTTCAGATGTGTTAACTGGACTTGCTTATTATTCAATTCCAGTGATGTTGGTTTATTTTGTTCGTAAGCGGCGAGATATGCCTTTCGGCTGGATATTCCTAATGTTTAGCACATTCATCGTTGCTTGTGGCACAACTCATTTAATGGATGTATGGACGCTTTGGTATCCTACCTATTGGCTATCAGGGTTGCTCAAAGCTATCACTGCTTTTGTCTCCGTATTAACGGCTATACAGCTTGTGCCATTAATGCCGCAGGTGCTGGCTCTATCGAATCCTGCCCAACTAGAGGCTGCAAACTACCAACTAGCAAGGGAAATTGCTGAACGCATACGGACTGAGGAGGTGTTGAGGGAAAGCGAACAACGCTGGCAATTAGCTTTGCGCGGCAATAATGATGGAATTTGGGACTGGAATGTTAAAACCAATGAAGTTTTCTTCTCGGCTCGCTGGAAAGAAATGCTTGGTTACGAAGATAATGAAATTTCTAACCATTTAGATGAATGCGTAACACGAGTGCATCCGAACGATCTTGATTGGGTGAAACAAGCGGTTCAAGATCACTTTGCTCAGAAAACACCGTTTTACATTGCCGAGTATCGAGCTTTATGTAAAGATGGCACCTATAAATGGATTTTAGATCGAGGGCAAGCACTGTGGGATGAAGATGGTAATGTAGTACGAATGGCAGGATCGCATACTGATATTACCGATCGCAAGCAAGCAGAGGAGACACTAAATAGCCTACTTAACCAATTAGAAAGCATGGTTGAGGAAAGGACAGCAGAGTTAACAAAAATCAACAAATCACTACAGACAGAAATTACTGAACGCCAGCGAATAGAAGAAGCATTGCGAGAGAGCGAACAGCGATTTCGTGCTGCATTCCATCAAGCTGCTGTTGGTATTGCCCATATCGCAATCGATGGAAGCTGGTTGTTAGTTAATCAGAAGCTTTGCGATCTTCTCGGTTACACACTCGAAGAACTACAGTTGCTAACTTTCCAAGATATTACTCATCCAGACGACCTTAATACTAACCTGAAATATGTTGAGCAGATTTTAGCAGATAATATTCAAACTTACTCGATGGAAAAGCGCTATTTCCGCAAAGATAATTCCATAGTTTGGGTTAATCTCACTGTGTCTTTAATGCGCGAATCTAGTGGGGAGCCAAAATATTTTATTTCTGTAGTCGAAGACATTAACGAACGGAAAGCCGCGCAGCGCGAACGCAAGCAGTGGGAGGAGCAAATTAAAGCATCACTATTGGAAAAAGAGGTGTTATTAAAAGAAATTTACCATCGAGTCAAAAATAATTTACAGGTTATTTCTAGTCTGCTAAACCTGCAATCTGCATATATCAAAGACAAAGAAGATTTGGTAATATTTCAACAAAGCCAGCAGCGGATTGCATCAATGGCTCTCGTTCACGAAAAATTGTATCAATCTCAAGACTTAGCAAAGATTAATTTTGGTGAATATATTCGAGATTTGGTAGCAAGTTTATTTACTGCTTATGAAGTCGATGAAAACGCGATCACTTTGACAATCAATACCGAAGATTGTATCTCCCTCGGTTTAGATACAGCAATTCCTTGTAGCTTAATTATCCATGAACTTGTATCTAATTCCTTAAAATATGCATTTACCAAAGGCAGTAATGGTGCAATTCATATTGAAATCAAGAAGATAATTAATAACAAATTGACACTGATAGTTAGTGATAACGGTATTGGCTTACCACCAAACTTTGATTTAAAAAAACTTGCATCATTAGGCTGGGAGTTGGTAGATGCTTTAACCCATCAGCTAGCAGGAAATATCAATATTACAGGCGCTACTGGAGTAGAGTGTCAAGTGACATTTCCTTTACCATAAATACGCAATTAATAAAAGATGACAAACGCAAAAATTTTAGTTGTGGAAGATGAAGCTATTGTTGCCAAAGACTTACAATATCGGCTTAATAAATTTGGTTATACAGTACCTGCTATCGCTTCTTCAGGAGAAGAAGCGATTAATATAGCAAGAGAAATATCTCCAGATTTAGTCCTGATGGATATCAAGCTTAAAGGGTCAATAGACGGGATACAAGCTGCTGAAGAAATCTATAAGCGTTTGGATATTCCAGTAATTTATTTGACTGCTTATGCAGATGAGAACACATTAGAACGAGCTAAGATAACTGAGTCGTTTGGATACCTACTGAAACCTTTTAAAGAAAGAGAATTACAAACAAATATTGAAATAACTTTGATTAAACATAGTTTGGAAAAGCAATTAAAAGTTAATAAAAAATGGCTGGATGCACTTTTAAAAAGTATCAGTGATGGTGTGATTGCTAGCGACTTACAAGATTTAATTACTTTTATGAATCCGGTTGCTGAAAATCTGACTGGATGGAAACAGTCAGAAGCTTGTGGCAGAAATTCCTCAGAAGTATTTAATATTGCTAATGGCAAAACTCATAACCCTATTGAAAGTCCGATTATAAAAGTTCTTCAAGATGGTACGATCGTTAATCTTCCCGCAGAAACAATTTTGATTACTAAAGATGGTGCAGAAATACCAATTGATCACAGCGCTGCACCGATTAAAGATGACAAAGATAATATTACAGGCGCTGTATTAGTGTTTCGAGATATTACTGAGCGCAAACGAGCGATTGAGGCGCGTCAAAAGCAAATTGAGCAAGAACAACTTGTGGTGCAATGGGAAGAGATAAATCAACTCAAAAATGACTTTTTGAATTTAGTTTCTCACGAACTGCGATCGCCTCTGAGTAGTATCAAGATGATGATTCAAATGATACAACTATCTAATAATGCTGAGGATGCTCAACGCTATCTAAAAGTAATGGAAAGCGAGTGCGATCGCGAACTAGAATTAATCAACGATCTACTAGACTTACAACGGCTAGAAAGCTCATCCTATCCAGTTATTACACCTGATACGTTGCTCTTACAACAGTGGTTACTTTGGGTTATTGAGCCGTTTCAAATCCGTGTTCAAGAACATCAGCAAACTCTACAGCCGAATTTCCCTGCAAATCTCCCGCCGCTATTCTCAGATGGCATTAGCTTGGAACGCATCATAGTAGAATTGCTCAATAATGCCTGTAAATATACACCTGCGGGTGGTGAAATTGTCTTAAGTGTAAGTCACAATTCCTCGGAAGCACCTGCAAAAACTATTATTACTGTCAGTAATTCAGCAGAAATTCCGGTAACAAAGTTACCACGGATATTTGATAAATTTTATCGTATTCCCAATGCAGATATCTGGAATCAAGGTGGTTCGGGATTAGGTTTATCTATAGTACAGAAATTAGTCGAACAATTGCAAGGAAATATTCAAGTAGAAAGTGGCAATGGATGGACTACATTCACTCTTGCATTAACTGATTTATAGTACTCGATAATCCAGAAATTGCTAGGTGAGGTGGGGAGTAAGGAAAAATTTTTATGTTGTCAAATTTTTGGAGACTTAGCAAAGTTGCTTTGAAATACTAATAGGTTTTTGATATTAAAATTTCATAAATTTGAGAGTTGTTCGTGTTGGGTTTCCCTGCCATCCAAACCAATCTATATTAATAGAATTTATGATAAGTTATTACCCGAACTTGCTATGAGATAATTAAAGGAAATTATTAAATATCAAAAAATGTCATTAACTATATCTTCCACGCCTCAAGGTTTTAGTGCATTCATCACTAATTTGGGAATACGAGATACAACTGATGATTTTGTCTTTATTAAATCATCAGTTCCTTGTGTTGCAGATGGAGTCTTCACTCAAAGCCTTTTTGCTGGGCCAAGTGTTACTATTAGCCGCGGGAACTTAAAAGATTCACAAGCACAAGGAATTGTCGTTATATCTAAAAATGCAAATGTAGCTAATGGTTCTGTTGGCATCGCTGACGCCCAAGAGGTTCTGCAATTAGTTGCAACTGAAACTGGAATTACTGCACATAATATTGTGATAGCTTCTACAGGTGTAATTGGCAGACGTTACCCTATTGAAAAAATCCGGGCTGGTTTATTAGGATTGGGTAAAAAATTGACTGATGCTGATTTTCATGCCGCAGCTCGTGGTATTATGACTACTGATACAGTAGCGAAACTAGCTACACGGCAAATAGGAAATGCCAAGCTAGTAGGAATTGCCAAAGGTGTTGGCATGATAGAGCCTAATATGGCTACCCTCTTAACTTTCTTTTTTACTGACGCTGCAATTTCTGCGAATAACCTTCGTTCTATTTTTCGCTCTACTATAGATAAAACCTTTAATTGCCTGAGTGTAGATACGGATACTTCTACTAGTGACTCTGCTGTGATTCTTGCTAATGGAATAGCCGGTGAAGTTTCAGAACCAGATTTTGCTAGTGCATTGCAAGAAGTTGCACAGGAATTAGTGCTGAAAATTGCACGAGATGCAGAAGGTGCTACTAAGATAATTGAGGTGACTGTAGATTCAGCGATTAACTATGCACAAGCTAAAACAGTAGCTAAAGCAATTGTCAATTCACCATTAGTAAAAACTGCTGTTTATGGAGCCGATCCGAATTGGGGAAGAGTTGCTATGGCTATAGGTAAATGTGAAAACGAACATCAGATCAATCCAGAAAGAGTTGTTATTCGTTTTGATAATGTGAAAGTTTATCCTAGTAGTTTAACTGATGAAAATTTGGAACAGTTACGCAAAATTATGTCTAAAGATAAAGTAAATATTCATGTTAGCCTTAATATTGGCGAATCCTCTGCAACTGTATGGGGTTGCGATCTTTCAGAGGGTTATATAGAAATTAATGGTAAATACTCAACTTGATTAGACTTCTTGCATAAATGCAAAATTTGCCTGCAACTCCTTCTCCCAAAATTGCGAGAGGGGAGCGTCTCGTAGATAAGGGTCGATTAGGGACGATTTCTCATTATACCTTTTGCAAAAGTCCCTAATATCATGTCCGGTTAAAGACTTATCATTAAGACCGCAGGGGGCCGAGGTGCAGAGGGGAAGGGTTTTTCATTGGTGTCAACTTAACGTATAAGCTAGATTTGGCGAACTTTTCAGGTTTGACCCTCACCCCCAACCCCTCTCCCAAAATTGGGAGAGGGGAGCAAATTCTCTAGTTCCCCTTCTCCCTACTTGGGAGAAGGGGTTAGGAGATGAGGGTAAAACGTCCTCTCAAAGCAGATTTTTTCTTAAGTTAACACCAATGAGGGTTTTTGGGCTTTTTTTTAACGAACCGCAGAGGCGCAGAGGAAACAGAGAGAAGAGAAAAAATGCTTAACCCAAGCGTATTGGTTTATATGTAGTAGATGAAATCCAGTTCAATTCGCAACAAAAAACGATCGCCATTCTGGCAAAACCTTATCGATCGTGAATTATTTCATCTATAGGGGTGTATATTTATGCTCCTGAGCTTTTAGAGATTTATAACGACAAACACGATATTAATAAGAAACATTGGAATGTTTCTCACAAACATTCCAACATTCCTTACAAACATTGCAATATTAATACGAAACATTGCAATATTCCTCACAAATATCATGATATTAATAAGAAACATTGCAATGTTTATAAAAAACATCATGATGTTGGTAAGAACAGCTTCTGTTAAGACCTAATTAAAACAGCTACCTCTGCGCTATTTTATGAAAAAATTTCTTACCAGTCTTTTGACTGTGGGTGTTTGTCTAACGCCTTTAACAGTAATGCTCATAGCTCAACCCAGCTGGGGACAGACTCAAAACTCGCGATCGCAAGAAGCACAAAGACTGCTAGAGCATCTTATGTATTTGAACCATATCTGTTGTAGGGGGGCACAGCATTCCTCATAGGTGTATTCAGGTAGAAGTTATGTAAGAGAAAGGGTTTTAGGGTTGCCCTCATGTCCTAACCCCTTCTCTGTACAAACCGATTTACTCACAGCAACTTATCTGGTGTAATTGGCAGATCGCGAATCCGCTTACCTGTGGCATGATAAACTGCATTAGATATGGCAGCAGCTAGCCCAACAATCGGAAGTTCCCCCAAGCTTTTGGTTCCTAGTGCATTCACATAAGGATCGCGTTCTTCAATAAATTGCACTTCCATATTGGGGATATCTGCATGAACCGGAATCAGGTAATCGGAAAGGTTAGCACCAACTATTCTGCCCTGATTAGCATCCATTACAGTTTTCTCCATCAGCGCCATACCGATTCCCCAGGTAATCCCGCCGATAACTTGACTCCGCGCTGTCTTGAAGTTGAGAATTCGCCCAGCACCATAAACGCCTACGCAACGTCTAACTTTGATTTCTCCCAACAATTCATCAACTGCAACTTCGATAAATATCGCCCCAAAAGAGTGTTTGGCGTATTCTTGGCTCTCTGGCTTGAGTGACGATTCCTCTGTAACTTCTAAACTTTCTAATCCATGACGGCGCAGAATATCGGTGTATCTGTCTCGCTTCGATGGGTCTTGTTTTAAGAATATTTCCCCTGACTCAACGGTAATATCTTCTGCTTGCGAGCCATAAAGCAGAGAATTTGCATCTTCGATCGCCATTTTAATTATCTTATCCCGTGCCGCGATCACTGCTTTATACACCGCCGGAGAAACACTCGCAACTGTCATTGAGTTTCCTGTAATCGGGAAGGGTATTTTTACCAGAGATGGGGTTTGTTGGTGAGTAACAACATCTAGCACACCAGGGGCGACTGCGGCTGCGGATGCGTCTATTTGGATAATTTTACCACTGGCGATCGCGCTTTGAAAAATCACTCCATAAGTTAAATTCTCTATTGGCACATCGGCTGTGTAAGGTGCTTCTCCCGTTACTTTCAGCCTACCATCAACGCGATCGAGTGGTTTCCCAATAATTTTATTCATAATTTTTCTGCCACAACTGAGAGGGCGCGTACCAAAGTGCGTTTGACTAACTCAATTTTGAATTCATTGTGTGTTTGCGGTTTTGCTTTTTTGACGGCTACTGCGGCTGCGGCTGTAAAGATATCTTCGTTAAGCTAAATCGGAAGGATGAACGGCAATACAATGTTCGCTAGCTGCGAAAATAGCGTGCATTCGATTGTAACCTGTAATTGCCGAACAACCTATACCGGGAATACGTTTATTACAAGGAAAAACTGGATCGCGAAAATAAGCACAGCGAACTCGTTGTAGTAAATTCCCGCCTACTGTTGCTATATTTCGCAGTTGCGGTGAAGCGCTTTGTAATAAAGCTTGGCTAATTACTGGATAACATTCCTGAATTTTGGGATGAAAAGCCACGTCGCTCATTCGAGAGATAGCACCAATGCGGATTCTCTGAGGTTGAGATTCAATATCTGCTAAGGGCAAACTATTAATATCAATTAATATATTCGCTGTTTGAACTCCATCTTTCATTAATCCCAGCAAATCTGTGCCACCAGCAATAAATGCAGCAGTTTTGTCTTGCTCAACTGTGGCGATCGCCACTTGTTCTGAGGTAACTTTAGCATAACTAAATGGCTGCATCTTCTATTTCCTCTAGCACATCCCGAATCGCTGCAATAATATTTAGATATGCTCCACAACGGCAAAGGTTTCCACTCATTTTTTCTCGAATTTCTGCTTCATATTTTGGCGGTTATTCTAATATCTATTCCTACGGCTGAGATAATTGGGCCTGATGTACAGTATCCACATTGAAAAGCATCATGGGTAATAAAGGCTGTTTGCATGGGGTGGAGTTTACCATCTTGTGGTAATCCCTCAATTGTGGTAATTTCAGTACCAATATGCATGATTGCCAAAGTCATACAAGAGTTAATTCGCCGATTATTAACTAATACAGTATATGCACCACATTCACCGCGATCGCAAGCTTTTTTAGTGCCCATCAAACCCAGCTTTTCTCGAAGTGCATCTAGTAATGTCACACGAGGTTCTAGCTTCAGGGAGTAAGATATATTATTAACATTCAGTGATAATTCTACTTCCTCTGAACCGAATATTTTCGTTTGCTGGGTAAATGAGTCTGAAGTTATTAACGCTAAGGAATTTTCTTGCATATTTCACGTAGATAATAATTACATAATTTACTATAGTAACGATAAAAAGTCTGCGATTATTCTAGCTAGACTTCCTGAGATTTATAATCAAGAGTGAATTCTGACTTAATAATATGAACACAAATCTCACTCAGAAATTATCCCAACCCATAGTGAAGAAAGTTGCGATTGTCGGTGCTGGCCCAGGCGGTTTGGCTACTGCGATCGCACTGATAAGCCAAGGGATAGAGGTTCAAATATACGAAAAAGCCCAAGAATTTCGTCCGGCGGGAAGTGGACTAGGACTAGCTCCGAATGGCTTAAATTCTCTAGATGCGATCGCACCGGGAATTGTCGAAACTCTCAAAAGTTCAGGATGCGAGGTTCACCACACGGTTTTAAAGAATATTCAGTCTGAGACAATCCGAACTAACGCAACTAAATATATAGAACAATACGGACAACCGTTGTTAACTATTTGGTGGTATCGTCTACAGCAAGTCTTAGCATCGAGATTGCCATCTGATATCATTCACCTCAATCATCGCTGCATCGGCTTTGAGCAAGATGCAAACGGTGTAGAAATTCATTTTGATGGAAAAAAATCAGTAGATGCAGATTTGCTGATTGGGGCTGATGGGGTTAACTCTGCGATCAGAGAAACTTTATTTGGCGAGGGTAAGCCTAATTATATTGGTAGTATGTGTTGGCGTGCCGTCATTAAGTATCGCCACGAGCTATTTAATGACTATGAACTAGTTTTTGTCAAAGGCAATCAACAGTTTATGTACCTTCTTAATGTGGGCGGCGGCTATACCAGTTGGATTAGTCGGAAGTTTTCGCCTGAGTACTCCCTTTCCCACAGCACCAATGAAGTGAAATCTCGCATTCTCGATGAATTAGCCGACTGGGATAAATCCTTCCGAGTGGTGGTAGAAGCGACACCAGCCGAGGAAATTTGGGAAGGGCCAATTTGCGATCGCCCACCGTTAACTCAATGGAGTCAAGGCAGAGTCACTCTCTTAGGCGATGCCGCTCATCCAATGGCACCTGCAATGGGACAAGGAGCCAATACCACTTTTGAAGATGTATACCAACTGCGAGAGTGTTTTTCTGATTCAGCTAATCTCCAAGAAGCTCTGACTAGCTACGAACAGTGTCGCATTGAGCGCACAAAACTCATCCAAGCTCGTAGTGCCTTAGGTGAAATGCGGTACTATGACATTAACACCCTGGCATCTACTGGACAGACGCAAGAGCGCCAAATGAGTCTTAATGATGATTTTCACAAATGGGTGTACAACTTTAAGCCATCTGTAAAAAGTTAAATTATTAGTGTGGTATTAGTAAAGTTACTTTTATCACAACTAGCGCCTAAATTTACAGCAAGTGCTAATCTTATCGAGTAATTTTAGGTTATCAGAAGTGACTGTTTTTAGTCAAGCCCTCAAACACAACAAATTCGTTGAGTAATTGAGAATTACTCGCACACAATCAACATAACTTCATCTAATTGTTAATTTTCATGAAAAGTTAATAGCGATCCAATAGAGTTCAAAATGAGTAACAAAACCCAGATGTAGAGACTCAATTTGTCGCGTCTTGAAAGACCAATTATCTACACCAATAACCCTTAACCCAAACCTATTGGATTGCTATTAACTTTTTGGCTAAAAGTGAAGTATTAAATCTCGCTTTGGAGGTGCTAAATTACCCCTATTTTTGGTCGACATTGAGCGCAACTAATCAGTTTAGCGTCTAGTTTTAAGTTCCTGAAAATTCTCAATTGTCAAAAATATTTCTTCATCAGCTATTTGACTATTGTAATCGATATTAATTTTAGTTGGATAGCCAAGTTTAGCATTGTATTCTACATCCAGATTGGATGCCTTACGGTTGATAGCATCTTGAATCACATTAAAGAGTTCGGGAATTGTGTCGTATTTTTGAAAGAATTGCGGATTAACTGGTTTCCCAGTAGCTACAGAAGTGATTGAAGTTGTTTGACCATTACGTACTTCAATAACTACTGGCCCTCTAGCATCTTGTATACAGAAGCAACTGTTGCTAACTGTAATCCGATAGTTAGAAATATTTGCTTGTTCCCACAAACGTTTATTAAATCTTAACCGTCTTGAATTCAAGTTATTATTCGTTTGTGTCTGGCATTGTGCTTTATCTGCGGGAGTTTCGGACATTGCTGTTAGGTTCAGACCTAGAGATAGCAATAGTGTTGCACTAAGAATGATAGGTAAGCGCATATTAATCGATTTATTGTTTTTTCAAACTATAACTATTATTATAATACAATAGATTTCAACTTATTTACGAGAGGCTGGTTAAATAAATTTTATCTTTGTAATTAATTTTATTCGTAGATAAATCTGCATTTTTAAGAATGCTCTTCAAAACAACAGAATTCACTGTTAAAATACGACCAGTCCGCTCACTCAAACCGGACACACAGCTTATAATTACTCAAATTTAATGATCTAACTATACTGGAAAAGGATGTTTTATGAGCTTAGACAGTCGTTTTTTACTTGACCTGCCGCACATTGAGGCAGAACTGACTTACTTTACGCCAATGGCAGAAAAACCTGTCATCTATACCTATGAACGACCACCAGGGATTCCACCATCCAACCGGAAGTTCGAGACACACAAGGTGCCAATCCATAACATACGGGCGGTTTCGCAAGACATATCTCTAGATCGAGAAGGCTTTAGACTTGTTGTAGCCCATAGCAATGTCCGTAATTTTTATGACGAAGATGAGATTCTTCGTGTCTATTATCCTGAAGCCGAGCAACTCTTGAAAGAGGTAACAGGTGCCACTCGGGTGGTGATATTCGATCACACTCTCCGTAACGCTCAACGCTTGCAGAACGGTGAAAGCGGGATCAGTGAGCCTATTAAGCATGTACATAACGACTTTACAGCCAAATCTGGCTATACTCGCGCACGTAAAGAGTTGACAGCACAAAGGGTAGATAACATTGATGAATTACTACAGCAAAGGTTTGCTTTGATTAACATTTGGCGAGCGATCGCCCCAGTTTCTAAGTCACCATTAGCAGTATGCAACGCTCTTAGTATCGCACCAATAGACCTAGTAGCTAGTGACATAGTGTACCGCGATTACGCTGGTGAAAGCTACTTAATAACCTATAACCCAACACATCAATGGTTCTACTTCCCCCAAATGCAACCCTCGGAGGCACTATTGTTTAAGTGCTTTGACTCCGCAGAGGACGGACGGGCGAGGTTTCCTGCTCATACTGGCTTTGATGACCCAACTAGCCCACCAGATGCTCCAGCTAGAGAGAGTATTGAATTGCGGACGCTGGTTTTCTATCCTACATAAGGATGATGACAGCTGGTATCCACATCATCGGCTTCGGAAACTGTCCACCGTCAGCACGCTGATCTGTGTTTTTCGCGCACAGGTGTGGCGCGAGTCGGAACCGCTCAACACAGCAGCAGACATACATTTGCGACGTTAGCGATCGCGTCTGGAGTCACGGCGGATAAAGTGGCGCTGTGGATCGGCGATGACGTGACTACAGTCTTAAAGTATTACTGCCACCCAGAAACAGTTTTGGCTGAGTGTCCAGACTTTTGATTTATGCTACTCAAAATGCTACTCAATTTCTGTTGAAATCTTTGGGAAATAAGTATTTATGATTATCCTGGTAATGGGTGTGTCTGGTTCTGGGAAAACCACCATCGGAAAACTGCTAGCAGACTCCTTAGAATGGAAATTTAACGACGCTGATACTTTCCACTCGCCAGAGAATGTTGAGAAAATGCGCCGTGGTATCCCTCTGAGTGAAGATGACAGGATGCCTTGGTTACAAGATTTGCAAACAGCCATAAAACATTGGCTGCAAGAAAAAAAAAATGTGGTGCTGGCGTGTTCGGCTTTAAAAGATAGCTATCGGCAATTTTTGGTATTGGATAGCGATGGCTCCGCCAACGCCAAGGGCGATCGCATCAAGCTAGTTTACCTCAAAGGGTCTTATGAGTTGATTCAAATGCGCTTGCAAGAACGTAGCAATCATTACATGAGCGAAAAACTGCTCGATAGCCAGTTTTATACACTTGAAGAACCAGTAGATACTCTATGTATGGATATTGAACAGCCACCCGATAAAATTGTCCAAAACATTAGAACGGCTTTGGAAATTTAGCTTATTGGTGACAACCGTAATATTAAGATTAATCACGTATCTAGGAAAACACGAACTTTTAGCAACTAAATCACATCAGATGTTAAGTCTAAAGAAATATCAAAGCAAGCTGATAACTGTAATGGTAGGAGAAAACTAGTGTTTATAAGATTAGCGCAACAGCATCAGCAATTCGTCCAAGACTTGGTAATGAACCTGCAAGCCTTGACAATTATACTTGAGCGGCGTGGCTATACTGCGTCTTGTTATACATGCGGCGAGCAAATGAAGAGTGCTTCATTTATGGTTAGCCTAAAAGAAAAGCACCTGATTCGGTTTTTAGTGTCTGATTACGGAATTACTTGGATGGAATTGTGGGACGATCGCGAATTAATGAAATTGGAAGGTGCAGAAGCGATAAACCAGTTACAAGAGTTGGCTAATCTTGTTAAGTATTCCACTACTGTACAATTGACAAATTGATACTAGACTGATTGAATCACACATAAAAATTAATAAGTATAACTTTTGCACAGGTATGTAAAATAAAATATTAGCTTATATTTAGTAAATTCATGCACGGATCTGCAAAAAACAAAAGCACCATTTTATTCTGAACCAAATAGGTCATATAAGACACTTAGGCAAGTGGATTATGCATAGGTATGCAAAGACGAAATGAAACTTATTATTTATTTTTGCACACGTGTGCAAAAATAAATAATAAGTCCAAAACAGGTTTTGCACACCTGTGCATAATAGAGTGCGAAAGTACCATTTAACAAATACAATATCGACAAGTAGAAAGATATGTCTCAAACTCTAAATAATGCCATTCTTCAGGTTCAAAACAATCCCTTGCATTCACTAGAAGAATGGGAAGAAGACTTACTTAATCGCTATCCAGATCCAGATAGCATAGTTAAAGAAGGTAAAACTAGCGAAGAATATAGGAATTACGAAACGACTATTAGAGATACGGTGAAAGAGTTTTATCGGTTAAATCATATTAATCAAACATATAATTTTGTGCTTCAAAAAGAAAAAGAATTTTTAAATTTTGATAAAAAAGAAATGTCTGTTTGGGATGCGGTCGAATTTTTGAATCAATTGGTTGATGATTCCGATCCTGATACAGACATCGATCAGTTACAACATCTATTGCAAACATCAGAAGCTATTCGCGCCGATGGTCATCCTGACTGGATGGTACTTACTGGCTTCTTTCACGATATGGGGAAAGTGCTTTGTCTATTTGGTGAGCCTCAATGGGCTACTGTAGGAGATACTTATCCTGTAGGTTGTGCATTTTCTGATCGAATTGTTTTCTCAGAATTCTTTAAAGAAAATCCTGATTATAATAACCCCGATTACAACACTAAATATGGCATTTATCAGCCTAACTGTGGATTGAGTAATGTACATCTTTCATGGGGTCATGATGAGTATTTTTATCAGATGATGAAAAACTATTTGCCTGAACCTGCATTATATATGCTTCGCTATCACTCATTTTATCCTCAACATCGTGAAAATGCGTATGAACATTTGATGGATAAACACGATCGAGAAATGTTTAAATGGGTAAGTTTATTCAATCCATACGATTTGTATTCAAAAAACCCTATTTCTTCTGATTGGCAGAAATTAAAACCATACTATGAAGATTTGGTAGCTCAATATTTACCTTCAACATTAAAGTTTTAAACTGCATGAAGAAAAATTCAAAAGTCAGAATTCAGAATATTCTATTTCTGAAAGGATATAGTAATAAAAAAATATTATATGTATAACAGTTATGCAAATGTTTTTTATCCTTAATCAGGCTTAAAAATATTATTTTGTTTACTCCTCTATTGCTTTCAAGGGATGGAGGATCAATAACAAATAAATATGCTTAACAAGCAGATTTGAGTTAGTTTAAAAAATCTAACTAAAGGATGTTTGCATTTATCCAAATCTAGCTTTTATAATTAAATAGTTCTCTACTAAAATAGTATCTTTTCTGAAAGCGGTTGATTGATAAATGTTAACGTTTTTAACATTGACTCTAATATTGAATAGACCAATTTATGCAGATACCTCGAAATGAAGACTTTGGATTTGATTAAGAGATTTAAAATCTTTTTTATTTGTAAAGTTCAATAAACAAAATTAATTTTTGCACGGAAGCGGGATAAAATGAAAAAAGTCAAAACAAATAAAAGATTACAAGTTTAATAAAACTAACTAATTTTTGAAAATTTCACTTAAAAGCTGTTTCCAGGCTACGCATTACGAAATAATTCCACTAAAAAATAATGTAATTATTTGAAGTAGTGTAATATTCATGATTTTGTTTTAACAATAAACCATTTATCGTGAAACTAATAGCAATCACTCCAATTATGTCAAATCACAAGACCTTTGGAGTTTAAATTCCAAAAGCTAGTGCGATCGCTAGGTTAGGTCTAAGTTTTTCAGACCTAGTTTAGATTGTGATGACATCGCTTAAATTTCAATCCGTTATTATAAATATGAAGAGAATTTCACTGATAGTTGGCATATTAGGTTTCGCGGTTGTTGGTTGCACAAATGGCGCTCAAAATAACAACACTGCTACTAATACTACTAACAAGGCTACTAATATAAGTGCAGAGAATCTTAGTACTTCAAATAGAGAATTGCAAACAATCGGCGTAGCTTTGGGTGACTTAGGCAATCCCTTCTATGATGCTGTGCAGAAGGGGGCTGAAAAAGAAGCTCAAAAAATTGGAGGTAATATCAAAGTTAACGCAGTTTCTAGTGCCTTTGATCTGAACCAACAAAGCAACCAAATCGAAAATTTTACGGCGGCGAATACCGATCTAATTATCCTCAGCGCTGTTGACAAAAAAGGAGTTAAACCAGTTATCGATCAAGCAAGGCTTGCAGGTAGAGTTGTTATTGCATTAGATTCAGCTGTTGATGCCGATGTGGATGCGATGATTAGTTCCAACAATATCCAAGCTGGTGAGATTGCTTGCCAATATATTGCCGATCGCCTCAAAGGTCAAGGCAGTGTAGTCATTCTCAACGGTACTCCGATGGACTCAATCAATCAGCGAGTAAGTGGTTGTGAGAAATCATTGTCTAAATATCCTAATATCAAACTCATCTCTAAAGAGCAAAACGCGGAAGGGACAAGGGATGGCGGACTGAGAGTCATGAGTGATTTGCTGACAACCTTTCCCAAAATTGATGCCGTTTTTGCTACGAACGATCAAAGCGGTGTTGGTGCAGATTTAGCAGCTAGACAAGCAAGACGCAATGAATTTTTTATTGTTGGGGTTGATGGATCGCCAGATGCAACCAAAGCAATGGAAGACAAAGATGGTGTCTTTGCTGCAACTGCTGCTCAAAATCCCGCAGGGATGGCTCAAAAAGCGGTTCAGATTGGCAACGATATCATCCAAGGTAAAAAACCTGAGTCATCTGAGATTCTAATTCCAGTCAAGTTGGTTACTAGAGAGAACCTTAGCAGCTACAAAGGCTGGTAATTTGTAATTCGTAATTACAACACAGAAAAGGCTTGATACAGGAGGGATACAATACTTTACTCTATTTTTTGAACAATACATCGTTTCTAAATTTGGTGTAAATAAGCATGACTTTTAGGAGATATATGAATGTGAAAAAGATTGTGTTTACCTCTGGTGTTGCGCTTCGTGTAATCGCAACAAGCATACTAGGTATCATCAGTAGTAACCTTGTCGGCTGTACAAATGGTTCTCCCGATGGCAACACTGCTACTAACACTGATATTAAACCTGCTACCAATATTAGTGCAGAAACTAAAACCGCCACTGGGAATAGAAAGTTGCGATCGGTTGCCTTCACCGTTGGCGATCTAAGTAACCCTTTCTTCGTCGTTATGGGACAAGCAGTTGAGGCAGAAGCGAAGAGAATTGGCGGAAAAGATGTCAATGTTATTATAGCTTCCAGTGCTTATGACCTTAACCAACAAGCCAATCAAATTGAAAATTTTACTGCGGCGAATACTGATATCATTGTTTTGAATGCTGCTGATAAAAGTGGAATTAAGCCAATAGTTGAAAAAGCTAAACTTGCAGGTAGAATTGTCATTGCCGTAGACACAGGTGCTGAGGGAGGTGTGGATGCCACTATCACTACTAATAATATCCAAGCTGGAGAAGTTAGTTGCAAATATATTGCTGACCGCCTTAAAGGCAAAGGCAATGTCGTAATAGTTAATGGCCCACCAGTGGACTCGGTGATTCAGCGAGTTAGTGGCTGCGAGAGTGTATTGTCTAAATATCCCGATATCAAAATCCTCTCTAAAAACCAGAATGCAGATGGTAGTCGGGATGGAGGACTGAGAGTTATGACTGATTTGCTGACAACCTTTCCGAAAATTGATGCTGTTTTTGCCATCAACGATCCGAGTGGAGTCGGCGCAGAACTAGCAGCTAACCAAGCACAACGTAAAGATTTCTTTATTGTCGGGGTTGATGGTGCGCCAGAAGCAATAACTGCGATCGCAAATAAAGATGGTTTATATGCAGCAACTGCTACTCAAAATCCGCGAGGAATGGCCGAAAAAGCAGTTCAAGTTGGCAACGACATTTTAAATGGGAAAAAACCTAGCAATCCCACCATTTTGATTCCAGTTAAGTTGATCACAAAAGATAACGTCAGCACAGAAAAAGGCTGGGAGGAATAAAAATTGTGAATTTACAATTGAAAATTATGTCTTTTGATATAAACCCTTTGGTGCATTTGTAAAGTTTTTGCACATACCTAAAATGTCCAGCAGTTTTCACTTAAATTAATACCAAACCTCATCTCTATTCCTATCTTTTTTTAATAGAAAGATGGGTTTAGAAAGAGGTTAAAACTCTGCTGCACTCAATTGAGAACCGCTATGTATGTGCATCAGGGGAAAGTCTGAGTGTCTATTTATAGCACTCAAATTTTCCCCACAACCTCTATTAAGTAACGTTAACAACAAAGGATGAAAATATCTCTTCGTTATTCCCTATTTTCAAAATAGTATTCAGCTTTTAAAACATGATTTTGCAAGCAATCAAATATGAGTTTATTAGTTTCTAATTCACAATCGCAAATTTTAAATAGTTTTTACAGGTTTTGCTGATGACAACAAATATTGAAACCTCACTTTCTGATACACCAACCAGCACCCCAGTGTTAGAAATGCAAGGGATTACAAAACGATTTCATGGTGTATCTGCGCTGCAAAATGTTAATCTCACCATTTACCCAGGAGAAGTTCACGCCCTCATGGGTGAAAACGGAGCAGGCAAAAGCACATTGATGAAGATCCTGGCTGGGGCTTACATTGCAGATGTTGGAGAAATTCGGATCAATGGTCAACCCTTGAAAATTACCGATCCAGCAACAGCACGCAAATCGGGTATTAATCTCATTTATCAAGAACTGAATGTTGCACCGAATTTAACCGTTAGCGAAAATATGTTTATGGGTAGCGAGTTGCGGCGAGGTCAGTTTTTAGACCGCAAAGCAATGCAACTGGAAGCAGAGGAAGTGCTGGAAAGCCTAGGAGCCAATTTTACCGCGCAGACTATAGTTGGTAGCTTATCGATCGCTGAACAGCAGCAAGTGGAAATTGCCAGGGCATTAAAGGATAAAAGCCGCGTTTTGGTGATGGATGAACCAACAGCAGCATTGTCTGACCGCGAGAGTGACCATTTGTTTGAGGTAATTCGTAAACTGCGGCGTGATGGCATTGCGATTATTTACATCAGCCATCGCATGGAAGAAATCTATGCTCTAGCTGACCGAATTAGCGTGTTGCGCGATGGTCAATATATTGGCAGTCTCACACGCAGTGAAATTTCTCCCCAGCGATTGGTGCAGATGATGGTCGGTCGCTCTATGCAAGACTTTTACGAACATCAACGGCAAATGAATCCGGGCCCCGTCGTGCTGTCAGTCAGAAATATGAGCGACGCGCGCAAGAAGATTGAGCCAGCTAGTTTTGAACTTCATGCTGGAGAAATTCTCGGTTTAGCGGGGCTGGTTGGTGCTGGACGCACAGAACTATCCCGGCTGATTTTTGGTGCAGACCGCAAGGCCAGTGGTGAAGTATTTTTGAATGGCAAAAAACTGGAAATTAATACCCCCAGTGATGCCATTGCTGCCGGAATTGGCTACGTCCCGGAAGACCGCAAAGACCAAGGTTTATTTCTGGAGATGAGTTCCCGCAAGAATATTGCCATCAACACACTCAAGCAAGATGCCAAAGCTGGAATTGTTAACTGGGGTTCAGTGAATCGGCTGTCAACAGACGCGGTGGAAAACTTTAATATCCGCCTAGCGAATTTGGAAATTAGAGCATTGGATCTTTCTGGTGGTAATCAACAGAAACTACTGCTAGCGCGTTGGTTAGCCATTAAGCCGAGAGTGTTGATGTTAGATGAGCCGACACGCGGCGTAGATATCGGTGCTAAAAGCGAAATTTACCGAATTATGAGCGAATTAGCAGCGCAAGGTGTTGCTATTTTAATGGTTTCCAGCGAACTATCGGAAATTGTCGGCATGAGCGATCGCGTCTTAGTGATGCGAGAAGGACAGCTGGTAGGCGAACTGGATGGCAGTCTTGGCAAAGAAATCACCCAAGAAAAGATTATGCACTATGCAACTGGAGCATCGGAGGTATTAGCATCATGAGTCAGACAGTCAGACCGCCTATCAATAAATCAGCCACCAATCCCGTATCTGGCAACCGGAAATCAATCAGCACTCTGTTGGAAGTTGCGGGTATTCTGCCAATCTTAGTAATTATCTGCATCTTATTTGCATTCCTTTCTCCCAACTTCCTCACAAGCGGTAACATCGTCAATATCTTACGTCAGGCATCAATCAATATTGTGCTGGCGACAGGAATGACCTTTGTAATTCTCACTGGAGGTATTGACCTTTCCGTTGGGTCAATCTTAGCTGTTTCTGCCGTAGTTGCCCTGCTGGTATCGCTATTGCCGGCTTTAAGTTGGGCGGCTGTACCTGCTGCCTTGCTAGCAGGATTACTTTTAGGCTTAGTCAACGGCGCTCTCATCACCTTTTTGGATGTACCACCTTTTATTGTGACGCTGGGTTCACTTACAGCCTTGCGGGGTGTTGCCTTTTTAGTTGCCAAGGGGACAACGCTGATTAACCGTGACATAAATTTTGCTTGGGTGGGTAATACATATATTGGCCCCTTTCCTTGGCTAGTGATCATTGCGCTACTGACTGTGATAGTTAGCTGGTTTGTGCTGCGGCAAACTGTTTTAGGAGTGCAGATATATGCCGTCGGTGGTAACGAGCGGGCAGCCAGATTAACTGGCATTAAAGTTAATCGTGTCTTGCTATTCGTCTATGGTATTAGTGGATTACTGGCAGGTTTAGCAGGAATCATGAGTGCTAGCCGTCTTTATAGTGCTAGTGGCATCGTCGGTACTGGTTACGAATTAGATGCGATCGCAGCTGTTATTCTAGGTGGAACCAGCTTTACAGGTGGTATTGGTACCATTGGCGGCACTCTTCTAGGTGCATTAATCATTGCTATTCTCAACAACGGTTTAACTCTGTTGAACCTATCTTACTTCTGGCAACTAGTCGTCAAAGGACTAGTAATTATTTTGGCAGTAACGATCGATCGCTTACGCAGACGTTCTAGACGGTAAAGAATCAATGTATTTGGGCATTGGGCATGGGGCATTGAGAATAGGGGATGAGTCTTTAATAACTTGTGAATGAGTCTTTGAACTCCATTAATGAGTCTTTAATACTCGTGAATGAGTCTTTGAACTCCATTAATGAGTCTTTGAACTCCATTAATGAGTCTTTGAACTCCATTAATGAGCCTTTTAACTCCGTTAATGAGTCTTTGAACTCCATTAATGAGTCTTTGAACTCCATTAATGAGTCTTTGAACTCCATTAATGAGTCTTTGAACTCCATTAATGAGCCTTTTAACTCCGTGAATGAGTTTTTGCTTTCTACTTCTCCTGCTCCCCACTCTCTTATCTCTCTCATCCCCCCAATGCCCAATGCCCAATCCCCAATGCCCTATGCCCAATTCCCAATCCCCAATATATAAACTATGTCTTCCACTACTGTTCGTCGTAAAGCCAACACGTTTTATGTCATTTTGATTGCTGGTGCTGCGGCACTCGGCGGGTTTTTATTCGGTTTTGACACTGCTGTAATCAATGGCGCAGTTTTCTCTCTAGCAAAAGCTTTTAATACCAGTAGTTGGGTAACAGGGCTAGCAGTATCCCTAGCGTTGCTGGGGTCTGCGGTAGGAGCCTTCTTTGCCGGACAAATTGCAGACCGTTATGGTCGAGTCAACGCAATGGTGGTCGCTTCGGCGTTATTTACTATCAGTGCCATTGGCTCTGGGTTTGCCTTCACTATCTGGGATTTTATCTTTTGGCGATTATTGGGTGGGATTGGCATCGGCGTTGCTAGCGTTATCGCGCCGGCTTACATTGCCGAATGTTCTCCCACCCATTTGCGCGGAAGGTTAGGATCTCTGCAACAATTAGCGATCGTAGTGGGAATTTTCGCCGCCTTATTGAGCGACTACTTTATCGTCGCTCTGTCAGGAGGTTCAGCAGATTCGCTGTTGTTGGGGGTTCCAGCCTGGCGCTGGATGTTTTGGACAGCAGTCCCACCAGCAGTATTCTATGGGATGGTAGCTTTAACAATTCCTGAATCCCCCCGTTATTTAGTTGCTAAAGGACGAGAGCCAGAAGCTGCTAACGTTCTGACCAAGATTTTAGGGGGTGACGTACTGCCAAAAATTGAAGAAATTCGGCAGACAGTGCTTCGTGAACGCCAACCCAGCTTTTCTGACCTCTTAAGCAGAAGTGGCGGACTCTTGCCAATTGTTTGGATAGGAGTAGGCTTATCTGTATTACAGCAATTTGTTGGGATTAATGTAATCTTTTACTACAGCAGCGTTTTGTGGCGTGCAGTCGGGTTTTCCGAAAAAGATTCCCTATCAATCACGGTGATTACAGGAGCCGTCAACATTATTACAACACTGATTGCGATCGCCTTCGTAGATAAATTTGGCCGCAAACCCTTACTCATAATCGGGTCAATCGGCATGACTTTGACCTTGGGGACGATGGCTTATCTTTTTGGCAATGCTCCCCTCGATGCTGCTGGGAACCCCAATCTTACCGGAAGCGCCGGGACTATAGCTCTCATCGCCGCCAACCTCTATGTATTTTGCTTCGGTTTCTCCTGGGGGCCAGTGGTTTGGGTGCTGTTGGGAGAAATGTTTAATAACAAAATTCGAGCCGCCGCACTTTCGATTGCTGCTGCTATGCAATGGGTTGCCAATTTCATCATTTCCACAACATTTCCTCCCATACTGCAATATTTCGGTCTAGGTTCTGCCTATGGACTCTATACAATTGCGGCAGCTACCTCATTCTTTTTCATTCTCTTTTTTATTAAAGAAACCAAAGGAATTGAGTTGGAAGATATGTAATTGACATCCATTTAGTACCTCTGTGCGTAATTCATAATTCGTATCTCTGTGTCCTCTGCGTCTGGAGCGGTTATTAAAAAAAGACTTTAACAAATAGTTTTAGCCTTATACCGATTACCGGCTTTGTTGAATAGAACAAGGGGCTTAAGCCCCTTGTTCTATTCAAGCGTGATTTTATGGAGTTTTATAAACAATTGGCTTGGGATTAGATGGGGTTGAGAGCAACAGATAAATTCCAACCTTCTGCCTCCTGCCTTCTTCAGAACTGATAACTGCAAAGTAATTGAAAAGTATGCAGCAGTGTGTTGATAAATACAGCATTTTCCTAATTGTTATTATGAGTCTGTATTCCCATCTGTGATGCTACATCCCAGAAAAAATATTAGACAACAACTAAATACAAACTCTCGCTTCAGTAAATCAGTAAAAAGATGGAAACTATCAATACGGCTCTTTGTTCTTCTGGTTTATCCGGCATGGTATTTCATGCGCCGTTTATTGATTTGCATCCCGGATTTAAATTAGTCGGTTCTGGGGAAAGAAGCAAAAAGCTGATACAGCAACATAGTTCACAGGGCAGTTATTTAGGTTATTACGATGCAGTGTATAAATCTATTGTTAATAATCAGCCAACTGCTGTTACTGCTGAAGACGGAATTAATGTAATGCGGATTATAGAAGCGGCTATTAAAAGCAGCAATGAGCAAAAAGTCATAGCGTTACTTTAAGTGAGCTAAAACCCCAACTTAAAATATGTAACTTTAATGCTGATTAGCTTAGAAGCTGGAAGCTTTGGTTCGAGTGCGATCTATTTAGTTACAAATTCAGAATTAAACCATTTTAAAGTTATAAACCAATGCTAAAAATTATTTTTCATAGCTTTTTTCTCCTATTTTTGGCAATTCCAGCAGTTTGGGCAGCACCTCCAGAAGATGATTCTAATGCAGCAGATGCTAATCGGAATTTGCAGGGACAAGTAAATTCTGTTTCCCAGTTTTCTGATGTACAACCAACCGATTGGGCGTTTGGTGCATTGCAATCGCTGGTGGAACGCTACGGCTGTATTGCAGGTTATCCCAATTCCACCTATCGCGGTAATCGTGCCTTAACCCGTTATGAATTTGCCGCAGGTTTAAATGCTTGTTTGGATCGGATTAATGAGTTAATTGCTACAGGTACTAGCAATTTAGTTAATAAGCAAGATTTAGCAGTGCTGCAAAAGTTGCAGTCAGACTTTGCCACAGAACTGACAACTCTGCGCGGACGAGTAGATACTGTAGAGGCACATACAGCAACATTAGAGGCGCAGCAGTTTTCCACTACTACTAGGTTGAATGCTCAAATTATTACCGCCATTAGTGATACCTTTGGTGATAGAGTAGGTGGCGATCGCGATGAATCCAATCTCTACTTTTCAAATCGGGGTCGTCTCAACTTTGAGAGCAGTTTCACTGGCAAAGATTTATTGCGAGTCCGGCTAGAATTTGGTAACTTTGCCAATTCCACCAATGGTGCAAGCCAAATTGCCGCAGCCACTGGCACTGGAATGACACGCCTGAACTTCGACTATGACAGCAACGATACACTTTTTGTCCCCCACATCCGTTATTACTTCCCAGTCAGTGATTCCCTTAACTTCGTTGTTGGGCCTACAGGCATTGGTTACACCGACATTTCAACCACCGTCACTCCCCCCACAATTGCTGATGACGGCAATGGAGTTCCCTCACTATTTGGGTCATACAGTCCCTTATTCCGGCGAGGTGGCGCTGGTGGAGCCGCTAACTGGAACATTACTAAAGACTTGGTTCTCACTTTGGGCTATTTAGCAACCAGTTCTAATGTGCCATCGGCTAGCAACGGCTTATTTGATGGTGGCTACAACGCCCTAGCGCACTTAGCTTATTACGGTAAGCAAGGAGCAATTGGTGTTGCCTACTCTCATGGCTATAGCCCTGCTGGAGCAATTGAACTCTCTGCTGGGACGGGTAGCGCTCTGTCAAACGCTCCTTTTGGCAACAATATTGCTACTTCTAACGATATTGTCGGCACACAGGGATACTATCGCTTCTCCCCGAATTTCCAAGTCCACGCTTGGGGTGGATATATTTGGGCAAATGCCAAGAATTCTGGTTTGAGTGATATTTCCAATGGTAGAGGTGGAACAGATTCTCTGTTTGTGAACAATGGTGATAATGCCAATGCCTGGTTTGGGGCGATTGGTGTGTCGTTTCCCGATGTGGGTGGTAGAGGCAATCTGCCGGGAATTCTCTTTGGTATACCACCCCATATCTCTAACAGTGATGTTCGTCAAGAACGAGACAACGCTTATCATATCGAAGCATTTTATCGTTATCGACTAAATGACAACATCTCAGTTACTCCTGGTTTTTGGGTGATTCTCAACCCAGAAAACGACAACAGAAATGATACGCAGTATGTGGGTGTACTTCGCACAACCTTCGATTTTTAACTGAATATGAATGGTTTGCTTGATCAACAGAGTACTGAGTATTCAGAACTCTTTAGCAACTTCCAGTGAAAAAACAAAAATTCTTCTTCTGTTACTACCAAATTCCACAGCGCATCAATCCCATTTCCTACATATTCTGAATCCTGGTGTTGTGAAATCCATTTGGCGACAGTAGCAGTAACATTGCTGGAGTTTTTGCCCAACTTGCCCAATGCTTGAGCAGCAGAGTAACACACAATCCCACTCTTATCTTGGAGTAAACCCAGCAGTGCTTCAACTACCTGTGGCGAGGCGTTGCCCAACTTGCCCAATGCAAAAGCAGCACGGTAACGCACACTCTGACTCTTCTTTTTGAGTAAATCCAGCAGTGCTTCAACTACCTGTGGCGAGGTGTTGCCCAAGTTGCCCAATGCAAAAGCAGCAGAGTCACGCACACTCTCACTCTCATCTTTGAGTAAACTCAGCAGTGCTTCAACTACCTGTGGCGAGGTGTTGTTCATAGTTTCCGAACTTGCGATATACTCCCTATGAGTCGGTTCATCTGAAGATCAGTTTAGCGCTCATGGATGTTGCCACGATTACGAAAGGGATGGTTATGGGAAAGCTTGATGGCAAGGTTGCGGTGATTACGGGTGGAACAAGCGGAATGGCGCTGGCCACTGCCAAGTTGTTTGTTGAAGAAGGTGCCTATGTGTTCATCACGGGAAGGCGCCAAGAAAAGGTCGATGAAGCTGTCGACCTAATCGGACGGAACGTAATCGGCGTGCAGGGAGATGCGGCCAACCTGGACGACTTGGATCGCTTGTTCGATCAGGTCAAGCGGGAGAAGGGAAGGATCGACGTGCTGTTCGCGAGCGCCGGTTCGGGGGAGTCCGCCAAGCTCGGCGACATTACGGAAGAGCACTTCGATGCAGTCTTCGGTTTGAACACGCGTGGCACGCTTTTTGCTGTGCAGAAAGCGTTGCCCCTGTTCAACGATGGTGGATCGATACTCATGACCGGCTCGATCGCTTCAGTTAAGGGCTTTCCTACTTTCGGGGTGTATTCCGCGAGCAAGGCTGCGCTACGCTCATTCGCCCGCACATGGCTGAACGAGCTGAAGGACAGGAGGATTCGGGTAAACGTGCTGAGTCCGGGACAGATCCAAACACCGATTCAGGAGCAGTTGTTCGACGCGGAGACGATACGGCAGTTCGAATCTTTGATCCCGCGGGGAAAGATGGGTCGCCCTGAGGAGATTGCGACGGTGGCGCTGTTTCTTGCTTCAGACGACTCGAGTTTCGTGAATGGGGTGGAGTTGTCGGTCGACGGCGGCACGTCGGCCATCTGAATCGGTCAGCGAAAGAGCCACGGGAGGCATTTGTTACTTTGGCGTTCGCATTTGTTACTTTGGCGAACTCATTTGTTATTTTGGCGATCGCATTTGTTAATTCGGCGATCGCATTTGTTAATTCGGCGATCGCATTTGTTAATTCGGCGATCGCATTTGTTACTTCGGAGTTCGCATTTGTTATTTCGGCGATCGCATTTGTTACTTCGGAGTTCGCATTTGTTACTTCGGAGTTCGCATTTGTTATTTTGGCGAACGCATTTGTTACTTTGGCGAACTCATTTGTTATTTTGGCGAACGCATTTGTTATTTCGGCGAACGCATTTGTTATTTCGGCGTATTTTAGCCAATAGGCGCTACTTCTGCATATTCCGCTTCATTTGTTCTAATTCATCCTGAGTTTCCCAGCTACGGAACTTCTCTTCTAAGTCATCAAACCCACCAGAATAACTGCTAGTTTGATTCGACCAGCCACTGGTTTCAAAACGCTGCTGGGTTTGGGCTTTAGCACGGACTGTCTGTGCAACGGCTGCTTTAGCTTGCACCTCCTGTCGCCGTTGCTGAATTTTTTGCAGTAGTTCCTGAGATTGGTTAATGCGTTCTTTTAGCCCTTGCATGTGTCCCCAGCGCTGATTTCCTTCGCGCAACAGGGCTGCTTCTCGCTCACCCGCCGCACTCGCCAAATCCTCTCTATTGGCGTTTTTGGCTTTTTGAATGCGGATATGCCAACGCTGAATTTCTTGCGCGGTGGAGAGAATTTCTTCTTGCGATCGCTTTTCTTGTAATTTTAAATCTGCGATCAGCTTTAACGTGTCTTCTTCTTGCTCACGCAGCTGTTCTAGCAGCGCCTCTAACTCCAAATGTGGATTGTTACGCAAGAATTCTTCTAAACGGTTTTCTAAAAACCGACTGAAATCATCAAATAAGCCCACTGCTAGAACTCCAGAGATCGGGTGCGTGACTACTTTATTGTAGTGGGCGGAATGTAAATTTTAATAGTTCCCATCGGGTGAACTTCTGGGTGTTAGTTAGATTTCAAA
Source organism: Nostoc sp. 'Lobaria pulmonaria (5183) cyanobiont' (assembly GCF_002949795.1). NCBI lineage: Bacteria > Bacillati > Cyanobacteriota > Cyanophyceae > Nostocales > Nostocaceae > Nostoc > Nostoc sp. 'Lobaria pulmonaria (5183) cyanobiont'. The sequence goes on along the minus strand of NZ_CP026692.1, from coordinate 6,232,413 downwards.
ATTGGGAAGAATGTATTTGGTGAAACTACGCAAATAACCCTGACTTACAAAATAAGGCTTTAATCAGTATGAGTTCTGATTTTCAACCACCACCTAAGAGCTTGTCCATACTAGCTTCTGTAGGAGGAGTCCTTACCGCTGCGATCGCGATCGTAGTTTTAAATGGTTGGTCTAAGCAACTTTCCCAGACTTCTATAAAAAAACCTGAAATATCATCAACATCCCCAACTGCTTCCCAACCACAAAAAACCCAACCTCCTGTCTCTGGTGCGAAAGAAGCTGAAATAGTTGCCAGTCTTGATGCTAAATCCGTAGTTTTGCCAGGTCAACCCATTCCTAAGAACCAATTAACAGTAGCCATAATTCCCTATACTGCTCCTGGAGTTGGAAAACTGACCCCAGAAGAAATGACAACGGCCCGTCAGGCTTGGTCATACTTCCAGCGCAACTGGAACGATGAAACTGGCTTGATTAATTCCGTTGATGGCTTTGCCTCTATAAGTATGTGGGATCAGACAGCAGCGATCGCAGCCTTAGTCAGTGCTAGAGAACTCAATATTGTGCCTGCGGCTGAATTTGAAGCCAAAATGAGCAAAATGTTGAAGACATTAGCATCAATGCCTTTGTACAAAGGAGAACTACCCAACAAGGTTTACAATGCGAAAACTCTCGTACCCGTTAATTATGGTCAACTAGAAAAACGGGAAGAAATTGGTTGGTCAGCCATTGATTTGGGAAGAATGGCAATCTGGTTGAAGATTGTCGAGGCAAAGTATCCAGAGATGCGATCGCAAACAGCAGCAGTTTGGAAACATTGGCAAGTTAAGCGTCTGACCACAAATGGCCAAATGTACGGTACTGCTGTCATCAAAGGCAAAGAACAATACAATCAAGAAGGTCGCTTGGGCTATGAGAATTATGCTGCTTATGGTCTGAAGCTTTGGGGCTTAAATGTTAATAAAGCCTTAGATTATCAGTCTTATACTGCCTTTGTCGATCTTTATGGACAGGGAATTCCTTACGACAAACGTGACTATAAAAACTCTGGAGCGAATAACTACGTTCTTAGCGAACCCTATATCTTAGATGGCATCGAAACAGGGTTTCAAGCTTTGCCTAAAGCTTATGCCGATCGGATTTTAGCTGCTCAAGCAGCACGTTATGAAGCGACAAAACAATTAACTGCCGTCACAGAAGACAACTTAGATCGCCCGCCATACTTTGTTTACAGCAGCCTATTTGTCAACGGAGAACCTTGGGCAACCATTGCAGATACCAGAGAACAGCACAACGATTTGCGATTTCTCAGTGCCAAAGCTGCGATCGGCTGGCATGTACTTTATAATACTGCTTATACCCGCCAGTTATTTGATTTCGTTCAAGCCAACCTTAAGTCTAACGAAGGCTGGTACAACGGCTTTTATGAGTCTCTGCATCAACCAAATAAAACTCTCACCGCTAACAATAATGGTGTAATTCTGGAGAGTTTACTGTACAAGCAAGTTGGGCAGCCACTTACTGTTTGGGCAGGAGTCAGGAGTCAGAAGTCAACTGAGAGGACTATAAAAACACCGTAAGTTATATCATGTCCGTATAATTAGTTATAATTCCCACAGTCATTACACCCCACACTCCAGATGCTCGACTTGGAAAGACCCCAGATGATTAGAAAACGCTATAAAACCTGCGAACGCTAAAATAACAAATGCGGTCGCCGAAATAACAAATGCGTTGGCGTAGCCCGCCGCAGGCATCGCTGAAATAGCAAATATAGCGCTTCTCGTTTGCGTGAGGTACACCCGTAGGGGCACGGCAGTGCCGTGCCCCTACACCCCACGATATAATGTTAATTTATTTCGCTCAATGCGTAAATCACGATTCACCTGACAGAATTCAAAAAATTGTTCGTCTGTCATTTGCATTGATGACGGAATTTTCAAAACCAAAGGGGATGAAAACATTGAGATATCCTCCAGGTTCGGATGCCTAGCCAACTGACTATATTCTCAGCCAAAAAGACAAAGAAAAGACAAAGACGCAAAATTATATCTTTGCGTCTTTGCTTTTGTATCCAAAATCATTTTCAGATTTACTTATTAGGCTGAGGAGTTAGCCGCAGATAAGGTTTAACTTCCTCATAACCTTTGGGGAATTTCTCTTTGAGTACTTCTGGATCTTTCAGTGAGGGGACAATTACAACATCCTCTCCATCTTTCCAGTCAGCTGGTGTCGCCACGCTGTAGTTATCAGTCAATTGCAGAGAATCAATCACCCGCAAAAGTTCATCAAAGTTGCGTCCGGTGCTGGGAGGATAGGTGAAAGAGAGACGGAGTTTTTTATTGGGGTCAATCACGAAGACCGATCGCACTGTCACAGCCGCATTAGCATTGGGGTGGATCATGTCGTAAAGGTCAGCAACCTTGCGATCTGCATCCGCCAAAATTGGGTAGTTAAGGGTGGTGCTTTGAGTTTCTTCAATGTCTCCCACCCAGCCTTTGTGAGATTCTACGTCATCAACGCTGAGTGCGATCGCTTTGACATTGCGCTTGTCAAATTCTGGTTTGAGCTTGGCAACTGTGCCGAGTTCTGTTGTACAAACAGGTGTAAAATCAGCAGGGTGAGAGAACAGCACAACCCAGCTGTCACCTGCCCATTGGTAAAAATCGATGTCGCCGTGTGTTGAGGCTTGCGTAAAGTTGGGTACTGTGTCACCTAGACGGAGAGCCATGTGAGATTCCCTGTAGTTAGAAAGACATATATATTCTAGTATGCCATCATGACACAAAACCCCTATTCCCCAATCGGGCTTTAGCGGTTTGAAACAAAATTTTAGGTTGTCAGCACTCTCGTACCTTATCCGAGAGTGAGGTAAAACTTATTGACAAAAGTACACATATATGCTTTTAATTAGTATGTTTTCCCTACAGGTTTTTCTTTACATTTCAAAAATCAAATAGGAATCCTATAGTTATAAATTTCCACGCCGACTTACTTATCTTAGCTGTGAATGTGTAAGTCTATATCAACTTTACCTTGTTTGACTTGAGCAACGCATCGTAACCACTCATGCCAAACAGCAAAATCAGCAGTTTCACTATCTTCTATAGTACTCATGTCTCCAAGTAATCCTCCCAAGTCATTTGATTGGGTTCTTTCATACACTTGAACTAAGAAGGCGTACATTGCAGTATAAGCTTATTTTTCAGTCAGATTGATACTCATTAATTACTTCCTCCTGGTGTGAGACTGGATAAGCCTGTATTGGGATTATATTATCAAAGCGGTTCTAGCACCTATTTGGCAAAAACTTTTATTATCTGCATTGGGTTAAATTCATTTGTTTGCCAGAATTTTTTGGTACGCTTGGATTGTTTGCTTGGCGATCGCATCCCAGCTAAAATTTTCTAATGCATACTTTTGGGCATTTAATCCCCGTCGTTGGCGTTCTGCGGGATTTTCCAAAGCTTCTTGCAGTAACTTTACTAGTGCTTGCACATCTGTTGCGCCTACCCAACCCGACTCACTATCACGTATCTGTTGACAAATATGCACTTGGTCAGAAATGACTACGGGTACACCTGCTACCATCGCTTCAGCTACAGCAATCCCAAAGTTTTCGTAGTAGGAAGGCAAGACAAATAAATCAGCAGCTTGTAGTAAACTAACTTTGAGTTCACCAGTGACAAAGCCTGTAATTGTAGTGTGCGATCGCAATGGTGAATTTTGAATTTGGGATATTATCTTTTGTTCATAATCTGGTTCTTGGGGATTAGTACCAGCTAAGACAAAATGAAACTTATAACCAAGCGCTAACAGCTTCTCTAGCGCTGGAATCAATAAATTCAACCCCTTTTTCGGGTCAATTCGTGACATAAATAGCACCAAAGGTACATTTTTTGGTAGTTCTAACTGACTACATACATTTTTAAAAGAAGATTCAGGGGGAATCACACCCAATGGAATCACCATATCTGGTGTAGATACTCCAAAACGTTCTGATATTTTAGCTTCTTGGTCGCTGGTAAAATGAATTGCTGCTGCACTAGCTAAATTTTGACGTTCTATAATTGCAACATAAAGCTGTTTTAATTGCTTTTTCTTCTGTAAATCAGCCGGATCGAGAGTACCCAAAGGACGGAAAATATAAGGTAGCTTTTGCTGACGACAGACAAGAGCAGCAGCACTAATTATTGGCGAAAATAGAGCATGAATATGTGCTATGTCAAACTCGTGAGCGTGACGTTTTAGCCAGTTTAATAAATCTAGGGAAAATTTGTAGCGACGAAACGGCGCGCAACGAAAGTAAATTATTTCATAGCCATCTTGTTTAATTGGGCGATTTAAAGGGACATCCAGAGGTGTTTGACCATTATCACCATTACTATCAGTTGTGAGAATTGTAACTTCTACTCCCTCTTTTACTAACGCTGGAGCTAATCCTAGTACCATTTGACTAGGCCCACCGTAAATTAGAGAAATTGAGGGAACAATTTGTAATATTTTCATTCTTTTGTCATTTGTCATTTGTCTTTTCCCCTTCGTCCTTCGTCATTTATCCTTTATTATTCACTAATGACCAATGACTAATGACTAATGACTAATGACTAACTCTTGATAAAACTCTAATTGCTGTTTAGCCAAAGCTTTATTTGTATATTGAATCATTGCTTTTTGATAACCCATTTCACCAAGAGTATGAGCAAAATCTGGTTTATCCATTAATTGTACTAAGCAATTAGCAAGAGCTTGAACATCACCTTCAGCAAATACTAAGCCAGCATCACCAATTACATAGGGAATTTCACCGGAATCAGAACCAATCACAGGAACTTGGCAAGCCATCGCTTCAATTAGCACATGACCAAATTGCTCTTTCCAGCCAACAGAAGTTAAGGTTTTAAACTTGTAAGTTGTTTCTGAAGGCAGTACTAAAGTACTCATTAAATTGATATAACTTGTAACCTGATCATGGGGAACACTTTCTATCAAAATTAATCGTTCTTTAATATTGTTTTCTGCCGCAATTTTAATTAATTCACTTTGCAACTCTCCCCGTCCCAATAACAGTAGTTTCCAAGGTTTATGTTTCAAAATAGTTAAGGCTTGCAAAAGCGTTAATAAACCCTTCTCTTGCACAAATCGCCCAACAAAACCTACTACAAAATCCTTTTTTTCAATGCCCAACTTAGCTGCTAACTCTGGCTGGTTTTTGGGAGTAAATAAACTTTCATCTACACCCAGTTGTGGCATGACTTTAATTGTCCCTTTATATCCTCGTTGTCGCAAAACTTCTGCTCCATCTTGATTGCCAGAAATAATGCCCTGGCTATGGTTGAGGTTATATTTTTCTAATAAAGAAATTGGTAGTTTCAGTTCATAAGGAAGATTCCACCAGGTAAAAAATACATTTTTTGCCTTGAGTCCTAATAGCTGATTTAAGGCAATCATTTGAGTATAAGCCAAGGCTCTAGACCCTTGTTCTACTTGGATGATTTGCGGGCGAAATTGTTTTAATAAAGATATCAAATCAGCGCCAAAGGTAAGGAGTCCCTGATGATTTTGACTAAAATTAGAAACTGGAACTATTCTAAATGTGCCTTCATCACGGTATTCAGTTTCAATAATTCTGTTTTGCACGCCGCCTGGTTTCCAGCGCTTTGGGACTACAACTGTAACTTCAATGTCAGGTTCTAGTTGAGATAAAGCGCGTAATTTTTCACAGTTGAGGTCTACGATATAAGTGTGGCTAGCAACTAAGATTTTCATTTTTCATTTATTCTTTGTTATTCACTAATAACTAATGACCAATGACAAATGACTAATGCCTAAACTTGTTCATCCAATCGACTGTAAATTTGACCATCGTTCCATAGTGATTGGATCATAGTACCCAAGGCTTTGAAAAAACCCAAAGTGTAGAAAATAGCGCGAGTGGCAATTTTGATGGGGGAACCGCTTTTGTGACAAGGTGGGCGTCCGAGAACGTGACAGTCAAATAAACGACCATATAAGCGTAAAGCTTGAGTCACAGTCAGGTTTTTCAGCCCCAGTAAAAAATGGTTGTGGTAGAAGGTGAGTTGATATTTTAGCGATCGCATACTAATATCATGACAACCTCCTGTTTCTTCGCCTAAATGTACCAAATGGGCCTCTGGGTCGTACCAAATCTTATACCCCGTTTGTCGCAACCGCAAACAAAAATCTGACTCTTCGCGTACTGCACTCCCACCAAATCTCTCATCAAACCTCAATCCATACTTAGTAAAAATTTCGCGGCGAAATGACATATTGCAACCCCTCGCTGTCAGTACTTGTTGGGGTTTAATGGTATGTACTAGATCAATATGATACCAAGCAATTCCTGGGTCCATAGCTTCGGGAGGCAAATATTCAATCTCTAAATCTCCTCTAGAATCACCTAATTTCATTCTGTCAAATACCCGACCAGCGACAGCCCCCACCTCTGGGTTTTGCACATAATTTTTCGCATGGGCTGCTAACAATCCAGGGGTTAACTGAACATCATCATCAATAAACAATATTATTTCACCAGATGACCGCCGGACAGCATAATTCCGCGCCCCTGGCAAACTTGCCCAATCTAAGCGCAACCATTTAATTTTACCTGCCTCCAGCATCTCTTCTAGGTAGGCTTGAATTTCTGGTTGGTGTTTTGGAGTTTGGTCTACAATTAAAACTTCAAAATTTGGATAGTCCTGTTTTAAGACATCCACAATGCTATCGCGTAGCGCTTCTTCTCGTCCGTAGGTTGCGATAACTACACTAACTAATGGCCAATTATTCATAATTTTTATTAAGTAATTTTACTACTTCTATAATAGCCTTGTAAAAATTAATTTTCATGAAATTCAGTAAGTGGCTATTGCTTTAATTTACACACTGTCTTTTCACGGCTTCTGGAAAACCTCGCTTTCATTCCTTTCTCTGACTACGAAATTGCTTATCCATCAATAAGTATCATCGAAAAATAAGTGTATGGCGATAATTTCGAGGTAGGTTTGAAATACTGAGGTATTTTTGACCTTCAATGATATTCTTTGGCCATTTTTATTTCATTTAAATTGTTTTTAGACGTTTTTTCTTGTTTTTTTGTTGAGGGTTGGCATCTTCTTTATCTTGTTTCTCCAATTCTGGCAATTTAAAAAGAACTCCCGCAAAAAACCAATAATAGGCAGCAACAGGATCGACATCCAGAGGATAATAGTAAGTGTTGTAACTAATAAACAATATAAACACCCACAAAGCTGCTCCGGAACTGCGGAAATTACGGTTCTTTATGGAGCGATAGGTTTTAAAGCCAAGAATTGTTAAACTTGTTACCAAACCCAGAAACGCTAATAATCCAAAAATTCCCACTTCATAAAGCACTTTCGGGTAATAGGTTTCTACAAGCTTAGTTTCACCCATCACACGGGCAGAGTTTGTTGCTCGTCCTAAGCCACTTCCCAATGGCCCGTCTACATTTTTCCAATTTTCTTCAAATTGCTGGATGATAAAATCTTGAGGTGGTGAGGCGTTCCAACGACTGGCAAAACTATCGGTTCTCTCTTGTACGACAGCAGGGTTAGTCACCATCGCAATTCCCAGAATGAAGGCAAGTCCCACGCCTATGGGGATAAATCGTTTCAGGTTGCCAAGTTGTCCGGTGAGCAATAGCAAAATCCCGAAGCAGATTGGTACTAAAGCTAAGGCGATTCTCTGTCCAGAGATTACAGCATCGATAAAGACTCCCACTAAAGAAGCTAAACCGATTATCCGCCATATTGGGGAGGGATCGTTGAAGCCGGTGGCAAAAGTAAAAAAGGTGCTAGAAATTAAGAACCATGCCCACTGCCAAGGAGCTACAAATGTCCCTGGCAGGCGAATAATCCCTTCTTCGGGACTATATACTAGCGCTCCACCAAAATAACACCGAGCTTCGAGTGTTGCTCTAAATAAGGCATCTCCTTCAAGACCTCTAGTGCCTTGACATACACCAGTTAATAGTAAAAAATATTGAATAAATCCCAGCGCGCAGCAAATCAGTGTGAGGACAATCTGGAGGCGCAATAAAAATAGAAAATCCCGCTTATCGCGAATTAGATAGTAGGCACAACCAATCAGGGGGACATAGCCTAAAAATACTTTTAGTCCCAGAATTCCCATACCTAATGGTATTTCTTGGCGTGCTTTTTCTAATAGTCCTGCGCTAGGCGGGTTAAATTGCTGTCCACCATTGACAAACAACAGTGTTAGCAGACTGCAACCCAAAACAATATAAAGTGGGATTTTAATGCCTTTGGGAATAATTAAGGGTAGCCCCTGTCTACGGCAAGTCTGCCAAAGTCCAATTAGTGCTGGAACGTAAAAGGCATCTTTAGCTAATTGGAGTATGGGACTATTGCCCAAGTAGTAGGTGACAGTACCTCCCACAGGTATGTAAATGATGAAGGCATATAGGGCTTGGCGCGGATATTTGTAGGAAAGGGACATGACTATTATCCCTAACACACCAGGGACTGCTGCTTTAATTCCAGCTACGAAAAAAAGTAGAATGCCAACGAAGATACCAGCAAAAGTGGCGGTGATGAGTAAGCTAGTGAGTTCTTTACGTACTTGAGCAGATTTGCGCTTTTGGGCTAACTGTTCTTTGAGGCTAAGGGTAGAAGTTTCCTTTTTAGCCTGCTTTTTCGATTTTTTAGATTGCTGAGATTTTGATTTGAATTTTGGCATATTGGCACTGTAGCCTATCAGCCTCGCAAAATACTCCATTATATAGGACTAATATTTGATTTTGACATGTAGGGTGTGTTAGCGCCGAAACTACGGCATAATTTCAAGTTTTTGGTGCGTTCCACTCCGCTAACACGCCATATATAGCAATCCGATTTGATTTCTGAAATTACTTGCGTAGGGAGATAACAGAGAACAGAGAAGAAGAAATAAAAGTGTACGGAGTTCTATTCAAAAATCAAATATGAGTCCTATAAGACTAATTATTAGAATTTTTCAAAAACAATTTACAATTCTGATAGTTGATAAATCTCTTTGGATTGCTGTAGCTTATATAATCCGAATTCGTCTCGAAATGATTCATTTAATAATTTGCGATTAAAAATGCTAAATCTTAATCTTGTTGAATTTTTAAAAAGATTTTCTCCTGTTGCTAAAATATAAACCGCACCTGGAAATGGTAACGATTTAATTGATTTTCCTTTGCTCTTTAAAATGTCTCTAACTTTAGCGTGGTCTATATAATATTTATAGTATCCGTAGCCACGATTATATTCTGCGGTTTCTGGCAAATAATTCAAATCATATCGAAGAATATTACAAGTACCGCACATTTTATAAAAATTGCTTCTCTTGATATATATGTAATTACTGTCTTCTTGATATTTATAACCTTTATTTATAAACCATCCATTAGAATCAGGATGTTGTTGAATAAATTTAGCCAACTTTTCACTAACACAATCGTCAGCATCAACTGTCATGGTGTGAGTGGGAGAAAATTGACGAGCATAAACCAATCCTTTTAAGATTTTACGCCCTTTATCTGTGTCTCCTTTGGCTTCAGGGGTAGGCTCGTTTGGATGGGAAAAATCAACTGTAATGTATGTGATTTGAGGATGAGTGAATTCTATTTTGGGCTTTTCGTGACAAACAACAATAACGTGAAAGTTAGGTGAGGTTTGATTGCAAACTGATTTAATGCATCTTTCAAATAATTGTGTAACACGTTCCCAGGAATTGGAAACTTTTGCACTTTTGAGTGGGATCACAAAAACAAGCACTGTATTTTATTAGAATAAATAGCTAGGAATCTCGAGGTAAATAATACCATGTTCCGACTGACGCTAAGACTGAATTCATATAATGTTCGCATAATTTAGTTGTGATTCCCACAGTCATTGCACCCCATACGCCAAGGGAGAAGACCGCGCTGGCTTTTCTTAATCCTCTCTCGGCAAACGGTGAGGGGAGATGAAGCATAGCTTTGGCTCTTTGGGATTCTTTGGGTTTAAGAAGTAATCAAAATGTCACAACTTCTAGACATAACCAAGGGTGGTTAATTCGTAGAAGCTGTGAACTTGGCGTTTTTTTAAAGCAAAGATGAGATATTAGCTAATTTAGTCCATCAGATGCTGCTGGACTTGCGAAACTAGTTCATTTGTCCAGTAGTTGGCGAGTTCGGCATTGGCTGCTTCCACCATTACTCTGATGACTGGTTCTGTGCCAGAGGCGCGAACTAAAATTCTGCCGGAATCGCCCATTGCAGCTTCAGCAAGAGCGATCGCTTGTTGCACAGGTTGGCAATCTTGCCATCCCAAACGGCGATCGCGATCGACAACTCGCACATTCTGCAACAATTGCGGATAGGTTTGGAAGCTTCGATCTACTAATTCGCTCAAGGGAACACCCGCCTCTCTCACCAAAGATGCTATGTGTAATGCTGTTAACAAGCCATCTCCAGTTACGGCATAGTGACGGCAAAGAATATGACCTGATTGTTCGCCACCTAACATTGCTCCAGTCCGCTGCATTTCGGCTTGCACGTATTGGTCGCCAACTGCGGTACGAATTAAGTTACCACCAATTTGCAGCCAAGCTTTCTCAAAGCCTAAGTTGGCCATGACTGTAGATACAATCAGGTTGTCTGGCAATTGTTGGTTTTGTTGTAAGTGCCGTCCCCACAGGTAAAGAATGTAATCGCCGTTAACTTGCCTGCCTGTATTGTCTACTGCTAAGACGCGATCGGCGTCGCCATCGAAGCCAAAGCCGATATCGGCGTTGTGTTCTTGTACCGTTGCTGCCAGAATGTCTAGGTGCGTGGAACCGCAGTTAACATTAATGCGATCGCCATCTGCTTCGTTATGCAAGCAGATGACCTCCGCCCCCATTTGTGTAAATACTAATGGTGCTAACCCAACTGCTGCTCCCCACGCCAAATCTAAAACAATCTTCATTCCCTGAAGATTTCGGGCAATGTTCAAGGTTTTTTTCAACGCTGAACTATAGTTTTTCACTAACTCAAAACGTGAGTAATGCCGTCCGCAATTACTGACTCTAGTTATTGGTGATATCTTGCCACGCAGTCCTGCTTCTATTTCTGCCTGCAATATTTGCGGTAACTTCCCACCATTGCCAGCAAAAACCTTAATCCCATTGTCTTCTGGGGGATTGTGACTGGCAGAAATCATCACTCCGCCGATGGCATCAGTGACGCTGGTGAGATAGGCAATGGCAGGAGTGGGGCATAATCCCAAATACCAGACTTCTAACCCTGCTGCTGTTAACCCTGCACTCAAAGCCATTGCCAGCATATCGCTGGAGTTTCTAGAGTCCTGTCCGAGAATGACTGGCCCTACTTGAGTCGCATGGTTACGTAAAACAATCCCCGTCCAAAAACCAACTTGCAATGCTAGGGGCGCACTCAGTAATTCTCCCACTCGTCCGCGAATCCCATCTGTACCAAATAAGGGATTTGCTGGTAGTGGGATTAAATTCATTCCAAAACTGCTCTCAATCCCTTTGCCCAATCCCTCAACTTCGGAAGTAGAACCCCCAGAAATGCCTGATGTCCGAGTTATAGATGAAACCATATTTTTAAACACTCCACACAATCACACTGAAAAATAAATAGCACTTAAGACTTTATTCAGCAATTTTGACATGCTTTTTCTCTTTAAGAAATTCATTTTAGATCGAGCTAACTTTACGTAATAATACTGAATTTAGCTGTCTTTGATTGTAAATCTTTGATAAAGTCAATATTGGTTTTTACGTTATTAATAAAGTCTCCACATCTTAGCCAATTATTCCCTTTATGCTGGCAATTTTAGTTTTGATTTTTATCTGTATTAGTTCACACATTGCAATGCTACTAACCAATAACTATGTAATAAATATTACTGTGACTGTATCACAAAAATTCTCAGCTTTGCTGAGAATGAAAGCGAGATTCAGCTAATAACAACAAAAAATCAAAAAACTGAAATCTAAATTTATGTTCTCTTAGCCTCGTTGCTGTGTAAAAAACAACAAAATCATTGCAGCTTAAAAAATTTTAATATAAATTCTCATCAAATAGTTTTAAGGTAACGTTTTAATGGCCTTTTAGCCGTTAGTGAATCAAAACTCCGGCAGTTAACTTTTTAAAGTTGAGAAATTTAGCATGAGCAGCAATTTAGCAACCAAATTACGTGTAGGCACTAAAAAAGCCCACACGATGGCAGAAAATGTAGGTTTTGTCAAGTGCTTTTTAAAAGGAGTAGTGGAAAAAAACTCTTACCGAAAACTTGTTGCTAACTTCTACTTCGTCTACTCAGCGATGGAAGAGGAAATGGAAAACCACCGCCAGCATCCAATAATTTCTAAAATTAACTTTCCTCAGTTAAATCGCAAGCATAGCCTAGAGCAAGACCTGAGTTATTACTTTGGTGCAAACTGGAGAGAGCAAATCAAACTATCTCCGGCGGGTGAAGCTTATGTAGAGCGCATCCGAGAAATATCTGCTACAGAACCGGAATTGTTAATCGCCCATTCATACACTCGTTACATAGGTGACTTATCTGGGGGACAAATTCTCAAAAATATTGCTGTAACAGCGATGAATTTGTCTGATGGACAAGGAACAGCCTTTTATGAGTTTCCAGAAATTACTGATGAGAAGGCATTCAAAGCCAAATATCGGCAAATTTTGGATGAATTACCCCTTGACGAGGCGGCAACTGATCGCATCGTTGATGAAGCTAACGCTGCCTTTGGCACGAACATGAAGCTGTTCCAAGAATTGGAAGGTAATTTGATCAAGGCGATCGGTGTAATGCTGTATAATAGCCTCACACGGCGTCGTACACGTGGTAGTACTGAACTCATCACTGCTGAATAACCGTGTTGAGATTGCGGAGTATGGTGTGTGGAGTCATAAATTCAGATAGCCTGATGAAGGATAATTCATAGGTGTTTCTGGGGAAAGAGCGATCGCAGCTCAAAATATTTAGGGGCAATAGCCTTGTGACTGCTTTTGATTCGTGAAAGCAAGCATGGGGAGATTGCCCCTCAATTATGATTGAAGGAGTCAACTACCTCAGACCTGAATCATTACAGAACTTTTATGTGTCGGCTAAACTGTTCCTCAATAAAATAGCTGCTAGAAAATTCACTTGCAAAAGAAACTTGATGAAAGTGATAATCTAGATTTAGCAAATTATAGACAAGTCTTAAAAAATAATCATCTATCCAGAAATCTACATCAAATAGTGAAATACCATATTTTCCTTCTAACCTGCGATTTAAAGTCTTCAGCAACCAAGACCATTGAGGTTTCAGGGTTGGATCGATGCGGTTCCCAAATACCGGATTAAAAAACTGATTTACTTGAGTTGTTCTCACATCAATCACTTTAGTTAATAAATCTGCTGCCTTGATTGGAGATGAATTAAACCAATAGTTAGCAACCACTAAATCATGTAAATAAGCAACTACAATTTTAGGATTTTCTTTAATGAACTGCGAGCGACAAACAATTCCTCTGATTGATGGAATTCTTAAAGTAATTGTTTGAGATAGAGGCAGCTTTCTGACAAAAGCATAAGCTTCTAAAATTGAGGCAAAAGTGTGACAACATACGTAAGCATCTATAGTTTTATTTGCCAAACTCTTACTTGCTCTACGAGGATCTTCATTCACTAATCTGCAATCTTTACTGACATCCATATCATAGAGGTCAAAAAGAGTAATGACGAACCTATGGGCATTTGAACCAAATAAAGTAGAAATTCGTTTACCTTTTAGATCCTGGATAGTGTTTATAGAAGAATCTTTATGCAAAACAATATTTATATCTTGACCCAAAAGATTATACGAAGCAATCCCAATTAATTTAGAACCAAAACTTAAATCATCAAAGAATTGACTACCATTATTCAAGAGAGAAATATCATCTAAAATACAAATATCTAGTTCTCCCCGTTTCATCTGTCGGTTCATTTGTTCCCCAGAAGCAAAGGGTAGAATTTGTAACTCGAAATCTCGATTAATTTCAATATTTTTCAAAATAGGCTGTTCAAGTGATGAGGTTTTCTGTAAATCAGAAATATATTTAGTTCCATATCCAGCAATAAACTGTCCTATGGAATCTCTCTGAATACCTATCCTCAGAACATTTTCTTCTTTGGGAGAACAGCTACCTAAAAATAGATTTACGTTGGGCAAACTTTCTAAGTTATCCGGATCTAGTCTAAAACTTCTTACCAAACTCTCTGCGGATATTAACAATTCACTAAAGCGAGGAACATGAAGATAAATTCCATATTCATTGACATCTTGAATCGGAAAAGTTAGGACTTTGTATTGAGATATTATATCAGCTTGACAAAAGTCAGGTAAAATCGTTAGCTTTTGATTTTTGTCAGCGTAGTTTAGTAAATCTTGATAGCTGTGTAGCACCTGTACACCAGTTAATTTATTCATCAAAAATTCATTTTTAGATAGTTCCTGATGAACCTCATCTAAAAGTACAACATCAGCCAGATCGATATCATTTATTTTAACTAAGCTATGCTGATTGAGATATTTACTTGCCCCAAAGGATACCAACAGCATTTTATGAGTTTTTAATCTAGTGCAGTGGTGTTCTTCTTTGTATCCAGCGCAACTGTTGAGCAAAAGATCCATTTCTAGGAGTTGAGAATTGGAAAAAAATCTGCTATTTTTAATCGCAATCTCTTTAAGATTTCTACCTGGGAAACAAAGCTGAAATCGCTGCAAATATTGTTTGAGCCAGACTTCTAAAATGAAACTAGTAGCTCCCAATATCAAATCTTCGCCCTCAGCGCTAAATGTTGCCTGAAATTCTTCTTGCAGATTTTCTACAGTTTCTACGACATTAAGTGTCTGGGAAATCAATTTCCTGCCTTTATTAGTCAAACCTATAGAGCCAGGAGAGCGATTTAGGAGAATTACTCCGAAACAATCCTCTATTTGTTTGACTTTTTTACTAATTAATGCTTGACTATAACCTAGTTTTTGTGCTGCTTTAGAGAAGCTACCACAGTCATCTACTGCTTTTAAGATTTTGAGGTGATTTAGGGTAATGTCTTCGAGTTTAATCTTATTCATGCTAGGTAAGGCAAGATTTTTAATTACAAGGTAATTAAACCTCATCTATGTTGAGAACCGTAGTTTTTGCCCTCACCCTAAATCCCTCTCCCAAGTAGGGAGAGGGACTTCTTTCCGGCTCCCCTTCTCCCAATATTGGGAGAAGGGGCTGGGGGATGAGGGTTTTTCTATTCATACAGAACTACGGTTTTCAACGTGGACGCAGTTTAAGCTACTCTGCTGTCTATATTCGGAAATCACTAGTTTGTGGAAGCGAATAGTGTCTTCCAACATAGATTCAAATTTCAGTACTATTAAGTCAACGCCAACGGCTTCATATTCTTTCAGGCGGTTAATAACAGTATAGCGATCGCCAACCAGTTGAGCAGACAAACCGAGATTGGCTTCAATGGTTTGACTGATATCTAGTTTGTTATGGGCAACTACGTTAGGATCGATTTGCTCTTGAAAGTACTCGATTTGCTGCCAATCGGCAGAACGATAAATCGCTTCTAATCTGGCTTCGGCTTGGGCTGTATGTTCGCGAACGATCGCAAACGCACTCATTGCTACTTTAATCTGACGACCGTAGCGATCGCTAGCCAATCTTTTCACTTTCTGCACCAATGCTGCCGTTTTTTCTGGTTCATCAGCGTTGATAAATAGATAATCTCCCAGGCGAGCCGCTAGGTTAATTGCCCTGTCTGATTCCCCAGCAATGAAAATGGGTGGTGTTGGTGTCGGCTGATCTGCAAGAATACCACCCTTAATAGTGTAGTATTTGCCAACATAATTAAAGCCTCCGACTGTCCACAGCCCCTTGATTACATCAATGTACTCTTCTAATCGTGCGTAGCGATCGCTGTGAGGTAGCCAGATATCTCCATAGCTTTCTACTTCTAATTTCCACCAACCTGCAATACCACTGAGAGCAAATCTGCCGTTACTAAGCTGATTTTGAATGTTTGCACTCAAATTGGCAACTACCGCAGGCAGTTTAAAACCAGGTTGTACAGCCGCAACAATCTTGATATTCTTGGTGTTCAAACTTGCTAAAGCTGCTGTAATCCAAGCGTCAGCGACATTATAGTTAGGCCCATGAACTGCATTTAAGTAATGTTCGGGAATGTAATAGAAGTCATAACCTAACTCGTCTGCCTGAACTGCCAGCTTTACCAAATCTTGTGTAGATAAATTAGCTTCATGGTTGACAACCCGCAACCATCCACCACAGACCGGCGACCAAATTCCAAACTGAAGTGGCATAAATGTTTTTCCTGTGCTTTTTTTTACGAGGCATTCATCAAATTACGGTAACTACATAGTTTTACCGTAATTTAGTAGTTCACACTACCACATTTATTTCTGCTGTGTATAGTTGCAGATGACAGATGAGAAGCATTTATTTATCACGATCTGGAATAGTATCGATACTCTGTCGAGTCCTGATTCCTAATTGCTCTGACTGAATCAGGATAATAGCCAGCAGGTATAAAAAATAATTAAATACCCAGGAAAATTGGGCAGTATTCCAAAATGGAATATGGAAATGGAATTTAAGTATATCGAGTCACGACATCAGAAAAATTGTTGTGATAAAGTCTGATTCATTAAAAACTACGGTAGCACAGTCGAGTTATGGTATATTATTGCCATCAAAGAATTGTCTACTTGTAAACTCAAAGTAGTTTGCAACCACTCTCAAGCTTTCGATTTTGACTAAAATTTTGCCCGATCAAGTTTTAGCTGATTTGTTAGTGATCACAAATTAGATTTTGTTACTTCACTTGCAAACTTAGACAAATAACCAAGCAATTTCAATTACAAACGCACAATTATGGTAGATATTAAGTTCGCGTACTGGATTCCCAACGTCAGCGGTGGGTTAGTTGTTAGTAAAATTCCCCAACGCACAGATTGGACTTACGAATATAATGCTCAACTAGCTCAGACGGCTGAAGAAGTTGGATTTGAATATGCTCTAGCACAAGCCAGATTTATCGCTAGCTATGGCGCTGAGTACCAACTAGAGGCACTTACAACTGTGTCGGCCTTGGCTCCTGTCACCAAGAAATTGAAATTGATTGCAGCAGTTCACCCTGGATTGTGGCATCCGGGAGTAGTTGCCAAAATGGGTGCAAGTATTGATTTTCTCTCTAACGGTCGGTTTGCTCTGAATGTAGTTAGCGGCTGGTTCAAAGATGAATTCACTATATATGGTGAACATTGGTTAGACCATGACGAACGCTATCGTCGTTCAGAAGAATTTATCCGCGTTCTCAAAGGTTTATGGACTGAGGAGGAGTTTCACTTCAAAGGCGACTTTTATCGCATCAACGGTGGTTGGGTAAAGCCTAAACCAATTAATCAGAATCCCCACCCAGAGATATTCCAAGGTGGTAACTCCAAAGCAGCACGGCGGATGGCTGGCCGGGTGTCTGATTGGTATTTCATGAATGGTAACACCATAGAAGGCGTGAAAGAGCAGATTGAAGAAGTGTCTGAATTAGCGAGTCTTGAAGGACGCACAATTAAGTTTGGTTTGAATTCCTTTATCATCGTGCGAGATACGGAAGCAGAAGCCCATGAAGTATTGCGCGATATTATTGCCCAAGCTGATGTAGAGGCGGTGAAAGGATTTGGCGAAGCCGTGAAACAGGCGGGATCTTCTACTCGTGAACGTCAGGGAATGTGGGCAAATTCCAATTTTGAAGACTTGGTGCAGTATAACGATGGCTTCCGATCGGGCTTGATTGGCACGGCTGAACAAGTAGCTGAAAAGATTCGCCAGTTCCATGAAGCGGGAGTCGATCTAATTCTCGGTGGCTTCTTACACTACACAGATGATTTGCCTGCATTTGGTAAGACAGTAATACCGATTGTGCGCGAACTTGAAGCTAATCGTCGGACAGCGGATGAGTTGGTTGGAGTGTAGATTAACAGCAACATACTTTGTAGGAGCGGGTTTTGTGGATTGAAACTGTTGTAGATAACAGCTATATCCGAACGGCACTAAGAAAAACCTAAAGGCTGTCTCATAGTAGTGACGATTATCAGTCACTCAATCACAATCAAGGAGTTTTACTATGACATCAGTAATTAATACTGACCAGAAGGCGCATATTATTCGGGATGACAAAGAAGCGATCGCGATCGCTCACGAATTAGCAGCTGAGTTTGCCAAGGGAGACTCAGAGCGCGACCAAAATCGGCGTTTACCTGCCCAAGAGGTAGAAAAGTTTTCCCAGAGTGGATTGTGGGGAATTACAGTCCCGAAAGAGTATGGCGGTGCTTTTGTATCAAGTGCCACTCTAGCAGAAGTCATTAAAATCATCTCCGAAGCTGATTCTAGCCTCGGTCAAATTCCCCAAAACCACCTCTACATGGTGGAAGCAGTCCGGTTAGATGGTACAGATGAGCAGAAGAAGTTCTTCTTTGATTTAGCTCTACAAGGTAAGCGCTTTGGTAACGCCTTCTCGGAAATTGGCACTAAGTCTGTCAACGATGTGCAGACGAAATTAACACCAGATGGATCTGACTTCGTACTCAACGGACGCAAATACTACTCTGCTGGGGCACTACTGGCACATTGGGTTCCCGTTATTGCCAGTAATCCAGATGGTAAGACAGTGGTGGCATTTGTCGAAAGAGATGCCGAAGGACTAACCCTACTTGATGATTGGACGAGCTTCGGACAGCGTACCACTGCTAGCGGCACTACCATTATTGAAAATGTGAAAGTTAAGGCAGAACACGTCATTCCGCACTACTTAGCCTTTGAGAGGGCAACACCAATGGGTGCGATCGCCCAAATTATCCAAGCCGCCGTAGATGTGGGAATTGCTAAAGCCGCAGTCCGTGACACCATCCACTTTGTTCGCAAGCATACCCGCCCTTGGGTTGACAGCAATTTAGAAAAAGGTTACGAAGACCCACTGACGCTCTATAACTTAGGCAATGTCCAAATTCAGGTTCACGCTTCTGAAGCATTGCTGCGTCGTGCAGGCGAATTTCTTGACATCGCCAACGAGTCAGGCTTAGAAGAACCCAAGGTAGTTGAAGCATCGATCGCAGTTGCTGAAGCCAAAGCCTTAGCCACCGAAGCAGCATTACTAGCTACCAACAAATTGTTTGAACTAGCAGGTACTAAGTCCACATTGGAGGAATTCAACTACAATCGCCACTGGCGAAATGCCCGCGCTCACACACTCCACGATCCCGTGCGTTGGAAGTACTACGCTGTTGGTAACTACTTCCTCAATGGTGTCTATCCCCCGCGCCATCCTTGGTTGTAATTGCAGCATTCTCTACTGGGGTGACTCAATTTTGGATTTTAGATTTTGGATTAGGAAATTTTTTCAATCTAAAAATTTAAATATTTTTTGAAGTTTTAGATTTTAAATTATTCAATCCAAAATCCAAAATTTAAAATATAAAATGTATCAAAATGCTTTACCCAGGGTAAATCCAACATTATTTAAGTTGATACTATGAGCGTTGCAAACCCAACCCAGAGGCGGAGCATTTGGAAAAGTCAGCCATTTAAGGGGCTGTTTTTTATTGCTGTAATTGCTGTCATTAGCTATATTTTTGAACTCATCTTTGGTCAAATTATTCAGCTGAATGTGGGCACAAAATTGACTTACATCACGATATGCTTCGTCTGGTGGTGGCATCTAGGTTTTTCCCTCAACGGCTATCCAGGTTCTCGCTTTTCCTCCACCCGATTTGGACGAGGAACAGTGAATTTAGTAGTGCTTTTAACGCTAGTTTATATTACTGGAGAAGCTTGGAAGTTCATTTCTGCAAAAGCAATTCTCACTGATACACCCGTTGGCTTGTGGGGACAAACAGCAATCATTACCGCCGCCGCCAGTTTGTTCTTCTTTGACAATACGATTGTCACCACTAACGAAGTACGCAACTGGCATCCAGTTAGCGGCTTTCTTAATATCTTTTTTGCCATCTTCTTTATTGCCCCTGCCCTCACCTTTTTGCCGCAAATGTGGGGATTTCAACCGTTTTACATTCCTTGGTATTGGTTTCCTTGTTCGACAGTATTCGGCAGTTTCTTTGAACGTTGGCCTTTGAACAAATTGGAACTAGGAATGCCACGTTTGGGGTTACTTCATACAGGTATTATTTTGTTACTTACTCTGATTACAGAATTGTTCCTCAAACAGCTAGGACTGGATTTATTTACAACAACGACAGGCCCAACCTTTGCAGCAATTTGGACAACTGTTGGTTTAGGATTTGTCTGGCAATTCAATATGTGGCCTTTCACAGAGTTGTCACAGCCCACAAAAGGCATAGTTGCATCTGTTACTAGTTTAATAATTTCGGTCTTGTTGTACCTGCTGACAGTATATCTGGTAGGTCAGGAAAATATTATCCAAGGGCTTTACTGGTGGTTCAATATTCTTTGGGTTCAAGTATTCTTAATGGCTCCAGGATTATACGATGGAATTAGCCTTTGGCAGGATGTGCTGCCACTAGTTGAAGAACAACCTCTGAGCTTGAATCGTGAAGGACGTTAAAATAATTCGTAATTCGTAATTCGTAATTCGTAATTCGTAATTCGTAATTCGTAATTCGTAATTCGTAATTATATTGTTAACTACGAATTAGGAATTAGTAATTTGGCTTTCATATCTGCATTTGTTATCTCGTGCAGAGGCGCAGAGAAGAATATAGGAGTGCGATCTAAATAAATGAAAACATTCTCAAATCTTACTCTCTGCGTCTGTGCGTTAAGCAAATTCACATTCTCAATCAGCAACGCATTTGTAACGTTGCTGAGATGATTTAAAACGTGAAGGTTGTCCTGAGAGTGCCAATTACCGCATCCTGATTGTCATTGTTTTGAGCAGGAGCTGTAATCCAAATTACACCAGGGGTTATAGCAATGTTATCTGTAAGCTGATACTTGTAAAAGCCTTCAATATGTAAGGATAAATCATTTGCAGGTTCAGGATTACCACCCCGATAAGGTTCTGCACCCACAAGGATACCACCAAGGTTGCCTTGTTTCCCTAAATCTGGGAATGCCAATCCTAAAGCATAGTACCAAATATCTGCACTACCACTCCCTGCCAGATTTTTGGCGTTGGTGTAACCAAAGAACCCATTCACCGCAAATCGAGGACTAAATTTATAGAAAGCTTCAACTCCGTAAGAGTTGGTAATCGTCCGCTCAAATGGAGTATTAGCTTGTTCTGTTCCGACTAGTGTAAAACCACTACCCAGGTCAAATATTCCTCCCCGATTTTGGTAAGCATTTACATAAGTCAAACCAATGCCAGAGTTACTGTTGGGGTTCCATGTTATTTGTCCAAATGCGCTATATTGACCATTAAAAAAACCGCTATCGAGCTGAGGATTGGCATGGTCTCCTGCTAAGTAAGCCAAGCTCAATACCAATTGGTCACTTAATCGATAATTGAATCCCCCACCAGCACCACCACCAATACGATAAATAGGACTAGAGGAAGCAAATTCTGTCAAAGCGCGACGGCCTCCTGTGGCACTATCCAAATAAGGACTCAGAGTCGGAACAAAATCAAAATATACTCCGTTCACGGCTCCTATATAAGCATCAATTTTGCTACCAACTGGGAAATAGTAAGAGAGCCAATCTACGGCCAGGTTGTTGTTACTAGGAGCAAGATTGAAGGTTTGCAAACCTTCAGCTGAACCACCAGGAAGCTGCAAAATATTAGTATTTCCAGTACTTAGACGAGTATATAGAGAGTCTTTACCTGTAAAGCTAGTTTTGAATACGAGGCGAACTCTATCTTGAAAAACTGTGTTATCACCATTAACTGAGCCTTGGAAGGCATTCGTAATCACAAAGATGGCTTCGGTAGAAAGTTTTGTAGTTGTGGAAAACTGATTTGCTTCTAGTTCCGCAGTTCTAGGTTCTAAATTATCAACGCGACCCCGTAGAGTTGCTAGTTCAGCACTAAATTCTTCTTGCAGTCTTTGTAGGGTAGTTAAGTCTTGTTTGGTAACTAAGTCAGATGTAGCTGTTGCAATTAGCTCGTTGATCCGAGATAAACAAGCATTTAAGCCTGCTGCAAATTCATAGCGAGTGATGGCGCGGTTTCCCCGATAAGTACTATTTGGATACCCTGCAATACATCCATAACGCTCAACTAAAGACTGGAGTGCAAGAAACGCCCAATCAGTTGGTTGTACATCTGAAAACTGAGATACAGAAGTTACCTGAGACATACTATTTGTCTGTTGGACAATTGCATCAGTATTGATTGCAGGAATTTTAGGCGTTTGTGTTATGGTTGTTACCGAAGAATTGTTTCTAAAATTGGTGATGCTTGCGGCGGGCTGCGCGATCGCAATTGGTATATTTGTTTGAGTCTCAGTCCTAGCCACTAAATTCTTGTCTTCAGCATGGGCTGATGTAGTGGCTAGCAAAGTAGCCCCCAAAACCATCGATTCTATGAATAAATTATGAAATGAACGATTGAACATTTCTACCACTCCTCATATTTTTGGTTTGAAAAATTTAGTGAAAGCATCAGACATTTCAGTAACTTGTCAAGCGAAAAAATCATGACTAGTCCTGATAATGTTGAATTAATTTAACACTCGAAATTTTTAACTAAGATTGCTACACTTCCAGATATAACCAGATGTATCAGTTAATTTCTGGTATTTTTATCTGCATATTCAGTGTAGAAAAAATTTGTTCTCACACAAATAGATTTCTTGCACAAGCTAATCTATTTGACAAGAGAATATCTATCTGTAAAATTACAATGGTTTTACAGAATAATCAGATTTTATCGGCAATCGAACATAAACTACTATATAAACATCAAGTTTAAGTAGATTTTGCCTTTAGATTAATAATATTGCATATATATTCTATAAAGACAAGTAGAATAGAAAAAATATTTCAAATTATGATTCGGCTTTATTCTCGATAAAATATTTTTTAGGTTGCATTAATAACTTAGATAATTTAGCAAAATTTATTTTATTTTGGCTTGCTTTGTTAGTTAGTATATGCAATACTACTTTTATAGTAAAATAGTCTTACAAAACTATTTTAAATTCAATTTTTCTTAGCCATTTTTATAGTTACTTCTCACAGTAAGGTTACAGGAGAAGTGGTAAAGTATGCAATTAATGGAAACGAAAGAGTCTCAAAATTATCTCGATCTAGCTAAGTCTTTAGCACAGGAATTTGCCCAAACTGCTGTCGAGCGGGATGCTAAAGGGGGAACGCCAAAGCACGAACGCGATCGCTTGCGCCAAAGTAACTTACTGAAACTGATCATACCCACAGAGTACGGTGGTTTAGGGCAAAGCTGGATTACCGTTCTGCAAATTAGCCGCGAGTTTGCTAAGGTTGATAGTTCCATTGCTCACGTCTTTTCTTACCACCATTTAGGCGTAGTAATTCCGCATATCTTTGGCTTGGCAGAGCAAAAACAGCGATATTACTCAGAAACTATTCACAATAATTGGTTTTGGTGCAATGCCCTCAACCCTTTAGATAAGAGAGCGACTCTGACACCGGAAAATGATTATTTTCGTCTGAACGGGATTAAAAGCTTTTGCTCTGGCTCTCAAGACTCGGATATATTGCCGATCGCTGCCATTGATCAAAAAACTGGTGAATTGAATATTTTGGTAATTCCTACCCAACGGCAAGGCGTTACTGTTCATCATGATTGGGATAATATCGGGCAACGCCAAACAGATAGTGGTAGTGTTACTTTTGAGAATGTGTTGGTGTACCCTGACGAAATTCTTGGTAGTAGAGACAAACCCAGTCAACCTTTCAACACTATTCGCGCCTGCTTAACTCAATTGAATCTTGCTAATATCTACTTGGGAATTGCCCAAGGAGCATTTGAGGCTGCTAAAACATATACCGCAACTAATACAAAACCTTGGTTGACATCAGGTGTAGAAAGTGCAACCCAAGATCCTTACATCCTTCAGCACTATGGCAAAATATGGGTTGAACTCCAAGCAGCTAAGAGCTTGACTGAGCAAGCAGGAGAATTATTACAAGCGGCTTGGGAAAAAGAATGGTCACTCACCGCCGAACAACGTGGGGAATGTGCGCTTTGCGTCGCTACTGCCAAAGTTGCAGCGACTAGAGTCGGTTTAGACATTACCAACCGTATTTTTGAAGTTATGGGCGCACGCGCTACTACGGCAAAGTACGGCTTTGATCGCTATTGGCGTAATCTCCGCACGTTTACTCTCCACGATCCGGTAGATTACAAAATTCAAGAGATCGGAAATTGGGCGTTAAACGATCAACTGCCAAAACCTAACTTTTATTCATAGTTATAGGGTTATTGGTGTAGATAATTGGTCTTTCAAGACGCGATAAATCGCGTCTCTACATTAGGGTTTTGAGCTTATCTAATAGGAATATCTTCTGCCAGCTTGGCGTAAGCATAGCTGTTTTTGCGTAGGCGTAGCCCGTCGTAGACATCGCGCTCAATGAAACTCAGCCAAATATGAGCGGCTTTTTAATAATTTTTCACTTCTTCGGCAGATGTTGCTTTTTGTTCCAACTCCTCTACCGTTTGTGCCACACTGATTTGAGGAATTAAAGCCAAACCTAAACTCAACAATAACGGCAATATTTTCAGGTTTACTATAGATTTTTAGCTTAAAATAACTAAGTCAATCTTCAAACCAAGCTTAATCTCAGTATTTAAGTTTGTAACCCGTAAAACTTACCATACAGAGTAAATCAGGCAAAAATATGGCTACGAAAATTCCTGTCACAGCGATCGCAGGCTTCTTAATTTGAAGTCTTCAGAAATCGAATCGCAACTTATAGCTTTATAAGTATACCCACATCCCCTACTCATTTTAAAAGTCGGGGATATATCTGCTGAAGTTAATTCAAAACAAAAAACAATAATAACTTCAAATTCCTAACTCCTCACTTTACACAAATATGACGATTTCTCAACTATTTAACGTTGCCAATCTTTTCGTATTACCATTTTGGGTGTTGATGATTTTATTGCCGAACTGGAAAGTTACACGGTGGATCATGTCATCATATCTACCCTTTGTGCTGTTAGCAGGAACATATTTATATTTGTTTATTAACAGCATTACCCCAGAAAATGCTCAAGCTTTATCGAATCCTCAATTAGCTGATATTGCAAGGTTTTTTGCAGATGAAACAGCTGCGGCAACAGGTTGGATTCATTTTTTAGTGATGGATTTATTCGTCGGTCGGTGGATTTATTGGGAAGGACAGAAAACAGGTATTTGGACAATTCACTCTCTGGCTCTATCTTTGTTTGCTGGGCCTTTGGGATTACTGTCTCACATCTTGACTGACTGGATTACTAAGACATTTTTTCCAAAGTTTCAGCAGAATGAAGGGGTGACGGTAGGAGAAAAAGCTGCCTCATAATTTGCCACAAAATAGGGTAACACAGCTGTGTTACCCTACTATTACCAATTACCTGATTTTAAAATCATTAAGCTTTGTCGTGTCTATAGTCGGCATCTAACCAACAGCGCGGTAGAACTTCACCTGAAGGAAAAACGAGATTTTCTTTTTTAAAAGTCTCAGGTGGCTGTTCTTCTTGACCTTCTTGGTCTTTTGCCTTAACAACATCAGTATTTGGGTCAAGTAATTCCTGAATTTCAAGAATTTTTACCAATTCGCCACTATCTTTGACTTGTAAAAGCATAGAAATTGCCTCAATGAGTTTGCGTGGAAGTTCAAAGCGAGTCTCAATATAAACTCGCTCAAATCTTAACCGATTTTGAACGCGGAGATTCCTTAATTATTAAAGGAAATTTTTATCATATATCAACACATAAATTATACGAGATTGATCTATGTGTATCTGTGGAGTTCATTTTTATAAAATAGACACAACAAACATATCCCTAATCCCAAAGCTAAAATCGAATCAGGTAATGCTGATTAATAAAATTGTCCAACTCAGATAATCTTGGTTTTAGCGATTAGAAATTACGTTGATATTTTTCCAAAATATCTACTAAAGTCACCTGGCATTGCAGGGGTAGTAAATCGATTAAAGGAACTTCACGTTTCCCGCCGCCAATTTTTATTGGAATCGATCCCAAGACTTGTAAAACTCGGTCTTCATTGACAGCGTTGGAAGTAATTAAGGGATACAGTTGCTCGGCAACAACTGTATGCAGTTTGGCATTAGATAAATAAAGATGCCATTTGGCAACGTCTATGTAGACATTTTCGCCAATTTCAGCTGCTAGGGCTTCTAGTAGTTCTGTGGTGTTAGTCTTAGCCATAAAAATAACCCTATTTTAAGAAAAAGTCCGAAATACAGGCTTTTTTACATTATTGCTCAATTAACAAGCCTAATCCTACTACCAGAGGTTACAATCGCCCCAGCATGAGTAATCCATCTTCAGGTGGATTTTGGTGGAGTTTCAGTGTAGTTAGCGATCGCACTAATATAAATCAGATGCACCAACAATATTCCTGTCCAGCTTAAAGTCACCAAAGGCAGCCACTCCCAGGTAGTGTCTTTCAAGATGTGGAAAAACCACAAGCCAGAATTAATCGTAGCAGCGATCGCTACATGGATGGCAAAATTCATCCGGTCATCGATCTTGCGGTAATCAGGGTCTTTGCGATCGGGTTTGCGAGGCCAACGAGGAGGCATAAATATTTGTTACAGATTTAAATACACCCTACTCATTCTAAGGTTTTTGGGGCAGTCGTTGCGATTAGACTTCTAGAAGCAGTCATAATTGAATTGCAAGTCAAGCACAGCTGGGTTAAATCCTATGACTATCTTTGGGCAAATAGACTCCGATCTGCTTTATCCCGATAGTGACGGCAAACCAATGGCAGAAAACACAGAACAGTATCGTTGGATTGTCTTAATTAAAGAGAATTTGGAGATTCTGTTTGCTAATAATGACAATATTTTAATTGTAGGCGATTTACTTTGGTATCCTGTGCGTTCCCAGCTGATTACACCGACTGCACCTGATGTGATGGTTATCTTTGGTAGACCAAAGGGCAAACGTCGTTCCTATCGTCAGTGGCAAGAAGACAATATTTCACCGCAAGTAGTCTTCGAGATTCTCTCCCCTAGTAACGATGCCAAGGAAATGGATCGGAAGTTAGAGTTTTACGATACTTATGGTGTTGAAGAATATTATTTGTACGACCCTGAAAGTTTTCAATTAGATGGCTGGTTGCGGCAAAACAACCATTTGAATAAGCTATGGCAAATGGATGGTTGGGTCAGTCCCCGTTTGGAAATTAGATTTGAGACTGGGCAAGGAGAGTTAGTAATTTACCGTTTAGATGGACAGAGATTTTTGAACTCTCTAGAACTCAATCAACGGGCAGAACGGGCTGAGTTATTATTAGAACAAGAACGTCAACGCGCAGAACAGTTGGCAGCATACTTACGTAATCTCGGCATTGATCCTGACAACCTGCCGTGACTGGGGAGATGAAGAAGGAAATAGGGTACAGGTTACAATGTACAGATTATTCCCTATCACCTGTCACCTAATATACCCAATAGCTTATTGCTCTGACGGCGAATAATCTCCTGATTTCCCGCCAGTCTTACTTATCAAACGAATTGATTCGATTTGAATCGACTTTTCTAAAGCTTTTGCCATATCGTATAAAGTCAAAGCAGCTACAGAAACGGCAGTTAAAGCTTCCATCTCTACACCAGTTTCAGCTTTTGTTTTAACTGTGGCTTGAATTTGATAACCCGGTAGTTGGGGATCGGGTATGATTTCGACTGCGATTTTTTGCAAAGGTAACGGATGACACAGAGGAATTAAATTGGCTGTTTGCTTGGCTGCCATAATTCCAGCCAATCTTGCAGTTGCCAACACATCACCTTTTGGGACATTTCCGGCTTGAATGGCAGCGAAAGTGGCTGGCAGCATTCGCACATTGGCAGCTGCTACTGCTTGGCGAATCGTGGGTGCTTTATCAGACACATCCACCATCTGCGCCTGTCCTTGGGGATCTAAATGGGTTAAGTTGGCAAAATTAGATGGAATATCTTGCGCCATTTGGTTAAAACGTGTTAATATAGATTGTCGGTGAGGGCGTGTAGCTCAGTGGACTAGAGCACGTGGCTACGGACCACGGTGTCGGGGGTTCGAATCCCTCCTCGCCCGTTTTAAAAAAGTTAAGAGTTGAAAGTTAGGAGTGATGAGTTAAATTTCATCGCTCCTAACTTTTAAGTTTTTCAAGGCGTAGGCATCTGGAGCTAGACCTAATGCAAAACGCAGTGAGTTGGATAAGTTTTTGCTCGAACAGGTGAGGAAGAGGATAAGTGCAAGAGAAGTAATCGCAGCACCGTAGCCAAACATATCGCGGTAGCCTACAAGTTCTGCAATAATACCCAGAAGAGGAGCAGCGATCGCAATTCCCAGGTCAAGTCCAGCTATGCACATAGCAAAAATTTTCCCCCGTTCTTGCGGCAGTGAACGGTCTGCCATCATGGTAATCATCATCGAAAACAGTGTACCACCACCAGCACCTTCAGCGATCGCAGCCAGTAAGAAAACGATCGCGCTGTCAGCTTGCCACAGCAGTATTAACGCCAAAACGTAGCAAAAAATACCAAAGGTAATAAACAAACCCCGCCCGAAGCGATCGCTTGCCTTACCAGCAAACACCCTGATACTAAAACTTGAAATTGCCGCAGCTGTAAAAAACAGTCCACCATTGAAGTCCACCTCAGTGGATTTGAGGTACAATGCCACAAAAGTATGTACAGCACCAAGGGACAAACCAACCAGCAACATAACTATAGTTGGAACTCTCACCCGTGGACTAGCCAAAATTTGCCAAAATTTGCGATCCTCTCCCTCTGTCTGCTCCTGCATTTGCACTGGCGGATTCGTAACTTGTAAAATCTCCAAGAGGGCGACAAAACCCAATTCAGCGGATAACAGAAATAATATCCCGTAACCACTTGTAGCTTCTAAATACCCACCCAAGGCAGGGCCAATTGCTAAACCAATGGGAGTTGCTAGGGTCATGTACCCAATGATTTCACCACGAGTCTCAGCAGGCGCTAAATCTGTAACTAAGGCACTGTAGCCAGTGGTAAAAGCAGCAATACTAATGCCGTGAAAAATCCGCACCAGGATCAACAGCCCAATAGATCGGGTTGCCAAGTAACCAAAAGGTGCGATCGCAGCTACTATCGTACCAATCAATAAGACAATTTTGCGACCACGTTCATCGGCTAATCTTCCCAGCATTGGGCGAAATAGCAATAAGCCAATGGCAAAACTACCCATGACAAGACCAATTTCTTGCTTGCTTGCGCCTACATCATTGATGTAAAGCGGTAGAGTTGGTAAGAGCGAAGATAGGCTCGACCAGAATAATAAACCTGCTGTAAATAAAATTAGCAGGTTGCGCCGCAGTTGGGCGTCAAAGGTATTAAATGCTTTCAAGGTAGATGCAATTTAATTGGTTTTTTTATTTGTCCTTTGTCTAGAGTCAAGCAATATTTACTCTTAATTATTGACTAATGACCAATGACTACTATTGTTACGTTACTTAACATTTTTTGCTACCACCTCTCGCACGCGATAGATAGGCCGTCCTTGGGATTCGTGGTATGTACGCATGAGCAATTCTGCTAAAAGTCCAAAGCAAAACAACTGCACTCCTGTTAGTAGCAGGAGGACTGCTAAAATCAGCAAAGGGCGATTGCCAATCATTTCACCTAAAGCCAATTTGACAAAAGTCAAGTAAATTCCGATCGCAGTCCCCGAAAACATTGAAATCAAGCCCAACAGCCCAAAAACGTGCATCGGACGGGTGAGGAATTTTTTCATAAACAGAATCGTTAACAAATCCATCAATACCCGGAATGTCCGCCAAATTCCATATTTACTACGACCAAAGCGGCGGGCGTGATGACGTACAGGTATTTCAGTAATTCTAGCTCCTTCGATGTACGCCAAAGCAGGTAAAAATCTGTGTAATTCACCGTAGAGATTCATATCTGCTAGCAGTTCTGCACGATAGGCTTTCAGCGAACAACCATAGTCATGAATATTCACGCTAGTGGTGCGGCGAATTAGCCAATTGGCAATTTTGGAAGGAAGTAACCGATTTACGGCCCCATCTTGGCGTTTTTGCCGCCAACCACTCACCAAATCGTAACCCTCATCCAGCTTTGCTAATAACATGGGGATATCAGCCGGATCATTCTGGAGATCGGCATCTAAAGTGACGATCGCTTTACCGACTGCATAATAAAATCCAGCAGCCATCGCCGCAGTTTGTCCGTAGTTGCGACGCAAAATCACTGCCTTTAAATCAGTGCGGATTTGCGCCTGTTCTTTGAGAAAATCCCCAGAACCATCCGTAGAACCATCATCTACACAAATGATTTCATAATTTACCTGACTAGAAGATAGAGTAGAGGCGATCGCTTCTAGTAAAAGTGGCAAACTCTCTACCTCGTCATGTATTGGTACTACCACTGAAACATCTGGAACAATTGCAGAAATCGCCCCATTTTCCCTAATCACCCCTTGATCAACTAACCCACTCCTCATAAGTCTCAGCGCCCTCAGCGTCTCTGTGGTTCGTAACTCTTAAA
Organism: Nostoc sp. 'Lobaria pulmonaria (5183) cyanobiont'; assembly: GCF_002949795.1. Classification (NCBI taxonomy): domain Bacteria; kingdom Bacillati; phylum Cyanobacteriota; class Cyanophyceae; order Nostocales; family Nostocaceae; genus Nostoc; species Nostoc sp. 'Lobaria pulmonaria (5183) cyanobiont'. The sequence goes on along the minus strand of NZ_CP026692.1, from coordinate 6,201,685 downwards.
AACTCTACCAGCACCTCGCAGCTGCTGATAGTACGACTGACTAACTGCATCTCCCTGTTCCGAGAGAATATCAATTCCGATCCCATTCCGTCCCTGCTCTTTCCCGGAACTATGGATATAATAACCATCCGCCAAATAAAGCCCGACATGGGTGGCTTTTTGGCTAGTTCCAAAAAATACCAGATCCCCGGCTACTAATTCTGCAATCGTAATTGGTTGAGTGAATCCTTCCTGTTGATAGGCATCTCTAGGTAGCCAAATACCCACCGAAGCAAACGCCGCCTGCATTAACCCAGAACAATCATAATTTGGCCCAACCGTACCACCCCAAAGATAATAATTTGATTGTTGCATCGCTTTTTGGGTAAAGGCGATAATCTCTGCTAGGAGTTTTTTAATCTCCGATTCAGAAAATGTTGCAGCCTGATAAGGTACAGTAGCAGATTGTAATGAATCAAATTCTGAAAGGTATACCCATCCTGGATAGTTATCTTCACATAAATACACCTCAACCGCCGAATTTTGATGATTTGATGTTACCCACAAATGTCTCCCAGATGCAGCTTGAGTTGCTAAACGCGTACATTCAGGAGAATCATATAAATTCAAGTCAGCTAAACACTGATACTCCCCTGATTGTGGATTTTGGATTTTGGATTTTAGATTAAAGGACATTATCAGAGAATGATTTTTTTTAATAAAGACGAACAACTCGAAAATCTTGGGTTAGGCATTTTAGATGCAACTTGGGCAGCATTTGAGACCTTAGCACGTAACCAAATTGCCTTGACTTGGGTTGTTTACGATCCACCAGTGCGAGTAAATACTGGTGGGGCGCTGACTCCCAACGCTTTTTGGGATCACCCAGTTCGTGGTTTCACTTATCGCGGTGTTGAGCGGATTTATCCTGCCAGTGTAGTCAAGCTATTTTACCTGGTGGCGGTAAACGAATGGCTAGAAAAAGGCATGACTCAAACCTCCAAGGAGTTGGAGCGAGCTTTGCGGGATATGATTGTCGATTCTGGTAATGATGCTACCAGCTTGGTTGTGGATATTCTGAGTGGCACCACCTCAGGGCCACAATTACCAACCGGGCCCTTTGAAACCTGGAAATATCAGCGTAATATTGTTAACCGCTATTACCAATCCTTGGGTTGGGAAGAAATGGAGACGATTAACGTCTGTCAAAAAACTTGGAGTGATGGCGCTTATGGACGAGAACGGGCATTTGTGGGAGAGTTACTGGAAAATCGCAATATGTTGACAACAAATGCGATCGCTAGGTTACTGCATAGTATTGTCGGTGGAGTGGCGGTTTCAAGTGCGCGATCGCAAGCAATGATGGCTTTGCTCAAACGGACTCTTAACGATTTGCCCACTGACAGAGACGAAGATCAAGTAACAGGTTTCTTAGGCGGTGGACTCCCTGAAAATGCTCGAATTTGGTCAAAGGCAGGTTGGACAAGTCAAGTTCACCATGATGCCGCGTATATTGAGTTACCAGATAAGCGCCCTTACCTCTTAGTGGTATTTACTGAAGGGAAAGCCCAGGCTAAGAGTCGGGATATTTTACCCTTTGTTTCTAAACTAGTTGCCGAAGCGATCGCTAGTCTATGATCTACTCCGATCGGATCGCAAGAATACCTATTTCTTCCTTAGAGGTAAGAGAAAGGGTTATAGGGTGGCCCTCATCCCCTACCCCCTTCTCCCAACTTGGGAGAAGAGGAACTGGAGAATTTGCTCCCCTCTCCCAAAATTGGGAGAGGGGCTGGGGGTGAGGGCAAAACTTATACAGTCTGACACCAATGACAGCTGTGCTACCCTACTATTTCAACTTAAATTCGTCAAACTTTAATACTTCCGAATCAGGCTTGCGAGTATCAAAGCGATAACTACTTATCGTACCTGTCCCCGTATCAAAGATACTGAAAACCGTAATATCATTACTCGCAATATAAGGCATTGGCTTCCCATCTTCACCGAGCAAGGGGGCAATTGTTGGCATTATTGGTTCTAACCCATTGGGATCGCCAAGCTTAACATAATCTTCTTGATATCCAATTGGTACTTCTCGCTTTCTGTCACCCCAAGCAGCGCCATAAGTATTACCCACATTAGATGTTTCTAGAAAGTGCATTCCACTGGAACTAATAAAGCGGTTCCACAAATGGGAATGTCCATAGAATACCAATTGCACATTAGCTGCTTCAAGTATTGGCACAACATCGCGGATAATATAATCTGCGTCTTTGGGGTACTCATAACGCACTGCTTTGATATTATTACCATCACGTTCAATTATTTGAACTGGTTCTGTATAAGCAGGAACTATGTTATCACCCAGAGTGTGGGGCGGATGATGAAACATCACAACTTTGTATTTTGCTTGTTGAAACTCAGGGCTGTTAAGTTCTGTCTCTAGCCAATTATATTGCTTGCTGCCTTTAGCAATTGGCTCATAAATAACTTGTCCATAGCCCCAATTTTCAGAATTATTTAAATCCTTTTCTGCTTCTAGATATCTACCCTTATGCTTTCTGGTTAAACTGGGAGTCCGCCACATATTCGTAGCGTACAGTACCACCAAACGCACATCACCGAAACTGACTGCATAATACCTTTTTCCACCCTCTTGACTTTTTGGTAAAGAAAAAATCTCTTCGTAGGTATTAGTATTAAAAGAATTATCGATTAAAGATTTATCTGGGTAGATTTTTTGAGCAACGACACGGGGAATTGTATCATCAAATTCATCATTTAAACTTCTCGTCCTAGTAAAACGCCCCATCACCTCATGATTGCCAATGCAAGTAAACATCGGTGCATGTTGAATTATTTGTCCACCAGTGTAGGTTGTCTTAACACCATCGTGCGTCATTTCATATTTAGCACGACCTTGTAAACCCGGAAACAAGGCACCACCAATATTATCATCAAACCATTCTGAGGCGCGATCGCTAACATTGACCAAATCACCGGCAAACCATACACCATCAACTCGTCCAACTGTTTCTACCACCTTTTGCAGATTTGCTGCTGTCATCGGCTTTAATTGATGATCTGAGGTAAGTAGAATTTTCAATGGTGTATCTGATTTGGGAGTAGCTGCAAGGCTAAAAACATCACTGTCAACACTCTCGCCGTCTTGTTGCACACTCGTGACACGATAATTTACCCGCACACCAGGAGTTAACCCAGTTACCTCAGCCTCATGTCGCCAAACGTCTCGCTGTACGGGTTTTTGATAAACTTGTCCGTCTTCGGTTTGGTTTGCAACTCTTGAGTGTTGGTCTTCACGTGTGCGACTGAGTTTATTAGTACTTGCCTTAGCAGTTTGTTTGAGATTTTCTCCGTAAGTTACTGTATGATTGACACCAGCAAATTCAGTAAACCAAACGACTCGTACTGAAGTTTCAGTTGGTAATTGCAAAAATGGGTCGGTGAGCAGTTGGGGTACTGATGTCATAATTATTTGCCCAAATGAACGCACACCTATCAGAGTAAAGCATATAACAAGCACGAGTATAGCTACTGAGGAAATTTTACGGCTGCGTAAGCGTCTGACCATGAGTCAAATACCAAATTTTTTAGGGTATTCACTGACTGAACGCATTTTATCTTAACTAGGACTTACGCAACTAGCACAGCGCGATCGCCTCTGCAAAGCACGCAACCGCGCTAACAATTCCGCCATACCAAAGGGCTTCACCAGATAATCATCAGCACCTGCATCCAATCCAGCAACTTTATCTTCCATCCTATCTTTGGCTGTTAACATCAAAACTGGTAGAGGATTACGCCGTGTTCGTAGGCGACTACACAGTTGTAACCCAAACAATCCTGGCAACATCCAATCGATAATAGCTAGGGTGTACTGCCTCCACTGATTTTCTAGATAATCCCATGCCTCATCACCATCTAAAACCCAGTCAACTATATACTTTTCTAGATTCAAGGTACGCTTAATTGCCCAACCCAAATCTGGCTCATCTTCGACTAGCAGGACTCTCATATAATTTATCCGCCAACAATTAATTAGTATCTCCTAGATTGATATATTGAGAACCACCTTTACCTCCTCAAGGTTTAAAAATCTATCAACTGATTGCTGTAATTCTTCAATAGATTCAATCCTTTCAATACCTCGAATTAATTTTTCGCGATCGCGGTTTTGTTGAGCTAGTCTTAAATCAGCCTAGTCCTAAATCATTTGCGAAAATTATATATATATTAGGACTTACGCATTGACACAAAATACATATAGGACTCCTGTCTGATTTCCGAACAAGATTTCAAATGAAACCCTGAGAAAACGGGCTTTTCAGTCTCAGTATATTTTCAAAAATCAAATCCGAGTCCTATAGTATGTAAGGCTTTAAAAACCACATCTGTCGTAGGGGCACAGCATTGCTGTGCCCCTACAGCGCGGGTTTACTGATCATCAAAGAACAATTAATAAAGGCTGAAACGACCTATTTTCGTGAAACATACTATGATTAATTTGTACAGTGCGTAAGTCCTATATATTTATTTATTTCTCCTTTCTTCCCTTTGCGTCCTTCTCTAACGAGACGCTGCGCGTTGGCGGAAACCTCTGGCAGAGAGAGAAGGCGGTTTGTTTATATTAGTTGCTCGCATATCCACGCAAAGACTTAGGTTTACTGGTTGTACCAAGCTTTTCGCCACTGTTGCATTTGTTTAATTTCTATCTCTTGGGCTTTGACAATTTCTTGGGCTAATTTCTTGATTTCAGGACGCTTAGACTTACTTAAGGCATCTTGCCCCATTGTTACAGCCCCTTCGTGGTGAGGAATCATCGCATTGATAAAGCGCAGATCAAATTCAGCATCGGCTGCACCTAAATCCTGACTCATCATTATGCCTTTCATCTGGTCAGACGACATCTCCATCGTATGACCCATTTGGCTGTCGTAAGCCATTGGTTTATTTCCCGCCTTGGGATACCAAGCTTGTCGCCACTGCTTCATCTGAGTGATTTCTTGGTTTTGCGATTTGATGATATTGTCTGCTAGTTTTTTGATTTCAGGACGTTTTGATTTCTGCTGCGCAACATTCGCCATTTCCACAGCCCCTTGATGGTGCGGTATCATCGCGTCGATAAATCGTAAATCAAAATTAGCATCGGCTGGGCCTAAATCCATTCCCATACTGTGATTCATCATGCCACCACTGTGATTCATCATCTGCTTGTCATTAGCATTGGTGGCGGTTTCCTTTGGCGTTTGGCTTTGGTTCTGGGAAGCAGTACTAGTACAGCCTGTAATTAACCCACCGCTTGAAGCGATCGCAGTAAAAGTTAACGCCAAAAAACCATTCCTTAAAAATAGCAGTTGCATAAATCTTACCTAATAGTTTTCTAATTCTAACGATTTGACAATCTAATGAAATTAAAGTGTTGTTAATGAACTTTGGTGAAAGTAATTTATTTAGAATTCTGACTTTTTACTTAAAAATAACACAGCTGTAAAAGTTATCTCATAACATTTAACCTTTATTCTTCTGTAATTTGCATTCCCCAATGCAAATCTACCAAAGGCGATAATGCCTAATAGCACGATAACAGAAGCATGAAAGCGTGAATACAAAACTCCTCATTTCCCCTCAAGAAGTCACGTCACTGTTAACAAAAAAATCATCAAAAACTGTCATTATTGATACGCGAAGTCAAGAAGATTATGCTATTTCTCATATTTCTGAATCCATAAATATTAGAGATTTTTTCACCTATCTTTTAGAGAATTCCTCCCCAGCAGGATTAAAGGAATTGCAAGAGTATTTTGCAGAAATTATGAGCAGGGTAGGAATATCTGGTACAGAACAGTTAATTGTTTATGAAGATGCTTTAAATAAAGGTTATGGTCAATCTTGTCGAGCAGCTTTCTTACTGAAATATTTGGGTTGCGCTCAGGTATCTATTTTACACGGAGGATATAGAGCATGGCTCAAAGCGGGATTACCTACTACCGATGAAGTACTGAAGGGTGAAAGTAGTATATTTAGATTGCATCCCAACGCTGACATAATGGTGACTACCACCGAGATGTTGCAAGCAATTGACAATCCAGCAATTATTAAATTAGATGTGCGCGATCGCAACGAATGGCTTGGGTTGAGTTCTTCTCCTTACCATCCTGATTTTTGTCCTCGCAAAGGTAGAATCCCTAATGCAGTATGGTTAGAATGGCATCATCTAATGAATTCTGAATCGGAAATTTCCACGTTCCGATCGCCAGATGAAATCCGAGAAATTTGTCAGTCAGTAGGTATTACTTCCGAGTCGATTGTGTATATTTACTGCTTTAAGGGTTCAAGGGCTGCGAATACATTAATAGCCCTTGAAGAGGCGGGAATTTCTGCTAGAAATTATTTTGGCTCTTGGAATGAATGGTCTCGTGATTTTGCACTACCAATTGATAGCAGAATCCTGCAATGAGCGTATAAAGCAATACGCTTGGGTTAAGAAGAATAGTAGACATACAGCCGATCCGCGAGCTAGCCGCGCAAGCCCTCTGTATCCCCCGATAAACCTGTTTCGGTACAACACAAAACTCTGATGTCTACTTCCAAGCTAGAGAAACTGTCAATCCTTACTCTCTAGCTTGTGCAGACATCACCCAGAAAGTTATGGATGAATTTGCTGTGATAACTGGGCGACAATATCAACTATTTGAATCCCACGGCGATCCAGCAGCCGAACTGCAAATTTTCACATTACTCCAACGCTCGCGTATTAGCTAATTTCTGGAGGCAAAGGTAATGGGCATTGAAAGAGGCAGAGGTGGAGAGGGGAAAGACTGACTGCAACTTCTCCCCTGCTCCCCTCATCTCCCTATTTACTCGAATGCGACTTTTCTGGCATGACTATATTAGTGTGGCTTGCCTTGCCATTTTTGCCGTTAGTATTTCCATTACCATTGCGGGGATGGATAACACCATAACCGCCGTGGTTACGTTCGTAAATTACATTAATCTCTCCAGTTTCAGAATTGTGGAACATATAAAAGTCGTGTCCCACGAGTTGCAGTTGTTCTAGGGCTTCTGCAACGGTCATCGGCGGCATGGAAAAATATTTGGTGCGGACGACTTCATTGGGCAATTCGGCGGTGCGATCGCCAATTAAATCTGTTACTATCGACTCTGGAATAACTACTTCTGTTGGTTGAGTATGAGTTTTGTGGTCTTGACGCCGTTCTTTATATTTTCGCAATTGACGGGCAATTTTATCTGCAACTAAGTCAATGCTGGCATATAGACTTTCGCTGCTTTCCTCGGCCCGAATAACGCTACCATTAGCATAAATAGTTACTTCAGCCGCTTGTCTTGGATTAATTCGGGGATTCCGAGCGACGCTAAGATGCACATCCACTTCATTTGTAATGCTTTGAAAGTGACTAACTGCTTTTTCAATTTTTTGATGTACATATTCACGAATTGCATCGGTGATTTCAATATTTTTGCCGTGGATGACAAGCTTCATGTAATACTCTCCCGCTGAATATTTTGGATGTGTGAATTTGCTTTGTATGAAAAGAAATTGCGGTAAGGTTTATTACTCCCGCCAAAACAAATTGTGAACTATATTGTATCTACTGCTGTTAAGCTGTCTCTCAGCTTACTGCATCTGAGGAATTGTCAAGTATACCCTTACCTCCTCATCTCTGCGCTGATGTCTAATTGTATATCCAATTAGCACTCAAGAGTTGAGGAAATCTAATTGTAGCTCTTATGACTACCTTTTCTTTAAAAGGAATGCTTACAGAACTGTTGATATTTGCTCCTTCTGTGTTCGATTGAGGTTTGCTTGCTGTTGTTCAAGAATACAAGGCTTTGTGGAAGTTTGATTCTGTTTGCAATGCAAACAATGGTATTAAAGTCATCAGCTAGGACATTCTTCCTTATTGTCTTGGCATAATGCTTATTGCAGAGAATTCCTCCTAAAAACCTATTGAGGTTATCTATTCAAGCTAGCACTTTGTATTTTCCAATGCATGTTCCCTTGACTTTCCTTTAAAATCCTTTGCAAAGCTTGACAATTTTTGATTCTAATTCTGTAATTTGAAATATATTTAGTTCTTTATACGGTTGAATTTTGGCATGATCCATAGTATAAAACCACACAAAAACATTTGTTTGCTGTATAACCAAGGATTAATGCCTTACTTGGAAGCTCATGGATGGCAGCGATCGCTTCTAACTGAGCGCATCCACGACCCCAGTCTAGATGATGTGTTAATTTTGCTAGAACATCCACCCGTCTACACTCTAGGACAAGGAAGCAACTCAGATTTTATCAAATTTGAGATTGACAAAGGTGAATACGATGTGCATCGAGTTGAACGAGGCGGCGAGGTTACTTACCATTGTCCCGGTCAACTGGTGGGCTATCCAATTTTAAATCTGCAACGTTATCGTAAAGACCTCCATTGGTACTTGCGGCAAATCGAAGAAGTAATAATTCGCGTATTGGCAATTTATGGATTGCAAGGAGAAAGAATTCCGGCTTTTACTGGCGTTTGGTTGCAAGGGCGAAAAGTTGCAGCTATTGGTATTAAAGTCAGCCGTTGGATTACTATGCACGGCTTTGCGTTAAATGTTTGTCCAGACATGAAGGGCTTTGAGCGCATTGTACCCTGCGGCATTTCTGACAAACCTGTAGGCAGTTTAGCCGAATGGATTCCAGGTATCACCTGCCAAGAAGTGCGTTTTTACATAGCACAATCTTTTGCGGAAGTCTTTGGCGTGGAATTAGTAGAATCTCAGCCTCAAGGATTTTTCTGGCTTGAGTAAATTCAGCTTGTAATATGTAATAAATACTATAGCAGTCCTATTTAAATTGTGAGACACTTATGAGAATAGTCCATATCTAATAATATCAAAATAACTATTTAATACCTATTTTAAAAAAGAATGCGATCGATACAAACCTGAAAAGCCAGATTAAATCAGACTTTTGGAATTTTGAATTGGTATAACTGCGGTTGTCAAAGCTAAAATCTGATTATTTATAAATTTCTATACTAACTTTTTACGGCTGTCAAGCACAACTTTGCGCGTGAATTACTCAAATAATCTCCAGGTATATGCCCCATCGTTAACATCTCTCAGAGAACGTGATTGGACAGCTTTGATAGAACTATTTGATAGAGACGACGGTGATGAAATTGAAGCTGATATCCACAGTAGTTTATTTTGGCTAATACCTGAACCTTGTTGGGAAGACGATCCCTTTGATTTCTTGCGCGAGTACCTTTAAGTAGTGCTGAGTGCTGAGTACTAAGTGCTGAGTGATGAGTGAGGAGTGCAAAAGAAGCCTTTAATTTATAACTCCTAACTATCTAACGTTGAGGCGACTTAGAAAAATACGTAGGCGATCGCTTTGGGGATTGGTCAGCATTTCATAGGCTGGGCCTTGTTCTGTGACAATACCTTTGTCTAAAAATATCACTTGATGGGCTACTTCTTTTGCAAATTGCATTTCATGGGTGACAACTACCATTGTCATCCCTTCTGTGGCTAATTGTTGCATCACTTGCAGAACTTCACCGACGAGTTCGGGATCTAGGGCGCTGGTGGGTTCGTCAAATAGCATGATTTGGGGATTCATACATAAACTACGAGCGATCGCTACTCGTTGCATTTGTCCGCCAGAAAGTTGTTCGGGATAAGCAGAGGCTTTGTCAGATAAACCGACTTTTTCTAAATATAATCTCGCTAGTTGGGCGCTTTCTTTTGGTGTTTTACCCAAGACTTTACGCGGTGCGAGTGTCATATTTTCTAAGACGCTGAGATGGGGAAACAGGTTGAACTGTTGAAAAACCATGCCTACTTGTGTTCGTAGTTGCCGCAGTTGGTTATAGTTGACAGTGGGTCGGGATAAGTTGATTCCGTTGATGATTAAACGCCCTTTGTCAATGGTTTCTAGGCGGTTGAAGCAGCGTAGTAGGGTACTTTTACCACAGCCGGAGGAACCGATAACTGCAACAACTTCTCCCCGGTTGATTTCGCCGGTGATTCCTTTGAGAACTTTCAGGGAACCAAAATTTTTTTCGATACTGTCAAAAATAATCGCGGGGATGGTATTGTTCATTACTTATGTCAAGCTGCTCTACAGTTGATTGTAATATTTTAAAAAACCGCAAATGCACAGAAGAAGAGAAAATAATATGGCTAAATTTGGTTTTAGGCGTTGGCTGTATTTATGTGTCTTCGTAGGTTTTAGCTGTTTATTACTGGCTAGCTGTGCTGTGAACTCTAGCGCAGGGAAAACTTTGCGGGTTGCTACGGAACCGGCGTTTCCACCTTTTGAGTTTCAAGGAAAAGGTGGTGAGTTGCAGGGGTTTTCCATTGATTTGATGAATGCGATCGCAGTTGCTGCTAAGTTTAAAGTTGATTTTCAAAGTCTGTCTTTTGATGGCATTATCCCAGCTTTGCAAGCTAAAACGGTAGATGCGGCCATTAGTTCGATCACAATTACTGAGGAGAGGGCGAAAACGATTTCTTTTTCTCGTCCTTATTTTAAGGCTGGGTTAGCGATCGCAATTCGCGCAGACAATCAAGAAATTACTGGTTTTGATAGTCTCAAAAATAAAAAAATTGCAGTACAAATTGGCACAACAGGGGCTGCAAAGGCTAAGAGTATTCCTGGGGTACAAATTCGCAGTTTTGATTCTGCACCCTTAGCCCTGCAAGAATTGCTCAACAGTAATGTAGATGCGGTAATTAATGATGCACCTGTGACTTTATATGCAATTAATACAGGCAATCTTCAGGGAATTAAAGTAGTACAGAAATTGCTGACAGAGGAGTTTTATGGAATTGCTACAGCTAAAAACTCGCCGAATTTGACATTGATAAATGATGGCTTGGATCGGGTGCTGAAAAATGGCACTTATTCCCAAATTTACCAGAAATGGTTTAAAGTTGAGCCACCATCACTACCAGCTAAATCACCATTTGAGAATCAAACTAACGCTGGCGCACCTAAAATATTAACTTCAATTAGCGTGATATTGCAGGCTTTTCCAAGTCTATTGCAGGGTGCATTGATAACGTTGCAATTGACGATATTTTCTGTAGTATTTGGTTTAATTGGCGGTTCCTTAATTGGTATTGTTCGCCTTTCTCATATTGCACCTGTGCGTTGGTTGGCGAGGGCGTATGTAGATTTTTTTCGGGGAACGCCTTTGCTGGTGCAAATTTTTATGATTTACTTTGGTTTACCAGCAATTTTACAAGAACTTGGTTTGACATTTTCTTTTGATCGTCTTAGTGCTGGGGTAATTGCCTTAAGTTTGAATAGCGCTGCATACATTGCCGAAGTTGTTCGTGCTGGAATTCAATCAATTGAACCAGGACAAGCAGAAGCAGCAAAATCATTAGGTTTGAGTTCTGTGCAAACTATGAGTTATGTAATTTTTCCCCAAGCTTTCCGGCGGATGATTCCACCTTTGGGTAATGAGTTTATCAGTTTATTGAAAGATACTAGCTTAGTCTCTGTGATTGGGTTTGAAGAATTACTACGTAAAGGACAGTTAATTGTTGCTGATAACTATCGCGCCTTTGAAATTTACGCAGGTGTCGCGGTGGTTTATTTATGTTTGACGCTACTTTCTTCTCAAGTATTTAGCCGATTAGAAGCTTGGATGAATCCCATCAAGCGCTAAGAGACTTTCAAAAATAATTTCTCAAAATCCAGAGAATGATCATAAATATACTTGTAAAGCTGATTTTTGGGATACTTAGCAGTTGTGTGTTAAGCTCCTGAGAACATTAAATTATAGGGTCTAAATTATACCTTGTTTGCGCTAATTACAATTTATTGTTTAATTTTAGTTAATGTTTTGGGGCGAATCCAATAAAAAAGTTATGTAAACTGCGTCCACGTTGAAAACCGTAGTTCTGTATGAATAGAAAAACCCTCATCCCCCAGCCCCTTCTCCCAATATTGGGAGAAGGGGAGCCGGAAAGAAGTCCCTCTCCCAAGTAGGGAGAGGGATTTAGGGTGAGGGCAAAAACTACGGTTCTCAACATAGATGAGGTTTAATATCAATCAGATAACACTATTGCTATGATGGACTTGTAATCATTAAGAAATGTAAATAGTAACTATAACCGTTAAGTGAATTTAACTTAATGATTTCATGCTTGCTATTTCAGGGCTGAGTACATCAGTAAGTCAAGGTTACAATTGAAACTCATTGAATAGATTTGAACTATTCAATGCAAGTCTAGTTTCGGCTGGATTGTAACAGTTCACCTTGCCAGCCAAAAATTAAAAACTTTTCATTAGAGGAGAAGCAAATGAGAAATTTGAAAGCAATCATAGACAAATCCTCATTTACTAGTGAAGTACCGGCATCATTTGTGGTATTTCTTGTCGCCCTTCCTCTTTGTATGGGTATTGCGATCGCTTCGGGACTTCCGCCATCTCGCGGCTTAGTTACAGGAATAGTAGGCGGAATTATTGTTGGTGCTGTTTCCGGTTCACCAATGCTTGTCAGTGGCCCTGCTGCTGGGCTTGCTGTGATTGTTGCAGAAATAGTTAAAGAATATGGCATTGAAATGGTTGGGCCAATTCTGCTGCTAGCGGGTTTAATCCAATTACTCGCAGGTATATTTAAACTTGGCCAGCTGTTTCGCGCCATGTCACCTGCTGTCATCTATGGAATGCTTGCAGGTATTGGGATATTAATCCTCGCTTCCCAATTTCATGTCATGTTAGACGATCAACCGCGTATACACGGCATTGAGAATTTAATTTCTATTCCCAACAGCATTTACAAAGCTTTCTTCCCTATTAATGGTAGCGTTCATCACGTTGCAGCACTCATAGGTGTAATAACTATTATCAGTCTTCTGCTGTGGGAAAAATTTAAACCCAATAGTTTAAAGTTGATTCCTGGTGCACTTGTCGGCGTTGTAATTGCCACCGTCATAGCTACAGTGTATCGATTACCGATTCAGTATGTTGATGTACCTGGAAATCTGGCACAAGCAATTCAATTACCAACACTTGCCAGCTTACCACGCCTAATTCAGGCACCAGTTTTGCTAGATGCGATCGTGATTGCATTCATTGCTAGTACAGAAAGTTTGCTTTCAGCCGTAGCAGTAGATCGACTGCATACCGGGCCAAGAACCGATTTCGATCGCGAATTAACGGCGCAAGGAATTGGCAACATTATATGTGGGTTCTTAGGTGCTTTGCCGATGACAGGAGTGATAGCCCGCAGTTCTGTAAACGTAGAAGCTGGTGCTAAAACTAGATTATCGACGATACTTCACGGTCTATGGCTGTTAATTTTAGTAATTGCAGCCCCAACCTTGCTCAAAATAATTCCCATTTCTAGTCTGGCAGCAATTCTAGTTGTTACTGGTTACAAACTAATCGAAGTAGAACATATTCGCCAGTTGAAGAAGTATGGACGTTTTCCTCTGGTAATATTTGCTGCCACTTTAATCGGGATTGTTGTTACTGACCTAATCACAGGCGTTTTAATTGGTATTTTGCTGACAGGAATGTTACTAATTCACAAAATGTCTGTGCTGAATATCCAAGTTATTAAGCACGAAGATAATCAGAGAATAGACATTTATTTACAAGGTGCGGCAACATTTGTGAGGCTACCAAAATTGGCGAATATTTTAGAACTTATGCCTCCAGGAAGTGAATTGCATGTTTATATGCAAGACTTGGCTTATATAGATCACTCTTGTTTAGACTTACTATCGGTGTGGGCAAAACAACAGGAAAAAATGGGAAGCACTTTAACTATGCAATGGGATCGTCTGATAGATCGTAATCGCAACCCATTTACTCTGTAGAATTCCAGCTAGATTGAATTTTGCTTGCGGTAGGGTAGCACGGCTATGCTACCCTACGCGCATTGTTTGCATTCTATATAATCAGCGAAGCGTTAAGATAGGTTTTATATAGAGAATTTGAATTGAGTTGCGCCTGAATAAATCAAAAAAATATGACAATTCTCAACGCTCGGAATTTATCCTTAGAAGAAGTTCAGCGTTTGTTTGGCTTTCAAGAACAGTACAGTGACTCATTTTCTAATTACTTATCTTTAGAACCTCTCCCCAAAGTTGAACAACAAGAACTTCTGCAAATTAGAAATGATTTTCGACGCTACCTGACAGCAGGCAAAGTTTCTGAAGGTCAGGTTAAGTTTCTTGCAGTTGCGCCTTTACTAAGATTAGCTGGTTTTTATCGCTATCCTATCGAGATTGTTTTGGAAGAGAATATTGCTGATATTGAAGTTGAAGATGAAGATATCAGAATTAAAGGCAGATTTGATATTTTAGCTATTAGTAAAGCTAAATATACAAAACCTCAAACATATTTTTGGGTACTGTTAATTGAATCTAAAAATAGTCAGATTGATATATCAACAGGTTTACCTCAGCTACTCACTTATGCTTATAAAAATTTAGATAATAAAAAATCAGTTTGGGGATTAACGACTAACGCTAGAAGTTATCAGTTTGTCTATATCGAACAAGGAAATCCCCCTATTTATTATCTGTTACCAGAATTAAATTTAATGGAAAGAGAGCGTTCAAGTCAGTTGCTACAAGTTTTAAAAGCAATTTGTCAGCTTTAAAAGCATTGATACTAGAGTTCGGTAAATTATCCAAGTATTTAGGTAACGTATAAACTACAATACTTCGTGCAAAATGACTTGTTTGTGAATATTCACAATTTTCTGTAAGCCTTAGATGTTAAAGTTTACAAGTCTCGACGCGAGAGAAGAGAGTAGAAACGAAACTACGGCCCCACCAAAACCTCCACGAAGGACGGGAAGTGGTCTAAGGAGTAGGATAAATCACGCTTTAAGCAAATTATAGTGTTTTTAGCTGATTTGCTTGAGAACTAACGCCCTAAGTGCGATCGCAATACACTTGACCAAAACTATGATCGGGATTAATCTCAATCACTAAATCAACCCCTGTCGCATCTCTTACCAACGGCGTGATGAATAATTCCGGGTGAAGCGATCGCCAAAAATAATTGACAAATTGCTCTATCTCTGCATCACTCATTCCCGATTTCCCCGCAGCAATCATCTGCTGTTCTGCCTGTTTGCGCCACTCTAAAGAACAGCGGTAATCGATGGGATACAGCACAATTAAACTGTCCAATCGCTCCCACAGTGGTAAATAATTGTGGAGGCGAAGATTCATATCGCGGGCAAATGCTCTATCTTCATCTGTGACAATTGGCGGTGGCGCAGTATCAAATACATCTGGTTCGATTGGTCGCACACCCACAAACCAACCTTCAAATAGTACAATATCTACATCCGCTACCATTTCGGAAGTAGTGCGATCGCCAGCACCTCCAAAAGCAGATTTATCAAAGCGGGGAAGCATCACTGGGCTTTGCAACTGGCGAATTTGATCTAGTACATTTAAACCTAAGTCTATATCGTGGGTTCCTGGCGGGCCGCGCCAAATTAAGCGGGAATCTTGCTGTGTCAAAAGCAAGCGCTCGCTGTAATTTTTATATAAGTCATCCAAAGATAAACTCACAGTCCTGTATCCCAAATGGTCGAGAATCAAAATCAGAACCTTTGACATTGTGGTTTTACCAGTGCCTTGTCCTCCCAATATTCCTTGAATCAGGGGGCGTCCCAATTGTTGGCGCTGCGATGCTAGTTTGATCCCCAAAGGCAGCCACAAGTCCCACAATACCTGTAACATTTCCTGGGGTTCTACTTTGAAAGTAGTTTGACAGAATTCGCTAAAAGCTGGGAAGACAGATTTTAGTAAATGCGATCGCCTTTCGATCATTTCATCAACATTTTCCGGCGTGATGCCAAAAGCTTTTGCCTTTAACCGATCTGCCAGTGCAGCAACTCTAGCTTCCTGCTTCCAAGTTTCCCCCATCCCATTGGTTGCCAAAACACTCAGCCACAAATTCATAAATTCTCCATCTGACTACGATCCCAGCTTAAAAGCTTCGAGAAACAGGCTGTAGATGAAACCAACTTTGAGGAGATTTAATGAGTCTACCAAGAGCGATCGCCTATCCAAAAACCTGCGACTATAAAATATCCTGCTGGTAATTTCCGTCAACAAGACTAAAAAACCAGCTGCCACAATGTCTAACTCTGCCCGTTGTCCAGCTGTAGTGGAAACTGCGTTTCCCAGAAAAAAACCGAACAAAAAACTAATTATCAGCAACGATAGTCGTCGCCAAGGATTTAAAAACCATTGCCCAAAGCGTGTAGCAATGGCATCGAACAAGTTATTGAGACGAGTGTTTTGCATTAAAGGGACTTCTGGGAAAAGTCAAGATATCTTGAAATATATCTATATTAGGGTAAGGAGGATATTGGTTTTAGCATCAGCTTGTTTGTTAGTATTATAGATATCTACTGGAATTCCAGTATTTATTCAAATTTGACTATTCTATCATCTTCAGAGAAGTACAGTTTCTTAGAGGGTGTTTAGAAACAATAATATTTAGTTTGATCCCCACGTTCAAGCCTTAAAAAATGGGAAAATGATTCAAAATTCCCCTTTTTAAAGAAAGTTAGTCCGTTATACGGATTTGCTGACTTGTATTCATCTATGGAAGTAAGCTACTCGTAGCGTCTCCCAACAGGAGAAGGGACTTGCGTAGATTTAGGAAGGAGGATCTCTAAGCTACTTGCTATATCACCGGACACTTTCTAAACATCCTCTTAAGGTGCTTTTAATAGCAGAAGATAAAATACACCACTTAGATTTATCTGACGTTTAGCACAAGACGCCTTGTTCAGGCTGCTAGCGGTTTCAGGAAGCTTTTGTTTTTTTTATACAAATGAATTGACTGAATAGGTATCAAATTATCTTGTTTTTATCCATACTTACGGTCAAAAACCAAAGTAATGGGTGTCTGTACCTCTTGTTTTTCAAATATCAAAGAGATTATATCCTTCAAATGTTTTCTAATTAAAATGATATTTATTATACATTCGTGTTCCTAATTTTAGGAAAGTCTATATTCGGCTATTTTGTGTGATTGCCTTTTGGGATAATAGGCTACTATTTGGTCAAGCCTAGACAAAATATTTATTTCTAATAACTATCAAGATGAAATCCTCAGTGTATCGTAACGTCGGTATTACAGCTTTGTGCTTGGGACTGCTTGTTGCTCTGGTGGGATGCTTTGGAGTGAGTGTATCCTTTGAGTCTACCAAGCCAGATACAAACCCAGATACATCTTCAGAACTGCCAACAGAAACTCAAGAGTGGCAGACAACCTCGGTTGTACCTGAAAAAGGTATTTCCGCTAATCTATCTACTCCAGCACCTACCCCAACCAATCAAGTAGAACATAGCAGTAAAGAGAATACTTATCCTGTCTTGGCAGAGCGTGATAAATCAGCAAGCATTGCCAAGGATCAAGGGACTTTGCGAATGAGCAATCAAACAAATCAGCCTGTGCGGCTGGTTCTACTGGCACGACAGTCAGTAGCAAAAGGATCTAGTAAAAAACAGACTCACTACGATGTACCGGCACATTGGGATTTTGCTCCCGAAGAAGGTAGTGAGAAGGGACTGGTTCTATCCCTACCTCAGAATAATTTAAAGCTGGAGAAGGGAGATGTTTTAGTTGCTTTTGCACAAGATGGTTCCCGTCGTTACTGGGGCCCTTATATTATTGGCGAAACTCAATTACCTAAGTGGAATTCCCAAAACAGAGAATGGCAACTTGTGCTGAGTCAATAAATATTGCTAAGTGGTAAATATTGAGTACGGAAGCAATTTTTGGAGAGTGGGCATTGTTTACCGTTTGCTCAAACCTTTATTTTTACATCCTTACCCTACAGTTGGTATGTTAAGTAATGGATATGAGGAAAATTGTTGAATTAAAAACTCCCAAGAACAAAAGATCGATAACCAACGACTATTGATTAGTGATTGTTGACTATTGACTAAATGAGAATGAAATTGAGTGTAAAGCACACTGTTGATCGGTGGTTCAACAAAATAGCAAAAAATCCAGCCCTGAGTGTAACTGTGTCGATTTTGTGGTTGATAGTAGTTGCCTGGGTGGCTTTTGGGTGGAATTTGGGCAATACTGGCTTGATTGATGAGACAGAGCCGCTCTTTGCCGAAGCTTCCCGCCAGATGTTCGTTACAGGTGATTGGATTACCCCATTTTTCAATGGTGACACTCGTTTCGATAAACCTGCTTTAATTTACTGGTGTCAGGCGATCGCATATCACATAATTGGCGTGAATGAATGGGCAGTACGCCTTCCTTCCGCGATCGCAGCATTCGGTTTAATTTGTTTAGCTTTTTACACCATCCAGTGGTATCTGGCTAAACAAGACGAATTAGAGGAAGTTTCACGTCCGACTCGCCGCTACTTAATATCTTTTATAGCAGCAGCGCTCATGGCACTCAATCCCGAAACTATTATTTGGGCGAGAACGGGTGTCTCTGATATGCTGCTCACCGGATGCATGGCATCGGCTTTGTTATGTTTCTTTCTAGGGTATGCAGGGAAGGAAGGGAGCAGGGGAGCAGAATTAATCACAAATGCCCAATCCCCAATGTTTCATGCCCCATTTCTTAATAAGTGGTACTTAGCTTTTTATGTGCTGATTGCTGGTGCAATTTTGACCAAAGGGCCAGTGGGAATTGTTTTACCTGGGCTAATTGTTGCTGCTTTTTTGCTTTACGTGGGTAAAGTGCGAGAGGTGTTGCGGGAAATGCACCTTCTCGTAGGTATACTGATAATTATCGCTTTGTCAGTGCCCTGGTATGCTTTAGTAATTTGGCGCAATGGCTGGAATTACATTAACTCCTTTTTTGGTTATCACAACCTGGAACGCTTTACAGAAGTAGTTAATGGTCACTCAGCACCTTGGTATTTTTACTTTTTAGTCGTGCTGTTGGGTTTTGCACCATATTCAGTGTATTTACCAGCTTCTATAATCAGACTAAAGTTTTGGCAGCGATCGCATTGGCGATCCCTTGAACGTTTTCAGCAATTTGGTTTATTTGCCTGGTTCTGGTTTGCTAGCATCTTTACCTTTTTTTGCATTGCTGTTACTAAACTCCCTAGCTACGTATTGCCTTTAATGCCAGCAGCAGCAATCCTGGTAGCCCTATTGTGGAGCGACCTTTTTCAAGATACAGAGACACGGCAAACAATTTCTGTTTCTCCCCCATTCCTTTGGAGTGGTTGGGTGAATGTAGTGTTTTTGTCATTTTTGGCAACAGCACTGCTCAACATAACCCATATATTAGGTACTGATCCAGCGATCAGTAACTTCCACGAACTAATTGAACAATCTGGTTTACCAGTAATCGCGGGTATAATTTGGCTAGTTTGTGCTGTTTTGGTTGCGGGTTTATTATTGAGTCGCCGCTGGAACTACATTATCAGTATTAATTTAATCGGGTTTGTGGCGTTTATAATTTTTGTCTTAACGCCTGCTTCGTTCTTTATCGATCGAGAACGTCAATTACCCTTAAGGGAATTGTCTGCGGTCATTTTAGAAGCAAAACAACCAAACGAAGAATTGATCATGCTTGGCTTCAAAAAGCCTAGTGTGGTATTTTACAGCCACATCCACGTAAATTATTTAAAATTTCCTAAAGAGGCTGTAGAGCATATTAAAAACCAGGCTGCTAAAGGACTAAAACCTTCCTCAGTGCTGCTGTTGGCTGAACAGAAAAAGTTTTTACAAATGGACTTACAGCCAGATGATTACAAGAATTTATCGACCAAGGGTGCTTATAACTTGGTTCGAGTTCCTTTTAAGAAAATGAAAAATCAAAAAATAGACATATCATAAATTGTCATTAGTCATTAGTCATTTGTCCTTTGAGAATAACTAATGACCAATGACTAATGACCCGATTAACATTTGCTGTTATAGCCATTGACAGCTAAAGCTTGATTGATCTGGCTTAATAGGTCTTCCATTGATATTGATCGCGGTAAGATTTGGGTAGCGATCGCACCAACAACAGTTTCTATCGATTCCAAACCATTCTTCTGCTTGTTAATTTCCTGATAAGCTACTCCATCCGGAAAACTGGTTTCTGAGCGATTAAATCGCTGATTTAATACCAAAATTGGTGGCAACTTTAAAGGCGAATCTCCTAATTTTTTCAGTGCTTTGAGTACATCTTTGTGGATAGAGGTTTCTCCTAAACAAATTAGCAGTAAGTCAACGCTTTCGTGGCGAATTTGTTGCAACACTTCTGCCCAACAAGGACTCATCGCCGCTTTGAAGCCTGCTGTTTGGAGGTATTGAATTAAAGCTTGGAACCATTCAGATCCCCGTTCAGCAGTTTCACTACTAATTGAGCAATTTTTTTCTGTCCGATAACCCTTAGCTGGCTTACGTCTTACCTGGGGGAAATCCTGTAGCATTGTTAAATCCACTACTAAGATGTTGGAAGGGCAGCAAATACCAGAAGCAATTTCTAGTACTGATAGTAAAGCATCTGTTTTCTCAGTGCGACTGTTGTTATCTTTAGTAAATGGTGTTAAGTAAGGAAATACAGATAGCTCTGGTATTTTAGAAGCAATTAAGGTAGTTGCAACATCGCAAGTCACCAGTGGTATAGCTGCTAAACGCGGATGTCCAATTAGTTGTTGCAAATAAATTTGGGCGGTGGTACTTTCGACATCTAACAAAATCACATCAAACTGCCATACCCGCGCCAAAAGTTCTGCCTGATCTAGGTCATCTACTTCAATCACCCGATGTTCTCGAAGTGAGGGGTGGGGATTGACCGATTCTAACTGGGGATTCACCAACCTGAGAATTCGCAGTGGGGTTTTAGTTGGGATAATTGCACTATTATTTAACCCTATCTGCGGTATTACTTGTGCAGTACATAATTTTTCTAGAACTGGTGCTAAGACCTGATGCTCTACTGGCAAACTTAAGAAGCCATCGGCTCGGTTGGCAAATGCTTGCTCCTTTTCGGCTCCCGTCGCTGTCACAATTACAGATATATGACGGGTTGCGGTGTCAGATTTTAGTAAAGTCAGTACATCCCAACCTGATAGCAGGGGTAACAACGGATTTAAAAATATTGCTATTGGTTGCAAGCGCCGCGCTTTTTCGACTGCTTCTGTCCCCGATCGCGCAATCACTACCCGATATCCTAAACCTTTGAGTTGTTCGGTCAAGTCTTCAATATATCGAGCTACAGCCTCGACTACCAAAACCAACCTTTGCGAACTCGCAAGATGATGCTGTGTGGGCGTACTAGGATGCTGACGAGCGGTGGCGAGATTTTCCCGTGTCGGTTGGTATTGTGTCTCCTCGTCTTTTCTGATTCCCATATCTGGTTCCGAAAAGCCTGTTTTCGGGGGACTGGGCGGCAGAAGTAGGGTAAACTGGCTACCTTTACCTTCACGCGATAAGAAGCTGACATCTCCTCCGTGGAGGCGAGCCAAGGCGCGAGTTAATACTAGCCCTAAACCAGTGCCTTCAAATTGGCGAGTCAGGGGATTTTCTAGTTGTTGGAATTTTTGAAAGATTAAGTGTTGCTGGTGTTCAGGAATGCCAATACCTGTATCCCAAACTGTAAAGGCAATCCATCCTTCCCAACGACTCACCCGCAGCCCAATTTCGCCAGATATTTCGGTGAATTTAAAGGCGTTGGAAAGTAAATGTACTAGCATCTGGCGTAAGCGCAATTCGTCTGCCACCATCTGATCTAGACCTAGTTCAATGGAAAGACTGAATTGAGGAGCAGATGAACGGGCATTTGGAGGTGGCGGGGCAGATGTTGCTTTGGTGGTTTGAGTGTGGATAGCTTTGGCTTCCGATAGGGCGCGATCGCACACAGTACTGATTTTCACCGGAGTCAGTGTCAAATCCATTTGTCCCGTTTCCATCCGGGTCAAATCTAAAATGTCATTCACCACACTCATCAGGTGGCGTCCGCTTTGATGAATCAGTCCCGCATAACGGGCTTGACGCTCGTTAAGTTCTCCCAACTGCTGATCCACTAGCAAGCGCGATAATCCCAAAACAGCAGTTAGAGGAGTTTTGAGTTCATGACTAATACAAGCTAAAAACTCGTCTTTTAACCGATTTAGTTGAATTAAATCGGCATTCTTCGCTGCTAGTTCTTTACAAAGTTGCTGCTGTTCAGTGACATCAGTAGCTAAAATCAACCACAAATCAGTGCTGAGTGCAATCTCCTCTTGGGCACTCATAACTTTAAACTCAGGACTATCTAAGGGAATTTTGGCAAACTGCCAGATTTGCTCTTGACCATTTTGCACTTCGACAACGCAGGTACAAGTACCCACCTGACTATCCAAATAGCATCGGCTGTATGCAGCATCAGTTGATGCTTGCTGAATCAGTCCTTCACCAGTATGCTCATTCTCCCTACCATTGGAATGAACTTTGATTGCTGGTTGGGTGACATATTCTGCTATTTCGGAGCGTTTAGGGACAAGTATTGCCTCCACCTGTTGCCTAACCCCTTCTGGATCTTTTAAGGTTCCTAATTGCTGCCACCAGGCGGGATTTCGCGCTACCACCTCGCCAGTACCCGTTTGCAACATTAAAGCCCAAGGCAGTCTTTCTAGCAAGTGTACCAGTGGCTGGTGTCCTAACGACTTGGGTTCATTTGGCGCACCATCATACTCATGACGATGCTCGCTAGACCTTTGTAAGCCAGCCATACGTTCTTGAGCCAGCGATCGCAACAGGCGTGAACTATCTAGCAGCCCCAAATATCGACCATCAGAGTCAATCAGCGCCCAATCTAAGTTTTGGGGTTTTTCGACTTGTGAATCGCACCAGCGCAAGCTTAATCGCTCTACACGCTCAGAAGCTGATATTGTCTGTATTGGCTCAATTAGACCTTGACCCCAGGTAGAGAGCGATTGGTGTAAATTTAGATTTTTATCGTCACTTTGTGCTAATAATTTTGGGATTAAACGGGCAGAATACAGCAATCCGATGGGGCATTGCTGTTGATTCACTACTACCAAGCGATCGCACTGCTCTTGCTCAAAAATCTCCAACACCACTGCCAGAGAACTTGTTTGGAGGCAGCTAGGTACGGTTGCCTGAAAGTCATAAAGCGGGTAATCTAGCATTAACATAAGGATTTTGGGGTCATTCTTCCTGTGGAACCCTCCGGCACTTCCATCTGCCAGTTGATGGTCTTTTCGCCTGAAGTCATATCCTCTAAGAAGACTCATAATAAGCAACTCTGGTTATTTCAACGCCATTAAAACAAGGGGATTTACCCTAACGGACACTTACTTGCGAACGAGTGCATTTTTCCCAGAGGCGACGTTTCTCATTTCTAGCAACTAGCCTCCCCAGTGTCTTACTGGTATTTAAACTCCTCATCGATAGCGACGGCTAAAACAATTATGGCCCCAAAGATTCGCTTTATAACCTTGAGGAATTATAATGATTTGGAATGCGACAATCCTTTAAGTTCGTTTAAGTATCTTAATCAAGGAGCAAAATAAAAAAATTTATCTATTTATATACATAGATATGTAAATCATGAGTCAATTATTGTGTCTTCCTATACCGACGAATACGCGATCATCAAAGACCTACTAAGTTCTACCAGTTAGTTGCTCCACTAGATTGTTGAGTGCTTAACACTATCTGCTCACATAGAGCGTTATTTTGGGATTAAATCAGCAGTTTACTGGACACGCAGCATTCCCCTACAAGCGTTAGCCAAACTTATCAACCCGCGTTTCTTGGTCAGGGCGATCGAGGAGATATATTCAAGAATAGATGTTATTACCGATATTGATTCTGCAATCTCATATTAACAAATGCTTAAATAATCCAGTTGACTTAGCCAACCTAAAAGGTTTGAGTACGTGGGTAGGGAAATTGATGGGCGCAATTATTACCCAATTTTGCTACTTACCTATTGCCGCAACGACCTCTGGAACAATCAACTACTTACCAAATTGGCTGCCACTAAATCTAAGTAAGGCATACACTAGCAACTACGTTTATGTATTTGCCAGTCAGATGCAAAAAAGCCAACAGCACTTTCAGGAGATGACTCCAGCAGAAAGACAAGAATTATTAAGACAGCTTAAAACAGATTATAGCCTGATTCTTATAGATTATTTTACTACAGACAAAACACTCAAAGATAAAATTGATAAATTCATCAATACTATATTTTATGCTAATATTCCTGTGCCTCAAATAATCGAAATTCACATGGAGATAATTGAAGAATTTTCTCACCAGCTAAAATTAGAAGGAAGGAGCAATGAAACCTTACTTGATTACCGCCTAACGTTGATAGATATCTTGGCTCACCTGTGCGAAGTCTATAGGAGTTCGATTTCTAAATAAAATAAATTAAATTTCTTGCTCTGTATTCAACTTGGAACAAACTACAACTGTGAGTGACTCACGATGCACGGAAAAATATTGTATTTCTTTGATGATGACTAGTTATTAAGTATATGAATAAAGCCAGAAAAACCTACGTTCTCAAGCTTTACGTAGCAGGTAACACCCCTAATTCAGTCCGAGCATTAAAAACACTCAAAGATATTTTAGAACAAGAGTTTGAAGGTGTTTATGCTTTAAAAGTGATCGATGTGCTGAAAAGCCCGCAACTAGCGGAAGAAGATAAAATATTGGCAACGCCAACATTATCTAAAATTTTACCTCCACCCGTTCGCAAAATTATTGGGGATCTTTCAGATAGAGAAAGAGTGTTGATTGGGTTGGATTTGCTCTATGAAGAACTGAGTGAAGAAGATTTTGAAGAGTAAAATTTTAATCATAAAAAATTGAGTACAAGTTTTAGTAATAAAAAAATAGGTTTTAATCTCCTTTTATTATCAAGCAATGAATGAAAACGAGCAACTAGAACCAAAGCAACCACCGAAAAATGGGGGTATAGAAAAAATTCGGACGATGATCGAAGGGTTTGACGATATTAGTCATGGTGGTTTACCAATTGGTAGAACTACCTTGCTCAGCGGCACATCCGGCACAGGCAAAACTTTATTCTCTCTTCAGTTTCTCTATAACGGTATTACCTATTTTGATGAAGCAGGAGTATTTGTAACCTTTGAGGAATCACCAAGTGATATTATTAAAAATGCTCATGTTTTTGGTTGGAACTTGCCTCGCTTAATTGAAGAAGGCAAGTTATTTATTCTGGATGCATCTCCCGATCCAGAAGGTCAAGATATCGTGGGAAATTTTGACCTTTCTGCACTTATTGAGCGCTTGCAATATGCCATCCGCAAATATAAAGCTAAACGAGTTTCAATCGACTCAATAACAGCGATATTTCAGCAGTATGAAGCTATGGGAGTAGTGCGACGCGAAATTTTTCGCCTGGTAGCACGTCTCAAATTATTGAGTGTCACCACTGTAATTACTACTGAACGTAGTGAAGAATATGGGCCTGTTGCCTCTTTTGGAGTAGAAGAATTTGTTTCCGATAATGTAATAATTGTCCGCAACGCTTTAGAAGGAGAGCGCCGCCGTCGCACAATTGAAATTCTCAAATTGCGCGGCACAACTCACATGAAAGGCGAATATCCCTTCACGATTACTAATGAAGGAGTTAACATCTTCCCACTCGGAGCAATGCGCTTGACTCAACGTTCTTCTAATGTCAGGGTATCTTCTGGTGTCAAAACCTTAGATGAAATGTGCGGTGGTGGTTTCTTTAAAGATTCAATTATTTTGGCAACAGGAGCCACAGGTACTGGCAAAACCCTGTTAGTCAGCAAGTTTATTCAAGATGGCTGCCTTAATGGAGAACAAGCAATATTATTTGCTTATGAAGAATCACGCGCCCAACTATCTCGTAATGCTTCCTCTTGGGGAATTGATTTTGAAGAATTAGAACATCAAGGTTTACTCAAAATAATCTGTACTTATCCGGAATCAACTGGTTTAGAAGACCACTTACAAATTATTAAATCAGAAATTGCTATTTTCAAACCCACTCGGATTGCTATTGATTCCCTATCAGCACTAGCTAGAGGAGTTACAAATAATGCATTTCGGCAGTTTGTTATTGGTGTAACAGGTTATGCTAAACAAGAAGAAATTACTGGTTTCTTTACCAACACAACCGACCAATTTTTAGGAGCGCATTCGATTACTGACTCTCATATTTCCACGATTACCGATACAATTCTGATGTTACAGTACGTAGAAATTCGCGGAGAAATGTCGCGGGCAATTAACGTATTCAAAATGCGCGGGTCTTGGCATGATAAGGGAATTCGTGAGTATAATATTACTGCTGATGGCCCAGAAATTAAAGATTCTTTCCGAAACTACGAACGGATTATCAGCGGTGCTCCTACTCGCGTTAGTATCGATGAAAAGGCGGAACTTTCTCGCATTGTTAGACGTTTTGAAGACAAACAGAGTTCCGAACCCTAAATTTAGTATCGTAGTATATTCTTTCCTAAGTTTAGTATCGTGCTATATTCTGTGGTGAAGAAAGGTTTTCTGCCGCTAGATTGATTTTCGTGTGAGGGGATGCGGTGAAAGGACAGCAATTATTTTATAGCTTCTTACCTGGTGTAACGGCAGCAGTCTTAACAACTCAGCCGGCTTGGGCTGGTACTGCGAAACTAACTGGGGTACAACTGGCGTCTTCTCCTAGTGTTTTGACTTCTACTTATGGTCAAGGCTTGGTTGTGGACACCATAAATAGGCAACTGCCTAACAGTGCAAATGTTAGTGTTCCAACTCTAGTACCTGCTTTGGGTTTTACTAAACTTAGTATGAAACCTTTAAGTAATAACAGTATTCCAGTATTTACGGCTGAAAATACTGTTGTGCCAATAAAACAACTACTTAAGAAAGATAAAGGTAGATTTTTCAGTTTGACACCTACCTCTAATCCTTCCCAAGTTCAAAAGAATCAAAAACAGAGTAATTCAATCGCTTATGGGCAGAAATTAAA
The DNA here is from genome assembly GCF_002949795.1 of Nostoc sp. 'Lobaria pulmonaria (5183) cyanobiont'. Taxonomy (NCBI): domain Bacteria; kingdom Bacillati; phylum Cyanobacteriota; class Cyanophyceae; order Nostocales; family Nostocaceae; genus Nostoc; species Nostoc sp. 'Lobaria pulmonaria (5183) cyanobiont'. The sequence goes on along the minus strand of NZ_CP026692.1, from coordinate 6,174,726 downwards.
GAAGATAGTAGTTCCCAATTACACTTCAAAACCCCCTTCTGTCCAAAAAGGAATTTTGTCCCTGTCTTCTACGCAGCAGCCAGTGGTTCAAAAAATAAATACTGTTACTCAGTTGCAAACATTTTTACAAACTTCAGCCACAGGTGCAGGAGCAGCAAAACTTTTGTCAGCGCAGAGGTGTCCACAGGAGTTGAGCAAAAGCAAAACTGACTCCTTGGCTGATTTGCTATTAACCTCAAGCACTTGTTTACAACAAAATGCTATTGGTCGCTTGGCTCAGATTAATACCACGATTCCGGCAGATTCGACTCCAATCACTGCGCCAGGAACCGTAACTCCTGCACCAGGGGGTTCGGTGCAACCTGTTAATGTACCAACAACCGTAACTCCGGCGCCAGGGAATTCGGTGCAACCTGCTACTTTACCAGGAACTGTAACTCCTGCACCAGAAGGTTCAGTGCAACCTGCTACTGTACCAACAACCGTAAATCCTGTGCCGTCAGGGCGGGTACAAGTTCCAGAGAACCTGATTCCTAACTCAAATCCCCTACAATTTCCCACCAAAGCGGAGGAAGTTAGACTTCAGGAAAATCAACCAATTACTTTGGCACAGGCTCTAGAGCTAGCACGGCGTAATAATCGGGATTTACAGGTGTCTCTATTAGAGCTAAAACGCAATCGAGCAGCTCTACGCGAAGCGCAAGCTGGTTTATTGCCCACTTTGGGAATTAGCACGGATATTACTCGCAGTCAGTCTGCTAGTGGTCAGCTTCAAGACAAATTAAGCGCACGAAATGGTTTTCCTTCTAACCAAGATCAACCCGGTACATCTTTCAATGGTTCAGCACAACTTTCATATAACCTTTATACTTCTGGGAGAGTGCAAGCTAGCATCAGAGCGGCTGAAGAACAGCTACGTTACTATGAGTTTGCTGTAGAAACTCAGTTTGAGACAATTCGTCTGAATGTTGCCACTGACTACTATAATCTGCAACAAGCGGATGAACAAGTACGCATTAGTCAGTCGGCTGTAGTGAACTCTGAGGCTAGTTTACGTGATGCAGAAGCTTTAGAGCGAGCTGGGGTTGGTACGCGGTTTGATGTGTTGCGATCGCAGGTGAATTTAGCAAATGCCCAACAAAATTTAACTAATGCTAGATCCCAGCAGTCAATTTACCGTCGTCAATTAGCAACTCGGATAAGTTTGCCGCAAGCAATAAATATCAGTGCCGCTGACCCTGTACAATTAGCTGGTCTTTGGAACCCAACCCTAGAACAAAGTATTGTGTTGGCTTATCAAAATCGTCCAGAACTGCAACAGCAGTTGGCACAACGCAATACCAGTGAGCAACAGCGTAGGCAGGCCCTTGCGGAGCTGGGTCCTCAAGTTAGTTTGGTCGCCAACTACAACCTGCTAGATCAGTTCAGTGATAATGTCAGCGTTACTGATGGTTATTCATTCGGAGTTCAGGCAAGCCTAAATTTGTATGATGGGGGAGCAGCAAGAGCAAGAGCATCTCAACAGGAAGCTAATATTGCGATCGCAGAAACTCAATTTGCTGAACAGCGCAATCAAATTCGCTTTCAGGTAGAACAAGCCTATTTTACCCAGCAATCTAGTTTGGAGAATGTTCAAACCGCTAATACCGCTTTAGAACAAGCTAGGGAAGCTCTACGTTTAGCACGTTTGCGATTCCAAGCTGGTGTAGGTACTCAAACTGATGTCATTAACTCTGAAAATGACCTCACACAAGCTGAAGGTAATCGAGTCACAGCAATTTTGAGTTACAACCGCGCTTTAGCTCAGTTACAACGGTCTGTTACCCTCAGAGCATTCCGCTAATTAGCTGAAACTCAACTGAATCAGTATTTTTGACTGCTGTTGTGTTTTGTAATGCACTTTGTACCTGCTATTAGAGCATCACAGAGTCCAGTAGCATTTCTAATAACAAAGTTAGCTAAAAGCCTCATTAATTCAGTGTATTTACTGGAAACATGAGGCTTTTTAGTCTAAAAGACAATATGTAAATTGTGATTTTTTAGAAATTCTTTAGCGATCGCTAAAGGATAAGAGTCTATCGAGAATAGGCTACTATTCTAGGCTGAGAATTTTACTCCCCTTCTTCCAGTAACAAAAGTTTTTCCGCTCTTCTTATGCCAATTCTGTATAAAGATGCGCTAAATTATATCAGGAACGAACCGCATAGACGCAAAGCGGCTGATTGCAGGATAGGGCGCATTCGCGTAGCGTCCCGTTAGAGAAGGACACAAAGGAAGAAAGAAAATTTGGCGCCGCCTCACAAAGAAATGGTATTAAAAGAGGGTTAGGCAGAAGTCGTAGGGAAGGAGTTGTTTTTGTGAGGTCTGTATTGGACTTAACAGAGAAGCGCTATAGTCAAATTTGGACTAACATAACTGAGTGTCCGATCGCTTGCCTTTTCAAAGACTCATGACTAAAGTAACATCTCAAGAAATTGCACAGTTTCGCTCTCAATTGGCAGATGATAAGAGCGATATGGAAGCGCTGGATTTGATTGAAGATTGTGATGGAGATTTGGAAGATGCGGCGATGACGCTAGCTATCCGAGCCGGACAAGAACCAGAAAGAGCAAATTCCGAGTGGTTAGATGCCTTGGCGAGAAAATGGCGTGTGGTGATTTGCGAACAAGAATATCGCGAAGATTTGCTTAATACTTCACCTCAAAAGATGATGGAACATCTAAAAGCAATGCCGATGTTTCCGAAAATTTTGGCAACACCAGTTTTGATTTATGTCCTCAAGCAAGGCGTAAATAATTTTTGTGAGCCACTAGATTCGCTAAAGTGATCGGATGTACATTTAACTTGTGCTAAATTATGCGATGGCTGCGGCGGGCTACGCCTACGCAGTTTGCAGTTGAGTTTAATACAGACCTAACAAGAACAGCCCCTTAAGAGCTAGCGTTGGGGAGTAAGACTGCTAACTCCTAACTTCTGTACAGACGCGATTAATCGCATCTGTACTCCTAACTCCTATGCAATGCAAGATGATTCGACCAGGACTGATACGCTGTTAGTTAAGGCAAAACTTCTATTAGACAAATTGTAAAATCAATGAATTACCTTGTTGCCGTATTACCAGACCGCATTCAAGCCGAAGCTGCTTACTTAGCTTTAGAAAAAGAAGGCATTAACAGCACTATTTTGGGGAGGGGGTATAAAACGGCTGACGAGTTTGGCTTAATTGACCCCACAGAGCAAGCTAAAAAGCAAGCAAAACAGATGGCAACCTGGCTGATACCATTTGGCTTTTTTGCAGGTTTTACATTCAGCCTCATTACTGGTTTAGATACTTTTGCTTGGGCGGGTGAAGTTGGCAATCACATTGTTGGCGGACTGCTGGGTGCTGCTAGTGGTGCAATGGGTGGTGTGTTTGTCGGTGGCGGAGTCGGTTTACTTATAGGTGGTGGTGATGCTTTACCTTATCGCAACCGCTTAGATGCGGGTAAATACTTGGTTGTCGTTCAAGGTTCTGAAACTTTTACTCGCCAAGCAACCAAAATATTACGTCAGTTTGATCCAGAAAATATCCAAGGTTATGCCGACACAAGTAGTGTGTAATGAATCCTAGTTTACACTTCACGACACAGCGACTTGAGTTGCTTCCCTGTTCTTTGGAGGTGGCGCAAGCCGTTGTGATAAGAAATAAACCCCAAGTAGAAAAGCTTTTGGGGGTATGGGTTGCTGATGATTGGTATGCATCTGAAGTGCTAGATTTTTTTCCAATGTATGCTCAGATGCTAGTAGATGATTCTTCCTAGTTGGGTTGGGGTATCTGGCTAATGATTCACGTTGCTGATTCTACCCTGATTGGTGATTTAGGATTTGGTGGCAAACCCGATCGCACAGGAACTGTAGAAATGGGTTATGAAGTCTTATCAGCTTATCGCCGCCAGGGATTTGCTTTTGAAGCAGTAGAAGCACTGGTCGATTTTGCCTTTACTCAGCAAGAACTTAAGAGAATGAGCGATAATTCTCCAGACGATCGTGTTGGCTCGATTCGCATTTTAGAAAAACTGGGAATGCAACAAATTGCTAGGGATGAAAATCTGCTGAAATGGGAATTAAAGTTAGAATCAAGATAGTTTTAAAGAGGGGAATAGGGCATGGGGGAGCTACTGCGGTCTTCTCCCAAAGGGAGAGGTTAGCGCCAAGAGGTCTCCCCAAGTGGAGCAAGTGGCGTCATTGGTAAAAGATAAATGACAAATGACAAATGACAAATGACTAATTCATAATTTTTAAGAATGTTGCCACGAGAAGAACTTTTAAAAGGTGTTGAAAATCGAGATAGTGTAGCTCGTGCAATCGACCAAGCAGAGCAAGCGATCAAAACTTGGGAAGTGGTTTTGACAGATTTTCTATCTCCCCCAGAATTGGCAGAAATTCAACGGGTATTTAACCGATTAACAGAAGTGCAATTGGTGGCGTGGGGTGGATATCCGCAAGCTGAACGCCAAAGAATAGCGATCGCTCGTTCGGAACTTCCGTTAGATCAATCTCAAGTCAGCCTTGTAGCCGTGGAAATTGCTGGTAATTTCCTGTTTGATACCGCTTCTCACCGCGACTTTTTAGGCGCAATGTTGGGGACGGGAATTGTTCGTGAAAAAACGGGAGATGTAATTGTTTTAGGAGAACGAGGGGCGCAGGCGATTGTTGCACCAGAGTTGGTGGAATTTTTGTCAATGAGTCTCAAACAGGTGCGATCGGTTCCTGTGAAAACTCAGCAGATTGAGCTAACCGAATTAAAAGTTCGAGAACCCAAGAAAAAAGAATTAACTACTGTGGAGGCTTCTTTAAGATTAGATGCGATCGCATCAGCTGGTTTTGGTATGTCCCGCAGCAAAATGGTTGATTTCATTGATGCTGGTGATGTCCGCGTCAATTGGAAGGAAGTAACCCAAGCTAGTTCTCAAGTCAAATCAGGCGACTTAATCGCCATTCGCTCAAAAGGGCGTTTAGAAGTTGGGGAAATCGCCGTTACAAAAAAAGAGCGCTACCGAGTTCAATTAACAAGGTATATGTAAGAAGTGAAGAGTGAGGAGTTTGAAATACACCAGTTTATTTAACTCCAAACTCCTAACTTGTACAGACGCGATTAATCGCGTCTCTAGTCCTAAATATATACTTAATACTTAAGCTTTAAAGTGTTTTGCTAACATATTCAGTAGAAGTTTGCGCGGTACAAGTCGAGATAATTTGCTTCTAATTTGAGTGCTACTATCAGAGCTAATAACAGTTGGATAGCCTTTTTCTAAAGCCTCTAAAGATTCCAGAACCACTTTTTGGGAAGAATACACTTTATCTGTACTGCTTGCCAGTGCTGGAGGAAAATTAGCTTCTGCAAAAAAGTTTGTTTCTATTGGCCCTGGACAAGTGACTAAAATACGGACACCATACTGATAATTTTCTGCCCATAACGCTTCACTAAAGCTGAGAATAAAAGCTTTACTAGCAGCATAAACAGAAAGGTATGGTATCGGTTGAAATGCGGTAATAGAGGATACGTTAATAATACTTCCAGAACGACGTTGCCGCATCAATGGTAGAAATTTGTGGGTTAAATCTACCAATGCCAAAATGTTTAATTGTACGATTTTAACTTGTTTTTCTCCATCCCCTTCAGCAAAATCACCATAAGAACCAAAACCAGCATTGTTGATTAATAAGTCAATAGTTAATCCTTTTGCTTTCGTGGTTTCAAATACACTAGCAGCTGCATTAGGTTCTGTGAGGTCTTTTACTATAACGTCTACTTGAATTTTGTGTTGTTCTTGTAGTTGTTTAGCTAATTGGCTTAGTTTGTCTTCAGAACGAGCAACGAGTACAAGATTTGTCTTGCGTGCAGCTAGTTCTTGAGCAAAGGCTTTACCAATACCACTAGAGGCACCAGTAATTAAAGCAGTTGGCATTCTACATATTTAGATAGTTTTTAAGCGCTTACAAATCTTAGCTATGCTGACTATAAATTTTAACTACCCAAAGTGATATATCCAAAAGGGTAAAAGCAGCACTTAGTACTATGAAATCTGAATTAAGGCTTGCTCCAATCATAACTTCTTCTTCATTTTGAATTGCTAATTACCATTTTTCAGACCAATAGATAATTTCTGAGTTGGAACTATTAATAGCAACGCCGTAGCTATCTCCATGATTCCACTTAAAGCCAGGTCTACCTTTGTCATCTGTATTTAATACTAATATTTCATAAGTAGCTGGAAAAGATTCTGTAGGAGAGTCACTAGTGTAGAAGAAAGTTGTCGGCACACCGTTAGGTTGATTTATGTGGTCGTTTGTGTTACCACCTCTATATTTGTGCTTGGCACTATTTCTGTATTGTGAAAGTAATTTTTCTATCTTCTTTGGTGGCTCTTTTAACCTAATTTGAAAAAAACTACTTCCTTGCAAAATTTGGGGAGAGTAAGCAATACGAACGTCTTTAGCATCAGGGGGAATCTCATTAGGAAAATGTTTTACTTGGTCATTATCAGACCATAGTTGATTACGAATTTCTTTATAGCGTGATGTATCAGTTATGATTTTAGGCTCACTAGTACTGCTAAAAGTTGTTCTCAGAAAAAAGCTTCCCCCGACAATACTAAGACTAGCAAGGGCTAATAGAAATTGCGATCGCTTCATCAAGTTGGGTGTGTCTAACTTTCATAGTCATATACCCAACTAATAAACTAAATTCGTACTATTACGGATATCGAATCAGAGATATTAACAGAAACTTTGTGTATTCAGAGTAAAATGGGGATAATTGTAAAATTAATGTGAAGTTGGTCAATGATTACCTAATCAAATACCGTAGGCGATCCTCATTGAGGGCAGTACTAACGTTGTAGCTAACGAAATCAATTCTACAGCTATCCATTTTTTTTCAATTCTTCCTGATGCAGCAATAACTAAAGCGGATATATAAATAGTAGATGCACCTTAATTAAATCACAGCCTTCAGCTTTTAGTTGAAGGCTTTTTTTTATTACTGATATTTTTTATTCAGAAACAAAATAAATTTACTTAAAATTTTAATTTACCCGGATATGGCAAGAAATAAAGCGGATTAATAAATGGTAGATGCACCTTAATTAAATCATAGCCCTCAGCTTTTAGTTGAAGGCTTTTTTATTGCTAATAATTTTTTATTCAAAAAAAAAGAAATCTTTTCAAAAGTATAATTTACCCGGATATGGCAAGAAATAAAGCGGATTAATAAATGGTAGATGCACCTAAGAATTTATAGCCCTCAGCCAAAAGCTGGAGGCTTTTATTATTTCAATATCGATGGCAGCAAACTGGGAGCTAACCACACTGCATAACCAATAAATCCAAACAGTAAGGTAATTAGGGCAGTAATGCCGTAGCTGATGCAAATTAATAAACCGTCAGATTCGATGGTGGCAACAGTCAAAAGTAAAATACCGATAGTAGGGATAGGATTTGTAAACGGAATTGGTAATATTAGTAATACTGTTAATAAAGAGATACAAAACCCATTAATTCGCCAAACCAAAGGATTCTGAGCTATTTTTGCTAATCGGGGACGGGCGATTTTCTGGAAAACTTTGGTAAGCCGTCCCAAATTTTGCAAAAGTAACTGCGCGAAGGAACGAGGAAATTTGTAGTTAGCGATTCTTTTCGGTAGCCAAGGCGATCGCCTTCCTAAAACCATTTGCACTGACAATAGTAAACAAGCACCACCAAATGGGCCAGTTAATCCCGGTGGCATAGGAAGTAAAAAAGGCAAAACTAATAATGTAATTACCAGGCTGAAGCCCCGTTCTGAGGTTTCTGTCAGAATATCACCTAGAGTCAGAGGTTGTTCAGCTAGGCGTTGCAACAGGGACTTTATATCTTGAGAAAATCTCAGATGCATTTGGCGTGAGTTGATGCGAGTTCCCACTTTGTAGTAAAGGGAGATGAAGGAGAATAACTTCTAAACTCTGCCAATTTTAGATTTTGGATTGAAGGAAAATCTAAAATTGAATGACTCCTAACTCCTGCTTTCCGGGGGTACAAAAACAGCTATAGCTTTAGGTATAACCCGAAAATGAGCAGGTGTGTATGTAGTGATTTCACCATCTGTATTAATAGGGTGAGGTTTGCGAGTATGTACCTCTATTTCTTGACCTTGATGGGAGCGTACACTCTGCCAATGTATATGTCGCCCTCGTCGCATTGCGGGTAGTAATAATATAACTTGCCACCAGTGTTCAATCTCCAAGCTATAAAGGTCTAGTCTTTGATCGTCTATTGTGGCATCGTCAGCCACTGCCATACCACCACCGTAATAGCGGCCGTTACCGACTGCAATTTGCACTGTTTTGACGCGAACTAATTCACCGTTGATCGCAATCTCTGCTGTAAAAGGTCTGGCTTCCAAAATCACTTGCAATGCAGTAGCAGCATAAGCAAATACTCCCCAACGGCGCTTAACTTCTTTGGTAAGTCGTTGGGTAATTTTTACACTCAATCCCATACTGGCAACGTTAAAAAAATGCTTGTCATTTACACAACCTAAGTCGATGCGGTGTAAATGTCCATCTGCAATAATTTTGCAAGCTTCGTTGAGGGAATTTGGGATTCCCAAAGTTCTTGCTAGATCGTTGGCAGTTCCCAGAGGCAAGATTCCCAAAGGTAACTGAGTCTCAATTAAAGCATCTACGGCAGCATTTAGAGTACCATCTCCTCCGCCAATAATTACCAAGTCAACTTGATGCTTATAGCGAAGTATAACTTCAGCAAGATGTTTGGGATCTTCTGTAGACTCCTCAATTAAATCAAAACCAAGTGTTTTCAGATATTGAATCGCTTCTGACAGACCCTTTTGCCCTTGGCGAGCATGACGATTTACTAACAGCAGTGCGCGGGAACTCATGGGTAGTACCTTTTGTTGTTGATATGTCCAATTATCCGCATTTATGTATTCTGCTTAATGTTGACTATAAAAAAGTGTTGAGGCTGTTATGAAAGTTATCAACAATTCATTTTCATAATACTTATTATATTGTGACTACTAATTTTTTATTTTTATTTTTATTTAGTTTAGCTCTACTAGTCCTCAGTGTGTTTATCTTCAGCAAATATAATTATTACTCCCCAGATAAATGAACTTTAGGTGTTTTTATTTAAAAAATAGCGAGTTGTTCAAATATTCTTATGACAAACACAAGGAATATTTTTCCTTAAAATAGATACATATACAGCAGATTGCAACTTGGTGAGGTACAGATTATTGTAAGGGCACAACATTATTGTTCCCTTACCTGTGTACGTCATTATGTAGCACTTCTGTGTTGAATCCAATATAGCGCTAGTTGGTTGCTTAACAGGGAAAATCCCGCAACGCACTAGCTCTCCTACTAACGTTGAGGAGTAAGGTTCAAAGTCTTTTTCCTTTTAGAAAATCGTTATTATAATTGTTTAATTTTTGGTTGATAAAGCAATTGTATCTGTCAACTTATGCTGTGACAGATTGACAATTGTCCAAGCTAAAGCGATCGCACCTTGGAAACGGCTTTTTCGGGTAAATCCCTATCTGCATTTTTAATTTTGCTTTTATGACTTTTTTGGGTTGGTGTCGCCACCAATAATTGCTTGAAACGTGTCCCCTAGTAGAAATAAAAACGCCGCAACTAACACTACAAGCATTAAACTAGCAAGAGCGGCAAAGGGAGAGATGATAAACAAGATTAAAAGCGCAAATACCAATATATTTAGTAATGTTTTATTCATCTTTTTTCGTCTTTAATAATACGTGTGTTTTCTACACATAACAGATGAATCAAGAATCTGTCACCTGCCCTCTGTTAGATTTAACCTGTCCGCGCTTACTTTTGTGGTCAAGACGCTTTCTTTGAGAACTGCGAGTTGGTTTAGTGGGTTTGCGTTTGATTGTCACGACAACTGCACTTTGAATGAGTTCTTGAAGTCGTTTCAATGCTGACTCGCGGTTGTTCTCTTGGCTTCGGTGTTCCTGAGCTTTAATTACAACTACTCCTTCTTGGTTAATGCGTCGATCGTTGAGCTTTAAAAGCTGTTGTTTATAATAATCGGGTAATGATGAAGCCGCAATATCAAAGCGCAAGTGGATAGCCGTAGAAACCTTATTAACATTTTGACCTCCCGCTCCTTGGGAGCGAATCGCAGTAATTTCAATCTCAGTCTGTGGGATAATAACTTTGTGGGAGATTTGCAGCATTGCTCACAAGGCAAAAGAGAAACTTGTAACTTTAGGATAAACTTTCTTTACTCGGTTTGTTCGGTTAAATCTATCATTATATCTGGGTCTTCATTGTTGTTCAAATTAACCTCTAAAGTCTGTCCTTGGATTGTCACTTTATCGCCTGGTACTAGTCGCCGTCCTCGTCGAGTTTCCAGCATACCGTTTACTTGGACATCGCCACCTTGAATCATCAGCTTGGCTTGACCTCCAGTTGGCACTATACCCATCAACTTTAAAAATTGATTTAACTTAATTGTGTTGTCTCTAATTTTCTTCATAGTAAATAAATGTACACAATCTTAATTGTATCGTGGCCTTCTCAAGCCAAAGCGTAAATCTGTTACACCAGATAATCAGCTAAGTACAGCATTTCATTAATTCGTAGCAAATTTAATTTGGCAATACCCTGCAATGGCATTGTGTCGGCAAACAATGCCAATGCGTCGGCTGACAATGCCAATGCGTCGGCTGACAATGCTATTGTGTCGGCAAACAATGCCATTGTGTCGGCTGACAATGCTATTGTGTCGGCAAACAATGCCAATGCGCCGCTCTGCATTTAACAACGTTACGCTTTACGCAAAACTTTACTGAGAAATGTGAATTTACAGCAGTTTTCATTTAATTGAACCGTATATGTTATGTAAGCACAGCAATGCTGTACCTCTACTGTGTGGTGTATTTACCTGAAAATTGCTAATTTTATTAATTGGCTGTGGTGGAGCGACGCCCAATAGCCCGTCGTAGATATCGCTCTCACAAAAACTGTAATACCAGTTTATTATCTATAATGTTGATCGACAAAACTGCCAGATATGGGCTAAAAACTAGTCTGGAAGGTTCTTTTAGTGTGCTCAGGGGACTGGATCTATGATTAAGCTTGGTTTATTGGTACAGTCCCAGAATAATTCTTTGGGTATCGGAAAAGTTACGGAAATATCTGATACCAATGCAAACGTTGAGTATTTCTGCTCTATAGGCCAACGTCTCCAAAAAACTTTACCTTTAAGTTCGCTCTCTCAAGTCAAGCTGGAACCCCAGGCTCGATGCTATATTAAGTCCCAAACTCAGGAGAAATGGATAGTTGGCAGAGTTTTTATCTGGGATGAAGATACAGAAATGTATCAAATTGATTTACCAGATAAGAAAAGTGCGATCGCTTCTGTTGAAGACATTTACGTTCGTTGTAATCTACCAAATACAGACCCTATCCAAACTCTGGCGATGAAGGGTCACGAAACGCCCTATTTCCACGACAAAAGATTAGCTTTCGTGAAATCCTTGATTCAGCAACGCGCTGTGAGTCGCGGGATGACGGGACTGATTTCGGCAAATATTAATCTTTATCCTCACCAAGTTGAAGTAGTGCGGCGGGTACTGGAAGACCCAATTCAACGCTACTTGTTAGCAGACGAGGTGGGACTCGGGAAAACCATCGAAGCGGGTGCGATTCTGCGTCAATTCCTCCTCGATGAACCGAAAAAAGGTGCAGTGGTGATAGTTCCGCAATATTTGCTCAAACAATGGCGGACTGAGTTAGAAAATAAGTTTTACATCTCCCATTTTGGCAAACGGGTAGCGGTGCTGGCGGTTGAAGATATCCATAAAATCAACCTGAAAGCAAAGATAGGCTGCTTAATTTTAGATGAAGCCCATCACATCGCCGCAATGGCGACCTCTAAAGATGCAACAGTGCGCCAGCGTTTTCAGACTTGCAAAGAACTTGCTCATAAAAGCGATCGCTTACTTTTATTATCTGCCACTCCGGTTCTCAATCACGAGCAAGATTTTCTGGCAATGTTGCACTTGCTCGACCCGACAACCTATAAACTTGGCGATTTAGCAGGTTTTCGCGCCAAAGTTGAAAGCCGTCAGCAAATCGGTAAACTTCTGCTTTCTTTTAAAGAAGGTGCAGAATCAGAGGTTCTCAAAAGCAACTTGCAGCAATTGCGAAACCTGTTTGCTGAGGATGAGTATTTACTGAAGCTGGCGGATGATTTAGAAAATTGTTTACAAGCAAATTCTACCGAGCAAGAGCAAATCGTCCAAGCGATTCGCGTCCATGTCAGCGATATCTATCGACTACATCGGCGAATGCTTCGCAACCGTCGCGCTGCGGTGGAAGATGTGATCTTTGACCGCAATTTTACGCCTAAAGAAGAGTATGATTTAGACGAGCGATCGCTTGATATCCACGAACTCCTCAATCAATGGCGGAGTGTTGCTCCTAGAGACAAACAATATCAGCGAATTTTTCAGCTGTTATTTCTTGCTGCTGGTACTTGGTTAGGAATTTTAGAGCAGGTAATTACGGCGCGTTTAACTGCGAAACCTCATGCTAAACTCATCCAAGAGTTTAAAGAAGATGATATTCGCCTATTAACTACAACCCCCAAATTTTCAGGGGAAGAAGAGATTCTCCAATCCTTACTAAAAATTGTTCGTCAACCTCAAGAGGACGGACAACGGACGGAAAATTTGAAAACAGTGCTGCTGAATCAGCTAGGTACTTATTTCAAAATTCCCGCAAACGTTCGGAAAAATCAAAACGAATTCATCACGAGAATACAGCAGAGAATTAAGAGACCAATTACTGGCGACATTCTGCCCAAATTTGTTGTATTTACTAGTTTTGTGCAAACTTGTGGCGAAATTGTCCGGTATTTATCTGATACCTTTGGTGCAGAGACAATAGCCAGCCATCAATTTGGAGAATCACCAGACAAAGTTGAAGAAGGCTTAAATAGGTTCAAGAATAACCCAAACTGCTTTATTTTAGTATGCGATCGCTCTGGAGAAGAAGGGCGTAACCTCCAGTTTGCCGATTGGTTAATTCATTTTGACCTTCCTTGGTCGCCTAATCAATTAGAGCAGAGAATTGGCAGACTTGACCGCATTGGCAGCAAAATTGGTATCCAATCTAGTGCCTTGATTGGCCCTTACTTGGAAGATAGCCCTCACAATGCTTGGTATAAAGTCTTAAAAGATGGGTTTGGTATTTTCCAACAATCAATTGCCAGTCTCCAGTTTTATGTCGATGAGAAACTTGCAGAATTAGAAACTGTTTTGTTTCAATCAGGTGCGGCTGGATTGTTAGAGATGATTTCACCCATTCAAGAGCAAATTGAAGCGGAAATAGCCAAAATTAGCGAACAAAATGCTCTAGATGAAATTGATGCAAACGATGAAATTGCTACCGAGTATTTTCAAGACCTAGATAATTACGATGCTCGTCATCTAGAAATTAGGCGAGCAATTGAAGGCTGGATTTGCGACGCATTGGGATTCAGAGGACTCAATAACCCCGATTCATCAGAGATGCGACGTTATCAACCGACAACGCGGACATTGGTTCCGATAAATGAGTTACAAAACCGTTTTGCTGAGAGTTCCCTAGACCAATTTGGTACTTATAATCGCAGGGTGGCAAACCAAAATGCTGGTGTTAAACTCTTTCGAGTTGGCGAAGGATTTATCGAAGCACTCTTGAACTATATCAATTGGGATGACCGAGGTGAAGCCTTTGCTCTGTGGCGCACTGATGCATCTTGGGACGCGAAAGAAGGGAAGGAATGGTTCGGTTTCCAGTGCAATTATGTAGTCGAGGCAAATTTAAGAATTGCCAAACAAGTTTTACTAGATAACAAACTAGATAATTCTCAATTCAAAAACTTGCAGCGACGTGTTGATGCTCTATTTCCGCCAATTATAGAAACTATCTATGTTGACGGTCGCAAAGAGCCAATACGCGCTGTTGAAGATAAAGCTCTTTTAAGTATTCTGCAACGTCCATATAAAGATAAAAACAATAATCAAGGACGAGATTATAACCTGGCAAAAGAGCGCTTAGGAATTATTGACGATTTTGTTGACCCTAGTAAATGGCAAAATTTTTGCTATCAAGTGCGTAACACTTCTTCAGAATTACTTTCCAATCGTCCCGATTTTATTGACTTATGCCAAAGTTATGCTAAAATCGCCGAAAAGAAATTAGCCAATAGAGTAGAACAATTACGCCTACGTCTGAACCAGCAAAGTTGGGATAATGCATTAGCTGAAGAATTGAAGATAGAAACTGCTTTAAATGCAGCCATTCTAGAGGGAATTCGCCAGCCGCTTCTGAGGCTTGATTCTGTGGGTTTTATTGTCGTATCGGGGCGATCGCTTGTGCAATTTGAGTGATATTCTGTGCGATTAAATAGCTTTGGTAATCCTATTTGATTTCCAAAAATTGAGAGCTTGAGATCCCCGACTTTTTAAAGAAGTCGGGGATCTTTTTATTTTGGTGTTATTGATGACATTGCTGTAATAACATATACGGCAGTTTTCAAGTAGATGATGTACAAAGTACAGAACTCACGCATCAGACATAAAGAATTTGTACTTCCTTCCTCTTGCATTCTGCCTTCAAACCCGTAGCTTTGTACTTCATGTAAAAGAAATTAGTATTCACCCCAACGATGCCACTGGCGAAAATCTGTTCCGGCACTCACAGCTAAACCAATTTGGTGCTGTGAAGATAGTTCATCGTGGCCACCTTCGTTTGCGCCAATGTAGTACATACGGAAACTGCCATCATCCATTGCTACTACACAAGGCGTGCCTACAGCCCGTGCATCCCAACGACCAGAACCCTTTTGAGCATGGGAAAAGATAGAACCTCCAACTTGCTGTCCTTGATGTTTTTGCCAATGAATCCCGTCGCCAGAAACAGCTAGACCTATGGAGTGATAACCATTGTTGTTAACACCTTCGTAGAACATTATGTATTGTCCGTTTATTTTCAGAACATGACGAGTACCAATGCCTCTCTCATCAAAACTTCCAGACTCACCTGGTGCTAAAATCTGACCAACTTTTTCCCAATGAAAACCATCGCAAGACACAGCTAAACCGACTAAGAATCCTCTGTCAGGATTTAAGGTATGATAGTACATTTTCCAGGTTCCATCATCATCAGGCAAGACTTGTGGCCAGCCACAAAACAGGGCATCAAACTCCCCTGCCTTACCTACATCGAGAAAAGCTCCTTGATAAGTACCTTCCAACCGTACCCAATTTATGCCATCACGGGAAATAGCGCAGCCAGGGCGCATATTTAACCCTTTAGCTTTAAAGCCTCCCCGATCAACAACTGTGTGGTCTCCACCGAAATACCACATCCAATAAAGACCATCGTGGAAGTAGACATTGCTCACACCAACATGGGCTGAGTCAAACCGACTAGAATTTTGGTGAGGCTCAAAGATAGCCCCCATAGTTAATAATCCCTGGACGCGTTGCCAATCAATTCCATCAGCAGAAATCGCTAAACCACAGCGACCAGTGGGCAAATTGATTTGCCGATCAAAGGACGCATCCCGACCGTAATACCACATTTTCCAAGTTCCATCGGGACAGTACAAGACCTGTGGCGAAGAAACTCGTTCGGAATCCCACCAGCCTTCGGCTCCAGGCATGAAAACCAATCCTGG
The DNA here is from genome assembly GCF_002949795.1 of Nostoc sp. 'Lobaria pulmonaria (5183) cyanobiont'. Classification (NCBI taxonomy): domain Bacteria; kingdom Bacillati; phylum Cyanobacteriota; class Cyanophyceae; order Nostocales; family Nostocaceae; genus Nostoc; species Nostoc sp. 'Lobaria pulmonaria (5183) cyanobiont'. Next base: position 6,158,988 of record NZ_CP026692.1, on the reverse strand, counting down.
TTGATGATTTAGGGTTTTTGGATGACTCATATCTAATCTAAAAGCTAACTTGAAAATTGACACTCTCTTAACTAGAAGTCAATTGTCCACCCATAACGTGCTTTTTTGTAGACTTGCATTGAGTGTGGAACTAGACCCCTTCAATATTGCCAGATAACTTATTTCGATTTGGTGCGCGCAAGCGGTTGAATTTACCATAAATCACAGCCAAATCTACAACGCCGCTATGTTCGGTTAAGGCAAGTTTTTAGCCAGACACGATATTACACGCTCAAGGAGGGTGCTAGGGCTAAAGTTTTTGTCAAATCGGTAAGGAGAACGCGATCGCACAGGTTAAACAGTTCTGCCTCAGTAGAAGTCTGTCGCATCAACCGTAAAAAATGACCTTCAGTGTCAACATTCAGAGCAATGTAGTTGAGGAACATTTTCAGATAGCCTACGCGCGATCGCTCTGGCATAGTTGCTGCTGTTGGGGTTTGCCATAAACGATCGATATAGTTGCGTACCTCTATTAAAGGAACGGGCGCGATCGGCTCGAAACGCAAAGCTTGCCGAATTTGATTAAAAAGCCAAGGATTACCGATCGCCCAGCGTCCCACCATCACACCCGCCGCACCCGTTTGAGAAAGCACTTCAACAGCAGTTGTTGCCGAGTTGATATTGCCATTAGCAAGCACTGGACAATGAACTTGTCTGACTGCTTCAGCGATCAAATCATATTTCACTGCCCCATGATACATATCTTTGACGGTGCGACCATGCAAAGAGAGCAAATCAATGCTGTGGCGATTGATTATATCTAGAATTTTGTAAAAATTATCTGTATTTTCAAAGCCTACACGCATCTTGACGGTCAAAGGCCGATCGTTGACTGCCTGCCGCAGTTCTCCCAAAATCCGATCCACTTTTTCTGGCAAGAGCAGCAATCCACCCCCAACATTTTTGCGATAGATTCTAGGTGCTGGACAGCCCATGTTCAAGTCAACTCCAGCGATATTATAGTTGCAGAGTTCCTTCGCTGTTCTTACTAAGTCTGGAATGCTTTCGCCAATCATTTGAGCAAAAACGGGACGACCTGTGTCGTTTTCGGTGATTGCTGCCAGAATGCTACGATTGAGCCGTGAGGTATCATTGACGCGGAAATATTCGGTGAAAAAATAGTCAGGGCTGCCGTAATGGGCAATGACCTTCATAAACCAGAGGTTTGTCACATCCTGCATGGGAGCAAGAGCGGTGAGGGGTAGGTGTGGATAGAACGATTGGGGGAGCGATACCTGGGGCATAAAGATGAAGAGCGATCGACAAAGCATCACTGTTAAGTTATACCAATTTTAAAAATAATTACGACAGATGGACTAATAGAACCCAAACAGAGAAAGTGATTCCCAATCCAAAATCTAAAATCCAAAATGGTATTAATTGGTGTTACTGCACTAATGGAGAGGTTTTGTATGCTTAGAGGATGTTTAAAAAGTGTTACATAACGCTCATACTACAGGAGTTCTATTTGTTGCAATTACTATATATAAAGTATTCCTATGAAAAGGGCACTCTTACTAATAGAAAAGACAGCGATGCCTACGGCGGGCTACGCCTACGCACTCTGGAAGTTTTGGCATAGTAGCAGTGTACTGCCTGTTCCAAGCGATCGCTGCTTTGGTGCAACTTTGACTTTTTGAATTTTTTGTCAGATACAAGGGTGCTATAACCAAATATAAGTGTCAAAAGCTACTTAACCCAACGTTTAGTCGCCTCTGCAATGCGTTCCCCAAAGCGCAGTGAAGTCAGATAATCACCCGAATCTAACACTGGTTCTTTGCCACTCATATCGAGTTGACTTTGACCCATTACACCTAGAAATCCTCCTAATCGATTTACCCCATCATCAAGACCCGATAAAAAGCTTTGCAAGTCTCCCACATTTACCCAAATCATCCCATGTTGGGCTGCGTTGGTAGCTAAATAGAGAAGTGTGCCTTGTTTATCGCCACTAGGAGAGCTGGAATGGGTAAAACCCCCAGCGATTTTGTCTTTCCATCCGTGTCGGAACCAAACTTCGCTAGCAGCATCAATAAATGCCTTGAACTGAGCCGCGACACCACCCATGTAGGTAGGAGAGCCAAAAACAATTGCATCAGCTTGATTGAGAGTTGCTATTCCCTCATCATTCTTCCAACGACCATTGACTATCTGCTCTCCAGTAACCCGTAGCAGCTCAACAGTAGTGTCTTTAACTTTACTTGCACCTTCAGCAATAGCTTGGGCCATAAGATGAGTATGACCTGCACCAGAAAAATAGATAATCACAACGCTGGGCATAGGAGGTTTAGTTAAAATTTTGACTGAAACTGAACGAGAAATATCATAAGGACTACTGGCTTATAAAGTAAAGTAGTTAATCTTAAAGTCATGCAAATCCCAGCAGATTTTTTCTGGAGCTACCGTGTACTGAAACTTAGGGCTAAACTATTACGTAACAAAACATAAAAATAGGTTTTGTTAGTCTCTGTTATTCTTCTAAAAGAAAATTCTTTTGCTCCAAGTCTTTCTCCTATTTTTGTCAACCAGGTATGTGTCTCAATGATGTAGTGATTGACCGTGCCAGTCTCAATGATGTTACTGAAATCGTCAAGTTGGCCCAAGCCAATGACGCAGAACATGGTGGTATGTTGTTAGGTCATCTTGAGCCAGAGGCTGTGATGATGACTATCTCTCAAATGCCGAGCGTTGTAGCCCGTAAAGATGGTCAAGTTGTAGGATTCTTACTCAGTTGGTCAAAGACAACTGCTAATTTACCAATTATAACGGTGATGTTACAAGCCTATCCTGGTACAAAAGATGCTTACTTGTATGGCCCCATTTGTGTTGATGAAACTATGCGTGGGCAAGGTATTGCTGCGGTAATGTTTGCTAAGTTGAAAGATTTTCTACCAGAGCGGGAAGGAATACTGTTCATCAAGGCAAACAACAAAGCATCACTTCAGGCACATCTAAAGATGGGTATGTGCAAGATGGCAGAGTTCATCTATGAAGGCACTAAATTTTTGATATTCGCGTATAATGGCTAACTACTTGATAGGTTCTCTTTGAGATAAAACTGAGTGGCTAATCTGGATAATTTAAGTTGTTTACTATTGGCTTAATCTGGAAAGTGACACAAGAGGGTTATTAGCCAACAGCCAATAAATTTATTTCATGGCGGAAGATGGGGCTTGATGGTGTAAATTATTTATCCATAAGTATGTAATCTGCTCTTGTTGGAGTCCAAACCTCTATGCATTTACTCAAAGTATCAATTTTGACATTTTTGGTAACAACATTTTCATTTCTTCAACAAAGCCGTGCTGATACCAGTGTACCACCAATTAAGACACAGGTTCAGGAAGTAGCACAGTGGTTCACTGGTTTTTTTGATAATGCCCAACAGATTGCTAATAGCCCCTCTGTGCCATTAATCACTATGTCAAATTGTAGTGTGCAACTGGATGATACTAATCCTTTGGCTAACACACAGAACGTTTATCTAGAGCAAGAAAGCCCAGGTTTTGAGCGCCTACGCCTTTATTCTTTTAATGAAGAAAATTCGGCTGTGAATTTAAGTATTAGCAGCTTTTTAAATGAAAATACTGTACGCGGGTTGTGCAATCATTCTCAGTCTAGGCGACAGCTTAGTATTAACAATGTCGAGAAGAACACCTGTAATCTGCAATTATTTTGGGAGCCGAAAAGTTACATTGGGAATAACGCTCCCGATGGCTGTATAACAAGTAATGGCTTCAAAGTGGTTTCCGATGTAACTATTGAGCAGAGTAGCATCGATTCCTTAGACAAAATTTTTGACAAAAAAGGTAATTTACTTGTGGCCACACCCATCGAATTCCGTCGAGTTAATTCTGTTCCAGAACCCTCTGTTACATTTGGGTTGCTGGCTTTGGGAATTTGGAGTACAAAAAATACAATTTCAGATTGGCGAAAACAGAAATCAAAAAAGAATAAAACCTCTGTTTCAAGTTAGCGATGAGGGGGCGACAAAGCTCTAAGCTTTAGCTGACTAACCTGATCTGGATCAATTTCAGTGGTGTCCAATCACTAAACATTCATTTTGGACTCTGGTAAGCATATCGTTAAAAGCAGGAGTATAACAACCATCTTGATCAACAACCCTACGGAGAGTATACTCACCAGCGCGAGAAAGTCCGCCGAACCAGACATTCTTTCTGTGCCAAATATCTCCATTGAGAGAATTTTTGTCTTGAGACATTGTACAACTTACAATCAATGTTGAAATTGGTATTCCCAGGAAAACAGGTATGATTTGAGCTTGTTGCAAAGTTTCATCTTCAAACTGAATTTTGTAAGTTACTTTTAACCATTGAACTAAACGTAGTAATATCCAACCCGCAATCGAGTTATGAAAAGTCCATTGTAACGGTGCAAAGACTGGTAAAAGCAAAGTTATATTTTGTATATCCCATTCTAAATTGCACATAGTAATGCAAGTATCTGGGAGTGGATTACCATCCATAAAAAACACACCTTTAAGGACAGATGGTAAGTTTGTTTCTTTGACTGGAATCATCCAGGTAGCAATATTATTAAGTTGCTTTTTTTCAATTAATTCAGCCATATAATTTGTAATTACTTCCTTTCGGCTAAATGAATACCTAAATTTTTCAAGATGCGAGTCAGAAAGAAGATGAGTAATCTTGCACTAGAAAAAGAGTAAAATCAACTCAAAAAACCAGAACAATTACCAAATTATAATTCAGGAATGCCACTTGCTTTAAGCTTACTTAATCGAGCATGAGAAGTAGGGGCGTACAGTTGTGCACCCCTACGATAGGATGTTTTTTTAATTGGAAGTCCCTTACTCACAGTCGTTGAGCAAAACCTTGTAGTACTAAATTATTAGGAGTAACGGCAGTCACTTTTTCAAAATCCCACTTGACTTCTGTAATTGAGTCCCATTGATAGTTGTGGAAGAGATGTAAGCAGAAAATTTTGATAAAGCCAATTGATAAGGATTTACCAGGACAGGCTCGCTCATGCTCTTCGCCGTTCCAAGATAATATATCTGAAAAATTCCGTGTTAGGTCAAAATCGTCTGGATTTTGGTATCTATTGGCATCCCGATTAGCTGTAAGAATAGAGCCAAGCAAGCGAGTACCTTTTTGGAATGGACATTTTTGTTTTCCAATCTCAACTTCACCCGCTTCAGTGGTGAGTTGGCTAACAAATCGCACAGGTGGATAGAGACGAGCCGTTTCTAAAATTACTTGATTGAGAAGTGTTAACTTTTCTAGAGCATCTGGATCTAAACTTTTCTTGCCATTCCAGACTGCATTAATTTCTGATACTACATCATTTCTAAGGGTATTGTCTAAGCAGAGAATACCAATCACAGATCCCAAAAGCGCACTTGTGCCGGCAGTACCTGCGATATGAATCATATCGAAAAGGGTATTAGCGATTTGGTGTTCGTTCAACTGATACTGAGCGCCTGTTTCAAAGTAAGATGCCCATAAAGCTGATTGTTTATATCGCTTAGTTAAATATTGACGATGCCGAATTTTTGGCGCTGTTAAGATTGCTAGCAGATACTTGCTGATAAAATTAGGTAAGGATGCCAGAGCCAAACCTTTAATGTAACTATCGGATGCTGTGATTTCTTCCTCAGATAAAGATATCTGAAAAACCAGTTGATGCAAAATCGACAGGATGATCTTTGGCAAATCGTTGCCGATATGTAATTTGCCTTGTTTAGCAGCTTCTAACAGCCTTTGCTCAACTAGATTCCCTAAAAAGTCTATTTTTTGAGACGGTTCCGGTAAGGCTTGTAAGATTACAGTACGTAGTCCTGTGTGTTCGTTACCGTTTGTTCCCAAGCTCAGAGGATTATCAAGCAAGTAGCTAGGAGCTAATATTCTGATGATGCCTAAATCATTTCCTCGCAATTGTGGTTGGGTTTGCATTAGTTCTCTCACCTGTGAGTGAGAGGAATGCATAATTGCTTGGTCTACTGCAAAATACTTATCTCCAATATTATCCTTACGGATGTAGAGAAAGTCTCGCCATGCGTTGAGCATGATTGAGGCATCCATGTAATAAAAAATCAAGCGGAGAAACTTGCCGATCGCAGTGTCATAACCTACTTTAGCTAGTATAGGTGCAAGCCAAAGCTGGCGATCGTGACCTTTAAGGACTTTATCTTTAAGTGTCATGGTATTTATTTTGAGTTATTTGTCATTGGGCATTGGGCATTGGGTATTTGTCTTCAATTCAGATATTGATGCTCTGAGGAATTTTAGAAGGAAGTAGATATTCATAGGGTGGACGGTGCAAATTACGTTGCTTGATGGTGTCTTCTACCTGCTGAAGATTATTGTGGAATGCTTGTAACAATGGTTTTACTTTTTGGTCTGTAAAGTATCCTTGCTGATAATCGCCCAGCTTGTTATAGTACACAGACCCCAACAAGCTGAGTAGGTTGTATTGCCGTTGTGCCTGATCTAAGGGAGGGAGTAAATTAAGGTAGTCTTGCTCAGTAACTTCTCTTTTGAGAGTTGAGGCTGGTAAATAACCTGCCAATGGAATCGCTGCGGCGTAGCCCATAAAATCTTTTTGCGGAAAGTTAACCGCAGCGTGTTGAGCGCTAGCAGTGAAAATAATCAGCGTAGTCGCATCAATAAGATAATTGCGCGTTTTGATGCCTCCATCTTCGCCAAAATCGGGGATGCGACCACCATCGTAAGCGGAGATTTCTGCTGCCCATGTTTGCAAAGCTATATCTTTCTGAATGTCTTCATCCGTGCTGTAGTAAAGGTTCAGGTAGTCTAAAACCCATTGATGAATGGCATCCCAGACTAGTAGTGCATCATCTCGGTAAGGATAAATAGGCAATAGGTTAAGATCGTCTACACCGCGCTGTTGGAATTGCTTAGGTAAGATGGCACTATTAAAACCATAGCTTTGTAACCCTAGCACTGCTAAAACGCGAGAGTTGTCGATTGATGCTGAGAGTAATCTATCGACACCACCGCCTGGAGCTATGAGAACACGTTGAGCGGCATCGTTAATTGCTAAAGTGCTGTCAAAATGCGGGTGTAGTAGAATTCTTAAAGGATGGGTAAGTGGCAGTTGTCGAGCGGTAGCGATCGCAAAAACACCAATTAACAAGTGAGTTCTTGCTAGGTGAGTAACAGCTTCGTGGAAGTTGGCATCTGCTATTTGGACTACTGTTTTGGCAAAAAGCCAAGAGTATTTACCGGAGTTAGGGGTAACAATCGGATAATCTGGGCCTGGGGTTTGACCGCATTGAATGGCTATCGGACGCAATAGACGGGTGGGGTCTGAGCCTTTGGGTAAAGCAAACAGTGCTAGGGGAGCATAGAGATATTTTTGCTCGTGTGGGAATGTACCGTTGACCGCACCATCTAAAATTTTATAGTCAGCTAAGTAAAGCCTGCCTTCAAGTCCGGCTGCTGCTAATGAATCGTCAGTTCCCATTACTCCTTGGTAATGTTCGTCTGTGACTGGGAAGCGATCGCCTAGAGTCGTTACTCGCTCGATCGTCACGGGATTGTAGCCAGCCACTCGCATGTAGGCAAATACTTCATCTTCTTGGTAAGTTTTAGCGATCGCTGGTACACCAATCACTGGAAACAAATTTTCGTAGTCTTTGAGACTGGTTGCATGTCCTGTAGGCTGTCCTTCATATAGAAGGTTAATTATCCTATTTAGAGCATCTCTGAGGATCACAAGTCCGTTTTCTTTCAAAATAGAATAAAAAAGATCGTCGAGTTCTCTAAGATCCTTAGATATGCCATTGAACAAAAACTGAGGGATAATTTGCAAGATTCTTACCAGAATGCTGATTCTGACTGGTACTGCTCCCTTGAGCAAGGCTTCTAAAATAAACCTTCCGACATCATCACGAATCGATTTAGAACCTTGATTGCCTCTGTTGACAATCAAGGTATTGATAAACACAACTCGTAACTGCTGGGCTAATAAAAAATACCAGTTAGTGGTGAACTCTTCGGCAATAGAAAGCCGATCTAGCATCGCAATAGATGGTATATGGATGTAGTTATATTGATACTGTTGCCTAGCTATATCTAAAGTATGAGTACTTGATGAACTGATTGAATTATCTGGTGATGAAGCAGTCATTGACTCTACTCATGTTTAGTATGGGGAACTTTAATAGTTTAGGATAAACAGGTTTGAGTTAGCTAAACGTATTATCGCAATCAAGTTTAAAGTTACGATTTTTCTCAAGAAGTTTTCTGGATTTTATCAACTCTTGAACCATGCACCAAATTTAGAAATATTGCCATAAATATTTAGCAACACAAATAATATTAGCCAAGATTTAGAAAAAATTCTCAAAAAAGACTTTCATACTAAGGTCTTGTGTTTGAGTTGACATTTGAACCACTGAAACAATATCAGGAATATGACTATCAGATTCTTCCTCTGCTGCCGATGTCTCCAATGCTTCTTCTGCTTATAGAGCGATCGCATATTTTTCTATTACTTTCCTCTCTCAAAAATCTATCTCTACCTCACTGCCTTTATCCTTCAACAGTTAGAAGCAGCGAATTTTGCTCCATGCAAAGCTATGAAGGCAAGTTTTCATACTGTGGCAAAAGGATAAATTTGTGGATATTAGCAGACGAAATTTACTGAAGGTAGTTTCTGCTTCTAGTTTAGGTGGAGCCGGGGTATTTGCTTTACAAGGTTTAACTAAACAGGTTTTAGCGCAAAATCAGTCTACCCCACTCCAAACTAAAAAAGGTGAAATGCTTTACAGGCAACTAGGACGCACCAAAGAACAAATATCTGTAATTGGTCTAGGTGGTCATCATATTGGTAGACCAAAAGATGAACAAGAGGGTATTGAGTTGATCCGTGCTGCTCTTGATCGCGGGATTAATTTTATGGATAATAGCTGGGATTACCATAATGGAGGTAGCGAAATTCGCATGGGTAAAGCTCTGCAAAATGGTTATCGTCAAAAAGCTTTTCTGATGACTAAAATCGACGGTCGCACAAAGGCGGCGGCTGCTAAACAAATTGATGAATCTTTAAAACGTTTGCAAACAGACCGGATTGATTTGTTGCAGCATCATGAAGTCATTCGCATGGAAGACCCAGACCGGATTTTTGCCCCTGGTGGTGCAATGGAAGCAGTTGTGGAAGCACAAAAAGCTGGCAAGATTCGCTACATAGGCTTTACTGGACACAAAGACCCTTTAGTACACCTGAGAATGTTGGAAGTTGCCGATCAAAACAACTTCCGTTTTGATGCAGTGCAGATGCCGTTAAATGTTATGGATGCCCATTTCCGCAGTTTTGAGAGGCAAGTCTTACCCAGACTGGTTCAAGACGGAATTGCTGTACTGGGGATGAAATCAATGGGCGATCAAAACATTCTCAAAAGCAATGTGGTCAAACCGATCGAATGTCTGCATTACGCGATGAATCTGCCAACTTCAACGGTGATTACAGGCATTGAAAGTATGCCCATCTTAAACCAGGCTTTCGAGGCGGTACGTACTTTTACACCTATGAGCCAGGAACAAGTTAGAGCATTACTGAATCGGACTCGCCAAGCTGCTCTCAAAGGTCAGTATGAACTGTTTAAAACCACTAACCAATTTGATAGTACAGCCAAAAATCCTGAGTGGTTAGGATAAGTTTTAGCTAGGGCGTGTTTGAAAACTAAGGTTCACAGCAAACAACCGTATATCTTGCTGTGGGCACAAAACTGGCAGAGCAGCTGCAAAATCCAGAACCAAGTACAATTTTGCGTAAAAGCGTAGCGTTTTTAATGCAGGGAGATGCATTGGCATTGCAGGGGCACGCACTAACATTGCAGAGAGATGCATTAGTATTGCAGAGGGACGCATTGGCATTGTATCGGGATGCAATGGCATTGCAGGGGCACGCATTAACATTGTATCGGGATGCATTGGCATTGCAGAGGGACGCATTGGCATTGCAACGTATTGCCAAATTTAATTCGCTACAAATTAATGAAATGCTGTACTAATACCAATTCTGTATAATGATGCGCCAAATTATATAAGGAACGAACCGCAAAGGCGCAAAGGACACAAAGGAAGAAAGAAAATTTGGCGCAGCCTCACAAAGAAATGGTATAAGCGATCGTGAGTTGAAAGTGTTGCGCCTGATGGAAGTACTGAAAAAATGTCATCATAGTTAAAGTGAAAACATTTTGGAGACAAGACAACGGTTTACGCACGCCCTTTAGCACGGTTAATTGAACAATTGCAACGCCTACCGGGAGTTGGCCCCAAAAGTGCCCAACGACTGGCTTTGCATATTTTGAAGCGACCAGAAGCAGAAGTAGAAGCTTTGGCACAAGCTTTAGTTGAGGCAAAAAAACAGATAGGCTTGTGTTCTGTTTGCTTTCATTTATCTGCTGAACCTGTTTGTGAAATTTGCCGCAATCCCAACCGTGACAACAACACTATCTGTGTTGTTGCAGATCCTCGCGATGTGATTGCGCTGGAAAAAACTCGCGAATACAAAGGCAAGTATCACGTTTTGGGCGGGGTGATTTCGCCAATTGATGGAATTGGCCCAGATCAATTGACTATACTAGCTTTGCAGCGCCGGGTGAGTCAGCAAAAACCTCAAGAAGTAATTCTCGCAATTAGTCCGAGTGTAGAAGGGGAGACAACAACCCTGTATATCGGTCAGCTACTGAAACCATTTACCAAGGTGACACGGATTGCTTTTGGTTTACCTGTAGGTGGCGATTTGGAGTACGCAGACGAAGTGACTTTGGCGAGGGCGTTGGAAGGACGCCGCGAGTTAGATTAAATTTTGTTTATTTTGCTGGTTAATCACTTTCTAGACTATTGACTGTACATAACATCCGATCGCAAGACGTACTTTTGTCCCTGGATAATAGTAGCGCCTTCATATACTAGTTTGTGGACAAAACACAAGCCTAATGATAGTGTATTCCTCATCACACAGTACGGTTCAGTTCAGCCTAAAATCCAATGAACAGAAATAGAGTTTTAGTCATGATTTTGACCTAGTAAATCTGCAATCAAGGTGAGTAATTCAGTTGGTTGTACTGGTTTGGCAATGTGTTTCTGAAAACCAGCTGCTAAAACTCGATCGCGATCGCTTTCTCCTGCATAGGCGGTAAGAGCGATCGCCGGAATTTCCCCGCCCTCCTCTTTGGGCATGGCTCTGAGCATCTTAATCAAGCTGTAGCCATCCATTTCTGGCATTCCTAAATCACTGATTAATAAATTAGGTACAGCCTGTGCGATAATTTTAAGCGCCTCATTTACCGATGCTGCGGCAGTTATCAACGCCCCATTCTGTTGTAGCAAGAAGTGCAGAAACTCACGTGTGTCAACATCATCATCGACAATTAATACTTTTAGTCCACGCAGAACTGACGAGTTAAATTTCTCCCCTGCTCCTCCTGCTTCCCCTGCACCCTCATTCTCCTTCATCACAGGCAGTCTGACAGTAAAAACTGCTCCCTGTCCAATTCCGGGACTGGCTGCTCTTACAGTACCACCATGCAACTCTACTAAGTGACGAACTATTGCCAATCCCAATCCCAGTCCGCCAAATTTCCTGGTTGTGCTGCTATCGGCTTGACGAAAATATTCAAATACTTGGGGTAGAAATTCAGGGGAAATACCTTGACCTGTGTCTTTAACTTGAATTAGTGCAGAGTGGAAAGTTAACTCACCACTCAATGAGAGACTTACTTCCACTGAACCACGAGAGGGAGTAAACTTGACTGCGTTTGAGAGTAAATTCCCGACAATTTGCTGTAAGCGATAATAATCGCCTAACACTTTACTAGCCTTGGGGTCAACCTGTACTCTAATCTGGATAGATTTGGTTTCGGCAATTAACCGGACTGTTTCCAATGCAGCATCAATTACAGCTACCAGGTTAACAGTGGCAAAAGTCAGGTTCAACTTACCACGAATAATTCGGGAAACATCCAGCAACTCATCAATTAATTGAATCTGCAATTGAGCATTTCTTTCGATGGTTTCCAAAGCACGATTTGTAGTCACTTCATCAAATTTGCGGCTTTTGAGTAGCGATGACCACCCTAAAATGGGGTTGAGGGGCGATCGCAATTCGTGGGAGAGAATAGCCAAAAACTCATCTTTATTCCGGTTTGCCTGTTTGAGTTCCTCAGCTTGTTGCCTGAGTGCCTTTTCTAATTGCTTCCTGGGGGTTAGGTCAAGAATAAAACAAATCCAAGACGCTGGCTCTCGCTCCACCAAAGCACCACCAATTAATATGGGAATGCGGGAACCATCCTTGCGGATGTATTCTTTTTCAAAGGGAGTACATATCCCAACCGTTAAAAGTTGTTCTAGCCCCTGCCGATCGACAGCATGATATTCAGGTGGGGTGATGTGTTGTCTGTGTACCTTAGCCGTTAATAGTTCCTCTCGTGTATAACCCACCATTTCTAAAAAAGCCTCGTTCGCCTCAGTAATGTAGTCAGGAGTGGCGAACATAATGCCAATAATGTTGGAATCTACTAACCGCCTTAATTGAGTTTCACGCTGGCGCAAATCATTTTCTACCTGTTTGCGTTGGGTAATATCCTGGGTAGTACCCATCATCCGTACTGCCTTCCCCTCAGCATCATAAAAGACGCGACCTTTGGCAGCAATCCAATGAATGCTAGCATCAGACCAAACGTTGCGGTATTCTAGATCACAGTCAACATTTTCTTCAATAGAGCGGGCGATCGCTTCATGAATGCATTGGCGGTCTTCTGGATATACACAGTTGAGGAAAATCTCAAAGCTGATTTCGGCTTTTAGAGACAGTCCAAACAGCTGCCGACATTTGTCTGTCCAAATTAACTCGTTGGTAATGATATTCCAAAACCACATACCCAGTTCAGCAGCATTAGTGGCCAACCGAATCCGTTCTTCACTCTCGCGCAGATTTGTTTGAATTTTTTGACGTTCCCATAAAGCAGCTTGCTGTTCGGTAATATCAGTACTCGCACCAACTACCCTAACTACCTGACCATTTGCATCCCGGACTGCAAACCCCTGGTCTTCCACCCACAAATAACGGCCATCCTGGTGACGTACTCGATACTCAATCCGATAACGGTTTCCATTGGCCATACTAGCCATGAACTGGTCATTAACTCTTTGTTGGTCATCGGGATGGATGCGTTCTTGCCACCACTGGAAGGTAGGTTCCGTTTCTTGTTGTGTGTAGCCAAAAACCTGGGTTAGACCCTGAGTTCTTTCCACTGTATTTCTCCCAATCTCCCAGTCATAGATTAGGCAATTAACCGCAGCTGCTGCTAGCTCAAACCTTTCGTTACTTTGCCGCAGGGAAATTTCTATATGTTGTCGCTCTGTAATATCAAAAGCGATCCCCAAAAGATATTGCGGCAATCCATCAGCAGTTCTGCTGTGCACAGTATCATAGCTACAAAACCAGCGCCACTCACCATTGGCGTGTCGAATCCGGTATTCAAAGCTGAGGACTTCACCCTGATAAGCAGAATTAAATTTTTCAAAATAGCTAGGGAGTCGAGCCAAATCTTCAGGGTGTAAAAGTTGAGTAAATAACTCTTTTCCCATCGCCTGGATTTCTGCTGGTGTGTAGCCCCAACCTTGAGCAATTTCGTAATTAACGTAAGAATTTCGCTGCTCAATTAGATCATAAATGTAGATTATCCCCGGAAGAGTGCCAGCAATTTGTTGAAACAGATGATGACTATCCCACAGTATTTGAAATTCATCTACATCAAATCGTTGAGTATCTTGTTCGCAACTACAGTCCTCCTGGAACTGAGTATGCTTAGATTCCGTAATATCCGAAAAAGTTGTCACGATCGCATACAGATTACTTCCTTCAATTTGAAACAGAGGTTGCGAGGAAAACAATAGCCAGACTAGCTCACCATTTGGCTTATAAAAGCCACACACCACATTTAAGCAAGGTTTACCTGTTTTTTGGGTAACGATCGCAGGGTGAGTTTCACTGAGTAAAGGAGAGCCATCTTCATGAATAAACTGCAACTTGGGATCGAGCAAACTTTGCCCCACAAGCTGTTGTGCGGTCAGTCCCAAAATGCGATCGCTAGCGGCATTGCAAGCTTGGATAGTGCCATCAGCCAACTGAAGCACCATTCCTTCTTCTTCACTGGCTACTAGCAAAGATTTTGCCTTTTTACTAACTTGCCGATGCAGCAGCTTGTGATTAGCCAGCTGGTTCTGGAACTTTTCCGCGTCTGGCATTCTAAAAAGTTAATTAAATAATTTTAAAGTTAATCTCAGATTAAGTGGCTGATCATCACATAAATTTTAGGGCAATTTCTTCCATCTTGAGGCAGAAGCAGCGATCGCTACTTCTTTCACTGGTTTATTTTTTACCGCATCTTTATAGGACAAGGAAAGGGGGAGACAAGGGAACAAGGAGAAAAAAGAACTCTGTTAACGAAACAGTGCTGAGTGATTTTAATTTACTCAGCACTCAGCACTCCTGAATCAACCCCCAACATGAATACCAGGTCGCATGTGGGGATTCTTTTCAGCCCGACGCAGTACTTCACGGGTAACTACAGCAATGTCACCTTCGCCGAACAAGATAAAACGCAATAGGTATTGTATGGGATTTCCCTCAACCCAGCCGAAGTAAGCATGGGGAATCTTACCTGTTTGGTCACGAATGTAAAGTAGTAAAGCTGCGATCGCATTCGGTACTGCTGCACTTTCAGCCCGGAGGATGCGATAATCACCAACTTGTACCCCTTTTACTACGATCACATCCGCAAATTCTGAAGCATCGGATACATGAATTTCTAGAAACAGAATTGGATCGTTGGCTGGAATATGGTTGTCTTCGCGTACCTCTTTCTCTTTCATAAAATACTCTAGGACATCGCCCGTATTCAACCGATTTGCAATCAGTCGTATTGTTCCCTGGCTATCTTCGGCAAAGAATTGCCTAGCAAGTTCGTCAACTTCAATCCGCTCTGCTCGCAGTTCTGTTGAACGCCAAACACGAGAAACCAGCGAGGTGAAAATGATCGCACCGATGAAAAACCCAGCAATCTTAATCCCTTCTGGTCTTTCGATGATATTGACAATGGTGGTATATAAAAATAACAGTGTAATGATGCCAAAAACGAGTTTGGCCCGCTTCTGTCGATGACGGTGAGCTGATAAGGTGACGGCAAAGGCGGCTGAGGTGATCAACACAAGCACACCAGTTGCATAAGCCCCGCCTTGCGCTTCTACACTTGCTTTGAAGATAATTGTGACCACAAAAGCGAGCGCTGTGTAGACTAACACTAATGGTCGGGTTACTCGTGCCCAATTGGGTGCCATGCCATAGCGTGGTAGGTAGCGAGGCACGATATTTAACAGCCCTGCCATTGCAGATGCACCTGCAAACCACAAAATAGAAATAGTACTTAAATCGTAAATTGTGCCAAAGGCATTGCCTAAATACAAATGTGCTAAATAAGCAAGGGCCCGTCCGTTGGCTTTGCCCCCTGATGCAAATTCTGCGGTTGGAATCAGTAGAGTGGTTATAAAGCTGGTGGTAAGCAGAAAGAAGCTCATAATCAGAGCAGCAGTGGTGAGCAACTTGCGTGTATTCCGAATCCGCCCTTTGGGATGCTGTGGAGTGCTGTTACTGCTACCTTTAACCAGGGGCATAACGGTAACACCAGTCTCAAAACCTGACAATCCCAGCGCTAGTTTGGGGAAGATGAGGAGAGAGATGCCGATTAGCATCAAAGGATTGGAATGGCGTGCAAAAAGTGCAGTTTGCCAGTTCGCGATCGCTTCTGTGTGAGTTAATATCTGATACACACCGACGCCAACGACAATGAAGTTCAACAGCAGATAAGCTGCCACCAAAACTACTGCAATCCCAATGGCTTCTCGGAAACCTTTCAAGAAAACTGCACCTAGTAGTGCAACTAATATCAGGGTGATTGCGATCGTCTGATTGTGAAACCAATTTGGTGTCAGCGGATTTTCGATGATATGGGCAGTAGCATCAGCAGCTGACAAAGTAATGGTAATAATAAAGTCAGTTGCCACAAAGCCAAGTAAGCACAGTACAAGTAATTTGCCTTGCCACCAGGGAAGTAAACGCTCTAACATTGCGATCGACCCTTCACCATGAGGGCTTTCGGCAGCAATGCGCCGATAAATTGGCAACGCTCCAAAGAGCGTCAGCAAAACCAGAATCAGGGTAGCTATAGGAGAAAGAGCGCCAGCCGCTAGTGCTGCAATCCCTGGTTGATAGCCAAGGGTCGAGAAATAATCTACACCAGTCAAGCACATCACCTGCCACCAAGAATGCTGGCGATGTGCTTCTTCCTTGCGGTAAGGCCCTTTTTTCTCTTGTCGGTTTTCTTCAAGCAACCAATGGATTAACTGGCTGCCGAGCCGTTTTGTTGAAACAATTGATTTAGCCATCAAATACGGTTGTGTTGCAAAAGTCGGCTTTGTGATTTTTTTAAGCCTTCGTGGTTTATTAAAATTTTTAACTACAAAGGCATAGCACTATTATTGTATGTTAAGCATCCTGTCCGATTTACAAAATATATAGTAGCTGTTCACAGTCGTCTACCAGATCAAGATCGGTTGCAGGTTTTGGTATAGGAATAATCAATACCGCAACCGTATATTTGGGGGTTAACGCTTTCGTATCCTTAGCACCTTCAAGCTGTATCAGTTAAAAAAAACGCCGCTGCTAAACAAGGTATGTACGCAAATAACAAATCAGCCCTAAAACAAAAGTCACTTTTAGTTATATGATGTTTATCTAACTGACCATAAAATAATTAACCTGCTAATCTATAACTCTATTTGTATAGACGCAGACTTTAGTTTGATGGAATTATGGACATATAGTCGTATACAACATACAGGCAATGTGTTAGATAGGTTCCCAGCATCATGTGAACCCGTCTGTCCCAACTACACTAATTCAGATGTTTGACAATATCTGCAAATTATTAGTTGAGAACTTCTCCAGTGATTTCGCTACGTGGTTATTAGGCGAATCTATTAATTTAACAGAACTAAGTCCAAAAGAATTATCTCTCGAACCGATTCGGGCTGATGCTCTAATTCTGTTGCAGTCAGAGCAAAGCATATTGCATTTGGAATTTCAAACCCAAGTCGATCCGGAAATTCCTTTTCGGATGATTAACTATCGATTACGAGCATATCGCCGCTTTCCAGACAAAGCAATGCATCAAGTCGTAATTTACCTCAAGCAGACAAATTCAAATTTGGTACAACAAAATACATTTACAATTGCTGGCACACGACATGAATTTGCAGTTATCAGACTTTGGGAACAACCAACTGAAGTATTTTTGAGAACACCTGGACTTTTACCTTTGGCAGTGTTAAGCAATACAATTGCTCCAGAAGTTATACTTAACGAAGTGGCACGGGAAATTAACAGTATTACAGAATTAAGAACTCAAAGTAATATTGCTGCTTCTACAGCGATTTTAGCTGGTTTAGTATTAGATAAAGAGGTTATTAAACGAGTTTTGAGGTCAGATATTATGCGCGAGTCAGCGATTTATCAAGACATTTTGCAAGAAGGTAAGGCTGAAGGCAAGGCTGAAGGCAAGGCTGAAGCTTTACTTGAAGTGGCAAGAAATCTATTTAGTACTGGTATGCCATTAGAACAGATCGGCAGAGTTACACGGTTATCAATTGAGCAGTTACAGTATTTACAGGCAAGTGAGTCTCGTGAGTCCAATCAATAAATAATCGGTGCAGTCAACCTGCACCGATTACCAAGTCTCACTCGAATTGAACAAACATCCCATTGTTTCACGCCAATGCTGAAGCTTGCGGTTTGGCAAAAATCATTCTTCCTGCTGTAGTTTGCAAAGCACTAGTAACTACTACTCGCAGTTCACCACCCACATAACTGCTACCTTCTTCAACAACTACCATTGTGCCGTCATCTAGGTAGCCAATGCCTTGACTGGGTTCTTTGCCTTCCTTGAGAATTTTCAAATCCAGGTTGTCGCCAGGTAAATAACTGGGACGGACGGCATTCACTAAATCATTCACATTCAAAACAGGTACTTTCTGAACACTGGCAACTTTAGACAAGTTGTAGTCGTTGGTTAGCAGTGTGCCGCTAATTTCTTGGGCGAAGCGTACTAACTTGGCATCCACTGTGGGAATATCTTCGTAGTCAACTGCATTAATCAGGATGCGATCGGGATAATCTTCCTTAATGCGGTTGAGAATTTCTAGTCCTCGCCTTCCCCGTACCCGCTTTTGGTCTTTGCTAGCATCCGCTACTTGTTGAAGTTCTTGCAAGACAAACTGCGGTACGAGAATTTGCCCTTCCAGAAACCCTGTTTCTAGTAAGGCTTCAATACGACCATCAATAATACAGCTAGTATCTAAAACTTTGGTATTGGCTGGTTTTAATGTTCCTTCCACTACCATTGATTCGACGGTGTTAGGATTAATGAACCGCAATAAGCCTCGCCCGTGGGTGTCTGCCAAATTCATACCAGTGACGGAGAGGATAATACTACCGACAACTGCCACCAATGGCTTAATAAATCCAAAATCTGCCGGGATAGGGAGCAAAAATAGTGGGGCTAGCATCAGGTTGGCTAGTAATAGCCCAATTACTAAGCCAATGGCACGAGTTAAAATCACTTCCAGAGGCATTTCCTTAACTTGTGATTCTAGGCGACGATATGTCGTCTGGAAACTCAACCCGATCGCACCACCAATAATAGCGGCAAAGACGGCAACAACTAAGCGTAAAGCTTCTAGATTCGTTACCTGATCTAGCGCCCCACTGGGTAGTAGTTCAATACTGTAGAACCCTATTCCCGACGCTGCTAGGATAAATGAGAAAATAATAATGGCGTCAAGCATGGTTGTCTTGTTTTCCTGCAACTGTGTTAACCGATAAAGTTAAGTATTTTTTATTTCATCGGTAAGATAAACTGATCAATATTGACTTACACTAGGGGTTTAGGCTGACAATATCTGCAATTATTATAACTAAAGGCTTTTATCTTAATATTTTTCATTGTTTCGTTGTAAAACGACAAAAACTTGTAAATAAACTACTCATTTTGTAAGAATTCAGAATCCAAAAAGTCAGAATTAAGAAGACTTTGATACCCAAACTTAATAATTTTAATAAAATCAAGAAGTGATTGCACGCTTGATTTTACAATTATTCTGGCTCCTGACTCCTGAGTCCTGAATTCTTTCCTCATTTTCATTGTCTCTAATTTGCAGTTAGATTAACTTAAAACTTTCTCAAAATGAGTAAAAAATTTAGTATTTCTGGAATTGCGAGTTCTGCTTATGTGCATATTCCCTTTTGCAGACGGCGGTGCTTTTATTGTGATTTCCCGGTGTCTGTTGTTGGCGATCGCTTGCGGGGTGAAACATCTGGTACTATCTCCCAATATGTTGAGGTGCTATGTCAAGAAATTGCCATTACACCAGCATTTGATCAACCCCTAAAGACAATTTTCTTCGGTGGTGGTACTCCTTCACTGCTATCAATAGAGCAGTTACAACGGATAATCACAGAGCTACAGAAGCATTTTGGGATTGCGTCTGGGGCAGAGATTTCTATGGAAATTGACCCAGCTACCTTTGATTTAGCCCATATAGCAGGCTATGGCAGTGCAGGCGTGAACCGGATAAGTCTGGGTGTACAAGCCTTTCAAGCAGAATTATTGCAAAGGGCGGGGCGATCGCACTCAGTTGAAGATATTTTTGCAGCAGTGGAACTAATCCACCAAGTCAAGATTCCCGTATTTAGCTTAGACTTAATTTCTGGATTGCCGCATCAGTCTTTAGATCAATGGCAGGATTCTCTAGAAAAAGCAGTGGCGATCGCACCCACTCACATTTCCATTTACGATCTTACCATCGAACCAGGTACAGCCTTTGGTCGTTACTACAAACCTGGCGATACTCCAATGCCGACAGATGAAGCCACAGTCAAAATGTACCAGATGGGTCAGCAGGTTTTAACTAGTGCAGGTTATGAGCATTATGAAATTTCTAATTATGCTCAACCTGGTCATCAGTGTCGGCATAATCGAGTGTATTGGGAAAACCGCCCTTATTATGGCTTTGGTATGGGTGCGGCGAGTTATGTTGAGGGGAAACGCTTCACTCGTCCGCGCAAAACTAAGGAGTATTACCAATGGGTACAAGCTGGCGGTGTAATTGATTGTGATGTGACTCCCCCAAAGGAGGTATTGTTAGAAACGTTAATGTTGGGGTTGCGTTTGGCAGAGGGTTTGAGTTTGGCGGCGTTGGTAGAGGCGTTTGGGGAAGAGAAGGTGGAGGAGATTTGTCGGTGTTTGCAAGGGTATTTTGAGAAAGGTTGGGTGGAAATTGCAGAGGGAAGGTTGCGTTTGATCGATCCCCAAGGGTTTTTGTTTTCTAATGTAGTGTTAGCGGAGTTGTTTGAGAAGTTGGGGTGACGAACTGCTTATGCAAAAAAATAAAGTTAGAAAAGCTGTAATTCCGGTAGCTGGTTTCGGTACTCGTTTGTTTCCAGCTACTAAAGTTGTCAAAAAAGAACTTTTCCCGATTATCGATCGAGATGGTAGGGCAAAACCTGTGATTCTCGCAATTATTGAAGAGGCAATTGGTGCTGGAATTGCAGAAGTGGGGATCGTGGTGCAGCCGGATGACAAAGAAATATTTGCAGATTTATTGAAAAATCCACCCAAAAAAGAGCTTTTACAAAAACTCTCACCAGAAAATCAAGAATATAGTCGATATTTGGAAGAATTAGGTAGCAGAATTACCATTTTGTTACAAGAGGAACAATTAGGCTATGGTCATGCGGTATTTTGTGCCAAGGATTGGGTACAAAATGAGCCGTTTTTGCTGATGTTGGGCGACCATATTTATGCATCTGATATTGAAAAATCTTGTGCGCATCAAGTTTTAGATGTTTACGAACAACTTAATCAAAACATTGTTGGCTTAACTACAATGCCAGCAGAAATTATTCATAAAGCTGGGTGTATAACAGGAGTTTGGCAAGAGTTAAACTCGATTTTGTCAGTTACACAACTCTATGAAAAACCGACTATTGAGTATGCACAACAGCATTTACGTGTAGAGGGAATGTTAGAAAATGATTTTTTAGGTATATTTGGCTTATATTTACTAACGCCGAAAATTTTTGACTTTCTCGCAGAACATATTAAGCAAAATTTTCGAGAACGAGGGGAATTTCAGTTAACATCTTGTCTGGAAAGATTGCGTCAGGAAGAGGGAATGACAGGATATGTTGTTAAAGGCAAGTGTTTTGATACAGGTTTGCCAGATGCTTATCGTCAGACAATGATTGATTTTAGAAAAATATAGATTAATCTCAGTTCAATTCGTTTGTCTGGGAGGATCTCACTTTTTAAGATGGCTCAAGCAGACAGTAATCCATTGAGGTAAGCAGAGCGCTGAACAAGGACTTGAGGCATCTTGAAACTATACCGTTTAATTTGCCCCTGGTAACAGCCTCCTGTTTTTTTGTTAAAGCAGTTTTCAGGTAGATGAGTTACAAAATGCAGGACTCAAAATCAGACACAAAGAATTTCTACTTCCTTCCTACTGCATCCTTAAAAAACTACCTCAAAACTAGCGGTAGTTAGAGTCGGAAAAGAGTTAGTACCTAATTGTGCAAATTTACCCCCGGAATTAATCTCAGCAAAATCATCCGCGGAACCATTCGGGTTATAAAAGAGACTACCATTTGCGCTATTATAAACGATCGCCGCACTACTACTTGCAGCCAAAGTATCGTTCGTCACTGTGGCAAAGTCTGCGGAATTTAATTTAGTTGGGAAGACTGAGTTACTTAGAGCGGTAAAGGTAGATTTAGATAGTTGGATCTTGTCTTGCTTAGGAGTGAAGTCACTAATAATATCAACTCCGAGTTCCCTAATATCAAACTTCGATCCTGTTGCAAATGCAAACTTATCTAAACCAGCGCCTCCTTCTAGTAAGTCATCCCCACTATCTCCCTGTAGGTAATCGTTGCCTTTGTTCCCGATCAGAATATCTTTTCCACTACTGCCAAAGAGAATATCATCACCGTTGCTCCCCTTGAGGATGTCGTCATCACTACCCCCATCTATTCTGTCTGCACCAGCTCCACCAACAAGGATGTCAGAACCTGCCCCCCCATCAATGTAATGATTACCAATAACACCAGAAAGCGAAATACTGTCATCACCATCCCCAGCAAAAATAACCTTATCGCCAGGCGAAAAATCCCTCCTACTAAAGGTATCGTCTCCATTTGTGGTAGCAACATCAGTACTTATCACATTTCTGGCTCGAGCAACTGCCTCTTTTATGGCATCAGCAAAATTCTCACTTTTAGAACCAAGAGTTAGTACACTACCTCGACCAAGCTGGGTAACTAGTGTCTCGTAATGACCTGCAACATCACTCGTAGTTAGAAAAATTGGAATAATGTTATTTGCTTCTAGCGCAGTTTTTACTTGTCCGATCTCTGGATAATCTTCATAAGTATCAACTATACCATCTCCATTATTGGCAATAGTATCACTTGGACTAACTGCTGCCCGATCGCCAGCAACGTGATAAATACTATTGGTGGCTATTATAACAACACGAAATGAACCTACTCTGTAACCAAGACTGCCACCACTATCTAAAGCTGCATACAAGAGTGCGTCTAATTGTGATTCTGACCCATCATTGCCACCAAAAGCTTCAAAGTTAAAGATTTTGTCTTTAACTGTTGTGACATTATTTGTCAAAGCGACTTCTGCTTGATATACATAGTCAGCGTAACCCCCAAAAGGTGGGAGTGGCTTATCCTTGAAAGAGGCAATACCAAATTTCAGGTCATCACCAAAGATACTTGCTAACGTCGGGTTGGTTAAGCGATTTACCGTCGCCGGAAGTACGGCTTTAAGCTGGACTAAATTGTCATCAGATGACGATGTTAAGTCTTGTAGCAGAACAATATCAGATACTAAACTCATAGTTTTTCCCTCTGACTATTTTTCTTCATGAGCTGTATAGCAAAGTGCCTGAGTAGTATTTCAGCTTGATATTAGCAGGGTTAATTGATTTAAGATAGTACTTAAACTGAAGAAAATATAATCTCTTTGAATAAATATTTGCTGTGTCCTTACTCAGGCTTGATTTCGTTTGTCTGGCGCTTGTGGTGCTGAGTTACCGAAGAAAGGCAGGAGGCAGAGGGCAGGAGGCAGGAGGAAGAAAATATATTTTTTACCCTCTGCAACTTTCTTTTAGAGCAAGTAAATTTATTTATTTTCGCGTAGCATGTCGTAGACAAGAAAGAATAAAATATGTATTGCGAGGTGCGTAGCGAATATTTACTGCCTCCTTATTGAAACGAAACCGATAAAGAAATTTAGGGGGTTTACCTCCTGCCTTCTGCCTTCTGCCTCCTGCCTCTACCGTACTAAGGTTCTAATCGCAGACTTAACGAGAGAGAATGTCACAAGATATGAGTTAAGCTAAAGTGCGTTAATGGGTGAGCAGTGAAGATAATGCTTTGGATTAGAGGATGAATCAGTATTTTGCAACGGTTGCTCGCGGATTAGAAACCCTCGCCGCTCAGGAGTTAGAGCAACTGGGTGCTCATTCCGTGGAGCCGGGGTTTTGCGGTGTAGCCTTTGAGGGCGATCGCACCCTACTTTATCGCGTCAACCTCTGGGCTAGGCTACCGTTCCGAATCTTGGTGAATATCGATGAGTTTCCTTGCCTTGATGCCAAGGATCTCTATCGCGGTATCCAGACTATCGATTGGCAAAACTATCTCACGCCAGACATGACGCTGGCGGTGAATGTCACGGGCAAAAATGATCGCCTCAACCACACCCACTTTACATCTCTCCAGATCAAAAATGCGATCGTTGACCAGCAGCAAGAAAATCTGGGTGAACGTTCAAATGTAGAGCTTCATGACCCAGATGTGCGGATCAATGTTCATATTGAACGCGATAGTTGTACCGTCAAACTCGACAGTTCTGGAAATAGTCTGCACCGTAGAGGCTACCGCCCTGCGGTTGGAGCAGCCCCTCTCAAAGAATCTCTAGCTGCTGCCCTAATTCAACTTTCGGGTTGGCAACCAGACCAGATGTTCTACGATCCTCTCTGTGGATCTGGCACTTTACCCTTAGAAGCTAGCTTAAAGGCACTGAACATCGCACCAGGACTATTTCGCGATTGCTTTGGATTTGAAAATTGGCTCGATTTTGATCTGTCCCTTTTAGAAAAGCTGCTGCAAGAAGCTAAGGATAGCCAACTGGATACCCTGCCCGCGCCTATTTGGGGAAGCGATCGCGATGAAAATATAATCGAGCAAGCGATCAACAATGCTCAAAACTGCGGCGTTGATAACCATGTATGGTTTTCTCAAATGGAGCTTGCCGATGTTGTCGCCCCCGCAGACAGTGGGGTTTTATTCTGCAATCCACCTTACGGCGAACGGCTGGGGCGAGATAGCGATCTAGGGGCGTTCTATAAACTTTTAGGTGATGTGCTGAAACAACGCTTCAAAGGCTGGACTGCATTTGTCCTGAGTGGCAACAAGGAACTGTCTCAATCGATTGGACTAAAATCATCCCAACGGATTGCAGTGTACAACGGAACGCTGCCCTGTCAGTTAATGAAATATGAACTGTACTAAGTACAGCATTTCATTAATTCGTAGCGAATTAAATTTGGCAATACTTTGCAATGCCAATGCATCCCAATACAATGTTAATGCCTCCCCCTGCAATGCCAATGCATCCCGATACAATGTCAATGCGTCCCTCTGCAATGCCAATGCATCCCGATACAATGCCAATGCGTCCCTCTGCAATGCTAATGCATCCCTCTGCAATGCCAATGCGTCCCTCTGCAATGCTAATGCATCCCCCTACATTAAAAATGCTACGCTTTTACGCAAAACTGTATTAAGACAGAATCGATCAGATTTTGCGATTTCCGATTTGTAGTATGTTTGAGGCGATCGCTCTCAACTACTTTTGCTCAGTAAAAAATACATTGCCTGAAAATTTTGTGACACTGGGGATGTGCTGTATTGTCGGAGCTTGTGAGAACCGCGACCTAAATCTGCTGTTGCATGGCATTGGCTATCTCGATAGACTCAATCTGAATCGGTGATATTTTCAATCCTCTTTAATAAATTTAAATTAAGTCAAACAAACTTGAAACTATGTGTAGGTCTATATTCTGGCAGTTAGTATGACAACTGTTGAAACAAGTGACAGTATAATCAGTGACTGACAATCTGCAATTTATTTATCGTTAAAAGGCAAGGGTATTTATGTCAGACCAATTCACCTTTACCGTTACCAATAAAACTGAATTGGCAATTACAGAGTTGTGGGTATCTATCGATGATGAAGAGTGGGCCTCATTTAACTTGGGTGAGTCAGGGATTCCATCAGGTGAAACAGCAACAATTGCTTGGGCTGAATATACGAATGGTTCGCCCTGTGAATGGTACATTTCTGCTGTATTTGAAGATGAATCAAAAACTGAGTCAGCCCTATTTAACTTCTGTAAAGAACCAGCTTTAACAATCGGATAAATTCTGCACTGCGATCGCCTACGCGGGCGTGTACGCCATCGCGCTTGATACATGATTCTATATCGACTCTAGACATAAAAACAAAAGCCCTACCTCGAAAGTATCTAGGTGGGGCTTGATATTAGAATTGATATGTCCCTTTTAGAGAAGTTGCTCGAAGAAGCTAGGGACAGCCAGTGAGACGCCCTGACTGCGCCTATTTGGGGAAGCGATCGCTCTCAACTACTTGGACTTTGCGATCTTCACAGTTTACCGTAGGTATGGCGATCGCCTTTTTGAAATTGACAATCTAGTACAACACGGCGGAAATAAACATACCCTTCGGGTTCACCAGTCGCCTGCGGAGGGAAACCCTCCCACAGCGCTGGTTCACCATTTCAATTGGCGCAAGAGCTTGGAATACAATTTTTTTGACTTTTGACTTTTGACTTTTGACTTCCGCTTTGCGGTACTAGTTACTTGAGTAAACGAATAAAGCTGGCTTTGTGATTTGGCCTAATTTGTCGGGCTGAAACAGGTTTCGTCCTTGCTTATCAGACAAAGCTGTTTCTGACCTAAATCGGTTTTGAATTTCACCTGATAAGTTTCGTTTTCGGCAGGCAAAGTTTTTGTGTAGTTATTCGCTCTATCGCAGGAAAAGTCACGAGTGAAAGATGTTGGAGACCAATTAATTGTCATCGTACTGCCGCTCAGACTGACTTTTCCTTTTCGAGATTGGAAAATTTGCTGGTTGCAGCTGCCGCTCATTACGTTCATTATTCCCGTAAATTCGACTGTTCCGTTCGGCATAAATTGATAAGTGAAACGCGAACCGTTTGATCCGATATATGCGCCACTCGTGCTTACAGCACTGTTTCCGGTATGCGTCCAGACCCATTTTCCAACTATAGACGAAATCTCTCCAACGCTATCAGATGAATTATCAGCATTATTTGAAGCGGTTTCGCCTGCGTGTGCGCTATCGTAAACAGACAGCAAAAGTTTAGCTTTTGCATCATTCGGTAAATTTCGCAATTGCCCTACATATTCTCCGTTAAATGCCTGCCGAATCCGGCTTTGTTCCTCTTCATTCTTAGCAAGAGCTTGTGTATAATTGGAAATTAAATTGTCAATGCTTTTTCTGGTTCCATCTGGGTCTTTGCGAAACTCATTTAATTTGATTGACTGATATTGATTGCGCTGTTCGCTAGTGAATTTAGCTGAAAATGCCCATTCGTAAAAAGCGATAACTTTATCAATATCCGATTTGTTAAGAGATTCGTTTTGAGCCGTTACTAAAACTTTACTTCCAGCAGCCTGGGCAGAAATATTTATAGTCGCTCCGTCCATCAAAACGATAGATAAAAATAAGATGGAAAAATATTTGAATTTGTTCATCATTACTTTAATTCTATGCATTCACTATTTCAGATTTTACGATCGCCATTCTTCAAAATACTTAAAGCCACCGCCTCCGCAACCTTAATCCCATCGATACCAGCCGACAGGATTCCGCCTGCGTATCCCGCGCCTTCCCCACCCGGATAAAGACCGACTGTATTTAAACTTTGATAATCTTCTTGGCGCTTAATCCGAATCGGTGATGAGGTGCGGGTTTCTACCCCAGTCAATACGGCATCGTCCATTGCAAATCCTTTAATTTGTTTATCAAAAGCGGGAAGGGCTTCACGGATGGCGGCGATCGCATAATCTGGTAAACTCTGACTCAAATCACCCAAATGTACCCCAGGTGTATAAGACGGTTTAACAGTGCCCAATGCTGTAGAGGGGCGATGGTTGAGAAAGTCTCCCACCAACTGCCCTGGCGCTTCATAAGTTCCACCGCCCAATTCAAAAGCCTGTTCTTCCAAGCGCCGTTGGAAGTCAATTCCCGCCAAGGCATTGCCCGGATAATCTTCAGGGGTGATGCCGACAACTATCGCACTATTGGCATTGCGCTCATTGCGAGAGTATTGGCTCATCCCATTGGTAACAAGTCGCCCCGGCTCTGATGCGGCTGCGACTACCAAGCCTCCCGGACACATACAGAAACTATAGACGGAACGACCATTTTGGCAGTGGTGAACTAGTTTATAATCGGCAGCACCTAAAAGCTTATGACCAGCCTGAGCGCCGAAACGACATTGGTCGATGAGAGACTGGGGATGTTCAACCCGAAAGCCGATGGAAAATGGTTTAGCCTCGATGTAAACCCCGCGATTAAATAGCATTTGGAAGGTATCACGGGCGCTGTGTCCCACCGCCAGAACCACATGATCGCTGGCGATATATTCCCCATTAGCGAGGGTGACTCCCCGCACCTGTCCATTTTCGATGTTGATATCTTCCACCCGACTTTGAAAGCGAATTTCACCGCCGAGGGATTCGATTTTAGCACGCATACTTTGGACGATTCCGACCAGTTTGAAAGTGCCGATATGCGGTTTGTTGATATAGAGAATTTCCGGTGAGGCTCCCGCATTCACGAGTTCGGTTAGCACCTTGCGCCCATAATGCTGAGGATCTTTGACCTGACTGTAGAGTTTGCCATCGGAGAATGTACCCGCACCACCTTCGCCAAACTGGACATTGGATTCTGGGTTGAAGTCTGATTTTTTCTTCCAAAAGTTAAAGGTATCAACGGTGCGATCGCGGACTTGTTTGCCACGTTCTAAAATGATGGGACAAAAGCCCATTTGTGCGAGCATCAAACCCGCAAACAATCCACAAGGCCCAGTACCAATCACGATGGGGCGAATCGCCAAATTGCTGCTAGCTTGTGCTACTGGGCGATAACTCATGTCTGGCGTGGCAATCACATGGGGATCTTTTTTCAGGCGCTTGAGTAGATGAGTTTCCTGAGTCGTTTCTACATCCAGAATATAAACAAGGTTAATCTCTCCTTTCTTACGGGCATCATAGCTACGCTTGAAGATGGAATAGCTGATCAAATCTTCGTCCGTGATTTGCAGCTTTTTGATGATGGCAGTCTTGATCTCATCTTCAGGATGATCAAGCGGGAGCTTTACTTCTGTTAGTCGTAACATAGCGAGGAGAAATTCATACTGTCTATCAAAATATTAACAAGAGAGGCAGGAGGCAGGACGAATACTGCCTTCTGCCGAAACTTTACATAAACACTGATTTTTCACGTCATGGAAAAACCCGCGAAAAACCTAACCCCCCTCCCGACGCAGTTGCAATGAGTAATAATACGTAGCAAAAATTACCTCAGAGAGACAAGAAAAGTTTAGTTCAAATCAATACCTGTTAAGGTGTAGTTCCAGTGTATTAAGCAACTTGGGCAAGTCCTTTTGAGAAACCTGACGTGTACCCGTCTCGACTGCATCAACCCAGGAAACGCTTTTCTCCATCGTTGTAGCGAAAAATGCTCTAGACCAGCCTTTTGCTTTTCTCGCTTCTCTGATCACATTACCTGATACAGGCTGGATATTGTTTGCACTTAGCTGATTCGAGTCCAGAGTCAAGCGTTCCTGTACTTCTGCTGGTAAATGAAAACGCCATCTAGAATTGAGTATTTGATTCCAGTAACCTATAGGTCTTTTAGCGCTTGTGCTGCTTGTTAACCAAGCTGGGCCTGTTTCCAGTTCTGCTTGCCATCCGGCTTCTTTGACAACTTTCAAGTCAGTTTCCAAATCATCAGCCATTTGCCGTCTAAGCTGTCTGTCTTGCTCTGCTGTTGACACTTTGTCTGCACCGTAGGCAATCTCCATCAAAGTCTTGCCCATTACACAATCCTGGAATTCCGGTTGGATTTGGAAGGTTAGCCAAACTAGCATTCTAGCCGCGCCAGCATTTTGTTTACCAATACTAAATAGTTTCTGTACAGTTTTCTTGGTAATAATTCCAGTCTGGTAGTGGTTTTTAGATTTGTTGAGGAAGTATTTTGTCCATACTCCAGCTTGACCGATCACCTTTAAACCCACTAGCTTGTTATTGCCAGCTTTATCTGTTTCAAAATCTCGTATTATGCTAACATCCCAAATCTTTAAATCAGCAACAGTAAAAGCTCCTACTTTCCCCTGTTTAGGCGATGCAATACAAGCTAGTACCTGAGCAGGTTG
This sequence comes from Nostoc sp. 'Lobaria pulmonaria (5183) cyanobiont', assembly GCF_002949795.1. Taxonomy (NCBI): domain Bacteria; kingdom Bacillati; phylum Cyanobacteriota; class Cyanophyceae; order Nostocales; family Nostocaceae; genus Nostoc; species Nostoc sp. 'Lobaria pulmonaria (5183) cyanobiont'. Next base: position 6,129,259 of record NZ_CP026692.1, on the reverse strand, counting down.
CCGTAACAAGTCGTACAAAATACTCAATTTTTCATGCTTGCATAAGTCCCTGCGTTTAATAAGCCCTGTGTATTCAAATAGTTGCTTATCATCAATGACAAAATTGCCTGACCAAGGTTTATCTAGGCTAGCTACTAAGGCACAGTAAATCAGGTGAATAGCACAGGCTCTTGGATCAAATTGGTCTATAACAACTAAAGCTGCCTCTTCTGCCAGAGTTTCTGGTTGTGGAGTTTCGGGATTATCTGTTACATAATAAAAGATTTTTCCTTTTCCAGTTTTAGCTTCTTTTTCGTAACTAAAAATATTATTTACTTGACTTTTCCATGACAGATTCATTTTTTGAGATAAGACTTCAGCAACTCCATACAAAACTAGCGACAAGGCAGCAACATTAGTCTTACTATCAGGAAATAAAGAAGCTTTTTTGAATTGCCGAGGTTTTGCTGAATACTGGTAATTTAATAGTAAATTTTGCTCATCTTTATTAACTCTGTCTGGAAGAGGAATTTGCTTTGATAATTGAATAGTTTGGTCTTTTAGAGATTCTTCATCAACAACATTAGTTTCCTTTGAATTTGGATTACGGGAAATGGTAATTACCATTACCTGGTGAAATAGATGCAGAAGTTTACTATATAAAGTTTTTGCTAACTGTTTCATTTTTATATAAATCCGCTGCTTACGTAGGTAATTGACAATGATGAAATAAAGCCTGAGTTTCTTCTACTTGACCTTGCTAGAATAAACTCTCAGCCGCTTTGAGTCGCTTTAAAGAACCACCAACAATGCAAGATATTTGACACCAGATGATACTAATATAATAAAAAGTGGTCAAGTAAAAAAACTGATTTTTACTTGACCATAATTATCAGTGATGAGTTTAAGCTTTCACTGATTGTAATTACGAATTGCAGCTTTGCTGCTTGACGTTACTAGCGGTACTGTTAGTCAGCAGGATCTCCATACGGGTCTTCGCTAGCTGGGCGGATATTACCATACTGCCCGGAATTTCCTTGATAGCCTTTTTGCATTAACTTTTTGACAGCTAAGACCGCGATCGCAGCGATCGCTCCCTTATACCATTTCTTTGTGAAGGTGCGCCAAATTTTCTTAGCTTCTTCTTTCTTTCTTTCTTTGTGTCCTTTGCGTTCTTTGCGGTTCGTTTCTCATATAGTTTGGCGCATCTTCATACAGAATTGGTATTAGCTAGTGACAACTCTCACCGCTAACTGCAAGCAGTGTCTGCATCCGCTCTTGTGGTGACATCCGACTAAAGGCTTCTTGTGCAGATTCCTGATATATGGAAAAAAGTTTCTATTAAAAAATAGAATGACGGTTAAACGCCATCTATTTATAATATATACAAAAATTAATTTGTTGGAACAGTACCTTCACCCAAACCCCTTAAGTCTCGCCCTGTGGGACTGTTATTATATCCTTGAAAGTCCCGGTATTGTTGTGCCTCCGACTGTGGAACACGAATGCCCTCTTGTGGCGCTGTTACCCAGACAGGGCGACGTTGAGCATCTCGATAGTAAACACGCCCATTCTTAGAAAGGTAGTATTTCCCCTGCGCTCCTGTTCCTTGGGCATTCTTTCGCTGATTGTAGAGGTAGAAAAGTCCAGCGGCTCCTGCCAAGATTGCCACTTTCTGCCCTGTACTCAATCCCCTCCTAGCTTGGGGTTGATTTACGGGGGCGCGATTATTTAAATTTCTACCAATACTATCGTCAATTGGAGGTGGCGCACCATTTTGGGAACCTCTGCCGCAGCTATTAAGCAGTGGGAGTGTTAGCAATGTTGAAAGAAATACTGTTGTTGTCAGCGAAGCTAATCTATTTGTCTTGATCATACATTTTCTTTTCCTGCTAATTTAGCTGACGTGGTGTAAGAGTCTACAGTTCTATACAATGGTCAAGTAAAACTCGGCTTTTTACTTGACCGAAAGTTCAAATACACTGGATTCGCCACTACACTTTAGTTAGCTTAAAGTCTGTGATTCTTCTCTGCCTAGAATTTGTTTTTTAAGCGAGCGAATTTCTGCTGTTAATTCTTGCCGAGTGGAATCTTTGAGCAAATAGCGGAAAGTAAACCAAATTGTGTAACCAAGTCCAATTAATTGGAGAAATGGAGTAACTAGTGGAATATCATTTATGGCGTTGATTACCGCTAGAAAAATTCTTAGTGCCGTAACCGTGATCACAAGCAAAGCAAAGCTGATAATCGGTAGTTTGTATTCTTGGTAGAATCTACCTATGTACTCAGGGATTTTTGCCAAAAATATAGAAATCTGTCTACCATTTTTTTGCCATTGTTCTTCATTTTCCGAGGCGGGTGGTAACATTGCCAGGTTTCCAGACTCTGAACCAATAAGAGCTTCTATCTGGTTTTGGGAGGCAGTATCGACATACTGCTGTTGCTGTAATTCTGTATCCATAATTATCTCCTGATTTTCTGCAATAAGAGCAGTTTTAAAGTTTACACTTAGCCACAATTTATCAACTTATGTAGCGCTTGTTCGGCATCCCGATGATGAGTAAATACGCCTATAGCACGCTGATGTACACTTAAGTCCATTATTTTTCCTTATTGCTCCTTAGCAGCACAGGTAAATATTTGTTTGCGAATTTATTAGGACTTTAATAATATTTAGGCATTTTTAAATTTATTTATCATCAATCTTTTGGAATAAATTCTGTCTTCAACAAGAGTGATAGAGCAAGCATTACAACTTAAGGCAATAAATCTTTAAGAATGTGAGGATATTTGATTTAAGTGTAAGGTATTAATAAATATTTTAAACTAGCTAGGTTTACTGGCATGTATCGATTTAGCTAAATTTAGACTTGAACTTTACTGCTAGTAAGTAGTCACACAAATGCTAGAAACTAGTCACAAAAGTTATAAAAATTTAGTCATTATCAATTTTATTTAAAATAAGAGGTTAATACTGAAAGCCTTATCCCGTATCATTCTTTTGGGTTATTAAACTATATTTAATTACTTCGATTGATGAAATATACAAGTGATTGAAGTCACTCCTGGGAGAGACGATTTATCTAAACTAAATTGTGTAATTTAGAAAAAAGACACAGCAAGATTTTAAGGAATCAAATAATGCCACTCCAGAAAATAAGTGAATTTGATGCAGACTACCATAATACTATTGAAGGTAATGACATCAAAGGAATGGGTGTGTATGTTCAAGGAACTGATGAGAAGATTGGCACAGTAAATGATGCTGTAGTAGACGACCAAGGAGAATTCCGCTATTTAATTGTTGACATCGGCTTTTGGATTTTTGGCAAGAAAGTCTTACTACCAGTAGGAAAATCGCGTATTGACTCTACAGCAAACCGTGTATATGTCGTTGGTATAACAAGAGAGCAAGCGGAAAATTTACCTGAATATCAAGAGCATACAAAACTTGACTACGACTATGAAGAACAGGTGCGTGGAGGATATCGTACACCGTCTGTAGAAAGTTCAGCTGCGTTAGCATCGACAGTTGGTCGCACTACTCCAAGTCCTGACAACTACACCTACGCAAAGGACGCGGATCTGTATGATGTCAGCGCTCACGAAGACCAAACTTTCAAACTTTACCAAGAAAGGCTAGTTGCTAATAAACAGCGCCGAAAAAGCGGAGAAGTAGCGATTAGTAAGCGTGTTGAAACCGAAACTGCAAAAGTTGCTGTTCCGGTGGAAAAAGAGCGAGTCGTGATTGAGCGAGTGACTTCTCAAGACACAGGCAAAGTTGTGTCTGCTGAAGCGACTGACTTTGGCGGGGGCGAGGTAGCGCATATAGACCTCTATGAAGAAGTTGCAGACATCCATAAGGAAGCTTTTTTGCGAGAAGAAGTCAGAGTGCAGAAAGTTGTAGACAAAGAAACCGTTGAAGCTGAAGAAACGATTCGACGCGAAGAATTAGATGTTAACACTGATGGAACTCGAATAGAGAATAAAACTGACCGGGGTTAACCTACTTAAACTACAAAAGTCATTGCATTTGAGTTAGTAGGAGTGGGTTTTCTACCTACTTCTACTCAAAATACTCTCAGTAGATTGATATTGCAAAAGAGTCATTAGTTTAGATGAGGTGCTTAAATTGAAAATAATTCAACAGTTTCGTCGGGTTTTAACAGCTTTAGTCTTGGTATTAGTACTAACAACGACTGCCGCCTGTAGTGGTACTGTTCAAGCTAAACAACCAACTCAATTACCGCCTGGAATCAGTCATAGTGCTGACTATGACTTGTTGTCACGCGGTAACAGTGTACAGGGTAAAGATTTTGGGAACTGGGTTGTCGCTACAGCCAAGGGAATTGTCCAAGATGCTTATGTACGTGACAACAATAAGTTAGGTGTCGTGATTGCGCCTCAAGTTCGTCCGACCGAAGTGCGACCATTAGCAAAATCCTTACTCCAAGGTTTTCACCAAAATTTCCCGAATCAAGACTTAAAAGTTTTGATGTATGCACCAGACAAAAAACTGATTTTGACGGCTCAGTATGATATGCAATCTCGGCAAATTGAGTATAAATAACGACTCAAATTTTTGGGAAAACCGGAATTAATTCAGCTGATTATAAGTAGAAAAGGAGACATTTAAAATGAGCAGCAGTGACAAGTATAAACGTGAAATTCTTAACGAGTTGGCTCACGGTAATACAGAGTCTTTAGATGATGTTTCATCTGACCCAACTCAGGAATACCAAAATTTTGACGATTTTGCCCAGCGCTCATCTCACGATCAACGTCGGCAATTATTTAGTCAATCTTTCAACCATAACAGCATTCCACCAAGCCAGCTGGAGCCAGAACTCCAAAAAGCGATCGCTCAGATTAAGCCTAACGAACGGGATGATGTTGCACGGGCATTTTTCAAGCACTTAAAGCAAAGAGGTCTAGACGAGCGCCATCTGGAGCGAGATTTGGGACTTTCTACCCACAACCCTAACCACATAAGTGCAGATGACCTGAGCAAGCTGGCATCTTTCACATATCATAGCCATCCTGACATCTTCCACGAAGTGATTGCTGAACAACCAGTGATTCTTAAGTTTCTCAGTAATCCAGTCGTCGGAGCAGCTTTAGGAGCGATCGCCTCTAAATGGTTTGGTCGTCATAAGTAAGCATTCCCAAACTTGATACGGGAGCAACGTGATTTTGTGAGATTTGATTTTTCCTATGAATAAAATTGGTTTATTGATAGGAAACAGGGCAAAATTACCGTTTTTTTAGTGTTTTTACTGATGCTATCAGCTTGAAAAAGTTTTTAAAGTGACATTAAAGTGACATTATTTGTTGCTTCTCACTTTTACGCGTTGCTCCCACTTGATACACATAGTCCTTTGTCTGGACGCTGCAAATATAAAGGAGACGATGATCATGACTCAGAATAAGCAACAAGCAGATAAGTATGACGAAAATACCGACCCCGATCAAGAGCAAACCGATGCTCAATCTTCAGGATCAGGCATTGGTGCTGGTATAGCTGGTGCAGCGATTGGTGGTATAGTTGGTGGTCGAGTTGGAGGTGTATTTGGTGCTGTCGCGGGCGCGGTAGCAGGCGCTTTGGCTGGCAAGGGTACATCTGAAGCTGTTCACGATTCTGTTGAAGGTATAGTAGATGCAGCAAAGAGTATAGCTGAGACTGTTAACCACTCTGTAGAAGAGGTAACAGAAGTAGCCAAAGATACAGCACAAGCCGTGAAGCCATCCGTTGTTGATGTAGTAGAGGCAGTTAAGGAGACAGTTGAGGAAACCAAGCCAGCTGTAGTTGATGCAATTAAGGGTGCAGCCCAAGAGGTCAAACCAGCTGTTAAAAATGTAGCGGACGCTGTTAAGGAGACAGTTGAGGAAGTTAAACCAGCTTTCAAAGATGCAGCAAAAGATACAGCGAATGCAGTAAAGGGTGCAGCCCAAGAGGTCAAACCAGCCGTTAAAAATGTAGCGGACTCTGTTAAAGAGACAGTTGAGGAAGTCAAACCAGCTTTCAAAGATGCAGCAAAAGATACAGCGAATGCAGTAAAGGGTGCAGCCCAAGAGGTCAAACCAGCCGTTAAAAATGTAGCGGACTCTGTTAAAGAGACAGTTGAGGAAGCCAAACCAGCTTTCAAAGATGCAGCAAAAGATACAGCGAATGCAGTAAAGGGTGCAGCCCAAGAGGTCAAATCAGCTAGTAATCAAGGCGTAGGATTAGATGAACGGCTGGTTGCAGATAATAAGCAGGTGAAAACTGAAGATGTTGGCTTGAGGAAAAGTGTTGAAACTCACTCACCCCAATCACTCCCAGTAGAGATTATTGATCGAACCACCTCTGTAAACACTGACACACTATGAAATGGTGATAAGTTAGACATTCCTTAAGGGGTGTTAGGGGACTTGCAAAAAATAAAGCATTCCCCCATAGATAATTAGGACTTAGGCAAAAAGGCAGTGAAAGCCTTGATTTACCGTAGGGGCAATTCATGAATTGCCCCTACATATTAGATAAAATGTGAGTCACTATTTTTACTATTCTAACCTCTTGCATTCTTCACACAAGACTAACAGCCGCCTCTAACATTCGTATTGTCCCAAGTTCAGCATTTATTTCCACTTCCACACCGATTGGCAAGGTAAATTTATCCTTAATATGACCAATCATTGAACCATACCAAGCAGGAATACCTAAAGGAAGTATGTGTTGTTGCAATACTTGCATTAATGTAAACGATGGTTCATCCCTAAGACTACATTTAGTGCATTGCCCAAAGATAAAGCCAGCAATTTGATTAAGTATCCCAGCAGTTTTTAACTGCGTCAGCATCCTATCTATACGATAAACATCCTCGCCAACTTCTTCCACAAACAGGATGCTTTTGTTCCAAGAAGGTAGGTAAGGTGAACCTACCATCGCTGATAAAACTGATAAGTTTCCACCTACAAGTTTACCCCTCGCCTTTCCCGGTGCTATTATTTCCACCCGCACTTCGCTAGGGTTGAGATTTTGCATACTTACAGCTTCAGCATTAAATAGGATGCGTTTGAAGTAATCGACTGTAAATTGATTCCAGTTAGATGTCGCAACTGGCCCATGAAAAGTAATCATTTGACTACGGGCATTAATTGCCAATAACAGCGTCGTAATATCGCTGTAACCGATGATAATTTTCGGATGGGAGCGGATTAGGGAGTAGTTGAGTAGGGGTAAAATGCGATTACAACCCCAACCACCACGCATGGGGATAATTGCTTTGATGGAGCGATCGCTAAACATCAAGTTTACATCCTGAGCGCGATCGGCATCTTTCCCCGCTAAATAGCCGTAACGATCTAAAATATGCTTCCCCCGCTTGACTTTTAACCCTAATTGTGAAAGTGATTGTTGCGCTGCTTCGATATCTTTAGCGTCAACGATACCCGCAGGGGAGATCAATCCTACAGTATCACCTACTTGCAGGTGGGGCGGCTTACGGATGGTATTTGCGAGTTCACCTTCAGCAGTAAATGCTGGTATCTGGGTGGCTATGGTAGCTAGTCCACAAGTTGTGAGAAATTGCCGACGCTTGATAAGCATAACTATTGATTGGGATAGTGACGAATTTTAATAGGTTATAGCAAGCCTAAATCATTCATAAAAAGTTAGATCCCCGACAACTTTTACGAAGTCGGGGATCTGAATACCGCGAATTTTCACAAATAAAATAGAATTGCGATATGTAAATTATTGTTGACTAATTTTACTCATGAATCATGCGGCGAAGATCATCAAGAGGGGATTCTGGTTCAGTGATTTCTGAATTTTTGCTATTAGTTATTTCTATATCTTCTTCTTCAATATAAAATTCAACGCTTATCTTAATTTTCACTTTCCCCTTTTTCCAGCTTTGAGAACCTAGTGTTAAAATTTCACAATCGATACCCTTATGAAACCAATTCCCATTCGGAGACTCTTTTATATGTATTCCTTTGCTACTTAATTCTTGATTCAATTTATATTCTATCGTGGGGTTAAACGAGGTATCGATTGCTTGTTTAAATTTACCAATTTTATATGTATTGTCTCCGAAGTCTAAAACATCACCATTGTTACACTCTATTGGCTTAAATCTATCTCCCATATCAACCTCAATATCTTAAATATTTCTACTTTACAAAAAACTGTAATTAGTGAGTGCTAAGGCACTCACTAAGCTACAACTATCTCAAAGATTGAGATTAAAATTAAACCTCTTATACCATATTTAAAACCAAAAATTCATTATTGATAAACTTCCCATCAGGAGCAAAGGAATCACCAATTACAGGCAATAAATGGTCATATAATTTAATTGCTTGTAAACAACTATTGATACTAGAAGCTGCTGAATTATATGTTGCAATATTTTCTTCAACAACACCCAATAATCGGCGATTTTTCGCAATTTTTTCTTCAGCTTCTTGTTCTAATGTTTTCTCTAAATAAGCACGCGCCTGTGGGTATTGCTGCAAAATTTCATCTGCTTGCTGATTTGCCATTGGTATCAATTGAGTTTTGAGTGTTTGATTAATGGTTTGACGGAAAGATTTCCGAATAGTGTGGGAAACCTTTGGCTCAAAATCTAACTTCAATAATTGCCTAATGGCTGGTTCTGCTTCCACGATACTTTCAGCGTCATAACCTTGAGAAGTTTGTGATAAAGTCTGGCGAAATTGATATATAGAAAAAGTGCCTTCATCATAAAATCTCGGACTTTCTCGCACGAAGCGATCGCACTCTACACTAGCTGCACTCACTAATGCTTGAGTAACTACTTTTTCTACAGTTCTTATTTCTTGTTCAATTCCACCATCATTATCTAATAAACGATACAACTGGCGATAATATTCTGACTTGCGAATCTTTTCAATCAATCGCTGGAAATAATTCGCAACTACTTGCTGAGAAGATTCAACCAAAATATCTTCTAATTGATTTGCTAAGTAATAAAATGCCTCTACTAAAATAGCAATTAAAGGTGCGGTAGCATTGCGAGGATGGCTAATTGTTGCACGTTGATAAGCAGAAGCCACAGAAAAACTATCTAGCAATTCATCTAGACGGCGAATCATTCGTGATTGCAATTGCTTAAAATCTGCTTCAAAAGCATCACAAGAATTATTAATTATTTGGTTAACTTGTTCTGTGATATCCTCATTAAAGTCTCTACCAATTTGCTGGAGTTGCTGATTTAGGCGTTGCAACTCTTGCGCCTTCATCGTCTCAATTTCTTGGGGCTGACTATCTAAATCGCGTTGGACGCTCTGATAATGTTTTTTCAGTTTAATACAAATATCTTCCAAATCATCAGCAAGATTTTTAAATAATTGGGGACGCTTTTCTTGTGTAAGATAGCGAGTAATTGCTGTGCGAAATTCCTCAGTCCCACTATCTTTAATTAGCTGTTCTATAATTTCATTTCCCCAATCTCCTAGAATCCGCACATAATTTTGATTTGGGGTTTCAAAGCCATTAACAGAGACACGGAATTTAGTGGAAGATAGCTTTCCTGAATTTACACAGTAGTTGTTAAACGCATAGACAAATTGTGGTGTTTCTTCTTTACCATCTAAACCCTTAATACTTTCTGCAAAAACAGAATCTAAACCAAATCTATCTTGTTGGCTTGTCTGTTTAATCTGACTGCCATAAAATCCTAATAATCCACTCGTTTTATAAACCTTCCTTGAATTGCCAAATTGTCCACTAATTAAATCATCTAATCGTTGCCGTAGCTGAGTATTATACCAAGTCTCATCAATGCGGTTGAAGACATAGAAAACGCGATCGCGTACTCCCCCATTCTCCCGCATTAATTCCAAAAGTTCTGTTTCTTCTTTTGTCATCTCACCCGCCGCAGCAGGTTTTAGCACACACACCACCGCCGAAGTATCAGGATGTTGAATTTTGGCATAAGTTAGTTGGGCGTCTTTCTCTACTGGCGCATCAATACCAGGTGTGTCAATAATTACATTACCATCTTGTAGCAGAGGATGATTGCAGTAATATTCTATTCGCTTCAATACGGCACTATTACTACCACGACGGGCATATCCAGCAGCTTCCTTGAGATTAGAAAAGTTAAATTGCTCCATTGAATATGTAGCATTATTAACCGTGTTGATGCGATCGCGGTTTGCTATATATCCTTCTACCAACAACATTAACGCCTTCGCCTGTTTTGCACGTTCTGATTTACTCTCGCCACCCTCCTGCTGAATAATAGCTTCGCAACCTTGACGTAGCAAGTTAATTACATCAGTTTGATTAATATTAGTTACAGTCTTAAATCCTAGCTGCTGACACAAAGAAACTGCTTGTTCCCGAATTTCTGCTTCACTTAAAAACGTCAAAATAACACGTTCTTTATCTACTTCTGCATACTCGATTTTGCATTCTGTACCTGTAGCGTGTCCCTCTGCACTGTAGAGTAATTCCCTTTCTAATAGTGCATTGATTAGCATTGATTTTCCAGCACTAAAAGCACCTGCAAATACAATTTCAAACTTGGGAGAAATCGCCTTACTTAAAGAAGTTTGCACAGGTGTAATATCTTGGGAACGTAGTGTTGGTTCTTGTTGTAAAAGTTGTAATATAGACTCAACCTGCTCTTTCAAATTTTTGCACTGAAGCGGCATATCTGACATATTCAGCATCCTGACAATATTTATGTATATATTAGTAATATTTAGTGTTCTGATGGTTCAGTAAAACTGCTGATAATCTCACTGTGCTTTAGCTGCTGGATATTACTAGGACTGACGCACTGTACAAATTAATAATGAGCGATTATTCTACAAACCAAAAGCCTACCTGGTTGCAGAAGTAGCAGTCAATTTGCAGTTGTTAAGAGTGCGCCCAGTCTCACCACATCAGATTTTGTTGTGCAATAGATGCTATTTTCACGTAAATATATCATGCGGTAGGGGCACAGCAATACTCATTGCAACTTAGCGTGAAAGCCAGCCTAGAACTAGCTTTTAGATTGTCTCGTTCCCAGTCTCCGACTGGGAATGCTCATCGTTCTGGCGGCAGAGCCGCTAGGAGCCGCATTTCCAGCCTCTGCCTGGAAACGAGATTTGAAAAAGGCTTTTAGCCTAAGTTGACACCAATGAGCAATGCTGTACCCCAACAACAACTGAATTCTGACTCCTGAGTTCTAAATTCTTGTTAATAAATCGCATACATGAAATTTTTACCTTTTTTGAGGCACTAATACAGGCAGTTTACGTCCATCGGCTGCAAATTTAGCGTGTTGTCCAACAGTCAAAACATTAAACTGACTGGATATAATTTCTAAACTTTTGTTCACTATTGCCAGCTTTTTGTAGGTAGGGACACTCATACCAGGGAAGAATGAGAGTTCTGGTACATCTTCTTGACTTACAAAGTCTGTAGGATGGAGTAGGAGAGAAGGCTGAACGCGTGTAACTTTACACAGCCAGAGAGCAATTCGCAGGTAGAGTAAAGCTACTTCCGAAGAAAATGTACTCAGAAACATTATGTAACTGAAGTGAATTGGCACTTTAAAAATTGGCATGGTGGTAACGGGAATCTCAGTCAGTTTATTCTTATCTAGTTGCCACTGGTAAGGTTTTAGAGGCTGCAAACCCTCTTTAAAACCGCCAAACAGTGCTTCCCGTTTTTTACGTTCTTCCTTGCTCAATTTACAAGTTATTAAATAGTATGCTCGTGCTATGGGGCCCAAAAATGTGGGAAAAGTCGAAGCATCATATTCGTATCCCCGGCGTGCTAAAACTTTCAAGACTGCTGGAGAAAAACTGTATCCTGGCCCCCGAAAGCCGATAGGATGTTGATGAGTGACGCGTTTGATATGTTCTTCGGCGAGCGCCACCTCTTCTTCAATCTCATTCTCTGAATACAGATGTAGCCAAGGATCGTGATAAAATGAATGGTTGCCAATTTCGTGACCGGCACTAGCGATCGCTTGTATTGCTTTGGTATTCTTTTCTAGCGCTGCATCCTGACCGACAATGAATACTGTGATTGTCAAATCCCATTGCTGGAGAATATCTAAGAAACGAGGTACTGCGATATCCAGGTAAGAAGGATAAGTCTCCCAACCTGGAGCGCCCTGATTTTTTAAATAAGACCAAATATTATCCAAGTCTAAAGAAAGACTGGCTATTGGTTTATTTCCTTTTTGCTTTGTTTTCATTATGAATTAAATTATTTGGACAATTTTAAGCGTTAATTATAGTCTAAGGTTTGGACTTTATTGGTCAAGTTTCATAGTTCGACCAGGGCTGAGTTTAAGGGAAAACTCCAGCTAGAATATTTGCGGCTCCTAATTTTCAAAATAAAGAGTTACTTTAAGAGCAGCATTTGGTAGACATCGCCGTCATATCATGTCTGCTTGATTACTTCTTAAACCTGAAGAACTCCACCCCGCCAAAGCTACGCTTTGTCTCCCCTCCCCTTAGCAAAGCTACAGTGTATACACAAGTCTGAAATAGTTTACTCACCTGGTTTTTCGTGTCAGTTTTACCCTACCCTAACCCTCCCCGTATGTATTGGGGAGGGAACTAGATTTCTTTTTTCCCCCCAATAAACGGAGGGATTAAGGGGGGTAATTCAACTTATGTCTACACAGTAGCCTTAGCAAGCTATGGGGTGCAATGAGTGTAAAACAGATAAATAAATAGGTTATGATGTGCGTAGGCGTAGCCCGTCGTAGACATCGCATCCACCAATGGGAATTCTATACTTAGCAACTATTGCTACTTCACCATTAGAACTCTCAAGGTAAATATATAATGTCCTATCAAAATATTGCAGCTACCCTTTCGCCACAAGATATCCAAGAAATTAAAGCTGCGCTACAGACAGTCCAAAAAAAGCTGCCCTTTCTGATTACTCTCAGCACTGAAGAACGGCGTAAGTTAGTAAAAATGGGCGATAAAAGCCTAGCTTTTGTGAATAATAGCGTCACTGCTGCTCAGTCTAACCGCGAAATCCTTCCAGCCACTTTTGATATTGAAGAACTTGTTCAGGATTATCAATTAGCCGCAGCGCTGACCGAACTTTTAATCTCAATCCAGCAACTCAGCGAACAGGTAGATGATACCCTAATGGCTGTCGGTAGTGAAGCGATGACTAGCAGTTTGACAGTTTATGATTACGTGAAGACTGCATCGAAAAAGACTCCAGGTTTAAAGACTGTCGCTGAACAGTTAGGCGAACGTTTTAAGGCTATCAAAGGTAGACCGACTAAAGCTGCATCTGGTTCTTGAGTCTTTGATACTCATTAATGAGCCTTTGAACTCCATTAATGAGTCTTTGAACTCCATTAATGAGCCTTTGAACTCCATTAATGAGTCTTGGAACTCCATTAATGAGTCTTGGAACTCCATTAATGAGTCTTGGAACTCCATTAATAAGCCTTTGATACTCATTAATGAGCCTTTGATACTCATTAATGAGTCTTGGAACTCCATTAATGAGTCTTTGAACTCCATTAATGAGTCTCGATTAATTCTAGTAATTGTTGTTGTGGCAGTTGCAAATTTACTACTTGCTGGGTGCGGTTGATCAATTCCCTAGCGGTGCTCAGAAGCAATTATATATCTGTCGATGTTTACTGAAGATGGTAAACCTATAGAAAAGAATATTTGGATAATTGAAGAAGCGATTGCCCAAATTCAGCAACAGAATAATAATCAGGATTAGCTGTGTTGTTGGTAAATTTTACTGATTATCTGTGCGTAGACCGATAGCGGCTTGTCGTTAGACATCGCTCGGCATAGGTCAAGATAATCTTGATTAAGCTACCTATTCAGATTCTATTAGTCCAGTAATTTGGCTGACACTGGAGGTGCATGACTGCAACTATTAAAATTTGACGGAAATAATTTTAGTTTAAATAACTTTAGTTATTATCTGACTATATTCAGTCACAGCATCATATTGGTCAGCCATTCGCGCATATTTTGCTAATAAATCTAAATCTAAATCAGGCAATAAAGTACTTCTAGTAACTTTTATATAGCTGTCACCTTGCAAACAATAAACTGATAACAAACCATCTTCCCAAAACCAGACTTCAGGTACTCGCAAACGCTGATAAATTTCTAGCTTATTAATTCCGCCACTCGTGACAGTTATTTCCAAAATTAAATCAGGAATAGGTTTTTTTGCCCCTAAATTATAAGACTCATCCGGTTCCCGTCGCGTTTTGTCTGACTTTTTACCTATGGCTGCACTTCCCCGTCCATAAAACCGGATCTTTTTCGTCTGCATATAGACTTCCAGCAACATCGCCAGAGTTTTTTTACTGTCCTCGTGGTCGTCAGAAAGTGGGGACATAATTTCGAGAATATTATCTAAATAAGTTAATCGTGCGCTTGTCCCTGCAAGGGTGACATCAAGCTGTTCTAACTGTTCCCAACTGACATTGTACAGAAGAACATAGGAAGTCTCAGCAGTCGTAGGGTTTTCCAGGACAGGGGAAGACATAAGTTAAACCTAATTAGTGGCTTGTTTCTATCATAAAACTGAGATGCCATAGATCCAGATCATCTTAATTAATCTGCGATAATTCTCAAAACTACTCTTGAGGTGATTAGTAAAGTAGTTGATGGGAAGGCGAATCGCACTCAAAACTCTTAACTCCATTAATAAGCCTCTACAAGTTTCGTGGCTAGGGTAGCATAGCTTTACGCCGCTACAGCAATCAGCAATTATTTAACTGCTATGAGAATATCTACCTATTATGCCGCTCTAAGATTTTGTGTTGGCTATTCCCACACATCTATATAATAAGAAAACAGTCCCGATAAGCGATAACTATATTTTGAAACGTATACATACATACAGACAGCAAATCCTAAAATAAAATAAAGAAACCTGTTGTTTGCCTATCCAAATAATAAGATACTAATAGTAATAGGATATACAGAATATTGATTTGTAGCCTTATTAAATTCATGCTTGAGTGCATCTGAGTACAGCTTAATATATTGCAAAATATCTTGATTAAATCTTAGCAAAGGCTTACAGGTAAAGTTTCTTGTAGCGAGCACAGAAATTCTTAACCCCTACCCCAAAAATACTAGTACCCCCATCATTAAATACTAGCGCCCCTACCCCAAGATAAATTTTAAATTTATTTTAAGTAGGGGTTTCGGCGTTTGAGTACAACCTCAATCAATCCAATAAATCCAATCAGCATTGGGTTTTCTATCGAGTTGGAAGTTACCTGATATAAGCATAAAAATAGCAGATGACTCTTTTTACCAGATAGACATTACCGATGCAACAGTCTTTAGACAATATTAGCGACTCCCAGACTACCAAAACGCAGGATTCTGCCCATACATCCATGCTGAAAAATCTCCTCTCTGGCGTTTTTTTTGAGCCATTATTGAGTGATTTTCGCATTATCTTTGAGCGCGATCCAGCAGCACGGAATTGGCTAGAGGTGGTGTTTTGCTACCCTGGATTGCACGCGCTATGTTTGCATCGTCTTGCTCACTGGTTACATAGTCGAGGAGTCGGTTTTATCCCCCGCTTAATTTCTCACTTGGGGCGATTTTTGACCGGAATTGAAATTCACCCAGGTGCAGAGATTGGTCAGGGCGTGTTTATCGACCACGGAATGGGTGTTGTGATTGGCGAAACTGCGATCGTCGGCGACTATACACTGATTTATCAGGACGTCACCCTTGGCGGAACTGGTAAAGAAAGCGGTAAGCGTCATCCCACAGTCGGCAAAAATGCAGTAATTGGGGCGGGTGCGAAAGTTTTGGGTAATCTGCAAATTGGCGATCGCGTCCGTATTGGTGCAGGTTCGATTCTCTTGCAGAATGTCCCTAACGACTCCACAGTTGTGGGAGTTCCCGGTCGAATTATTTCTCGCAACGAAAGCGCCAGCCTTTCTCCTTTAGAACATGGAAAGCTACCCGATGTAGAAGCAACTGTGATTCGTTCTTTGCTCTCACGCATCGAGCAACTCGAAAAACAACTGCAAACTTTAGGCGTTAAGAGTCATTAGTCATTGGTCATTGGTCATTAGCAAAGGACAAAGGACAAATGACAACTGACAAATGACAAAGGACAACCGACAAAGGACAAATGACAAATGACAAATCACGTTTTGCAGATTCCTTTGAGCGATCGCTGGCGAATCTATCACCGCTTGCAAGAGTTAAAAATTAAGAGCTACTGTCCCCCCGATGGTTCTTTGCGAGTGCAAGTGAACAATTTAGTCGAAGTAATTCTGATTCGCAGTATAGTTATGCAATTTCTTGCTTCTCGTCACGAATTATTAGAGTGGCTAGAGCGTTGCTGGCATTATAGTGGTGAGTCATGATTATTTCAAAAAGACCTAATTCAGAGACGATTAATCTTGAATTCATGACGCAAGTACTGGACTTCATCCTTTTTGTTCATAGATGCACAAAGTTCAAATAGGTTTAGAGTTTGAAGCTACTGTCCGCTAGGAGAATTTGTTGCAGACTGAGATGGATTAGATGGGGTTTAGATTTTGTTAAGTCTACTAAATCTGAAACTTCCCTGACATATAGCAACAATTAAAAAGGTGAAGTTCCTAAATATAAATTGGAATTTCTGATTTTTAATCTTTTCCCAAATTAATAAATTGAAAGTTCGATTATGCCGACTCGGAACAGAGATATAAAACTCCTCAATTTTTTGCACAATGAACTTGAACTTTCAAATGCCGATATTGCTGTAGCTCTGCGACACCGTGAATCAGAAAATGGCCCACTACCGATGCTCCTCTGGCAGTATGGTTTCGTTGACTTGGAGCAGTTAGGAAAAATTTTTGATTGGCTAGCAGACCAAAGTTAGCAAATTTGTACCCCTTAGCTTTGAGTACCATTACCTGCCTAAATTACACCAAAATGCACTAGAAAAGATGAGGTTACGAAGATGATTACATCCTTAATTGCTGGATTATGTGTATTACTTTGTTCGGGATTTGCTAATAGTTATATTAGTTCATTGCTAATCGAAGACATTTCAAATGACATCGGTAAAAACGATTAGTAAATTATACATTGTTTTAGTTCCCTGTCATACAGATGTGATGCTACTAATGGGGCAATAATTAAGGATCATGTATCCTACATTATGAATTGTGATATTTTTAGCATTTACCATCACGAGGGATTGTAAAGGGAAAGGATATTAAGAATACTTCCAAGAGAGGGATATTTGCAATGAATCAAATCATAATTAATGACACTACATTACGTGATGGCGAACAAGCCGCAGGTGTTGCCTTTACTCTACAAGAAAAAGTAGCGATCGCTAAGTTTCTCGATGCCATTGGTATACCGGAATTAGAAGTGGGTATACCGGCAATGGGCGACGAAGAAACCCGTGCGATCGCCGCAATTTGTAACTTAGGTTTACAAGCAAAACTCTTGGGCTGGAACCGTGCTGTCATCTCAGATATCAAGGCTTCCATCGCCTGTGGTTTGAACCGGGTGCATATTGCCATTCCCGTCTCTGGTATCCAAATTGCCACTAAATTTCATGGTCAGTGGCGAGTAAGTTTGCAAAAACTCAAAGACTCAATCAACTTCGCCCTCGATCAAGGTCTTTGGGTAGCAGTTGGCGGAGAAGATTCTTCCAGGGCTGATGAAAACTTCCTCTTAGATGTAGCACTTTATGCCCAAGAATGGGGTGCATCCCGCTTCCGTTTCTGCGACACTGTAGGAGTTCTCGACCCCTTCACCACCTACACCAAAGTCCAAAGGCTGGTTTCCGCGTTGACGATTCCCCTAGAAATCCACACGCATAATGATTTTGGCATGGCAACTGCCAACGCCCTTGCAGGTATCAAAGCTGGAGCCTCATCAGTGAATACCACAGTCAACGGATTGGGTGAAAGGGCGGGAAATGCAGCATTAGAAGAAGTTGTCATGGCGATCAAACGCATCTACAACGTTGATTTGGGAATTGACACTCCCAGTTTGCTGGAACTGTCTCAACTAGTTGCAGCCGCATCAGGAGCCGATGTACCACCCTGGAAAGCGATCGTTGGCGAAAATACTTTTGCTCACGAATCTGGCATCCATGCTCACGGGGTATTGCAAAACCCGATCACCTACGAACCATTTGCACCCGAAGAAGTAGGTTGGGAACGGCGTTTAGTAGTAGGTAAACATTCTGGACGGCATTTGGTTGCTAACTTACTAGAACAGCATGGAATTTTCTTGAACTCCCAAGAAACCCAATCTGTTTTAGACGCAGTGCGCCATCAATCGGTACAGAAAAAACGTAGTTTGACGACAGAAGAACTATTGAATTTGGTCAGAGAACAGAGGTACTCTCATGCAACGCGATGAATTAGAACTAAACTTGCCACCTGCTTTTGAAATTGGTGAAAAAGTCAGAGTTCGGAAACTGCTAAAAAACGATGGTACTTTTCCTGGTAAGGAAGTCGGCCAAGTTTTGGTAAACAAGGGAGATATCGGCTACATAGCGAGTATAGGCACATATTTGCAGAGTTCCTATATATATGCTGTGCATTTCTTAGAAACAGGGTTCGTCGTCGGCTGTATGAAAAAAGAACTAGAATCTGTTGAGGAATCTCATGAAAGTAATGCTACGGATGAATGATGCCGGTACTTTAGTAGTTTACGTTGCTAAAAAAGACCTAGAAGAAGAAGTCGTCAAACAAACCGATGGAACTGATGGTAAGATTCTCACCCTAGCAAATGGTTGGGAATTAGAATTTCGTGATTTGCCAGATGCAGCAAATTTACCTCAAACGGTAGAAGCTAAACGCCTCGCGTAACAAGAATAGGGAGTGGGGAGTCAGGAAGAAATAATTAATTTCAATTCCCAATTCCCAATTCCCAATTCCCAATGCCCAATTCCCAATTCCCAATAACTTTTTATCAATCATGGGTAACAAGTATTTGACGTTATCAGAATTGAACCTTGAAGGACAGTTACTAGGTTTTGTTGGTGGTGAACCAGGAAAATATAAATATTTGCAATTGGCAGTTCCATCTGGAAATGTGGAAATCAAACTGCCTAAAGAGTTGCGCAGTTCTCTAAGTTCATCCTTAGTTCCCGGTCAGCGAGTTCGTGTTTGTGGTCATAGTAAGGTGGACTCGCGCACAAGTAAAATAAAAATTAAAGCCTATCGAGTGACACCAATTGATGCGTGTCCAAAGCAAGATTTACCACCTCAACCTAAAGCGAGGATTATGGTATGTCAAAAAGGCGGTTGCCTGAAACGTGGTGGTAAAGGTTTGTTATCAGAATTAGAAAAAACTTTGAGCGATCGCGGTTTGTTAGACAAAGTTAACATTGAACATACTAGTTGCCAAAAATGCTGTGGCAGCGCTCCCAACTGTGTTTTACAGCTTGGTAACAAGAAATACAAGAATATTCATCCTGAAGCGATCGCATCTTTGCTAGAAGGTCACTTAACAGAGCAATAAACTTCTCTAGCTATTCTTAAAATAATACATAAATTTGTAGGGGTAAAAATTTTACCCCTATTTTTTTTGTATCGTTTAGCACCCTTGTCAAACTGCGAGCGGCTAAGTTATAACTGCTGCAACGCTAGTAATATCGAATACAAACATAACTTATAAAACTTTTGTGTAGCCTTGTTCAAGCACGACTACAAGCTTAGTGTGTATAACTTTTTTAGATTACTTTAAATACTTAAAAATAAATGTCTTTGTTTACTAATTTACTCAACTTACATTCAGCAAGTAAACCGCGTGAAGATTTTTTTACTGAGATTGTTGCTTATTTTCTGTCCCTAAATAATGATATTTTAATTGGTTGGCTAAAACATCACTCAATCATTAGTGATGATAATTATTCCAGCATCAAGATTTCAACTCAACAAGAACACAAAGGACTTGAAAACCATACAGAGGATAGCAGACTTGATATTGAGGTTGAACTGTCAAATGGTTTTAGCACAGATGTAATATTTATTGAATCCAAAATTGGCGCGAATGATGGAAATAATTCTTTAAAAAAATATGCTGAAATTTTGAGTAATTTACCAAATATCAGACATCGAATTTTAATTTACATCACCCGTGATTATGACCCGAAAAAAGAAATTAAAACTCCAGCATTTAATCTAGAGCCAAAAGTAAGTTTTTATCAATTGAGGTGGCATCAATTTTATGCCCGATTACAACAATACGCAACTGATATCTTAGCCCAAGAAATATTAATGTTCATGAGGAGAAATGGAATGTCTACCACTAATCAATTTTCATCGCTTGACTTATTGACAATGGTGAATTTTAACAAAACTCTCAATCTTATGGAATCAACCCTCAGTGAAGAAGTACAGCACGAATTCAGGTTAGCTTTTGGAGGTGTTATCAGAGGTGCAGCAAGTAGGACTCAATGGAAATGGGACGAGAGATATATTATCTACACCCACTTTTCTCCCTCCACATGGGATTTATGGTGTGGTCTTGGATACTTCGGTTTAAATCCAAGTAATTTAACTGATTATCCATATTTAGGTATATTTTTGCAGGTTTCTTCTAGGTTTGGACAACGCCCAAAAATTATTGAATCTATGCAAAAAATAATTTACGATAAACCCAATCTATGGACTCCTAGTAATTTAAAAGTTTTGCCAGCATGGTCAGGTATATTTTATCGAAAAAGCTTACAAGACTTTTTATCTGAAGAAAACCACGTATCTGCTATTAAATTATTTTTCCAAGAGTCAATAAAGGAATTAAAAACGGTTCAGGAACAATATTTTGATTTTCCTTGGAAGGGTGTAAGTATAGAAACAGTTACAGAAACTGATAAAGAAGACCTAGACACCTTACCATCTTCCATCGCATAACTTTAATCAGCTATAGCTATATTAAGATAAAAGCAACTCTGCATTCTCGTAGTTGTTATGAGCCTTACCACTGCTAAACGCTTTACTATAGCTGAATATCACCGTCTAGCTGAACTCGGCTTCTTTGAGGAGAATGACCGAGTTGAGCTAATTAAGGGTGAAATAATCCAGATGGCAGCAAAAGGTACACCGCATTCTGTTTGCAGCACCCGCTTATATCGGGAATTATTCAAGCTGGTTGTAGAAGATGCGATTCTTCGAGGACAAGAACCAATTATTATACCTGATGACAGCGAACCAGAACCCGATATAGTCATTGTACGAAATCGTCCTGATGACTATTTAGAAGCTCATCCTAGCCCATCTGATGTATTGTTGGTAATTGAAATTTCTAATTCCACTTTGAAATATGACCAAGATGTAAAACTATCTGTTTATGCAGAAGCTGGTATTTCCGACTATTGGATATTTAATTTAGTAGATAACTACTTAGAATCTTACAGCGAGCCTTATAAAGATTTACAAGGTAGATTTGGTTATCGTCGTAAGTTAATTTTTCTACAAAATGAATCAGTTAGTCTGCCATATTTTCCTGATTTATTTCTGGATTTATCTAAAGTATTTCCAGGTTAATGTATGAGATTGGTGAATTACTCGATTGATGGTTTGTCGGATAAAAAGTTAAAATGGTCAAAAAGATTAAAGACGCCATTAATGGCGTCTTTAATCTTTACATTATTTGTTTCTAGATTTATCTAAAGTGTTTTTTTAACTACTTACACTGTTACCATTGTCTTTGTTTGGGATGAAATTTTTTCAAGCTTTGAGTGATAGAGATGCATCCAAGATACAGTTCTGAACCATTTACCACGACCTTTTCTGTAAGGCTCTAACATCTCATACTGAAACTTATGTTTGCTAGAAAATGATATATCTACATCTACCAATTTTGCTTGATTACTTAAAGCATAGTTGTAGCTTTTTGAATCTTCGACTTCAGGTAGCAAATGTGCTACTCCGAATAGTTGTCCCAAAGAAGACGTTTTCAGGAAAGCTTGCCTTTGGGCGTGAGTCATAACAACTTTTGACCCGGCTTTTATTGTATTACTGGCCATATAACTTTGGCACTCCTCTTAAGCTTTCTTGTTGATCACAGAAGGATGCGGCTGCTTTCCGCAAGAATCTAAAAGCATATCCATCTTCTCCCGGAGCGATTGTGACAGCCCCCAGATACTCCATCTGCACCTTATTACTATAATAGGACACAGCCGTATTTAGAGCAACCAGGACAACTAGCGGTTCATCTGTTTCTGTTTGACACAACTCCAATCCAACCTTGGTTGCATACCAAATTAACCATTTGCCGATTGGTTCCATGAAGCGTTCAGCCCCCTCTCCTCGACTTGTAGGGTGAGCTTCTATCTGTTCTATCTCTAAAAACTTTGGAGAGCCAGGATAGGGATAAAGACCATATCGCACTAATCCCCAGACTTTACCCTTATAAACAAGTTTGACGATGTTTTGACATTCAAAATCGGTATTTTGCCACAAATTCAACCAGTTAAAAGACCAATTAGTAGGCATATCATTTTTTTTAGCTGAAGAAAGCATAGCAATTTCCTCGACTGCCGATTTAATGCGGACTTTTACCTTATAAGATCCAATGGTAGTCAATTAAGTTGTATAAACTTTTAGTAGCAATGTTTCAGATTGATAGATTATAAAGAACTACCTAGTCAGATGGCAATTAACAGTTCAAGATAATTTATAGACTGCAATGATGAGGGAGAGAAAGAGCCTCATCATCCCAATCCAATCAATCCTTCCAACGCGTGTTGTAAATTATTCGTCACATCAGCAATAGCTTGTCTAGCACCCAAACGATTTTCCTTATATGCTGGGTAATGCTCAGAAATAGATATGGGTTCACCCACAGTAATTTTTACTTTTTGTTTACCCAATTGCGGACGCTGCACAGTTTTATTACCTTTGATTTTAGCAATCATTTGCCATAAAATTAAAGTTGTCTCAGCAAACCTTTCTACTGTTGGGTTTTCACGAATATAATTACCAGAAATAGCGACAAAACTTTCTACTAAACGCATGTGCCACATCCGTGCATTCGCTTCTTCTGCAATGCGATCGCCTAAAGCTTTTTCTACAGCAGATACCCCTTTTACATCCTTAAAATCTTCTCTAAATATATAATTCCACCCAGCTTGTTCTACTCGCCGACATCGGTCACTCAAAGTACCTTTTGACTGCAAATCAAAATACTGTTCTGATATTAGTAGCGCCGCATTCAACAACGCTTGTAAACGAACAGCTAATGCTTCATTTCTATTTTCGATTTCTTTTCCTACTGTTTTGGCATCTGTAAGCTTTAGATGATAAAAGCGCGTGTAAAATTTTTCCATCAGCGAAAGTAAATGTTCAGCCAAAGTCAACAAGCAGGGATAAAGCGATTCTATAGAAGCATTTTCTGCTGCATTCACAGGTAAACCACTAGCCGCTTCCAACTCATTTAAAAGGTTAGCGATCGCATCCCAAGGAGCATCAACGTAACTATATTTAATCCCAACTGGTACAATTAGAACCTGTTGGTCGCTTCCAGCTTTTTGCAAATCTTCAGCACACCAAAAGCCTAATTGGGCAATACCAGGTTCTAGGGGGCTAATATTCTCTGATAAACCATTGGTAGCACCTTCTGGCGCAGCCGCCATCGGGAATTTCCCATTAGCAAACAACTCACGCGCCGAACGTAACCCCGTCCAGTCAGCCTTACCTCGCTGAATCGGAGTCCCACCTAAATGAGAAGCAATCCAGCCAACATGGGAACCTGCCCACAGAGGAATGCCGCGATCGTAGATAAAATGAGCGTGAATGGGAAGTTGTAGTGTTATATTTTGCGATCGCGCTACTTTTGGCACGAGTTGAGACAGCAAGTAACCCAAACAAAACGGATCGTCTGTTTTCGGATGGCGAAATGCCAGCATAAAACGGATCTTACCGTCTTGAAACTGGCGATAGAGATCCACCAGAACCTCTACGTTGTCTGCTTCAATTTGGGTAATAGGTGTTTGCCATTTTATCCAACTGGGTAGCAACAGATGGACACCTCGTAGCAATAAAGGGTTAAACGCCGGAGGAATAAATTCTAAGGGTGCTTGTGCTTGATAAATTACATCTGCCAAAGTAGCTTCTCCTAAAGATGCCCTGATTCTAATCGCCTGATAGTTATTTCTTTTAAGATATCCTAACGGCTGTAATATGCCCTGAGTAATGAAGTCGAAGTAAAACCTCCCTATTGCGCTGTGCTTGGCACATTACTCGGCTTAGAAAACTAGGATACCTTCTTAGTCCGCCTACGTAGATTTTTTAATGAAGCAGACTGACGCAGACTTATAAAGTATTTTCTGCTGCAATGAAAAGTGTTAGCAGATAGTGGAGGTTTAATAGGACTTACAAATCTTAATAACAAGAAAGACTTAAGCTAAATCCCGGCAATACATCTTCACCCGATAATTGTGTGGGTAGATTTCGCACTTCCGTATCTTGTTTTTGGCGATAAATTTCTACTTGCTGATGTTGGGGGTTAATTAACCATGTCAATTGCACCCCTGCATCTATATATTCTTGCATTTTGGAACGTAACATTTCCAAATCATCTGTTGCTGACCTTAATTCAATGACAAAATCGGGTGCAATCGAGGGAAATTTGCGTCTTTGTTCAGGTGTAAGTCCTTGCCAACGTTCTCGTTGAATTCAAGCGGCATCTGGGGAACGATCAGCACCATTGGGTAATTTGAATATAGTAGAAGAACTGAAGGTAAATCCGAGACAAGTTTGCCGATTCCAGATTCCCAGATCAATAATTAAATCTGCTTCTCGATTGCTGCTTTCACCTCCAACGGGAGACATGATGACTAATTCTCCCTTAGCAGTGCGTTCAAATTTCAATTCGCGGTTATTTTGACATAAGTGATAAAATTGTTCGTCACTCAGGTGAACGGCGTCTAGTTTTAATGTCAAAGGACTCATAACCTAGACCTAGATTAAATAGTTGCAAAGATTATATCATGCCATATCTTAATGGCTGTAAGATGCCGATCGCACACCACGCAAGTTAAAAAACTAAGATGCCTTCTTAGTCCGCACAGGCAAAGAGAGTTTGTGTAGCCAAGCCAGTGCGTTGGTGAGCCAGCGCCGTGGTGTTAGCGCAGCGTTAGCGACGTAGGAGGGTCGGCAGTCCGGTCTTCTCCCAAAGGGAGAGGCTAGCGCCAAGGGGGTTTCCCCCAGGAGGAACTGCCGAAAGGGTTTCCCGACTTGAGACGACTGGCGTCCGGCTGTGTCGACTTGAAGCATCTGGTGCGCGATTTCTAATCGCTAGGTGGTTTATAAACAAATTAGAGATTCTGGAAAGGGATTAAACGATGCGACTTTCACAAATGTTATTTGTTACACTGCGTGACGATCCGGCTGATGCTGAGATTCCCAGCCATAAATTATTACTCCGTGCAGGTTACATTCATCGCATCGGTAGTGGTATCTATGCTTATCTCCCGTTAATGTGGCGGGTACTGCAAAAAGTTTCCCAGATTGTGCGAGAAGAAATGAACGCTACAGGCGCACAAGAATGTCTTCTACCACAATTACAACCTGCTGATTTGTGGAAGGAATCGGGACGCTGGGACACTTACACCAAAGCTGAGGGGATTATGTTTTCCCTGATTGACCGCCGTGAGCAACAATTAGGATTAGGCCCAACTCATGAGGAAGTAATCACAGCGATCGCTCGTGATATGATTCGCTCGTATCGCCAATTACCACTGCATCTCTACCAAATTCAAACTAAATTCCGTGATGAAATTCGTCCCCGCTTTGGTTTAATGCGCGGACGGGAATTTATCATGAAGGACGGCTACTCTTGCCACGCCGATGAAGCCAGCCTCAAAGAAACTTACCAGGATATGTATAAAGCCTACAGCAATATCCTACGGCGTTCTGGTTTAGCTTTTCGGGCAGTAGAGGCTGATTCGGGTGCAATTGGTGGTTCTGGTTCCACAGAATTTATGATTTTGGCAGAAGCTGGCGAAGATGAAGTTCTCTACACTGAGGATGGTAAATACGCCGCTAACGTAGAAAAGGCTGTTTCTTTACCAATTGACGCCGAAACCTCACGGTTTACAACCTATGAAAAACGGGATACACCTGGAACAGAAACCATTGAAAAGGTCTGTAAACTTCTCAACTCTTCTCCTACTCAATTAGTGAAAAACGTCCTTTATCAGACAGTTTATGATAATGGTTTAACGGTGTTAGTTCTGGTAAGCATCCGAGGCGATCAGGAAGTTAATGAAGTCAAATTGCAAAATGAATTGACCAAATTAGCTTCTGAATATGGTGCTAAAACTATTATTAGTTTGGATGTACCAAATATAGAAGCCCAGCAAGCATGGACAGCTAAATCTTTACCTTTAGGTTACATTGCGCCAGACATCGCAGATGAGTATATTACCGCCAACAAGCAGATCCATCCCAAGTTTTTGCGCTTGGTAGATCAAACAGCCGTTGATTTAAAAAACTTTGTTACAGGTGCGAATGAAGCTGGCTATCACGTCGTTGGTGCTAATTGGGGTGAGCAATTTACATTGCCTACAGTAGTAGATATACGTAAGTCAAGACCAGGCGATCGCGCCATCCATAACCAAGAACAAACCTTACAAAGCGCCCGTGGAATTGAAGCAGGTCACATCTTCCAATTAGGTACTAAATATTCCCAAGCAATGGGAGCAACTTATACCAATGAACAGGGTGAAGAAAAGCCGCTATTTATGGGTTGTTTTGGCGTAGGTGTATCACGACTAGCGCAAGCTGCTGTAGAGCAATCTTACGATAAAGATGGGATTATTTGGCCAGTTGCGATCGCACCCTATCACGCGATCATCACAATTCCTAACATTAAGGATGCTCAACAAATCGAAATCGCCCAAAAACTTTACACAGAACTCAATCAAGCAGGAATTGAAACCCTACTAGATGACCGCGATGAACGTGCTGGAGTGAAATTTAAAGATGCTGACTTGATTGGCATACCTTATAGAATTGTAACCGGGCGGGCGATCGCTAATGGCAAAGTTGAAATTGTAGAAAGAGCCACCCGTAAATCTCAAGAAATAGTCATTGATGAAGTGACAACAACACTTAAACAGTGGATTACCGAAGCAATAGGGCATAGGGCATAGGGCATGGGGCATGGGGCATGGGGCATGGAGAAGAGATAAGGTAGATAAGGAAGAGGAGGGAGAAGGGAGAGACTTGTCCAATAATTCTCCCTTCTCCCCAACTCCTAACTCCTAACTCTTAACTTTTCGCACCCATTCCCCATAATTTACATAATCTGGTAGGTGACGGATTAAAAGTAAAAATTCTAGAATTAAATTAGGAACTTGCAGAATTAAAAGCCATCAAGTCTCCTCTAAATTGTGGGAAACTCTCTACTTATAAGTATCGTCTTTAACCAGGCTGCTCCTCACATAACTACCATATCAGCCCTCAGTTAGGAAGGTTTTGAACATGAAAGACCAACAAGGATCTAATCGTATTTCTTCAGGCGTAATTGCAGCCGTGTCAGCAGCGGTTGTAGCGGTGGGTGGCGGTGTAGCTTGGTTTACCACACAATCTGGCAATACTCCTACACCATCAAACCCCTCTGCGCGCATCGATCAACCAGCACAGCCATCAACTAGGCAGCCAGCTAATGAGCAAACCCCTAATGTTTATTGGCTAAGATCAAAAGACAAAAATATTGCTTTGGTTCCCCAACCTGTTAAAGTCGCTTCTATTCGACCCAACCAGCCTTTAGAAGCAGCTTTCCAAAGTTTGTTAGCAGGCCCAACAGAAGGGACAGATTCAACAACTATCCCTAAAGAAACTAAGCTATTGGGACTGAAGGCGGAAAATAACGAGGTTCACGTTAATTTATCTGAAGATTTTACCAGTGGTGGTGGTAGCACCTCAATGATGGGCCGCGTCGGACAAGTTGTTTATACTGCGACAAGTTTAAATCCCAAAGCCAAGGTGTACATTGACGTGAACGGCAAACCGTTGGATGTTTTAGGCGGCGAGGGTCTAGAGTTACAACAACCCCTAACTCGCGAACAGTTTCAGAAAGATTATCCGCTTTAGTCATTGGTCATTAGTCATTAGTCATTAGTTTTGGACAAATGACAAATGACAACTGACCTAACGTTTGCTATTTAACACGCGAAAATTACGGGCTTGCTGCTCTAACCTTGTGGCGAGGCGATCGCAAACCCGATTACACAAATCAAAAATCATTTGATCTTCCACCCGGTAATAGGCGCAAGTTCCTTCACTGCGGCGGCTAAGAATACCTGCTTGCCACATTACCTTCAGGTGTTTTGATACATTTGCCTGAGAAGTCTGTGTTGCCTCTACCAACTCTTGCACGCATTTTTCTTCATCCCGTAATAAGTGTAGCAGCCGTAGGCGCATTGGCTCACTTAACAAGCTGAAGTATTCAGCTACTTGTTGCACCACTTCTGGTGGTAAAGGCAACGTTTGTTTCATCAGGGTTAACCCGCAAGGACAGAAAATTTTAACAATGACTCACTTCATATATACATTAATACTTAATCAGGGTTAATTCGCATCAAAGGTTGACCATATTCTACAGCGTCGCCATTTTCGAGAAGAATTTCCATCACCTGTCCAGAGACTTCGGCTTCGATTTCATTCATCAGCTTCATGGCTTCAATGATACAGACTGTTTGACCCTTGCGGACGCGATCGCCCACTTCCACAAATGCTGCTTCCCCAGGCGCAGGAGCGCGATAAAATGTTCCTACCATTGGGGAAGGCACTTCTACTAATCTTTGGTCAATGGTTGAGGCAGGATTTACTGACAACTGCATTTGTGTGCTAGTTCCAGTATTCTCAAATACACGAGATGTGGATACCTCCGTTACCTGACTTCCGCTCATCTGGTTTCCCCCAGATGAACCCGATGTCAAGCCTGAACCTACCACACCGCCTAAAGTCCCTTGACCTACCGACAACATCTGATTGTTAACGCTCACAGCCTTACGGACTGTTAGCTCAAAATCATCGCTTTTGAGCGTGACTTCTGCAATATCTGTTTGTGCGATAGTTGCCAGAAGTTGGCGGATTTCATTAAAGTCCAATGGCACAGTTTTTATTACCTCGACCTATCCGTAAATGAGCATCTTAAGTGTGGCAGGGAATTAATCCCTATGTAGGGATTTCAATCGGGAGCAAGCATCTCCATAGAGATGAAAGTTATTCCCTGCTGATATATTTATCTTCCTGAGTATCAACTTTGATACGTTCTCCTTGGGAAATAAATAAAGGAACCATCACAACTGCACCAGTTTCCAGAGTTGCTGGTTTTGAGCCACCTGTGGCAGTGTCACCTTTTAAACCTGGATCTGTTTGTACAATTTCCAGAACCACAGACTTAGGTAACTCTACTCCCAGTACCTGTTCGCCCCACCGAATCACTTCGGCTTCCATACCTTCTTTGAGGTACTTGACGCGATCGCCAATTTGTTGGCGAGTCAATCTGCCTTCTTCGTAGGTTTCCATATCCATAAAGACAAACTCATCGCCTTCTTTATAGGTATGCTGCATCGTACTTTTTTCTAGAGTGGCTTGCGGCACTGTTTCCCCTGCGCGGAACGTTTTTTCCATAACGCTCCCACTCTGGACATTTTTTAGCTTAGTTCGTACAAAGGCGGAACCTTTGCCTGGTTTGACGTGCAAGAATTCAAGCACTCGCCATACAGACCCATCCAATACAATTGAAACACCGGGTCGAAAGTCGTTACTGGAGATCATGAAACTTTCAAATTTTGGAAGACAATCGGCATTTATTGTACCCTTCTAGGGTCGTCATTGGGCATTTGTCATTAGTTTAGTGTCATTGTCATTAGTCATTTTTCCTCAGCCCTAGACCTCTGCTCCACTCATCACCTAACGTGGGAAGATTATTTATGGGTTACGTCCAGTCAACAATTCACTGCTGCATTTGAGTTATCCCATGCTTAACTTATTAAAATCCTGGCTGAAGAAGAGCCTAATGGCAATACTGCTGATAACAATATTTTTAGGCATAACTACAGCTGGGTGGACTCCCTCCAGTAGCGCCGCACTCCCAGCCGGCAATGCAATTACCGACGGAAAGGCTTTGTTACGGTATGCACTCCCGATAGATAACAAACCTGTGCGGCAACTACAAGGCAGCTTAGAGGACATCTCTGCCCAACTGCGGGCGAATCGGCGTTGGGGTGCTATTTCCAAAGACATCAGCCAAGCATCCCGCATTCTCGATAAACCTTCCCAAATCTTAACAAGCGTTCCCGCAGAACGCCAACCCCAAGCTGAAGCTTGGATTACTGAGTTGAAATCTGGGGTGGGTAAATTGGAAGAATTGGCGAACAGCAAAGATAAAGAACAAATTCTGCAAGAGAGAAGTAAACTACTAAATCTCGTTACTGGGCTAGAAGATTCAATGGTGAAACAATTTCCCTTTGAAGTTCCTGTTGAATACAGTAACCTGCCACAACTTAAAGGTCGTGCCACTATAGAAATTAAAACCAACAAAGGCGATTTAGCTCTTGTGGTAGACGGTTATAGCGCCCCTGTAACTGCTGGTAATTTTGTAGATTTGGTACAGAGGGGTTTTTATAATGGCTTAGAATTTACCCGTTCTGAAGAATCTTACTTTCTCCAAACTGGAGATCCTGCTGGGAAAGATGTGGGTTTTATTGACCCAACAACGGGCAAATATCGCGCTATTCCCTTAGAAGTCTTAGTTAAAGGCGATAAAGTACCCACTTATGGCATTACTTTAGAAGAAGCTGGACGTTACGTTGATATGCCAGTTCTACCTTTTTCTGCCTTTGGTGCAGTAGTGATGGCTCGTCCTGAAAGTGAAGTAAATGGTGGTTCATCACAATTTTTCTTCTTTTTGTTTGAACCAGAACTCACCCCCGCCGGACGCAACCTATTGGATGGTCGTTATGCCGTTTTTGGCTATCTCACCGAAGGGAGAGAAGTTTTGGATAAACTAAAGGCTGGTGACAAAATTGAATCGGCAGCTGTGGTTCAGGGAATAGAAAATCTGGTTCAGCCGCAAGCTGCATAAAAAGGAGCAGGGGAAGAATAATTCCTGTACAGACGCGATTAATCGCGTCTCCCCTGATTCAAATTTCCGGCGGTGAATATCTGATCAACTGCGATCGCTAATTCTGGAAAAGTCCGTGATCCAATTTCTTGAGTTGTTGTAAAAACTGTTTCTTCGTACAATCCATCTTCCAGTAGTAACACGGAAACTTTTGTTTGCAGTGGGTCTACAATCCAATATTCAGGAACCTCTAACGCCGCATATTCTGATCGCTTATAGCGATAGTCCCGTTTCACAGACTCTGGACTAACCACCTCAACAATTAATAACGGGGGTGACTCAAATACTGCTGAAGCATTCAACAATTCTCTAGCTTGCTCCAGTGTCACTACACACAGATCGGTCAACCTAGATTTATTTCTACCCGTTCTCACCCCACTTTCCCGAAAACACAGCCAAGTATAGTTACAACGTTTGATTTCTGCTTTCAAAGCAGTATCCAAAAAATCGACAATCAGGAAATGTTCAATAGTAGGTGGATTCATTAGCTCTAGCTTGCCATCCACCAGCTCATAATGGAAATCGCTACCATCATCATAGGTTAAGTACTCCTCAAATGTGATGCTGGTTACTGGTGTTGTTACCATTCCAACTGACTCCTAGACGATACCCTTATCTTAAAGAGTAAAGTAAATCATCAGTTTTCTTCGTAATTTTGCAACACGGAAAACCGATTGTGAACAGTGAGTTATCTTCTCAACAAGTAAAAGACATTGGCGAACAAGGTCTTTTAGAAAGATTACAGCGCTTCTGCCCACCAGAAATTATCGGCGATGATGCCGCAGTACTTGAGACTGCACCAGGGCAATTTTTGGTAGTGACTACAGATGTGCTGGTTGATGGCATACATTTTAGCAACCTCACCACTTCTCCAGAAGATGCTGGTTGGCGAGCAGTGACTGCCAATTTATCAGATTTAGCAGCAATGGGCGCTTCGCCATTGGGAATCACTGTCGGCTTGGGACTACCCGGTGAACTTAGGGTGAGTTGGGTAGAACGCTTGTACCAGGGAATGACGGAATGCCTGCAAAAATACAATACCCCAATTGTTGGGGGTGATGTGGTGCGATCGCCTGTTACTACTTTGGCAATTACTGCTTTTGGTCAAGTTAACCCTAGTCAAATTATCCGTCGTTCTGCTGCTGCGATTGGGGATGCGATCGTCGTTACAGGCGTTCATGGAGCCTCTCACGCGGGCTTAGAACTGCTTTTGCATCCCGAATTAGGAGAAAATCTTAACAACGAAGAAAAGACGGCTCTAATCCGCGCACACCAACGCCCACAGCCACGATTAGATGTCTTAGCAATCCTCTGGAAAATCTTAACTCCTAACTTCCAACTTTCCATTGCTGGTATGGATAGCAGCGATGGTTTAGCAGATGCGATTATTCAAATTTGCCGCACGAGTGGCGTTGGCGCTGTTTTAGAACGCAGACAAATTCCCCTACCAAAAACTTTTAACCATTGGCTGACACCAGACCAAGCGCTAGCTTATGCTCTATATGGTGGCGAAGACTTTGAATTAGTGCTGTGTTTACCACAAGAGTTAGCATCAACCTTAGTGCAACACCTTGGAGAAGGTGCTGCGATCGCAGGCAGGATTACAGCCGGATCGACAGTAATATTGCACGACGAGCAAAAAAAATTCCCTGACCAAGTTCTGAGTCTTGACCAGGGATTTCAACATTTTGGACAATAGTCCTACCCTGCGGGTACTCCGTTGGAGAACTCGTAGAGTAGCCGCTAGAGCGTCTATGTGATTTTTCTAATGACTAATGACTAATGACCAATGACTAATGACAAATTATTGCCACTTTTCAGCTACCAATTCTGCCAGATCCAAGACTCGTTGGCTGTAACCCCACTCGTTGTCATACCACGCCATAACTTTTACTAGGTCATTGCCC
Source organism: Nostoc sp. 'Lobaria pulmonaria (5183) cyanobiont' (assembly GCF_002949795.1). Taxonomy (NCBI): domain Bacteria; kingdom Bacillati; phylum Cyanobacteriota; class Cyanophyceae; order Nostocales; family Nostocaceae; genus Nostoc; species Nostoc sp. 'Lobaria pulmonaria (5183) cyanobiont'. The sequence continues at coordinate 6,096,278 of NZ_CP026692.1, read as the reverse complement.
ATAACCAAAGTCAAGCTAGAATCAACAATCGAAGAAGCATCACTACCTTGATAATCGGAAGATACTAGTTCTAGTTGGCTGTAGTCCAAAATCCCTTTGAGTGGGCCTTCGGCAGCATCTTTGAGAGCTTGGTTAACTTCTTCAGTAATAGTACGCTTCTCAACCTGAACTACGAAATCTACCATTGAGACGTTCGGGGTTGGTACGCGCAAGGCAACGCCATTTAGCTTGCCTTTGAGGTCTGGGATAACCAGCGCCACTGCTTTTGCTGCGCCAGTAGAGGTGGGTACAATGTTTATCGCTGCGGCCCTCGCCCGTCGCAAATCCCGGTGAGAAGCGTCTAGCAAGCGCTGATCGCCTGTATAGCTGTGGGTGGTGGTCATCGTACCTTTGATGATGCCGAACTTATCGTTCAACACCTTGGCGATTGGTGCCAAGCAATTGGTAGTACAGCTAGCATTACTGATAATGTGGTGTTTGTTGTGGTCATAGTCATGATGATTCACACCAACCACAAAAGTACCATCCTCGTTTTTACCAGGAGCGGTAATCAGAACTTTCTTGGCTCCGGCATTTACGTGCCTGAGCGCTCCTTCTTTGCTAGTAAATACCCCGGTTGCTTCGATAATTAGGTCAATTCCCCAATCTTTCCAGGGCAAGTTTTCTGGGTTGCGATCGGATACGCATTTAATGGTCTTACCGTTAACGATGATAGAGTTATCATCGGCACTAATCTCAGCACCCTTGATCTTCCCTAACATTGAGTCATACTTCAGCAGGTGAGCATTGGTTCTAGGGTCTGAAGTGTCATTAATAGCGACAAGATCGATTCGACTATTCTCTCTACCCACCCAGCAACGCGCAAAGTTACGTCCAATCCGCCCGAAACCGTTGATTGCAACTCTAATCACAGTGTCTTGCCCTCTGTATTTATGCTTATATGTTGATATCGTTGACCCCAATCATATCGCAAAGGGGGGGGGCACTTTTAACCATAAAGTGTTAGATCAATAAAAAAACACATAATTTATTCAGATTTGTAAGAGTAGAGATTGTTGTTAGTGATATATGATCTGACCGATTCCGGGACTAAATAACGAATTGACTGGCGTTCGCGGCAAAATTTGCGAATTAGACTTGACGAAACTCCTACTAAAGGTATATTTAAGAGTTGCCAGTGAATGTTACGTGACTGCTCTCTAAGTTGTTGCTCCACTTGCTTGCAGATTAATTTACTTTGAGTTATAGTCTCACCACCTAGCTGTCGGGGTGCGATTAGCCAATCACACATTTGTGCTAATTCGTGTCCTCGGTACCAACCGGGTAAGGTTTGGAAAGTATCCAAGCCCACAATCCAGTACCAGTGAGTATTTGGGTAACAAGCAGATAAGTCAATCAGGGTGTTAATGGCATAAGAAGTCCCAGAGCGATTTGTCTCCACTAGTGAGACAGTAAACGCTGGGTTATCTTTTATGGATAATTGCAACATTTGCACGCGATGCTCAAACAAAGCTGCTTCTTTGTGAGGAGGATTTAGGGATGGCACCCAAATTACCTTTTCAAGGGATACTTGATGCAAAGCTGTCTCGGCTACAAGCAGGTGTCCCCAATGAATTGGATTGAATGTGCCACCAAAAATTGCTAGTTGCTGCATCCAGATAAGCCTGGGTTTTATGCAATTGAAAAATAGTTTCATTACCAATGTACTATTGTACTCAATTCACGCCTAGACTTGATGCAATTTCAAATTAGTTTCACTAAACAATGTATTATGTAGCCAATTCCAGTAAGGTAGCCAAAAATATGTATTTGACATTACAAGAATTTCTTTCCCGATGCAGCCAAAATTTTCAGAATAATCTTAAGAACAGTTCAGAAATAGCAAAAACCTTCAACCAAGGTAAAATCATTCTGAACCAGGAAAGCCAGAGCAGAAACATCATTTGGGCATCAAACATGAACATGATACAGGAGTAGTTACGGTAAAAATCAAATTCCTGTTATGATACGCGTGTCATTTGTGATTATGGTGTGGTGTGGTGTAAGAGGAGCAATAAATGACTAATTCTGTAGATTTTAGTGGTAGACCATTTCATTTCATTGGCATCGGTGGCATAGGTATGTCTGCTCTGGCATACGTTCTCACAAAGCGTCAATTTCCAGTATCAGGTTCGGATCTTCGTCCTAACCACATTACGCACAAGTTGGAATCTATCGGCGCTCATATTTTTGGTAAACAAGAGGCAAGCAATCTCGAATTCTTTCACCCTCAGGTATTAGCTAATCCAGTAGTATTAAATTCACAAGAACAATTACCTGCTGATACTAAGTCAAAATTGCCTCAAGTCATTTGTTCAACAGCAATTAACACTAATAATTTAGAATACAAAGCAGCTCTGGAATTAGGTTGTCCAGTTTTACATCGTTCAGATGTACTAGCAGCTTTAATTGCCGATTACTACAGTATTGCAGTGGCAGGAACACACGGCAAAACTACAACCAGTAGCATGATTGGCTATATGCTTCTGGAAGCAGGTCTAGACCCAACGATTTTAGTCGGTGGCGAAGTCAATGCTTGGGAAGGTAATGCTCGATTGGGACAAAGCCAATATTTGGTAGCCGAAGCAGATGAATCAGATGGTTCTTTAGTAAAACACGCTCCCGAAATTGGCATCATTACCAATATTGAACTAGATCATCCTGACCATTACGATACATTAGAAGAAGTCATTGACATCTTCCAGACATTTGCTAAGGGTTGTAAAACGTTAATAGGTAGTATTGACTGTGCTACGGTGCGCGATCGCTTGCAACCCACAATTACCTACAGCTTATACTCAGATACCGACGCCGATTACACCGTCACCAATATTGATTATCGCGCTGATGGTACCACGGCTTTGGTTTGGGAAAGAGGCAAAGCTTTGGGCGTGTTGACGTTGCGGTTGCTCAGTCGGCATAATCTCAGCAATGCCCTAGCGGCAGTAGCTGTTGGTCGCGCTTTGGGCTTAGAATTTGGAGCAATTGCCAAAGGTATCGCCACCTTTGAAGGAGCAAGACGACGCTTTGAGTTTCGAGGTGAAGTCAATGGCATTACCTTCATTGATGACTATGCTCACCACCCTAGCGAGATTCGCGTTACTCTCGCCGCAGCACGTTTACAGGCAAGACCAGGGCAAAGAGTGGTTGCCATCTTCCAACCTCATCGCTATAGCCGTACACTGACCTTTTTAGAAGAATTTGCCGAGTCCTTTACCCATGCTGATTTGGTTGTACTGACTGATATTTACAGTGCAGGTGAACCTAATTTAGGGCAAATTAGTGGTGAACGTCTAACGGCGGAAATTGCTAAACAGCATTCGCAGGTAGTTTATCAATCAACTTTACCCGCAGTGTATGAGTACTTGCTACAAACACTACGCCCAGGAGACTTGGCGCTGTTTTTGGGAGCTGGAAATTTGAACCAGGTGATTCCTGAAATAATTACGACACTTTGTGAGCCGGCTAAAGCCACATCCTAAGTGGAGACTTTGCGAAGTTTTATTTCCGAGCAAAGTGCCTCTCTGGCAACGGTTTCATCTGTGAATTCTGTTACCGTATCTTTGCGGTAAATTAATGTAAAAATTTTACCAAAACAAAGTAAAGATGACCATTTCCCAGGCAGCTGGAAACGTCTGCACAGTTTCTGCTTTGAATACAAAGAAACAGCAAACAGCTAATTCAGTGGAGAACGAAGTAATTTACTTACCCAGTACTGATTGTGCGATCAAGTCCCAGGCTTCTTTGTCAGCGTTTACTTCCTATAGAGTTGGGGGAGCCGCTGATTTATACGTTGCCCCCCGAAACTTAGAAGCACTGCAAGCAAGTCTTAAATACGCAAAAGAACGTAATTTAAAGGTAACAACACTGGGAGCAGGTTCTAACTTGCTGGTAAGCGATGGTGGTATATCAGGCTTAGTCATTGCTACTCGTCATCTCCGCTTCAGCAACTTTCACCCCCAAACCGGTCAATTAACCGTTGCTGCTGGAGAATCAATTCCCAGCCTGGCATGGGCAGCAGCAGAATTAGGTTGGCAAGGATTGGAGTGGGCTGTTGGTATCCCTGGAACAGCAGGAGGTGCCGTGGTGATGAACGCAGGGGCACATAATAGCTGTATCGCAGATATGTTAGTTAGTGCCCAGGTACTTTCACCCGATGGTACACTGGAAACTCTTACCCCGGAACAGTTAGGTTATAGCTACCGGACTTCATTATTGCAAGGTGGCGATCGCATAGTCACCCAAGCCACCTTACAACTCGCGCCAGGTGCAGACCCCGCAAAAGTTGTGGCAATCACCAAAGAACACAAAAAGCATCGATTAAGCACCCAACCATACAACTTCCCCAGTTGTGGCAGTGTTTTCCGCAATCCCAAACCTTACAGTGCTGGCTGGTTAATTGAACAAACTGGTCTCAAAGGCTACCAAATTGGTGGCGCACAAGTAGCGCTACTCCATGCTAATTTTATCGTTAATCGTGGTGGAGCAAAAGCTAGTGACATCTTCTGTCTCATTCGCCACATCCAACATCAAGTACAAGAACGTTGGTCTATTAATTTAGAGCCAGAAGTTAAAATGCTCGGAGAGTTTCAAGGTGCTTGTTGAAACTTTTAATTCCGGGAATGGGCGAAGCAAAGGAGCAGAGGGGAAGTTGGAGTAAGTCTTTCCCCTTTGCACTTCTGCATCTTGTGACCCATAATCTATTCTAGGATGCATTAATTATTGGTAAAAAAAGAGGCAAATTACTTACCGCATCTATAATTGAATTTGATTTGTTATTCAACGCACACGCGTACAAATAATTATGACAGGAAAAGGACAGGGATTTGGCTTTGGCTTAGGAAAAATGAAGGAACTGGCCGAAGCTTTTAAGAAAGCACAGCAAGTTCAAGAAGGCGCAAAGCGACTCCAAGAAGAATTGGAGCAAATGGAGATTCAAGGAGAATCTGGCGGTGGCCTGGTGAAGGTGATTGTCAGTGGGAACCAAGAACCAAAACGAGTAGAAATTTCTCCAGATGCTTTAGCAGAAGGTGCAGAAGTACTTTCTGATCTTGTAACAGTGGCAATGAAAGAAGCCTACAACAAGTCCACAGCAACAATGCGGGAACGTATGGAAGAATTAACCAGTGGATTGGAGTTACCTGGATTTTAGTCATTGGTCATTAGTCATTGGTCATTAGTCATTGGTCATTAGTCACTGGATAAACAGAGAAGTCTGAGCGCCGAAAGTCGGCGCTCAGACTTCTGCTCAGGGAAACGCTGTGCGTAGCTTGCTTTTTTGAAGGGGTACGCAGATAAATGACTATTGACAAAGGACAAAGAAAATCTATGCCTTACAAGTTGCTGTTTGTCTGCTTAGGTAACATCTGCCGATCGCCATCGGCAGAAAATATCATGAATCATCTAATTGAGCAGGCTGGCTTGAGCGATGGCTCCGCCGACCCCAAAGGCATACGCATCCTCTGTGATTCTGCTGGCACATCTAGCTATCACGTTGGTAGCCCACCTGACAGACGCATGAGTGCTGCGGCTGCTACTAAGTTGGGAATTAAACTGCGTGGTCGAGCACGCCAGTTTCAAAAGTCAGACTTTCAAGACTTTGATTTGATTTTGGCTATGGATCGAGAAAATTATGATAACATCCTCAGTCTCGATCGAACTAAGCAATATCAGCATAAAGTGCGTTTGATATGCGAGTTTTGCTCTCGACACACTCTAAAGGAAGTTCCAGATCCCTATTACGGTGGTCAAGAGGGATTTAATCAGGTTATTGATTTACTGATCGATGCTTGTGAAGGCCTGCTCACAAAAGTTCAAAGTGAAGAGTTATGAGTTAGAAGTTTTAATTCCTCACTCCTCACTTTGAACTCCTAACTTTTATTCCACTAAACCATGCTTCATCGCAAAACGGACTAATTCCGCGCGGTTGCTGGTTGAGGTTTTTCTCAATAAACTGCTAACGTACTTTTCCACGGTTCGAGGACTCAGGTGTAGCTGATGACCCATTTCGGCATTAGAAAGACCATGAGTCAATAACTCTAAGACTTCCTGTTCTCTATGAGTTAGGGCTGAGTGCAGATGGGATTGCTGAATTTTAGTGGACAGAGAATTATGCGCATCCTCCGCTTTTGTCAAGCCGGAAATGCCCAAACTGTCTTTATGAGAAAAACGGTATTCTGATTGGATAATTTGCGATCGCTCTAAAAGATTGCGGATTGCTGCTGCTAACTCTTCCAGTTCAAAAGGCTTGGGTAAATATAAATCGCACCCTGACTGGTAGCCCAGAATTCTTTCTTGGGTTTTAATACGTGCCGTTAATAAAATTACAGGCAATAAACGAAACACTGGTTGTTGACGCACCCGGCGCACCAGTTCATAGCCATTCATTCGTGGCATAACAATATCCGTGACAATCAAATCAGGATGATACTCATCCACCATAAACAAAGCCTCTTGACCGTCATTAGCCGTGATCACTGAGTAGCCAGACAGTTCAAGATAGTCGCTAACAGACAGACGAGTGCCCAAATCATCATCCACTACAAGGATCGTCAAGGGCATGGATAATACACCCCTAGCATTTTTTTACTCAGAAATATTGCTTCTATGTACTCCGTTAGTGAACACAGACAATAATAGTGTTCTTATGTTTCATACTATGACAGGATTACTAGCTAATGACTGCTCTAAGGGTTTATTTATAAGGAAAATCTTAAATCATTAGGAAGGTTAACGAAGTGTAACCACCTTAGACTCCCTGTGCTTAGGAGGCACAGAGAGCTTTGTAATTTGTAACAACTCATCATCATTAGCGTCATACCAATTCTTTGTCAGGACTTATGCCAAAAGGGAGTAGAAAATCTTGATTTTCTGTAGGGGCAATTCATGTAAACGCAAAGAAGCAAGTTATGCAGAGTCTTTCCTAGAGAAGCGGCTTCCCACAGGGTATTGCCCCTACTTGATGTATAAGTCCTATTTGTGAAACTGCACAAAATCAGGCTTGGTCAGACAAGTTGCTCAAGCAACTTGTTCTATGAAACCTCAAAGGTAAGCGGTATCAGCTAACTTAAAGTTGCCAGAAAACCTTAATTTTGAACTTAAAAAAGCTAAATTAGTGATATACAGTTCACCATTTATAGCGGTTCTAAGATACACCCTATAATTTACAAGCCAATCAAAATAATTTTTTAGGTACATTTAAAGCACACAAAATTATCAATGAGCGACAAGAACGAAGGTTACAAAGTTATTTGCGACAACCGTCAAGCCCGTTATTTGTATGAAATTCTAGAAACTTACGAAGCTGGAATTGAGTTGACAGGAACAGAGGTGAAGTCGATTCGTGCGGGTAAAGTCAATCTCCAAGATGGCTATGCTTTGCTTCGCAATGGCGAAGCATGGTTGATTAATGTGCATATCTCACCTTACAACGCTAGTGGACAATATTTTAATCATGAACCACGGCGTACACGCAAGCTACTATTGCATCGCCAAGAACTCCGTAAGCTAATTGGCAAAGTCGAACAGCAGGGTTTAACTTTAATCCCTTTGAAAATGTATCTTAAACGAGGCTGGCTAAAAGTGAGTATAGCCCTTGGAAAAGGTAAAAAGCTCCACGATAAACGAGAAGACCTGAAACGACGCCAAGACCAGCGTGACATTCAACGGGCTATGAAAAGCTATTGAGGATCGGTTTGCTAAACTACCACAGTAAGAGTGAGAAACTGATTGCTGTGAAAATTATCTTGTATGTCTACAGCGTGAGTTCTGAAAATGCCTAGTTTATAGCCGCAGATTGATTTTGTTACGGTTGAGACTCGATACAGTGGTGAGTAACTTCGGATGGCATCAGGAATTTTCAGATTTATGAAAAGTAATTTCATTACATTTGTTGGGGCTGGCGTTCTCAGCTTGAGTATGGGAATTTTACCCTTAACTCTATCTGCACAAGCTCAGACAACTAATGACTCCGGGGCCACTACTGCTCCAACAACGACCACTAATGAGCGCAACGATTTTAATTGGGGTTGGCTAGGATTGATTGGTTTATTCGGTCTAGCTGGGTTGGCTGGCAAAAAGCGCGATCCTCAACCGACTGCTTATCGCGACCCTAATGCCCCAAGTGGCACTACTTACAGAGATTAGACAATTCAAAATTTAAAAGTTGTCAGTTGTTCAGTAAGACAACAACTGACAACTTATTGATGTTAGTTTATTGCTGCTTCTGAGTTAGTTGAACTTGTCTGATTTCGAGCTAAAGGTGTCCAATAGCTGGCAATTAAGGCAACGATCAGCCACCAGAGGGTATTAACTTCAGGACGATACCAAACAGTATCTACGGTGCCGTGAGCTAGCATACCCAACAAAATAGCGATCGCTCCAATTAACCAAAATCCCTCTACACTCCTGATTTTTCGCAATCGTCGCACTTGCAAAAGTGCCGTATTAAATGTGACAATTATTAGCCAGAGAAAACAGGCTAAACCAACAAAGCCAGTTTCTACAGTCACTTCAAACAATATCGAATAAGCGCTCAAAGCAGTGTAACGAGGGCGTTGGTACAGGGGATAAACTTTATTAAAAGAGTTGTGACCAGGCCCAATGCCGAAAATCGGGCGATCGCGAATCATCTCAAAAACAGCATCCCATACATTTCGGCGAAAATTATTGCTGCTATCTTTACGGTCGGCAAAAATACTAAAGACTCGCAGTCGCACTGGCTCTACAAATATCACTGCTAGCACCAATACGCCGATCAAACCTCCCAAGACAATCGGTAGTGACCAAGTACGCCAAAAACGAGGCATTTCCACGCTTTTCCAATAAACTAGTAATGCCATCACAGCTAAAACTGCCACCACTAGTCCAATCCAACCACCACGACTAAAAGTCAGAATCAGGCAAGAACTATTGACAATTAGCATCGTTAATGCAAGGGCTTTCTTAGGCCAGCTTTGCCATGCAAAAATTGCCACTAAGCTAAAAATTACTGCTGGTAAGAGGTATCCAGCCAATAAGTTGGGATTGCCTAAATAACTGTAGACTCTTGTAGTCTTTGACATAGGAGATTCTGGATCGACCCAAGTTGCCAGTGCTGTGGCTCCAAAAAACCATTGCCGCAACCCGTATACACTAACAATTAACGATACGTGCAGATAAAGGATGATAATCCAAGAACGGAGACGAGGCGACCTTAATACCCTGGCACAAAGGGTAAATAGTAGCAAATACAAGGTCAACGTTCCCAAGTCGTTAAGTGCCGCCTTTTTCACTGGTGATAATGCTGTTGCAACTGCGGCAACCCCCCAGTAGAGCAATACTAGCAGGTGAATCGGAGTGACTGACGAGACATTTGCTGGTGTTACTTGATCGGATAAAGTCAACAACAGCCAAAATCCGACACAAGCCACCAGCAAAAAACCCACCAACGTACTCGAAGCAAAAGGTGCTAGAGCATATATTAAGCTGAGTAAAGCCGCTGCGATCGCATCTCCCCACTGGAGTAAGACGCTAGTTTGCCGCCAAGAACTTAGTAGTCCCACCAGAGAGCGGTGTACATAACTGGTAGCAAGATATTCTTTGAGCGGTAAAGTTGATAGAGTAAATCGTTGCCAGACTAAATTCATAAAAAACATTGCGATCGATTAGCCTGCCGACGCAGAACTTGGAATTGATCATAATGCCTATAGCTATAAAAAGGTAATAACAGAGATTGCAGATCGCTTGATGGCGCTCTTATTCTTAGCCATCAGCCAACACGAAGTTAAGATAGTTCTTCATATACTTAGTACAGCTTTACGTAAAATGGTGGCGAATTGAGGGTTGAAATTTAAAGGCATAGGTAAGCGCAGAAGCACACAGATAATTCGCTACGAATTAATGAAATATAGATAGAAAATACGTCTTTCCCAATCTCCAATCCCCAATCCCCAATCCCCAATCCCCACGATCAGACATCGCTAATTGCTGGTGAGGAAGTCGCCAGTTGCAGCGGCAAAGAAAGCACATAACGATATCCTGACTCTGGTGAACCTTGAATCAAAATATGTCCGCCATGCAATTCTGCCAGTTGACAACTTAGTAATAAACCCAAGCTTTCACGAGAAAGATTTCCATGCGATTTAGCTAAATTTATACCTGAACTAGTAGCAAAGAAATTTGAGTGGGAATCACTCAGATTCTTGGAATTCTCCACTGCTACTGATGAAGTATCTAGTTGCTCGTGTCTGTCTGTATAAGTATTGTAAGTTGCTACCTCACCTGTAAGCTCCAGCAACGACAAAGAATTGAGACGGAAGTAAGGATCAACCTCAGTTATGCCGTCCCCTAACCAGGGATGGGAAACCCAAATGGTAATGTTGAGCGTATCTTCTTTGTAAGAAACATGAATGCGAACAATGCTACCTGTAGCCGAAAGTTGAATCACACTGAAAACCAGGTGATAGAGGATTTGCCGCACCTTGTCTTTATCTAAAGGGCAAATGCGACTGCGTCCCGGTTCTATAGACAGGCGAATATCTTGCTCGCGGCGATTAGCTATTTCTTCGAGGGTATTGATAGCTTGTTGGCATAGCATTTCAATATCCACGGGAGCTAGATTTAGCACAGTTGAATTTTCATCCATAGCTCCTAGTTCGGTAATTTCGTTTACTAGGGAAAGTAAGTACCGACCACTGTGTTGGATAATTTCCAAATATTCTCTCTGCTTAGTCGTCAAAGGCCCATAAATCTCACGTCCTAAAACACTAGCCATACCGAGTACAGATGTTAAGGGCGTGCGTAACTCCTGAGTTAGCTGACTCAAAAGTTCTAGCTTCAGTTGCTTAGTAGAAACAGAGTCGCTATCTTGAGTGGATGCAGTGATTTTAATCTCAGTGTTACGTTCCTCATTGAGTGAAAATATCGGAACGTTCTTGGGAGCGCTTGATTCGAGTTTCGCTTGCAGGAGTCGGTTACGTTCAAATTCACTCATGCTCCAACGAGCGATGATTTGTAAAAACTCAATGTCTTGGGGTGTAAAATTGCGTGGCACTAAATCCATCACCGCCAATGCACCCAAACAATGTCCCTCAGCATCAATCAATGGCGCTCCTAAGTAAGCACGAATACCATAATCTTGCACTAACTTGCTGCTAGCAAGTACTGGATCTGTAAGTTTATGCGTATCATTAATTACAACTACTTGAAAGCTATCTACTACCTGAGTACAAAAGGACTCCCGGCGTAGTAGTTGGCGGCTTTGTGCCAAATGATTCATTAATCCCAGCCTAGATAAGCCCACCGCCGACTTGAACCAGTGGCGTTCTTGATCTACAAATCCCAATATGGAAATTGGTGCTTCCAAAAAGCGGGCGGCAGTCTGTGTGGCTTCTTCAAAAACCGGAATTGTTTCTGGTTGCCGCAAACCTAAATCCGACAAAGCTTTGAGGCGTTGCTGTTCTCTTGATTCATGAGAATCCCAACCATCCTTTAGGGCAAATAATTTGTTTTCAGGCTCTATCATTGCCACTGCTACCTTAATAATTTCTCGATTATGTAATTGATCTAAGTCCTATTTCTAGGTTATCAATTGCTATTTTTAAGCATTCCCTAATTTTGCCTCTGACAAACAAATTTAAGGCAAAAATTTTTTCTCCCTTCCATTAAGCCAAGATGTGGTGTCTGCTAGTTACTAGTTACTGGTGCTGAATTTTGTTTATTTAGCACTGGTGTAGTCTTTATTGCTTGAGATTTTGCAATCAGACTACGTTAGATTTAGATTCAGCCAGGGTAAGCTAATGCTAAGGATACAATACAAAGGGGCTGTCATTTTTTATGTATATAAGGGAAAATTTGTACTGGAACATTCAAAGTAAATTTACTTAAAAATTTATATGTTGGCGGAATAAAATATAGCTATTTTACTGATAACAGCTAGCACTTAGAGATGATAATGCTAGTGCAGGATGACGTAAATAATCCAAACATATCGCTACGGGTTAGCAAGCTACCAAATTAGTGAAAAGCTCAGTTTGTAAGCTTTTTAAATTTTGATAGAAGTTGGAGTGGTGGCTTTAGAGAAGTCTGATGGCAACTTCGGGCGCTCAAATTAAAAGGGCATGATTTTGAATTACCCATAACCGACTAAATAGTCGATCTAAGCCTTTATCCAATAGATTAAATTTATTACAATTTTACGCCGAAAATTGTACAAAACTTTCTATTTTTTCCATGCAAGGAAACATTTTTTGAGGACGACTGGTAATGAATAAAATGACTATTAGAGTTCCTTTTGTAGACCTAAAGTTACAACATCAACCAATTCAAACGCAATTGCAAGATGCAATCCAATCTGTATTGGAACGGGGAGATTTTATTTTAGGGCAAGCACTTTCAGATTTTGAAGCAGAATTTGCGGCAGTATCTGGTACAGCTTATGGAGTTGGTGTGGCATCAGGAACAGATGCGATCGCTCTGGGATTACAAGCGTGTAATATTGGTGCTGGCGATGAAGTGATTTTACCTGCAAATACTTTTATCGCCACCTTAATTGGAGTGCTACGTGCTGGCGCCAAGCCAATTTTAGTAGATTGCGATCGCCAAACTGCTTTAATTGACTTAAGAGAAGCAGCAAAGGCAATTACGCCTCATACCAAAGCAATTATCCCTGTGCATCTCTATGGTCAGATGGTATCACCACGCGATTTAGTGAACTTTGCCGATACCTACAAACTACTAATTTTTGAAGATGCCGCCCAAGCACATCTCGCCCAAAGAGACGGATATTACGCTGGTTCAGTAGGAATAGCAGCAGCTTTTAGTTTCTATCCCAGCAAAAATTTGGGAGCATTTGGGGATGGGGGAATGCTGCTGACACGAGATTCAGATGTAGCCCAGAAGATGGTGCGCTTGCGAAATTATGGGGCATCGCAAAAGTATTTTCATACTGAACCAGGTACGAATAGCCGCTTGGATACTTTGCAAGCAGCAATTTTGCACAAAAAACTCCCATATTTGCCCCAGTGGAACCGCGATCGCCTGACTATTGCCCAGCAGTATGATCGTGAACTAGCATCCTTGGCAACTGCTGGGATTATCCCTATAGAAAACCAAAGTGATACAGGACACGTTTATCATCTTTATGTGATTAAAGTAGATGATTCTTGCCCAATAGAACGCCAGCAACTCCAGGAAAAACTCACAGCAGCGGGGATTCAAACTGGCATTCACTATCCAATTCCTTGTCATCTCCAGCCAGCATTCACTAACTTAGGCTATCAACCGGGAGATTTTCCCCAAGCAGAGAAGTTGTCAAAGCAAATATTATCATTACCGATGTATCCTGGTTTGAGTAGTAGCCAAGTTAAAGAAGTTGTAGCAGCGATCGCCAATGCAGTCTCAACAAATTATCAGGCAGATAATCTATCTCCTGCTGACCTTGGCAGTGTGGTAGCCTAAAGTTAATTCATACTTAATGTGCATCTAAAAATTAGACATTTGTCATTTGTGCTTTATCAAAAACTAATCACCAATGACCAATGACCGATGACTAATAACTAATAACCAAAGTTTTTGAATTACTTAAAATCATGGCACTCCGGCAACAGGTAAAAAACATAAACGCATCAGGCTTGTTAAATCTAGCTATTTTAGGCGTTTTGCTGCTGCTTTATGCTCCGATATTGCTACACTGGTTGGATGGTTGGCTGCACAAAAATATCAGTACAGAACACGAATATTTCAGCCACGGGATAATTGGTTTACCATTTGCGGCTTATCTGGGCTGGATGAACCGGAAAAAGTGGAGACGTTTGCCAGATACCATCAATCCTTTGGGCGCTGTTTTATTGTTATTAGGGGCAGTTTTTTATCTTAGCGGTGTTACAGAGTGGGTTAACCTTTCCTTGCCCGTGATATTAGTCGGATTATGCTTGTGGTTTAAGGGAATAGCAGGTTTGCGATTACAAGGATTCCCCCTACTACTAGTATTTTTAGCCACCCCAACAGCATTACCTTATCTCATTGCTCCCTATACCATGCCTCTGCAAAGCTTCATCGCTGGTACAGCAGGCTTCATACTGAATCAATTTGGTATGGAAGTAACCGTAGATGAGATCAATCTTTACGTGGGAGGACGGATTGTAGAAGTTGCTCCCTATTGTGCAGGGCTGAAAATGTTGTTTACGACTTTCTACGTGGGCTTGATGCTGCTTTATTGGACAGATGCTTTGTCTTCACGGCGGACAACTATATCGTTTTTATCTCTTGCTGCGATCGTTAGTATTAGTGCCAATATCATTCGTAATACTTTACTGACTTTCTTCCACGGCACGGGTCAAGAAGCGGCTTTTAAATGGCTGCATGAGGGTTGGGGTGGCGATCTCTACTCTGCTTGTATGCTGGTGTCACTAGTGCCCTTACTGAATTGGATTAATAACTATTTTTCAGCATCTCTAGAAACTGAGCAAGAAGCAGAAAGTTAGAACCATTGGGCATTGGGCACAAGAGGCAGAGGGGAAAAACTTACTGCAACTTTTCCCCTGTTCTCCATTCTCCCCTCCCAACTCCCTTAATCTTTCATCACTTATACGTAAGTCCTAAATATTACTGAACTCACAATGTGATTTTATAAAGTAAAATTTTGCCTAAGTATTGCAAATTTTACTGATGATTTCCTTCTCTAAATTTTTCAAGGAAAACCAATTGACTCAGGTAGCAGCACTTTTGTTATTGCTACTGCTGCTAGCAATGGCAGGGGTTCCCGGATATCTGACAGGACACTGGCAATGGAAACAGCCGCCCGCTGTTCCTACCCTCCATGAATTAAAACAGATCCGCAAGACTGGGTTAACCCTTTCTGGTTGGCAAACCATTGAACAAGCTGAACAGCAAATTGGCGAACATAATTGGTCTTTGCAGGTAATCAAAAAAGAAGGTTCCGAATCTCAAGCAATCCTGCTTTTGTTACCGCAAAATGGGCCTATGGATCAACCAGAGGTAGAGTGGACAGACGTTAACGGTTGGGGAAGGTCACGCTGGGGAAAGTGGGATATAGCTCAATCTCGTTCTGCAGAATTTACTGTGAAACCATCTGCAAAGTTGGCTTCTAATGTCGAAACTAAAGTAGAAGCTAGGTTCTTTCGCGCCTCCACACCACAGCAAACCTTCGCTGTTTTGCAATGGTATGCGATGCCAGACGGCGGAAATCCATCACCTTTTCACTGGTTCTTGGCGGATCAACTGGCACAGTGGCGCAAGCAACGTATTCCTTGGGTTGGTGTGAGCATTCTGATTCCAATGGAACCTTTGGGGCAGGTAGAAACATCTTGGTCTTTAGCTCAGTCTATTGGGGAAACAGTACAAGCTGCATTAATGGCAGGCCCTTTGTAGAGCTTGTTATAGATGCCCTTGTGCAGAGATTTATCAAGAGTATCTCTATAAATTGTGTCAGGCTGAAACTCACTTAAAATGATGTTAACAATATGAAGTTAGAAATTAAATTTAGCAAAATTATTCTCTTTCTCTTGGTAAATACTTGTAGATATAAAAAGACATATAAGGCATTTTTAGAGTAAAATAACCACTCGGCGCTACTAATTTCTATATCAATATTTTCTGCTCCGATGTTCATAGATGCCAGTTATTATATGCGTGGATTCAGCGCCTTGTGTTTTGTCAGTCTTCAAGTAGGAGTTTTCTTAACAACACCTATCCAACTTGTTGTTGCCCAGCCTTTTCCATCTCAAGGACAATCACCAGGGCTATTCCCTTCACCTGTGCCAGGTACTGAAGTTGTACCTCCAGGTACGAATGAAGAAATTTCTCCGCAACTCAGTCGCTACCTCTTGGGGCCAGGAGATGCAATTGATGTTGTGCTTCAGCGTCCTCCCGGCCCATACCGCTTAGGCATCGGAGATGGAATTAGCGTTTCGGTTCAGCGCTTTCCAGATTTGAGCTTTCAAGCTTCAATCAACCCAGAAGGTAATATTGCGGTGCCGTTATTGGGAACAGTTTCTTTACAAGGTTTAACTTTGCAAGAAGCTCAAGAAAAAATTCGCTTGGGTTTAAATCGTTATGTAGTCGATCCAATAATAGTTTTAGCATTAGCAGCGCAGCGTCCAGACCTCAGTTTTCAAGCTGTAATTAGTCCAGAAGGCAACATCATCGTGCCACAAGTGGGAACGGTGTCATTAAAAGGTTTAACTTTGGAAGAAGCTCAAGAAAAAATTCGCTTGGGCTTGAGTCGCTTTTTCCCAGATCCAATCGTGGTAGTATCCTTAGCAGGAACGCGACCAGTTCAAGTTACCATTAGCGGGGAAATATTTCGACCAGGAATTTATCCAATTAATTCACCAACACCCCGCGTTGCTGATGCTTTGCTAATATCTGGTGGTTCAACGTTGAATGCAGACCTGCGACAGGTGCAAGTACGCCGGAAGTTAATCGATGGTTCTGTAATTTCACAAACTATTGACTTATATGCAGCACTGCAAAATGGTGGTTCAATCCCGAATTTACGCTTACAAGATGGAGATGCGATACTCGTGCCCCGTCGTGAAGTCGGTAATGAGGACGGTTATGACCGCAATTTAGTAGCACGTTCATCCTTGGCTACACCACAGATTAGAGTGCGAGTTTTAAACTATGCTGCGGGTGGTCTTTCCATTCAAGCACTGCCTAACGGCAGTACATTTGTAGATGCTTTGGGAGGAGTAAATCTAGACACTGCTAATTTAAGAGATATCGCTCTGGTTCGCTTTGATTCGGAACGAGGCAAAGCTGTTACCCAAAAACTTGATGCTAAAAAAGCTTTAGGCGGTGATGCATCTCAAAATGTGGCACTTCAAGATAATGATGTTATTGTTGTTGGTCGGAATCTCATTGGGAAAATTACTAATTTCCTGACCACCATTACCCAACCTTTTTTCAATGTTCAATCTTTTCTCCGGTTTTTTGACAACGTTGGTGGTGGACGAAATTATTAATATTAAAAAAAAGGATGCAAGCTGAAAATAGTTTGGAGCTTAGGAAGCCACATCTCCAAACAATCTTTGAATTTATTAATGGAAAAATTTTAAAGATATCAACCGATATATACATTAGGAAGTTGATAGCGCCCTTGTATCAAAGCCACTATCTTTGTTTGGTGCTTCCTAAATTTTTAATTTTGTATTTTAAATTTTGAATTGGAGCGAAGCGACCATGACCCCACCAATTGTTAAGCGCTATCTGATTGCTTTTGATAAATATAAGTGGATTGGATTAGCTAGTTTTGCTTTAGTTATTGCAGGGTCAACTGTAGTAGCTATGCAACCAGAGCCACCTACTAGCTATATAGCATCTGGTGCACTTAGTTATAGTGGCCCGCCAGTTTCTTTCTCTACAACTGGTAATGAAATCCAACAGCAAGGAAAGGAACTGAATGAGGATGTTTTACTATCAAACCAGATAATTGCAGGCGTCGCAGAGAAAGCCGGTGTCAAACCGAAACAACTCGGTGCAAGTCTTGCCCTTTCTCTACCTAAAAAAAACGTAAAGAGTGGAGAATTAGAATCTCCTTTCTTTGAACTGAAATATGTAGATACTGACGCCAAACGATCTATACAGGTCTTGACGGAATTGATGCAAGCAATGATCAAGGTGAGTAGTGACATCAATACTGGGCGATTACAAGCAATTATTCAAAAGATTAACGATCGCACACCACAAACTAAACGGGAATTGCAAATTGCTGAAAAGAAGCTGGAACAGTACGATCGCATAGAGCGAACCGCAATATTAGCAGCAGAGAATGGCAGCTTGTTAAGTGGCATTACTTCTAGCCAAAATCTACAACGGCAAATTCAATTAACTATTTCTGGGGTTGATGCTCAAGTTCGCAGTTTACAAAATAAGTTAGGCTTAACAGTCGGACAGGCTTATGTTTCTTCTGCTTTGAGTGCCGATCCAATTATTGGTAACTTACGAGCGCAAATTTATCAAAGTGAATCGCAAATCGCTGTACTCAGAAAAGATTTGCGGCCGGAACATCCAACGATGGTGCAGTTAATGCGTCAAAAACAAGCTGCTGAGGAATTACTACAACAACGTGCTGCTGAGGTGTTAGGTGGTGATGGGTCGGCAGCTCCGCTTCAGGGTAGCGTTGCAGGTATTCGCACTCAAAGCAGCTTAGATCCAACACGCCAGCAATTGGCAAACCAAATGGTGGCTTTACAAACCCAACGGGAGACACTGCAACAACAACTAGCTCAAGAAATCCAACAAGAAGCGCGACTACGGCGAGAGTATTCTCTGATACCCAATAAGCAGTTAGAGCGATCGCGTTTAGAACAGGAGGTTGGACTCAAAAAAGCCATTTATGACCAAATGCAGGCGAAGCTAACCGATGCAAAAACCGCAGAGGCAGAAACTACTAGCAGCCTCAGCATTGCCAGACGCCCCGCAGTCACTATCGATCCCAAACCTCCGAAGAGTGTGCCTATTACCCTTGCTGTGGGCGGTTTCTTAGGTGTGTTGGTTGGTGGCGGGGTGATATTTTTGTTGGGAGCGCTGGAAGGGACTTTCAAAACCAGGGAGGATATCCGCGAGAGCCTCAAGCAACGAGAAGTGGCACTGTTGGGAGAATTGCCTTTAATGCCAGTTGATGATTTGGAGCCAGATGCTGTGCCGGTGGTATTCTCCCAAGATTCTCCTTATTTAGAATTTTATGAGAAGTTCCGTAGTAATATGCGCCGGATTGGTGGTAAAAACTTAAAGGTAGTATTGATTACTAGCACCGGTAGCCTAGAGGGTAAAACGGCAAGTGCTTATAATTTGGGTATCGCTTCCGCCCGTGCTGGTAAAAGAACTTTAATTATCGAAACAGATTTGCGATCGCCTTCCCGTTGTACATCCTTGAAAGTAATTCCTGACCCTGAAGCCACTATTGAACCCCTGCGTTATTACGCTAATTTGAGTGAATGTATTCGTTTAGTTCCTGATGTTGCAAATTTATACATTCTTCCCAGTCCAGGTCCAGTGCGGCAATCCGCTGCTATTCTTGAATCTAGCGAAATGCGGCGGCTGATCGAAGATGTCCGCGAACGGTTTGATTTAGTTATTTTAGACACTAGTCCTCTCAGTATATCAAATGACCCTTTATTAATTCAACCCTACAGCGATGGGATCATACTAGTGGCGCGACCAAACTATACGCAAGAGAATATGCTAGCTGAAGCTATCGATCAATTGGTTGAATCTGAACTAGGGTTATTGGGAGCAATTATTAATGGTGCTGATATCATCGTTTCTGTACCTGAAGAAATTGCAAAATCATCAACATTTTCATCTGAAGAAGTTTCAGCGAGTGCTAACAAAAACTAATAGTTTTCAAATGTGGAAATTTTAATCCAGAGTCTCGCAGTGAATACGCAGAGCATTGAGAGGTAGCAGTTTTTTCGCTACAAGTTTCAGGAAATGCTGTATTTAGTCGCGCCGAAACAAGCCAAATAGGGGAGCGAGAATCACGCCAAAAACAAAACCACCGATGTGCGCCCAGTAGGCAACTCCACCAGTTTGCACGGTCATATTAGCAGCTGTTTGTAGGGTCGCAAGACCGGATATTACATTTTGCACAATGAAAAGTCCAATTATTACTAGTGCTGGAACTCTGATTGTGGTGATGAAAATCCCCAAAAATATTAAAGTCATGACTTGAGCGTGGGGAAAGCGGATAATGTACGCACCCAAAACTCCAGAAATTGCACCACTTGCCCCCAAGGAAGGAATCTCAGAATTCATCCCAATAAACCATTGGCACAAGGCAGCTAAAGCACCACACGCCAAATAAAAAATCAGATATTTAGCATGACCCAATCGGTCTTCAATATTGTTGCCAAAAACCCAGAGAAACACCATATTCGAGATTAAGTGCCACCAACCGCCATGTAAGAATTGTGACGTAAATAACGTTATCCACTCTGCGCTCAAATCGGTGGTTAACTGTTGAGGCACTACCGCATACTCACCTAAAAACTGACTCAATTGTGCATGTGACAGGCTCACCTCGTGAATAAAAACTAAAATATTCATGCCAATTAACCCGTAGGTGAAATACGGAGTGATTCGCGTCGGATTTTCATCGTAGAGGGGAAACACAGGTGTTTTTCCTAAATTATTGACTAACTGCAATATAGCTTGTAAGGCTAGCAGTTGCGAAGGTTAAGCAATTTAACCTATTAAATCAATCAATTGAGGGTAACAACGATATTATGAAAAATTACTTGTACCAAGATTCTTCTTGGGATTTATCGCTAAATAAACCCAACAGTGGGCCAAGAATTGCCCCAAAGATAAACCCGCCTGCATGGGCCCAGTAGGCAATACCGCCACTTTCCATACCGATGTTGGTACGTGCTTCGAGTCCAGCAAGCCCGTAGAAAGCTTGTTCGAGAAACCAGAATCCTAAAAAGAAATATGCTGGGACACGGAAAGTTGGGAAGAAAAATCCTAGAGGCACTACGCCAAGAACTTCGGCGTTGGGAAAGCGGAGAATGTATGCACCCATGACACCTGCGATCGCACCACTCGCACCCAAAGAAGGAATGCTAGAATCTTGAGCGAAGAACCATTGGGTCAAGGATGCCAAAACACCGCAAGATAAATAAAACAGCAAATATTTGGCATGACCTAACTTATCTTCAACGTTGTTCCCAAAAATCCAGAGAAACAGCATATTGCCAGCTAAGTGCAAGAAACCGCCGTGCAAAAATTGTGAGGTAATCAAAGTTGCCCACTCTGGTACTAGTTGATGTAGAGAAGTACCACCAAAACTTAGGGTGAGTTCTCGGGGAACTACAGCCGCAAGGTGCAAAAACCCATTTAATGCTTGTGGAGGAAGACTTGCTTCATAAAGAAAAGCGAGGACGTTGACAGCAATCAGTCCATAAGTCACATAAGGGGTAATTTTTGTCGGATTATTATCTCTAATGGGAACCACAAGCGTTTTTTCCTGATTTTAAGACACAAACTCTAGAATACTGAATTCTGTAAGTAGTTTCTTCTACCTCGTGGATGGATCTCACTTTCATTAAGTAAATAATTAGTATTTATATGTATGAGCCAGTGATCATGTAATAAACGTACACTTAGAGTAAACTGCTGCTTGACCGCACAATTTATTCTGCTCATCTAAGAGATTCCAGAGGATGCCATCTTGAATCTCAAAGCGTTTACCAGTACTGGTGATCCGCACACTAGAAAAATAGCTAAACCCTTGAGTTGCTGCTTCTGATAATAGGCGATCGCGTTCTTCCTGCACTACTTCTTCAGCTGATTTCCGGGAAGGCATTCTGGTAAATTCTTCCCAAGAAAGCTCCCATAATTCCAACGCTTTGCGATTACCATAGTTAAAAATTGGGTCTGACTCAGTGCCGTGAGAAACTAAGACAAAAGGTGCTTCAAATAATGCCTGTGCTATTTCCTGGGGTACACCATTTACATCCAACAAAGAATTTCCTATCCAATGCTGAAAACTGTTTACTAGGCGTTGACTGTGGCGAATAATTGCCTCTTGCTGCCAAGGAAATTCGATAATGCTGGTCATGAGATAATGAATACATAGCACTAAAATTTAGTATGACATGAAACAGTTTTTTCTTAACACTTTAGGAAATCAGTGACGCCTAATATATGGAAGATTTGAAAAAGGATTGACATACTCTTCCCAAAGCTGAAAATATTCTAGTTAATCTATCTATATAGGCTTGGCAACTCATGTTTTTTTCAAATTCTCTGGAAAATCAACTCCAGCGCTGGAACGAAACCATTCACAATCAGCCGAAAAATCCTAATGCTTACATTCGTCGAGGTATGGTTAACTTTCAACTAGCCAAAATTGATGAATCTATTCAAGATTTTGACATGGCAGAGCAAGTGGATACCCGTATTAAACCCTACCTCTGGCAACGTGGATTATCGTACTATTATGCAGAAAGATTTGCTGAGGGCGCTCAACAATTTGAAATTGATTTGACTGTGAATGCTCAAGATGTAGAGGAAACAGTATGGCGATATCTCTGCATAGCTCGTTCGTTAGGTGTTGAAGAGGCACGTAATTGTTTACTAACTGTAAAAAATGACCCTCGACGTGTTATGCAACAGGTATATGATTTGTATGCGGGAAATTGTACACCAGATGATGTTTTAACTGTTGGTCAATCAGAAGGGATAAAGGGAAATTTTTACAGTCATCTTTACTTGGGATTATATTACGAAGTTGAGAATAATGTTAATTTGGCTCAGGAATATATAGTGAAAGCTGCTGATAATTACAAAATTGATGATTATATGTGGTACCTAGCGCAAGTACATAAAAAATTACGAAGGTGGATATAGTCAGAATTTTAACCATTGTATGCTACTCCTGAAGGGGAGATTGCTAAGATTCTTATAACCTATATATGGAATCCTATTATGAACAACATCGCTGAACAGATTTACGCACTAGTTAAATCTCTTCCCCAAGAGCAAGCTAGGGAGGTCTTAAGTTTTGCTGAATTTATTCGTAATAAGAACCTAAATGATAACCAACCCATCGACACAGCAGACTCAGTTTCTTGGGCAGAACTTGTTTATTCCCTTGCTGGAACTTGGAAAGAAGACTTTTTGAGCCTGGAAGACATTCGGGCTGAAATGGGACAAGACATCCTACGGGAAAGTCTCTAGATGTACGTTTTAGATACCAACACCCTGATTTACTACTTTAAGGGTCAAGGACAAGTTGCTCATAATCTTGCCACTATCCCTGCTGAGGAAATTAGTATTCCGACAATCGTTGTTTTTGAGTTACAAGTCGGTATTGAAAAATCCACTTCCCCAGCAAAACGCACTCAGCAACTTCAGCAACTTTTAAGCCGAGTAAACCTAGTTCCATTCGATTATGATGCTGCTCTTGCTGCTGCTACAATTCGCACCCAGTTAGACAAGCAAGGAACTCCAATTGGCCCGATGGATATTTTGATTGCAGGAATAGCGATCGCACTTAAAGCAACTCTTGTGACTCACAATGTCAACGAATTTTCTAGAGTTGTGGGACTTGCGATCGCTGACTGGTATTGACTATCTATAATGTCAATTTTCGGTGGCTTCGTTTTCAAACTGCACTTGTCTGTACAAATCAGCGTAGGCGTAGCCCGTCGTAGACATCGCTATTTCTACATCCACCGAATTGCTACTCTGACCAAACACTAACACTCTAGCATTTTATCTTGCAAATGCTTTCTGGCATCGCTTCTTAGATTTTTCGCAATAATTCCCGAATAGCGATCGCACAATCACCAAAAGCTAAAGGTGAAATTGTCACATCCTCTGCAAGTATGCTCTCACTGTGATATCCGTCTGGACTTGGGAGACGATACATATACAACTTGCGTCCATTCACATCTAAAATCCAGTACTCAATAATACCTGACTTAGCATAAGCGTTCGCCCTTGGCGTTGGCAAAGCCATCGCTTTTACTTCTCGATCGTATTTGAGACTGGAATCAGCTATTTCAATCAGTAAAAACACTTCGGAAGCATTGGGATGGTGATCCTCATAATCTAATGGATTCAGCTTCACCACTGAAATATCTGGCTCTGGTTCCGAGTAATCATCAAGTTGCACTGGTGACTGGATTCTTAATAAAACTTTGTCACCCAAACGTTGACGCAATAACCTTTCTGTGCGGGTAATTGCTGATTCGTGAGCAGTTGCTTTTGCTGACATTCTGATGATTTGTCCCGCGATTAATTCTAAGCGTTCTTCAGGATGAAAAATCCCCGTTTCCGCCATTTGGTGATATTCTTGAACACTAATTAGGCGAATATTGGTCAGCATAAGATTCACGTTAACGTCCTAGCATTTTATCCCGCAGGTGTTTAATGCGATCGCGCAATTTTGCCGCCTCTTCAAATTCCAGTTTCTTTGCCGCCTCTTTCATCTGCGCTTCTAACAGAGTAATCAACCCTGGAATCTGTTCTAATGGCAGTTCATCTATATGTTCATCTACAACTTTTAAGTCAGTTGCATTTAACCGCCGAGATACATCTAAAAAAGCCAAAATCGCATTACTTGATTTTTTAACAATTGGTTGTGGTGTAATCCCATGCAGTTGATTGTGTGCTGTCTGAATACCACGCCGTCTATCTGTTTCATCAATAGCTTTAATCATGCTACCTGTCATATTATCGGCATACAAAATCGCTTGTCCCTGGACGTGACGCGCGGCTCTACCAATAGTTTGAATTAAGGAACGCTCGGTTCGTAAGAAACCTTCTTTATCTGCATCCATAATTGCTACTAATGAAACTTCGGGTAAATCCAAACCTTCCCGCAGCAAGTTTACACCAACTAATACATCAAATTTCCCCTCGCGCAAGTTCTGCAAAATTTCAATGCGCTCAATAGAAGTAATCTCAGAATGTAAATACCGTACCCTTATACTGCGGTCTTGCAAATATTCGGTTAAATCTTCCGCCATCCGCTTGGTTAATGTGGTAATTAACACTCGTTCATGGCGATCGGCTCTATCTTTAATTTCTCCCAACAAATCATCAATTTGTCCTTCTGTGGGACGCACAGAAATTTCTGGATCAACCACCCCAGTTGGTCTAATTACTTGCTCAACTACATGATCTTCAGAAATTTCTAATTCCCAATTTCCGGGAGTTGCGGAAACAAAAATACACTGATTTACCTTTTGCCAGAATTCTTCTGCTTTCAAAGGACGGTTATCAGCAGCGCTAGGAAGCCGAAATCCATGTTCAATTAAAACTTTTTTTCTAGCTTGATCACCGTTATACATACCGCGAATTTGTGGCACGGTAACGTGAGATTCATCAATAACTAGTAGCCAATCTTTGGGAAAATAATCAATTAAACATTCTGGCGATTCTCCAGCTTGTCTTCCTGCTAAGTGACGGGAATAATTCTCAACGCCGTTGCAGTAACCTACCTCGCGCAGCATTTCTAGGTCATAGCGTGTACGTTGATCTATGCGTTGCGCTTCTAATAGTTTTCCTGCTTGTTCTAAGTCTAGTTTTTGCTGTTTTAACTCGGCTGCAATGTCATTACAAGCTACTTCTAATCGTTCTTCTGGGGTGACAAAGTGACGTGCAGGGTAAACATTCACCGCTTCCAAACTCTTGATAATTTCACCTGTCACCGGGTCAATGTAGCGAATTGCATCAATTTCATCACCAAAGAATTCGACGCGAATAATTCGGTCTTCATAAGCTGGACCAATTTCTAAGACATCACCACGGACGCGAAACTTTCCTCGCCCCATTTCTATGTCGTTGCGGCTATATTGAACATTTGCCAAATCGCGTAAAATTTGGCGTTGATTTACTTCCATACCTATCTGAAGGGGGATGGCAGCTTTCAGATATTCTGATGGCATTCCTAAACCGTAGATGCAGCTGATGGAAGCAACGACAATGACATCACGGCGTTCAAAAAGCGATCGCGTCGCTGAATGCCGCAACATATCTATTTCATCATTAATCGCTGCCGTTTTTTCAATATAAGTATCGGTAACGGGAATATACGCTTCTGGCTGATAATAATCGTAGTAGCTGACGAAATATTCAACTGCGTTGTTGGGAAAGAAATCTCGCAACTCGTTACAAAGCTGTGCAGCCAGGGTTTTATTATGCGCCAGAACTAAAGTAGGCTTGCCAATTTTCTCAATCACTGCTGCTACCGAAAATGTCTTACCAGTTCCAGTGGCACCTAATAAAGTTTGGTAACGATTACCAGCTTGGATACTAGTAGTAAGTTGTGCGATCGCTTGTGGTTGATCGCCTGTAGGACTAAAGGGAGCTTGAAGACAAAATTCTGTCATACAGTTTTGCTGTAAATACCCTATCTCATGGTGACGATTCCGCCCTGTATCTATTGTAGCTGGCTTATTAGATCAAATAAATAGTAATAATTATTTACAAAAATTATTCTTTTTAATTTACTTATGTATTAGTTTTAAAGATTCTTATATCTATATGAGGTTTTTTAAGGTTAAACTCTAAGGTATATGGGAAAAAATTTCATCTTTCCTTAATTATTGTAAAATTCAGTTAACAAACTAGAGGTTTTCGTTTATGACTATTAGCAACGCTGGCAAAGCAACCAGTTCTCGGCAAAAGTATGCCAAGTCTCAAGGGGAAGCTAAAGAGGAAGTTGAAAATCAACAAGACCAGAGCTTGAATGCAGATAAAGTCGAGGAAGTTAATGAACTGCCAGTAGGAGCTTCTGGAACACTCGCCATTTCTGGAATTCGTCCCATAGGCGCTAGCGACTTAGAAGTTGCTGAACACCTCTCAATTGCTGGGGTGCGTCCCGTTAGCACCAGTAGCTTGGAAGTAGTTGAAACCTATAACTCAATGGGTATTCGTCCAATTGGCGCTAATACATTCCAAGTTGTTGAAAGTATGAATCTGTCTGGGATTCGTCCAATTGGCTCAAGTTTATTGGTAATTGATGAAAGCTATTCAACATTTGGGAACCGTCCGATAGCATCAAATGAGGTTGACAATTCTGAAAGCCTAATGGGTTTTCTAGATTAAACATAAAACACCCCCATAACTTTATTAACCCAGTTTTATATGAAACTGGGTTTTTTATTTAAAAAGTAAAAATTACCATCTGTAACATTTGTTCTATGTCTTTTAGCATAGGTAACTAAACTATTCTCACTTTATTTTATATTCAACCAACAGCCAGAACGCTTACTACAACTAACTTTCTTAATTACGAATTACCAATTCCGAATTCCGAATTATTGAATCTGCCTTGTGGTGGAAGGCTCTAGCAAAAATTTTAAGTTACTATGTAAAGGTAATAACAAAGAGTTTCAAAGTTAGTTTATAGCTTTGAAATTAATTTTTAATTGAATAAGGAGTATCAAAATGAGCATAGAAGATCGCGCAAAGGCTGCTGCTAAAAATGTTGAAGGTAAAGCCCAAGAAGCATTAGGAAATGTCACTGGAGATCCAGAAGATAAAGCCGAAGGTAAAGCAAAGCAAGCCGAAAGCGAAGTACGTCACGGCATTGAAGATGTAAAAGATAATGTCAAGAAGAACATTGACTAGGAATTCATAGTTTTTTTGCAGAAACTTTAGGGATATAAATGGGGTGGATTCCATTTTTGCAATAAAAAATTATGAAGCGTTAAATATTCAATGCTATGTACCTTTATTTTTTTCTTAGCAAGCTTTAAAAGTAAAGGACTGGCTTGATTGACAGAAATTTTATAGAGACGTAATTAATTACGTCTCTATGTTTGTTTATGCTTAATTTATTCTTAATTTATTTTTATAATTATTATAACTATAAAGCAATAGAGTTCAGAATGAGCAACAAAAACCTGATGTAGAGACGCGGTTTATCGCTTCTTGAAAGACCAATCACTTTTAACTAAACCGGATCATATTCTAAAGTTAAAACTTACACACTCAGATACCCCAACCTCCTTTAAAGTAATTTTCCGTTGCAAATCTGTCTATGATGAGCGTAGCCATGATAATTTTACTCAATCTGAAAATCTATTTCAAATATCAAAAATTGTAGTAATATACCACAGGCATTAACTATCTTCAGCTACATCTGATTGTTAGCGCTCTTAAATTCACAATCGATGAGAACGTACCGTGAACCTAACTCTTTATTTCCTCCGTCACGGACAGACAGAATGCAGCCGCAATAATTCCTTTTGCGGTTCTATAAACTCAGAACTCACTCCAGAAGGCTTGGAGATGGCAAAGGCTTTTGCAGACACATATAGTTCTATGGATTGGACAGCAATATTTTGTAGTCCAATGCGGCGAACTGTATTGACAGCAAAACCCTTATGTGGAGCAATAGGGATGGAACCACAACTCAGGGATGGTTTGAAGGAAATTAACTATGGCTTGTGGGAAGGAAAAACGCCTGAAATAATTAGCCGTGAATATCACGATGATTATATTCGCTGGTCAGCAGATCCGGCTTGGAATGCGCCAAATGGTGGAGAAATGGCGGTTACAATTGCTTCTCGTGCCTTGCAGGTAATTGAAGAAATTAAACAAAATTATAGTAGTGGCAATGTTTTAGTTGTTTCCCACAAGGCAACTATCAGAATTATGCTGTGTAGTTTACTAGGGATTGATGTGGGACGCTTCCGTTTTCGTTTGGGATGTCCTGTTGCTTCGGTCAGTATTGTAGAATTTACCTCACATGGCCCGTTGTTAAAGGTTTTGGCAGAGCGTAGTCATTTGGATGAGCGGTTGCAAAATTTACCGGGGACATGAGGGAGTTAGCCCCTTCTCTGCGAGACGCTACGCGAACGGGGAAGTCAAAAGTCAAAAGTCAAAAGTCAAAAGTCAAAAGTCAAAAGTCAAAAGTCAAAAGTCAAAAGTCAAAAGTCAAAAGTCAAAAGTCAAAAGTTAGGAGTTAGGAGTTATTATTTTTCCCTTGCTTTCCTTCACTCTCTGGCTCAGTATATTTGCATAAAACATTTATTCCAATTTTAAAAATATATAACACGACAATTGTTGCGATGTCTACGACGGGCTACGCCTACGCACCATCAATCGGTATTCCATGCACTGCTGCAACGGCAACCAGGGAGCCAATGATGCTGTTGAACAAAGAAGCACTACCAGGGTTATTAGTGTATTCTTTTATTTTGCCCCGTAAACCATCATCACCACAGATTTCCGCGCGGATTTCGTCGAGAGTCAGCTGCAAAAGAGATTTTTTGCCCTTACTATAATCTGTTTTGCCAACTTTCTCTTGCCAGAGTGCATCAAAACTAGCTTCTAGATTGCCGTTGTGGTGCTGTAGGGTAGTAAGCGCTTGTTGCGCTGGGGTATCGTTTTGGAGAAGTTGCTGAAGTTTTTGGATTTCGATAGAGGTTAATTGGGGATTCATATATATTTGACTTAATTATTTATGGAGTATTTGTTAGTTCCTGAATCAACTCTTCAGGTGTGATAATTCTGGGAGTAGCAACTGGAAAATCTCTAGGATTGCGAGTAATAATAGCATCTAAATGATTGAGTACCGCACTGCTGTATTGAATAGCGTCTTCAAAATCTCTAAAGTTAGCAGTTAATGCCATGTTGATTGTGGTACTGTCTACTGTTGTGATTTGACAGAAGGTTACAATTCTATTTAAAAGTGATAGAGCAGATGCTCGACCTTTATCTTTCCGAATGATGTAGTAGAGGTCACTAAAAGTAGAAGCAGAAAGATAACCTTCTATTTGTTTTTGATAAATAAATGAGAATACTTGTATAGTATTGCTGTAAAAGGGATGGCGTTCAAGAGCAAAATCCAAAATTATATTAGTGTCTAGTAAGACTCTCACAGATTATGTTTCTCCCTCAAATATTCCCATTTGGCTTGGTCGGGGTCAAAATCTGAAGGAGTCGGCTCTGTACTTTCTAACCACTCTTTCAAAATGGGTATAGAGCATTCCACTATTCTTTTTTGCTTTTCAGGCTGGGACTGAATTTGATTTTCTCTAGAACTTTCCAAGGATGGAACTGGTTGCAAAATAATCACTTCTACCGTCCCTGGAGCAATATTTAGAGGTTCGTGAATAATTAAATTACCGGATTCATCAATTGTTGCGTTTAGCTTGTAGGCTTGCATATTGGTTTTCCTCATCTATATATAATATATATAATTAAATAATATTTCAGGCATTTTCACAGATTATGTTTCTCCTTTAAAGCTTCCCATCTGGCTTGGTCTGGGTCAAAGTCTGGTGGTGTTGGTGGGGCATTTTCAAATAAACCTTCAAATGCTTTTACTTTAGACTTTCTTCTCGGCTTCTCTGGCTGTGACTCAGTAGGGGTTTCTGTAGAATTTTCTAAGGATAGAACTGGCTGCAAAATAATCACTTCCACTTTTCCAGGAGCAATATTTAGAGGTTCGTCAATAATTAAATGACCTGATTCATCAATTGTGGCGTTTAGCTTGTAGGCTTGCATACTTTTGCTCCTTTTTATTTCTAGGATAGAACACTGCGTAAATATTGCGTAGGCGTAGCCCGCCGTAGATATCGCACTTCTGAATAACTATTTTGTTGTGATTAATACCAATTCCAGAAAAAAAGAAAACAGATGCGTAGGTTGGGGAGGCACTCATGTGGGCGGGTTTCCCGACTTGAGTGAAGTGGCGTTTGAACGGAGTGAAACCCAACAATTACAAGATTTTGAGGTGTTGGGTTTCGTCCCTCAACCCAACCTACATTCTATTTACCAAAATCGATATCTCCTAGAAAATTACCTAGAGAGAATTTATTAGTTCTTGAATCAACGATCGCAGTTATAAGTGAATGTCTTGTCGTCACCATTACAACATTAAGTCTTAAGGTTACGAGATTAAGGCTTAACGCTATAACATTAAGGCTTAACGTTACGACATTAAGCCTTAACATTACAACATTAATCACCAGCACCATAAGATTAAGGCTTAACGTTACGACATTAAGCCTTAACATTACAACTTTTTGACAAAAGCTTATGCGATCGCTCTTTAGGGTAGTGCGCTTTGTGCGATCGCAACCAATTCTGCGCCATAGCTACCCCTAACACTAGTTAATGTGATGCTAACTTATCTTAGTAATTCACGCAGAGGTTAACTGATTACGCAAATGAAATCAGCAAATTCTATTGGACTAGGCTTTTAATTCAGTACATATACAGCGATAATTTACTAAAATCATCACTGAGTTGTTTCATGCTGCCAGTTATTGAAAGCATTGTATTACGTCAAATGGCTTCGGGCGATCGCCTATCCTTACAACTATACAAATTCATCGGCGCTCAACCTGGTAAAAAGGTTTATATTCAATCTAATCTACACGGTGCAGAAATTGCTGGTAATGCCGTTATTCACCAGCTAATTGAGTTTTTATTAACAATAAATGATTCAGATTTAGCTGGAGAAATTTGGCTAGTTCCCGTTTGTAATCCAATGGGGACAAATGAACGCGCTCACCATTTTTCCCCTGGACGTTACTGCGTTTATGAAGCCAAAGACTGGAATCGCATATTTTGGGATTACGAGAAAGAAGCTGATGATTTAGTAGCTTTTACTAAATCTCAACTTCATATTGATCTAGAAGTCGTTCGACAAAATTATCTAACTATAATTAAGCAGCAATTCGCAAAAATTTTAGAAGAAATTAATTCTTCTGTTGGTGTTCCTTACACTGACCTTTTTGCCTACAAGCTACAAAATATCAGTTTAGATGCAGACTACTTAATTGATTTGCATAGTTCTACAAATCAAGCATTAGACTACCTTTATTACTTCCGAAATCGAGAAGACAGTGCAAAATACTTCCTACTTGATTTCGGAATCTTACTTGATAAATATGATGGTGATGCTTTTGATGAAGCTTTTATCAAACCTTGGTTAGCACTAGAAGCTTGTTTTCAAGATTTAGGTAGAGAAATCAAGTTTGATGTGGAAGCTTGGACACTGGAATTAGGCTCAGGAATGCAAATGAACCCTGATTCAGTTGCTAAAGGTGTAAGGGGTGTGAAAAACTATTTAGCCCGAAAAGGTGTACTGCAAATTCCTAATTTATCGAATGACACAAAAACCCATGAAATGACTTTTGCATCTAGCAGTAACCGGAAAAAATATTATGCGATCGCAGGTGGGATGATTCAATCGAGAATAGCATTAGGTAGTTTTGTCAAAGCTGGACAAAAGCTGTATCAAATTCTCAGTTTTAATAAAGAAGGTAAGTTACCTAGTGTAATTGATGTCTATGCTCAACAAGATGGATTAGTTTATGATGTCGCAACCAATCAAGCTGTGAATGAAGGTGAATTTGTCTTGGGAGTTATTAGTTAGGAGTTTTTTTGCAAGCGTCTCTTCCCCCTTCTCCCAAAAGGAGAAACAACTGGCGTGTGAATTTTATGAGACTAATAGGGCTAAAATTGAGTTGTATCGGTATAAAAGAGAGAATCAATTTACTGAAAAAAGCAGCCTTTAACGAAGAACAAATTAAAGCTGTGATTCAGTCACTTTATCGTCGCTGCACTGTGGTAGATTTCAACCTGAGTATTTTGAAATCTGCATCGGATATCCGCAGTCGATATAATTTTTCTTTTTGGGATGGTTTAATTGTTGCTTGTACGCTTTCCGCAGAAGCAACAATTCTCTATTCTGAAGATATGCAGGATGGGTTAGTATTACCTGGTCAATTAGAGATTGTGAATCCGTTTAAATGAAAGTAGAGAATTAGGTTTACAGTTATATAGCAATCCTAAATCTTCGTGAGAGATAAGATACCCGACTAAACTCCCCACTCCCCAATCAATTTAGTCTCCTAAATAAATACTCATACCACGAGCAGTTTTAACTAAAGTACCATTGGGATCGACAGCGCTATATTGAGCGATCGCTTCTGTAATTGGTACACTTAATACTTGGCGATTTTGCCATGTCACCATGCGATCGTATTTACCTTCAGCAATTAGATTAACCGCCGCTACGCCAAAGGCTGTTGCAACTAATCTATCCAGTGGTGAAGCAGTTCCACCCCGTTGAATGTGTCCTAAAACGGTGACTCGCGTTTCGACATCAATATGCTGAATAATTTCATCGGCTAAATATTCGCCAATTCCTCCGTATCGAGATTGACCTAAGCGATTGGTAATCGTCACATTTTCGCCGCC
Organism: Nostoc sp. 'Lobaria pulmonaria (5183) cyanobiont'; assembly: GCF_002949795.1. Taxonomy (NCBI): domain Bacteria; kingdom Bacillati; phylum Cyanobacteriota; class Cyanophyceae; order Nostocales; family Nostocaceae; genus Nostoc; species Nostoc sp. 'Lobaria pulmonaria (5183) cyanobiont'. The sequence goes on along the minus strand of NZ_CP026692.1, from coordinate 6,063,560 downwards.
TTGGGTACGAACTGCTTCGGAAACGATTATCAAACAATAGTTTTTGCCTTTATTTTGGCGTTCTTTGATTTTGTGGCAAATGTGTTCAACTGTATAAGGTATTTCGGGAATTAAAATTACATTCGCTCCCCCTGCAATTCCCGCAGCTATTGCTATGTGTCCAGCATCACGACCCATTACTTCCAAAATCATGACTCGGCTATGACTTGCAGCAGTAAAATGTAACCGATCTAGTGCTTCTGTGGCAATATTTACTGCTGTATCAAAACCGATAGCGTGTTCGGTAATGCCAATATCGTTATCAATGGTTTTGGGAATACCAACTAGATTAATACCACCTTGTTGAGCGAGGCGACGCAAAATTGCCAAGCTACCATCGCCACCAACACCAATCAAAGCGTCTAAACCTAGTTGATGATAACCTGCAATAATTTCTTCGGAGCGATCGCATAAACTTCCATCCGCCATTGGAAAGGCAAAAGGGTCGCCTTTATTGGTTGTCCCCAACATTGTGCCACCCGCAGTTAACAACGAGTCAACTCGATCAACTTCCAGCTTGGTGAATTGTGGCGGACGCACCATTAATCCTAGAGTCGCTTGACGAATTCCTAAAACCTCCCAGCCGTAAGTATTTACAGCACAATTTACTACAGCCCTAATCACAGCATTTAAGCCAGAACAATCACCTCCACTCGTAAGAATTCCTATGCGTTTGGGTTCTCCCACATTTTTTATTGACATTTTGATCCAAATGTATATATTAAGCAATCGATGAAAATTAAGCCAAATTTAGCAGCAGATTAAACTTAAGCAAAAGTCCTCCCTGTTAATGCCAAAGTAATTTTATGTTTCTTTTGTATCTAAAAAAAACAAAGTCTAAAAATTCAGCAACTCTTGAGCCAGAAGTCAGAATTTATGTGGGTTTGGTATGATTACTGATGAAATGAGGTAAACTTGGAGTTTAATTTTTTTAATATTCTGACTATTGAATTCTGACTCATTAATACTACAACTAAGGTTATCTCAGGTGTAAAATATAAGTGTAGAGCCAGTAGTAGATTAAACCTCGGCAAAAGCAATCCCTAAAAATGCCAGGGTAATTTTATGCCTATTTTGTGTCTAAGAAAAAACCAAGTTATCCCAGCTATAAAATATGAGGGTGGAGCCAAAGGTGACTAGTATTGAAAATTACACTTTCTCTTTTTCAGGAGAAGTAACAATTCCCCAGGCTCCTCCTGAATTCAAATCAGGTTTTATCGGCATTGTTGGTCGTCCAAATGTCGGTAAATCCACTTTGATGAATCAGTTAGTAGGACAAAAAATTGCCATTACATCACCAGTAGCACAAACTACACGTAACCGTTTGCGCGGTGTATTAACTACACCAGAAGCGCAGTTAATATTTGTAGATACGCCAGGAATTCATAAGCCCCATCATCAATTGGGCGAAGTATTGGTGCAAAATGCCAAAATTGCCATTGAATCGGTAGATGTAGTGTTATTTGTGGTAGATGGATCTGTGGCTTGTGGCTCGGGCGATCGCTATATTGCCGATTTGCTCAGTCGCAGCAAAACACCAGTAATTCTGGGTATGAACAAAATCGACCAACAACCTGCTGATTCGCAGTTTCTAGATGATAGCTACGCTCAAATGGCCCAGTCCCATGAATGGGAAATAGTGAAATTTTCTGCCAAGACTAGTACCGGATTACCGCAACTTCAAGAATTATTAATTAAACATTTAGAAATTGGACCATTATATTATCCTCCCGACTTAGTAACTGACCAGCCAGAACGCTTTATTATGGGTGAATTAATCCGAGAACAAATTTTATTGTTGACTCGTGAAGAAGTACCCCATTCAGTTGCGATCGCCATTGATTTAGTAGAAGAAACTCCCAGCATTACTCGCGTACTTGCTACCATCAACGTCGAGCGTGATTCCCAAAAAGGCATACTCATTGGCAAAGGTGGAGGAATGCTCAAAGCAATTGGTAGTGAAGCCCGCGAACAAATTCAAAAGTTAATCGCTGGCAAAGTTTACCTAGAATTGTTTGTAAAAGTCCAGCCAAAATGGCGACAGTCGCGGATTAGTTTAGCAGAGTTAGGCTATCGCGTGGAAGAATAATATATTGGTCATTTGTCATTAGTCATTGCCAAGCAAAAAAAGCAAAGGACAAAGGACAAATGACAAATGACTAATAACTCTTAATAAATAAAAATGTCTTTAGATACTCGCTATCCCTTAAATTTACCGGTCAATGCTCCGCCATTGCGCGTGTTAATTGTCGAAGACGATCCGATGATGCAATTGGGATTAGAGCAATCATTAATGGCTCATCCTCAGTTGGAGATTGTTGGACAAGCAGAAGATGGTTATTTGGGAGTTCAAGCCGCACTGCAACTGAAACCTGATTTGGTGGTTATGGATATTGGATTGCCGCGATTGGATGGCATTGCCGCAACACAGCAAATTAAGGCGGCGCTGCCAGCAACTCATGTGGTGATGTTAACATCTCATCAAACGGAGACAGAAATTATTGCAGCACTATCTAGCGGTGCAGATGCGTATTGTATAAAAGGTGCAAGTGTGGAAAGATTGTTAAGTGCGATCGCGGCCGCAGTCGATGGTGCAGCCTATCTCGATCCTCAAATTGCACGGCGAGTAATTGATAATCTCAAACCGCCTTCACCCACCACCAACACCGCCAACTTATCTGGGCGCGAGTTAGAAGTGTTAAAGCTGATGGTAGACGGGTTGAGTAACCCAGAGATTGCCGAAAAACTCTATCTCAGTCCCAACACCATCAAAACTCACGTCCGGGGGATTATGAATAAATTAGCAGTGGACGATCGCGTGCAAGCAGCAGTTGTGGCACTGCGTTCTGGCTTGGTTTAAAGTTAGCTAATTTTTTGTTTTATGCGCTCATTACTATTTCAAAACTTGAAGCTGACTATTCCTACAGCTTTAGTATTTACGATTCTTGGCTATATTCTAAGTCTACCTCTGAGTTTTCTTGGCAACTCAGAAGCAGTAAGATGGCAACTCAATCTCCGACACACAATAGTTATTGATACCCGAGAGCTTGATGAGCTTGGAAGTTTTCAAGCGCGGGTAGCACTTGGAGGTACAGCGATCGGAATCCTAGTAGCTCAAACAACTTTTATTGTGTATATGTTTGGACTTAGCAATCGTAGCACTAAGCAGTAATCGACCAATGCAGCAAAATACAAAGATAAACCTTAGCCTTAGAGGATGTTTTAAAAGTGGTCGGCTATAATTTTAGGCACTTCTAGATCCCCCCTAACCCCCCTTAAAAAGGGGGGAACTGGAATCAAAGTCCCCCAATTTATCCGGGGATTTAGGGGGATCTAAAACGTTTTGCTACCGACCAAAGAACTTTTAAAATATCCTCTTAGTAAAGGTAAGAATACTATTCTATCCAAACTTAATAAACCGTAAACTCAGCAGCGAGTAACAAAAACCCATTAGTACGATAAGAAAGCCTATATAATTCTTTGAAAAACTGTCTTTTGAAGCGCTTTTGTTAGCGATCACCATATTTTTTACTCTCATTTATAAGTAGAGACGTACATATATATGTACGCCTCTATAGCTGATTAATTTGTTTTCAAGATGTTTGAAATATAGTCTACCTCAAATGCATTTTAGTTAAAAGAGTTTGAGAATTGATTCGGGTCTATATTAGTAGGAAATAACAAAATTTCCTTACCTTCTAAACTTGCCTTGTGGTGAAGCAAAATTGCCTTTTCCAAAGAACAATATTTAATTGGAACCCATCTGTCGCTATAAAAGTAGACAGTTACTCGGCTCATTGCATACTCTTTAAACAGCAGTGGAAGAGACCAGGACAAGTCCACAGTTTGAACCTTACCTGTTGAATCCATGCTTTGAATCTCAGTTGTTAAGTATATTTACTTTTACTCATTGGAATGATCAAAAGGAACTATCATAAGTAGTAACAATCTGCCTTAAAACTGTATCTTTAGATAAAAGTTAGAATAATTAAAACTGATCTCACAACCTTGGCACTAAATGCGATCGGTACTTATTGTGTCTTTACAGCTTGGGTTATATCCACAATATGACTCTCTCCAACAGTCGTTACTGAAATCACCATTGCAAAAATATAAGTAGTACAGCTTGGCGTAAATAAACATACCATTTCAAATGGCGCAAGAGCTTGGAATACAATTATTTTGACTTTTGACTTCCGCCTTGCGGTAGTAGGGATTTGATAGAAGAGTGCGATCGCATAACCTATTTTTCTTACAGCTATTTACTGGAAAATAGCTGAAAACTGTATGTATCTAACTCTTAACAAATGTCCACTCTAGTACTTTGATAGGGGCTTGTTGTAGTGCTTGAGTTAATTCAGCGCTGCTCTCAAATTTAACCTGGGAGAGGTCGCAGGCTTCGATGTTGACCGTGAATTTCTCGTCTTGGAAGGGCCAGGGTTTGACAACAACTAAGTTATCACTACGCTGCATGATGTCATAGCGCTCACCTTCAGGGCCCTTACTAATTTCTAAAAACCTTTCATCATCAGGTAGTTGTTGCTGACAGAGAATAAGCGAAAGGCGATCGCACCATTGCATAAATGCATAGGCTGCATCAACTTCCTCCTTTTTCATGCCCAGTTCTTTACGCCAACGTTGCTGGTTTTGAAGTTGCTCGTCTAAAAGTTTGTCTAATTTTGAAGACTGACCCCGGCTTGGCTCATTTAAACGGCTGATGTGCATGGAAATTAATAGAGCCACCCATCGTCCACGGTAAAGGGCATTCTTTGCCAAATTAGCCAATTATATCGACACCTGCATCTAGATCGGCATTTGTGGATAGGGTGAAGTCCTTCGGCGCACCCGCTTCAGTCAGAATATCTTCTTCCCACTCTTTTTCTAGGTCATTGTGATGGGAAATTGCAGCTATTGTTTCATATAACCTTTCTGGAGCATCTTTGCGTCGCCATTGTCCCGCTAGTTCAGCACCTAATAAAGCATGGGCACGATGATAAATCACTTCCCAACCATTTGGCGTAGCGTTGACAATCACAAGTCAATCTCCTGATTCTGAGTTTTGATTTTGAGTTGAATTAATTTCTGAAGTCAGAAATGTTGGAGTAGAGATTGAAGCAGCGATCGCTCTAACTTTTTCAGTGTGGCTGAATATTTATAGCTATAGCTATTTTTAATTGAGTATAGTAGCCAAATACTCAGCGAGAATTCCCGACTTTTTAGAAAAGTCGGGAATATTTTTGCTTGGTAGATGTAGGTAAACAGCCCAAAAATTGCTAAATAAGGTAGGTAAAGAACACACTTGATGATTGGGATTTTTCAGAATCTCCCAATCATCTTTTTGCTCAAAATCAACCTCTACTCTAACTGCAACCTATACAATTAAGAGTGGCTTTCTTGCGGGTTAGCAATGTATTTAAACGTTGGCTCAGAATTCCAAGGGCCACGCTCATCTTTACCATTTCCATCTGTAGATAGGTTGTAGTAAAGAGCAACAGTTTCATCTGGCTTAATATTACCAAAGAATGGATCTGTCAACTTACCGAGCGAATCTAGAGCTTTCATGAACATCTGGGTATGAGAAATTTCTCGTGTTAACAGATGCACTAAAGTTTCTTGGGTTCCTTTATCAGTTGCTAACTTAATCAATGATTCGTAAGTCTGACGAGCACCAGCCTCAGCTGCAACGTTAGCTCTTAAATCACGCACTACATCTCCACCCTCATTCAAGTAACTTGCAGTCCAAGCACTACCTTGACTATCTAGAAAATGAGGACCAGCCCCTCGGACTGCAAACAGCGTACTTTTATAAGCCTCTGTTTGATCCACATTTTTGGTATGACCTTCGATGAGTTTCCCAACCATTTCTAAATGGCCAAATTCCTCAATCGCAATGTCTTGCAGCATATCTTTAATGCCAGCATTTTCGACATGAAATGATTGAACCCAATATTGAAGTGCTGCACTAAGCTCTCCAGTAGCTCCGCCAAACTGCTCTAAAAGTAATTGAGCAAAACGAGGGTTTGGTTCACTAATGTTAACTGCATGAATAGGCTCTTTCTTGTGAAAAAACATAGATTTACACTTCCCAAAATTATGATGTTCTCTAAAGGATCGGCTATTTTATTGTCTTCTAATATTTTACCAGACAGAGCTAATTTAATGTTTGATAGCTTCTCAAACTGGTGAACTAGAAGACTGATAAAATACAGTGTTATGTGAATGTTGATAAATGCCAATCAGCGATTAGGCATTACTGCTTATTCTGATTAATCCCATAGATAAATAGCAACAGTTGCGCCGAACACAGCCACTAAAATATCAGGAATTAAACCAGCACCAGCCGCAGTAATTTGCAGAGTTCCTGTTCGTAGCAAGGTAAACAGACTTCCACTGACTAAAGCACCAACGATACCCAAAATCATTAGTGGAGATAAGTCTGCCGCCTTGATAGACAAGATAAATAGCTTTAGCGTAAGCGTACCACTTTGTGGAAGCAAGCTACGCGCAGCGTGCCGCAGACTAGCCTCTCCAAGAGTTGGCATCGCACCTGCCAGAAGTTATAAAACTATCCAAGCAATAATACTCATAACTGCCTCAACTATCTCACTTGTTTCTAACTTATCAACTCTGACTGACAATTCTTTCTACCACATGGGATAAATGCTAAATCCAAAAGTTAGATATAAAACTTTACATCAATGAATATTTGAATGAAAATTGGCATTTTTTATTTTTTAGCATAAAAATGCTAAACAAAGTTTTGCCAGATAAATCAGGAATTATTCAATACATCAGTCTAGACATAATTTTCTGTAAAAATAGACACTGAAAAATTAATCAATTTATTATATCTATCTTAAGTAAGATGTCAAAATATAATCTAACTTTTTGGAGATGCGTCAAAATCTAGCTCAGACTAATTTATAACGGTTTCGTTAGCATTCATCATTGATTATCTTTAATTTAATTACAGATAGATGATTAACCGAGATTGGTGCAAAATTTTTCTTTCAAATCTCAATGACCTGCCTAAATGATAATTTTATCATCAAAGAAAACGGCTTTGTGATAATTACTAATAGTTTATTTTAAAATTCCGATTTCTCAAGAGTTTATTATATTTTACAGCACAGTTTGCTCACAATAATCATTTTAATAATTGCAACATATTAGATAGATTCCCTCAATCGTTATTTTCAAGGTAAATTGAGGAAATAATATCTATCTTGTCAACATTTGCAAAAATGGTATCAAATAGCGCGTGAGAATTTTGTCTCTCGCGTTCTAGTGTAAGTATCAAATATGACAGCAATATTTCTGACTAGTAATCTACCGATATCTGTAATCTGGATCTGATTTTTTGATAAACTGACTAGACCATCGGCTTCTAATGGTTTTAACACCTCTAGTTCCTCAGAAAAGTATTCATCAAAATTGATATGATATTTGTTTTCAATGTCTTGCTTGTATAACTGAAAATGAGACATAATACCCATGATCACATCCCGTCTGATGATGTCATTTTGAGTAAGCTTGATACCTTTGCTAACAGGTAAAGCACCCGCTGCAAGTGTCTGATAATAATCCTTTAATTCCTTGTGGTTTTGAGTATAAGCATCTTCTAGCATACTGATGGATGTAGCACCAAAACCAAATAGTTCTGTTTCAGCGTGGGTAGTGTAACCCTGGAAATTGCGTTTGAGAGTACCATTGCGTTGAGCGATCGCTAATTCGTCATTAGTTTTAGCAAAATGATCCATCCCAATAAATAGATATTGGTTATTTGTCAATTCTTCAATGGTCATTTTCAGAATTTCTAACTTTTCCTCTGCTGGAGGTAGCGCCTCTTCAGGAATATTTTTTTGCGTTGGTTTTAGCCACGGCACATAAGCAAAGTTAAAGACGACAATTCGATCGGGATCTAATTCAATCGTCTTTTTCAGCGTCTCTTGAAATGTCTTACGTGTTTGATACGGTAAACCATAAATTAGGTCTACATTCACACTTTCAAACTTAGCTTCTTTGATCCAACTCATGACATCAAAGAGCATTTCTTCCGGCTGGACACGATTTACAGCTACTTGAACTTGGCGATTAAAATCCTGAATGCCAAAACTAATGCGGTTAAATCCAATCTCTCTCAGAAAAAAAATGTAGTTTTTATCGATATAGCGGGGATTAATCTCAATTGAGATTTCTGCTTGGGGATCGATGTTGAAATAGCGATTGATGTTTTTCCATAAAAATTCTACTTGGTGATGTTCTAAGTAATTAGGAGTACCACCTCCCCAGTGGATTTGCAGCACTTTTCTATCTGGATCGATTAAAGCTGCGGTGTTTTTAATGTCTTGAACCAAATACTCCACGTAAGGTTTAGCAATATTCTTGTTGTTGGAAATTACTGTATTACAGCCGCAGAAGTAGCAAGCGCTTTGGCAAAAAGGGATATGAAAATATAAACTCATAGGGGTTTTGCGTTGATTCGAGGCGGCGATCGCGGCCTTAAAATCAGTTTCAGTGAATGTTTCGCTTAACTCTGTAGCGGGCGGGTAACTGGTATATCTAGGTGCGCGAGTATCGTACTTTTGAATCAGATCCAGATCAAACTTGACACCAGGTAACAGAAAAACCATTGAGTTGCTTTCCAATGAATGAGGGGAGTGGGGAGTAGCGAGTAGGGAGCAAGAGGGAAATAAGCAATGACAAATGATTAATGACTTAGGCTATTAAAGAGAATTTGACCGAGTGCTTTAATTAAACTTCCCTCTAACTCTTGAGCCATATTTAAATTGAACCCAAAGGCATTATTAGCTTCTGCAACAATCCGTTCTGCTGTTATATCATTAACAGGCAATGCATTTAATGCCTGACGATACTTATCCTTAAATACCTTTTTGTCAGGAATTTGCTCAAAGTTGTAAAAGGATGTGCCTTCATAGCCAGAAAGCTTCAGGGTTGACTGAGCAACTTTTTGTAGCATTTCATTCCCAGATAGATCGCCCATGTAGCGAGTGTAGGTATGACCTAGCTATAAGGCTGGTTCACTAGCAGAAATTTCCCGAATGCGGTCAATGTAGCTCTGGGCAGCAGGTGAGGGTGTAATATCATGTCCGCTTGATTACTTATAAAACCCTAAGAACCCCACCCCGCCAAAGCTACGCTTTGTCTCCCCTCCCGAAGAGCGGGCTACGATGTACACACAAGTCTCTACGTTGTTCTTTGAATCTGGGTTTTACCCCACCTTAACCACTGCTTGAATTCAATGAACGACCACCCGAATTCAATAAACGACCACCCGAATTCAATGAACGACCACCCGAATTCAATGAACGACCACCCGAATTCAATGAACGACCACCCGAATTCAATAAACGACCACCCGAATTCAATAAACGACCACCCGAATTCAATAAATGACCACCCGAATTCAATAAATGACCACCCGAATTCAATATATTTATTGCATAAATTCTCAAAACCTCACCCCAAACCTGATTTACTAAGGTTTTAGCTTTAGTTTTACTCTAGCCTAACCATCACTGCGATTAAGTAGGCAATCTTTGGGATTTAAGAAGAAATTCAACTTGTGTGTACACGGTAGCCGCTTGCGGGGAGGGGCTGGGAATGGGGTGCAATGATTGTGGGAATCATAACTAAACCTCATCTATGTTGAGAACCGTAGTTTTTGCCCTCACCCTAAATCCCTCTCCCAAGTAGGGAGAGGGACTTCTTTCCGGCTCCCCTTCTCCCAATATTGGGAGAAGGGGCTGGGGGATGAGGGTTTTTCTATTCATACAGAACTACGGTTTTCAACGTGGACGCAGTTTAATTACCCAGACTTGATATAACTTGCTCTCTCCAATTATCTTCATAATAGAACACCATGTCTTTTCCGAGCGAGGATTGGCGATTAAGTTCCAGAAAGTAAACTGCACTAATTACAGGATGGTCTAGATGGCTCTTGAAAGCAACTTCTAGTTCAGGGTAACTGAAAGATAATTTAATCCTCAACGAACAGCTTTCAAGGTATCGTAAAGTAGCTTGTAGCGGTTAAACCCTGCTTCATACAAAGTATTTGCCTGCGCCTGTAGTACATTACTATCCTGCGGTAAAATCTTGAGTGCAGTTTCTAACTTGGGGTAAACACCAATCCCCACCATTGCTAAAATAGCTGCTCCGTAAGCGGCTCCTTCTTCGGCTTTGGGAGCAATGAGTTTTGTTTGCAAAACATCTGCCAAAATTTGTAACCAGATGTGAGAACGTGCGCCTCCACCCGTTGCTAAGAGTTGACCAATGGGAGCGATCGCACTAATTACCTCCAACGCTGAACGCAAGCTAAATGCAACCCCCTCCAAAACAGCACGAGTGATATCTGCCTGGGTATGAGCTAATGACAGATTCACGAAAGCACCGCGAGTATCTGGATCGAGGTGAGGACTGCGTTCTCCTGCGAGGTGGGGTAGAAATAGAACACCACGCGCACCAGGCTGCGATCGCTCTGCCATATCCATCAAATCGGTGTAGGATATATGCGGTGCAAATGTATCTCGATACCAACGCAGAGAACCACCAGCCGCCAGCGTCACTCCCAGTAGATGATAGCCGCCATCGACATGACAGAACAAATGCACCCGACCTTCGGGATCGGGAATTGGGCGATTGCACGGTGCAAAAATAACTCCCGATGTGCCAATACTCAAGCTACCCCGGTTGAGGTTGCTCGATGAGATGCCCAAACCGATGGCTGCTGCGGCATTGTCACCTCCACCCGCGATTACAGGTAATCCCACAGGTAATCCCACACGGGCGGCTATTTCTGGTTTGAGTCGTCCGGCGATCGCGGTAGATTCGATGACTGGGGGGAACAACGCGGGATTGATATCAAGAACATGGAGAATATCTGTATCCCATTGCCGATTCGCTAAGTTCAAACAGCCGACACCAGACGCATCAGATGGTTCTGTAAATGGTTCGCCAGTTAGCACATATCCCAGATAATCTTTTGGTAAAAGAATCCGCCACAACCGAGTGTATGCTTGTGGTTCTTCAGTTCGCAACCATAGAAGCTTCGGCAGTTGAAAACCAGTAATTGCCGGATTTCCAGTGCGTTGGATTAATTCCTGCCGGGGAATAGCGGCTTCAATTTCAGCAACAGCTTTACCTGTGCGCTGGTCATTCCACAAAATTGCCGGTCTAATCGTTTTGCCTTGAGCGTCGAGAGGAACCATACCATGCATTTGTCCAGACAAACCGAGGGCAATCGCTCGGTATCCGTCTAACTGTTGAGTAACATTGAACAGAGCATCCAAACTGGCTTCGACCCAATCCGATGAGTTTTGTTCCGTCCAACCGGGTTGTGGAGTTAATAGGGGATAGCTTCTGGTTGACTGAGCGATAATTTGTCCTTCCAGATTAACTGCGATCGCCCGCACTCCTCCTGTACCCAAGTCTAAACCAACTACGATATCGGTCAATTGTCCCTCCAAATTCTTAATCCTAAATCGGCAATCTTACAGCAGTTTGCATATATTTAAGACCACACTCTGATTTCTATATTTTTATAACTAGAGCGCCAGTCCAGTAGAAGGTGTTGACATAATGCTATGTCGCTAAAAAAACAAGCCTAGTTCAGAAACCACTCAAAATAGCTAATCTCTGGGACTACACCCATTCTCACTGGTAAAACCGAAACTCCTAGTCCACGTGATACGTACATGGCAATCACACCATCTCGATACCAACCACGGACATAACGTCCGCTACCAGGCGGACGTAAAGGAGCAAAGCCAAATAATGATAATTGTCCGCCATGAGTATGTCCTGATAACATATATTGTGGTTTGTATTGTCTTATCTTTGCTAACTCATCACTTGAAAATGAATCTCGATATCCTGGTGAGTGGGCAAGTAATAAATGGTTTGGTTGAGGGGGAAGACCTTGGAGTGATTTGATTAAATCGGGTTTGCTGACTAAATCATCTAATCCCGTAATTAATATAGAGCGATCGCCGTAGTTATGTAAAATGCTTTCATTAACTAATAAGCGGCAATTATAATTGGCATAAATTTTTGTCAAACGTTTTAAATCAACACCTGCCCAGTATTCCCAATTACCCATAATTGCATACTTAGCTGTTTGTTTGTCAAGGAGCGACAAAAAGTAATCAAATCCATCAAGCTGTTCAACTTTATCAACCGAATCTCCAGTAAATAGTACAACATTTGGGTTAAGTTTATTAACTTGTTTGGCAATATTTTGTGCCCGATTGTTAAATTGTTTGAGATGGAGGTCGCTAATTTGAACAATCTTAAAACTATTATTGTTAGAAGCGAATTGTTGATTTAGTTGATGACGTGTGACGACGAAACGATTCGGCTCAATGATAAAAGCATACAGAATTAGTAAACAAAAGGTAACACTGATAGCAAGTAGAATAAATAGCCACTTTTTTCTCTTCCTTTTTATTAACATTAGTTGAAATTTTTCTGAAATTATCTTAAAGTAATACAAAATGTAATTTTACCACTATCTAGACCCTTTCAAGGTAACTCTAAAAATCCCGTTTTTTCTCTCTGTTACACGAGGTTAGAAAAGGTTTTTTTCACCAATATTTTGAGCCACCTTGAAAGGTCGCGGCTTTCATCTGGTTAAGTTTTCTCTAAGAATCGGACTAATGTTTCTTTAGCTCCAAACTCATACAATCTGCGTAAATGGTTTGCAACTGCATCGGCAAAAGGCGACTGCGATAAATCGCCAAAAATCTCAGTCAGGTTGAGCAATGGTTTGGCATCGGAACCACTAGAATGAGCTAGTTGAGTCAAAGTACCTGCTATTGGGTCATCAATGAGAATGGAGTTACCTAGATCATCAAGTCCATTTAGGTAACGGAACCAAGCAGCAACCGTGAGGCTCATGTAATCAATCGCCCCACCTTTGCGTAGCGCGTCACGAACTGAGCCTAAAATAAATTTTGGTATTTTGGCGGAGCTATTAAGGCAAAGACGCGGCAGTTGATCGCGAATCTTAGGATTAGCAAAGCGTTCAATTAAGGTTTTTTTATAATCGTCCAAATCAATTCCCGGCACAGATTGCAGTGTTGGCGTAACTTCTGCCATCAAATTATCGACGGCTTGCCGAATTAATCGATCGGCCATCACCTGATGGACGTAGGTGTAGCCTGCCAAAGAGCCGAGATAGCCAATCAGCAAGTGACTAGCGTTGAGTAGCCGGATTTTCATCATCTCGTAGGGATGAACATCGCTGGTCATCTGCACGCCAACTGATTCCCAATCCGGTCTACCTGTACAGAAATTGTCTTCGACTACCCACTGAAGGAACGGTTCGGCAACAACTGGAAAAGCATCATCAATGTTAAACTGTTCTGCCACCATTTTGATATCTGCTGGGGTTGTGGCGGGGGTAATGCGATCGACCATGCAGTTAGGAAAGGCTACTTGTTCAGCAACCCAACGTCCCAATTCTGAGTTCTGCATTTCGGCAAATGCGGTCAACATTTTGCGGGCAATGTTACCGTTGCCTTGCAGATTGTCGCAGGACAACACGGTAAACGGTGCGATTCCTTGTTGACGGCGACGATCGAGGGCTGCTGTCAAAAAGCCATATACTCCAATTGGCTGATTGGGATGCTGCAAATCGTACTGAATTGTCTGGTGATTCGCATCGAATTCACCGCTACCTTCAATATAGTAGTAGCCTCCTTCGGTAATAGTGAGGGTAACGATACGGCATTTGGGATCTGCTAAGGTGTCAATTACTGCTTGGCGGTTATCTAGTGCAAACAGATATTTTGTAATTGCTCCAATCACACGAGCGCGATCGCCTTCTGGGGATCTTTCAACTAAGGTATATAAACATTTTTGTGAATTCAGTGCATCCCGCATTCGTTTGTCGAATTCCAGTAGCCCAACCCCGCAGATTCCCCATTCACTACCGGGATTTTGATGAAAGTAATTATCTAAGTACAATGCCTGATGTGCGCGATGGAACCCGCCCACACCGATATGGACAATGCCGTTAGTAATTTGATGGCGATCGTAATTAGGTATGCGAACGTTATTTCTTAAATGGGACAGAGATGCTTCATTCAGCTTGATTGCTGATCCTTTGCTGATATTGCTGTTCATGGGATTCATTCTGGGTTAAGTGGTGACGATGAACTTTGGGAATGGCTTCACCGTCGCGGTCGAACAGATGGCAAAGCTCACCGTTAATGTAAATAGGAACGTAATCGTGCATTTTGGCTGGATTATCTCCGTCTGTTTGCACAACTATGGTTTCGCCACCCGCAATTTTGATGTAGAGAAAGGTTTCTTTGCCTAATCGTTCTACGACTAATACTTCGCCATTCACGCTTGGGTTATTGCGATCAAGCCGCTACAGCAACCCAGCCATTTTCATTTGCAACCAGTTGAATGTATTCCTTTGATGTTGCTCTTTAAAGTAAAAAAACCGAACGAAATAAATTTTCGATTTTATGCTCTAAGTTTGGGCAAAAGCTCAATAATAGAAATCATACCAATCTGATTTCCATCACGACCATTTGCAACAATTCTTCAATAAGAGGTTGAATCTATGACGGCAAAAGCAACTTATCAGTTTGCAGGTAAGACGATCCTAATTACTGGCGGTGCAGGAGATATTGGCAAGGCAACTGCACACCGTTTTGCTGCTAATGGCGCAGGAATAGCCCTGCTAGATTTGAATGAATCGAAGATGGCAGATGTGGCTGGGGAACTAAAAGAGTACAACGTTCCAGTCGGCACGTTTCGCTGTGATGTTACAGCTAGTGATGATGTTGCCAAAGCTTTTACTAGCGCTGTAGAGCAGCTTGGGCGAATTGACTATGTATTTAATAATGCGGGTTATCAAGGAGTGTTTGCCAAGACTGACGAATATCCTGAAGACGACTTTCAAAAGGTGATCGACATTAACGTTATCGGCGTTTTCCACATTCTCAAGGCGGCTGCACAGCAATTACGCGATGCAGGTGGAGGTGCGATCGTCAATATGGCGAGTTATGCAGGGGTGGTTGGGCCGCCAAATATGTTGGCTTATGCTGCTTCAAAGTTTGCGGTGATTGGAATTACTCAAACGGCAGCAAAAGACTTGGCTCCTTACGGCATTCGCGTAAATGCACTCTCCCCTGCGTTGATCGGCCCCGGTTTTATGTGGACGCGGCAAACTGAATTGCAAGCAGCAGTGGGGTCACAATACTTTGATGCCGATCCTAAGGTTGTTGAGCAACAGATGATCAATTCAGTGCCAATGCGGCGTTTAGGAAGTTTGTCAGAGGTGGCGAATGGGGTAGCATTTTTGATGAGCGAAGAGGCAAGCTATATTACTGGCTTTAACTTGGAGGTGACAGGGGGATAATAGAAATTTAAAAATAATTGAGCAAATCTTATATCCTTGGGCATATTCTTTAAAAAATGCAATCATACCTTTGACAGATACATAGTTTTTGCAGGTAGTATATGGGACAACCGTTTTTAGAGCGGCGCGATCGCAAATTAGACCTGGCTGCTCATGCTGCTTGGCTCTATTACATCGCCGGCAATACGCAAGAAGAAATTGCCGCCAAGCTCAATGTGTCCCGGCAAGCTGCACAACGCTTAGTGGCACTGGCAGTCAGTGAAAAATTGATTAAATTTCGACTCGATCATCCCCTGAGTGAATGCATTGCTTTGGCTGAGTCGTTACGCGATCGCTTTGCTCTGTCACTTTGTGAAGTAGTACCAACTGACGCAGGTAGTGGTGATACATTATACGGGATTGGTGTATGTGCTGCCACCCACTTAGAGGTTTACCTGATGGCTAAAACCCCAACCATACTGGCGTTGTCATCAGGTCGCACATTGCGAACAATGGTGGAGCAGATACCCTCAATGAACCAACCCCAGCATAAGATTGTGTCAATTATTGGCAATATGTCCCACTCTGGGCGTGCAGGTCGTCACGAAGTGGTTATGCATTTATCCGATCGCGTCGGTTCCCAAGCTTACCCAGTGCCGACTCCCGTTGTCGCAACTAGCATTGAAGAACGAGAACTCTTGCAGACTCAGCGATCGTTTATCGCCGTCAAAACTCTTGCAGAGCAAGCCAAAGCAACCTTTGTCGGAATTAGTCACATTGCCTGGAATGCTCCGTTACATCAAGACGGCTTCATCAATGACGATGAGGTAGCTGAATTGATTGAACTGGGAGCAGTAGGAGAAATTGCAGGTTGGGCTTACAGCGATCGTGGAGTATTGCTGCAACAGGGGACAAACAGTCGGGTTGCCAGTGTAGCACTCGAACAACCCACTCATCGACTGATTATTGGTGTAGCAGGCGGTGTGAGAAAGGCAGAGGCGATTTTGGCTGCTCTGCATGGCAAGTTAATTACAGGACTGATTACCGACGAAGCTGCGGCCCAAGCGATTCTTTCTCAGATTTAGTAAGTACTAAGTGAGATAATTATCCTAAATGTTAAATGGCAAATTACCTTTGATTTTTGAAAAGCAAAAGTAATTGAAAGAGCAAAGTACCATCCATATCAAATAATACAGCATCCATAGTTTTGAAGATTCATCACTTATGTTGGAATTGGGTTAAAGATTTTACACTACTTATCTAAAAAAGGGCACGCCCGTTAAGCCTGCCCTTTAGCTTTAGTGTTCTTGTCCCGTTGGTCGGATGAGGATTTCATTGACATTAACGTGCGGCGGTTGTGTAAGAGCGTAAACGATCGCAGCTGCAATATCTTCGCTTTGCAGAGGTTGAATTGACTTGCGTCGTTCTTGAATCCGTTGTTTGGCAACGGGATCGGTAATTTGGTTGTCAATTTCCGTATCCACCAAACCAGGTTCGATTATCGTGACGCGGATGTTGTCTTTGTGGACTTCTTGGCGCAATGCTTCCGAGAGGGCATTAACACCCCATTTGGTAGCATTGTAAACACCAACGCCCGCCCGCGCTGTCCGGCCAGCCACTGAGGAGATATTGACTATATGCCCCGATTTTTGCGCCTTCAACAGAGGCAAAACAGCATGAGTAGCATATAAAAGTCCTAATACGTTGAGATCAAACGATCGCCGCCAGTCGGAGCTATTTCCAGCTTCGATAGTTCCTAGCAAGGCAATCCCGGCATTGTTAACGAGGATATCGACTCTTCCCAATTCTGCATTGGCCTTTGCTAGCAAGTTATTTACCTGAGTTTCATCAGTCATATCAGTGACAATAGGCAATGCCTTGCCACCACTAGCTTCGATGCGTTCTGCTAATGCCTGAATGCGATCGCCCCGTCTAGCAGCGAGTACAACTGTTGCCCCAACTGAAGCCAAAGCGATCGCTGTTGCTTCTCCAATTCCCGCTGAAGCCCCAGTGATAATTGCCACTTTTCCTTCTAATTTACCTGTCATTTATTTAACTCCTTAGTAATTGTTGATAATTGGGCATTGGGCATTAATTATTCTTCCCCTGCTCCTCTGCCCCCTGCCTCTTACCGATCCTCAAAACAGATGCAACAGCTGCCCCACACAGTATTAGGGCTGCAAAGCGAAAAGTTCCTTGAAACCCCGCAACGATCGCATCAGGAGGGGCAACAGAGACATCTGCACCCGCAGACATACTAGCGATTAAGGCTCCAAATACTGCCCCAATTAGAGAAACTCCTACGGTGTTCCCTGAGGTACGTGACAAAGATAAAAGCCCAGAAGCTATCCCTAGGCGCTCTCTGGGTACCGATCCCATAACAGTGCTGTTGTTGGGCGATTGAAATAAACCTAGACCAATGCCGTAAATAAAATAGCGCGATACATAGCCTAGCTCAGTAATTTGAGCGTCAAAAGTGCTAATCCCCAGACAGCCGCCAATCATCAACCCCAGCCCAATTGAACTAATCAGTCGAGCGCCAAAGCGGTCTGAAAGTATTCCAGCTAGTGGGGCAATTAACCCACTCAGTACAGGTGACACGGCTAGTAACAGTCCTACTTTTACTGTCGGATAATGCTTGACGCTCTCTAGAAAGAAAGGGACGATCAGTAGCGAACCGCCAATAACAATGAATGCTAACCAGCCACTTAGCAAACCCATACTCAACTGAAGATTGCGAAACAGCTTTAGCTCTAGTAGTGGCTGCTTTAGAATCGCTTCAACTACCAAAAAAGTAATGAAACTTACGGCGGCGATCGCTAATAATATCAATGCATTAGTACTGCTAAAGCCCTGGCTTTGCCCTAGCGTCATACCTAAACCAAAACTACCCAGAGTCAATAAAGCCAATATGGCTCCCAAAAAGTCAAATTTCTGTTTGCCCTGAATGCGTGCAGAAGGTGGCACCACGCGAACTATTAAGAAACTAGCAATAATCCCCAAGGGTACATTGATAAAAAATATACTATGCCAGCCTGACCAGCTTAAAAGCAATCCGCCAGCAGAGGGGCCAAAAGCAATTCCCAGTGACACTACACTACCGATGACGCCAACAGCCCGACCTCGCTCGGAAGAGGGAAAAACTTCTGTGATAATTGCTAAACCAAGCCCAGAAATGAACACAGCACCTAGTCCTTGAAGTGCCCGAAAGGCGATCAACCACTCGATACTAGGTGCAAAGCCACACAACAGCGAACTGAAAGTGAACAGAACAAGTCCCCCCTGGTATAAGGACTTCTTGCCCCACATATCCCCCAAGCGCGTTGCTCCCAAAACTAAACCGGAACTGACCAACTGGTAACTCAATACAGCCCATTGGGTCGTAGGAAAACTGGTGTTAAAGGCTTTCACCAATGTGGGCAAAGCAACATTAATGATGCCTACATCCAGGGTAGACATGAATACCCCAAGTCCGACACCGAGTAAGACCCAATTTTTTTGAGAGCCTGATAAAGCCAGAGGTTCTGCTTGGAATTGTGCCAACGTTTAGCCTCCGCCTTTGACTTTACGGTTGTAAATAGTTTGCATACGTATATTCAGTATAGCGACGCGGCGTATAAACCCAGATATTACCATCGCGGCGCTTGATGGTTCGGGTTTTTGTGGAACCAACGAGAATAATTGTCCGCATATCAGCGCTTGCTGGTGTTAACTGGTCAAGTGCGATCGCCTTTACCGTTTGTCCTGGCCGACCGAGATTCCGGGCCAATACTACTGGTGTATCTGGTCTTCGATGTCGCAGCAAAATATTTCTCGCTTCTGCCAGTTGCCAGGTACGCTCTTTGGAAACAGGATTGTAAAAAGCAATGACAAAATCAGCCTCAGCAGCAGCAGCAATTCGTTGGGCGATCGCAGACCAAGGTTTCAAGATATCAGAGAGGGAAATAGCACAGAAATCATGTCCAAGGGGTGCACCAATGGCTGCTGCTGCTGCCTGCATCGCAGAGATACCTGGGGCCACATGAATATCGATACTGTCCCATTCGGGTTTAGCATAGCGATCGCATACCTCAAAAACTGCTGTTGCCATTGCATAGATACCAGGGTCGCCAGATGAAACCACAGCTACATATCGCCCAGATGCAGCCAAATCTAGGGCCATCTTTGCTCGTGCTTCTTCTTCGCGGTTGTCAGACTCATGCCGTTGTTTACCATCAGCCAGAGAACCAACTAAATCTAAATAAGTTTTGTAACCCACTAGGTCAGTTGCCGACTTGAGTATTTCCTTCACTTCGGGAGACATCCACAGCGAACCACCAGGGCCCGTGCCAATAATCGCTAATCGTCCGCGTGGCTGACCGATGGTGTTAGGGTCAATTACTTGAGAGGCAATAGCGATCGCAATGTTAGAAGAAGGAGAAGATAAAGGGGATGTACCTGTGGCGGCGATCGCTGCTGCTTGGGCGGGGCTATAACCTTGTGAAAGTAGACTTTCTAGCTGATTTGGGGTAAAAAAGCGGGTGGGCACTTTCAAGGCGCTAGCTAGCGTGTGGATTGCGGGATCGGCTGCGGCGGTGATGGGTGCAAATATCCCGGCTACTGATGCTGTTTCTAGTTTGGCATCAGTTAGTAGCTGTTGTACTAAAACTACTGCATGATCAATGATGCCACTAATTGCGATCGCGATCGTTGCTGGGTGGTAAACAAGACAGTTGGTTGTAGGAGTGACTAAACTTTCCGTAACTTGGATAGTCAAATCTCCCTTTGGGTCTATAGGCAGTTTACTATCACTCAACCAAGGCGCTATTCCTTCTAGCTTGACTTGCGCCCCAGCTAACACATCTGAGATAAATTTCTTCGCATCGTCTGGGTTTGCTAAATGGTATCCAGGAGGAGGAGATAACAACGTTGTACCCAAACGTAAATCGCCTGTGGTCGTAATTGCAGGTTTGACATCCAGCGTTTCAGCAATGCGACGTGCTAAATCGTTGACTCCACCAAGTCCGCCCAAAAGAGGGACAACAGCACTACCATCTTCAGCCACAGCTAGCACTGGTGGTTCCTGTCGTTTATCCGAGATTACGGGAGCTAACGTCCTAATTAAAATGCCGGCAGCACAAATGCCAATCAGCGGTCTTCCCTGCATAAATAACTCGCGCAACGTCTCGCCAAAATTTGTGAAGCTGACATCAACCTGCGATGTGCGACCCTCTAGACCGTATAGCGTTGCTCCTGGCAAGACGCTGATTATTTTACGTGCTACTGTCACGCTATTTTGACCTAGTACTACAATGGCGGGTGCAACATTCATGATCGTAAGTAGATATCTTGCAAAATTTTATATCCTTCAAATGAAACCACAGATTTAGACACGCAGCGACTTCCCGTTTCCGATCTTGGGATATTAATGGTGCGATGTCTACAACAGGCTTCTCTTGGAGAGGCTACGCCAACGCCTATATGCGTGCTATCTTCATAGTAGCTATAAAAACCTATTTTGGGTTTATCCCATATTAGGTTTTAGAATTTAACTGAGTTTAGCAATATGTAGTAACTCTCATCGAGATCGAAAAAACTATCGCCAGATAAAAGGCAAGCTAAAGTGCCTAAATCAGTTTTCAGCGAAGATTACGATCGGTTTCGCCAGCTACTTATCGAAGCCCGCAAAGCTGCCAAGCTTACTCAAGCAGAGTTGTCAGCAAAGCTAGAGCTTCCGCAATCTTATGTATCAAAGTATGAACGTGGAGAGCGTCGTCTTGACGTGATTGAATTTTTACAAATTGCCCAAGTTCTTGAAATCGATCCGCTTGCTTTTATCAAAGAACTGTTGAAATACCAAAAGGAGACATAATAATCATTATTCAATATGTAGACTTTAACGCAGCAGATATAATAATTAATACCCAATACCAGAACGAATGGCATGAGATTAGTAATACTCTCACTAGAATGCCTTTGTACATCAAGGCTTCAGATCAAGCTGGAATTCAGGGTAATGCAATATTCGATCCAGTAGGTACAAACGAATACATTAAAGCTGCTTTTATTCATGATGGTTGGCAATCAAATATACCTATTCCAGTACCTTACAGATTTTTAGGTACAGAGGTTGATTTTGCCAAAGCTGGCATTATCATTGAAATTCAATTTTCTAACTATCCCTTTCTACTCAATAACACCTTGCGCTCAGAATTGTTCTTCAAAGCTAAAACTGAATTTGTTGGATACCCAACTAATCTGGTAATTATAGTAACAAAGGCTCTGATGTTTCCTGCTTCCAATAGCACTCTTTATTACGAGCAAGCTGTTAATCAGTTAAAAGCTTTGACTAAATACCAAGTTTTTGATGTACCAATCAGATTGGTTGGATTATTTGAACAACAAAATACAATAGTGCCTATCATCTGGACTGAGTATTCATCTAAAAGATATTCTAGAACCGTGAATACTAGAATTAGTCGCCAATGCCAAATCATTACTGGACGTTCAGCCCGTAGTCGTTGTCTACTTAACTTATTGTAATAATTAATTTATTAACTCCATAATCTCAATTCAATTTGTTCTACTTCTTCTACTTGTTTTACTATTTGATTTTGTAAAGAGGTCTTTTTACCATTCCCGTTAAGCTTTGGATCTAATGGAATCTCTTCACCTCTTAGATTAGCTGCGAAAACAGATTCTTCATAGATTAATCTATCTTCCATTTCCTGCAAATGATACTCTTCTGAATAAAATTTTGCTTTGCTGCGTTCTGAAGCTTTATTTCCTACTTGCATATCAAACTTAAATTTATCAATAGATTGACCAGTTTTTTCAACATAATCGCGCAATGTTTTTAAATTTGGAAAACAACCATTTGGATCTGGATTGCCACTGAGACGACGCAAGGCAACTTGATGATATTTTGGTTCCATCTCTGACCCGATAAAATGGCGTTTATGATCTCTCGCAACCACCGCCGTAGTACCAGATCCCATAAATGGATCTAAAATAATATCATTTTCGTTAGTTGTAGCTAATAGAATTCTAGCTACCAAGTCTTCTGGAAATTGGCAGGGATGTATAGTTTGTTCTTCATGGTTGTGTTTAACATTCCGAAACAGCCAAATATCACCAGGATTTTTCCCTTCTGGATTGCATGAAAGTTCTCCCTTTCGATTTCCTCGATAATGTTTCTTATTTTGATATTTTTGTGGAACTCTAATAGCATCTAGATTAAATTTATAGTTATCCGATTTAGTAAACCAAAGAATAGTTTCATGTCTACAAGAAAACTTTTTCTGGGCATGAAGACCATGTTGCCTAGCCCATATAATTCGGTTGCGAGGAATTAATCTGCATGACTCTAAAATCGGAAAAAAGCGAATATCCAGAGGAATTAGCATTCCTCGGTCAGAAAAAGCACCAATTTGCCAAAATAGCGAACCTGTATTTTTGAGAATCCGGCTACATTCAAGCAGAACGGCTGTTTGTTCTGCTAAATAAATCTCAAGAGCCTGCCTTGATTCGTATTCTTTGCCTAGATTATAAGGTGGAGAGGATACAACTAAGTCAACACATTCATCTGGCAGATTACTTAGCAGTTGTAAGCTATCCTCTAAGAGAATCTCATCTAAGGGTAGATTCTCTTTATTAGTCTTCATTACGATACCTACCTTGCAAGTAATACTAGACTTTCGTCATCATAACCTATTTTAGGTTATTAGCCAATGATTAAGAAAAACATCAATGTAGAGTGTAATACCATACTTACTTTAACGATATATCTTGCTGCTGTAGACATAGCTAAAGGCGATGGAGAAGCGATGTCTCACGACAAGCCGCTGTGCATCTACGCATTTTTGAGAGAATTAGGAGTGCGATCGCATTCTCTTAAAAAAGTGCGTAGACGCAAAGCGGCTTGTCGTGAGACATCGCTTGTTAAATTGGAGATTGGGACTCCAACCAAATATCTAAAGAATTTCTTCCCCAATCCCCAGTCTCAACTTAATTAGCTTTACGCTCTTTGAGTACTTGATCTAGTAAGTTTCTAGCAGGTTGTGCTTTAGCCAACGCTACTTGATGGTCATTATAAGCACGAACAAGGCGAGAAAGACTGCTCACACCTGTTTTGAGTTGCTCAAGTTCTTCACCAGCAACTAATTCTCCATCAAGCATCCGCCCAATCAACGGTTTGATATCGCCCACTTCCTGCCGGACTTTTTGGAGCTTTTCTAGAGAACTCAGTAAGGTTTTTAGTGAGTTCAATATGTCATCAATATCCTGGGCATCCTCCACTGGCTCAGGCGGATTTTCAATTGCGATCGGATCTTTGTCTGAAACTGTAGGCAATTCCTCTACAGACGTTTCACTTATAACCCCGTTTGACCGTGCCATCAACGCTTCCTCAAGGAATTTTCCTCAGTGTATCGCTGATTTCGAGTTGCCAAAGATAGTATTGTTATAATTCGTTAAATAAATACTTGTACAAATTCAACTCTACTATCTGGGGAAACTGTTGAAACTGTTGTTAAGTCCTCTGTTAGAGGATCTATGCGTACTGCTGTTTCGATATGACTAACTGCATACTTAGGCTGACTTCGTGCATCTAGAACTAATGGACGGCGTTTTGCAGAATCTGATAGTAATTGAGCTAATTGCTGGCAATTAATTTTTTCACAGTAGGAAACTGAAATCCGATCAGAAGTTTAATAAAGTTAAACGGGAGCGATCGCACTTGTCAAAAGACTCTCTGGTTGGCAAACAATACTTCTAATAATAAAAAACGATCAAACAACAGGCGATCGCATTGGCATCAACTCGACAAAACAAACAGATAACTCATTTAAGATTAGCTTATTTACAAGTAAATATACTTATAATAATTACAGCATTTACCAATCACCTGCGATGATTTATGGCAATCCTTCAACTGATTGAACCCGAAGTTAAAAGTCTAGGTAGCTTTTTTGCCCGCCGCAGTTTGCCATATCCTAATCGCCAAATGGTTGGGCCGTTTATGTTTTTCGATCATCTTGGCCCGTCCGTTATGCCCCCCAATCAAGGCATTGATGTCCGACCACATCCTCATATTAATCTGGCAACGGTAACTTATTTATTTGACGGTGCTTTGATACATCGCGATAGTTTGGGTACTGTGCAGGAAATCCAACCAGGTGCAGTGAACTGGATGATAGCAGGAAAGGGAATTGTACATTCAGAACGCTCACCTGACTCTGACCGTCAGCAAGAAACTACTATTCATGGTATTCAAACCTGGGTCGCCCTACCTGTTGAACACGAAGAAACCGAGCCAACGTTCATTCACTATCCTGCTGAAATCCTTCCCACCTGGGAAGAGAATGGCGTTATCATCAAACTTATTGCTGGACAAGCATTTGGCTATACCTCACCTGTGAGAGTTCTCTCACCTATCCTGTATTTAGATGCAGTGTTGTCTGCCAACACCCATTTCACTATCCCTACAGATTATTCACAAAGGGCAGTATACAGTGTCACAGAGGGATTGAGGATTAATGATGAACCGATGGAGCAATATCGTCTCGCTATTCTAGAGCCAGGTGATCAGATTGAGGTTTCTGCTACAGCTGCTGCTCAATGTATTGTTATTGGCGGTGAACCGTTAGGTACACGCTACAAATGGTGGAATTTTGTCTCTAGCCGACCAGAGCGAATAGAGCAAGCTAAAGTTAATTGGCGCGACTCTCGCTTTGCTAGCGTGCCAGATGAAACAGAGTTTATTCCACTGCCGGAAGTGGTAACAGAAGCTAATCCTTTTTCATAAGTGTGTCACACTTCGACACTTACTACCTCGCTTTATCGCTGTTTTATAACTCTCACAAGATAAAAATTAGAAACCTTTGTTGTAATCAGTTTTTATAAATCTAGGCGTAGGTTTGGTTGAGGAACGTAGTACAGCTTGGCGTAAATAAACATACCATTTCAAATGGCGCAAGAGCTTGGAATACAATTATGCGTGACTTTTGACTTCCGCCTTGCGGTAGTAGCTTGCTTCCTGCAAGGGTAAATCAACACCAATAATCCTTGATTTTGTTGGGTTTTACTGTTGTTCAACCTAACCTACAAATATTTTATTTTTTCAGAATAATAAAAGAGCGTTAGAATGCCCAAGTTTAAAAGGTATTTGAATATAAGGTTAGTCTTTCGCATAAACTGACCCAGTGGCGACCATCTTCTAAGCAATAGAACCAGAAAAAATACTATTAACCCAAGTTGCCAGTTACTCTTATGGGCGATCGCTTCGGCTCTGGGATTGGTCTTTTTGATTGCAGGTTGGTGGATTGTCTCTGCTTCCTTCAAAAATGATAAGTTTTTAACCGGACACGATATCACTGGACAAGAGGGAGCAAATTGTTGAAAGTCAGCGTCAGGAGTAGATAATTCGACTAAAGTTTTAGGTGTAACTAGATGCACAATGGTTTTAGAAGTAAGCTGCCACTACTGCTGACATTCTGCTTATTTACTAGCTTTTTGCCTGCCTCTGGTTCAGTTTTATGTCCAGCCGTTGCCTCTGACGAATACTATAAAGTAGTCAGAAATTATGGCAGAGATGGACACGCAGGAACCGATGGACGTGAGGGTAGAGATGGTAGCAGTGGTGAAAACCAAAATATTTTTGTCAATGGTTCACCCGTTAATCTTGACTTGTCCGGTAAAGATGGTGAAGACGGGGAAGACGGAGAACATGGTTATCAACCTGACTGTGGTTCCCAACCTGATAATGTCAGCCACAATATAAATGCACCAGATGGTGGTAGTGGCGGTAATGGTGGCAAAGGAGGAGATGGGGGAAATGGTGGTTCTCTCACAGTGTATTACAGCAATTTGGCAGACTTACGGAATATTTCTGTCCGAGCAACTAGTGGGGAAGGTGGGCGCGGCGGTAGAGGTGGCAATGGTACGGAGGGTTGTAACTGTCACAGACGGAGATGGGAAGTAAAAACCTGTAAGGGAACTCCTGGTAGCCCTGATTATAAGTGTACTGAAAAGGTTTATAGATGTAGCGATGGTAGCGATGGGCGAGATGGCAGCGATGGTAGCGATGGTAGCCAAGGGCGCTTAGGAACTTTGAGTATTGTTAATAGCAAGGAACCTTTGGCAGCTGATACTTCAACTGTGCAGCTACCAATTTCGGAACTGATAAACAAACAGTTCCAACTCTCGAAGAATAAGTGGAATCAAGGCATGGGGGCAGTTTCTCTACTTGCTCCTGGTTCTGCGATCGCTGATGATTATCGAGAGTTTGAACAGCGTCTAGAAGAGGCTTTTCAAATAGTTTGGCAAGAAAGACAACCTATCACCAGCTTTGGCAATCAAGCTGTAACACTAAATTTAACTGATAACAAACAAGTAGAAGTTACTTTTTCTGAGGAATTATGGGTTGAGGGTAACACCAAAAGTGAGGCTAACTTTACAACATTTACCGTTAACCATGCCATTCCCAAAAAAGATGTCACCCGGTTAGCTGTAGCAGAGTTTGCCGATGCCGGACAAAATCTCAACTTAAAAATAGTCGATTTGGCAGCCAAATCTGATGCCATTAATACTCAATTTCGCGTGAAACTCCGCGCCCAGGATAGCTTGCACGGTTTTTCTGGCTACAAAACTGAATATGAAGGGGATATTCCCAACGAACTTG
Source organism: Nostoc sp. 'Lobaria pulmonaria (5183) cyanobiont' (assembly GCF_002949795.1). Classification (NCBI taxonomy): domain Bacteria; kingdom Bacillati; phylum Cyanobacteriota; class Cyanophyceae; order Nostocales; family Nostocaceae; genus Nostoc; species Nostoc sp. 'Lobaria pulmonaria (5183) cyanobiont'. The sequence goes on along the minus strand of NZ_CP026692.1, from coordinate 6,036,489 downwards.
TGACTCGTGACTATAACCGTTTTACTCTAGCTTTGGGCAAGCTCAAAATTCCTGACGAAGCTTTACGCCCTGGTGTGAATGTTGATATTGAAGTCGTAGCAACTCGTTCTTTAGGAATACATTCTGCCAAGCAAACTATTAGCTGGCAGGGTGCAATCCGCAAACCTAGATAAAGTTTAAGAAGATTTTTTCCCATCTGAAACCATTTGCGAGAGAATATAGGCTGCGAAATCTAATAACTGATCCAGCAAAAAGCCAATGATACCGATGTATAAGATTTCCTGGATTATGTAATCAGCATTGCCAGCCTTATAAGCATCCCAGAGGGTAAAGCCAAGTCCTCTTGGGCCTGTTAACATTTCTGTGGCAATAACAATAAACCAGGCTACCCAAATGCTAACTTTCAAGGCATGAAATATATGAAATATAGCTACACGAAAGTTATTATTCTGTCTCTTGAAATGCTGCATACCTATTGCCGTATTAATAATCATCGTCCAGAGAGTTCCCACAAAAACTACTACAATAGCAGCCGAATTGCTCTCTTGAAACGTGAGTAGGGCAATAGGTAGCAAAGCTATAGGAGGGATACTATGTGGTATCTGAAATATCAGCCTAAATAGCTGATAAATCATGCTATTTATCCCGATAAAATATCCAATGAAACTACCCAATACAGCGGCTGGAATATAACCAACAAATAACCGTTGCAGGCTAGCTAAAATGTCTAAAAACATGTTATTTTCTCTGCCTCAGTTCTCATGGAAAACATTCGGGAAATACTGCGGCAACAACACAAAACAGGGCTGAGAAAAATGTATTGGATTACACATTCTATTTTTTTGCTAAAAGGTTTTTTATATCTTCTCCTCGTTAATTAATAATTAAAAAACTTAGGTATTATTACGATGTCATAGTAGTAGTACAAAGAAGAGGTAAAGCTTGACTTTACTAAACTTTATCAGAAACGCAAATTTTAATTAGTAAATTAAATACAATTTCTAGAATTTATCAAAGAAGGCAGTTATTGCTAGAGCTTACGTGCGATCGCTCCTTGATTATCTCAGCTGATGGAACGAGCTAGAAAAAGTCTTGAATAGACTGTAGGGATCAATTGGATGGGTATTCAAACCCTAACCAATTGTAGACACTTGTAAATAATGACACAGAAAATTGCTAGTTATCTCTAATAAAAGATGCGATCGCCTTTTTTATTGGAGAACCGGAATCGTCTCTGGTGTAGTATGTAAGACCGCGATCGATGAATGCAGAGGTAGTATCTATTAACTGCTGAAGAATCTCGGAATTAGTATTATCTATTTCTTCAGTGACTTTTTCCCCTGTAAATTTATTTTTCCGATCTTCTGGAGGTAAGACAATGCGAGGATCTTTATAAGTCTCTTTTGGTTTGGGTTTAAATGTCTCATTTAAATCAAACTGAAGACGTAAGTAACGTTTGGACTCATATCCACCCATAATTTGTCGGCAAATAGTACTATCAATCTCAGATGTAGGTTCCATGAAGATGTTAGTAAGATTTTTGATCCAGTCTAAGCCTCTCCATTTGCTTATTTGCTTATATTGATATGGTTGACCAGTTTGACCTGTGCCAATAGAAAGGATAGAAATATCTTCCAATCGCAGATTATCTAGTTTATATTGTTGCTTGATTTCTGGAGATACTGAAGACTGGCTAATCCTCATCGCTAAACTCAAAGCTGCAAGAGCAGGGTTATTAGCAGAAACTCCTCCATCAATGTGTGGAAATTCCCAGTCACCAAATTTTTGTTTATCTACAGGTGCTAATTTATATGCTGGAAAAAAAGTAGGTGCTGAGGCAGAAGCGGTAGATATTTCCCATAAATAACAGTCATCGTACCATCTGTCTCCTAAATCGGGATGACAATTTGTAAAAAAGGTTGTGTTGCGATATAGGGTATCGTAAGCAAGAATCAAAAGAATGGGTTTTTCGATATCCTTGATTCTTGTGGATTTATAGGCATCTTTGAGGACACTAGTAATTCCATCATGAGAATATTTAGATGGGGAAAATACATCAATAATTGATTTGATGATGGACGGAAAGTTTTTGTAGCGCTCTTTTATTTCTAGAGGGAATATATCTTTACCTCTATTTTTATACAGTTTAATGAGTTCATCGCTCTCCTTTCCGATAGCAATCCCTCCTGCTAATATGGAACCAGTAGAAGTACCAGCAACCATGTCAAAATATTCGTGTAAAAACTCTCCTTTTCCCTGATTTCTAATTTCTTGTTCTACTTGTTGAAGTATTCGTGCTGCAACAATTCCCCGAATACCGCCACCGTCTAAAGACAAAATTTTGAAGGACATAGCAATTATCTTTGATTATTTCTCTGGTTATCTTTCTGGGGACAAGTATCATGAGAATCACAATACGGTTCCATTAGCTTGTTTACTCTTATCCGACTTATCCGACTTATCCGACTGGAAGAATACTTAAGTTTTTTTTAACGAACTGCTTCTCTACGAAACACTACGTATGGGTACGCATAGCGTCTCGTTAGAGTGCGCCAAGCAGGGAAGAGAAGACTAAATAGGTAATCTGATAGCGGGAATAGAGTAGTTATTGAAGATTTAACTTGAAACACTTAGGAATACAGCAAATTTCAACGTTGTGAGGCACAGAAATACCCCACTTGCGCGATCTGGCGTGAAGGTTGGGGAAGAATATAGCGCTTCTTGTTTGCGTGAGGTACACCCGTAGGGGCACGGCACTGCCGTGCCCCTACACCCCACGATATAATTTTGTACCGCATCTGAATGGGAACCGCTATATACCTCATGTAGTTGCTGTAAATTCAAGGTTTTAAGTTGCAATTTCTGCTAAAGCGACAAGTCAATACCCTTTGGTTAAAAGAGTAAAGGAGGAAAAACAAGGATTTTCGCCTTTTAGCTTTAAACAAACTGCATTGGTCTAGTCTTGACTCTAGATAGATTAAAATCTTGCTAGTTCAAGTATGGCTTTGATGTATGATCATCTGTCTACTACGTAAGCTTAAATAAATATTTGCTATAAGAAAGTTAAAGCTTGACCCCGCACTTGCGTATTTACTTGGCCTTTGTCATAAACTATCTCACCGCCGACAATGGTAGTTGTAGCCCAGCCGGTCAGGTTCCAGCCTTCAAATGGACTCCAATGGCATTTGGTTAAAAGTTCCTCGCGCCGGACTGGACGGTATGTATTTAAATCTACAAGCACTAAATCGGCATCATAACCAGGTGCGATCGCTCCCTTATTCGGAATACCATAAGCCACAGCTACAGCTTTAGACATCCAGTTCACAACTTGAGCCACAGTACACTTTCCCTCCATCGCCGCAGTTAACATCAAAGCGAGGGAAGTTTCCACCCCAGGCATTCCCGAAGGACTATTGGGGTATTCTTGAGCTTTTTCTTCTAAGGTATGTGGCGCGTGATCTGTAGCGATGAAATCAATCACGCCATCGCGCAAAGCTTGCCAGAGAACTTCGTTATCGTGGGGCGATCGCAAAGGTGGATTCATCTGTGCTAATGTGCCAATTGTTTTATATGCACTAGTATTTAATAACAAATGCTGTGGTGTCACCTCTGCTGTCACCCAACTTGGTTTCTCCTGACGCAGCAAATCTGCTTCCAGCGCTGTTGACAGATGGAGAATATGCAATCGACGTTGATATTTTTGAGAAAGTTTTAATGCTAGTTGGGTTGCAAGCATTGCCGCTCGATCGTCTTGAATTTGCGAGTGAACAGCTGGATCGTGAATATTGGCAAATTCTTGGCGGCGTTGGTTGATTCTAGCTTGGTCTTCGGCATGAACGGCAATCAAGCGATCGCCTTTAGCAAATATCGCCTCCAATGCTGTTTCGCCATCAACCAACAACTGACCATGCATAGATCCCATGAAAATCTTAATTCCTGGTGTTGGCTTTGCTAAAAGCAAATCTGGTAAATTTTCTGCTGTTGCCCCAATAAAAAAGCCATAATTAACCAAGGACTTGTGTGAGGCCCGTTCTAGTTTGTCGTCTAATGCCTGCTGTGTAGTTGTTAAGGGACGTGTGTTGGGCATTTCTAAAAATGTTGTGACTCCCCCTTTAGCACAGGCACAACTGGCGGTGAATAAATCTTCCTTGTGTTCTAGTCCAGGTTCCCGGAAATGCACCTGCGGATCGATAACTCCTGGCAACAAAGTTAAGCCTTCTGCGTCAACTTCAATGGCTAGTGCTGTTTGGGAGATTTCTGGCGCAACTTCGACTATTTGGCGATCGCGCGTCAACACATCCCCAACCATCAGTTCACCATCGGGTAAGATTATGCGAGCGCGGCGAATCAGTAACATTTTTGGAGATGACATAGAGATAACCAAGTTTAGACAGGGAGCTATGTATTACAGAGAACCATGCTTTTAGGTTAAACTTATTCGCGATCGGAGTAACCAATTTTTGCCTTGCCTTAAAAAAAAGTTTATTTTTAAAATCCACAATCTAAAATTGGTAGTCAAGATGCAAACATAACTAGAAAATTAAAATTTTCCCGTTAAGATTAACAGATCAAGTCTCACTAGGCGAGTTAATTACCTACATCTTTCGTTAAGTTAAGTAATTTCATGCATAATCAAGTGTCTGATAACAACTCTAGTCAACAACCCGATAATTCTTGGATCGCAGAGCTAGGTAGAACAATTGTATTGAGCATTGTTCTAGCTCTGGGAATTCGTACCTTTGTTGCTGAAGCACGCTGGATTCCTTCTGGTTCAATGGAACCGACTCTGCATGGTACGCCAAACCAGTGGGAGGCAGATAAAATTATTGTCGATAAGTTGAAGTATAAATTTGCTGACCCGCAGCGGGGAGATATAGTAGTATTTTCACCGACGAAAGAACTACAAAAAGAACAATATCAAGATGCTTTTATTAAACGTATAATTGCCTTACCGGGAGAAAAAATACAACTTAAGGATGGCAAAGTCTATATCAACAACAAACCTCTCCCAGAAGCCAATTACCTCAGTTCTGGGCAGACTACAGTTATTGATGTTTGCCAATCAGGGCCACAGCCACCTTTTTTGGCAAAACCCCAGACTATACCAGCCGATTCATATTTAGTACTGGGTGATAATCGTAACAGTAGTTATGACAGTCGTTGCTGGGGTGTTGTCCCCCGCCAGAATATTATTGGACGTGCTATAGTTCGCTTCTGGCCTTTAAATCATGTTGGCGGAATCGATAAATCGCCAGTATATCCATAATTAACAAACAATATTGCTCAAATAGCTCATTAACAAAAAAATTTTAGATTTTAGATTGGGGACTATTAAATCACCAATCTAAAATCCAAAATCCGTCTTGAAAAGTTTAGTTTGCTCTTAGCATTGGTAAAGCCAGACGTTGCGCTATCGCCAGAAGCCGACACTGCAACTTTTCGCCAAATCTAAAATCCAATATTGCTATGACGCCTTACCTAGCTAAGATTTTACTGTATCCAGTTAAATCACTGGATGGTGTTGAAGTTGAGAACGCTAGAGTTCTTGCCAGTGGCGCACTACAGTATGACCGCGAGTTTGCCATTTTTGATGAACAACATAGATTTGTTAATGGGAAGTGTCATGCTAAAATCCATTTACTAAGGGCACAATTTGCACTCTTAAATAGAACTATCTCGTTGCAAATCCCAGATGGCAACTTACAACAAATTTTTCATCTGGATGAGGAACGGCAAGCATTAGAAGCAACTTTGAGTGATTATTTTAAGTTTGGTGTCACATTGGGACAAAACTCTTTGATGGGTTTTCCTGACGATACACACTCACTTGGCCCAACGGTAATTAGTACGGCCACATTGGCAGAAGTAGCTTCTTGGTTTCCTGGTTTAAGTGTAGATGAAATGCGCCGTCGGATGCGTGCCAACATCGAGATTGGTGGTGTACCAGCATTTTGGGAAGATCGGCTATTTAGCGAACAAGGTGATTTAGTCTGTTTTCGAGTGGGAGATGTAGACTTTTTTGGGGTTAACCCATGTCAGCGTTGTATAGTCCCAACACGCAATTCTTACTTAGGGGAAGCTTACCCAAACTTTCAAAAAATCTTTACAACCCAGCGACAAGCAACTCTGCCAAATTGGGTTGCTTTATCGCCTTTTAATCATTTTTATAGATTGAGTATCAATACTCAACTACCCCGATCATCAGCCGGAAAAATTTTACAAATTGGCGATGAAGTTGACATACTTATACAACAAAGTTAACATTTCGTAAAAATAAAAAATACAAAGTAAATTTTTTGGGATTTTTTTTGTTTATGCTGTGTATTTGCATGACAATTCTAAAATTGTTGTAGTTAAATATAAGTTTTTGTACAAATCCAGAAGTTTCCAGACCAGAAAATCAAGACATTAGCAATTAAAAATTAAATTTAGGATTGGGTGCTAATGGCGACCTGAATTTTAGAATGGCATACTGGAGCTTATTGGTTAAATTTCAGTTCATCTGAGAAAATTTGTTGAGATATTGCCAGATAAAACTGAGCAAATTCAGGTGCAATGGCGTACCTACTAGGCGATTTATATAATGGACTACTCCTGCGCAAAGATTGAAAATTAGGCGTTGGAGGAATTATGGCAGTAAAATAAGTACAATTATTTTGTACTGTTTTATACTAAAAATATAAAATTTTCATAAAAAGTATTGTATGCCGTAATTATACTTATATAAAATGTAGCTGGCATGGCAAAATGCACCTAGTAGATGCTGGGGAAGAATAAAACTACAATGTTATCCAAACTTCAGCCCGTCAAATCATTTAATCGCTTAGTTGGCAAAGTTTATGCCAAGATGCCCCTGAGATATGTTCTGATTGTGCCCTTTATCTTGCAAATTTGTGGTGCGGTGGGACTTGTGGGCTATATTTCGTATCAAAACGGCCAAAAAGCGGTAAGGGAGCTTGCTACTCAATTAGAAAATGAAATCTGCGATCGCATTGAACAGCATCTTGATCGCTATTTAACAACCCCGAAGCAAATCAATCAAATAAACTTAGATGCGATTGAGCTAGGTTTGCTTAACCTTTCGGACTTTCAAACCACCGGCAATTACTTTTGGAAACAAATGCAGGTTTTCAATGTTGGTTACAACAGCTTTGCCAATCCCAAAGGTGAATTTATCGGTGTTGAGCGTCTAGATAATGGCCAGATCTTAATTAATGAAGTTAGCGACAAGCATAGTATAGGCAAACTTTATGTTTATCCTACAGACAACCAAGGAAATCGCCGCCATTTACAGGAAGTCAAAAATTACGATCCTCGCGTAGAAGCTTGGTATGCAGATCCAGTCAAAGTAGGCAAACGAGTTTGGAGTCAAATTTATCAATGGGAAGATAAACCAGAAGTTTTATCCATATCTTCCAGCTATCCTGTTTACGATAAAAATCGCAAATTCGTTGGGGTGATTAGTGTTGATTTGCTTTTATCACAAATTGGCAAGTTTTTAGCTAAGTTAAAGATCAAAGAGTCAGGTAAAACTTTTATTTTAGAGCGTTCTGGGTTATTAGTGGCTTCTTCTACTAGCGAGCCACCATATACAATCGTTAATGGTAAAGGAAAACGTCTATCAGCATTAGATAGTCAAAATTCTTTAATTAAACTCACAACAAAGTCTTTGATCGAACGCTTTGGTAGTCTTAAGTTTGTTGTGGGGAAGCAACAGCTAAGTTTTACCGCCGATGGAATGCGTTATTTTGTGCAGGTAAAAAGCTGGAAGGATGAACTGGGTTTAGATTGGCTAATTGTGGCGGTGATTCCCGAAGGCGAATTTATGGAGCAAATTAATGCCAACACCCGCATTACTATTTTGCTGTGCATAGTTGCTTTTTTAGTGGCTACAAGAATTGGAATTTTGACTGCTCGTTGGGTAATTAAGCCGATTTTACAATTAAACAGATCGGCGAAGAAAATTGCTCAAGGTGAATGGGAGCAAATACCAAACATTCAGCGTTCCGATGAACTGGGAGAACTAGCCAAATCATTTGAAACTATGGCAAAGCAACTCCAGGCATCCTTTAGTGCTTTAGAAGCAAAGAATGCCCAGATGCAAGTTTTAAATGAGGCGCTATCTCATAATCAGAGTCAGCTAACTCAATTTTTAGAAGCCATGCCAGTAGGTGTATTTATCATCGATGCTGAAGGTGAACCTTATTATACAAATCAGATTGGGCAGCAAATTCTCGGTCAAGGAGCAATCGCAGAAGTTAGCACCGAAGAATTATCAGAGATATATCAAGCTTACCTTGCCGGGACAGATCAACTTTACCCCAGCGATCGCCTGCCGATTTTGAGAGCATTACAAGGGGAAAGCACCAGGGTTGATGATATGGAAATTCGCTGTTGTGGCAATATTACTCGCATTGAGGTTTTAGGAAAGCCAATTTATGATGAATCAGGGAATGTGGCTTTTGCGATCGCCACATTTTTTGATATTACCCAACGCAAACAAACAGAAAAGTTATTAGCAGAATACAATCGCACCTTAGAGGCTCAAGTAAAAAAACGTACTGAAGAGTTCCAGCAAGTTATCGAGCAACTGCAAACCACCCAAGAAGAACTGATTCAATCGCAAAAAATTGCTGCACAGGAACAACAAGCAGCCGTTCGAGAAGCGGCGCGAAGTGCTGCCGCCAACCTCGCCAAAAGCGAATTCCTTGCTAACATGAGCCACGAACTGCGTACCCCACTCAATGCCATTCTTGGTTTCACACAAGTTATGAGTCGAGATTATTTGCTATCTAGCGAACATCAAGAAAACTTGGCAATAATTAATCGTGCTGGCGAACATCTACTCAAATTAATTAACGACATTCTAGAAATGTCTAAAATCGAAGCTGGCAAAATCACCTTAAATTGCAGCAGCTTTGACTTAATTCATTTGTTGAAGAACTTAGAAGAGATGTTGCACTTGCGTGCTGCATCTAAAAATTTAGAATTACTGTTTGAATATGCGCCAGATATTCCTAAATACATAGAAACAGACGAAAATAAACTGTGTCAAGTATTGCTTAACCTCTTGGGAAATGCGATCAAATTTACCGATCAAGGGAGGGTGACGCTACGGGTGAGACTGGGGGCTGGTGAGCAGCAGAGCAGAGGAGCAGGGGAGCAGGGGGAGCAAAATCTTTCTTATCCCTCTCTTCTTTTTTTCGAGGTACAAGATACTGGCTGTGGTATTACCCCACAAGAACTTGACTTGCTGTTTGAAGCTTTTGAACAAACCGAAATCGGCAGAAAATTTCAACAAGGGACGGGACTGGGTTTAGCGATTAGCCGTAAATACGTGCAACTGATGGCAGGAGATATTACTGTCAGCACAATGCCTGGTGTCGGTAGTACATTTGCCTTTAACGTTCAGATTGCTCTAACTTGCCCCAGAGAAATCCCGATAAACCAAATTAAATCACAAATTAGAGCTTTAGCACCTAGTGAAAAAGTATACCGCATCCTAGTAGTTGACGACTCCACAGAAAGCCGTATCTTGTTAGTTAAAATTCTCACATCTCTAGGTTTTGAAGTTAACGAGGCTACAGATGGTAGTGAAGCGATCGCTAATTGGGAATCTTGGCAACCACACCTGATTTTTATGGATATGCGAATGCCAGTCATGGACGGTTACGAAGCCACAAGAATTATTAAAGCTAGAGAAATCGGGCATGGGACAGCCAATACGTCGCGCAGGTTCCCAAAATTGAAACAACTGGTGTCATCGGCGAGCCAGTACCTTGCAGAAGAGTTAACCGATTCAGGCGAGGGTGAGGTTATGAAAGTTGTCCGCAAAGAGTCTTCCACACCAGAAACAACTGGTGTGATAGAAAATGATGCTTCTGGTGCGTCCACTTTGCGATCGCGGATGCCACCAGCCTTGGCTCCCCCTTACGACTTCTCTAGAACAATGCCGGATAGCTCCAATACAAATACAATCATTATTGCCCTAACTGCTAGCGCCTTTGAAGAAGAACGCCAGAAAATTTTGTCCATTGGCTGTGATGATTTTATTCGCAAGCCATTCAAACAGGAAGTATTATTGGAAAAACTGAGCAAACATCTGGGTTTAAAATATACCAATCAAGTAGAAACCACAAACACAGTAGTTGTCGATCAAGCTACACAGATTTTTGTCAGTGTTGCCGAACTCCTGGGCGATTTATCAAAAATGTCACCTGAGTGGCTCCAACAGGTTCACTATGCCGCAGCTAGCTGTAGCGATGAACTGATTTTAGAGTTACTCAAGCAAATTACATCAGATAATGCTCAAGTTTTCCAAGTTCTCAGGGATTTAGCAAATAACTACCAGTTTGAGAAAATTATGGAATTGACTACAACAAACTTAGAATGAATTACGATCATTTAAACCCTAATAAACAAGATATTTTGATCGTTGATGATATGGCGGATAACCTTCGGGTTTTATCCTCCATATTGACAAGGGAAGGGTATAACGTTCGTAAAGCTTTGAACTGGCAAATGGCATTGACAGCAACTCAAACATTATTACCTGATTTAATTCTACTCGATATCATGATGCCAGAAGTAGATGGGTATGAAATTTGCCAGACCTTTAAAGCTTGGGAGCTAACAGCCGATATTCCAATAATTTTTATTAGCGCTTTAGATGATGTTTTTGACAAAGTTAAAGCCTTTAAAGTGGGTGGTGTAGACTACATCACCAAACCTTTTGAGTTTCAAGAAGTTTTAGTGCGCGTGCAAAATCAACTGGCATTGAGATCGGCGCGATTAGAAATATTGAAACTAAATGCTGAACTTGAAGATCGGGTAAAACAGCGGACTGGGGAGCTAGAAGAAACTCTCCAAAAACTCCAGCAAGAAATCGATTCCCGCCAGCAATTGCAAAGTCAACTGCTAGATATAGCACTGCATGATTCCCTAACTGGATTATCAAACCGAGTTTTTTTTATTAGGCGACTAGAAAATGCTCTCAATCGGGCGAAGCAAGAATCTAGTTATCAGTTTGCAGTACTTTTTTTGGACTGCGATCGCTTCAAAGTTATTAATGATTCTCTTGGTCATCCGGTGGGAGATGAATTGCTGATAGCCATTGCTCACCGCCTACAAGCATGTCTAATACCTGTTGATACTTTAGCACGACTAGGCGGGGATGAATTTGGAATTCTTTTAGAAAATATCACAGATATCAATATAGCAATCGAAGTTGCAGAAAGGATTTTGCAACAGTTATCACTTGCTTTTCAATTGTCAAGATATGAAGTTTTTATGAATGCCAGTATTGGTATTCGTTGGGGCAATAAAGATTACGATCGCCCAGAGTATTTGCTGCGGGATGCTGATACGGCAATGTATCGAGCTAAGGCTGAAGGAAGAGCCAAATATCACGTTTTTAATCCAGCGATGCATCAGGAAGCTATTCAGCTTTTAGAGTTAGAAAATGACCTGCGGAGGGCTGTTGAAAGGCAAGAATTCCTCGTTTACTATCAGCCAATTATTTCTCTGGCTACAGGCAGAATTTCTGGATTTGAAGCCTTGGTGCGCTGGCAACATCCGATTCGTGGTTTGGTTTCTCCCATAGAATTTATTCCTGTGGCCGAAGAAACGGGTTTGATTAATGCCATCAATACTTGGGTATTACAGTCAGCTTGTCATCAATTAAGCATCTGGCAACATTATCCAGTGACGCTAGAACCTCTAACGATGAGTGTCAATTTGAGTGCAAGGTTATTTTTACAGCCGAATTTGGTAGAACAAATTGACCGAATAATTTATGAAAATAAAATAAATCCGGCATATTTAGAATTAGAAATTACCGAAAGTGTAATCATGGAAAATACAGATGCAATAAAAATAATTCTTCAACAACTAAAGCAGCGAAAAATCAAGTTGATTATGGATGACTTTGGTACAGGATATTCCTCTTTGAGTTACCTGCACAGCTTTCCTTTAAATGCACTCAAAATTGATAAATCCTTCGTCAAACGGATGCAGGAGAACAAAGAGAATATGGGGTTAGTACCAGCAATGATTGGCATTGCCAACTCAATGGGGATGAGTGCGATCGCTGAAGGTGTCGAAACACAAGAACAGTTAGCCCAATTGAGAAGTTTAAACTGTAATTTTGCTCAAGGATATTTATTTTCTAAACCCATAGAACAACAACTGGCTCTTGAGTTGCTCACTTCAGCACCTCAATGGTAGCTATTAAGTAGCACCTGGGAAAAATTTCATTGTTGATCCTCGACTAGATAATCTGTGAGTGCTATCTACTATAATTCTTACAGCAGTTCAGGAGGTGGCCAAAGGTGATAACTGGCCAATAGCTTCGATAATCTGCAAAACTCTCCAGCGATGTGAGAGTTAAACTATAAATATGAGTATTTTGGTGAAATCGGTCAACAAATTTTAGGGTGATTTTAAAGAAGAATTTACTATCCTCAATAATTATACGCATAACTTTTGATCAATAATGCATTTTAATCAAACTAACCATCAGAAAAGAAATATTTTGGTGGTCGATGATACCCCAGATAATTTGCGGCTTTTATCGGCGATGTTGACTGCACAAGGTTTTGAAGTTCGCAAAGCCTTAAACGGTAAAATGGCACTGACTGCATGTCAAATGGTTTTGCCCGATGTGATTTTGCTGGATATCAATATGCCAGGTATGGATGGCTACCAAGTTTGTCAACAACTAAAAGCTGACGATAAAACTAGTGAAGTCCCAGTAATTTTTATTAGCGCCCTGGATGATGTTGTAGATAAGGTAAAGGCATTTGATGTTGGTGGTGTAGATTATATTGCAAAACCTTTTCATGGGGCAGAAGTGGTGTTGCGAATTGAAAATCAGATTAATTTACGCTTGCTCCAGGTTAAACTGCAAGAAAAAAACTTTTTACTCCAACAGGCTCTTGACAACTTGCAAGCCTCTCAAGTTCAACAAATTCAGAACGAAAAGATGGTGGCACTGGGACAGTTAGTGGCTGGACTGGCTCATGAGATTAATAACCCGATCAGTTTTATTTATGGAAATCTCCAATATGCTGGTCAATATGTGGAAGACCTAGTAAATATAATTGAGGTCTATCAGCAAGAATATCCCAAACCCACACCAAAAATTCAGCAAATAGCCAAAGATGTAGACCTGAATTTTATCATTGAGGATCTGCAAAATCTGATAGGTGCAATGTATAGAGGCTCCGATCGCATCCGGGAAATTGTACTGGCGCTACAACATTTCTCTCGGCATGATGAAGCAGAGATGAAACGGGTAAATATCCATGAAGACATGGAAAATACTTTAGTGATGTTACAACATCGGCTCAGAGAAGCAGCAGATCGTCCGGCAATTGTTGTAGTGAAAGATTATGGTAATTTGCCCTTAGTCACTTGTTATGCAAGCGAACTAAATCAAGTATTTATGCATTTATTGAATAATGCTATTGATGCAATAGATGAGGGAGTGAGGAATCAATTTTCTACTCCCTACTCACTCCTCCCTACTCCCCAAATTCGGATTCATACAGAGGTAACAGACTTGAATTTAGTCAAAATTGCGATCACTGATAATGGTGTTGGTATTGAAGAGTCGTTGCGATCGCGTTTATTTGACCCATTTTTTACCACGAAACCTGTGGGCAAAGGTAGTGGGCTAGGATTATCTATTAGCTATCAGATTATCGTCCAAAAACACCGAGGAAATATTAGCTGTAACTCATCTGTTGGCGAAGGAGCAGAGTTTGCGATCGAAATTCCTATAGAGCAGCCTGATATCTCATCGCAATTTTCAAAATCGGAAAAGGGATTAGGGACTGAGGATTAGGGAGATGGAGAGCAAAGAAGCAGAGGAGTAGGGGAAGCAGAGGAGCAGAGGAAGCAGGAGAGAATAATAATTCCCGATCAATGACAAATGACCAATAACAAATGACCAATGAATCTAATTAATCAACAATTCTGGTGCTACCAATCCTTTTTGGATAGCTAAGACTGCGGCTTGAGTGCGATCGCGTACTTCTAGTTTCTGTAAAATAGCATGGACATGAACCCGCACTGTACCAGGGGCAATGTAGAGAATTTCAGCAATTTCTTGATTGCTTTTGCCAGCTGCTACCAGTGCCAAAATTTCTTGCTCCCGCTTCGTTAAAGGATTTTCTAAAGATTCCTCAGTTTTTGCAGACTGCACCGCCATCGAATTGCCCTCAAAAGCGGCTCTAATTTCAGTTGTTGCCGTTTGATCCCACCAAGAAGCGCCCGCAGCAACCGATCGCACTGCTAATATCAAAGACTCAGCCGGAATACCTTTAAGGCAGTAACCTTGCGCCCCAGCAGCAATTAACCGCGAAATCAGGGGTTTTTCAGAACGAGACGTTAAAACGAGAATTGGTAAATTTGGGTGCTTCTGCTTGATTTGGCGACAAGCCTCAATCCCGCCAATACCCGGTAAACCTATATCCAGCAAGACCAAATCCAGAGGATAGTGATTTGCTAATTCTACAGCTTGTTCCCCATCTTCTGCTTCTGCAACAATCTCCAAACTGGTTTCTTGTTGCAACCGCATCCGCAGACCAAGCCGAAATAATTCATCATCTTCAACTAGTAAGATTTTTGTCATTTGTCATTGGTCATTGGTCATTGGTCATTTGTCATTGGTCATTTGTCATTGGTCATTAATTATTCTCCCCTGCTCCTCAACTCCCCGGTGGTGGACAAGCCGGGAGTCGGAAACCAAACAGTGCGCCGCGTGGTGAGCGATTCTCTGCCCAAATTGTACCCCCATGAGCAGTAATAATTTGCCTGGTCAAATAAAGTCCTAGCCCAGAGCCGGAGACGTGGCGATCGCTATTTCCTTGATAAAATCTCTCAAATAAGTGAGGTAACTCTTTTTCGGTAATGCCGGAACCAGTATCGAGTATTTTTACCACTTGATCGCTAGAATAACCTTCAAATACTACTTCCACTTTACCGCCACGAGGGGTATGGTTAATGCCATTACTCAGGAGATTGCTGAAAACTCGCCCAAGTTGCAAAGAATCGCCATTTACCCAGAGAAAGCTGCGAAAATCTGATTCGCCATAATGCAGAGAAATATAAACCTGACGTGTTTTCGCTAGTTCAGTTAGGGTAGCGATAATCTCCTCTGCCACTGTCACCAAGTTAACTGGTGATATCTGTAGTTTCAACCCTTCGGCATCATTGCGGTACACATCTAAAAGTGTTTGGACTAGTTGCAATGTACTCTGATGACTACGAGCCATTGTTTGTAAAACCTTTGCCTGCATGTGCGTGATTTCACCAAATTGCTCATTTTGAAAATATTTCAGAGTTTCAATTGCTCCTAATAGGGGTGTTTTCAAATCATGCGTTAGGGTAGAAACAAAATCTTCACGCATGATAGCCAGTTGTTCTTGGGAGCGTAATTGTGCTTGGGTATAAGCGATCGCTTCTTCATTGCGGTGGTTGCGTTGGCGAAGCCCGCCGCAGGCATCGCTTAACCAACCTGTTACCAACAACGCCAACACTGCAATCAACCTATTTGCCAACGTTGGAGAATTAATTATTTCTCCTCCGGGAACAAACAAATTCAACAATGTTAATCCTGTCGCTGCAACAGTGATCCCCAAAACTGCTCCCCGATTCAATCGAGAATCTGCTAGTAAAATCGTCCCTGTGTAGAGATAGCCAAATACGTATTCAGGGGGTGTCAAATATTCTAGGATTATCACGATCGCAAAGGCGATCGCTATTAGCCCATAGGTCTTTCCACGCTCATTTATAGCTTCTTTCATAGTCAATAATCGACTTAACATCGTCATTTATGATTTACTAAAAATCTGCATAACTATAAAATTAGCCCTTTCAAGGTGACAAACGAAGATACGTTGTTTCAGCGCTACCATCTTGAATCCTCCGCTCAGATTTGGGGCTTTTTGAAAGTTGAAATAATCAACCTTCGTTCCAAATTTCACCACCTTGAAAGGGCTAGTCTTGAAATATATTTGGGGCATACTGCCGTCAGCAAGATCGCGCCTACCGCTCAATAAATAGGGATTAATGAGATTAATTTGAACTCTGTTGAGTCTCATCAAGATATTTCATTCATCTGCAACCACTAGCGTTCAACGATTTATCTACAACGACATTACAGGTGCATTATTCTTTGATCAAGACGGTAGTGCATCTGATTATACTCAAGTAAAATTTGCACAATTATCTGCTGGATTGTCACTAACCCAAAACAATTTTGTGGTTGTTTAATCGTCATTAGCGTTTTACATTACTAAGCAGTATGTGTTGCGAGGTGCTATTTTAAGCACCTCGCATTCGATTGATCAATGCAAGTCATTTTGATCAGCGATCGCCATTCTTGCACAGATATAATCAACTGTATACTTGTCAACACAAAAGAGAACTTTTAATTAATTTTTAACCTATCCTGTACAAGTACAATTTTCCCAAAATGCCACGATCGCCCCTAATGCAGTGATTGGAGATATATAGAGGCGATCGCTAATCTCACTCAACCAATTCTGACTAATCGGGGTCAAATCGTTATAGTCTGTAGATCGCAGCCTTTCTGCGTACTGCCTTAACCCAGATGAGTAACGCTGGTATTTCATTGCGGGTAATTCAGGAAATCTCAGGGCATCGGAATTTAGAGCAGTTCGAGAAGATACTTAGAAGTGTGTAACCATCAGGTATTGGGGGCGGCAGCGGCGTTGTCGATGTTGTCAGGGAGCAATGCAATGGGGAATCTGAGTGCGTAAGTTCTGCAAACTTGGAAAATGTATTGTATAAACAAATAATCCTAACTAGTGAAATAGATGAATTAAGAGTAAAAATTAAATATTCTTAACAAAAACTTGAACAAGTATCTGGAAAATAGTGATAACTGAAAATAGTAAATTCCTCAAAATCTGTTATTTCTAAAAATTGGCTTGCTAAGACTTAAATTTAATTTAGCGCGAAATATATGGGACAAGGTTTTTTGCAAATTGGCTTAACGCTGTGTATTGTCATAGCAATCACTCCATTATTCGGAAAATACATAGCGCGTGTCTTTTTGGGAGAAAGAACACTGCTTGATTTTTTAATGAACCCCATAGAGCGGAGTATGTTCGTACTTGCGGGTGTTCGCAGAAAAGATGACATGACAGGTTGGCAATATATCCGAGCCATACTCTGTTGTAACACGATCATGGGTATTTCAGTGTATTTTCTGATCTATTTTCAGAGACTCTTGCCCTGGAATCCAAGCGGCTTTGGTTCGCCCAGGTGGGATGTATTGTTGCATACAACGATTTCCTTTGTAACCAATACTGACCAACAACACTACGCAGGTGAGACAACCTTAAGCTATTTTAGCCAGGTAGCGGCTTTAGGCTTTTTGATGTTTACCTCCGCAGCCACCGGTTTAGCCGTAGGAATTGCCTTTATTCGTGGATTGACGGGTAGAAAATTGGGAAATTTTTACGTCGATATTGTCCGTGGAATTACGCGAATATTGCTGCCAATTTCGATTATTGGTGCGATCGCTTTGCTGGTAGCAGGTGTACCACAAACATTAGCTAAGACTATGGATGTGAGAACCTTAGAAGGTGGGACGCAATATCTGGCTAGAGGCCCGGTAGCATCCTTTGAAATGATCAAACTTTTGGGCGAAAACGGCGGTGGTTTTTTTGGCGTAAACTCAGCCCATCCCTTTGAAAATCCCAATGGCGCTTCTAATTTGATAGAAATGCTCGCGATGATTTCTATCCCAGCAGCCTTGATTTACACCTACGGTATATTTGCCAATAACATTAAACAAGCTTGGCTACTTTTTTGGATGGTGTTTGTGATTTTTGTAGTTCTGGTGGGAGTGACAGCCGTAGGAGAACTGCAAGGTAATCCCCTAGTTAATACCGCCTTTGGATTAGAACAACCCAATTTAGAGGGGAAAGAAGTTCGATTTGGTTGGGCACAGACAGCATTTTGGGCAGTGATGACTACCGCTACTATGTCTGGCGCTGTGAATGGGATGCACGATTCTCTGATGCCGCAAGGAATATTTTCGACTCTCTTCAACTTATTTATCCAGGTTATCTGGGGTGGTCAGGGAACTGGAACAGCTTACTTATTTATTTACTTAATTCTCACAGTCTTCCTAACTGGACTCATGGCAGGACGTACCCCAGAGTTTTTCGGACGCAAAATTGAAAAACGGGAAATCGTTCTCGCCAGTGTAGTGCTGTTGATTCACCCAATCCTAATTTTGATTCCCAGTGCGATCGCCTTGGCTTATCCCATCTCCCTATCTGGAATTAGCAACTCTGGCTATCACGGTATTTCTCAAGTAGTTTATGAATATGCCTCAGCAGCAGCAAATAATGGTTCGGGCTTAGAGGGGTTGGAGGATAACAGCCTGTGGTGGAACTTGAGTACTTTAGTTAGCTTAATCGGAGGACGCTACATACCGATGATTGCCATCCTGCTGCTAGCTGACGGGATGTCTCGTAAACAACCAGTACCAGAAACCCCTGCTACTTTAAGAACTGATTCTCTGGTATTCACTGGGATCGCAGCTGGAGTGACGCTGGTTTTGGGAGTATTGACTTTCTTCCCCGTTCTGGCTTTAGGCCCCATAGCTGAGGGTTTGAAACTAGCATCTGGCAGTTAGAAAAGTTATGAGTTATAAGTTTGAAATTAAGAAAATATCAAAAAATAATTCAGGAGGCAGGAGGAAGGAGTAACCCAGATTTAAAAGTGTGAGATTGAAGCAAGAAAGGTTTATATCTTGCATATACGCGTCTCGTACCAGTATCTGATTTTTTAACTGGGTAATTACTTAGAATTAAAGTTTTCATTTGTACTTCTTTCCTCCTGGCTCCTGCCTTATCTGATAAATTATCCGGTTTCGTAGGATGCGTTACTAACGCATCCTACAGGTTGGATATTTTTTTATTAGAAGTTCCTATAACTCCTAACTCTTAACTTCTCACTCCTAAACTTTATTCATGAATCAAGTGGCAACTAACTTCAAAGCTAGACGCCCAAGTTTTCGTTCTGGCGATCGCCGCCAAAGACGTAAAAAAACCAGGGCAAATAATAAGTGGCTGTACTTAAGAGCAATTAGAGATGCTTTTGTCAAGCTCAACCCTAAGTATGCAATCAAAAATCCAGTAATCTTTGTAGTTTGGGTAGGGACAATCATCATCCTATTGCTAACGATTGATCCCAACCTATTTGGCCCTGCCCTGCAAAAGAACCCGCAAGTATTCAACGCCTTGTTGTCGGGGATTTTATTTTTTACAGTTTGGTTTGCCAATTTTGCCGAAGCAGTGGCAGAAGGACGGGGTAAAGCCCAAGCCGATGCCTTGCGGTTAACAAAGTCAGAGAGGATCGCGAAAAAACTTGCTGCCGATGGCACAATTAGTGAAGTTTCATCCACCAGCCTCAAACAGGGCGATACCATCTACGTCATTGCTGGCGATATCATCCCCGCCGATGGCGAAGTAATTATGGGTGTTGCCTCAGTGGATGAATCAGCAATTACTGGGGAATCTGCACCAGTATTAAAAGAATCAGGTTCCGACATTGCTAGTTCCGTCACTGGTGGGACACGGATTATCTCAGATGAACTAATTATCCGGATCACGACTGACCCAGGCAAAGGCTTTATTGACCGAATGATTGCCTTGGTAGAAGGGGGAGAACGCAGCAAAACACCCAATGAAATTGCCCTCACGGTATTGTTGGCAGTTCTCAGCTTAGTGTTTTTGTTAGTCGTAGTAACCTTGCCTGCACTTGCTTACTATATCAACAGTCCAGTCAGCATCCCAATTTTAATTGCCCTATTAGTAGCGTTAATTCCTACTACCATTGGCGGCTTACTAAGTACCATCGGTATTGCTGGTATGGATCGAGTTGCCCAATTTAACGTCATTGCCACATCAGGACGAGCAGTGGAAGCCTGTGGTGATGTCAACACTTTACTTCTTGACAAGACAGGTACAATTACCCTTGGCAACCGTCTGGCGGAAGAGTTTATTCCTCTCAACGGTCATTCAATGTCAGAAATTGCTAATGTTGCCTGGGCAGCTAGTGTCTTTGACAATACACCAGAAGGTAAATCCATTATCCGATTAGCAGAAAAATTGGGCGCGCGGTTTGATTTTGACTCCAGTCAGGCAGAAGGAGTTAGTTTTTCCGCTAAAACCCGGATGAGTGGCACGAATTTACCTGGTGGGTATGAGGCCAGAAAGGGAGCAGTAGAAGCTATTAAAGGATTTGTCCGTTCCCGCAACGGACGCGATGTACCAGAATTGGATGCTACCTACGAACGAGTTTCTCGCCTGGGAGGTACACCCCTAGCAGTTAGCTTAGATAACGAAATCTATGGGATTATTTATCTCAAAGATATAGTTAAACCTGGTATCCGCGATCGCTTTGAGCAGCTGCGACGGATGGGAGTGCGTACCATCATGCTAACTGGAGACAACCGAATTACCGCTTCTGTGATTGCCAAAGAAGCCGGGGTGGATGACTTTATTGCCGAAGCCACACCAGAAGACAAAATCAGTGTCATTAAACAGGAACAAGCAGCAGGTAAACTGGTAGCGATGACGGGAGATGGAACTAACGATGCTCCAGCATTAGCCCAAGCTAACGTCGGTGTGGCGATGAATACAGGAACGCAAGCGGCAAAAGAAGCCGCCAACATGGTTGATTTGGACTCCGATCCCACAAAGCTGCTCGATATCATTGGTATTGGTAAACAATTGTTGATTACTCGCGGGGCATTGACGACATTTTCCATCGCTAATGATATTGCTAAATACTTTGCAATTATTCCAGTGATATTTGTCGCTGCTAACTTGCAAAGCCTGAATATTATGAATTTAACTAGCCCTAAGTCTGCTGTACTCTCAGCACTGATTTATAATGCTTTGATTATTCCCGCTTTGATTCCCTTAGCATTAAAGGGTGTGCGGTTTAGACCGCTGACAGCTAATCGGTTACTCCAACGCAATATCTTAATTTACGGTTTAGGTGGGGTAATTGCGCCGTTTATTGCAATTAAGTTGATTGATGCACTGATTACACTTATGGGCTTGGCTTAAGTGGATGTTTGAAAAGTATTAGGCGAATATAATTCGCTATTAGACAAAGATTAATCCACGGAGGTGGACTAAGAGAAAATCAAGTTTTCAAACCCACTGAAGTTGGTTTTGTCTGTATAGTCGCAAATTATATTTGCCAGTGCTAGTATATTTTGCGACTTTTCAAACATCCTCTCAGGACAGCAAAAGTAGAGACTATGGGGAAACAAGCGCATCTTAACCAAAGTAAAATAATAAACATTTTTACTTTTACCTGTTGAGAGGTGGAACAAGAAGAATATGAATAAACATCGTTTTTACTCAGTACTGCTTTGGCGATATCCTTTGTTTAGTCGCAATGGCATAAACAACATCTATCACTCGCTATTTTTATCCTGCTGTGCTTGAATGTGGTAACTGCCCCAGTTGTTTATACTGTTGCTAACAGCATCTTGTAACGTCCTGCTAGGTGGGCAAAAGAATTAAAAATTAAAAATTAAAAATTAAATTCTAGGCGCAATTGGAAAACTTTTTATGGCTATTATTCGAGAAACCATCAGAGCAATTTTTATAACTCTAATGCTTTGGTTGTTGACTGCAATCATCTATCCGCTGGTAATCCTTGTAGTGGGTCAAGTTTTTTTGCCCTATCAAGCTAATGGTAGTATCATGCGAAATCTAAATAATGAACCAATTGGTTCTGCTTTAATCGGTCAGGTGTTTACATCTGAGCAATATTTCCATTCTCGTCCTAGTACTGTTAGATATAGCCAAGGGAAAAAAGCCAAGCCAACTGGCATATCTGGAGCTAGTAATCTCGCTGCAAGCAATCCAGAACTACTGAAGCGGATTTTAGAAGAGGCAGATCAATTGCGAGAGGAAAATCTTCAACCAATAGCTGATATAGTTTATACCTCTGGTTCTGGTTTAGATCCGCATATCTCCTTGAAAGCAGCACGGCAGCAATTGACGCGGGTTGCTGGTGCGCGGGGAGTAAAAGAAGAGGAGATCCTACGTTTAATTAATAAGTATACTGATGGCAGATTTTTATGGATTTTTGGCGAACCGGGAGTCAATGTTCTCCGATTGAATTATGCTCTTGATTTGCAAGATATTAATCGTCAGCAAAATCAGTAAATGGGCATGGAGCATGGGGCATTGGCAATGATGGTTTTCCCATGCAATAGGAGTGCTATAAATGTCAGATAATACTAATACTGGTTCGGCTGGGAATGCGCCTTTAAATTCTGCAAGTTACTCGCTTTATCCAGCACGACGACGGGGTAAGCATAAAATCTTTATTGGTATGGCTCCTGGAGTAGGCAAAACCTACCGGATGCTGGAAGAGGGACACGCATTCAAACAGGAAGGAATTGATGTTGTCGTTGGGCTTTTGGAAACCCACGCACGCAAGGAGACAGCCCAAAAAGCAGAGGGACTGGAAATTATACCCCGTAAGCAATATCCTCACGGTGAGTTGACGCTGACGGATATGGATACAGATGCTATTTTAAAGCGATGTCTGGCGACAAGCCGCTTTGCGTCTACGCCCCAATTAGTCTTAATCGATGAACTTGCCCATACCAATGTCCCTGGTTCTCCACGCGAAAAGCGCTACGAAGATGTAGAAGTAGTTTTGGCAGCCGGGATTGATGTCTACTCCACAATGAATGTGCAACATTTGGAAAGTCTCAACGACCTAGTAGCCAGAATTACAGGTGTGGTAGTCCGCGAGCGGGTTCCTGACAGGATTATGGATGAAGCAGATGAAATAGTGGTAGTTGATGTAACACCGGAAACACTGCAAGAACGGTTATTAGAAGGGAAAATTTACGCACAACCAAAAATCCAACAATCCCTCGATAATTTTTTCCAACGCCGTAACCTGATTGCTTTGCGGGAGTTGGCTTTGCGGGAAGTAGCAGACAACGTGGAAGAAAATGCGATCGCCTCCACTCCCAACGGACAATTCTGTAATATTCACGAGCGGGTTTTGGTGTGTGTTTCCACTTATCCCAACTCAGTGCAATTGTTACGTCGAGGTGCAAGACTAGCTAACTATATGAACGCGCCACTTTATACCTTGTTCGTAGCCGATCCAGAACGCTTCCTCACCAAAGAAGAAAGTTTACACATCCATACTTGTGAGAAACTTTGTAAAGAATTTGAAGGTACTTTTGTTCGTGTTACTAACGGTAACATCGCCAATGCGATCGCCCAAGTCGCCGAGAAATATCGGATTACCCAAATTGTAATTGGTGAGAGTCAGCGATCGCGCTGGCAAATGCTCCTCAAAGGATCTTTGACGCAAAAATTGGTGCGCTTGCTCAAAAACATCGATTTACATATTATTGCCAGCGAAAAAATGGTTTCATCCAAATAGGGGATCGGGCAGGGGGCAGGAGAAAAGAAGTAGAAACTCTTTATGTCTAATGCATGAGTCCTGCACTTTTTACCTCATTTACTTGAAAACTGCTGTATTACACTATTCTAATATTTCTGACTTTGGTTCTCTCAGTACCAACTCAGACATCAAATCAGGCGAAAATGATTTTTCCTCATTTTTGAGTGTCTCAGTTTGCTCATCAGCAGCAGGTAGCCATTTGATAAATGGTAGGGGTAACAGCGTGCTGAGGTTAGTAATTACCACCAAGAGCCAAAGTGAGTCAAAGTTTGTTGCGGTGATCCCCAGCCAATAGGTGATTAATGCCCCGAATGCATGGGAAACCGTTCCGGCTGAATTAAACACTGACATTAACAAGGCAAATAACGTCGCTTCCACACCAGAGGGACAAAGCCTTGCTGCTAGCACCATCACTTGCATAAAGGCAATTTTCCCCATCACAGTCAGAATCAGGCTATCACCCAAACTAAACCAGTGGTCATCTATACCCAATAGTCTGTTTGTGTGAGTCACCAACAACAGCATTGTCATCCCCAAAATTGACGAAAGGACAGTACTCCAAGCAAAAATCACCCGAAAAGGGATGCTTTTGAGGAAACGTTGAAAAATCCAAACACCTGCTAAAGAAGCGAAACTTCCCACCAAGTTTACTCGCCCCAAAAATTCTGGTTCAAAGTGGAGTTCGTTGGTAGTAAAGTAGAAAAAGGCTGAGTCAGCATTTGGGGTAGCTTGCCAGATGAAGATAAACGCTGTTGGTAGCCAAATTGTTTTTTGGCTAATGGCTTGGCGTAGCTGCCCCAGTTGATGTTTGATTGGTAAAGAGTTGGTCTGATTACTATCTTGAGCATCTTTGCTAACAGGGGACTCAGCAATTAACCAAGCCACCCCTGAAACGATCAGAGGAAATAAAGCGGTAATCCCAAAGACGGTACGGGTAGTAAAGTATTGGAGCAGCAGACCGCTAAAGTAGGCTGTTATTAAACCTCCGATCGCCGAAGCACCCCAGCACAGAGATTGTAGTGAACCGGCTTTTGCTTGCGATTCGCCTCTGGCTCGTTCCACAACCAGCGAGTCAACGATAACATCACTCATGGCGACGGAGAGAGAACCTAGAGCGATCGCTAATGTAGCTGCCCAGCTAGTATGAACTATTGTGGCCAAACTGATCCAAGAAGCAGTTCCCAATATCCCGGATAAAATCAAGTAAGGACGGCGACGATAGCCAAATATAGGTAAGCCATCAGAGATAAAACCAAACACCGGCTTGATCATCCAAGGTAGGAAGACAATTCCCAATAGCGCCGATACCTGGACTGGACTCAGGAGTAGTTCATCTTTGAGAAAAAAGCTAACGGCTAGACGCGATAGCCCTAAAATTCCTTGGACAAAGTAAACGGTGAGAATTGCAATTAACTCCGCATTTGGTTCATTACCCAAGAAGAGTTTTTGTGTTATTGAGTCTTTGACCTTGGACAAGCCAGATAATTGATCTACCATTCGATAAATAATTTTTAAATTTTGTTTACTTTTCTATCATATCGATTCTTAGGAGGTGGGTTTTTTCTCACCTTTTTGCTTTTGTTTCTTCTTTGAGTATTATTTAAGGCTTTCCTAACAACTTTTCTTTCTTCTAGCAAGATGTTCTCGTTCTCGATCGGCGGCTATTCGCCTTTGAATTTGGTACATCGAATACAGTTCTCATTAGTTCTGTCTAAATCAATCTTCAGACTCAGGACTTAGGACTCAAGACTTTGTTCCGTGGTAATATCAGTCACACGAAACCGCAAAAAACCGTGGCTACTGTATTAAAATCTCATCGGGCATCAAGAAGGCGTAAACATTCAACGCATCCTCTCCAGCGTTTGCTTGAGTATGGACACCAGTATCGTAAACAAATTTGGCTGGCGACTACTTATTCTATCCTCAATAAATTTTTCGACTTAGCACCACCCGGCTTAATTGGCGTGGCGGTGGATGTGGTAGTCAAGCAACAAGATTCCATAATTGCACAGTTAGGGGTACGGGATGTCTTTGAACAATTTTTGATTATTTCCTTCCTGACTGTGATCATTTGGATACTAGAATCTGTTTTTGAGTACGCCTACGCTCGACTTTGGCGGAATTTGGCTCAGAATATTCAGCATGACTTGCGTTTGGATGCATACAAACATTTGCAAGAGTTGGAATTGGCTTATTTTGAAGAACGCAGTACTGGCGGTTTAATGTCTATCCTCAGTGATGATATTAACCAATTAGAGCGGTTTTTGGATGGGGGAGCAAATGATATCATCCAAGTTTCCGCAACTGTTCTAATTATTGGCGCTGCTTTCTTTATTTTGGCTCCTAGTGTAGCGTGGATGGCTTTGTCACCGATGCCATTTATCCTTTGGGGTTCTTTTGCCTACCAACGACTACTTGCGCCTCGCTACGCTGATGTGCGAGAAAAAGTAGGTTTTCTCAATTCGCGTTTGTCAAATAATATCAGCGGAATCACTACTATTAAAAGCTTCACATCTGAAGCTTATGAAGCCTCTCGTTTGGAATTAGATAGTGACGCTTATCGCCGCAGTAATAGAAAGGCAATTACTCTTTCTGCTGCTTTTGTGCCGTTAATTCGGATGCTAATTTTGGTGGGGTTCACGGCATTACTTTTGTATGGCGGGATGGCAGCGGTTTCTGGAACAATGTCTGTAGGTACTTACAGCGTATTAGTATTTTTAATCCAGCGCTTGCTGTGGCCTTTAACTAGATTAGGCGAAACATTTGACCAATATCAAAGAGCAATGGCTTCTACTAATCGAGTTATGAATTTGTTGGATACTCCTATTGCCATTCATACAGGTAATGTGGCGTTACCTGTGAATGAAGTGCGCGGTGAAGTACAATTTAAAAATGTTTATTTTGCCTATAAAGATAGATTTCCAGTGATTAAAAATCTGTCTTTGGATATTCCGGCGGGAAAAACCATTGCAATTGTCGGTTCTACTGGTTCGGGTAAAAGTACTTTAGTCAAACTTTTATTGCGGTTGTACGAGGTACAAACTGGAAGCATTACTCTCGATGGTATTGATTTGCAAAGTTTAAATTTGCAAGATTTACGCCGCTGCATCGGTTTGGTGAGTCAAGATGTCTTTCTATTTCATGGCACGGTAGCGGAGAATATTGCTTATGGTAGCTTTGAGACTACAGAGCAAGAAATCCTCACGGCGGCGAAGATAGCCGAAGCGCACGAATTTATTGTTGAATTGCCCGAAGGTTATGAGACAATTGTGGGGGAAAGAGGACAAAAGTTATCTGGTGGACAAAGACAACGGATTGCGATCGCCCGTGCAGTCTTAAAAAATCCCCCAATTCTGATTTTAGATGAGGCTACCTCGGCAGTAGATAATGAGACAGAAGCGGCAATCCAGCGATCGCTAGAACGGATTACAGTCGATAGAACTACAATTGCGATCGCTCATCGTCTTTCCACCATCCGCAATGCCGATTGCATTTATGTTATGGAACATGGGAAATTAGTAGAGTCGGGAACCCATGAGCAATTGCTGGAGAAAGACGGTATTTATTCCGGCCTCTGGCGTGTACAATCAGGCTTAAGATAACTTTCGCCCCTTCTCTCTGTCTTAATTACGTTAGCGAGTCCACGAGCGTCATTACGAATTACAAATTATTTATGTTTTTTGGTAATAGTCAACCAGAACCAGGTGATAACAAGTGGCGTCGCCAGTTGGATAAGTTTGTCAAAGCAAATCAGCAAGAATTGGCGGCGCTTTTTTGGGGATTGTGGTTAGCAAATGGTGACAGTCAGGGTACTGTTGGTATTGATTTGCAACCAACGCCGCATTTTGTTTATTGTCCGAAAGAACAGATAGAGAATTTAAATAATAAGGTTGATAATCGGCTTCAGGAAATTTTGGGAATTGTTGAGAATCACAAGCCGGATGTGGAAGTTGTGATGATTGGGATTGGTAAGGGTGAAATTAAGTTAATTCAGTTTGCACCGGAACCAGCACCACCGATTTGTTTTGAGCAAGCTGGGAAGGATGTAGATGGGTTATTGGATGTGCTGGAAGAGAGGATGAGGGAGGAGATTGTTTTTTAACGCAAAGGGACGCTAAGGGAAGCGCAGAGGAACGCGGAGGAAGAGAAATAACTCTGCGCTTATTGTTTAATTGATTGCTTTGTAGAAATCTGGGTAAGTTAGATTTTCGGCACAATGCCAGATGATGTTAAATACGGCTTCGTAGCGATATGAATTGTTACTGTAAAATTGTTTGCTTAGATAGTCTTTTAGAGTTATGACTACTTGTGGTAAATGTTCTCTTTGGAGGATTTTTTTCAAACTATCAGCTATATCTAAGAGAGAGGATTCATACCATAGCCATTGTAAAGGAAATAAATCTTCATTTTCATCTTCTTCAACTTCAAGATCATGATGGGTTTGAATGAATCTGATAAAGATAGCGATCAGTTCATTTAGCTTCTCTGTTTCTAATTTTATACTTGGATTAAATTGTTGTAAGCTATAAGCAGCACTTGTAAAAATTGATTCATTTTTTGTGGTATTCAATAAGCGAATTAGAGTATCAATCACCTGTTGATTATTGCAGTCTATTTCCAGCAACGTCAAGAGCGCACTTAGAGATGTAGACTCATCTTTTAAGTTAACCATTTTCCACATGGCTTTAATTATTTGCTGCTGGTAGTCATTAGTTCGCGCTAGTATGTCGGCCGCATAAAAATACACCCATTCCTCCTCAGCAGTTTCAAGTATTTTGGATAAAGTGGTAATTGCTACTCTATTACCTGAATCGAATTTTCCTAGACATAAAGCAGCCTTACAAAGGAAAAATTCATTCTCAGTGGTTTTAATTCTCTCAGTTAAAATAGTAATTGCAGCTTTGTTTCCTGGATCAATTACCATCAGATATCTGACAGACATATCGAGCAAATATGTATTCTCGGTAGTTTCGAGAATCTGAACTAAAGTATTTAATGCTATTGGATTACCTGGATCAATATCCCACAAAGCCTTGGACGCATGTGAACAAATCACATCATCTTTGTATCTTTTGATGAAATCAATCAGGGTAGCGATCGCAATTTGATTACCAGAAGCTATTTCTCCTAAAGCTATAATCGCACCTTCATATATGTCTTCTAAAGTCAACCACTCATTTGCGATATCATCAGGCTTCATTTTGATAAATTGGATTAAAGCAGCGATCGCAGTTTCGTTACCGTAGCCAATTTTCCCTAAGCTATGAATTACATTCCCAGGCGTTATTTTAATGAATTGGATTAAAGTAGTAATTACAGTTTCATTGCCATAGCCAATTTTTCCTAAGCTATAAATTGCAGTCCGAAGATGAGAGTTATTTTGCTGAATTAGCAGTAATAAAGCTGCGATCGCACTTTTATTACCTGGATCGAGTGTTCCTAACTCTTCAGCTGCAACTCTAAGAATTGAACGACTTTCTGTAGTATGAACCAGATGGACAAAAGCAGCAATTACCCGTTTTCTGTCGGTTAATTCCAGGGTTTTTCTAGCTGTCTTCACCAAAGGTTTTGGTAATATCTGCCAATCTCGCTTATCCTGCCGAAAATAGGCATAACTCCATTTGAGCAGTTGTTCTACAATTGCATCCCCCAAACTAGATTCTGGGAACTGAGATAAAGCCTCAGCCGCCAAAAAGTAGGCGCGATACCGATAAAAATCGCCGCAGCCGTCAACAAAATCTATTAAAGCTTGGATAAAATCTTCTTTTTGCTGCTTATCCACATCCTTTTGGCTGAACCAGTGGAGAATCTCTGCTTTCCACTCCGGCTCAAAGATGCGGTAAGTGCCTTGATTTAGATTGCTGCGATCGTGGTTAAAGAAATACTGCCAATCATGCATTGCCTCCTACCCACTTCGAGATGTGGGACGAAAGGGATTTAAATGCATCTTGCTACATTAGTTGGCTTTCTGTCAAGTCTGGACGCGATGAGGATTTATAAATTTTGCTAGACTTCAGAATTTTATCTCAAGCATTGGAGAATCGATATCTAAAAGCCAACTTTCATCAATAAACTCTAAATTTTTATTGTAAATAAGAACTAACTCACCTAGTTTGTGAGTGCCATCAACAGTAGAAGCTATAAGGAAAAACTTGAGTTGTAGAAAACGTTCTTTGTAGGTAACGCCAATAGAGCTACTAACTAATTCGGCTTCTAGGATACGAGGCAAAGTAATTATTTCATAATATTTATCTTGTTCATCCCAGTAGCCGCATATTTTATAATCAGATAGTATTAGATGTTTTTTAACAAGATTATTAGCATCTTAAGTTTCTAATATTTCAGTTAAATCTCGCCAAATTTGATGATTTTTTAATTCGAGTTTTGTCATAGTTATTACCCCATAGTAGGGTGGGAATTAAAATGCCCACCCTACTTGCCTAAACTAGCGCTGGTGTATTCGCACGCTTAACTTGAGGTGTAGCAATTATCCTCATTCCGGCTGGTGCAGCTAAAGTTAACCCACGGCGCACAGGACGCACGGGACGTTTATTCACTAGCGAAACTTGGAATTCTGACAAAACAGTTGCCAAGACAATTTTCATTTCATACTGGGCAAATGCCATTCCAATACAGCGACGATTACCGCCACCAAAGGGTAAATATTCATAAGGTGAATATTGTCTTCCTAAAAACCGTTCTGGTTTGAACTGCTTGGATTGTGGGTAAACTTCTTCCCGATGATGCGCTAAATAAATACTGGGGACTATTGCCGTTCCCTCTGGCAGTTCGTAGCCCATAATTGTAATTGGGTTCTTCACAATCCGCACAAAAGCAGTCATGGCAATTGGATAAATTCGCAATGTTTCTTGGCAAACTGCTGTCAAATAGGGCAATTTAGCCACACTACTTAAATCAGGGGTAACTCCAATGGTGTTGAGTTCTTTTAGCAACTTCTCACGCACCTCTGGTAAACGATCAATCCAGTAAAAAGCCCATGTCAATGCCGAAGCGGTAGTTTCATGTCCCGCAACTAGCAGCGTCATTAACTCGTCGTGTAATTCTTCATCTGACATCCCTTGACCATCGTCATAACGAGCCGCCATCATCAAACTTAGGATATCTTGGCGATTTTGATCGAGTTGGGCCCGACGTTCTCGAAGCAAAGCATAAATAAGTTGATCAATTTTTTGCCGTTGTTGCAAAATCCAGCCCCACGGACTCCACGCACCGAAATCTTTTTGGATGAACCGGAAAAAGAAGGCGCTAGACATTACGGGCGAACTGATGAAGTCTAGCAAGTCACTTAGCGATCGCCTCAGTTCTTCAAAAAGCTGTCCATCATTTAAACCAAATACAACCCGTAAAATAACACGCAAGGTGATTTCTTGCATCGACTTACGGATATTAAAAGGCTTGCCAATTTGCCATTCATTAGTCACTTGTTGGGTTATTTCGCGAATTTCCTCACCGTAAGCCCGCATCCTTTCGCCATGAAAGGGAGGAGCTAATAATTGCCGTTGGCGCTGGTGGCGATCGCCATCCGCTAACATAAAGGAGCGATCGCCAAGTAAAAATTTTAGTCCTATGTTCCCCCTGCCAACCTCAAAATGCCTGGAATCAGCAGTAAAAATCTGCTCAAGCGCTTGTGGTTGACTAAAATACACAAGATGGTTATCAGAACTACTACTCCTGATCGTGAAAGTATCACCGTAAGTTTGAGCAAAATCATCCACATATTTCAGTGGCTGACTAATAAACTTGATCATCCTTAGCCAGCGCGGCATTTGAGGCCCATCGGGCAGATTGTAAGTTGTTGTCATAGAATTTTGTGGAGTTGATGGCTTCTAAATTTTATTGTTACGACTTTTCATGTTACTTAGGGTTACAGAAAGCGGTATATTCATCATTGGGGACTAGGGACTGGAAACTGGGGACTGAAAAAGAAGACAAAGAGAATAATAAAAACTCTTGTACAGATGCGATTAATCGCGTCTCTACTCCTAACTCAGCACTCAGCACTCCTAACTCAGCACTCAAAAGGCAGCATCGGAAGCAAGCAGTGCCAAAAATCATCGCTATTCTCAACGGTAAAGGAGGAGTCGGTAAAACGACTACCGCAGTCAATCTGGCTGCAAACTTTGCGAAGAAAAAAAAGGTGCTGCTGATTGATGCAGATATTCAAGGTTCTGCCAGTTGGTGGTTTGGGCGCAGTCAGCAGGGAATGGGATTTGATTTATCTCAAGAAACAGATCCCACACTTTTAAGTGATTTAGCAAAGATAACAGGTTACGATTTAGTAGTGGTAGATACACCTCCCGCGCTACGCTCTGAAGCATTAGTGGCGGTAGTTGCGATCGCAGATTATCTAGTTTTGCCTACACCCCCAGCCGCAATGGATTTAGCAATCCTCGTGGAAACAGTCAAGGAAGCCGTCATCCCTGTGGGAACCCCCCATCGGGTATTGCTCACCAAAGTCGATACGCGCAGTCTGGGGGAAGCACAAGAAGCAAAAAGCACTCTGACTCGCTTAGGTATTCCTACTTGTAATACCTTCATCCGTGCCTATAAAGCTCATGAACGAGCAGCACTCGAAGGTGTAGCGATTACTCAATGGCGAGGAGGAAATGCACGGGAGGCGGAATTAGACTACCGCCGTGCAGCTGATGAATTACAGCGTGATTGGAGAAAATAATGGTTAAGAAACAAAGTCTCTCTGACTTATTACAAGAAGAAGCACAAAAATTTACACCCCCAGAAGGTGAATCTGCGATCGAAGTTACAGCTGAAAAAATTGTTGAAGAACAAGCTTCATCTGATGAGGAATCTTCAGCACAACCACTTGAGCCAACTTCTACTAAGCGCACAAGTTCTACTAAGGCTGATTTAGAAACAACTGTCAAAGAATTGACGAGTAATCTAGAAACAAGCCACAAAAAAGAAGCATCTCTTGGACAAGAAATTGCCGATTTGCAATCAAAATTATCTAAACAAAAAACATTTGCATCAGAACAAAAATCATTACTAGAACAGCTAACAAAAGAACTTGAAGAAACCAAAAAAACAGCACTGCAACTAGCAGAAGCGAATTCCAAGCTGATCGAAGAAATTAATGCTTTAAAACAAACAGCAGAAGATAATTCTAAACTTGCTGTAGCTGTCAAAGAAACTAGTGCTATAAAACCCGTAAAAGAACAGTACAATCCATATAACTACAAAAAATCACATCTTTCATCAGAAAGACTAGCTCAAAATCAACCAGATGAGTATGCTGGTAGTGTTGCAAAAGAAACTAGTGCTATAAAACCAGTAAAAGACCACTACAATCCACTTAACTACAAAAAATCACATCGGTCATCGCAACCACTAGCTCAAAATCAACCACAAAATCAACCAAATGAGTATCCTGAGAGTTCTAATGAGATGTGGTTACTTGACTAAAGTCAGTTAATCTTAGCTTCCCCTTTCCTACCCTACGGTGTACGTGCAAATCGAAAAAAGCCCGATTTTTTATTGTTCTGTCTTTCTCCTCGTTCCCATATTCTGGGAACGAGGAGAAAGGGAGCCAATTTCAAAGTCCCTCTCCCAAGCTTGGGAGGGGGATTTAGGGTGAGGGCGTTTGATTCATCCAAGAAGTCTATTAGAAAGTAACTGTTGAAACTATTAGAAATAATCGGTGAGTTTGTAATGAGTAATCAATCGCTTAAAACAAGAATTATCAGGACTAAAGTCGTTATTACAAACTTTAAATTTTTACGCCTAGCTAATTAATGAGTTCACCACAAAAGTTTAAAATATACTGGGCAGTTATTTGTGGTTGTTCCAAGTGTGGGAGATGACCACAATCTTGAATCCAGGTGAGAGTACTGTGTGGAATTGCCCTTTTAAATTTCATAGCATCCTCAGTACCCAAAATTTTATCGGAATCGCCCCATAAAATTAGCGTTTGTTGCACAATTTGTGATATTATTTCAAATCTAAAAGCATTGTAACCACCACTTTTAGTGAAAGAAATTAGAGCTTGATGCCAACTCGGCATTTGTAAGTGTAATGCCCCACAACATAAGGCATCAATAGAGGCAAGAGTTTGATTTTTATATCCAATGCGAGAAACGCGATCGCGCACCTTCAAATTACTCAAAAACTGAGTTGCTAAATAATCTAATGGGGGAAACATGAATTTGCTCAATGGCGAACCACCTGCTAACCCCGCACTATCAATTAACACCAGCTTTTCTACCACTTCCGGGTAAGCCAACGTAAAATCAATCGCTGTCGCACCCCCCATCGAAGCGCCCACCAAAATTACAGGTTGGTTAATTAGGCTTTTCCAGAAATAATAAAGATGGGTTTTAATCGCAGTTGGGCTATAGGCAATTCCTGAAAGTCTATCTGTAAATCCAAAACCCAGCAAATCCACTGCCCAAGTTTCATTATCTCCAGAAAGTAATGGCAAAAGCCGCCGAAATTCTAATACAGAACTGTCAAAGCCATGAATTAATAAAATCGGAGTTCCACCACACCCTTGCTTGACAAATGTTGTGGTAATTGGTTGATTAGTTAAAGGAGTAGCGATCGCACTTGTTTGAATCCTCCGAGCTAGTGCGATCGAAGTAGGTTCTGTCAGTTGCTCAACTGCTGTAGGAAGAAAATTCGGAAACATAAATTTCAGTTTATCGTACTAGCTTGCTTCCACCCATAACTGATTTTGTTAAACAATAAAGTTACACAATCTAAGATGCTGAGGTATTATTTGTAATATATAAAACATAAACCAGTGAGTTATCAAAATATTCTAACTCCCAACAGACGCGATTAATCGCGTCTCTACTTCCCCAAAAAATATGGCATCAAAGAAAGTTTTCCAAAATGTCAAAATTGGGACTAAAGCCACGTACAATTAAAATCGCTTATCCCTTAATTCAGGAGCTAATGCCATGCCAATGGCGGTTGGCGTAATTGAAACTTTAGGTTTTCCGAGTGTCTTAGCAGCAGCAGATGCAATGGTCAAAGCTGCCGCAGTCACAATTGTGTATTATGGTCAAGCGGAAAGCGCTCGCTTGTTAGTCGCCGTCCGGGGACACGTTTCTGAAGTAAATAGGGCTGTTGAAGCCGGAATCGCAGCTGGAGAGGAAGTAAAGGTTGGTACAGTAATTACCTACTACATCGTTCCTAATCCCCCGGAAAATGTGGAAACCATATTACCAATCCATTTCACTCAAGAATCAGAACCTTTCCGCATGTTCTAAGCAATTTTGCTATCAAAATCTGTAGCGAAGCTTCGTACAATTAACTTGTAGCCCCCAGTTTATTCATACAGGAGATTAATAATGTCATTACAGGCAATTGGAGCACTTGAAACGAAAGGTTTTCCTGCGGTGCTAGCAGCAGCAGATGCGATGGTAAAAGCTGGTCGAGTTACCCTTGTTGGTTATATCAGAGTAGGTAGCGCTCGTTTTACAGTTAATATTCGTGGCGATGTTTCTGAAGTAAAAGCCGCTATGGCTGCCGGTATTGAAGCTGCAGAAAATGTTTATGGCGGTACCCTAGAATCCTGGGTGATTATTCCTCGTCCCCATGAAAACGTTGAAGCTGTTCTACCAATTGCCTACACAGAACAAGTCCAAGGTTATCGAGAATCTGTAGAAAATCCCATTGTTAGATCGAACAATCGATAGATTTAACCTCCTGCGGGGGAATTCAAAACAAAAAATTCCCATAAATGAATTTAAAGAGAAGTTTTTTGTCAAACTTCTGATTATCAAAACTTTAGAGAATTACATTCTTTCTGTTTTTAGATTTTGCATAAGTTAAATTTTGAGGCAGAAGGAAAGCAATAGTCAAAGTCAATAGTCAAAACCAATATTGACTGTTGACTATTCATTTTTAGGAATATAAAAGCTTTAAGAAAAACTTAGCAATATTAAAGGTGTAGTTATGACTGAAGCTAGGTTAAAAAAAATAAATTTGCCTATCAATCCTTACTATCCAGAATAGCGTAGGCGTAGTATCTGGTCGTAGACATCGCCACATAGGATACTGAGACTAATTCGACGCTATAGCAATAGTATGGGTTGAAACCTATACTGGTGGAATAACGCCCAACATTGAGTTAAATTAGATTCGTTCGTCGGATCTGTTACAAAATGTTAGATTTAACCGATCCATTTCGTGCATGGTGTATCCTCACCACTTTAAGCAGATTTCTGTTCTTAACTACGAAACATAACTTTACAAAAAAGTTAAATTAATAGAATACCCCCAAATGCTTGATATACATTGCTTTTTGACAATTATCACTGCAAGCAAAACATCAATGTAGAAATTTCTGCATAATCCTAGTGAATTCAGACGTAATAAAAGTAGAATCACTGAGCTATTTTCATGAAACTCATGAAATCTGGGGCAGCTGCCAGTTAAACAATTAGGTGGGGCAATGGGGGTTGTGATGCAAACTTCAAAATTGAGTTTCGAGGAATGCAATCTCACTATGACAACGGATGTGGAAAAACTGGCTCTAGATTGGCAAAAGCGCTTGGCTGTGGAATGTCCAGACCAAAATGAAGCCGCGAGGCAAAGCATTATTCTCTGGCTGTTGGGATCTGACTCAAAACGGTTCGATCTGTTTAATCCTAAAGAATTCGAGATCGCCAAGCAAGCGATGGAATATCGCTGGAGGATTTTACGTCAACGCTACTTGGGATTGGGGCGAGAACGTGCATATCGCAACTTGATAACCCGATTGGGGAGTTTAGTAACTTTACGGAATAAGATTCAGACTTGGGTTTCCCTCAGCCGCGATCGCCAGCGTAGTGTAATGGATGTATTACAAGAAGTACTCCAAGAGTTACTCCAAAGCGACAGTCAGATGCAACAACAAATGGTTGATATTGCCAAATATACAACCGATAGACGATTGGGGGATGCTCTATTATTTGCCAGTGTAGAAGAATATTGTCTGCGGCCAGTACGGAATCAACCCCTATTAGCTTACCGATTTGTGAATTATTTGCGTCGCACTCAGCGCGGTGGTTTAACCCAAGTACCCGGCCGTGACTTGGTTAGACTAGTGTCAGAAGAAGTTCTCACAGAGGACAGTGACAATCGAGTTAACTTAGTTGATAGTCAGGCGATCGCAGAATATCAAGAAGCACAACAACTAGAGGAACAACAAGGGCTGCGCCAGTCAGTACAAAAAGAATTTGAAAATTATTTACAAGAAAATCTCGGTATAGAAGCAGTGGAATGGCTACGACTGTATCTGCAAGGTAAGTCCCAAGAAGAGATCGCCAAAAAACTGAATAAGCCGACTAAAGAAATTTACCGTCTGCGAGAAAAAATTAGTTACCATGCTGTACGTGTTTTTGCCCTCAAAGGTAATCCAGAACTCGTAGACAACTGGCTCTCAATTTCCTTGCAAGAACATAACTTGGGATTAACCCAAAACCAATGGCAGCAACTTGATGAAAAATTGACTCCTCTAGGACGACAAATTCTAGATTTGCGGAGAGCGGGTAATTCAATAGAAGCCATAGCCCAGCAGTTAAAACTCAAAACCCATCAAGTGCTAGGCGAATGGACGAAAGTCTATCTTGCAGCCCAAGTTTTAAGAACTCAGGAGTAGCCTGTAGTGGAAATGGAGCATGGGGGAGTGGGGAGCAGAGAAGGCAGAAAAATGAGAGACAAGGAGATAAACAAAACTCAGCACTAGCTCAACGCCCCGCTATCCATGTACAGCACTCTTTTTCCCAATCCTCAGTATTATCCCAGTCCATAATCTAAAATTCATCTTCTACTTACAATTACTTAAGTATATATAATTGAAATTTATATAATATAACAAAGTATCTTTATTAACTACCTATTGAATTAGAGGCAAAATATAAGTAAACACCAACGAATCAAATCTATGTTGTCTTCAAAGGGCGAACTAAATGATACCGCAGCAAATGGACAGCAAATGCTAACTACCCCTCAAAGTAGGTGGGAAGAAGGAGGCGATCGCGAACAAATATTCTACCTGATTGATAATCTTTTATCCTTTGAAGCTTGCCTCTACCACCAGATTTTGCCCTTTGGATTAAAAGACAAAAACCTCTTGCTAGGTATGGTTCATCCACAAGACAACGAAGCCCTAGATTATGTTGGTCGCATTTTGTCTTCTATCAATTGCACAATGGTGATTGAGGCGATCGCAGCCGATGCCCACCGCAGAATACTATCAGCCTACCTCAACCATAAGAATACATCTCAGCTAGATGCAAAAGTGCATCAGGCAACAGTGGACTCTCCCCCAACAAATAGCCCAGCTACGATTGCTGACACACCTAGTCCTTCCCTAGATGCCGACTCAGAATCAAATCAACAGCCTATCTTGATGGTATTTCAGACACAAAAGCGTCAAAATTCTAGACAGCAGGTAGACTTGCCTCCGATCCCAGAGCTAGACCAATCATCTCAAACTACGACGTTCTTGACCCCTATTTTCAGAACTCAACAGGAAGAGAATTCTGAAGCCACATCATCAAACAATTTACCTATTTTGCCCACACAAGCTTCCGAACTACTGAGTTCGATGGAGTTACTAAAAACACTGCCAACAAAAAAAATACTAGAAGAATTACTAAGGCGAATCTTGGCTGGGGGAATTGGTCGTCTGTACTTAGAAAGACAAGCTTCTGAAGGTAGAATCCTGTGGAGTGACAATGGAGTTTTGCAGTCTGTATTAGACAAACTGCCGCTCTCAGTTTTCCAAGGAGTACTGAATGAATTAAAGCGGTTTGCTTCCCTGCCTATAATCACGGTTGCAGAACCAAAACAGGTAGAAAAGGAATACGTATATCAAAAAAATCGCTTATTATTACGCTTGCGAGTCATGCCGGGAATCTACGGCGAAGAGGCAACACTCCAAGTATTGCGGGGAGCAGCATTAAAATTCTATCAACAACAACAATTGACGCGTCTAGGCCGCGATGCTTTAGGAATTTCTCAGCAACTAAGCATCAAGTTACATGAACTACAAGAACGACTTTTATTGAATCCTAGCCTTGATTCTCAGCAATTAGAGGCTTTAGTTGCCCTGAATCAATTAGTGAAAAATTTAGACCAACAGATCAAAATACTAGCACTAGATAGCAATCTATCAACAAAGAGTAAATCATCCGTCAGTAAGTGAAAACGCTGATTTCGTTCGCATACATAATTGTTATGTTGTAATGGAATCCTAGACTGATAAAGTTTAGAGATTCATCTCTAAATAAATACAAATTTTGCGATCGTATTCTGAGTAAGATTACGGTTTAAACAAACTTAATAGTAGCAAAGTTAGTTTCCCGCTATTGAATCCTATTGTTGCAAATATTTCATGCTAACTGAGGTTTTTAGTGAACTTTTCCCCTTAATGAGTACAGCCAATCCACAGACATTGGAATGGCTACTCAACGTTGCAATTGAACATGAATACCCATCTGGGCGAGCCGTTGTGATGGAAGATGCCTGGGGTAACGCCGTTTACTTCGTGGTTTCTGGTTGGGTCAAAGTCCGGCGTACCGTCGGGGAAGATTCAGTAGCTCTGGCAATTTTTGGGCGTGGCGATTTTTTTGGAGAAATGGCAATTTTGGATGAATCTCCACGCTCAACTGATGTCATTGCCCTTTCACCGGTGAAATTGCTTAGTATCTCCAGAGAGCGGTTTATTCAAATATTGTTTAAAGACCCACAGTTACATCACCGAATGTTGCAACTGATGGTGCGGCGATTGCGACAAATTAACCTGCGCTTACAAATGCGGTCTTCACCACCAGCGGTCAAACTCGCCCATACCCTAGTGACTTTGGGTGAAAGCTATGGTCAGGAATCAGACTTAGGAAGAGAAATTTTTAACATTCCCTTTAAAGATTTAGCAGAGGTGACAGAAATCGGCGTTGAAGAAACCACCAAAATCATGGAAAAACTACATGAAAAAGGGTGGATAAAAATTGATAGCGCCAACAACATCACTTATCTTGTGAACTTCAAACAGTTGATGAACTTGGCTGGCAAAGTGTGATTTTTTTATCCGATTCTCTTCGAGATGCTTCGCGTAGCTTGCTTCTTGGTAAGTTTAACGCCAGAGATTTTGGATGATGATGAACGAAAGACGGTTTGTGTGCGATGTGAAAAGCAAATTTGTCATGATGGGAAAATTACCCATTGATTATTAACTCAGCACGCAAGATGACTGAAGCAACAGCAACTCGTCCCAACACCTACCTCCAAGAAACCGAGCCAACGATTCATTACCTAGTGGCAATGTCCCAACCAGAAACCCATCTGTTTGAAGTGACTTTACGCCTTGTGGATTATCCCTCACCGATTCTCGATTTAAAATTGCCCGTTTGGACACCAGGTTCCTATTTAGTCCGGGAATACGCCAAGAATTTACAAGATTTTGCGGCTTTTGCTGGGGATAAGCCTTTGCCTTGCCAAAAAATCAGTAAAAATCATTGGCAGGTAAACAAGATAGGTATTTCAGAATTAACTGTACGTTACCGCATTTTTGCAAATGAGCTATCGGTACGGACAAATCACTTAGATGCTACCCACGGTTATTTCAATGGTGCGGCACTATTTTTGAGAATACCTGGCTGGGATAAGCAACCCATTCGCGTCACCATCGTACCACCACAGCCGGAATGGCAGGTAACTACTGCCTTACCACCCATTGGTGAAGAAACGAATACTTTCTTAGCTAGCGATTTTGATACTCTGGTTGATACTCCCTTTGAGATTGGTAGCCACCAATTGTATAAATTTGAGGTATTAGGAAAACCCCATGAATTGGCAATCTGGGGGCAAGGTAATTACCAAGTTCAGCAGCTGATTGCTGATATCCAAAAAATTATTCAGGTAGAAGCGCAGATGTTCGGCGGTTTGCCTTATGAACGATATGTGTTTCTGCTACATTTATTTAGCCAAGCTTTTGGTGGTTTGGAGCATAAAGACTCTTGCTCGTTAATTTACCAACGTTTTGGATTTCGCGCTCAGGAAAAGTACCATCGCTTTCTTCAATTAGTTGCACACGAGTTCTTTCACTTGTGGAATGTTAAGCGAATTCGCCCAAAAGCATTAGAGGTTTTTGATTACGACCAAGAAAACTACACACCATCATTGTGGTTTTGTGAGGGCACTACTAGTTACTATGACTTGTTAATTCCTTTGCGGGCGGGAATTTATGATGTTAAGTCGTATTTGAATAATTTAGGCAAGGAAATTACCAGATATGAAATCACACCGGGGCGCAAGGTACAACCCGTTTCCGAGTCGAGTTTTGATGCCTGGATAAAACTCTATCGCCCGGATGCCAATAGCGGTAATTCCCAAATTTCCTACTATTTAAAAGGAGAAATGGTATCGTTGTTGCTGGATTTGCTGATTCGCTCTACTCACCACAATCAGCGCTCCCTCGATGACGTGATGCTAAAAATGTGGCAGCAATTTGGAAAAGCTGAAATTGGCTATACCCCAGAACAGTTACAGGAAGTTATCGAATCTGTCGCCGGAATTGATTTGACTGATTTCTTTAAACGCTACATTGATAGTACTGATGATTTGCCTTTCAATCAGTATTTAGAACCCTTTGGCTTGCAGTTGGTAGCCGAACAGCAAGAAGAACCTTACCTAGGCGTGAGAATAAATACCGAAAATGGGCGGGAGATGGTTAAGTTTGTGGAGACTGGTTCACCTGCACAAGTAAGGGGAATTGATGCAGGTGATGAGTTGTTAGCAATTGATGGGATTAAGGTAACGGCGGGTGGCTTAAGCGATCGCCTGAAAGATTACCAACCAAACGATAGCATTCAAGTCGCAGTTTTCCACCAAGACGAACTCCGTACCTAT
The DNA here is from genome assembly GCF_002949795.1 of Nostoc sp. 'Lobaria pulmonaria (5183) cyanobiont'. Taxonomy (NCBI): domain Bacteria; kingdom Bacillati; phylum Cyanobacteriota; class Cyanophyceae; order Nostocales; family Nostocaceae; genus Nostoc; species Nostoc sp. 'Lobaria pulmonaria (5183) cyanobiont'. The sequence continues at coordinate 5,995,107 of NZ_CP026692.1, read as the reverse complement.
TCCATCACTCTCACATTCCCACATCCGACTCGGTATCAGGTAAAGCCTGTTGAGCATCCTAACTCCACACAGCAGCAAAACTTTGCTGGATGGCTAGGAGATGCGATCGCAACTGTTTAATAAACGGGCATGGGGCATTTAAAAGAGGCACAGGAACGGGGTGCGGGGGGCAAAGGGGAAAGCGCTTCTCCCTTGCTCCCTGCTCCCTGCTCCCCACCCCTAAGTGGTTCTCACCGCCCCAGAGTAAATCAAACCCCGTTGCAGATCCAGCGTTATAATCGCCCCATCTCGAATCACCTGCGTTGCCTGTTTCACGCCCACAATCACTGGTACACCGAGACGTAAGCCAATCACTGCTGCGTGACTTGTGAGACTTTCTTCTTCAGTAATAATCCCGGCAGATTTCCGAATTGCCTCCACAAAATCGGCACTAGTGCGGGGTGCAACCAATATGTCTCCGGGATTAAAGTTACTCACATCCATACCAGTACTAGCTACCCGTGCGCGACCACTCACTGAACCTTGTCCCAGTCCAATTCCGTGACCTAGTACTGCCGTTACCACCTCTACCTTAATCAAATCTGTAGAGCCAGAAATCCCCTGGAGTGTGCCAGCAGTCATCACTACTAAATCTCCCTGGGACAGTAACTGAAGTTCCTGAGCCACGTTAATTGCAGCTTGAAATGTCTGACCAGTGGAAGGTAATCCTAGCACCAACAGCGGTTTGACTCCCCACACCATCTGTAGCTGCCGCGCTACATTTACATGGGGTGTCACTGCCAAAATCGGTGTGTGAGGACGAAACTTAGAGACATTGCGAGCTGTTGCCCCTGTTTGGGTTAGGGTCATAATTGCCGCTGCACCTAGTTGTTCGGCAATTTGACCAACAGCTTGACTAATCGCATTGGGAATGGAGCGGCGGGCATCTCTCACAGAACGTAAGTTTAAGTGTTGGGCTTCTTCTTGCTCCATACGTTCGGCAATTCGCGCCATCGTCGCCACTGCTTCTACAGGGAAGCTACCCACGGCGGTTTCGTTGGAGAGCATCACCGCGTCCGTGCCATCTAAAATCGCGTTTGCCACATCCGACACTTCAGCGCGAGTGGGACGGGGATTGCTCACCATGCTGTCTAACATCTGAGTAGCGGTGATGATCGGAATTCCCAAGCGATTTGCTGTCGCAATTAGCCGCTTTTGGAGTACGGGAACATCTTCCGCTGGCAATTCCACCCCTAAATCGCCTCTAGCAACCATCACCCCATCACACAAAGCCAGAACTGCTTCCATTTGTTCAATGGCCTCGTGCTTTTCAATTTTGGCAACCACTGGCACTTGCTTGCCTGTACTGGAAATTAGTTCTTTAATTTCAATCATGTCCTGGGGATTGCGGACAAAGGAAAGTGCCACCCAATCTACACCCTGATCTAGACCAAACATCAGATCCTCTCGGTCTTTGTCGGTCATTGCTTTAATTGACAGGTAAACACCGGGAAAGTTTACGCCTTTGTTGTTAGAAAGTTTACCAGGCACGGTGATGCGACAATGCAAATCACCTTTGTCCCGGTTAATTTCCTCCACCAGCATTTCTACTCGTCCATCATCAAGGAGGATTTTTGCCCCAACTGGGACTTCCTCGGCTAAATAATCGTAGGTGACACAGCTAATTTCTTGCGTACCGATCACCGGACGATTTGTCAAGGTGAAGCGATCGCCTTTTGCCAAAACTATAGATCCGTTGTCAAACTTCCCCAAGCGAATTTTTGGGCCCTGCAAGTCTTGGAGAATAGCCACTGGCTGATTTAGTTCAAAAGCGGTTTGCCGAATTAAGCGAATACTACGCTGATGGTCGGCATGAGTTCCGTGGGAGAAGTTTAGCCGCAGCGTCGTGGCTCCCGCTTCAATAATCGCCTTGAGCATTTCAGGACTGCTAGTGGCGGGGCCAATAGTAGCGACAATTTTTGTCCGGCGCAGAGAATCTCTTAATTGCATAGGGGCTGAAGTTAGGGAGCTATCTGGGAAGTCATCGTAACTTAAGTGGCATCTCCTTTTCAGTCACTGCTATATCAATAAAATATAAGCAGTTAGAGAGGGTTTATGGGAGAGTGGGGGCTGTGGGATAGACTAGATATAGTACATCAATCTTGTATCCATCCTCCCAACGAAGGAGTTTATTCCATTAACTTCTTGCCGATTGTCATACCCCACTGATCAGTAAAGACTAGGCTTTGTCTGGAATCATAGCGTTATTCATCTGCTGATATGCAAAGCTGTGGATAAATCTTGCCATACAAAACTTTGCAAAACTTTATTATTCACTAATATTTATCGTATATTCGTAATGTCTGCTTAAGAAGGAGTCAATCTTAAAGATGATCGCATCGGAGGCACAAAAGCCACTGACAATCCCACCCAAGGAATTTTTAGCGCCTCCTGGTGATTTCAATCCGACGCTGCTGTTGTTTTCTGTAGCTGTGGCCATGCTGGTGTTATCCAACTTTGGTTACTGGCTTTGGGAATGGCCGCACTGGCTATGCTTTTGCGTGAACACGATTGCCTTGCATTGTGCTGGAACGGTAATTCATGATGCCTGTCACCAATCTGCCCATCGCAATCGGGTGATGAATGCAATGTTAGGTCATGGCAGTGCGTTGATGCTAGCTTTTGCTTTTCCGGTATTTACGCGGGTGCATTTACAGCATCATGGCCATGTTAATCATCCTAAAGACGACCCAGATCATTATGTCTCTACGGGTGGGCCATTGTGGCTGATTGCAGTGCGGTTTTTGTACCACGAGGTGTTTTTCTTTCAACGGCAACTGTGGCGTAAATATGAGCTATTAGAATGGTTTATTAGCCGCTTAATTGTCGGTGTAATTGTTTATATCTCAGTGCAGTACCACTTTTTGGGTTACATTCTCAATTTTTGGTTTATACCGGCTTTTGTGGTGGGGATAGCACTAGGCTTATTTTTTGACTATTTACCCCATCGTCCTTTTGCGGAGCGCGATCGCTGGAAAAATGCTCGCGTCTATCCTAACCCGATTCTGAATATCTTGATTATGGGACAGAATTACCACTTAATTCATCATTTGTGGCCTTCGATTCCTTGGTATAATTACCAACCCAGCTATTATCTGATGAAGCCCCTGTTAGATGAAAAAGGATGTTATCAAACTTCAGGATTGTTGCAGAAAAAGGACTTTTTTGAGTTTGTTTATGACATCTTTTTAGGAATTAGGTTTGATCATCAAAAAGAGTAGAGTTATTGTATGAAGCGATCGCCCACTAATAGCTAGCACTGGGGAATTGACAAAAGTACATCATGATCAAGGCTAGCATTCATAGTCAACTGAGTGCGATCGCTCAACAGTTCCCAATTTTTGAATGTGTTCCATGTGCGATCGCCTTGCGCCAATTCCTCATTGAGCAAAACATTTCTGGTAAACAGATTACCCTGTTTACAGGTAGTACAGAAGATCCTTTCTGCAACATCTACCATGAACGCCTCCGACAAAATATCTCCATCAACGGACGACATGAAGTGATCGCCGTTGAAATTGATGGACAAGAACTCATCTTTGATAACATCCACCCCGAAGGAATTTCCAGAGTAGACTGGATTAATAACCTATACTGCCCTGCCCAAGATTTAGGCGGCAATTTCCAAATCACCGAAATCGAATTTTAAGCTAGAGGGACAGATGGTTGATTTATATGACCTAATCTGCAATATAAAGAAACGTCCTGCCATGTATTTAGGACGAGCCTCCATATCCAATCTCCGCACTTTTCTGGCAGGTTACTGCTTTGCCCGTCGCCAGATAGGAATCCCTCAAACACTACAAGAACAGCAATTTTCAGAATTTCAAACCTGGATTCAGCAGAGATTTAATTTAACTTCCAATCATACTTGGGATCAGATTATTTTATTTTTCTCCCAAGATGAACACACTGCACTAGATCAGTTTTTCAAATTGTTTGATGAATTCACTCAAACAGAACATTCCAGTGAATTTCAACCGAATTCAACGAATAACTTGATAGTAGTTTCAGGAACTCAAGAGTAAAAGAAACTTGAAATAGATGCTTTAATCTAAGAACTTGACACAAAACTACGCCAATGGCAACCTGACATTGCTCAACAAGTGCGGCGAAGCCTTAAGGGTCGTGGAACACACTCATCAAGCAGAATTCGCATAGGCGGTTAGCATTTCCTTTGCTAATTCGAGAGTGGCGATCGCTTGCTCACGGCTGACACTGGGAAAGTGATCTAAAAACTCATCCAGTGAGTCACCCGCTTCTAGGTAATCGATCAAGGTTTTTATCGGCACACGAGTACCAATAAAAATAGGGGTTTCTCCCAATATATCGGGGTCGCTGTGAACAACACGTGATGTGGATGTCATATAGTTAGCTTGTCTGCAACAGACTACCTTCCGATCCTAACTCTCGTCGTCTGGGAAATCTTAGCATATATGCCATTGTTCCTTTGCAGAGTGCGATCGCTAACTGACAAAACTGCATCATGACCAACGCTAGCCTGCTAGCAGATACCTTAATATAGAAGCAAATACGACATCTTGTTATGGAATAGATGCTTTAGAGGATGTCTGAGAAGTATCAAATATTGGTTAATCCCCCTTACCCCCTTAAAAAAGGGGGAATAAGAGCCTTGAAGTCCCCTTTTTTAAGGAGGATCTAGAGGGATCTCTGAGCGTTCGGTGTATACAAAAAACTTTTTAGACATCCTCTCAGCATTTCCTTTGCTAATTCTAGAGCGGCGATCGCTTGTGCCTTTAAGTTAGATATTTATTAGAAGTTCAGAAATCAACAAGTTTTCAGTTGGGATTGAACTTTAGTGGTTGGTAAAGAATTTTTGGGCAAAGTTTGACAGGTTGTCTTTTGACGCAACTATTCTTTTAAAATTATTGTTCCTAAATACTGGTGAAAAAATAGCATTAAAAATCTTTGAATTTTCCTTTAATTGCCTTTCCCCAGTTAGCCTGGTCTACTTCGTTTACTCTTATAAACTCTATGTTCCACTTTACCCTAGAAAAGAATTTAGGATGGCTATTATTAATTTCTGTTCTGATTGCCACACCAGTTAATGCCCATACTGAAAAGGTATCACAAGATGTGGGCGGGATGCTGCATATTGAACCCCATGACAATCCTGAAGCTGGTAAAACCGCTCATGTTTGGATTGTCCTCACCCGTAAAGGTGGGCAACTAATCCCCCTGACACAATGTAACTGTCAGTTGGCTATCTACCCTCAACCTCACAATGAAACTGATACGCCATTGCTAAAGCCAAGTTTACATAATGTATCAACCAAGCAATATAAGAGCATTCCCGGAGCCGAGATTGTATTTCCCAAAGTAGGAGCTTATGATTTGGAGTTAAGCGGTACTCCAAAATCTGGAGCTAGTTTCAAGCCTTTTATGTTATCTTACACTGTTACTGTCGGCTCATAAAAGCTTTGTAATTGCAGTGCGATCGCCTCTAAAGCAGTAGCCATGCCCAATGCCCCATTCCCAATTCCCAAAATTTAAAATCCTGCCAAACGATGTCAAAGTTTCAAACTCAGGGATGATGAGTAATTAGCAATTAAATTGACAAAATCACACTATAAAGAGTGATATTAAGCGATAGATAGCGCTTGTAAAGGACTAACGGGCATGATTAAATCTTGGATAGTGATTGGGGGCGTGGCTTTCTTGGTTGCTCTAGCAGCAAACGTGATTACGCCAAGCGATCGCCAATGGTTCAAGCGTTTACAACGACCGAGATGGCTAACTTTTGAGGGTGCAATTCCGATTATTTGGACTGTAATATTTATTTGCGGTGCTTGGTCAGCTTATATTGTCTGGGAAAAAGACCCTGGAAGCACCTCAACCTGGTTAATCATGGGTTTATATCTGCTATTAGAAATAGTTACTATTGCCTATACACCTGTAATGTTTAAGCTTCGCAGTCTGAAAGTCGGTACAATTCTTGGTGGCACAGGTTTGATCATTAGTGCTTTATTGATACTTGCAGTCTTAGGTTTTTCTAACTGGGCAGCACTATTACTAGTTCCTTATTTGCTCTGGAGTCCCATTGGTACTTATACCACTTGGCAGATGATCCGTCTCAATCCTCAAGATGCCTAGTACCGCAGGGCGGAAGTCAAAAGTTAAAAGTCAAAAGTCAAAAATATTATGGAATTGCTTTCTCTATCTGGATTTTGTGAATCCATCGGTCACAATTCTTTTCAGATTGGTCTAAGAATCGCACCAGGGAATGATTAAACATATAGCCTAAATTGTCAAACTTGCAGTATATGACTTGACAAAATACACAAAACTTGAATGCATTATGATTCCATTTTGGATAATAATTGGGGCTGTAACTTTCTTCATCGCCCTTGGTAGTTTCTTGATTACGCCGCGTGATGTTAAATGGTTTACACGATTAAGTCGCCCTCGCTGGCTAGTTTTTGAGCCTCTGATTCCGGTTATCTGGACTGTGATTTTTATCAGTGGTGGAGCTTCAGCTACTATTGTCTGGCAAAAAAACCCCGGAAGCCTAATTACTTGGCTATTAATGGCTTTGTATCTCGTGGTAGAAATTATCACCGTCGCCTATATACCGCTAATGTTAAGATTTCGCAGTCTCAAAATCGGCGAAATTCTTGGGCTAATCGGTTTGATTTTAGCCGTTGTCCTGGCAATCTGCGTTTTACCGATTTCTTTAATGGCAGCGCTGTTACTCCTTCCCTATCTAGTTTGGACTCCCATTGGTACTTACACCACCGACGAGTTAAGAGAGTTAAATCCTCAAGATGCATAACGCATCTATGGAAGACGCCCATAATGTGCTGTAACAGGATTGGCTGGATTAGATTGATTATTCAGCCAAGCCCACATTTGATCGCCAAAACAAAAATGCCACCACTCTCTAGGATTGCGTTGAAAGCCGGCTTTTAACATTACATCTTGCAATAGCTGACGGTGAACATGATACTTTTGCGTTTGTGAGCGATCGCTATTGGCATAATAATCTGGGTGCGATCGCTCTGACATTTCATCAATCGGCGAACCCATATTTACTATTTTCCCTGTATCATCTACTAGCGTCACATCCACCGCCCCACCAGTACTATGAGGAGGCGGAGTTTTTTCATCCAAACTAGGTGCAGCCCAAATTGCATAAACCGCTTCCCAAATTTCTTGGCGTTGGTTTGGTGATAACTCTACATTAGTCAGTTCTCTATCCTGCACTGCTTGGGCGAAGCTGTAATCTACCATAAACTGCTGGACTGCGATCGGGCGATAAGCATCAAAGATTTGGATATGCCAGTTAGGATGCAGCAAATTAAGATAATTTTGCGCTTGGAGCAAATTTTCAATAACGCTTTGACGGAGATAATAGGGGGAGCGATCGCCATAAGGCGCACCCAATTTTTCATAAGGATGGGGAGATTCCACCGCAAACAATTCTAAAGGAATCGCTATTATCGGTTCACCACACTCAAAAATCGGGATTTGATGATAAGGTCTCATCTAGTCAGCTACACAGGACTTACGGATTTTAACGCAAGCATAGCATTCTGTGTAACGAGTCTCTTCTTCCTCTGTGTCCTTTGCGCTCTGCGTACAATACCAATTTTTCTCAATCCTGAACAGTAAACCAAAAACTTTTTTCTAAAGGGCGATGCCTACGCCTATGCTAATAATCTGCTACGTATACAAAGTTACAGCGTTTTTCAGGCAAATGAAGTAGACAGGTAGGGGCACAACATTGTTGTGCCCTTACGATAATCTGTACCTCACCAAGTTGGAATCTGCTGTATATAAATTACTTAGGCTGTAATTACTGCTTATAAAGTTCTGAAACCTTTCAAAAAATGAAACGATCAAAGTAACGTGTAGCATATTATGAATCGTTACCAGACTCAAATTAATCGCGCCCGATAAATGTAACAATACCATCTACCTTCTTCCCATTATTCAGGAAGATAATTGCACGAAAAATTAACATAAAAAAATGAAGTATGGCAGATAAAAGCAAAATTGTTTCCTTTGAACTTTCGGACGGCAAAATAATTAAAGTAGAGGTTACGCCTATAGGGGAACAACCTGTTTCTGATGAAACCAGAGTCTTTAAACAAGCGACAGAAATTATTAAATCCATTGCTGAAGATGTCGCAGGTTCATTAAAAGATATTAGCCAGACAGTCAAACCAGATAAATTTAGTATCAAACTAGGTTTACAAATTGGAGTTGAGTCAGGACAACTAACCGCTTTAATTGTGAAAGGAACAGGCACAGCTAAACTGGAAATTACGATGGAATGGGGTAAATAAGAGTTGATTGTCTTACAGTTGTGGTAATCTTTTTACAAAGATGCTAGATCAGAGCAATTAATGGGTAACGAAGACGATTTACAACGCTGTACAGTGCGTTTAAATGTTGCCAGTAGTCAGGGAACAGGTTTTTTTGTTGCACCGAATTGGATTCTCACCTGCGCCCATGTGATCGAATCTTCGAAAGATAACCCTGTGGAAGTATTCTGGAAAGCAGGAAACCAGAATTACACAGCTAAAGTTACGCAATTATACAAATATCCCCTTGATTTAGCCCTTTTACAACTGTACGAGGATTGTTTGGATCATCCCTGTGTTGAATTGGATGACACAAAACCCAATACCAACGATGATTTATATATTTTTGGTTATCCCAAGAATAGCGAAGTTGATTATTCGCAGGGGGATTCAGCAAGCTTTAAATATGAAGGAATAAGTTTTAAACAGGATATTATTCTCTATAAGTTAAAGCAAGGGCAAGTTATCTCAGGCTTTAGTGGATCGCCTTTGTTAAATTTACTAACAGGTAAAGTGTGTGGAATTGTGCATCTTTCTCGTGATGAGGATAGCGATTTAGGTGGGCGGGCAATTTCGGCTCAAGTTATTGTGCAACAGTTTCCCGAAATTGCCTTACTTAATAAACAATTTCATCAGCCAAAGCCCAAAGGTGATAATCCATTTGAATATGGTCTTCCTGTTCCTCCACAACGTTTTTACGGGCGGAGAAAAGAGATTTTAGAGATTAAAAACCGCATTGGCGCAATTAGTCCTCAATGTGTCAATTTGGTTGGCTTGCGGCGCAATGGGAAAACCTCTCTATTGCGATATATCAAAGAAAGAATCAGCGAATTTTGTTCGCCAGAACAAAAGCCTTTAGTTGTTTTCTTAGATTTAACGAATGGGAATTTTCATACTCCAGAAGGGATTATTGAAGGCTTAAGGCGAGGGATTCACAGACTAACAGGGAATTATCCTTGGTTAAAGGAAGATAATAAAGATGGCTTTGCAGTAGAAGATGGCTTACAGTTTTTAGTAGATGAAGGGTATCGTTTAATTATTTTATTGGATGAGTTTGAAGCCATTGCTAGTAAAAAAGATAGATTGGAATTGTTCCAGGATTGGGGAGAAGATTGGCGTTCTAAGGCTTCTGCGGGTTTATTAACAATGGTAATTGCCAGCAAACGCCCTCTTAATGAAGTTTACGAAACTTTGAGTCTGGGTTCTCCCTTTGCCAATATTTTCAGTACGACTATTTTAGGGGCATTAGAGGAGGAAGCTTGGCAAAGCATCATCCAGAAAGGATTTCTGCCTAATTCTGCGGTATTACAATGGGTAGATGAGTTAGCAGGAGGGTTGCCCTATTATGTGCAGATGGCGGGGGCGATGTTGTGGCAAAATAGGAATCAAGAAATAGCTAAAAATGAGTTTAATTTTCAAGCAAACCCTCGTTTTGAAGAACTTTGGAAAGATTTAACCAAAGTTGAACGTTTAGCATTACGTTATGAGTTGGAAGAGAGTAATTTACCTATTCCCGATCTGGCAATTGTAGATAGGCTTCAGCGTCATGGTTTATTACGGAAGAATGGGCGTTTATTTAGCAGTATTTTTGCAGAGTTTGTGAAAGGTCAAAGATAAAGCAAGAAGCCAAAGATTCAAACATTAAATATAAAAAATGTTGCTGTTTTTGCAAGAAATTTGGGAACTATTTTGGTGGGCAATGTTTTGTCCTTCAAGGCTTCAGCAACGAATGAATGAATGGTTGCCTCAAAAAGAAAAAGATGGACGCAGACCAGACACAATTTTTTTTGAGATTTTGTTGTACGGAAAGTTACGATTTATTAATCAGTATTTATTACTATTATTTATTTTTAATATTCCTCTTATTTTAAGACTGATTGAGCGTAATCAATTGTTGGATTGGCTACAGTTACCTTGTGTAATGTTAATTGCTTATACGACAGGAGTTTTATTTTTACCTTTAGGACTGGTTATCCCCTTGTTGTGGTTGATAGTTGTATTAAATCAGCCTGATAGATGGTTAAAGGGCTTAATAGAAGCTATTAAATTTTTACCTCCTTTACCTCAAATGGGTATAGGTCTTGCAGTTTTTGGAATATCTGTATCATTAACTGTTTGGTTAATATTGCAACTGTTAAAAAAACAACATCTTTCCCTTGCTCTTAATGTGATGGTGGTGGGAGGAACAATCAGCGTGATGTTAGGAGCGTGGTTAGCAACTCAAAACTGGTTGTTTCTCTTGTTAGTAAGTGGAATGACAGGCATTTTCCTATTTACAGCAACAGAAAGTATAGAAAATAGTGATGATGCAGGAGGAGTGGCGGGAGTCGTGGCGGGAGGAGTGGCGCTCGTCGTGGCGGGAGGAGTGGCGCTCGTCGTGGCGGGACAAGTGGCAGGAGTCGTGGCGGGCGCGGCGGGCGTGGCGGTCGTCGTGGCGCTCCTCGTGGCGGTCGTCGTGGCGCTCCTTGTGGCGGTCGTTATGGCGCTCCTCGTGGCGGGACGAGTGGCGAGAGTCGTGGCGGGAGGAGTGGCGAGAGTCGTGGCGCTCATCGTGGCGGGACAAGTGGCAGGAGTCGTGGCAGGAGGAGTGGCGCTCATTGTGGCGGGAGTCGTGGCGGGAGGAGTGGCGCTCATTGTGGCGGGAGTCGTGGCGGGAGGAGTGGCGCTCATCGTGACGCTAGTTGCTACTTTACCGCTTACTTGGTTTTCGGTTGTTGCAAGTTTAATCGCTTTTGCTCTTGCACCAGCAAAAGACAACAGAGTTTTTATCATCACTACAGTAATTTTAATAGCTCTTTCTGCCCAAAATTTAGGATGGCTTTCAGTATTAATTATCCCTCTAACTTTAGTCAGCTATTACAGAATATTTCCTGATTATAGCTTTAATTATAACTTTATCTCTAGAAATGGTTATTATACATTTCCTCATTGTTTACTAAAACTTTTCAGATTTTCAGATTCAACAATTAGGCAGTTACGTCCCCAAACAGCAAAAATACTTTTTCAATTACCTCCTTACACTAGCGAACTTCTGTGGATACCTTTACCTAATCATGCTCAACTTCTTGTTTCTGAATTTCGTGAAAGACCTCAACAAGCCTTAACAATCTTTCAATATACCCAAACTTTTTCCTTACCAGGATTTCAAATAACCCTACAAAATGCCTTACCACAAATTGTCGCCGACCAACTCCAGCAAATTCAAAGTATTCCAGAACTAATCTTTACTGCCAACTCAGACCATCCTATATTACCCTTCCTGATTTCCCCCTTCTATCACCTCAATTCTAACAGCGATACCCCCACTCCAGAAACACCTTTATCAAAGGTTAAACCCGAACTTTCTATCCTTATTCCTCGTTTGCAAACTATTATTCAAGATATTCAATCTGCACTTGAAAATAAAAATATACCCCTACGAGAACGAGGATTAGAAAAAATCAATAACAAGCTTGTGCAATTACAATCCCAATTACCCTCTCTGGGACTTAAAGACGAAGCCATCAAACGCTGGACACTTGTACTGGAACATTGGCAAAGGGTTATTGAACTGGAACAAAATGAACAACGCAAACTCTCTCAAGACGAACTAATCAACCCGTTCCAATATGGAAATCCGGTGCGACTTGAGCAAAAAAACTTGTTTAAAGGTCGTCAGAGATTTGCCAATGAAGTTGTCCGTCGAGTTTTAGACCGTGACCGACCTACCCTTGTGCTGCATGGCCCCCGTCGCTGTGGTAAAACTTCCTTTTTGTATAACTTTCCCCGCCTGCTTCCCAGTGATATTCTCCCCGTATTTGTGGATATGCAAAGTTCCGCCATTACCACCAGCGAATCTGACTTTTGCTTTGGCTTAGTCCGTGCAATTCATAAAGACTGCAAAAGTCAAGGTGTTCAATTACCAAACATTCCCAAACGCACCGATTTTCAACCTAGTCCCTATACTACCTTAGAAGATTGGTTGGATGAAGCACTTGCCCAAATCGGAGAACGGCGCATCCTTCTCAACCTTGATGAATTTGAAAAAATCGGTACCGCCATCCAAAAGGGACAAATAAATTTACGTTTATTTGACGAACTGCGCCACTTAATTCAACATTATGAACAACTCGGTTTTCTCTTTTCTGGGGTGCAAACTTTAGAGGAATTAGGCCCGAATTGGAGTAGCTATTTTATCAGCGTTGTCCCGATAGAAATGCTTTATCTTGAACCTAACGAAGCTGAGGACTTACTGCTTAATCCAGATCCAGCTTTTACACTGGGTTACGCTCCAGGCATTGTAGAGGAAGTATTAATGCTTACCAATTGTCACCCTTACTGCCTACAATTATTGGGCGCATCAATGGTGAATCAAGCTAACTTTAACCATACTGATTTTATTACTACTGAACTCTTGCAAGCTTCTATTAATGACGCATTTATTTCCGGTCAACCTTATTTTACAAATATTTGGACAGAATTTACAGGAACTACACCTGAAGAAATGGTAATTGGTCAAGAATTATTATTACAAGTTGCCAAGACTGATATTTTATTACCTATAACTACTGAAATTGCTGAAAAGGTATTAACCCGCTTGTTGCGTTATCATATTTTACACAAAATCAATGGAGGATATGATTTTGAAATTCCTCTGTTAAAACAATGGGTGAGAGAGCGTGCAGTAAGAAGCTAATTCTTGAAAGTAAGGAATTATATCATATCCGTTTGATTACTTATTAAACCCGCAGAACCTTTAAGTAAAAAATTCGGCAATTGCCAAATCATAATGTAAAACTAATTGAACAAAAATAATAAACGGCTGCCCGAATTCAAGAAACGGCTGCCCGAATTCGATAAACGACACCCCGAATTCAAGAAACGGCTGCCCGAATTTAATAAACGACACCCCGAATTCAAGAAACGGCTGCCCGAATTTAATAAACGACACCCCGAATTCGATGAACGACTGCCCGAATTCAATAAACGACACCCCGAATTCGATGAACATAAGTAGGTAAACATAATTCATTACACAATGTCATTGCGAACGCTTCGCTTGCAATGACTGTAATTAATTTTGCGTAGTTACTTACCTTGGACATTTGGGCTTCTGCCTTAACTTGACACTAATGGCAAGATGTTCACCCCATAATATTGGATAATTTATTTTTTGGAGTTCTCTTAACCGTTTGTTTTTTTTAATGCTCAATCAAAACCAAACACCCTTATTAGACGCCTTAAAAGCCAATGCAGCAAGACCCCATGCACCTTTTTACACCCCAGGACACAAACAAGGTGAAGGAATTTCTCAACCCTTGGCTGATTTACTTGGTACAAAAATCTTTCGCGCTGATTTAACCGAATTAGCAGATTTAGATAATCTCTTTGCACCCCAAGGCGTTATTCAAGAAGCACAACAACTAGCAGCAGTAGCTTTTGGCGCTTCGCAAACATGGTTCCTTGTCAATGGTTCTACCTGTGGTATTGAAGCGGCAATTCTCGCTACCTGTGGCACAGGCGATAAAATTATTCTGCCTCGCAATGTACATTCTTCTACGATCGCTGGTTTAATTCTCTCTGGTGCAATACCAATTTTTCTCAATCCTGAATACGATCCAGTTTTAGATATTGCCCATAGCATCACGCCCAGTGCTGTAGAATCTGCACTCCAACAGCATCCAGACGCCAAAGCAGTGTTAACAGTTTACCCAACATATTACGGTGTTTGTGGAAATTTGAGTGCGATCGCCAGCATTACACATCAATATAATATCCCTCTACTTGTAGATGAGGCACACGGCGCCCACTTTGCCTTTCATCCAGAATTACCCACTCCAGCCTTAGCCGCAGGTGCCGATTTAACTGTACAATCCATCCACAAAGTACTTGGTGCAATGACACAGGCATCGATGTTGCACGTTCAAGGTAACAGGATAGATTGCAATCGCATCAGTAAAGCTTTGCAACTCGTACAATCTACCAGTCCTAGTTATTTACTTTTAGCTTCTCTAGATGCAGCGCGTCAGCAAATGGCACTCTACGGAAAAATGTTGATGTCTCGCACTTTACAACTTGCTGATGAAGCTAGAACAAAAATCAGTCAAATTCCTGGATTATCAGTTTTGGAAATGCCTCGTTTGGAAGGTTCTCCCGGCTTTATAGCTTTAGATAAAACGCGACTAACTGTCACTGTTTCTGGTTTAGGTTTAACCGGATTTGAAGCAGATGATATTCTTGATGAGAAATTAGGTGTTACTGCTGAATTCGCCTCACTACAACATCTCACCTTTATCATTAGTTTGGGCAACACCCCAGCCGATATTGAACAATTATTGCAAGGTTTCACCACCCTCGCTAAAGAATATCGCCGAAGCAACTTGACTGTTAAAAGCCAGGTTTGGCAAAATTTAGATAGAACACTAGATTATGCTTTACAACTTTCTCCCCGTGAAGCTTTTTTTGCTGTCAGTGAAATACTACCTTTGACACAAACCAATAAACGCATCTGTGCTGAAATCGTCTGTCCCTATCCCCCAGGAATTCCTGTGTTAATGCCGGGAGAAGTCATCACCAAATCCGTCCTTGAATATCTACAACAAATCCAGGCTATGGGGGGATTTATCAGCGGTTGCAATGATATTAGCTTCAAAAGTTTGAAGGTTGTGAAATAACGTTATATTATAACTCCTGAATTCTTCTTCATAATTGATGAAGTCAATAGTAAATGTGCGGTTTTTTGGATGATTTAGGGAAAAATATACAATAGTTATACCAGTGTGAAACTTCAATGAAAATAGCTAGCAGACTAGTGAAATCTTTAATTTATACCCATAGGATAATGTTGATGATTGATAAACTAGAAGATGAAATCACAAACATATTATAGGGGGTTAGTAGCAGCTCCGATTGTAGTCACTCTAGCACTGGGTTTCTCAGCAAGAGCGAATGCAGTTGAGTTAGGCGCTGCCTCTGATTACAATGTATTTGTTTTGGGAGATATCTCTCAAAAATATACAGATATTGAAGGAAAAGTTGCTGCTGGCGGTAACATAAATTTCGTCGGCGGACTTGGAAGCAGACTTTCTGGCAATAGCGGCAACGTAGTAGTCGCTGGACAGAATTTAACTTTGAGCAACGGTCAAGTCTATCACGGTAATGCTGTCTATGGAGGCAGTGCCAATGTATCTAGCAATGTGGGATTTCCCCAAGGAACTCTCAGCAAGAGCAATCCCATCGACTTCAATGAAGCAGGGAAAGAACTGCGAGGGCTATCTGAATATTTGGCAACCTTAACTCCTACTGGTAATACAACAGTTCAACCTTGGGGTGCTATTAACCTTAGTGGCAGTGGTAATGCTTTCAATGTTTTTAATCTTGCAGGCTCATCTGTCTCCAAAACAAACTATTTTGAAATTAAGGGGGATGCAAATTCAACTATCGTTGTCAATATCAGCGGTAAGGATGTCTCGCTGCAAAACTTTGGGTTTAATATCATTGGCGCAGATAAACAAAAGGTAATTTACAACTTTTATGAAGCAACAAACCTAACTGCTAGTGGAATTGGCATCCAAGGTAGTATTCTTGCACCTTTGGCTAATTTCAATTTCAATAACGGTCAAGTTAACGGCAATGTAGTGGTAGCTTCTTTGACGGGAAATGGCGAGTCTCACAACTATCTATTTAATGGCGATCTGCCAAATGTCCCAACTAAGTACTACACTCCGCCTAAGCCTCCTACACATACTAAGGTTCCAGAGCCTGCAAATCTTCCAGGTTTAGGATTAATTGCTGTAGTATTTGGTTTGTTTCGCTACAAACGCAATCAACCAACTTGTTTAGAATAATTAAAAATTTTTGGCAGCATAGCGCATAATGCGAACTTATTTACAGATTTTCGCTCATGCGCTATTTCCTTGCTTTATACCTTCTACAATAAGGATAGACTTTATTGAGATTTGTATAGTTGGGGATCGGCTGTCATGGCTCCCGCCGTTTTCATTCAAAATTTGCAAAAGCGCTACGGCACAGTGGTTGCCGTCCAAGATGTTTCCTTTCAGGTAGAACCAGGAGAAATTTTTGGTTTACTAGGCCCTAATGGTGCTGGTAAAACCACTACCTTGCGTGCTTTGTGTACGCTGACCACACCGGATGCTGGCAAAATCGAAGTATCTGGCATCTCTGTGTTAGATAATCCGAAAGTGGCAAGACAACGACTAGGCTACGTAGCTCAGGAAGTCGCTATAGATAAGGTGTTGACTGGAAAAGAATTGCTGCAATTGCAAGCAGCACTTTATCACCTTCCAGGCGCAGTAGCCAAACAGCGTATTGAAACGGTATTAGATTTACTCGGTTTGCAAGAATACGCCAACAAAAAGACAGGAACTTACTCAGGCGGTTTACGCAAGCGCCTAGACTTGGCTGCTGGATTGCTCCATGCACCAGATGTTTTGGTGTTGGACGAGCCAACTGTAGGACTGGACATAGAAACCCGTTTTGTGGTATGGGATTTCTTGAGAAAATTACGCGCCTCTGGGACGACGGTAGTAATTACCAGCCATTACTTAGAAGAAATTGACGCTTTAGCCGATCGCGTGGCAATTATAGATCGCGGCGTTGTAATTGCCAGTGGTACACCTTCACAATTAAAAGATCAAGTAGGGGGCGATCGCATCACCTTGCGAATCCGCGAGTTTTCCCCGATTGAGGAAGCCGAAAAAGCTAAAAACCTCCTGAAACCTTTGCCCTTTGTCCAAGAAGTCATCATCAACAGCGCTCAAGGTAATTCGCTCAACTTGGTAGTGACACCTCAGAATGATGTTCTGATTAACATACAGCAAGCGCTGAATACTGCTGGCTTGCCAATATTTGGCATCGCCCAATCTCGCCCCAGCCTTGATGACGTTTATCTCGCTGCCACAGGACGCACCTTATTGGATGCAGAACTCGCAGCCGTCGCCACCCGCGATCCCAAAGCTGAAAAGAAGCAGAATATGAGATAGGGAATGGGAACTGGGGAGCAGGGGGAGCAGAGGATAAGTAGCAAGCAGTCAGTCTTTCCCCTCTGCCCCTCCGCACCTCAGCCTCTTGTGCCCAATCCCCAATGCCTAATGCCCAATCTAAAATCTAAAATCCAAAATCCAAAATTGCTATGAGTGTTACTCCTAAATCTGATATCAATTGGCAGCCGCTAGCATCGCCGCAAGCAGATGCTAATACTGCACCTAACTTTTTCGGCGAATTGGTACAAGAGACGTTGGCTTTAACTCGTCGCTTGTTTATTCAGTTACAACGCCGTCCCTCATCTTTAGTTGCTGGAATTATTCAGCCAGTAATGTGGTTAGTGCTATTTGGTGCTTTGTTCCAAAATGCTCCCAAGGGTATATTTGGCAATACAACAAATTACGGTCAATTTTTGGCGGCTGGCATCATTGTATTTACAGCCTTTGCTGGGGCGTTGAATGCTGGCTTACCAGTAATGTTTGACCGCGAGTTCGGCTTTTTGAATCGTTTGTTGGTAGCACCCTTAGCATCGCGGTTTTCCATTGTCTTTGCCTCAGCCATCTTCATCATCAGCCAAAGTTTGTTGCAAGCAGCCGTAATTGTGGCAGCAGCAGCATTTTTGGGCGCTGGACTACCAAATATAGCGGGTTTAAGTGCGATCGCGCTAATTGTCTTACTCTTAGCTTTGGGTGTAACAGCCATTTCCCTCGGTTTAGCTTTTGCTTTACCCGGACACATTGAATTGATTGCAGTGATTTTCGTCACTAACCTACCATTATTGTTTGCTAGTACTGCTTTAGCACCTCTATCCTTCATGCCTCAGTGGTTACAGGTTGTGGCTACCCTAAATCCTCTCAGCTATGCGATCGAACCAATTCGCTATCTCTATTTCCACAGTAGTTGGGAATTAGGTAGTGTAGTGATGCAGGCTCCTTGGGGCAATGTTACCTTTGGGGGAGCGTTGCTAGTGTTGTTTGGCTTTGCCCTAGTCGCCTTAGTGAGTATTCAACCCCAACTGCGGCGAACTCTGGCTTAAAAAGATAAAATAGATAAATTTTAGGTAGGGTCAAAACCCATGAAAAAACCATTTTTACAAATTACTAGACTCTTTGTAGCTACGGCAGCAGGAATTAGCTTTGCTTCCTTGCTCATGGCTCAACCCAGTTCGGCTCAAATCAGCAGCCCAACGGATGCTTTCCCCAGTAATAGTACAACAGACCAAAATACCGATCCTTTCTCCCGTTCCAACTCAGACAATTTTAATATGTTTGATCTGATTCATCGGGCAAATTTCGGGACTCTCAACTGGGATTCTAACCAGCAGAACCAAGAACTAAACTCAGCAGCAGCAGCCTTTAAAGCAAGGCAACAAAAACTAATTCAAGGTCAACAACAGCAACCAACCCCCAATTTGCCAACGATTACACTACCATCAGTTACATCGCCATCGGTGACACCACCATCAGGTAACTGAATTCAAATAAACAACCCCAAGCCTTTAGGGCTTGGGGTTGAGACTATTTAAAAAATCCTGAATTATCAGGTAAAAAACTACAGTCCAAGTGTAGCTAAAATATCGCTAGCATGGTTGCTGGTATTTACATTAGCGTCAACATGGGTAATTTTGCCGCTGGGGTCAATTACGTAAGTGACGCGCTTGGCATAACCGCCGCCATCCACATCAAAAGCTTTGATGAGGGATTTATCGCTGTCAGCCAGTAGGGGAAAATTCAAATTATATTTTTGGGTGAATGCTTGATGGGAAACTTCATCATCTGCACTGACTCCCAAGATTGCAATATCTTTACCTTGATATTGAGACTGGGCATCCCGGAAACTACAGGCTTGTTTGGTGCAGCCTGGCGTATCATCTTTGGGGTAAAAATACAAAACAACCGTCTTTCCGGCAAAATCAGATAAGGAGACTGTGTTGCCGTTTGTATCTTTGGTGGTAAATGCAGGTGCATCCGTACCAACTGCTAGAGGCATAATAAACTTTTCCTGTTTCAGATTGTTGATGCACTTGAAATTTTACATTAATTTATAATGATTAAATAGAATTACTAAAAAATAGTATAAATATACTTTAGGTAACTAATTTTGGTTTAATGGGGTAGTTGGTACAAGAAAAAATATATTCTGAAATTAATCTTTGTTAGAAGAAAAATTTATACCAATACACAATGGCTGCTGTTGATTCCCAAAACCCAAATATTTTTGTCTATCCTCAAAGCACAGTAGAAAGAGCCGAGCGATCGCTAGTGTGTTCGCCTTTTAATGTATCTTTATTTGAAGTGATGGGACACCAGAGTGTGTCATTAACTGCGATCGCCCTAGAAAATGGACTCAAGCAGGGCTATACTAAACGCCCTTTATCAGAATTAGCCTGTGATAACGCTTTGGGCTGGTTGATTCAAGTGGGTGTATTGCGCCGAGAAGTCGATGGGCAGGGGATTACAGATAGTTTTCGCCTCACTCCCTTGGGACGCCAGTTAGTGGAACAGTATCAGGGAAAAAATTGGCGTACTGCTTCATGGCGCGATCATTTTTATGATGCTGTGATTCATTGGTTGCGGATACCCTTTTAGAATAAAAACCTAAGAGTTAGGATTAGGGAATCAAAGGGAACAATATATACGGAAACATCACATCTATTTATGAAGTCTTTACCATAACCATCTAATTGAAATTTGTGATGGTTATAGTGGGCATTGGGAATTACGCACAAAAGCTAGAGGTGCAAAGGGGCACAGAGGCAGAGGGGAAAAACTTACTGCAACTTTCTCCCCTGCTCCCCTGCTTTTCCACTCCCCCTGCTCCCCTATTGTTCGTTCCTAAAAATTAACCCTGTATTTTGAAAAACTAAGTGATAGCAACTATGAAATCAATTATGGTAGTGGGGACAACATCCCATGCAGGGAAATCACTTTTAACTACAGCTATTTGTCGCATTCTGTCGCGGCGTGGTTGGCGAGTGGCTCCCTTTAAAGGTCAAAATATGGCTTTAAATGCTTATGTCACTGCCAGTGGTGGAGAAATTGGCTACGCCCAAGCAGTGCAAGCTTGGGCGGCGGGAGTCGTGCCTTGGGTAGAAATGAACCCAATTTTACTCAAACCTCAAGGAGATATGACTTCGCAAGTAATTATCAAAGGTAGGTCTGTAGGTAAAGTGAGTGCCTCAGATTACTACGAGCAATATTTTGAATTGGGGTGGCGGACAATTGAAGAATCGCTACAGCATTTAGGAACAGAATTTGACATGGTGGTTTGTGAAGGTGCTGGTAGTCCAGCAGAAATTAATCTCAAGCACCGCGACTTAACTAATATGCGGGTGGCAAAATATTTGAATGCACCAACCATGTTAGTAGTTGACATTGACCGAGGTGGTGCTTTTGCCCATGTCGTTGGCACATTAGAATTATTGGAACCAGATGAACGCGCCTTAATTAAGGGTGTAGTAATTAATAAGTTCCGAGGACAGCGATCGCTCTTAGATCCGGGGATAAAATGGTTAGAAGAACGCACAAAGATCCCTGTGATCGGTGTTATACCCTACTTGCAAGAAATGTTTCCAGCAGAAGACTCCCTTGACCTGCTAGAACGTCAATCGTCGTCGAATAAAGCCCAAACTGACCTCAACATTGCCGTCATCCGCTTACCAAGAATTGCCAATTTTACCGACTTTGACCCACTGGAATCAGAAAGTACAGTTTCAATTAAGTATTTAAGTCCGAAGCAAGATTTGGGACATCCTGATGCCGTGATTATCCCAGGTACAAAGACCACAATTGCTGACTTGCTACTGCTGCAAAAAAGCGGTATGGCAGAAGCTATCCAAAACTATGCTGCTTCTGGGGGAACGGTTTTAGGTATCTGCGGTGGCTATCAAATGCTCGGTCAAATCATCGCCGATCCAGAAGGAATAGAGGGACAAGCGGGCAGATTTCAAGGGTTAAATCTTTTACCAATTAGAACTGTAATTACAGGACAAAAAATCGCCCGCCAGCGCCAAGTTAGCTCAAATTATCCCCAACAAGGCTTACCAGTTAATGGCTTTGAAATCCACCAAGGGCGATCGCGCATCGAACAGCAAGGCATAGATCCCCAATCCTACCATGCTCTATTTGACGATATTAATTTAGGGTTAGTGGATAGTTGTCAATCAGTGTGGGGAAGTTACCTCCACGGGCTTTTTGACAATGGGCCTTGGCGACGCGCTTGGTTAAATCGCCTCCGTCAACAGCGGGGTTTAAAATCTTTGCCCACAGGTGTTGCTAACTATCGGGAACAGCGAGAGCAGATTTTGGACTCTCTAGCCATTGAAGTTGACAGCCATTTAGACTTAAGTGCGTTTTTGTCTTAAGCTAAAATGCGTTGAAATGTCATTAGTCATTAGTCATTGGTCATTTGCAAATGACCAATGACTAATGACTAATGACTAATGATAACAATTAACTGAAATACACAACATTGATGATTGTTCGTGTCCGTTTTTTACCAGATGATGTCACAGTAGATGCCGAAGTGGGAGAAGCCCTCTTAGATGTAGCAGACCGGGCTGGGGTATTTATTCCCACCGGTTGTCTCATGGGGTCTTGTCACGCTTGCACCGTCGAATTAGAGGATGGAGAGATCATCCGCGCTTGTATCACGCCAGTACCGCCACGCGAGGAATTGACGATTAATTTGTTTAGCGACCCAACTTGGTAATGTCGCCCTGCTGTGCTTAAGCACTTTACTAGGTGGTAACTAATGCTGCACAATTTGTGCGAGCGCAGCTTTTTTTGTCTAAATAGTATTTTTATGTATTATTACTGATTCTTTTCACTTAAATAGTTTGTATATTAGCTTGTCAATGTGTGCCTTAACTATAAAATCGGGCGATCGCACTTGCTAATTGTTACTATTAAACGCGATCATCTCTCAAGTACTTCAGTAGGCAAATAATATTTTATTAATAAAATACCATTTAGTCAGGTGACAATTATGAGAAGAGTTGTTCGTATTTGGTTTTCAAGCACTACAAACTTTAGCGAAGTGGGTTTAGAACATGGATTAATAAAAAATAAACAGCTTTATAATGGTAAATGGACTTATACTATTCTTCCTGAAAGATACTCATCATTATACGGTATTAGCGATAATGCAAAGCTAATAAAGCTGTTGGAAAATAAAGGCTTTGAAAACATTAAGATAGAATTATTAGAAGGTTATATTGGTTTTGAAAAAGTAACTGAATTAAGCAAGTGATAAATAATATATATGGAGTTTAAATATAGTGTTATGTTTCTCTGTCTAATTGAGGTTACTTCACTGCTCACTGTCAATCAACAGCCTATATTTTGGACTGTGGCAACATATAACTTTGACCCTGGACTAACACAAAATGAATTCTTTTGGGTTAATTGGAATATAAATGATAAAAAAAGGAAGTTGCGTATAAAAGTGCTGGAGATAGAAAAAAATGTTTTCCCAAAAGGAAGCTGTCCTCCTGATGTTTTCCCAAAAGGAATCTATCCACCCGATTATAAAAATGAATCTGTTTTCTTGTTAAGAATTTTTGGGGAAGCAGAAGACAGAGATGAATTCGTTGAAGTTGTAGATTTCATAAAAAAGATGAATCCAGGAAAATTTGATCCTGCTTTTAGTAATTGAAAAAAAAATCAAGTTTTAGGCTTTAACAAGCCCTAATCAACCAATAATAATGCTTGATCGTACCTCCTCAAACCCTTAAAAATCCATATTTTTCCTATCAGACAGCAAGAAACTTTTATACCTTGTTTCCTACTGCCTGTTTTTACTATCTATATCAATTAGCTTTAACATTCAGCGCGTATTCTTTAAACCTTTCCAAATCAGCTTGAATCGTTGATTCAACTATCCGTCCCAAAAATAAGTTATCCATAATTTTGCCAATAAGGCCGGGGATGGCGTAGGAAATGGTCATTTTAACAATGCTACTATTCTGGCGATCGTAAAAGCGAATCGCTCCCTGATTCGGCAAACCATCAACCGATTCCCATTGGATAATTTGGTTAGGAATAACTTTGAGAATTCGGGATTGCCAATTAAATTCTAGACTGCCAGTTTTTAATTTCCAAAGAGATATATCTGGATTATCTGGCGGAATTTTCACCGAATCAATCCACTTCATCCACCGGGGCATTTGCTCTAAATCAGACCAGAGGCTCCATACTAAATCTATGGGAGCCTCTACTTCTACCTGCACAGTATGCTCTAACCAGTCTGGCATTTCTCTTTTTCCTTCTCTACGAGATGCTTTGCGATTGCGTTCTTTGCACTCTTTGGAGTTCGTTATTTCTTTAAACTCTCCAAAATCACTTTTGCCGCCCGCCGTCCAGAAATAGTAGCACCTTCCATGCTGTCAATGTAGTCTTGCTGAGTATAACTCCCTGCAAGGAAGAAATTATCTACTGGTGTTTTTTGGTTGGGACGGTACGCATCCATCCCTGGCGCTTCCCGGTAGAGAGACTGAGCAAGTTTTACAACACTGTACCAAGTCATATTTAGCTCCCGCGACGAAGGAAACAGTTCATGGACTTGCTTGAGAACATGGTGTGCGATCGCTTCATTACTTTGTGCAATAAACGGATCTCCCGGTGTCAGCACTAGCTGTAACAAAGATCCCTGTCCTGAGCGATAATAATCCGCAGGGCTAGTCAACGCTAAATCGGCAAAACAAGAAAAGTCAGCATCGGCTGTGTAAAGTAAATTATCGATTCCAGCCGCATGATTTAGCTGTTTACGTTGCTCTCCATCGTTCAGTTCTGTTACCCAACCATCAAAGCGTAACTGCACTGTAGCCACTGGCACTGCATCCAGTTTGTAGATATTGTCAAATTCTGACCACTTACGCCACTCCTGGGGTAGGATGCGTTGAATTCCTGGAACATCACAGGCAAAAACGTAAGCATCAGCAGCGATCGTTTCTACTGCATCACCTTGGGCAACTACTATACCAGTGACACGGGTTTGTTCGGCTGACTCAGTAAACTGAATTTCTCTAACTTGTCGGCGCGTATAAACTTTGGTGCCTCTAGCTTCCAGATATTCTAGAATCGGCTTGTGTAAATATTCAGATGGAGAACCTTCCAGCATTCGCAAAACTGAAGCTTCAGTTCTAACTGCAAATAGCTGGAATATGGTTAACATACAACGGGCAGACATATTTTCGCAATCAATAAATCCCAATGCGTAGGCAATGGGGTTCCACATCCGCTTGATGCTGCCATTACTCCCACCATGACTGCGAAACCAATCGGCAAAGCTAACTTTATCTAAATTGCGGATAGTTTTCATCGCCCCATTAAAGTCTACCAATCCGCGAACTATCGGACTAGTACCCAAAGCGATCGCATTTTGCAATTTATCCTGCAACGATAGTTGAGAAGTAGTGAAAAATGCCTTTAAGCCATTGAAAGGCGCACCTGTAAGAAAGCGAAAATCTAAAGCACCAGTGCGCCCCCCTTTATTAATAAAAGTGTGGGTATGTTCCTTGAGGCGTAAGTTTTCTAACACTCCCACTTTTTTCATTAAGTCAAATAGTTGGTAGTAGCACCCGAAAAATACATGCAACCCCATTTCTAGATGGTTGCCATCTCCATCAATCCAACTACCTACTTTACCACCGACAAACGGACGAGACTCAAAAATCTCTACTTCACAACCAGCATCAGCTAGATCTACTGCGGTTGCTAGCCCAGCCAGTCCCGCACCTACGATTGCAACACGCATTCCGTCGTTCCTTTTCAGTTTCTTTACAGATTGTAACTGGGTTGGTGTCGGAATTTGCTACTTAATATCAACTCCAGCAGTATATTAATGCTTGCCAATATCGATAATAAAACCTCTTTGATTACTTTTTTTAGTTCCGGTAAATGACCAGACGCGATAAAATCGCGTCTGTATCATCTAGACAAACTTTTGTCCATAGGGGCGGACTCTCAAAACTATCATAGATATTTTTTTGGTGGCAAAGCAGTTTTCTGGATAAGTCGTGAAAGTAACTTCTTACTTATTTTCATCTTTGTTGTCATCAGAGACAGGTAAACTTCTAATCAGTTCACGAATCACGTCAGTTGCAGGTCTACCTGTTTGTTGACAATATTTTTCTAGCTTTTCTGCTTCCTGGGTTGCGAGGTTAACTGTTATGCGTTTAACGGCCCATTTTTTGTTTGTCATTGCTATCATGCTATCTGCTGTATATTTAGATGGTCGAAAGAATCTAAATTAAAGAGGGAACCGATAAGGTTATCAGAGTTTGTATCAGGAAATCAAGTAATATCATTAATATTAAAAATGTTCGTTTTGTCAAAGGATTGATCATTCTCTAAAAAAATCAAAATAATACACTTTATTTGTTACTAGTGTGACAGCATAAATAGCACATAGTTGCTTTATAAGTAAAGCCTGACAATGAAATTTTATAAATGAATTCAAGATACCTACTGTTGACTCAATGAAGATTTTCAAAATTATTTTCCATTGAAAGCATTTGACCTTCTCTCTTAACTAAGTTCGTCAAACCCCCTTGGAGAGAACATCCGCTAGAACACCAAAAAATAAAGCCTCAGAATCATTATCATGCTGGAATGCTGGCTTATAGGCGGGTTGGAGTGGTGTATATAGAGCGTGAATAGTCACTTATAAAGTATGCAAATAAACGACAAATACCCATCTGTAACCTGACTGTAACCAATAAGTTCAGAGCTACTTGAACAATTATAAATTTTGGCTTACCTTGATCAAGCTGATTGCTTTCCAGTGCCAATATAGTAGCCAGAAAAAAGGGGACAGAACTCAGTCTACTGAGTGTAAATTGCCAAGTATTTTGGTAAATTTTGACAGCAACATCTGTAATTTCACACAGATAAATTAATCCAAAATCGATATGATGTTACTTGACTGCTGTCGATACTAAGATTTTAGTTTTGTTTCATGCTTTTATAATAACTTATCGTCAGAATGCAATAAAATTTTGCATATTTTTATCTTCCTTCCAGCGATATAATTTGCTTTAAAATCAGCATTTTTTTGCGATTTTTCGTATTCATCTATCTGAAAGTTATGTAAATCATTTTTAGCCAAGTAGGGGACTATAATTTTGCCATAAAATCTTTTCCTCATATCTAAGCCAAGATATAAAATACTGTCAATAAAATTATAATTATAACTATTTTTTATTTGGTAAGTATACCTATAAAAAGAATCGTATATTTTAATTTTTTCGGCAGTGTGTTTATTATAGCTATTATTTACGTGCTTTAAATAATCTTCATTTAGACATTAACAAAGCTATTTTTTATCCTTTATAAAAAAATTACAAAGACAAAGATATATATCTGAACTTTTGCTTAATGATATTGATATATAACAGGATGCTAAACTCAACAACTTGTAAAAAAAAAGATTCCAATATCTAAGTGCATCAGTTAGGTTTGATTCAAGCAGTCTTTGTAGATAATTTTTTAGATTTTCGTAGTTATTTATACTTATAGTCATTACCGTAAAAGGACTAGAAAACTATAAAAATACAGGTACTTCATGAAATTTAGATAAAGTTAGCTTCTCAAAATTGGTCGCTTATTAGTATTGACATATACATGAATATTCATTACAAAGTGCCACGCCCTGATAGGTACGCGGATGACGAAGACTGAGTGGAACCGGAAACGCTCTGCCTCCGGTTAATAGACTGCATAGGAGGGATGGGAGGGGTAAACGTTAACAGACAGACAAAGCCTTCCCCTTTTCCTCTCTTAAATGCAGTTTCGGTCAATATGCCAATCAAATACACATAAGTTAATTTTTCATACCGATAATTTCAGATTCTAGATTGCAGTAATTCATGCAATTACTCAAATTTAAGTTGGGGCATAAGTTGGAGAGTGCCAATACCTAAATTTTTTGGTGAAAGCGATCGCCCTTCAAACAAAGCCATCATATCTCGTAACTGAGGATTGCCACGGGAGGCTCCTGTTAGTCCTTTGGCAATGATTAAGCCACAGTAGCCCAAAGTATTTTTACACCGCTGATTCCATTTTTTTCGGGCTTCGACATGGATCGGATCTTCATCTAAAAATTCACCGAATAGGAACAATTCGCCATTTTGAGTTTGCAATAAACCCAGGTCGTAGCGATCGCCATCAAAGGGATCGGCACCTGGATTAAAGCAAATTGCTCTCAATCCACCTGCTGCTTCAATTCTTTCAATTACAGTCTTCGCCTTGGGTCGGGAGGTTTGAATTAAAATCACCGGCAAACCATCACCCACTTGTTTGATTTCACTAGCCTGATGGTAGCTGACCCCCTTTCGTAGAGAATCCAACATTTCCCAGGACACTACACCTAAGCTGAGGAAGGAATCTTCTGGTATCAAGTCATCTCGCAATGATTGGAAATCAAGATTGTCAATCTCGCGATCGTCAATACCAAAGCCTGCCATTTCCTCTAATTCTGCTGCTAACTGCGGCATGGTAGAGACTGTCACAGCTACAGATTTAGTTGATTCTTCTGACTGCGGCAGAGAAATGCGATAGCGACGGCTGAGGGTAGGGAAGATGTCCTCATGAAGTTGGCGACGGCGATCGCGAATAAAGCGACTCAGGCTTTCGATCGCAACCAAGATTACCAATGCTTCTTCGTCATACAAAACAGACCGTAGTCCTTCTAAGGGGTGGATATTACCAAAAGTAGGGTCAATTTCTGATAATGGCAGATCCGCCAAATCATCTTCTTCATCGTCATCTTCATCGGTTTCGTCAATGCTCTCAAAAGTGAGAAACAAGCAATCTTGCTTAAGGAACGCTTCTTCTAGATGCTCTGTTGATTCTTCATCTGTTAGAACTGCGGCACGAAACTGTTTTAAAGACTCTTCTGAGCGATAAAACAAAATCCCATACTCCATTCCCAGCATTCCCATGACTGAGGCGTAAACTGTGCCAACATCCCACTTATTAATCTCGATTGACAAAATTTGCTGTTCTTCCAAAAATTCCCAAGGTGCTGCTTGCCAAATTGCAAATGCTTTCTCTCGCAAGATTTGCGCATACTGTGGGGGTAAGTCAGGGGTTTGACTATCGAGGATATCGGCGAATCCACGAAACAGTTCGTCAATTAAAGGCAGTTCTGGTGCGTAGTCAATAGCGATATCCAAATCTTGTAGCACTCCCCGCAGGTAAAATTGGATCTCACGGTCTTTGACTACAATTCTTTGAGGTCTGGCAGGTCTTGCTGGACTTTGAGGATGCTCCATTGCTTGCATTAAGGTGCGAACTATTGCTTCTGGGCCAATATCTGAAGCTACTACGTCCATTCCTCGAACAACACCTTGGGAATAATCTACCCAAAGAATGCATTCTCCCTTTGCCTCTAAATCTGACTGCTGGTTTGGTGATGACAACGGACGGCGATCGCCCTCCCATACAGAAGGAATTTGAGTTAATTTCTTCAACCGACGACTGGTAGAGCGATTAAAACTTGTCATAGAGATCAAAAGAAGCAATTTGGAAGTAAACTTTGGGGGATAGCTAGCCTCGAATTAAATTTTTATGGCTGCACCTGAAGGATGGTTGCTTCTCAGGCTGCCGCAAGGCTTGAATTTCAAGAATACCGAATGTATAAACACACTGAGTCTCTCAATTCTAGAATAGAAATCTTTGGCTACTTTTGACGGAGTGTTTACAATTTGGCATCTAGTAACATCTAAGCCGCTAGAATGAATACAAAAACACTTAACGAGCAACCCAGAAGCATTAACAAGCCGATATAGGGTAAAGCTTATACTAATTAGGGAGTTGAAAAGCAGATGACACAAGCAATTCAGGCTCAACAACGCGGAATTCTGTTGAGCGAAGCCGCATTGCACCAGGTAAAATCCCTCCGGGACAAGCAAGGCACAGACTTCTGCTTACGGGTAGGAGTACGTCAGGGTGGCTGTTCTGGGATGTCTTACATGATGGATTTTGAAGATACCAGCAAGATCGCCCCTGATGATGAAGTTTTTGACTATGATGGCTTCAAAATTGTCAGCGATCGCAAGAGTCTGTTATATCTCTACGGTTTGATGCTCGATTACAGCGATGCCATGATTGGCGGTGGTTTCCAATTTACTAACCCCAATGCTAATCAAACTTGTGGTTGCGGCAAGTCATTTGGGGTGTAATATTGTCAATTGTCATTTGTCCCTGGTTATTGGACGAAAGACAAATGACAATTGACCCTTCGGGTTCGCCAGTTGCTCATGGGGGAAACCCCCAAGACCGCACTGACTCACCAATGACTAATGACTCATGATTAATTTAATATGACTCAAACAGTTGAATCCCTGTTTGATACAGGTTTAGAACGCTATAAAGCAGGAGAATCAGTAGAATCTTTAATCCCTGTGTTTAAAGAAGTGTGCGATCGCGCTCCTAAAACTAGTGCTGCTTGGGTTTGTTTAGCGTGGTTGTATCTACTCGATAACAAACCCAACTTGGCTTACAAAGCTGGACAGAAGGCAGTCAAGTTAAATCCACAAGATCCCCAGGCTAGAATCAATCTCGCCTTAGCAATGCTGGAAACAAAGCAAAAAGGTTTGCGGGAACATATTGATCTAGCACAACAGTTAATTTTTGTCAATAAAGAATGGAGTGATGAAATAAAAAATAGTATTGAGGACGGTTTAAGTAGAAAACCAGATTGGCAGAGTTTAACAAAAGTCAAAAATTGGCTGTTTGAAAAGTAAAGGATAGGGAGTGGGACAATAGGGACAAAGGAAAAATTATTGAATCAGTTTCTCTCTTGTGTACCTTGTTTCTTGCTAATACCAACTCCCCATTCCCAATTCCCATTCTCCAATCCCCAATCTCCATTCTCCACTCCAATCATGAAAGATAAATTGTTAAATTGGCTAAACATGGTTTTAGTCGCAGATGTTTTTTTGGTTTTGTTTGGCTTTGGCTGGTTAGCGATCGCTGCGATCGGTGATGCCGCAGGAGTAAACCTGGGTTTGGATTTGTGGCATCAACTGTGGCAACCCTTGTTTAACCCAGCAATTGGCATCCTCATGGGCGGTGCCATTCTCAGCGGTATTATCAGTTGGGTTTCCAAAAAATTTCTTTCTAGTCAATAGTCAAAGAATTGGGCATGGGGCAATTCAATTTTGGATTTTGGATTTGAGATTTTGGATTAAATTTCAATCTAAAATCCAAAATCTCAAATCTAAAATTCTTACTCCCCACTCCCTTATTAATTAAGAATTTGTGTTAATGCCGATTGCAAATTAGGATATTTGTACTCAAAGCCTGTTTGCACGGCACGTTTTGGGATAACTTGCTGACCTTCTAAAACTACTATAGCCCCGTCTCCTAAAAGGGCTTCGATCGCAAAACCAGGAACAGGCAACCAAGAAGGTCGATTCATCACTTGTCCCAAAGTTTGGCTTAAATCTGCCATTCGCACTGGGTTAGGAGCAGTGGCATTATATACACCTTCTATTTCCGGTTTAGTTAAAGCTTGCAAAATCAGGTTAACTAAATCGTCTACGTGAATCCATGAGAACCACTGCCGACCACTGCCAATAGGACCACCAGCGAAGAGTTTGAAAGGCGGAATCATTTTACCTAAAGCACCACCATTGCCCAGAACAATCCCAAAACGCAGAATTACCAGTCGTACGCCATCATCTTTTACTTTTGTCGCCTCAGCTTCCCAAGCTTGGCAGACTTGGGCAAGAAAATCGTTACCAGATAGACTGGTTTCATCAAAGGTAGCAGTTTCACTGGTGCCGTAGTAGCCAATCGCCGAAGCGTTAATTAACACAGATGGTTTGGAGTTAGCATTGGCTATTGCTTCAACTATTTTTTGTGTACCTAACTTCCGGCTATTGAGGATTTCTTGTTTCCGTTCTGGTGTCCAACGTCCTTCACCAATAGGTTCTCCTGCCAAATTAACTACGCCATCACAACTAGCGATGACACTTTGCCAAGAACCAGATGCATTTGGTATATAGCCAACAATTTCTACATTAGGGAAAGCCTCAGATGGAAAAACTTTTTGAGCAAAAGTGGTATTCCGAGTTAATACTACTATTTTATGACCTTCTCCGTGTAATCGTTGTACCAAACGACTACCGACAAATCCTGTTGATCCAGTAATTGCGACTTTCATTTTCTACCTCAGCCAAACCTTTATTGTAAAGTTTTTGATCAAACTTTCAGCTTACCAAAGAAGGCAGAGGGCAGGAGGCAGGAGGAAGAAAACATATTTTTTGCCCTCTGCACTTTCTTCTAGATCAAGTAAATTTATTTATGTTCGCGGAGCGTGTCTTAGACAAGAAAGAATAAAATATGTATTTCGAGCGGAAAGTGCCACAAAAAATACTGCGTCCTTATTGAAACCCCGTTCAGCTGACGCTCACGGAACGCCTAAATTTCCTAAATTTATTTATGGGGTTTCCCTCCTGCCTTCTGCCTCTTGCCTTCTGCCTCTTCGTTGACTGGATATCTGGTAGTAGCTGCTCTCAAAAACTTTGATTTTTTAATGACTTTATATTTAGATACTTCGGTATTATAGGATGGACAGAGTGTTGCAAGGCTTGGGGCTATTATGGCTCGCTATACCTGTTCATTTCTTGTTTCTGTTCCTAGTGACCATCTGTTGCCGTTACTTGTAGAACTTCTACAGGACTGTCAGTTGGATATTCAATATCACACAGCCGAATATATTATCGCTCGTGAGGTTCCTGGAAATGTTCCTTTTCCTAAATTAATAACAGTAGAAGTACTGATTGATAAATCAAAATCTACTGAAACAGAAACCCGGATGAGTATTGTGATTAAAAATGAAGAACTACCACTCCACCTAGATAATTACTGCCGACAAATGTTTGAGTTAATCAAGCAAGCTATTGAAAGTAGCCGCCATTGGCATTTGATTGAAAGTATTGCAGGATAGCTTTGGCAATTGAATTCATACTCCCACGGCTTTAAGCCGTGGAAGTGTCAGACTGTGATTGGTAGTTATAATTCACTCTCTTATTCCTCCAAATCCTCGGCCATACCGGGGTTTATTAGTGTAATGTCGTACTCACTCGAATCCGTTTGTCCTAAACGCTGAGTATTTCTTAAAAGGTAATAAATGGCACGTACTTGAGGACCAAAAACGATCTCGTCTTCATTTCTGAGATCGTGGGCTGGTATCTTGCGTCCATTAATCATCAAACCGTTGGAACTAGGTTTACCTTTGGCATCGCCATCTACAATCCGGTAATAGTAGCTATGACTATTATGCTCTCGTGGCAATCTCACTAATGTGGCATGGCGGCGGGAGACAAACTGCGACATTAAACGGATATTACATTCGCGGTCTCTACCAATAGAGTAGACGGGGTGCTCTAGAGAAAATTCTTTGCGACCTTGATCGTCTTCAATAATCAGTAGATGGTTTTCATTGGTTTCTGCTGCCATTGACAAATCGGTGGAACTGTAATTGATTAAGATTTGTTTTGTATCGTATCTTCTTGCCATTTTCGCGCACCATCAGTCTGTGGTGCTAATCTAAATAAGCTTTAAAATTGCATAATACCTTGAAAGAGTAGAACATGGTCCTTCTACTCCAGTAGCTATGATAGCTTTGGTAAGTGTCTCAAAAAGCTTTGTAAACTGGTAAAAGTTGAATACCGACTCAGTTTAACTTTATATGGGATCGAAGAAGAATTCAGAATTTTGAATGAATCAGTGGAGGATACCCTACGGGATCTTGCTACAGACCCGCCACTATAAAAGTGGACTACCAAATTTTCAATTTGGTGGGGGTATTAAACCCGACTATAGCGTTTCCTAAGCAACTGAGGTACACCCAAATCTTGTTTACCAAGGTTAGTAGCTTTGAAAATAGACTTCTTGCATGAATCAAAAGCCCTCACCCTAAATCCCTCTCCCAAGCTTGGGAGAGGGACTTTTAAATTGGCTTCCTTTTTCCCAATTTTGGGAAAAGGGGTTGGAGGATGTAGTAAAATGCCGCAGGGTGGGCGAATTTTGCATTTGTGCAAGAGGTCTAATGTACCTCACCAGGTCGGGAACTGCTATATCCCTCTGCTGCTTTTTCGGTCAGAATACCCTTGTTGTATTCTGACGACTGACTCCTGAATTCTGTTTTGATAGCTAAATTTGTGGTGGCAAATTGGACGTGTCAAGGAGTATTCTACGGGCGATGAGCGAATCGCCGTAATAATATTGAGTTGGTGACGACGCTAACAGAGCTAAAAGCCATTAATGCAGCAGCACTAGATGGGTTAAGCACAAAACCCAGACTAGGGAATAAAACACCTGCTGCTAAAGGAATGCCAAGTGTATTATATGCAAAAGCCCAAAATAAATTTTGGCGGATTTTGTTGAAGGTGGCACGACTAAGCTGAATAGATTCGACGACATCGTTTAGGCGATCGCGCATTAGAATAATTTCAGCAGTTTCCATCGCCACATCTGTCCCGGAGTGTAAAGCAATTCCGACATCTGCTTGGGATAAAGCTGGAGCATCATTGATTCCATCTCCGACCATTGCGACAACTGAGTGGGGAGTTTTCTTTGTCTCCTTGTCTCCTTGTCCCCTTGTCACTTCTAACTGGAGAGACTGTATTGCCGCTGCTTTTTTAGCTGGGGGAACACCTGCGATTACATCAGCGCTATCTAATCCTAATTGTTTGGCTATGGCACTAGCTGCTTCTTGG
Source organism: Nostoc sp. 'Lobaria pulmonaria (5183) cyanobiont' (assembly GCF_002949795.1). Classification (NCBI taxonomy): domain Bacteria; kingdom Bacillati; phylum Cyanobacteriota; class Cyanophyceae; order Nostocales; family Nostocaceae; genus Nostoc; species Nostoc sp. 'Lobaria pulmonaria (5183) cyanobiont'. Next base: position 5,961,027 of record NZ_CP026692.1, on the reverse strand, counting down.
CGATCGCCACTGAGCAACATTACCCGTAAGCCCATCTGACGCAACTTGTCTACAGTGGATCGGGCATCCGATCTGAGGGTATCAGAAACACCAATTAGTCCGGCTAAAGTTCCTCCAATTGCGACGCAAACGACTGTTTTACCATCTGTTGCCAAATCCTGTGCTACCTGTTGTGCGGTTTCGTTAATGGCAATGCCGTGCCAACTCAACCATTCCCAGTTACCCAACAATACAACTTTGTCCTCTACTACAGCAGATACCCCTAGCCCTGGTTCCGTGTGAAAGTCTACAGCCTCTGGAATAGATAACTGTTGCTGCTGTGCTTCTTGCTGAATCGCTTTTGCTAGGGGATGGTGAGTACCGCTTTCTACAGCTGCTGCTAGTTGGATTAGGGAGTGGGATTCACTACTCCCTATTCCCCATTGCCCCTTATCCCCAGAGGGGGCCCCGAGTTCCCCATTCCCCATTTCCTCAATTAACAGACAATCTGTGACGATGGGATTACCTGTGGTGAGAGTGCCAGTTTTATCAAATACTACGGTATCTAACTGGTGTACTCTTTCTAAAACGTCGCCACCTTTGATTAACAAACCTCGTTCTGCGCCCATAGCAGTTCCAACAAGAATGGCTGTTGGTGTGGCAAGTCCCAAAGCACAGGGACAGGCGACTACCATAACTGCGATCGCTAGTTTTAAACTTATTAATAGGGAAGAGTGGGGAGTTGGGAGTGAGGAGTGGTGAGCGTGGCTGATCATTTCCATGCCACCAGACATGGTAATATCAGTCCAAATATGAGTGCCGAAAAAGTACCAAAAGACAAATGTTAAGACAGATGCTGTCAGCACACCATAGGTAAAGTAACCAGCTACTGTATCTGCTAATTTCTGTACTGGGGCTTTCCGAGTTTGGGCGGCTTCTACTAGGGCGACAATTTGAGCTAGAGTTGTATCACTTCCAGTCCGGGTTGCTTGAATAGCGATCGCTCCTGACTGGTTTAGCGTCCCTCCTGTCACCGTATCTCCTGGTTTCTTGATTACTGGCACTGCTTCTCCAGTTAGCATTGATTCATCAACCGTTGTTTGACCAACCACCACTTCACCATCAACGGGGATTTTATCACCTGGCAGCACTTGTAAGCATTCACCTACACGCACCTGTTCAGCAGGAATCTCAACACTAGAAGAACCCATTCCGGCTTTCTCTGGGTTGGCAATCAATCGCGCTAAGAGTGGCTGGAGTGCTAGCAATTTCCTAAATGCAGCAGCCGCGCGACCTCTAGCTTGTTGCTCTAATGTCCTTCCTAAGAGAATGAAGCCCAGCATCATTACTGGTTCGTCAAAGAAGCACTCCCAACCCAATTGAGGAAAAAGCAGCGCTACTAAACTAGCAATGTAGGCTGTCAGCGTTCCTAATCCCACCAGGGTATTCATGTTAGGCGCATTTCGCCGCCAGCCCAGCCAGCCATCTACTAAAATTGGGCGACCGGGAATTAATAGCGCTACTGTCGCCAGTCCACAGTGAAACCAGATGTTATTTAGCACTGGCAGCACTGAGCTACCAAGATTACCAAAATGTCCACTTCCCGACAATATCAGCAACACCGCAGCGATCGCCAACTGCCATAGAGAAGAACGCATTTCTCGGCGTTGTCGTTCTGCTGGGTTTGGTAAGGTCGATATTTCGCCTGCTACTGTGCCATTAGCTTTTCGGGGTTGAGTCGGGAATCCAACGGCTGTTAATCGCTGTGCCAGTGCATCTGCATCTATTGCACCAACTTCTGACTCTACAACTGCTACCTCTGTGGCCAGGTTCACACAGGCACTCTTGACACCTGGATGTTGGGTCAGCTGTCGCTCTACTGCGTTCACACACCCAGCACACTTCATACCCCCAACATCTAGAATAATCTTCTCTAGGATTGGGTCAAGTTCTAGGGCTGGCTTAGTTTTCGGGACAAGTTGCATGGCTTGTGTTTAGATTCGCTACAGAAATTCAACGCCTGACTAAAAGCGTCTCTAATTCGAGCGTAGGCGAAATATGGAACTATGACTCAATGTCAACCATATTAAAATTATTAATTTATCGTACTTGGTTGAGCATTAAGACTATCGCTGCACTTTCATTCAACGTTCCAAGTTCCCAGATTTATCTGTAGAGTTCTGAATTTCGAATTTTAAATTTGGAATTTTTAATTCCCCTACAGGGGGTTGACAAATCCAACGTCGATAAGTGACATAAATAATAGCTACCACCTGTATTGGTGCGATCGCAATCAGGTTTTTTAAGAAATAGTTGATTTCTAAATGAGACATAACAGTAAAATATCCTAAGCCTAACAAGAAGAACATTGCCCAGTTAAGCTGTTTAGGTTTGAGAATAAGCATATCAATAAAAATAAATACAAAAGGTAGAAGTGCTGTATAACTTCTGCTAAAGGTAAAGGGTGAAGCGGAAGGCAAAAAGGATGTTGCTTTTGTCGCTGCCCTTTATCCCCACGCTTTTGCTGCAATCCTCAGCTTGGAAGCTTATGTTAGCCTCTGCTTCCAGTAAGAAGGCTATTTTTGTACTAGAACCAGCCCTGCTTCTTTTCAAAATAGGTATTTACAAATCCTTCAGGGGATTTATTTAAGTAGATCATGCCTTCAATTAAACCTACAAGTTGCATAATTAACAAAGCAACCCCGTAGGTGAAAGAACCCCCAACTATAGAAATCACTAACATAATAAAGCCTTCCGAAGCGTATCCTAGAATAAACTTATGAACCCCAAACGCTCCCAGGATAATCCCACAGTAACCAGCTAGAAGTTGTTTGGTAGGGTGGCTGGGGTTGAGATTTGCCATATAAGTGCTGCTCCTTGATAAGTGAGTATAAAAATAAAGTCTTTATTGTAATGGAAGCAAATACATTTACTTGCTTAATAAATAGATTTTTAATTTTTTCAGTACAATTAAGTCCCAAGACGAATAACTAAAATCAGCTTCTATTCCAGAGGAGACGCCAAGATGTCTTGCAGTATATGCCGATCTGGCGCTCCTTGTGACTTTTGGTGGATTTGACGATCGCAAACCCTGATGCAGCAGTTGATTTTTCGCTCAGGCGTTTATCTTGAGCAGAATCAATCTTAAATAATCAGCAAAAGCTGCTACATACACCACTTTTTACAAGTCCATCAGTATTATTTCCGGATTCTTTTGCGACGCCGAATAGCCCGCCCTTAGAAATTGCTTTCAGCAGGCGTGAAACGCTATTGCACCAATGACAAGACAACTGTGTGGCTAGTGGGAATCTAGAAGAAGCGCAAAAGGCATCTTCGATATCTTTCTAACCGCTTTTTAGTTACCGATCGTACTTCCATGAGCGCAAACCGGAATTGCATTCCAATTTATGACAGCTAAAAATGGTTCAAGAAGACAATTAACATCTTGAAAATGGCTAAAATCTACCCGAATGAGAATAAATGCTTAACTAGATAGTTTGTTGTCTATGTTAATAGCATTCTTTAATTTGCTTTTGCCATTATCTTAATTGGCTTTTCAGCTAGTATTTATGCTTATAACCAATTATTACTAGTAAATTGTCTCTACTTATGAAGATAAAATCAGATATTTTTGGTTTTGGCAACAGTATTTCATTTGTTTTAATTGCTACCTAAAACAAACAAGCTTAAGAGTGTACCACTATTCCAAAGACTGTGGAGGAGCATCGGAGCGAGGAGATTGCGCGATCGCGTGTAAACTACTCCCAAAACAATGCCCAATGCGGTTAGGGGCAGAATTTCCGATAAGCTGAGGTGAGCGATCGCAAACAACAAACTACTGATCAGAATCGATCCCCACACGGGTAAGTAACGAGTTAGAGAGGGTAACAAAAAACCGCGAAATAGGATTTCTTCAAAAAATGGAGCGGCGATCGCAGCTGTAGAGAAAAATATGCCTAATGCTACACCATCTTGGCTTTCTAGCGCTAGTTGCAACAAAGGATTACTACCACCCTGTCCTTGCCATAGCTGCTGATTAATCAAAGATACCACCACAACTACAGGTAAAGCCGTGCAATAGCCTCCCAGTCCCCACAAAAACCAGTTATCTTGAAAACGGAAGCGAAACCAGAATTCCGGTAGTGGAAAAAAGCGCTTGAGAGAGAAATACAGCACTAACAGCGCACCTAATGCCACTAAGAAGTAACTAACCAACACAGAAAACGCCTGAAGTCGCACATCCACAATGGGACGCGGGATGGGTAGCAGTGATATTACCAAGGGCACAAAAATTTGCCCCATAAAGAAAAAGCCGATGATAAAAACCTGCAAAACCGTTTCACCACCCCAAGGCGTTGACCAAGGGATATCAGCATTTTGAGCTAATAAAGAGGCTTTTCCTTTCAACAAGCGTTGAGCAAATAATAAAATCAGCAGTATGAGACCAATTAAAGCTGCCAAAGTGGGAATAGTGCCAATAACCGCCAATTTCACCACTGCTTGAGCAGAAGATTCTTGTTGTGCAGCTTTTACTGCTGATAATGCGTCTTGTCGTTGCTGGAGTTGGTATAACTTAACTAAAGCAGTAGAGCGAAACCAACCTTCTAAATTCTTTTGAATTGGTTCTTGAGCATTTTGGAGGATACGCGGAGGATTGCTCCACAGTCCAGTCAATACAGCGGCGGTTTCCCCAAATGGATTAATATCTGAGCGTTGTTGTAATTCGCTCCAAGTATTGAAGGCTGTATCCGTCTGTCCTTGCTGTGCTTGTAAAATTCCCAAGCGCAGGTCTAATTCAGCCAGTAATTTTTGTAACTGCTTAAAAGACTGTTGTAACTGTTGCTGTCCCTGTTTAGACGTTTCAATAGTGGGAGGAGCGTCCGGTAGAGGTTTCGGAGGTGTGGGAGTTATTTCAGCTTGAGAGCGTAATTGTGCAAGTTTGTTGTTAACTTTGTCTAAGTTAGCTTGAACTGATTGACGCGCCTCCTGATACTGCTTTGTAGCGCTTTCTAGGGGTTGCTCACCAAGTATTGCTTCTCGAATTCCTTGGAGTTTGTCATCACCGCTATCTTCTGATTGCCAAGCTTGAGCTTGTAAAGCAATATTTGTTTGGTATAGTTCCAGGCGACTTTGAAATTGAGGTTCTTGCCAACTACCGAATAAAGCCGAAACTGCCAACAGAACTGCTATCGGCGTCATCACAAAAAATAAAACCAACCGCTTGAGTGTCATTTATCCCCCTTTAACTGACCAGTGGAGAGCGCGTCCCCCTTGGGAATTATCGCAATAAAAAGTCAGAGGTGGATAGATATCATCAATATTATAAGTTTGCGATGAATGTGCGATGCCTGCGGTTTTTGCTAGCCTATGCACCCACGATGTTAAATTACAGTAGTGTTCCCCCACCTTGAGGAAGCTGATAATCTTTGTTTTGAGCGATGAATCACTCACTACGAACTAGGATTTTATTTTATGTTTAATTATGCCTACTTACTGAGTTTCAGCAGTCTAACTTAGAAGAATTTAGGATCGAGAAGTTGTTCCATAGTGAAAGGACACTCAAGGGGAAAAGTTTCTATTGGCTTTTGAGTCTCATTTGCGGCATCTCGACGAGCGCGGCGATAATATTTTTGTATCCACTCCCAGTCTTCTAGAAGGCGCTCCAAACTGGGAGTATCTTCCAAGCAATCTTGAATTTGATTTCGGCAGTTTGAGATTGTGTTAACCCAACTTTTGGTTTTTCGCTCTGGTTGATATTGGGATTTGAGTAAGTGCATTAAAAGCACCTGTAAATAACTTCCAAGTTCCTTTTGTTCGCTCCGACCCAAAGCCTCTAGTTCTTCTACCAAATGTTCAACATCTAACTCAGCCCAGCGTCCTTTCTTCAGGCACTCAGCTTGTTGCTGCGTCCACACCAGAAAGTCCTGATTGTAGAGTGTTGCTTTACTCATCAATAGTTACTCCTTTGTTTTCAGCAACATTTTGGCTGACTCAGTTTTCCTGCTATCAAACCTCTGGGTGTCATTCTAGCAAATAGCAAGAAATAAAGCCTAACCACCTAAATCAAAAAGCTTAACTTTTACAGCTTCAATAAAGTATTTTTTCAACAAAGAATAGAATTTTTGATTTGGCTTATTTTTAGATTAATTATTCTACTTAGTATCTAAAAAAAGCTTTAGATTTACATAAATTATTATCCTTATTGCCTCCTAACAAAAATTGTGTAACTAGGTAAATGTGAGGCATCCGTTTGAGTTTTGACAAGTCGCCAGTCATTATCTATATATAAATGCTCAAATACTTGAGAAGTTGCTAAAGACATTTTTTCAAAGTCATTAGTATCATTCATCTCTGAATTTTCTAGTTTGAAAGCTTTAGGTAAAACTAATTTTGAGGTATTCAGTTTTACTTTGTTGTTAAGTAAATTAGTAAACCAGTTGTAGACTGATTCTAAAGTTAGAGGAACTTCTCTATTTTTAAAAGCCTGAAATCTATCAATGTTTTGAAGATACCATTTACCATTTTGAACTCCATATTTCTGGATTACCATGAAATCATAAGCTGGTAATCTTGATTGAAAATTGTGGGATAAAGACGGCTCTTTTCCCATTATATAGCGAGCTACACTGGCACAGTAACTATCATGCTGAAAAATTTGGAAGGACTGCTCTTGTATTCTTTTCGGTAAACTTTCATGAAAGGATATAGTAGACCAGATTGGTGTCCAAACACCCACTAAAAGCCGTAGTTGCTCTGTAACACTGAAAACAGGATTCTGTTGGCTCAATTTTATAAAATAGGGAAGTAATTCAGTTTTATAAAAATAGATTTCCTCATTTAAAGCTTCTGGCTTTCGACCTTGAACTCGTGCCAAAATTTCATTTTTAAACTTTATTTTTTTTGGAACAGTTAATTGATTTTTCACTAAGAGGTCGAACATTACTATTTACCTTTTTCTCGTTTTTTTAGATGACTTGGTAAGTATTAAAAACTTTGCCCCTCTTTTCAAGGGTTATTAGGTATTTATCTGCTTGATATTATCCATTTTCACTCCCAAAATGGTGTGATTCAGATCACTGGAAACTAAAATATATTGAAGAAGCATTTAGAAATCAGAGTATTACAGACATAGACGTGTAGCGGCTGACCGTAGGATACGAGAAGCGCTATCAATTCACAAAAAATGAAGTGCAAAGGATGAAAATTTTACTCCTTTGCACTTCATTTTTTATCTGAAATTTCTACGATTCTCTTCCTGATGTGCAGGTATCATATCAAATCATAAACTCTAAGACTCGCGTCCCGATGCCCAAGTATCACGCCATTTGACAGTACCTTCTTTGGCAATCACCCAGCGGCGATTTACGAGATTTTCGCGCAGAGGCGATCGCCCTTCCCGCCACATGGCATATTTATAAGCAATCAGCTGACCAGTACTTTCATCAAAGGGAATCTCAGCAAACCAAGTATTGGTGTTGATATACTCTAGGGGATAGGCTTTGCTGATATCCCAGTTACCTAACTCTGGGCAATCTCCTGTCACCACAACGATTTCACCAGGTTTGGTCTCCACGCCATTGAGTTGGACGCGGACAATTGTTTGTGCTTTTATCCGTTCGCCAACGTGGCTGAAAACAATTGCTCCCCTTTCTTCTAGTACTAGGTCATAAATCTTGCCATCTTTTACCTCATACTTATTGCGAGTCACCACGCAGGTATGTTCTCCATCGGGCAATTCTGTTTCTACTTCTGGTAAAGTAACTTCTCCTCCCCGATTTAAAGCTACAAAACACGCAGAGTCGCGATAGCGGCGTAAATAGCAGTAAACATCCGGTGTTAAGTATTTTTGCCAATGGCTACCCATTGACACGGCTGGATTCAGTCGTCGTAAGCCAGACAGCAGCCTGATGCAACGATAAATCTCACTCTCAGTATCCCAACTTTCCATCATTGGGCGGTTATATGGGTCGTTACCGCCATCAGTGTCGTTATGCAGATACTGTTCTGTGCCGTAATAGATGCAGGGAATACCGCGACAGGTCATAATTAAGACGATCGCAACCTTCAGCATCGCTGGATCGGAGTTCAGCGATTGGAAACGGCACATATCATGGTTATCGATGAAGGTAACTAGCTCTGTTGCCCCGTTGTAGCGATAATCCTGATCAAAAATATATTGAATTGTTTGGAATCCCATTTCTGAACCTTGTCCCAGTGCAGCGCGAATTGCCACGCACAACCCAAAGTCTAGAAGTGTCATGCCTGAGTGGTTAACAAATTCCACCGAGAGATCGTCACTAGGATTACTGTAAATCCACTCACCAAAAATAAATACATCTGGTTTGTGATTGCTCATATCGCCAGTGAATTCTTGCCAAAACCAAATCGGCATGTGCTTGACAGTATCGACGCGCAGTGCATCGACACCCCGATCTAGCCATTGTTTAATTGCTGACTTAATATACTCTCGATATTCAGTATTGTTCTCATTGAAGGTTGCTAGACCAGATAGTTCACAGTTCTGTACTTGCCAATCGTCTTCCCAGTTTTGCACTTCGCCATAGTGGTGATACCAATTATTAGCATCATCATTAAAGTCAGCAATTTTTACACCATCATCATACAATTCACCTTTACTACCGCTGGTATCAGGTGTACTATGGTTGCAGACAATATCCAGCACTAGCTTCATATTGCGCTTGTGCAGTTCTGTAATTAACCGATCGAAGGTTGTATTTTTTTCTTCTTGAGTAGCGTTTAAAGAAGGGTTGTCCCCGTCAGCAATGTATCGAGGATTAAGCCGTTTAAAGTCTTTTGTCCAATAGCCATGTATTGCTGCATTGCCAACAAATAACTCTTCAACCTGCTCAAACAGTGGAGTTAGCCAAAGAGCGGTAACTCCCATATTTTTGAGATAATCTAATTTATCAATGACACCTTGCAAGTCGCCACCCCAGTACTTACCCCAATCTTGTCTAGTTGAATCATACAATTCTGAGTTTGCACCCTCGCTGTTATCTTGATCGCCATCATAAAAGCGATCGACTACGAGAAAATAAATTGTTTCCTGACGAAATTCAATATCTCTGGTGTAAAGGAACTCTAGAGCAATCTCAATATCTAACTGCGGTTCTTGTATAAGAGCTTCTACATTTTCTTTTGCAGGATCTACTTTATATTGATCTGGTGAAAACTGAGATGGTGGGGTTTGTACCATAAAAAACTCAAAATTTCATGTAATTCAATTCACTACTTGTAGAACCAACAGTACAACGTTTCAAGTATTGTGTGTCACTACAAACTTCGGTATTCTGACATCCTGCCTACGGTGTAGGTATCTATCGCTAGCTAGTTTATAATTCTATCGATAGATATAATTCATCTGCTGGAGGATAAAAATAAAGGGGTATAGGAGTTATTTAGGATAATTGCTCGGTCACAAAAATTTACAATATTTAATTAAATTGACTTGCGGTAAATATTGAGCCTAGCTAGTGTTTAAGTGTATATTCAAGAACAGATTTAAGAATACCTCAACTCCTCGAAGATTAGTTGTCAACAAGGTTTTGTTACACCTTAGCAATACTGAGTCAACCACGTATAAGCTAACTTTTTCTCTAGAAGATTCGCTCCATTGGTAAACTGACCATTGTCACTTTCAATCTGTTATTACTATCAAGGAATTAATTTAGGTAGCATTTATGACCAAATATGACAAGGTTTTTAACTCACCAAAGACATCAGAGGAATCACTAAGTCCAGAGGAAGCAGTGGCGGCGATCGCAACTGTCACTGCGATCGCAGATTCATTGATTGAAGAGGTAGATGCAGAAAGTTTAGCGGGTATCCTCTGGGAATTCGAGGTTTTTGAAGAATACTCAGAAGATGAAATTGCAGAAATAGTTGATAGACTCATCTCCATTGCAGAAGAAGAGGGAATTGGGCCCCTGTTTAATGCCGCCAAAGTATCTCTCTCAGATGAATTAGTGCTAGATGGTTTTGCTGCTGGGGTAATAGTGCTTTTAGACGATGAACTGGCCATTCCCAAACCAAAACAAGCCTACCTGAAAAAGTTACAAGCAGCCTTAGAACTTGAGGATGAAGAAGCAGAGGAAATCATCAAGGAGGTAATTGCAGCTTTTAAAGAAGCAGAAGATGAATATGCAGACGACGATGATGATGAAACAGTGGTCATCGAAGATTTTAGCGAACAGACATATCAATCTCCTTTAAGTAATTTTACCGTGCCGATTCCGGTCGATCCGCAGCAGGGCGGTAGAATTCAAAGCCAGGAAGGAGTAGTTGGCTTTTCTGATGATATCGGTACTTTGCTGAGAATCGATTATTATCCTTTCCCCTTAGAACAGTTAGAGGAATTGGAGTCTGTTGGACAAGAAGAATATTTACAAACAATTTTAGTAGACAAGTATATACCCCAAGCGATTTTTGCCAATGTACCAGATGCTTCTGTGGAGTATACCGAATATCTGAAAGATACTTTGCGAGGTGCTTACTACGTGTTAATTGATATGCCTAAAGGTTCCACAATTTCTAAGCAAGAAAATAATGGAACTGCGATCAGATTAGATGCGTACCGGGGCTTGCTCACCTTTATCAATGGGGAATTTTTGTATATAGTTAGTAGTCAGCACAGCTTTATTAACGGTGAAACTCCCGATTCTGTTGAGGAAGAGGCTGAAGATATCAAGGACAGTATTTTAGAGTTTGTTGAGACTATAGAGTTCACTTAGTAAAGCTTTGGGTAAAAGCGTAGCGTTTTGAATGCAAGCCAATGCATTAACAATGCAAGTCAATGCATTAACAATGCAAGTCAATGCATTAACAATGCAAGTCAATGCATTAACAATGCAAGTCAATGCATTAACAATGCAAGCCAACGCATTGACAATGCAAGCCAACGCATTAACAATGCAAGCCAACGCATTAACAATGCAAGCCAACGCATCAGGATTGCAGAGTCTTGCAAATTTAATTCGCTACGAATTACAGATGCAGTGCTGCCAAAGTTGCTAGTGGCTCAACATCGCTAATGTTTCGACCTTCTGTGAAATAGGCATTGAAAATGCGGACAGCCATCTCAGTCGCTTTGCCCTGATTGCCTGCAAACCAGGTCAATCGATGTGCTTTCAGGGTGTTGGGCGTGACGGCCATCAGGTCGTAGCGGAAGTTAATATTATCAGCTTGTGTTGCCTGCACCGTTTTTGCGTCCAATCCTTGTGAGTATTCCCAACTGCCAAATTTGCCAGTGCGATAGGCTTTACGATCCATTCCGGCTGCTGGCATTTGCGGATTTAGCTCAAAGGGAAACCAGAGGTATTCAATCTCAACAGCAGAATTTAGTTGGGCGATCGCTTGATTCAACCGCGTTTCTGCGACCAAACACCAAGGACAAATGAAATCAGAAGTAATTGCGATCGTCAGCGTCATCGTTGCCTCCTTTGGGACTGTTCTGCAACTGTTGATAGTTTCACTTTAATCTCATTTGAAAAGAATGTTAATGTACTAAATACGCTAAATACCTTTGCGTTTTTTGCAATAATCAGTTGCGGAGGGATGCGATGGATCAACTGGCAGCGATGCGATCGTTTGTCAAAGTCGTAGAAACTGGTGGCTTTTCTGAAACTGCACGGCAGTTAGAGTTAGCCGTCTCCTCGGTGACGCGCCAAATCAATTCCCTGGAAGCGATGCTGAACACTCAGTTACTCAACCGCTCCACGCGCAGCATCACGCTCACACTACAGGGGCAGAAGTACTACGAGCCGTGCAAATTCTGCAAGATGTAGAAGAAGCTAACCTTTGTGTTATGGAACAGGGTGATATTCCGCACGGCACTTTGCGAATCAGTCTGCCTGTGACGTTTGGGCGGCTGCACATTGCTCCGATTTTGAGCGATTTTCTGATTCAGTACCCAGAGGTGAAACTCGACCTCCAACTGAGCGATGGACTCGCAAATCTGGCAGAAGCCGATTTAGATGTGGTCATCCGCATCGGCAACCTCGATCGCTCCAATGCCAATCTAATGCTTCGCAAACTCGCGAACTACCATCGGCTGGTCTGCGGTAGCCCAGCCTATTTTAAGCAACAGGGTAAACCGAGTCATCCGAACGACTTAACTCAGCACAATTGTTTGCTGTTTGCTTATTCCACAAATCATCAAATCTGGCGCTTCCAACGTGAGACAGAAGTGTGTGAAGTTAAAGTGAGTGGATCTCTAGTGGCAAACCATTCGGAGGTGTTGCGTCAAGTTTGTTTAAATGGCAGTGGTTTGGTCTTGATGCCAACCTGGTTGATCGGTGAAGATATTAAAGCTGGACGATTGCAGCCAGTGTTGTCTGATTTTCAAATTTCTCCACAAACCGATCGAGATACAGGCGTTTATGCATTATATTTACCCAATCGTAAGCACTCGCGACGCGTTCAAGTGTTTATGGATTTCCTGATTCAGCAATTTGGCAATCCGCCCTACTGGGAGACAGAAAGTTTGGCTTGTGGCACTTTCCACTCAGACAGTTGACTTGAGCATCCTTGTATTCCCCCATTAGCTACACGCGTTCTCAATTCAGTGTCTATAACTCATCAACTGATCTGATGTACATTTGGAAAGGGCGATGTCTGACGACAAGCCCAGAGCCGAAATGTCTCCGGTGTCTACGCTTGTAATTTTTCATGACAATAACCCTGCTAAACAATCGCTATCAAATTATCCAGGTAATCGGCGCTGGTGGTTTTGGAGAAACCTTTCTAGCAGAAGATGTCCACATGCCTTCTCGCCGTCGCTGTGTAATCAAGCAACTAAAACCGATAATTAATAATGACCCGCAAACCTACCAACTTATCCAACAACGGTTTGAACGGGAAGCAGCAACCTTAGAGTATTTGGGTGAAAGTAGTCACCAAATTCCGAAACTCTACGCCTATTTTTCTGAGAACGGGCAGTTTTACCTCGTCCAAGAATGGATTCATGGTCAAACCCTGAAGAAAATTGTTGAAGCCAAAGGATTTGAGAGTGAAACTGCTGTTCGGCAAATTCTCTTGAGTCTGCTTTCAGTTTTAGATTATGTTCACAGTAAAGGCATTATTCACCGGGATATCAAGCCAGATAACATTATTTTGCGTCCTGCTGATGGCAATCCAGTTTTGATTGATTTTGGTGCAGTCAAAGAAACAATCCGTTCTGTAGTGAATTCTCCAGGATACCCCACGCGATCGCTTGTCATTGGTACGCCCGGATATATGCCTAGCGAACAAGCCGTTGGCCGCCCAGTTTACGCCACTGATATCTACAGCTTGGGTTTAACGGCGATTTATCTGCTGACTGGTAAACACCCGCAAGAATTGCTAACCGATCTGAAAACTGGGGAAATACTTTGGCTTCAGTTCGCCCCTAACGTCTCTTCCCAATTGGCGGCGGTACTCAATCAGGCAATTAAGCCTCATGCTGGCGATCGCTACAGCACTGCCAGTAAAATGCTATATGCCTTGCAGTCAGCTGCAAGTACTTCCACAGTCAGTTTTTCTCCCACTGCTACCTCGACTCGACAAACCCAGCCATTATATTCCCCACAAAAAAATTCTGCGATTCCAGGGTCTTCCACTTCTGGAAACTGGCAAAAATCTGCTGTGATTGTTGGTAGTTTGCTCATCGGTGGCTTGATTGGTGCGGTAGCAATTCCTAGCATCATTCGTCAGCAACAACCAGAAACAACGATTGGCACAAATCCCACGCCATCGCCAGAATCTTTTCCAACTTCTGCATCTACCGAACCGCCCGTTTCCTCCCAAACTTCTCCAGTCCCACTTATGCCTAGCTCATCACCACGACAGCGACCAACCTTTAATCCTCCAGTTGTACCCATAGCACAGCCAGAAAAAGAGCCTGTCACTTTAGATACTCCAGCACCGATAGCAGTATCCACACCACAGCCAGAACCAAAGAATGAGGCCGCAGTTCCCAAACCAGAAGTTCCTTCCACACCACAAAACAGCGATCGGTCGCCTAGCAAATTAGCTACCACTAGCCAAAGCGTTCCCGCATTTGCTACAGGTACATCAAGAAGTGACGTAGAAGCGACCCTCGGCAAACCAAATCAAGATTTAAGAGGCGCATGGGGTAAGACTCGTGCTGTCGTTTACAAATTAGTGCCCAACAAAATTGACCTTGGCTACTTATTCGATCGTAATTCTAAAGTGCTACGCCAAACTGAGGTATCTTTTGCCCAATCAGTAGACCCACAGATAATGGAGACTACCTTAGATGGAATGTTAGGAGGGCAAACCACTAAAGAAATTAAGCAGGGACTCAAACAGGTACAACAGCGTCAATCGGATAATTTTAGTTTTACGAATGGCTCAGTCAAAGGCCAAATTATTCGTCAAGAATGTGATTTTATTTACATTAGTATTTGGGATGCAGATTTACATAATTTTGTGAATCCATCTACAGCCAAACAATGTTAATGTCCTGAGAAACATTGTTCTTAAAAGTTAGATTTTAAATTTAGCTACTATGCAGCTTACTTGTTCGCTACTCCATAAATTGAGCAACAGATGTAGAAAGGAAAAATTGTAAATGAGTGAATACATAGAAACAGTAATTGTCGGAGGTGGACAAGCTGGACTTTCAATTAGCTACTACTTGACCCAGGAAGGTTGTCAACATATTGTTCTTGAGCGATCACCTCAAGCGAGTAATGCTTGGCGCAATCAGCGTTGGGACTCGTTTACTCTCGTGTGTCGGTCTTAGATAGTGATGGCTATCCGATTCACAAGCGTGGTTTCACAAATTATCCGGGACTTTATTTACTAGGTCTACCCTGGCTGCACACCGTGAAGTCTGGGCTTCTGTTGGGTGTTGGAGAGGATGCGGCCTTCATTGCATCAAAGATTGTGGCTCAAGAGCAGAATAGGTAATTTTGGATTAGTAAAGCAGGATAAATTTGAGTGTGTTGTTTGACAATAAAATGGCTTTCGCAGGATTTTGTATTTTATAAGACAATTCAGTATTCAATATAGTCCATCAAAAACGGGCTTTACTTGGGGTATAATCAACACAATTTCGGTATTTTAAAACACAAAAACCCAGTTTTGAGAATTTAGTGTATTTGCTTTCTAGGTTTTGCAACTTAACACACGAAAATATATCTTTCCCATGTCCAATGCCCAATATCCGTTTTCAAACTGAGTTTCAAATTCTTAATCTTCATAAAGTTATAAATACCATTATTAAGTTTTTAATAATACTTGTCTCAGCTTCTACATTCATGTCGTAAATTGCGATTGGAATTGTGTAATCTGAAGACAGCAAAGCTAAATTATTCAATTGAGGTCTGATGACTCCTACAATTATGCGTCAGCTTTGGTCAGTGGTTGAAACCGCGCAAGCCAAGCTCCTTTTACAACTGGATGATGCTAGCTTGGTGCAGTGGTTAGTGAAACAAACCGAAACGCAAGTGTTGTTAGATTCTAACGAAACTGATTTTCTTAGCCACTACATTCAATCTCGACTAGCTCTTATACGTGATATTGCCCATGAACGCCAGTGATCGCGATGCCTACGGCGGGCTACGCCAACGCAAAATCAAGATAAATAGATCGATCGTCAAGTGTTATTACTGTTGACTATTAGCTTTTGGGGAAAAATAACCTTCTACTAAGCAGTCAGAGCCGACTACACGCCAACGAACGCGTTCTAAAGACAACGCCTCAGTCATGGTAGTAAAACCTAAATCGCCCACAGGTGTGGGAGCAATACTACCACCAATGATTTTTGGGGCAATAAATGCCAAAACTTTTTGCACTGCTCCTTGAGCGATCGCACTAGCAGCTAAGGTACCACCACACTCCCACAGCACGCTACAAAAACCTCGTTCATATAAGTACGCCATTGCCTTATCCGGTGTAAGTGATGTTAATTCCACCACCTCCACACCCTGTTTGAGTAACAGTTGTTGAAAATCGGGGTTAGCACCCATCTGTGTCAACACCAAAGTTGGAGCATCCGCAGTTTGCCACAGATGGGCACTTTCCGGTAAGTTGAGATGGCGACTCATCACCACCCGCAAGGGATTATGTGCCTCCACCTGATGACTGGTTAAGTAAGGATTATCTTGTCGGACTGTATTACCGCCGACAATTATCGCATCACAAGCCGCCCGCATTAGATGCACTTCACTGCGGGCTTCTTGACTTGTTACCCAAGCGCTATGACCAGAGGTAGTAGCAATTTTGCCATCTAAAGTCATGGCATATTTTAAAATTCCCAAAGGTCGCTTGTAGAGGATGCGATGGACAAAAGCTTCATTTAGCTGACGACAGGCTGACTCTTCTACTCCTACCAACACTTCGATCCCCGCCGCCCGTAAACGGGCGATACCACCTCCAGCTACCAGTGGATTGGGGTCAACCATACCCACTACTACTTTTGCCACCCCTGCTTGGATCAATCCTTCCGAACAAGGGGGAGTGCGCCCGTAGTGGTTGCAAGGTTCGAGGCTGACATAGATTGTTGCACCACGAGAGCGATCGCCTGCTGCTTTTAAAGCAAACACTTCTGCATGAGGCTCACCTGCGCGAGGATGAAATCCTTCACCGACAATCTCGCCATCCTTGACAATCACCGCTCCCACTAACGGATTTGGCGAAGTACGCCCTAAAGCACGGCGAGCCAGTTCCAAACACCGCAGCATCATGCGAGAGTCAAAGTCACTTCCTACCTTTTGCTTCGGTGGTGAATTCGAGCCAGCTGCTGACTCCACTATTCGTGTATTTTCCTGAGTGTAATTTGGTAAAGATGCATCTGCTTGAGCGACCACTGGGGAATTATCCATAATTTTAGGCAATACTGTAAATATTCTGCACGCGATTGCGCAGCCTCTCCACAAAAGAATCGCGCTTTGCTCCTGATAATTAAACAGTAATATCTAGGCGCTATTATTGGCTATCTCAACTTACATGAGTCTGTAATATTCACACTTACAGTTCAGGGTAACTGAAAGTTTGAGACATTTCAAAACCCTTCATTTGGATGAAGGGTTAATAGCATCAGGTCAGAGGAATTATTTTATACAATTCCTGGAACAGTAGGTTTATGACTTTACGCATGAGCTTGCCTTGGATGTGCTTACCACCTAGCGGGACTTAAACATTTTTGAAGCAAAAACAAGCCTCAAACCCATACGCGGCAAGGAAAATACACTAAAGGCTCAAAAATGCTTGAAACCCAGATATATCAACAAACCAAGCAAACCGATGTCCAAATCTCTCTGTATATACATTTGAGGCTTTTTTCTAGCTACTTTTTGTCTAAGTCCCACTACTTGAAGAGAGTTCAAAGTTATTACCTAATTTTATATTTAAAGAATTATTACAACGCCAACAGCAGGTAGTAGATATTAATCCAGATAGTTTAATTGCCGTTAGCTGTCAGATAGCAGAGGCAGAAGTCGATGATTTGGGATTTGATTTAAATATCGAAGTATATTTTGTAGTTGGAGATACAAAAGGTCAAAACCATTTTCGGGCTAATCAAATAGTCCTTTGGTCGAATATATGGGGTGATGAAGAACAGCCTTTTGATTTAGAAGATGAACTAGGAGAACAATTCTGGACAAGTTATCAAATTCAGTTGCTTTTTGACGAAAAAGAGCAGCAAACACTTGAACTTGAACTATCACAAACATATGATTATGCCGCAAAATTAGAATTTTTCCCATCACTAAAAATATCTTCACCATCCATAGTTACCTTTACAGATAATGACTTCTAAAAATTATTATCTACACATACAGTGATGTAAATTAATCATTTAAACCTCATCTATGTTGAGAACCGTAGTTTTTGCCCTCACCCTAAATCCCTCTCCCAAGTAGGGAGAGGGACTTCTTTCCGGCTCCCCTTCTCCCAATATTGGGAGAAGGGGCTGGGGGATGAGGGTTTTTCTATTCATACAGAACTACGGTTTTCAACGTGGACGCAGTTTATATTCACTGAGTATTTGATTTTTTGGAAGTTCCCTTTTAACAAGATCGAGTCTTCAATCCATCCTATATCCTCATTGTGGCTCGATGATTGAACCCATAAACAAAATATTTCCCGTCTGATTATCTCTAATGGCACAGAAGAAGGGACGATCGACAATCATTCGGAATGGTTCTGGTTCTTGTCTCAAAGATGTTGCTACTATTCCCACTGAAGTAGCGGCAGCCGCTTCAGTGCCTTCTTCATTTACTTCAACAAAAGTTTTATGCTTAACTTGGCTAATAGCAAAGTTTTTACCCATGCCAGAAAAATTGGCTTTGTTGGTGAAAGCCTCCCCCATACCTAAAGTTTTTAAAGCATCATTGAGTGTAATATCGTAATCTGTTTTGAAGCGGGGTAGGCGAATAAACCCTTTTTGATTGTTGAACTGAGTCATCCATTTTTCCCAATTATCAATATTCAAGTTTTGATAAAACGCTTTGAGGTTAGAATTATTTTTGGGTAGGAATATATAAAAAATTATCTTACCATCTTTACCATAAGGTAAACTAACTGCTTGAAATTTTTCGCTTTCATAGTATCTATAATCACCCTCTTGTGACATCATTGGGTGTTGTTTTTGCCTGTTAGATGTGATGTAAAAAGGGTATGGAGCAGTTTGCTTTTTGTCAAACTCTTTACTCCAATTACCTTTAAAATATATGGCATTAATCAGAAATAACACCTGATCTGGTTCAATTTTTTCAACGATCTTAGTGATTTTGCCGTTAGTATTTTCTTTGACCCAGTTATTGATAATACTAGATGCAGCGGCATCTTTAAAGTTTAAATTGCTGACTTTGGCTTGATAGAAGTCCTGGGTTCTATTGATAAAGTCTGGCGCAAAGCTAACATCTTGATTTGCCCAAAGTGAGTTAGCAATTTTCAATTGCACTTTCGTATCTGAATTATCTAAAAGCTGTTTTAATACCGCCGCGTAAGAAGAGTTGATTTCTGGTAGATCCATCCCCTGTAATTCCAGGGTTTTTGCCATTGCTTGTTGAGTCGAGCCGCTAGCGCCGTTGTAAGTCATAGCAAGAGCGATCGCAACACTCGATGGTGAGATAAAAATATTTTTCTCACCCCGATCGTTTTTCAGAACTTCTGAAAATAGTTTAAAGCCAAACTTATTGCTAGACTCAACGATTTTTGTATCAGTGTTGGCTGTTTTTTTTTGCAATGGAGTTTCTGGCTGAGGTAAACTAGATTGGGCAAGGGCACTTTTATTACTATCGACTTGAGAACACCCTAATACACTGAATAAAACAACACTTGCAGCAGCCAGGGCATAACGTCTGCCCAGACTAACACCATAACGTCTTTGCAGGAAATTTTCTTTCGCATCACTCAATTTCTGCCGATTCATTCTGCTACCTCACTTGCCAAAGATTCCCGATCTGTGCTCAGAGTTGACGCAGATACTGTGTCAATGACTAACTATTGCATTTACTCCAATGCAAAAATGAGACTGTTACAGTTTTCGTAACAGCAAATTAATAGCTTAGAGGAATTAAACACAACTTGTGGAGTTGCTAATTCCTTATTGAGAAGGCTATACAGACGAGTTATAAAAAATTTCCATTTTTAAGAATTTTTATCTTTACGTATAAACGTATTGTAAGCTACGTAATCATAAAATAATCACTTCTGTGAGGTTTTTATAGATCGAATAACGTTTCTCAGAGGCACGAAATCTCGTTCCCATGCTTGATATGGGAACGAGAAAAACGCTGTAATTTTACACAGATATTTGTGCTAATCTATTTCAATTAATAGGTACAGTCCACCAAGCTAAACTGTAGGGTTGAGTCGCTTCATTCAGCTTTTGACGAAACTGGACACGGATTTTGTAATTGCCAGCAGTAGTAACGGGACAGAAAATATGTTCTACACTATCAATTTGGCTGATTGAGGAGCAAACAGCACCAGTATCTGAATTTTGAGCATCAGCTTTTACCAAGTAGAGGTCAAGATTATTCAAACCGCGATCGCGAAAATTTTCGCCTACGTCATATTGCTGGTTTTTATTTTTATCGTTGAGTTCTACCAATCGATCCCAACTCAGGGTAACAGCAACAAAACTCCCCTGCTTTAACGGTTTTGCTAATATATAGTCAATAGATGCTCCAACATCAACTATGCGATAATCCCAACCAATAGCTGGTACCGTAGCTGATGCTTGCCATTGACCAGCACTAAATTGCTGATAAGCGCGAAATGCGTTCAAATGACCCGCTCCCATTTGGGCATCTAAGGGAATCTTTGGATCTTTATAAGCATCAGAATCTAGCCAGTTTTGATTTTGCTTATCGATTAATGTTCGGGTCATTCCCAGCTTTAAGCCATCGCCGCTATCTAGGATTTTGTCTGCTGAATTCAGTAATACAGCTTTCATCACTTGATGACGCCGAGAATCAATGCTCCAGTGGGGTTGTTTTGTCCGCATCTGTCGGTCAGCAAGTTCTTGTAACAGAGCAACAGTAGCTGTAACTTGAGGTGCTGCAAAACTTGTACCTGTAACCTTGTT
This sequence comes from Nostoc sp. 'Lobaria pulmonaria (5183) cyanobiont', assembly GCF_002949795.1. Taxonomy (NCBI): domain Bacteria; kingdom Bacillati; phylum Cyanobacteriota; class Cyanophyceae; order Nostocales; family Nostocaceae; genus Nostoc; species Nostoc sp. 'Lobaria pulmonaria (5183) cyanobiont'. The sequence continues at coordinate 5,940,485 of NZ_CP026692.1, read as the reverse complement.
CAATTTGCCATCTGGATTGAGCAAAGGAATATTATTGCCAGGAGCAACTAAACTGATAGCGCGACGCCCATCAAGGTCAAATTCCCTTCCAGCGAGTCTTCCATTCACACCTTGGTTAACACCCGCTAGATTAGCCACGTCTACTTTGTTAAAAACTCCCCCTCGGCGGGATGAAAAAGCCACGTTTATTCCGTTAAAATTATCTGTAGGAATAGGAATACCGCCTTTACCCTGGTTGCCAGCGATCGCATACAAAACATCATGAGCGCGACTAGACCAGTCAACACACAAGGTTAGTAAAGCATTGCCGTCTAAAGTAGCTTCCGGTCGAGGATCGCGGCTCAGAGGTTCCCCAAAGCTAAAGTTAATCGCACGGACATCGCCACCATTTTGGAGCGCTATATGCTGTGCCGATAAGCACTCTTCTGGTTGACCCATGTTTTTAGTGGAACCCACCGCTGATGAATACAATTGCGCTCCTGGAGCAACTCCTGGCAAAGCTTTGTCTTGACTCACCATCACACCGGCAACATTGTAGGCGTGGGGGTCAACACCGCTATTTGACTTAGCTGGTCCATCGCGTAAGAAAACCGCAGCTACAGATATAGCACGATTTTTAGACACCGCCTTATCCCACCCAAACATTCCTGGCCGACCAATTTCCACTTGCCCAATAGCAATCTTACGACCGATTAAATTATAAGGAGGTTTGTGTAGCTTAAGAGCATCAATGCCGTTAGTTCCTAGTCCAGATTCTAAAGCTGAAGCAATTACTGGCGCACTCAGACAAGAAGCAGTTAATCCCCAAAATATCCAGGTTAGTTTTTTAGTCATTAGTTATTAGTCATTTGTCATTGGGCATTGGGCATTGGGTATGGTGAAGAGGACAAGGGAAAGACTTGTTGCAAGTTCTAAACTTTTGTCACCTGCTCCCCTGCTCCCCAAAAAACCGGGATCAAAATTATGAGTCTTGCTCAATGTTTTGTTACAATACGTACAGACGAGGACGCTTAAAACCCACTAGCCATGACCCAAAACCGATCTCAAAAGCCCATTGTAATTGCTCCATCTATCCTATCAGCCGATTTTAGTCGTTTGGGTGACGAAATTCGCGCCATAGACGCGGCTGGAGCAGATTGGATTCATGTTGATGTAATGGACGGTCGTTTTGTACCCAATATTACGATAGGTCCTCTGATTGTGGAGGCGATTCGTCCGATTACGACCAAGCCACTAGATGTCCACTTGATGATTGTAGAGCCAGAAAAGTATGTAGAGGATTTTGCCAAGGCCGGTGCCGATCATATCACCGTGCACTGCGAACATAATGCTTCTCCACACCTGCACCGCACCTTGGGGCAAATTAAAGAGCTTGGTAAGAAAGCTGGAGTTGTACTTAATCCTGGTAGCCCTCTAGAACTAATTGAATACGTTTTAGATTTGTGCGATTTAGTACTGATTATGAGCGTCAACCCTGGTTTTGGTGGTCAAAGCTTTATCCCTGGTGTATTACCCAAAATCCGCAAGCTGCGCCAAATGTGTGATGAACGCGGTCTTGACCCTTGGATTGAAGTAGATGGAGGACTAAAGGCAAATAATACCTGGCAAGTTTTAGAAGCGGGAGCCAATGCAGTTGTCGCCGGTTCAGCTGTGTTTAACGCTAAAGATTATGCTGAAGCTATTACAGCAATTCGCAACAGCAAGAGTCCTACTCCAGAATTAGCTAAGGTTTAATTCATTTTTGAATTAACCATTAAACAAGAAATGTAGCAGTGCTACGTCTCTACAAGACTTCTAGATTAATTTCACCAGATATCTATTCTCCACAAAAAATAAGGTGGGCAATTTGCCCGCCTTATTTATTTTTCTATACAGATGAAAAACTGGAAGATATTCAAGTTTTGAACTTCCAGTCTTGCTATATAAATTGAAAGTTTAGAAACCAAAGATAATCCAGGTTGGGAGGACTAGGATTACAATAGTCGAAAGAGAAGCGTATAAGCTACTAGTTCTACCAGCCAAAGACAACAATTAATTTCACCGTAACTTTTCTATTTCTGTTCCTGGAATTGATGTTAAGCGTTTGCTTTATTAACTAAAGCAACACCAACCACAAGATAGAAAGTTTTATTAGCATTACTCGCACCGTCTGCAGTCAGTGAAAGCTGTGTAAAATTTGGCTTGGGGGAATCCACCTCCCCAAATTCTCTTTGCTCAGACTTTCTCAAAAAAAGAACCACCAGTAGCAACGGTTGGATTATTGGTCTTGGTCTAGGAGTTATTTACTCCATGAAATGCTGACTACTTTTGTAATCAGTTTGATTTATTTCATAGTCAGAACTAATCGTTGATTTTATTTTTTAAATTAACTTGCTTGCCAAATCACCTCTATTTTGGTTTAAGTTGTAGTTGTTATTAGTTTACCAATATCATTAGTATATATTTGCCATTTTGGCAGATTTTTGCCAAATACTATGAAATTAATGACTGCTATAGAAAACCTGCCATGCTATAAATTTGAAATTAGCATCGCAGGCTTTCAGATAATCAATCAACTTTAGAGCAGAATCTATTGATTCCAAATACTTTTTAATTGAATCCACAGGATTTCAAAGAAACGTCTTGAACATTTTCTGGTTTGAATGGCGATTTACTTGATTAATGTTCGTTAATTTGCTGTGTCAATCTCTGGTCTAAACTCCCACCAAGGATTTATGCTTTTTGCTTTCTAACTACTTCTAGATAAGCTACGTCTTTAATTTTGCTTAAGCAGCTTGATGACACATTATTATCAGACCGGGAATCATGAGCATGTTTCAGCATTTTTAGATTTTCACTTTGCTGTTGTTTTGTCCTATCTGCTTGAGAATTCTCTTTGAGCAATCGATTGTAGGTGCGATATGGAATGTAATGGAGAGGATTATAACCACCAAATCGCAGCATTAAAACACATGCCCAGGAATACTTTCCAGCAAGAATTGCTTCAACTACTTTGTCAAATTGTTGAGCTTTTACTGTCTTATCTAAGTTACTACTAATACCAGCAATGTCTTGATTCATCATAGCGTTTAGTTATTTTGGGTGAAGTAAACTATTTTCTTCTCTGCAATTGTTGATGTTTCAATTGAAGTGTACAGACTGCCCTAGCCTTTTTGCAAATCTTGAATTGCTAGTGGCAAATTATCATCAATGGAGCGGTATTTGATGGTTTCCAAGGGATAAAAAATCATAAGTAAATAAATTTTCTTGGTTCACACGCTTATATTTATTACTACTGTTGAATTAGGCAATTTCCGGGAAGTTTGCATATTTTTTGAGACTACAAGAGAAAATATATTTATCTTTGAGCGTTAACAACACCATTCGCATTTATACTATTTTTTGTCGTTAACGTCATCTACTAATCTAGTATATTTATAGGTCAAATTTACTGAATATATTCCGATACTTACTTGTGTATTGTGCAGCTTTTAGTTTTGTCCTATTTGGCTAATTCTTGAGGGGTAAGACCCCTCACCCGATATTATTTTTAACCCTTTATTATTGTTGAGTAACTAGAAAACGATACCATTAAATAGAATGTAAAACAACTAATAAAAATATTAGGGGATAGAGAATAAAACCGCTCATAGCCATAGGATTGAACCTATTTATCAATAAGTTCGATTAGATAATGATACTTATCTTAATTGGTTTGCCAAAACTACAGCTTTAGCCTATCTAAATATAATTGCTGTCAACCGACCGCAAATATTTCATCACAACCAGGCAGTAATCATAAAATAGACCAGTTGAAAAATAAAATTACTGGTTAGTGATAATATAGATAGTTATAACTAGCCTTAGCTGAGTCCAGAAAAAGCTCCGTAAATGGATAATTTTACTCAAAAAAATATAGCAGGCTAAGTCTGTTCAATAATATTAGAGAATTTAAGAATAGATATAAAGCTAATTAATACAGAATATTATTAAGTTAATTCAGCAGAAATTTCTATATGTATGAATATCTAATAAATTTATAAAATTGAGATTACAAATGTAGTAGTAATTGGGCTAAATGGTTGTACAAGATCAAAAATCAATATGCGATCGCCTTGATCTCTCCAGACAACTACACAATGAATTACTTGACAATGAGCTATCCAAAGGTTATAGTATGAGTCCACCTTAATAAGACTAGTCCTCACTGATAGCGCTTCACATCCTGCAAGTTTGGGCTGCTTCTACTAAATGGTGAAATGCACCTGCTAAGATTTACTGGCGTTAAGTTACGCAAGCTGTAGGGGTTTAAGCGTATGCCCCAGTGTTGGCTAATCATTGCTAAATACGCAGCGCCACAATCTGATGAACTTTGCTGTTGAGTAAAGGAATAGGCACGTCATAACCTAGCTTTTGATTGTGAACGTAGTCTGGGAACTATTAGCAATATTTATAGCTAAAGCTAGTAATATTTGCATTTTTTGAAACATTAGTCTTAAATTCTCAATGCTTCAACTCTTACCATTACTGAAATTTTCCTTCGCTTCCGGAAACACTCGGAAAATAAAATCGCAAATCTAAACTTTGCTTTTTCAGACGAAGACAGGTTAAATTTGGTAACGTGAAATACGAGCGATCTAGGGACGCACATCTGTCATAGGTGTCAACTTAAGGTAGAAGTTAGGTAAGAGTAAGGGTTTTATGCCCTCATCCCCTAACCCCTTCTCCCATATTGGGAGAAGGGGAACTAGAGAATTTGCTCCCTCTGCCAATTTTGGGTAGAGGGCAAAACTCATACATTCAGAAGATTTCAGCTTAAGTTGACACCAATGACATCTACGTGTGCTGCATCAAAACAAGAACTATTTTGATAGTCAATCAATTAATAACTAAGTAAATTCCCCAAATCGCCATTGGCCGCAGGTAAGTGCTAGCGCGAAAAGTCCCAGTTGCGGTGATAGCTTCTGGCGTGCGAAATTGCAGACCATTTTCATAAATTTGCTGCACTACAGCTTGCGTCAACCTCAACGCTTCATCCTTCATTTCCATTTGCACGAGAAAAGCCGCCAGCCCAAAGTTTATCCCTGTCCAAACTTCTAAGGGATGAGTAGCTTTGGGATTTTCTGGTGAACCATCACGACGAACACCATTAGCAGCACCAAACTCACCATTACAGAATTTCAAAAAGCAAGCGTCATAAACAGTTTTCAGGGCAGAAAGGGCGCGATCGCTCGGTACAATATCAGGTAAATCCAGCAGACGGGCGTAGAATTGTCCGCACAATTGATCTGCCATCACCACATCGGAACCACTTTTACTATCAAGTCGGTAATATTCCCCATTCCAGAGTTTTTCTTGGTAAATAGGAAGAGATTGTTGTAACCAAGTTTCATAAGTGGATTTTTGCGCCGCCAATGTTGTGTTACCTGTCTGGTAAGTTAATAAAATATCGCTAATTGCGATCGCAGCTTCTAAGGCTGCCAACCACAACCCCCCACAATAGGCGCTGACACCTTGTAATCGCCAATCATCAAAGGTTTGATCGGGTGCGCCAGAATTTTCAGGAATCCCATCGCCGTCGAGGTCAAAAGTTTTCAGGTAGTCGAGGGTTTGAACGATCGCATTCCAACAATCTGCTAGGAATTCCACATCGTCAGCACCCGTGAGTAAAAAATCACGGTATACTTGCAAGACAAAATCACTACCTAAATCTTTCCATAAATTACAGTCTTGATAGCTGGTGTAGTTGGTTTTCTCCCAGACGTGTTCGTTCGGTGCGCCTAAATCGTGGGGTGTTGCACCTGCAACTTTGCGAACGGCAATTGGGCTTTCTGCCTTAATTGTCATGTAATAGCCAATGATTCGGGGAGTATCATCACCTTGAGGAATCGCCCGTGCAAATGCCCGAATTACCGATTTTTCTAATTCTGGAAATAGCATTAGCAGGGCAAAAGAGCCATACAACCGCACATCTAGACTTTCATACCAACGGTAATCTAAGCACTCTAGCACCGCAAACTGACCGATGGGGTCAAGTTCTGATGCTGCACTCCAGAGAGTACCGCCGCTGGTGAGGTCATAAAGCTCATTAAATAGAGCCATTTTAAACCAGTTGGGTAAATCTTCCCGGTCGAGAATGGGTTTTTGCCAACTTTGAATTTGCGATCGCCAGGTTTGGTATTCTTGTAACGCAGTCGATGCGATCGCCCAAGCATTGTTTCCACTTTTATCAAAAAAGTCTGTATATCTGCGGTAATAGTTGACTCCGGCAGCAAATTCTGTGATTGGCAAATCCCAAGCGACGACAAAGGGGATTTCGAGAGTTTCGCCTGGTTTGAGAGTGAAACGGATTGCGATCGCAGCCCCGATTTGTGTATTCTCTGTTGCTGGAGTAGTATCAACATAATTGGGCAAAGAGCCATCTTGGGCGAAGCTTTGCCACACCTCATCACCTGTACCTTCAGGATTCCAACGGCTGTGGTGAAATACTTCCACTTTGGGATGTTTCAGCATCGCAATACACCAAGTTCCATCGCCTTCTTGCAAAGGTTCATCACTACCAACCCGACCTAAAATACAGCCAACCTGTTGTGTATTTTCAACTATCTGGTTATAGTTTCCTTGACTTTCGCCCCAGCGCGGTTGGTATTCGTAAACCGGACTACCATCATCGCGCACCCGCACTTCGGGAGATTTGAGAGTGTTTGTAAACCAGCCCACCATATTTTGCCAAGTGAGCATAATGCTGAGAGTAATCGTTGCATCTGTGGAATTATGAGCATTCCAGAGGAATATTGCCACAGGGTAGCTAGTTTCTTGGTAATTGCCTGCCCAGACTGGGGAAAATTGCTCACAAGTCAACTGTGCTTGAAATACATTTTCATACACAAACCAGCTACGTGGATATAGCGCGTGATAATTGCCTGTCCCCTTTGTGTCGGGAGGTGTCGGATACCATTGCCAAGCCTTAAGAGTGCCATCATCGGGCGCTTGGGTAGATAAAGCATAGGCTTGGGAAGATGTACTATTGGATTCAAACACACTGAATTGACAAGCGGGAACGTTTTTGAAGTTATGCTCACCGCCGTCTATGTGCCACAGGTTAAAGTCTCCCCGTGAAGAACGACCGATGCAACCTGCACCAAAGCCGCCTAAAGGCATACCATGCCAAGGGCCATCATCAATATTACTTGCATAGCGGACTGTATAAGGTTTGTCCCAGCCTAAGCCGATGGGACGGCTCCAAGTGCAAGAGGGAATTACTGGAGAGAGTTGATTTGTCATCGCTTAATGTTACAGCGTGCAGTTACGTCAATGAAGACTAGCGCGATGTGCGATTTTTCTCAAGGTAGCTGAAATTTTCTAACTAGTCGTAGCCGCCCTTAGACATCGCTCCCGTAATTACTACCAAACCACAAGGTATAGAGCTTATTCCAGTCACTAAAACTTTAATATTGTGCTTCTACCGTGTATTGCTCAACTCTACTTGAATTTTAAATCTAGAGTTTTTAACTCTAATGGGTAAATCACTAGTCAATTTGGGTATTTTAAAGCACAGAGGTAATTTCTCAATAGTTTTAACAAAAGAAGATGACACAATACGCCCTTGTGGTTGAAATTGCTCAGAATGACAACAGTTTCGGCAGCCTGAGTAAACCTATCAATGATACAGAGGCTGTGGCTAACACAGAAAAATTTTTGCTGGTGGTAGATGAATTTGAGGAAGTATTTACAGTTTGTATAGATAAGGAAGAACGGCAGAGATTTATTGAACTACTTACTGGGGTAGTAGAGATTCATGATTCGCGGTTAGCAGTTGTAATTACTATGCGAGGCGATTTTATTGAATCTTGTTTAGATAATCCTTCTCTAACTCACCTGATTCAAACCCAGGCAGCAGTTATGCTGCCTTTAACTGGAGTTGATTTAAAGGAGACAATCGCCAAGTCTGCCAAGCTTCAGGTTCATAGTGTTGAAGAAGCAGGATTATTAAAAATTCTCCCAAATCTTAAACAAGAACCAGGGAGTTTGCCATTGTTAGAGTTTGCTTTAACTAAACTCTGGGAGAAACGCGAGCAAAAGAAACATCAACTAACCCAAGAAGAGTATGAGAAGTTGGGAGGATTAACTGCGGTGTTAAATCTCCATGCAGAAAATGTTTATCACTACCAAGATTATGAGAAAGAATATCCAACTCAAGAACGCAGTCAGCAAGAAAAAGAATGGATTAAGCAGATTTTTCTGCGGTTAGTGCGAACGGGAGAGGGAGAAAAGGATACCCGACAGCGCCAACCAAAAGCCACATTATTAAATATTGCAGGTGATGAAGCCAATCAACAGCAACAACTTAGTGAGTTGCTAGATGGTGAAGCGGGATTGGTTAAGGGACGCTTATTAGTTACTGGGAAAGATGAAAAAGGAGAAGTCTGGATTGATTTAGCCCATGAAGCTTTAATTGAAAGTTGGCAGCAGTTTGCCCAGTGGCAACAACAAGACCGAGACTTGCGACCGTTGAGCGATACATTAGAAAATACCCGACGGGAATGGTTGAACGAAAGGCCGGATGACAAATATTTAATGCAAAAGGGATTGCTGGCCCAAGTGGAGGATAGCTGGCAACAATTGCAGCCCCATTTGCAATCACCCCAACAAGATGAAGATTTTTACCAGCGCACCGATGCTGATCAAAAAGACCGCATTGCCGAGTTGGAAAGGGCGCTTACTGAATCCCAGTTGCGAGAGAAAGCGGCTAGAGTAGAGAATTTATTGCCCTTCCAACCCCTAGATAGTCTAGTTTTGGCAATTCAAGCTATGGGTGAGAATCAAGAGAAACTACCCCAGCAGATTCTTGCATCAGTTCAAAACAGTTTGAATCGGGTGGTGAATAAAGCAAGAGTCTCTATTCCCTTCTGTGGTCATGAGGGTAATGTCAATTCTATCGCCATCAGTGCTGATGGGCAGACGATTGTCAGTGGCGGTGCTGATGGTACGTTGCGGGTGTGGAACCATCAAGGTCTTTCCTTAGCTGAACCTTTGCGCGGTCATCAAGGTAATGTCAATTCTATCGCCATCAGTGCTGATGGGCAGACGATTGTCAGTGGCGGTGCTGATGGTACGTTGCGGGTGTGGAACCACCAAGGTCTTTCCTTAGCTGAACCTTTGCGCGGTCATCAGGGTAATGTCAATTCTGTCGCCATCAGTGCTGATGGGCAAACAATTGTCAGTGGCGGTGCTGATGGTACGCTGCGGTTGTGGAACCATCAAGGTCTTTCCTTAGCTGAACCTTTGCGCGGTCATCAGGGTAATGTCAATTCTGTCGCCATCAGTGCCGATGGGCAGACAATTGTCAGTGGCGGTGCTGATGGTATGCTGCGGTTGTGGAACTGCCAAGGTCTTCCCTTAGCTAAACCTTTGCGCGGTCATCAGGGTAATGTCTATTCTGTCGCCATCAGTGCTGATGGGCAGACAATTGTCAGTGGCAGTGTTGATGGTACGCTGCGGTTGTGGAATTATCAAGGTCTTCTCTTGGCTGAACCTTTGCGCGGTCATGAGGGTAATGTCTCTTCTGTCGCCATCAGCGCCAATGGGCAGAACATTGTCAGTGCCGGTACTGACGGTACGGTGCGGTTGTGGAATCGCCAAGGTTTTTCCTTAGCTGAACCTTTGCGCGGTCATGAGGGTAATGTCTCTTCTGTCGCCATCAGCGCCAATGGGCAGACGATTGTCAGTGGCAGTGCCAATGGTATGGTGCGGTTGTGGAATCGTCAAGGTCTTGCCTTAGCTGAACCTTTGCGTGGTCATGAAGGTAATGTTAGGTCTGTCGCCATCAGCACCGACAGGCAGACAATTGCCAGTGGTGGTACTGATGGCACGGTGCGGTTGTGGAATCACCAAGGTCTGACCTCAGCAGAACCTTTGCACGATCAAAAGGGTTGGGTCTATTCTGTTACCATCAGTGCCGATGGTCAGACGATTGTCAGTGGCGGTACTGACGGTAAGGTGCGGTTGTGGAACCTGCAAGGTCTGACCTTAGCTGAACCTTTGTGTGGTCATCAGGGTTGGGTTTATTCTGTTGCTATCAGTGCCGATGGGCAGACGATTGTCAGTGGTGGTAGTGACGGCACGGTGCGTTTGTGGAACCTGCAAGGTCTGCCTTTAGCTGAACCTTTGCGTGGTCATCAGGGTAATGTCAATTCTGTGGCCATCAGTGCCGATGGGCAGACGATTGTCAGTGGTGGTGATGACGGCACTGTGCGGTTGTGGAATGGTCAAGGTCTTGCCTTAGCTGAACCTTTGCCCGGTCATCAGGGTTTTGTCAATTCTGTTGCGATTAGCGCCAATGGGCAGACGATTGTTAGTGGCGGTACTGATGGCACTGTGCGTTTGTGGAATTATCAAGGTCTTGCCTTAGCTGAACCTTTGCGCGGTCATAAAGGTTGGGTGTATTCTGTTGCGATTAGCGCCGATGGGCAGACGATTGTTAGTGGCGGTGATGACGGCACTGTGCAGTTGTGGAATCTGCAAGGTCTTCCCTTGGCTGAACCTTTACATGGTCATGAGGGTTGGGTTTATTCTGTCGCCATTAGCGCCGATGGGCAGACGATTGTTAGCGGCGGTGAAGATGGCACTGTGCGTTTGTGGCGCGGTGACTGGCGTGCATGGTTGCAAGTCTGTTGTGATAGGTTACGTTACCATCCCATCTTCACCAATCCGCAAACAGAGGAAGCAAAAGCCGCCTGTGAAACCTGCCAAAAATATGTTTGGAGTAAAGTCAGCGGATAAAAACACGGCATTGCCGTGCCTCTAAGAAGGTCTGTACTCGGCTCAATTGCAAACGGCTATAAAGGCAGTAAGTAAAGAGAGGAGAACACGAAAAAGAGACTTATTATTTTCTCAATTTAGGCTCAGAACTCCAGTTTTCACCTTCAAAACTTGGAAGTTGATGCTCAAAACTCGGAACTTTATGTTCACAACTGCAACAACCGAGATCCAAGGGTAAATTATGGTGAGTGAAAGGCTTAGGCGTAACCCGCACTTTGACAAAGCTCACCTTTTTAATTTGGAATTTTTATTGGTGTTATTGAAATTAAAATTGTATATGTGGGCACTCTAAAATTAAGCAACATACTGGAGACTAATTTCTATGTCCACAGCCCCAATTAGTGCAACACTAGCGCAATCAGAGAGAGATGCAGTGTTGCAAGCGATCGCTACAATTAAAGACAAATTACCATTTTTGATTGATTTAAGTAATGAGGAGCGTAAAGCTTTACCCAAGATGGGAGATAAAAGCCGTGCCTTTGTCAGCAAAGCATTGGAAGTAGCGACACAGAACCCAGAGTTTTTGCCGCGATCGTTTGACCTTAATGAGATGCGGAAAGACGTACAATTATTTGAAGCTTTGTATCCAGTATTGCTGTCTTTGTCACAATTACAAGAGTTGCTGGATGATACATCTATAGCAGTGGGCAGTGAAGCTTATGCAGCTGCCTTGCAGGTGTATAACTATGCCAAAGCTAGTGGACAAGGCGCTGGTTTAGATGGAATAGTTGAGGAAATGGGGCAAAGGTTCGCCCGTAAATCACGGAAGTCCAAGCCTCAAGCAGCAACGTTGTAGAAAATAGCTCGGCGATGTCTAAGGGCGGGCTACGCCTACGCACTTCTTAGGTGCAATGTTGAAGCTAAGAACTCGGATGTTGGAGTAAATTGCTCGGCGTTCCGAGTTCTGAACTCGAAGCTTCAACCTCAGAACATAGAATTTCGAGATGAGAACACGAAATTTGAAGCTCTCAACAGCAACGTCCGAGATCCAAGAGTGAATGATGGAGAGTGGAAGGCGATCGCTCTCCTTTTTAACTCGGAACTTCGTGCTTTGAACAGCAACATCCGAGATTCAAGGGTCAATGATGGTGAATCAAAGGCGTAGACGTAGCCCATCAAAGACATCGCTTCCATAATGTTTCGCATAGCTGAAGGTATAAAGCTTATTCCTGCTAAAGCAAAACCTCAAGTGCTGGAATTTTGCTTCTTCTCAGGAAATTTACACTTCACCTCAATTTCAAAATTACTCTCCGCCGAACCTTCAGTTACGAAAGGGATACCAGTTTTTCCGCCTATCTTCAAGCCAAACTTCAGAGTCACCTCTTCAACTTCAGCAGCACCTAAATTTTTAAAAGCGCCAATGGCATATTTGGTATAAGCTCGAATTTGATGGTGAACTTCCTCAATCTTGACAAATGCTTCTCCCGGAAAACCGTAGGATTCTTTATCGTCATCAACCTCTGGTGTGACTACTTCTGGAACAGTTGGCGTTTCCTTTGACTCGAACAGAATTGTATAGATTTCCCCGTCTTCTTCAAAGACTAAACGTTCTATGTTCGACATCAAGCCCTCAGATTTTAGGTGTATTTACGTTATCTTATTCTGTAACAGACAACTTAAATATGTATAGATGGCTCGTTACGCGCTTGTTGTTGGCATTACAGATTATACAAATCAGCTTTCCAACCTCACAAAACCAGCTACGGATGCAGAAGCGGTGGAACGAGTACTAAAAGCGTATGGTGATTTTGAGGATATCGCTATTCTCAAAGGGAAAGTTAGTACAACTAAGTTGGCTGAAGCTTTAAAAACACTTTTGCAACAACAAGCAGTTAAAAACGAAGCCGTAATTTACTTTACAGGGCATGGCATCACTGTATCTGACAGCTTAGGAACACAGCAAGCATATCTAGCAACCTCTGACTTGACAATTGTCACTCAAGGCGACCAAATTATTGAACAAACAGGCGGGATTAGTCTTCTGAGTTTGAACAGTTTAATTAGAGATTCCGACTTGAGTAGTCTAGTAGTACTGTTAGATTGCTGTCATAGCGGTGAATTTTTAGAACGCAATCTCATTGAAAAAACTCTTACCGCCTTTATTTCACAGCGCGATTACTACTTTATTGCTGCTTGCAGAGGTTTTCAACAAGCCTATGCCAGAAGAAGCGAACAACACAGTATTTTTACAACAGCTTTGCTGGCTGGTTTGTTACCTGAGAATACTAATGATCATGGAAAAGTGACAGGCGATCGCCTCTTCGATATACTTGCCACAGAACTTAAAAGCAGTGGTCAAGAACCAATCCGCATGGGTTGGGGGCGTTCGATTACTCTAATTACCCACAACAATCAAAGACAAGCTCAAACCTTTGAGGTAAAGGAAGAATGTCCTTATCAAGGTTTAAAAGCCTTTGAAGCGGAACAAAAACAGTTTTTCTTTGGACGCAAGCAGGTAGTGAGGAAGATTCTGGGGAAACTGGCACAGAAGCCCTTTGTTCCGATTATTGGCGCTTCCGGGAGTGGTAAATCTTCTGTAGTTCAGGCGGGTTTGATTCCAGAATTAGATAATAGTGTCTGGCAAATTTTACCGCCAATCAAGCCAGGATTTCAGCCTTTGCAGGAATTGAGAGGAGTTCTGAAAGCATTTTTTCCAGGGGCGAAAAAAGAAAGATTGCTTTGGGAGTTGATTACTCAACAAGCGAATCCTTTACCTGTAATTTTGCAGCATCTCACAGGTGCAGACAAATTTTTATTGGTAGTAGATCAGTTTGAGGAACTATTTACTGTCTCTGTTGCTGAAGAAAAGCAGAGATTTATTGAATTGCTGACTCAGGTAGTTGAGATGACCGATTCGCGGTTGGCGGTTGTGATTACCATGCGATCGGATTTTCTCGAACCATGTTCACACTATCCGTCTTTAAATAAATTGATTGAAAATCAGCTTGTTTTGATACCTCGTATAACTGGAATTGATTTAAAAGAGACAATAACCGAACCTGCTAAACTTCAAGGTCATAGTGTTGAAGAAAGACTAGTACTGAACATTTTAGAAGATGTTGGTAAAGAACCGGGATATTTGCCGTTGATGGAGTTTGCTTTAACTAGACTCTGGGAAAAACGCGACCAACAAAAGCATCAGCTGACCCTAGAACAGTATGAAAACTTCCAAGGATTGACAGGGGCGCTAAATCTTCATGCAGAAAATGTTTATCTTTACGAAGATTATCAGCAGGATTCCCCGACTCAAGAACGAAATGAACAAGAGAAAGGCTGGATTAAGCAAATTTTCCTGCGATTAGTGCGAACCGGAGAGGGAGAAAAGGATACGCGACAACGCCAACCAAAAACTGAACTATTAACCATTGCTGGTAATAAGCAAGAAAAGCAGAAAGCATTAAGTGAATTGCTAGATGAAGGATTGGTGAAAGGACGTTTGCTGGTTGCTGGCAAAGGTGAACAAGGAAAAGCTTGGATTGACTTAGCCCATGAAGCCTTAATTGAGGGTTGGGAGAGGTTTGCCCAATGGCGACAACAAGACCGAGATTTGCGACGGTTGAATGATAGGTTAGCAGATGCATTACGCGAGTGGTTGAACAAAGGGGAGAATGAAAAATACTTAATGCAGGGGGGATTATTGGCAGAGGTGCGGGAAAATTGGGAAAAGCTAGAGTTTTTATCATCGCCTCAAGCCAAGAATTTATATCAATGCAGTGATGCTTATGAACAGCACCAGATCGCTACATTAGAAAAAGCACTCACTGAATTACGATTGCGAGAGAAAGCCGCCAGGGTAGAGAATTTATTGACTGTCCAACCCCTAGAGAGTCTAGTTTTGGCAATTCAAACAATCGGTGAGAATCAAGAGAAACTACCCCAGCAGATTCTTGCACCAGTTCAGAACAGTTTGAATCAGGTGACGAATAAAGCAAGAGTCTCCATTCCTTTGCATGGTCATGAGGATTATGTCAATTCTGTCGCCATCAGCGCCGATGGGCAGACCATTGTAAGTGGCGGTTTTGACCGGACAGTGCGGTTGTGGAACCACCAAGGTCTTCCCTTAGCTGAACCATTCCGTGGTCATCAGGATTATGTCTCTTGTGCCACCATCAGCGCCAATGGGCAGACCATTGTCAGTGGCGATCGTGACGGCACAGTACGATTGTGGAACCGCCAAGGTCTTTCCTTAGCTGAACCATTCCGTGGTCATGAAGGTGATGTCAATTCTGTCGCCATCAGTACTGATGGACAGATGATTGTCAGTGGTGGTGATGACGGCACAGTGCGGTTGTGGAACTTGCAGGGTCTTCCCTTAGCTGAACCATTGTGTGGACATAAGGGTGATGTCAGGTCTGTCGTCATCAGCGCCGATGGGCAGACCATTGTCAGTGGCGGTTTTGACCGCACAGTGCGGTTGTGGAACCGCCAAGGTCTTTCCTTAGCTGAACCATTCCGTGGTCATGAAGGTGATGTCAATTCTGTCGCCATCAGTACTGATGGGCAGACAATTGTCAGTGGTGGTGATGACGGCACAGTGCGGTTGTGGAACTTGCAGGGTCTTCCCTTAGCTGAACCATTGCGTGGACATAAGGGTGAAGTCATTTCTGTCGCCATCAGCGCCGATGGGCAGACTATTGTCAGTGGTGGTAGTGACCGCACAGTACGGTTGTGGAACCACCAAGGTCTTCCCTTAGCTGAACCATTACGTGGTCATGAGCGTGCTATCAATTCTGTGGCCATCAGCGCCGATGGGCAGACCATTGTCAGTGGTGGTTTTGCCCGCACAGTGCGGTTGTGGAACCGCCAAGGTCTTCCCTTAGCTGAACCATTGCGTGGTCATGAGGGTGAAGTCATTTCTATCGCCATCAGCGCCGATGGGCAGACCATTGTCAGTGGTAGTGATGACGGCACAGTACGGTTGTGGAACCGCCAAGGTCTTCCCTTGACTGAACCATTGCGTGGTCATGAGGATTGGGTCAGGTCTATTGCCATCAGCACTGAGGGGCAAACAATTGTCAGTGGTGGTGATGATGGCACAGTACGGTTGTGGAACCGCCAAGGTCTTCCCTTGACTGAACCATTGCGTGGACATGAAGGTGAAGTCATTTCTGTCGCCATCAGCACTGATGGGCAGACCATTATCAGTGGCGGTCGTGACGGTACAGTGCGGTTGTGGAATCACCAGGGTCTTCCCTTAGCTGAACAATTGCGTGGTCATGAGGGTGAAGTCATTTCTGTCGCCATCAGCACTGAGGGGCAAACTATTGTCAGTGGTGGTGATAATGGCACAGTACGATTGTGGAACCGCCAAGGTCTTCCCTTAGCTGAACCATTTCGTGGACATGAGGATTATGTCTGGTCTGTCGCCATCAGCACTGATGGGCAGACAATTGTCAGTGGTGGTGATGACGGCACAGTACGGTTATGGAACCGCCAAGGTCTTCTCTTAGCTGAACCATTGCGTGGACATGAAGGTGATGTCTATTCTGTCGCCATCAGTACTGATGGGCAGACAATTGTCAGTGGTGGTGATGACGGCACAGTGCGGTTGTGGAACCGCCAAGGTCTTCCCTTAGCTGAACCATTGCGTGGTCATGAGTATTATGTCAGGTCTGTGGCCATCAGCGCCGATGGGCAGACGATTGTTAGTGGCGGTCGTGACGGCACGGTACGGTTGTGGCGCGGTAACTGGCGTGCATGGTTGCAAGTCTGTTGCGACAGGTTGCGTTACCATCCGATCTTCACCAATCCGCAAACCGAGGAAGCAATAGCCGCTTGCGAAGTCTGCCGTAAATATGTTTGGAGTAAAGAACATGGGTAGGGGCACGGCAATGCCGTGCCCTTACAATGGTCTGTACTTATTATCTCCACCATTTAGGCTCAGAACTCCAGTTTTCACTTTCAGAACTTGAAACTTCCACCTCTGAACTCGAAACTTCCACCTCTGAACTCAAAACTTCCACCTCTGAACTCGGAACTTCCACCTTTGAACTCGAAACTCCGACCTTTGAACTCGGAACTTCGACTTTTAAACTCGGAACTCCGACCTTTGAACTGCAACAACCGAGATCCAAGGGTGAATGATGGTGAATCAAAGGCGTAGGCGTAGCCCGCCCTTAGACATCGCTTTGACGATCAAAAATGCGATTGCTTGTTATCTAATGGTGCATCTACGCTTACCCTGAGGACTCGGATGTTCTAAACTGGAACTACATTGTAAGCACTCAATGATGGCACAAATCACGTTTAAGGTTGAAGCATTTTGGGATTCAGACGCAGAAGTTTGGGTAGCAACTAGTGATGACGTACCTGGATTGGTAACAGAAGCTTCTACGATTGAGGTTCTGACGCAAAAGCTGCGAGAAATAATTCCAGAACTGATCATTCTCAACAAAATTGTCCCTCCTGACTATGTAGGTTCTATCACCTTTGAGTTAATCAGCCATCGACAAGAGTTGATTAAGGTGGCTTCATAGATGGGTGCGTCGTTCACTCCTGAGTTGAAAAAGATGCTTTCAGAAGTTGGGTGCTACTTTGAACGGCAAGGTAAAGGAGATCATGAAATCTGGTACAGTCCAATTACAGATCGTCGGTTTGTTGTAGACGGAACCATCAAGTCACGCCATACCGCTAATGGAGTTTTGAAACAAGCTGGACTTCCCAAAGCCTTTTAGGGAGGTAGCAAGTAAGGACAGTAGAACAGGAAAATAGACTTCTAATCAGCAAGCTTGAGGCTGGGAACTCGGAACTTCGTGCCTTGAACTGCAACAACCGAGTTCTAAGGATGAATGATGGTGAATCAAATGTATTGGAAATGGGGCTTTAGACTATTAATTGTATTCTTGGGGCTGTGGCTACTGTTGGATCTGGGTTCCCGCTTGGGAGCAGAGATTTTTTGGTTTCAAGAAGTCGGCTATCTCCAAGTATTTATGTTGAGGCTGCTGACTCGCGGTATTTTGTGGGTAGTCGTGGCTGGAATAACTGCTGCCTATCTACTGCTAAACCTGGCTTTGGCACAACGGCTAAAATATTCCCAGTCTCTAAAGATTGAGCCAGCAGAACTCAACAGTGAATTAACAAATTTTCTCAGTCCTAATTATCCAAAACGCAACGAAACCCGGATACTTGCGCCGCAAGGCTTTCAAGCATTAAAATTACACTGGTTATTACCCTTAACTCTGATTCTGAGCTTGTTGATTGGGTTAATGCTGGTTCACTATGGTCAAATTGCTCTTTTCTACTGGCATTCTCCAGTTAATCAGGCTATTCTACCCGTTCCCGCCCTATTTCGACCGGAGACAATCTGGCAACTTTTGAGGCAGATTGTCTCTCAAGTCTGGTATCTCGGTTTAATTGTGGGAGTAGCGATCGCCATCTTAATCTATCCTCAATTTTTACTGACTGCGATCGCAATTCTCTTCAGTCCCATTTTTGCCTTCATCATATTCCGACACTGGCCAAAGGTGCTGCAATATTTCCACCCCACCCGTTTCAACAGCACTGAGCCTTTATTTGGTCGAGATATCAGCTTTTATGTATTTTCTTTACCCTTTTGGGAACTGCTAGAACTCTGGCTGATGGGATTATGTTTGTATGGCTTCGTCGCCGTTACTCTCACTTATTTGTTGTCGGCGGATAGTTTAAGTCAGGGAATTTTCTCCGGTTTTTCGCCCCAGCAGCAGCGTCATTTATTCGGTATGGGTGGCTTGTTGATGCTGGTAGTGGCTCTGAGTTATGGGCTAACTCGCTATGAACTCGTGTATTCTAGCCGTGGTGTGAGTTATGGTGCTAGCTATACCGATGTTACAGCCCAGTTGCCAGCTTACACCGTCTTGTGCATTGTGGCAGTTGCGATCGCCTTTTACCTCCTTTGGCGAACATTTTTCTGGAAACCCAAATCTCAGTATCGTCCCTTTCTATTTTACGGATTAGGGGTTTATCTAGTATTAGTTGCAGCTGCTAATGTTGTTTTACCTACTGTGGTGCAATATTTAATTGTCCAACCTAATGAGTTGCAACGAGAGCAACCCTACATTCAGCGGACTATTGCCTTGACTCGCCAAGCATTCGATTTAGAAGCGATCGATTCTAGAAGCTTCAACCCCCAAGGAACACTGACTGAAGCTGATATTCAAAAGAATGACTCGACAATTCGGAATATTCGCCTGTGGGATGAGCGACCACTGTTAGAAACTAACCGTCAACTGCAACAAATTCGCCCATATTATCAGTTCCCCGATGCCGATATCGATCGATATACTCTCAAAACAGATGAACCTTCACCTCGACCACCTGCCCCCCAAAAGTCGCCACCTAAGCAGGAAGCAGTTGAATCAACAGAACGGCGGCAGGTACTGATTGCTGCACGAGAATTAGATTACAGTGCCGTACCACAGGAAGCTCAAACATGGGTTAATCGCCATTTAATTTATACCCACGGTTTCGGGTTTACTGTTAGTCCAGTGAATACAGTTGGGGCGGGTGGGCTACCAGAATATTTTGTTAAAGATATTAGCGGTAATAGTAGCGCCCTTACAACTTCTAATGAAGCCATTCGTCAAAGTATTCCGATTGGGCAACCCCGGATTTATTACGGTGAGATTACTAATACTTATGTAATGACTGGCACAAGAGTTAGAGAGCTAGACTATCCTAGCGGTAGTGATAATGTTTACAACTCTTATGAGGGATTGGGTGGCGTTGAAATCGGTTCAGCATGGCGACGGTGGCTATTTGCGATGTATTTGAAAGATTGGCAGATGGTGCTGACACGGGACTTTTTGCCAGATACAAGAGTGCTACTGCGACGAAATGTCAAGGAAAGAATTCAAGCGATCGCACCCTTCCTGAAATTTGACAGCGACCCCTATTTAGTTGCTGCTACTGCTAATCAAGATTTCCCAAGTAATCCCAGTTATCTTTATTGGATTGTAGATGCTTACACAACGAGCGATCGCTATCCCTACTCAGACACTGGTAGCGATGGAATTAACTACATTCGCAATTCTATCAAAGTAGTGATTGATGCCTATCACGGCACTGTGAAGTTTTACATTGCCGATCAAAGCGACCCGATCATTGCCACTTGGTCAGCGATATTTCCCAAGATGTTCAAACCGCTCAGTACAATGCCAGTCAATCTCCGCAGTCATACCCGATATCCGGTGGACTTTTTCAAAATTCAATCTGAGCGGTTGATGATCTATCACATGACCGACCCCCAAGTATTTTATAATCGGGAAGACCAATGGCAGATTCCGAATGAAATCTATGGTAGTGAACCCCGTCCAGTAGATCCGTATTATTTGATTACTAGTCTACCCACTGTAGACTTTGAAGAATTTATTCTGCTTTTACCCTATACTCCCAAACAACGGACTAATTTAATTGCTTGGTTAGCGGCGCGATCGGATGGCAAAAACTACGGTAAGTTGGTGTTATATGTCTTTCCTAAAGAACGCCTGATTTATGGAACAGAGCAAATCGAGGCGCGAATTAACCAAGACCCAGTAATTTCTCAGCAAATTTCCTTGTGGAATCGCCAGGGTTCGAGAGCTATTCAAGGCAATCTACTAGTAATTCCCATTGAGCAATCGCTGCTGTATGTCGAGCCAATCTATCTAGAAGCCACACAGAATAGTCTGCCAACCTTGGTACGGGTAGTGGTGGCTTACGAAAACCGGATTGTCATGGCGCAAACTTTAGAACAAGCATTACAGGGAATCTTTAAACCAGAAGTGACACCAGCCCCGGCGATTATCCGTCCCTTTGAAGAAGCAGCCCCGCCAGGTTAAGCGATTTTAAGACTAAAAAATTATTCACCACTGATGAGCTAGAAAATTTATTATGTCTTTTTTAGATCGGAGAAGTCGATTTTTCAGTAAGTTTAATCGCCGAGATTTAAGAACTAGCCAGTTAAGTTGGCTGATTATATCTGGCATCTTTTTATTTTTAGGAACTACTGGTGGTGTGCTGCAAGTTAAAACAGCACATAAGTCAGGGTTCACACTACAACTTTTACATACTTCCGACCAAGAAGCGGGTGTCCCAGCGCTGAAAGATGCACCGAATTTTTCGGCGGTGTTGAATGCACTCAAAAATCAGGATGCTAATCGTGATGGTAAACCTGATTATCCTAATACCTTAATCCTTTCATCTGGAGATGCTTATATTCCCAGTCCCTTCTTATTTGCCAGTGACAGAGCTTTTGGTGGTCAGGGACGGGGAGATATTTTAATTCTAAATGCTCTTGGGTTTGGTGCGATCGCCTTTGGTAATCACGAATTTGACTTAGGTACGGGTGTTGTTGCCGACTTACTTCGTGCCAAAGAAGATTACCCAGGGACAAAATTTCCTTATCTCAGCACAAATCTCGACTTCAGCACTGATAAAGACCTGGCAAAATTAGTTACTGCTGATGGACAAGAGGCAAGTAAAATTCCGAATAAAATTGCCCGAAGCACTATCATTACCGTCAATGGTGAAAAAATTGCTGTGGTTGGGGCGACAACTCCCACACTGCGGACTATTTCTTCTCCCGGTGGTGTGACTGTATTGCCTAAAGAATTTAATGACCGCGATACCGCAGATATCGCCGCTTTGGCTGCTGAAATTCAAACTTCTGTTGATACACTGCTGACAAAGAATCCAGAGATTAATAAAGTCATTTTATTGGCACACATGCAGCAAATTGCGATTGAGCAAAAGCTAGCAACATTACTCAAGGGAGTAGATATTATTGTTGCTGGTGGTTCCAATACCTTACTAGCCGACAAAACAGACCGTCTGCGAGTGGGTGATAAATCTGCGGGAACTTATCCAATCATCAAAAAAGCCGCAGATGGTAATCCGATAGCTGTAGTTAATACCGATGGGAACTATCGCTATGTTGGTCGTCTAGTTGTTAACTTTGATGCCAATGGAGTAATTATTCCGTCTAGTATTGACCCCAAAATTAGCGGTGCTTATGCGACTGATTCCCAAGGTGTAGCAGCTGTCGGTGGGAAACCCGATGCCAAAATTGTCGCCATTACAGAAGCACTCAAAAAAGTGATTATTGCCCAAGATGGTCAGATTTTTGGGAAAACCAACGTTTTTCTCAATGGCTGGCGGGGTGATGTCCGCACCCAAGAAACCAATTTCGGGAATTTAACAGCCGAAGCTAATTTAGCGATCGCTAAACGATACGATCCTAAAACTGTCATTTCCATCAAAAATGGCGGTGGTATCCGTGACAATATTGGTATATATACTTTTCCCCCAGGTTCGACTCGCTCACAGGATGTTATCAAACTACCACCCCAAGCAAATCCTGTAGCAGGCAAGAAAGAAAAGGAAATTTCCCAACTTGATATCACCAATGCTTTACGGTTTAACAATAGCTTGACTTTAGTTACTTTAAATGCTAAAGAACTACTAGCAATAATTGAACACAGTGTAGCAGCCATAGCGCCAGGTGCTACCCCTGGCAGTTTTCCTCAAGTAGCGGGATTAGCCTTTAGCTTTGACCCAAATTTGCCAGCAGGTAAGCGTGTTAAATCCCTGGCTATCAAAGATGGCAAAGGCAAAATTATTGATGTAGTGGTGAAAAATGCAGAGTTAGTGGGTGATAATAATCGCATCTTCCGCACTGTCACCTTAAACTTCCTAGCAAGTGGTGGTGATGGTTATCTTTTTCCGAAAAGAGAACGGGTTGATTTGATATCAAAAGATGCTAAACGTACAGGTTTAGCCACCTTTGCTGCTGATGGTTCTGAACAAGATGCATTAGCAGAATATCTGGCTGCTAACTTTAAGCAGATTCCATTTGCTCAGGAAGATGTACCAGCTACCAAAGATACTCGCATTCAAAATCTGAAGTTGCGTAAAGATGTGGTATTTTGAATCAATGGTTACAATTCCAGTAATTGATTTTACTAATTTTACTAAAGGCAACGCAATAAATCGGCAAGCTGTTATCAAACAAATCTATGAAGCTTGTCATGAAATTGGCTTCGTGTACTTACAAAATTCGGGAATATCAAAAGACCTAATCAAACAAGTATTCATTCACAGCAAATCTTTTTTCAATTTACCTTTAGAAGTTAAGCAAAAGCAAGCTTGGAGTGATGAATTTAGTAATATGGGTTACGTTGGGATTGAGAGAGAACGTCTTGACCCCAACAAACCAGGCGACTTAAAAGAGGCGTTTAATGTAAATAAACAAGCGGCTATCGGGATAAATGCTTCTATTGTCACCTTTTATGATAGTTGTACAGAACTTGCTAACACGATATTACAAGCTTATGAGTTGGCGTTAGAATTGCCAGAAGATTTTTTTACTATAAGACATAATCAACAAAATCATACCTTGCGACTATTACACTATCCTCCATCGCAGACACCAGCGAAACCCGGACAAGTGCGTGCTGGTGAGCATTCCGATTATGGCAGTATTACCTTACTTTTCCAAGATGACATTGGCGGGTTAGAAGTACAGACAGCATTTGGAGAGTGGATTGCCGCGCCTGCAATTCCTGATACTGTAATAATCAATACTGGCGATTTAATGCAACGATGGACTAATCATCGATTTTGCTCAACTAAGCATCGAGTGATGATTCCCACTGATAACAGGATAAATCAGTCTCGGTATTCTATGGCTTTTTTCTGTCATCCTAATGATCATACAGAAATTACTTGTTTGGAGAGTTGCCAGAAAGAACAATCGCCTATCTATCCTCCTATCCTTGCGGGAGAATATCTTTTAAGCCGTTTACAAGCAACTTATGGTAATTCGTAATTATAGCGGTTCCCATTCAGATGCAGTATAACATTACATCGTGGGGTGTAGGGGCACGGCAGTGCCGTGCCCCTACGGGTGTACCTCACGCAAACGAGAAGCGCTATAAGAAAGATATTTAAAATGAAAACCTACGACTGGATTGTGGTTGGCGGTGGAATTACGGGTGCTGCACTCGCCTATGAACTTGCTAAAACTGGCTTTTCTGTACTTTTATTGGAGCAAGACAGCAGACCACAGAATGCAACTCGCTATAGTTATGGTGGGCTTGCCTATTGGTCGGGTAATACGCCACTAACTCGGCTATTGTGCGAAGAAGCGATCGCACGTTACCATATCCTATCTCAAGAGTTAGACGCTGATATCCAATTTCGGGAATTAGATTTATTACTGACTATTTCAGCCCATAACGACCCAGAAACAACTGCGGCATCATATAATCAGTTTGCCATTCCACCCCGTTTACTCAGTATCCAAGAAGCTTGTGAGTTGGAACCGCAGCTAAATCGAGAGGCGATATCTGGGGCTTTAACTGTCAAACACGGTCATATTCACCCAGAAAAAACAGCACAAGCTTACATCCAAGCCTTTGAGCGTGCTGGGGGTGAAATGCAGATTACCCAAGTATTGCAAGTATTGCAAGATGGTGTACAAACCACCAGTGCAACTTTCCACAGCGCTAACGTTGTCATCTGTACGGGTGGACTCAGCCGCCAGCTGCTCAAGTCTGCTGGTGTTTCTATCAAGCTGTATTTTACCCACGAAGAAATCATTGAAACCTCACCCGTTGATGTCAGGTTACGCACCTTAGTTATGCCAGCCAATCTACAACGGTTTCAACTAGAAGCTGAATCTACACAAGTTGATGAATTATGGGATGAACTTGGTAATGAATTAGTACCAGCGATTTTAGATGTGGGTGCGATTCAGTTTCAAGATGGTAGTATCCGCATCGGTCAAATTAGCCGTGCGATCGCAGATCCTCAAGCCAAGGTAAACTCAGACGTAAGCGAAAAATGGTTGCGAAAAAGTGTTGGTCAAATTTTACCAGCATTGGAGAATCTACCAGGGACTTGGTATCACTGCTTAGTCGCATTTAGTAGCAATCAACTCCCCTTAATTGGTGCTATCCCCGGATTTAAAGGCGTTCATGTTTTCTCTGGATTTAGCAATCCCCTAGTACTGATACCACCTTTGGCAAAGCGCTTTGCTAATTTTGCAACTGGCCAGGAAGATGAAATTATTACACAAATGCTAATCTAAAAGCCCGCAGCGAAAAACACACATATTACTGATGCTGACACATTAGGCGGGTGCATCCCAGTTTTTATTTTACGTTTAGAGAATAAAATCTTAATTCCCGTAGAATGGATGGTTTGACAATTAGTACTTTTACTCCACTCAAAAAAGTGGGATGCTCCCCTTTGCATTGGCTTGGCAACATTTTATCAGAGGTTGTTTAGCTAAACTCTCTAAATCTACGGATTTAAGCAAATTCATCCACTCCACCGCTAGAGTTGGATCTTCAGGTTTGCTAAGACGTAATTCAGCCAAAGTAGTCAAAGCATCATACCAAATACCATTTTGGGCATAAAGGTTTACCCGTTGCTGAGGAGTTGCTTGCTTCAAGCTATCTACTAATTTAGGATTTAGATTGGCCCGTTGCACCCATCCTTCTACATACTCCTGTTCTACGGGTTGTTGTGGATTGCAAATGATTTTTATCTTGAAAAACCAGTGATACATCTTGTCTACTTGCAATGGGGGAGTATTTGCGCTTAAGGGAATGCTAATAATTCCTGGTACTTCTGGTATTGTTACTATTGTTCGGTAAAGAGTTTGACTTGGTTTAATTGACTCATCTTTGAGAACAAACTCGATGGAATCAATTGTAGATTTCTTATAGGGGACAAAAAACCAAAAAGTTGGCGATTTTTCCGCCGTAAAGCCCCAAACTTTAGTAACAGAAACAGCTTCTGTTTGTTTTCGTTTGAGTCTCTCTTCGTATATAGGTACAAGTGCAATAACAGACTGATTACTAACACCACAACCACGACTTGCAGCACCTCCGCGATCGCCTGCTGCCCCCTGTCTGGAGGAGGCGGAGGAGGTGAAAATTTCTTAGGAATGGCCGCAACTGATGTCATCCAAATCATTGGAGAATAGCCGATAATTCCCAACAAAGTTATTCCGAATGCCGTGATTAATTGTATTTTTTGCCAATAGCTTTTCATAAATACTCCTGACTTCTGCCTGATAAACGGCGATTTTCATGCTTCAAATTTGCGTTATCATTAATTTTTAAATTTCATGTTTAAGGAAGTTGTAGCTATTAAGCTATTAACTACTAAAGCCAACATAGCAGGAATGAGGGGAACCCAACAACTATATACAATTAAAAGTATAAAACAGCTAACGTATAAACTGATAATGGCTATTCCTCCTGCCAAGCTTAAATAAATGAATCGGTGCAGATAAGCAGTAAACAAACCGCCTAAAAAAGACCAACCCCAAACCCAAATTACCTCACCCCAAAGCGGCCAAGTCCACAACAGAGGTTTTCCGTCCAAAGCAGCACTGAGCAGTTGACTATTGTGAGACTTTCTGTTTGATTGATGTAGATTTTTCCTGTTTGATTCGTTTCTTGAGTGGAACTATGTCCGGCAAAAAATAGAATCTGCCAATTCTGCTCCCATAGCTGGTCAGTAAGGTCAAGGCATTGTGGTTCAACTAAAAAAGTGATATCTGTATTGGGTAACAAATTAAGTAGTGCCTGGTCTGCTTTGGTATCAATACCTTGACTGTTACCCAAAATCGCTAAGATTTTTACTTTGTCGGATGTAGTTGCTATGCGGTTAAGGTTGACTTGTTCGTAGGCAGGAGCGCTCAGGGCTATTTCCGCCTGGGGATAGCGTTCTATCAAATCCCAAAGATGCCAAGGAAATTTCTGTAATCGCAGGTCTTTGGTTTGTAAAAGCATACGAATATTATCCGCAAGCATGAGTTTTTCTAACAATGTCTCGCGGATGGAACGAAAGGAATCGGAAGCAAGCCAAGTATTAAAACTTACTTTAAATTCCTCACTCACTTGCTGGCAGTATTCTAGGCTAGGGACTTGGTTAAGTTCTTTAGGTAAACCAATGGGACGAGATGGCAGCCTTAAATTACGATAAATAGATTGCCAACGGTGATAATCGCGGATAATTTCTGGGTTGGGGGGAAGTTCGCCTGTGATTTCTACAGTCGGGCGGACATTTTCATTGCCAATCTGTAGAGTCACGGTAAACCCTTGTTCAAAGTTTCCCTCCCCTAAGTTTAAGATGATTAACTTGTCCACAGCTAGTTCTCCCTAGATGTTGAGTTGTATCTATCTGAGGTACACCCGTAGGGGCACGGCACTACCCATTGGTGTCAACTTAAGCCGAAAACTATATCAGACAGGCGTTTTGCAAATCCCTCACGCCCTCATCCCCTAACCCCTTCTCCCAAGGGAGAAGGGGAATTGAATGTCTAGCTCCCCTCTCCCTTGGGGAGAGGGGCTGGGGGTGAGGGCAAAACGTTGTTACCAAGCGGGTTTTAGGTTAAATTGACACCTATGGGCACTACCGTGCCCTTACACCCTGCTATATATATCTTGGTTGCTAAATGAATTACCTACTGTGTGTAGTTAAATTCAGTGTAAGAGTAAATAATAGGGGCTAAACGTGAAGATTTTTGAAGGTAACACTTAAAAGCGCAAAATCTCTCGCTCGTAGTCTTCAGGTGTGGGTTCTATTTCCCAAACCAATCCTTCTCCTAGTTCCAAAATTACTTCCAAATACAACATATCTACAGGATTTGTTGCTATATCTTGATTATTTTCAAAAGCTTGTAAGTCTTCTGTTAGTAGTCGGAGCTTAAACCCAGCCGGAATTTGACCATCAAGAGTTGTACTTCGCAATTCAAAACGCCAAACATAGTCTTCAGAAGCGCTTTTTGGGAAAATACGTAACTCGTATGTTTGCTCTGCAACTATTATTTGCCGAGACAAGCCGAGGACTGGTTCTGCACTCCGCATTCCCACAGCTACCACAAGGAATTCTCTTTTTTCCCATCCCCACTGTTGAGCTAAATTGGCTACTACTGTCTGTAATAATTGCGGAATTGACGACTGTATGAGTAAACCCTGACGCTGTTCATACAACTTTTTTCGCCAACCGCTATGTGCCAAGAGCGCACCCCAGAGTGAAAATGGAACTGCCAAACGTGGGAATTTCACATCGCGATCGCCCAATCTTTCTAAGAGGTTTTCTGCCTAGATTTTGGCAATAGAATCTAAAGGTGCAATCTCGGCACGTAAAACTTCTGACCGATCGAGTTGGCGTGTAACCCACAGCACATTAATATCTGGAATTAAATCTTCACTTTCCAAGCTGTAAGTGCGATCGCCAGCATCATAAACCCCTTTTGTTTTCAGAATTTGATGGGTTGTGTAGCCAAAAATCTTCATCCAGCCATCATCAGGATTAACTTGTACTGCTATGTAATAATCAGCAACCCATTCTGGAATATCTACCCATTCCTGCGGTACGCGCAACTCATCGTCATCCATCGCCAGGGTGGGAATTAAGACAAGGCGATCGCGATCAAAAGTAATAGCTGTGCCATTGACTACTTCCCAAAAACTCGGCAATGCCGCACTGTTAGGATAAACCCTGGCGGTGGCAGCAATTTCCTCCTGGAACCAAGGCAAAAATGCTTGCAAGCATTTTTGATTTATCCACCCACGTTGACAAGCACCAGCTGTTGAGTATGGTTGTTCTTGCTCCTCTGGAGATTGGGTAATTTCCAAGTATAAATGCTGTGAGTCAATGGTGAATGGGGGAGGTGCGTTCAACATAAATAATTTTAGAATGACTGCATATCAAGACCATATTAGGGAGAGGGGAGAGACAAAATTATTTCTTGTCTGCTCATTGAATCTGGGTATGGCTATATTGGACTTTCAGCCATTCCTCTAAACTTGTGTTTATGGCATCTACTACGTCGGATTTAAGGGAAATATGCAAGATGTTTTGACTCCATTGCGTTAAAGTCAGAAGCAATGACTTTTTAATGCTGTGAAGGCGACGGGAAACAGTATATTGCTTAATTTCTAACTGTGCAGCAATTTCTTGTTGAGTCAGTTGTTGAACGTAGTAAGCTTGTAGTACTTTTTGGGACTCAGCATCGAGTGCAGCGATCGCTTGGGACAAAACTTGGTTTAACTGAGCTTGCTGCGATCGCATATTCGCAGCTTCTTCCTGCTCAATAATTTCCGTTAGTAAAGATGTTTGCAAATCTACAGGCAATATATCTAATAAATTACCCTCATCTTCTTTGAGGGGAGCGTCTGCGGAAACAAACTTAGGATAGAGGAAAGTACGGGCAGCTTTAGCAGCAGATAATACCCAGGTTTCTATGGTTTGCTGATTGACTGCGGCAGTGGGTGAACTCAATCGGCTGAAACGTTCTGCATTATAAAGATGACTAATAGCTTCCCAAGTCCGAGCATCTGGTTTGGTCAGCTGACGAATTTTTGTATTGTCACCTGTGTAAAGTTCCTTAAAGCATTCCCAGGCTAAAACATAACTCTCGATGCTTTCAGTGTTAAATCCAGCATTTTGTAATGATTGCACTAGTCGTTTGCGGCTGAGTTTGTGCAATAATGCCCAGTCTGAGCAAATATCTGCTTCCCGCTGTAAGGAGTTATGTAAAAATAACTTGAACAATTAATTGACTACTTTGGGTTTTATAATATATAGCGGTATGCAATTGTATGAGATACGAACAGATGTACTGTAGTCGTTGACATACCGAAGTGAAAAGTTGCCTACAAGACTCTAGACTGACTCTAAATATTCAGTGAGGCAGTAGCAACAATGAGTAAACCAGTTATGAATATCTTGCAGAGAGACTTTTTGAAAAGCCGTATCAATCGCCTGAGCTAAATCATGATAGGTACGAGGAGCCGCAGAACGAATAAATTCTTTAACCTTTGACCAACAGTTTTCAATGGGGGAAAAGTCAGGAGAATAGGGAGAGAGAAAGTGTAGACTAGCTTGAGCTTGTTCTAGCATCGGGCGCAAAAAGGCTTCTTGATGAATGGAGGCATTGTCCATCACTACACAGGCTCCAGGGCAGAGATTAGGTATAAGTCGCTGGCAGATAAAGGCTTCAAAGGTTAAACCATCCGTCGCCCCCACAATAGCTGTCGAAGCAACAACACCTCGCAATGCCATTGCACCAATGAGACTCACATTCTTACCTCGTTGTTGAGGACGTGTCCCATAAGCTCTTTGTCCTGATAATGCTCGTCCGAATAGGCGAGTCATCCCTAAATTCACTCCAGCCTCATCAACAAAGACCAAATCCTCTACGCGCAGGATGGTCATTTGATGCCTGTACTCTCGCCGTAAGTTTTGAACTCGCTCCGTTTGTCGTTCACTGGCTTGAAACGTTTTTTTTTGCGGGTCAATCCCAAACGTGTCAGCAGACGACTAATAGTGGAACTACTTACTTGAACTTGTATCTGTTCATAGAGTTTTTCTTTCAACTGAGCTAAAGTGGCATCATTTTTTTCTTCTACTAGTTCTGCCAGAATTATTATGCTCTCTGGAGTTAGCTTGAGGCTCTGACCACCTCCATGACTTTTGGATTCTAGCGTACCTGAAACTTTGTATTGTTTAAGTAGTTTATGTATAAAACTCGGGGCAACCCGGAAACGCTCCGCTAATTTCCGTTGAGATATGGATTCCTGTTCATAAGTATCCGTAATTTTCCGACGGAAATCGATGGAGTATGCTTTCATTGCTTACATATTTAGGTCATGTTCAGTCTATACTACATCTGAGTGCATCTCACTCAACTGAAAACCGCTATATCGTTGGCATTGGCAGTTAAGACGCTTGTTAAAACAGCAGGGAGAGATTCAAGGCGCTATTGCTACCTATGATACTGCGATCGCTGAGTTGCAGACTCTCCGTAATGACTTAGTGGTTGTGAATCGAGATGTCCAGTTTTCCTTTAAAGAAAGTGTAGAACCTGTATATCGAGAGTCCGTAGAATTATTGTTGCAGTTTCAGCAAACTCATCCGAGCGAACCAATCCTAGACAAAGCTAGACAGAGGATTGAAGCACTGCAACTAGCGGAATTAGACGACTTTTTTCGGGAAGCTTGCATTAATGCCAAAACTGTTTTGCTTGACACAATAGTAGATAAAGATAATCCTACATCTGCGATCGTTTATCCAATTATTCTGCCTGATCAACTCCAAGTGATTGTCAAAATTCCTAAACAACCACTGCGTAATTATACAGTAAATAAGTCACAGAATGAGGTAGAAGGTACTATAAAACAACTTAGAGAGTATCTATTAGAACCCGATCAGACTGAGGAAGTGCAGGCGTTATCACAGCAGGTCTATGGGTGGTTAATCAAAGAAATTGAGTCAGATTTAAAAGATAGTGGAGTCAAAACCCTTGTATTTGTACTGGATGGAATATTGCGAAATGTGCCAATGGCTATATTGTATGACGGTCAGCAATATTTGGTAGAAAAATACGCTGTAGCACTCAGCTTAGGACTTCAGTTACTCGCATTCAAACCCTTGACACAAACAAAATTCAATGTACTAGCTGCCGGGTTAGTGCAACCACCACAAGGCTTTCAACAGCAATTTCCACCGCTACCAGAAATTAAATCAGAATTTAACTCTATTTCCCAAGCGATCGCGTCTACCACCCAGTTACTAGATCGAGACTTCAACAGGAAAAATCTAGAGAGTAAGGTAAATACTGTGCCATTTAATGTGTTACATCTGGCAACCCACGGTCAATTTAGTTCCAATGTTGAGAATACTTTTATACTTGCAAATGATGGACCGATCAACGTCACGCAATTTGATAGCCTGCTGCGCCGTCGGGATCAAACTCGCTCAGAAGCTTTGGAAATGCTAGTGTTAAGTGCTTGCCAAACTGCGACTGGTGACAATCGCGCCACGCTAGGGCTAGCAGGAGCATCCGTGAAAGCTGGCGCCCGTAGTACCTTGGCTTCACTATGGCATATCAGTGATAAATCTACTGCTATCTTAATTGGTGAATTTTATCGTGAGTTAGTTAAAACTGAAGTGACAAAGGCTGAAGCCTTGCGTCGTGCCCAAGTAAAGTTGTTAAAAGATTATCCCAATTACAGTCGTCCTGGCTACTGGGCACCTTATGTTTTAGTTGGTAACTGGCTTTAACAAATTCTATCCACTTATTGAAGTTTCTAGAGATTACCCTTCTGGAGAGTGATAGAAGCTGTTCATAAGCGATCGCCGCCTAATTGCAACGAGTTCTTAAATCTTAAAAATCAGGCATTAAGTGGAGTTGAAAAAAATAGTATTAATTGATGCTAATGTGATGTAGTTATGACTGCTGAAGAACTGCTAGAGCGTTATGCTATCGGGGACGTGCCAAACTCGAATTAGGAGTAATGTCTTTAATGAAAAATATCTTCATCTGTGCAGTTGTCATCTGCACAACTTGTATATACCCGATTAAGACATTAGCAGGAGAAAAACCTTCTGCGATTTTTCATGCATTTGACCAGCAGTACACTGATATCGAAAAGTTTGTCTGTGAAATAGGGAAGCAAGGATATTCTCACATTCAAATTTCTCCAGCCCAAAAATCTAATCCCGCTCCAGAATGGTGGGCACGCTATCAGCCTGTAGACTACAGCATTATCGAAGGTAGAGGTTCACTCTTCAATTTAAAAAAACTTATTAGTCAAGCCCACAGTTGTAATGTCAAAGTGATTGCTGATGTTGTTTTCAATCACATGGCTAATTTAGATGGCAATGATGATTTTGAAGATTTAACTAAATTTCCAGGTCTTTCTATAAATGACTTTAATTCGGACTCAAACCGTCCAGGTAAAAAATCTTGTAGCATTAATTATAGTGATGGCAACAGAGATTCAGAAATTAATTGTTGGTTAGGTGGTCTTCCTGACTTGAGATTTACCAATAATGTTAAAAAAATTCAAAAAGCTCATTTAAAAAAATTGCTAGATTTAGGGATTGATGGATTTCGATTTGATGCTGCCAAGCATATCCCAGCAGATGTTGTCAAAGAGTACATTAGTTATGTGGATCAACAAAGTCAAGGCAAAGCATGGAATTATCTTGAGGTAATCACAGATAGCGACACCAGTGCAGAAAATTATAACTGGATTGCTGCTGTCACAGATTTTGTTCTTTACAATTCAATGAAAAATGCCTTCAGCTTTGGTGGAGATTTGCGTTCTCTGCGAGATCCCACAGGCATAAACGATCCGCATAGCGTCACTTTTGGCAGAAACCACGATACTATTCGCGAGATTAATTCCAATGCCATTAATCCCTATAGCGATCCTTCTGACTCTTTCCTCGCAACAGCATATATCCTGGCGAGAGAAAGTGGCACTCCTCTAATACTGAACTGGGATAATAGAGATGCTGCTTTTATCAAATATGGTGTCAAATTCCGCCAAATTATGCATCAACGAGGAACTCAGGGTAAAAATACCAAAGAAAATGTTTTAGCAGCCATTGATAGTCCGACTGTATTGCTAATGGAGCGGGGCAGTGAAGGATTCTTTGTTGTCAATAAAGGGGAGAATAAATTTAATATCCCAGCACTAGATTTGACCTTGACGAATTTGGATGGATGTTATCGGGAACTCCGTAATAATTTTACTGTTGCGATTGAACGTCGCGATCGCAAGACAAAATTTATAACTCGTTGGGGAAGCTGGAATAGAGGCGGTATGGAAGTTCAAAAACGCGATGCACTCTATTTTATTCGAGAACCTTTTAATCAATGTCAAGTGTAGACGCTCCCTCCATCTCTTCTCAGCTTTTTATTGCAAGCGTACAGATACACTACCTGCATGGGCTGGCAAACCTTCTGCTTCTGCTAAGGTGACAGCTGCTTTGCCTATTGTCTGTAATGATTGTTTGTCACATTCTAAAAAAGTAATTCGTTTGAGAAAGTCGTAGACACTCAAACCAGAGGCAAAGCGGGCAGAACGGGCAGTTGGCAGTACATGGTTGGGGCCTCCTAAATAATCGCCAATCGCTTCTGGAGTATAGCGTCCTAAAAACACGCTCCCGGCACACTTAATTTGATCGGCAAGCAGTTGCGGGTTGTCTGTACACAATTCTACATGTTCAGGAGCTAGTTGATTGAGTAGTGGTATACTCTCGGCTAAATCGCTGACCAGAATCACGGCTGCATAATTTTGCCAACTAGCACTGGCAACTTCTCTGGTGGGTAAATCGGCGAGAATTTTCTCAACAGCCTTTATTACTTGTTGCGCGAAGATTTCGGAATCAGTAATTAAGATTGATTGGGCACTAGGATCGTGTTCTGCTTGCGATAGTAAATCCCAGGCAATCCAATCTGGGTTGTTCTGGCTGTCAGCTACTACTAAAATTTCTGAAGGGCCAGCGATGCTATCAATGCCAACAGTGCCAAAGACTTGACGCTTGGCTTCAGCAACATAAGCATTACCAGGGCCAACAATTTTATCTACTGGGGCAATGCTTTCTGTACCATAAGCTAATGCTGCGATCGCTTGCGCCCCACCAATGCCATATATTTCTGTAACACCAGCAACTTGAGCAGCAGCCAATACAACAGGATTAATCTCACCGCCAGGCATCGGTACTGTCATAACAATTCTTTCAACACCAGCAATTTTAGCTGGTAAAGCATTCATCAACAAAGAACTCGGATAGCTAGCCCGTCCCCCTGGTACATAAATTCCCACTTGCGACAGCGCAACCCAATTCAATCCCAGTTTCACCCCGACTGCATCGGTGTAGCCAATATCTTGCGGTAGTTGTTTTTCATGGAAAGCCACAATCCTTTTAGCAGCAAATTCCAGCGCCGCCAAGACATCGGCAGGACATTGCGTTGCGTGTTCGGCAATAAAGCTTTCGCTTAGATGCAAAGACTGGAGATTGTTGCGGTCAAAGCGGCTAGTATAGTCCTTGACGGCGGCATCACCACGCACTTTCACATCAGCTAAAATCTCGCGTACTGTCCCACTAACATCAACTGTAACTTCCCGGCGATCGCTTACAAGGGTTTTGAATTTGACAGAAAAATCTTTGTCGGTAGTTTGAAGTAGCTGCATGGACAGTACCTTAAAAGCAGTGAGGTCAATAATTAGTTTAACTCCTGATTAACTTGCTCAATATGACTGTGGCTTATATGCATCACTCTTTTTCAGATGTAAGCTAAAAGCACAAAAGATTATGAGTTAACATCTTATGCAGCAGTCCACAAGAGGCAATTACCGGGATCTTTGGCGGCAGCTTGTTACTTTTGCTGCAATTTTTGGCGCTTTCTTTATCAACGTAGTATCGAACGTTTTTCCGCTGAATGGACTTAGCATCGGGGAAATTTCCAATACTTTGTTTAAAAATGTCCTGATTATCCCTGCCAATTACGCCTTTGCTATCTGGGGGCTAATTTACCTTGGGTTGTTTGCTTTTGGGGTATACCAAGCTTTACCTAACCAACGCCATGAGCCTGATTTACGTAAGACAGGTTATCTGTTGGTGATTGCCTGTGTTGCTCAAAGTATCTGGGTGTATCTGTTTTTGTCTCGGTTTTTTGCTCTTTCTGTGATTGCAATGCTCTTGATTCTGTTGCCGCTAATTGCTGTCTATGTGCAGTTAGAAATTGGCAAATCGCGTGTACCTCGGCTGAAAAAATGGTGTATCCACTTTCCGATTAGCATTTATCTAGGCTGGATTAGCGTGGCGACCATTGTCAACGTAGCGTGTGCCTTGGATTTTCACCGGTGGAACGGTTGGGGGATTTCTGTTGTAATTTGGACTCTGATCGTGGTATTGATAGCAACAACAGTTGCAGCAGTTATGGTCATCCAGCGTCGAGACATTGCTTATGCAGGAGTAACACTCTGGGCATTGGTAGCGATCGCACTCAAGCATTCTGATAACTCAATGCTTAGAAATACCGTATTGGTTTTAGCAATTGTCCTAGTTTTAATCGCTACGATTAACAGCTTACGCACCCAACAAAAACATATTTAAGTGGAGCCGACTTGAGTAAAGCATACTTGATGAGGGCAAACCTCAGCGAGTCAGACCTCCAACAAGCTTCACTTCCGGGAGCTAACCTAAGTAGTGCTAACTTAAATGAAGTCAACCTCACTGGTGCAGATTTAACAGGAGCTAATCTGTCACTAGCAGACCTCAGAGGGGCAAATTTTCACTTGTGCAATTTGAGTGGGGCTAACCTAACAGATGCCAAGTTAATTGAAAGTGACTTGGCTTTTGCTCAACAATATCCGAACAAATACTAAATTTAATCTACTGACCAAACATGACACTTGCGTGAAACTCAAGCCAGGTAATCCCTATGAGCCAATCATGGATTTATTCCCAGACGGGATGATACCCATGCGTGACCCGTTTCCCTGGAGCGAACCATTGGGCCAAATTCTGAGTTGGATGGTATAATCGCCGAGTTATGGTAGCAAGTACTGGCTCATTCCATTCTGAACCACACCCTGAACTTGCTAATTTGGCATGAATGAAGAGAGAATCTATCAGTCAAGTCAAACTAACTTTCCAAAACGCAATAGTGGATGTTACCGAATTAGTCAAAGTTTCAATTATTCTCTTGCTCCTTGCTACAGGAGTAGCTTTGCTGTCCCGACGGTTGGGAATTCCTTATGTTACGGGTTTAGTACTAGCAGGTTTGCCCATCACTGAGTTATTGTCTCGTCGGATTGGTTTAAGTCCAACCCTTGTTTTGGATCTTTTCTTGCCAATTCTGCTCTTTGAAGCTGGTATTAATACAGATGTCAGTCGTCTACGCAGCACCTTTAAACCAATTGCCCTACTAGCTGGGCCAGGGGCTGTGATTTCCAGTGCGATTATTGCCGTCCTGTTGAAATTTGTCTTGGGATTGAGTTGGATACCTGCGTTATTTGTCGGAGTAATGCTGGCAAACACTGATACTGTTTCCATGATTGCTGTATTTAAGGATATACCAGTGCCTTCCCGGCTTTCCACTATTGTTGAAGGGGAAACTCTATTCAATGATGCTGCTGCCTTAGTTTCCTTCAACCTGATTGTGCAAGTATATTCAACAGGCTCACTCACATTTATAGAGGGAATCCAACAACTGCTATTTATCTCTCTAGGAGGCTGCGTTGTGGGGTTAGTCTTGGGCTACTTGAGTATACCTGTATTCGCCCGTTTAGATGATGCTCTTAGCAGTCTTGTGCTGACAGTCGCAGTTGCATTAGGAACTTTTCAGGTTGGGCAATATCTCGGTGTCTCAGGCCCTGTAGCCGTAGTTGTCGCTGGCTTAATTTTCGGTAATCTTGGGCTTTCTCGTAATACCTCTGCTTCTAGTCGCATCACCTTGTTGAGTTTCTGGGAATATGCCAGTTTTACTGTCAACACCTTTATTTTTCTGTTGATTGGTGCAGAAATAAACCTGGTAACACTCTGGAAAACTTTACCTGCAATTCTACTTGCAGTATTGGCTTATCAAGTCGGGCGAGTTCTTACAGTTTATCCACTGCTAGCAGTGGTTCGTTGGATTGACCGCCCAATTCCATTGCGTTGGCAACATTTACTGTTTTTAGGCAACATTAAAGGTTCACTGTCAATGGCTCTAGCGTTGAGCTTACCCACCACATTACCAGGGCGAGAAGTCCTGATAGCTATAGTCTTCGGCTCTGTGCTGGTGTCGTTAGTGGGACAGGGTTTAAGTTTGCCTTGGATGGTAAAACGCTTAAAATTATCTAAATTTTCCGAAATTCAACAACAGGTTGAAGAGTTGCAAGCCCAGTTGATGACGGGTAAAGCCGCACAAGATGAATTAGATAGCCTATTGAAATCAGGGGTATTACCAAAAGCCGTTTATGAAGAGATGCGTTCGGCTTATCAAGTACGAATTGCCGGTGCAGAAAAGACACTGCGGGAACTATATAATCGTCGCCCTGATGAGGTGGAAGGTAGAAGTCGCAAGAGCAGTAAACTTGAAGCCATTCGCCGACGTTTACTGCTGGCAGAAAAAGGAGCGCTCAATGAGGCAATGCGGAAGCGAATTCTTTCAGAAGAAATTGTGCGCGTACGGATACAAACTCTTGATGAACAATTACTGAAATTAGAAGATGATTAAATATGGGGCATTGGGCATGGGGCATTGGGTATGGGGGATAGTCTGAGCTTCGTTGATGAACCTTTGAGCTTCGTAAATGAACCTTTGAGCTTCGTTGATGAACCTCTGAGCTTCGTTGATGAACCTCTGAGCTTCGTTGATGAACCTTTGAGCTTCGTTGATGAACCTTTGAGCTTCGTTGATGAACCTTTGAGCTTCGTTGATGAACCTTTGAGCTTCGTGAGTGAACCTTTGAGCTTCGTGAGTGAACCTTTGAGCTTCGTTGATGAACCTTTGAGCTTCGTGAGTGAACCTTTGAGCTTCGTTGATGAACCTTTGAACTTCGTGAGTGAATCTTTGAGCTTCTTTGATGAACCTTTGAGCTTCTTTGATGAACCTGTGAGCTTTGTGAATGAACCTCTGAGCTTTGGCTGATTAGGATCTGTTGCCTCCAGCAATAGATTGAGTCAGAGACTCAATGAATGCATTCCCATGCGAAGCATAGGAACGAAGAATTAACTTAATTACGAATTACGTCAATGTAGCGGTAGTGAGTCCGCGTTCGCTTTTAGCGTCTCGTAGAGAGTGTCATTACGAATTATTTTAAAGGCGATCGCTTATCGTTATTTTGACTTTTAATTACTCTACTAGGACTGATAAAAGAAATTCCTTGTTGAAAGTCAGTACCAATCATGACTGCTTCCACTATCGGTTCGGATATTTCGGTTTGGGCTACCCACTCGACAATGAAGTTTGCGCCTAAACCTCCACTGGTGTCATTTCTATTGATAAAAAAATCTGTAGAAGCTAGGGGATCAAGTTGAATAGGGCGCTCCAAATACTGTTTAACTATTTTCCCTTCTGAGTTATAGTAGCGCACAGAAGTAATAATAATCGGATTGGTCAAATCTGTGTTCCGAATACTAAGCGTAACTGCTAACTCAAAAATCTCTTGGCGATTGTGATGATAGATATGAGAGTAGACCGGAACATAAAGAGTTTCACCGCTTGCGATCTTAAAATTCTTATCCAGCGTCACTGTTTTTTGCAACGGGGTTGCTGGAATGGCATTGGGTTGTGACTTGGGTGTTGATTCACAAGATGCAAGAATAATAACAGCGATCGCTAAATAAATATATCTATACAGCTTCATCAAAACTCACCAATTTTTTTATGTGTGTAGCTAACCCTACCTAATAAACAGTTTAGGTAGGAACTGCACTCAACATTTTTGTTCAATAAAATCAATGACTTGATGTAAGCATCTTGGTTTAGTTACAATCAGCACAGTTGAATGAGGTTCCAGTATTGTACTGCCGTTAGGAATCATCAAATCTTCATGGGGATGGGATTGATAACCAATAATTAGCGAACCAGTAGGGAATTGTGAATCCTGAGCAATTTCGGCAACGCTACGACCAGCAACATAGCAATTGTTGGGGATGGAAAGTTTCAGAACCTCAATCTGTCCCTGCTCAAAATGCATCATTGATTCCACTTGTGGATACTCAATGGCGTTCACCATTGTTGCAACTGATAGTTCAACAGTACTGATAATATGGTTGGCTCCAGCTATCCGTAGTGGTTCGGCAAAGTCGGGGTGGCGCATCCGACTCAAAATATGAGTGACGCCGTAGTGTTTAGCAAGAGTTACCATTGCTAAGTTTAAGGCATCACTGCGTAGGACAGCTGCCAAGGAGCCTGCTTTCCGAATCCCAGCTTCCAGTAATACTTCTGTACTCACAGCACTACCTTCAAAAGCCATTGCTCCCACTTGTTCACGGGCATAGCGGCAAGCGATCGGATCGATGTCAATTACGGCAACAGTATGTCCTAGTTCTACCAGTTTTTGCGCTAAACTTAAGCCCACTAAGCCGGCTCCACCAATCAGTACGTACATAGCTGTTCTTGATACTCTGTAACTTCTTGTTTCACTCTATAGATTAACAAGGAAATGAAGATGTAGCTTTGTTCCCAATTGCTCTGAACAAAATCCTAGTAAATCTTTTCTATAACAGGGAATTACAGATGCAGATTATGAGCGTTACAGTCCCACTGCATCCACGCATCCACAGCCTATCACCGAGCGGTAGGGGCATCAAGACAACCAAATAACATTGGTAATGGTATTATCCTAGGCTTAAAAATGCTTGAAACCCAGATAGATCAAGAAACTAGGCAAAACGATGTCAAAGTCACTCTGTATATAGGTTTGAGCGTTTTTCCTGGCTACTTTTTGTCTAAGTCCCATTAAAATGTCAAATTCACTTTCTACTCCTGACAAATTCCAGGGGAGGTATTTTCAATTGTAATTTTTGAATTGGTATTTTTCGAGCAACTCTTTAACTTGAGCAGCCACCAGAGGATGTGGATCTTTTTGTAACTGGGGTAAGATTTGCAGGAGAACGCGATATGAAACCATATTTAAGTATGCGATCGCAGCTTCCCTAACAAAGCCAGTTGGATGACGCAAACTCACTAATATCTCAGAACTGGTCAGTCGGATGCGTGTCACTTGAGCATAATGAAAACAGCAAGCTAGACACCAGTCAGAAAG
The DNA here is from genome assembly GCF_002949795.1 of Nostoc sp. 'Lobaria pulmonaria (5183) cyanobiont'. Taxonomy (NCBI): domain Bacteria; kingdom Bacillati; phylum Cyanobacteriota; class Cyanophyceae; order Nostocales; family Nostocaceae; genus Nostoc; species Nostoc sp. 'Lobaria pulmonaria (5183) cyanobiont'. The sequence continues at coordinate 5,900,151 of NZ_CP026692.1, read as the reverse complement.
GAAATTACCCAACATCAGCAATCTGTGGAGGCGATCGCTAACTATCATGTTCTCATATTCTACGATCTTGGCTTCGACAAGATATTGTAATTTTTCTGCCTGTGGTCGGTTATCTAAAATATTCAGCAATAAAGACTTTGAAGACAAAGTTACGGTATGCTCTAAGATTTCTAAGCCCCGCGCTAAGTTTACCACTGAGAGCGATCGCAGATTAAATGCTGCTGCCTGCATCTTTTCTGGCGAGTAAAGCAGTTTCAGTAATAGTAGCAGCCGCTCTTTGACATCCAATTCCAATTCTAGAAGCGCGCGTTGCAGTAATTCAGAGACAATCACAATCCTCTGATTGGATTGATGATTTTCTTTTTGGTCTAGTGTTTGGAAGTCAATGTATGCGGCGTAAATTTCACCTAAAAATTTTAATTCCTGCTTAATTAAATTTTCTACCCGACTTTCATAAAATCGATCTACTAAACCTTTAAGTCCTGGTTGTTTGTGTATTTTTAGTAAGCTGCGAAGAATATGATCCCTAGTAGTACCCCAGGATGTTTCCAACTTTTCCCATAAAATCTCCAATGCTTGCTGGGTGCCGACTTGAGCAATGGTGCGCCAAGCGTACATCCGCACTACTTCTGGTTTGTAAATATTGATAGCCAACCGCAACAGCATTTCTAAAGCTTCATTTTCTAGTCGCACTAGGGCTGACATAGCTGTACTGCGGGTTGATTTGTAATAAAGTGCTGCAATCAGTGCTGAATAGTACTCTTCTAAATGGGTGGCTGCAATCATTTCTAATACGGCACAGCGCACCCGTAACGACTCATCTTGTAATAAATTTGGGATGTGAATCCGCAATGCTTGCAAATAAACTGCTTCTCTCAGCGCTCTAACTCCATTCACCCGTTCCCGTTCTTGCTTATGAGTCAGCATCCGGCGCATGGTTTGAGTAGCTGCTACCTTTTGCATGGGCGTTCCCTGGCGTAAGACTAAAGCGGCGGCGGTGGCGCGGATGAGTGAGTTTTGGCGGGGGTGTAAATATCCTTCTAAGAGGCTTAAATTGGGATTTGGTTCAGCCAGCCAAACGTAGCGCAACGCTAAAGCAAAAACTTCGGGGTTAGTTTCTTGGGATTCTTCTAACAAAGGACGGATGGCGGCTAAATAAACCGGATTTACACCTCCCATCAGCATCACTTCCAAACTTTGGCGCTGCAAATCTGGGGTTAACTTCAATAGTAGAGGTGCTAAAACTTCCGCAGCTCCAAGGGAATCAATTTGGGCTAAAAGTTCAATACAAGAGCGTTTATCAGCCTCACTACCTTTTTCTGCTAAAGCTTTGACTACACCCTGTTTGAAAAATCGTAAGCCGACATTGGTTGCGCTCAAGTGACCCCGCGCCACACTCAAGACTAACAGTTCCACATAACGCGATCGCAATTCCCAAACTACTGTTAAACAAGTGCCAGTTATCAGCATTGTTTCTGCTACCAACACCCATTTTTGTAGTGGTTCGGGTACAAACCGCCCACAAAAGAAGATAGTCACAAAAATTAGCGCTCCTGTCAAACCTGTAGCGATCGCTTCGGCTGTTCCACCGGATAAAGTCTGCATCCGGCTGCGAATTGCCTCTGGAATCGGTTGGTACAGGATGGGGCCGCTACTCATGACAAAGGTATAACGCAGAAGTTCATCGCAGAATTTGACAAGTATCAGACCCCAGAAAAAGCTTTGCGATTGCATAGCTGGAATTAAATGCAGCAATACCAGCACTCCTGGGAGTGAAAAGCCGACGGTGATTGGTAAAAGCGTGGCAGTGAAAAATACCCCCATCCGTTCGATGAGTCGGCTGGAAAAAAACCACTGCAACAACAACTCACACAGTCCCAACATCCCACCAAAAAGACCCAAAAAGCTCGCAAGTTCTCGGTCGCTCAAATTGGATTGGAGTTCGCGTAAATACTGAAAATCTATTAACAACCCAATGACTTGCAACAAACCTACAAAAGCAAACAACTGCCAAACGTATCGCTTCAGTGGACTTTTAATGAAACGCTCTCGTGAAGCTTGTTGTTCAGGAGCTAGTCTTTGTGGGGTTTCAGGAAAAGCTGCTCGATAGTGATGAGTTAAATAGAATAGAATCCCCGATCCTAATAAAATCACCATACAGGCGATGAGGATGATCTTATTTAGCGTGGTGTATTGCACTAGCCAAGGCAAACTAAAGCCACTGATCACATCTGCTACTAAAAGACCACTACTCACCAGTGGGTAAGTCCGTTTAATCTCCCGAATATTAAATATTTGGTTGGCGACGATGGAGGTGTTGAGGTCATTGACCACATAAAGTGCATCTACCCATAGCCGTAGTAGAAATGCCGAAATAACTGCCAGGTAGGAAAAATGCGATCCCCAACGTAATACAACTAATAAAACTAATGGCATCAACATACAAGGTGCGATCACCACAATTACCCGACGTAAGGGAAAAATCTTTTGCAGCCAAGAGTATAAAAAGACCAGTCCGGCACTCATTGCTGCACTAGCAATATACATCCACGGCAGTAGATGAGTCCCATATTCATCCAAAAACAGTGCCACCGTACTGTCTTCTGCCCACCGCAATCCTACACATACAATTGTATAAAAAAGAAACATTATCTGGGTTCGTTCGCTCTCCTCTGGTCGGAGATTCACCCACTGTAGTAGTCGTGGTAAAGCAACTTTATTTGCAGCCAACCAGTGATTTTTCAGTTCCATGCAGTTTTATTTTCTGGTAGTATCACCGCGCGAGCGGGGGCAAGGGAGCAGAGGGGGAAGAAATATACCTCCTTGTCCCCCCTGTCCCCTCCATCCCCTGGAAATAGCAAAAGTCCTGAGCAACTGAGTATTATGTTTCCCACTCGGCGTTCAGGACTATCGATTTTAGATAAATTTAAATGCTTTCGTAGGAATGCACAGCTAACTGTGCGCCGAAAGTGCATATTGCATCCAAATGAAAGATGAAAAAATCCCCTGACTTCTAGCCAGGGGATTTTCAAACTTAGTCTATTAAACAGTTAGAGAATTATTTTTTAGGCGAGATGAGCATCATCATGTTTCGTCCTTCTTTTTTAGGCGCTTGTTGAAGCTCACCAAAAGGCTCCAAATCCGTTGCCATTCGCTTGAGCAAATCTTCTGCTAGGTCGCTGTGTTGAATTTCTCGACCCCGGAACATCACAGTCGCTTTGACTTTATCGCCATCTTTCAAAAAGCGCTCTGCTTGCTTAACACGCACGTTGTAGTCGTGTTCTTCTATTTTGTAGCGCATCTTAACTTCTTTGACATCAGCCGTGTGCTGCTTTTTCCGGGCTTCCCGCGCCTTTTTTTCCTGTTCAAACTTGTATTTCCCGTAGTCCATAATCCGACAAACTGGCGGGTCAGCTTTATCGCTGATTAGCACCAAATCTAGCTCTTTTTCTTCTGCTAGTTGTAGTGCTTCCTGTGGGGGCATAATTCCCAGTTGAGCACCGTCAGTGTCAATCACCCGAATTTTCGGGAAGCGAATTCGTTCGTTAATTTGGGGCAGATCGCGAGTTCTTTTCTTCTCAATCACAGCCATTATGATTTGTAGGAGCTCTTAAATGAAGGATTTGGTGTGGTCTAAATTGGTATGCCTCAGAGGCAAAATACAGAAGTAACTCAGGACTGAAAACATAGTCTTCAATTCTAGGGTAACTAATCTATAAAATAGTTGCCTCGTTGTATTTGTCATTTTACTCAGTCTGAGAGAATTTCTCTGCAATAGTTAATCTAAATTAGACAACCTAGACTCATATTAAATATTATTACAATTATTTAGCAAGATTTTTTGCGATCGCATTGAGTCACAAAATCAGGACTAGTCCTTGAGCGTTTTGTGAAAGAGAGTCCAGTATAGGTGGCGATGGTTCGTGGCGTTTAACTGTTCTGGTGTTAATCTTGGCATTTCGTCAAACTTACCAAGTCTGGCGAAAATACCCGCTTGCGCCATTACCTAGCAAGACTACACCGAAAAACACTCTGCTATTTTAAATCTTGGATATGCTTAAACATTCAATTCGATTATTACTTCATTTGGTAACGCAAAACACAACAACCAGGTGGTGCTACTTCCCCCGAAGCCTGAATTTGTTGGATAGAGAATTGTAAAGTCGCAATGGCTTGTTGTAGGAGTTCGGCTCTAGAAATAATGTCAGAGTCAACCATCTGGCATTGAAAGTGCGTATGGTGATTGAGGGGGTCGTCGTGTTCGCGAATATATTAGGAGAACAAGTCTAAATAGCGTAGCTTTGAGGTGGGGTTCTTCGGGTTTAATAAGTAATCAAGCAGACATGATATCAATAGACTTCTGGCATGAATCAATGAGCTTTCACCCTAAATCCCTCTCCCAAACTTGGGAGAGGGACTTTGAATTTAGCTCCCTTCCCTCAAAATTGAGAGAAGGGGTTGGGGGATAAGAGCAAATTTTACATTTGTGCAAGAGGTCTAAGTTTTACCACGCAAAACTATCCCTCTCTGAGTCGGACAGGGATAGTTTTGAACTTTAGTTCTAGGTATATTTTGTCGAACTCACATTAAGATACCGTTACAATAGGGTGCTTTAAACCTTAGTCTAATGCACCCTATTAGTAAATCAAGTGTCTCTCAAAAGTGCTTAATTTACACCAGCAGGTATCTTTTGAGTTTGAGTCATACCCGCTTTGCCATTCTCTGCCTTAATTTCTGCTACTTGCAGATGAGCTTCTAAGAACCAGAGTCGTTTGTCAATGGTGCGGGAAATTTCGGTGTAAAGGTCAGCAGTATCGAGGTCGCCTAATTCATCAGTTTTATCGATCGCTTTCCGCAGATGTTTAGCATAAGATGCAAAGCGATCTGCTAAGGCTGTCACATGGTCTTTGCCATCCAAAATATCTAAGGGGTATTCTGGCAGGATGGAATTACTAGCTGCGGCACGGACTGTTCCGAAAGCGTATCCACCTAAAGCTGTGACGCGTTCAGCTAACATATCGATGTACTCTTCCAATTCCCCAGCAAGTTCATCAAATAATAGATGTAACTGGTAGAAGTCAGTTCCTTTTACATTCCAGTGCGCTTGCTTTGCTTGGGTTTTCAGATCGGAAGTAGCTGCCAAGCTTTGGTTGAGAAGTACCACGATTTGCACTCGCACTTCAGCAGGAATGTCAATACGAGTGGGGTACAAACGTGATGTAATAGTGTTGTCGCTCATAGTTCTACGTTAATGCCTTTTGCATCTAACTTTACAGATTTTGGTTGGCTAGATGAAACTCTCTGACGACAGATTATATTAATGGCTGAATGTGTTACTGCTTATGACTCTTAGTCAGATCCGATGGTTTTCTATGGTATTGAATGTACCACCAAAAAGGCGATCGCGGATATCATTATTCTGCAAAAAGTCATGGGGAAAACCCAGTTCAATTTGACTGACTTCATCTAATCGTTGCAGATGTTCTGGCGAGAGGCTGACATCAAGGGAAGCTAAGTTATCTTGAAACTGCGTTAACTTACGTGCCCCAACGATCGGAATAATCACACCACTTTGAGCGCGTAACCAAGCTAATGCTACCTGTGAAGGTGTATGGCCAATTTCTGTCGCAACTTCACTGACAACTTGCGCGATCGCTAAATTCTTTTCAGAAACTTCTCCCCCTAAACTCGCTACTCGCCCTTGTTCGCCGCCTTCTTGACTGGGTTTGTTATACTTTCCTGTCAGCACTCCACCACCCAAGGGCGACCACGGCGTTACTGCCAAATCCAAAGCTTTTGCCATCGGGATCAAGTCCCGCTCTGGTGTTCGCTGAATCAAACTATACTCAATTTGCAGGGCGGTAAACTGCGTCCATCCTTGATAATGGGCGATGGTATTTGCTTGGGAAACAATCCAAGCGGGTGTGTCAGAAATGCCGATGTAAAGTACTTTACCTTGACGGACTACATCATCAAGCGATCGCAAGACTTCTTCAATCGGTGTTGTAAAATCCCAAGCGTGCAACCAGAATAAATCAATGTAATCGGTATTTAGCCGGTTGAGACTACCTTCCAAAGATTGAATTAAATTCTTGCGATGGTTTCCACTGGCGTTTGGGTCGCCCTTCTTGCCATTCATCTGCAACGGAAAGGAATATTTTGTCGCAACGACAAAGCTTTCCCGTTCTTTAGCGATCAACTCGCCGACAATTTTTTCACTGCTACCATCGGTATAACCGTTGGCGGTGTCAATGAAATTTCCTCCTGCTTCTACATAGCTATCAAAGATTTTCCGACTTTCGTCAACAGATGCACCCCAACCCCAATCTTCACCAAAGGTCATGGTTCCCAAGGAGAGTTCAGAGACTCTTAATCCGCTTTTGCCCAAGAGTTTGTATTTCATGAATATTTTCTGATTAATGAAAAAACTAAGCAAATACTATTCCAAAGGCATGATAACTGGAAATCAACGGAATATTTGAGGACAAGCCTTTTAATACTTGTGTTGTCGTGCTATTTAAATGCAACAGTCGCTTTGCAATACTACTCGATTAAGGCTAAAAAATAAAAATGTGTAGGTTCTTTAGCGTTACCCAACCTACAAGAATAAATTATTAAATATACTGTTATTTGAATAATATGAGAAGATTGAAATTGAATATTTTTATATAACTAAGTTTTTAAATTTACGAAACTCGGCTTCTGAGTTTTTTGATGTCTGCTAATGGTGCCATAGTCCATCTAGCTACGGCACCCAAGTCTACAATCTAAAATCCAAAATCTTTTAGGTGATTACTTCGATAATTTGAGGGCCGTTAACGCCGTTTATTTTAGCAATTTCGACAGAGCCAAATTGCGAACCGCTACCATCTTTGTCGAAGAATAGAATCGAGCTACTGGTGTCAACTCTAAAGCGTTGGTTAGGATTGGTGAAAGCACTACCGAAAGTTAATTGAGAACGTTGTAATAGCCCTACTACGAGTCCACCTCCGAATCCAGATGCAGAAACTTGGATTTTATCACCTTGAGATGCCTTTAAGTCATTGATAATATCGCCACCCTCTAAAGCACTGTTGTAACGGAAGATATCAGCTCCTGCTCCACCAGTTAAGATATCTCTACCCAATCCGCCAATTAGAATATCATTACCATCTCTACCATCAAGGTTGTCATTACCCGAACCACCGTTGAGAGTATTGACTCCAGCATTCCCTGTTAAGCGGTCATCTCCATTCAGTCCATTGATTACATCGTTGCCAATAGTAGCGTTAAGAACATCGTTTAGAGGGGTTCCAGTGATATTAGCCATACTTGTTTATTAGATAATTGGTGTTTTAAGATACAAAGTCTGAAAATTAAGGATATACTTACATGTCGCAAGCATCCAGTATTTTCTTGTGCCAATGTGTGTACGAAAAAAGACTATATATTAAATAAGAATCAATACACAAGATTTTTTTGTTAAAAAATAAGAATGCTAATTATTTTTTGTGGCGAGAGTAAATTATATAGTCCTTGTTTGGAAACTATGATTCTAGGACTTTCATGCTGTACAAAGGCATCGTGATATACATTAAAAAATGGATTATTTTAGGATTTTCTTAATTATCCTGCGATCGCTCCGGGAACGATTGAAACTGAAATGTTTCATGAAAAAGTTTCCCCCGGTAGTAAGGAAGAACACCTTTATTCAAGCATGATTCCAATGGATCGGTTCGGTCAGGTTGACGAAATTGCTGCTGCGATCGCCTTTTTCTGCTCTGATGAAGCAGCATTCATCACAGGACAAACCTTATTTGTAGACGGTGGAGCCGGTATCGGTCGCAGTCTAATCTGAGCTTTACTGAGGCAAGAGCGATCGCTACAATTTTCTAAGCTAGAATACCAAAGTTGTGTTTTAAACACATTCGACAATTCAATTGCCAAAGAGCCGTTATTTTGATGAATTACTACGTAATCTACGACGGAAATTGTAATCTCTGCGTTACCTTAGTGCGATCGCTAGAAACCTTAGACCAAGGAAAGCTGTTTCGCTACGCTCCCATGCAAGATGAGCAGACACTTTTACGCTGGGGAATTTCAGCCCAAGACTGCGAACAGGGGATGATTTTAATTGATGGCAATCAACCTCAAAGACGTTGGCAAGGCAGTAATGCAGCAGAAGAAATTGGGCGGTTATTGCCAGCAGGAAGTATATTTGTAGACGCTTATCGAGCCTTACCGGGGATGAAATGGGCAGGCGATCGCTTTTACGAACAAATCCGCGATAACCGCTACACCATATTTGGTAAGCGTTCTAGTACTTATGAATCGTCATACTGTGTGGATGGTAGCTGCAAGCCGTAGGTAGTACAGGTGAGGGTATTCCCAGTCTGAGGCAGGAAGCAGGGAGCAGGGAAATGTATTGGCTTTGAGACAAATACGCATTATTTATCGTCGCACTTTCCATTCAAAATAAATATTTTTCGCTTGAGCATAAATACATTTATTAGCTCGTAACCCTTGACTGTTGGGCAATTCCAGCATCTTTCTCCCCCTGCCCCCTGCCCCCTGCTCCCCTGCCTTTTTGGTCATTAGACAGAATTTATTCTACTAAAAAATCCGCCTCCAGGTGCTAGCAAAAAGTCTGGTAGACGAACCATTATGCTATCTGGCGTGTTTGTAAACATTGTGCAATCAATGACATTGCGATCGCGACCATAATTCGGCACAACAAAGAATCTGACGGGAGGATACTGCGTGAAAATTGGTGCTAACTACTTGGGGAACGGAGAGTGTGAATTTACAGTTTGGTCTCCGCTATTAGATAGCGTTACGGTAAAAATTTTGACGCCAGAAGAGCAGTTAATTCCTCTCAAGCCTCAATCTGAGGGATACTGGCAGACCAAAGTCAACGATGTGTATCCAGGTACGCTTTATCAGTATGTCTTAAATGGTCAAGACACCTTTGCCGATCCGGCGTCGCAGTATCAACCGGAAGGGGTGCATGGGCCGTCGCAAATTATCGATCATCATTTTGAGTGGACTGATGAAGGCTGGACGGGTATTCCTGTGGAGTCGATGATTTTCTATGAAGTTCATGTTGGAACATTCACGCCGGAAGGAACTTTCACCGCGATCATTCCCCGTTTACCAGAACTGAGGGAACTGGGAATTAACGCCATTGAAATCATGCCCATTTCCCAGGTTCCGGGAGACACTCATATTGAGGCAACTCTTGCATATCGCAACTGGGGTTATGATGGCGTTTACCCTTATGCTGTGCAAAATTCCTATGGTAGTCCAGCCGAACTCAAGCAACTGGTAAATGCTTGCCACCAAAATGATATCGCCGTTGTGCTGGATGTGGTGTATAACCACTTTGGGCCGGAAGGCAACTATATGAGTCAGTTCGCACCCTACTTTACTCAAACCTATAAAACGCCGTGGGGCGAAGCGCTGAATTTCGATGATGCCCATAGTCAAGGTGTGCGAAATTATTTTATCGAAAATGCGCTGTACTGGTTGGGTGAGTTTCACATTGATGCATTGCGGTTGGATGCCGTTCAAGCAATTTACGACTTGGGGGCGAAGCATTTTTTGTGGGAATTGGCGGAAGCTGTTCATCATTTCTCACAACAAGGGCAAAGATGGAAACGCCATCTAGTTGCCGAAAGTGATATGAATAATCCGCAATTAATTCGTCCAGCAGAATTGGGTGGATATGGACTCGATGCTCAGTGGAGTGATGATTTCCACCATGCATTGCACGCACTTTTGACAGGCGATCGCCAAGGATATTATCAAGATTTTGGGCAGGTTGCGGATCTAGCAAAAGCTTATGAAGATACTTTTATCTACGATTGGAAGTACGCACCACACCGCAACCGATTTCATGGCGTATCTTGCCGCGATCGCCCTTTATCACAGTTTACAATCTGCATTCAGAATCACGACCAAATCGGCAATCAAATGAAAGGAGAACGCCTTACCCAGCGCATCTCTTTTGAGGGATTAAAGTTAGCCGCCGGTGCTGTGCTGCTGTCGCCCAACTTACCTCTGTTGTTCATGGGAGAGGAATACGGTGAAACTGCACCCTTCATTTACTTTGTCAGTCACTCCGATCCTGATTTAATTCAATTAGTTCGAGCCGGACGCAAGCAAGAATTTGAAGCATTTCACTTTGCAGACGATCCCCCAGATCCAGAATCGGCAGAAACTTTTCTAAAGTCCAAACTTAATTGGGAATTACGTCATGAAGGTAAGCACAAAGTTCTGTGGGATTGGTATCGTCAGTTAATTAATTTACGGAAGACGCATCCAGCCCTTTTGAATCAAGACCGCAATTTCATCCAAGCGACTAGCGATAAAGAGAAGGATTTGGTGATCGTGCGTCGTTGGTGCGAATCAAGTGAAGTCATATTTGTGATGAATTTCAATTCATCGGCGGTGACAGTGACTTTGCCGAGTCAACACAATGTTCATAAGCTATTAGACTCAGCAGATACCTCATGGTCTGGGCATGGTTCTGAAGCCCCTGAAAGTCTGTCTGTGGGACAAGAAGTGAAATTGCAACCTACTAGTCTAGTACTCTATGAAAAAGGATGAGGGGGAGAGTTAGAACTTAAAGTTTCACCCTAATAACATCAACGTTCGAGCAAAAAGGCTTAACGTTCGAGCAAAAAGGCTCAATGTTCGAGCAAAAAGGCTCAATGTTTGAGTAAAAAGGCTCAACGTTCGAGTCAAAAGGCTCAACGTTCGAGCAAAAAGGCTCAATGTTTGAGTAAAAAGGCTTAACGTTCGAGTAAAAAGGCTCAACGTTCGAGTAAAAAGGCTTAACGTTCGAGTAAAAAGGCTCAAACTCCCTCACCTCTCAAACCATTTCAGATAAGATCCCCCCGCCTGCGGCGACCCCCTTAAAAAGGGGGTAAAGATCGGAAAAAGCCCCCCTTTTTAAGGGGGGTTGGGGGGATCTTCGAGAGACAAACATCTTAACCGAACCGTATCGCCCCATCTCTCATTAGAACAAACTCATGCGAATTCCTACCGCCACTTATCGAATTCAGTTTACACCTCAGTTTGGCTTTGACAACGCTAAAGCGATCGCAGCTTATCTAGCAGATTTGGGCGTTTCTGATTTATATGCCTCTCCCATTTTCAAGGCCCGATCCGGGAGTACACACGGCTACGATATAGTAGATGCCACTCAACTCAATCCAGAATTAGGAACTAATGAGTCCTTTGATGCGTTAGTTGATCAAATCCAATCCCTTGGTATGGGCTGGTTACAAGATATTGTGCCCAACCACATGGCCTATAGCAGCGAAAACGATTACTTGATGGACGTATTGGAACACGGGCCAGATTCCAGCTATACCGACTACTTCGACCTTTCTTGGAATGCACCCTTTGGCGATCGCCAAGAGCGAATTCTCGCGCCGCTATTGGGAGATTTCTATGGTGTATCCCTGGAAAACGGACACATTAAACTGCAATATGAACAAAACGGTTTAACTGTCAACTATTACAGCTTGAAATTGCCACTGCGCTTAGAATCTTACACAAAATTTATCACCTATAATTTAGGTAAACTCACCCGGACACTGGGACGCAATCACCCCGATTTTATTAAGCTATTGGGGATTCTCTACATTCTCAAAAATGTGCCTTCAGAGGTGGCGGGTAAACAACGACAAGACCAGATTGCATTTATTAAAGGATTAGTTTGGGAACTCTACACCACAAACGATGCCATCCACGAGTTCATTGACGAAAATCTCCAAACTTTCAACGGAGAACCCGGTAATTCCGAAAGCTTTAACCTCCTAGATGAATTACTGAATGACCAGTTTTTCCGTCTTGCTTTTTGGAAGGTTGGCGCAGAGGAAATGAACTACCGCCGTTTCTTTACTGTCAACGAACTGATTTCCGTTAAAGTTGAAGAAGCGCGGGTTTTTAATAATACTCATAGCCTAATTCAAAAGCTGGTTGAGGAGGGTAAGTTTACAGGTTTACGCATCGATCATATTGATGGACTTTATAACCCAATCCAGTATCTCGAAAGGCTGCGGGAAAAAATGGGTGATGTTTATATAACTGTTGAGAAGATTTTAGAACTCACTGAAGAACTACCGGAAAATTGGGGAATTGAAGGAACATCTGGATATGACTTTCTCAACTATGTAAATGGCGTATTTTGTCAAACAGAAAATCAATCACAGTTCGATAAAATATACCAGAACTTTATCGGTTCCAGAGCAGATTATGCCTCACTAGTCAAGGATAAAAAGCACCTGATACTAGAAAAGAATTTAGCAGGTGACATTGACAGTTTGGCTCTTTTATTAAAAAATATCTCCAGCAAATATCGCTATGGCAATGATTTTACGCTGAATGGATTAAAAAGAGCGATCGCTGAAGTTTTGACACTGTTCCCAATTTACCGTACCTACATTACGCCCGATGGAATTGGAGATAGCGATCGCGCTACTATTCAAGAAGTAATTCGCCAAGCCAAAGAACAAACACCCCTGTTGCAGCACGAACTGACCTTTATTGAAAAGTTAATGCTGCTAGAGTTTGATAATTCTCTGACTCAAACAGAACGCGAACAATGGATATATTTTGTCTTGCGAATGCAGCAATACAGCGGCCCGCTAATGGCAAAAGGCGTCGAAGACACCACATTATATGTATACAATCGCTTGCTATCGTTGAATGAAGTCGGGGGTAATCCCGGTCATTTTGGGATTCCAGTAACCAAATTTCACGCCTTTAACAAACAGCACCAAGCAACCTGGCCCCACACCATGAACACCACCGCCACCCACGACACCAAACGCGGCGAAGATGTCCGGGCTAGATTGAATGTCCTTTCAGAAATCCCCGATGAGTGGGATCAGCAGGTAAATACTTGGAGCGCCATTAATCGAGGACATCGTAGCGATCGCCACGGCTTCGCTATCCCCGATCGCAACGATGAGTATTTTCTCTATCAAACCCTAGTAGGGGCGTTTCCTTTTGCCGAACACGAACATGCATCTTTCGTGGAACGGATGAAGGATTATATAATAAAGGCAATACGAGAAGCAAAAGTGCATACAGCCTGGTTACGACCTGATAGCGAGTATGAAGAAGCTTGCACTTCCTTTATTGGGAAAGTACTCGATCCTTCCATCTCCGGGGAATTTCTACAAGCCTTTCGTCCCTTTCAACAGCGAATTGCAGACTATGGGATATTTAATTCCCTTTCCCAAACTCTACTGAAGATGACCGTACCCGGCGTACCCGACTTATACCAGGGAACGGAACTTTGGGAACTGAGTCTAGTCGATCCAGACAATCGCCGTCCCGTGGATTTTGAACAGCGACGTACTTACTTAAGCGCCATCCGCGAACAGGCAAAAACAGACATTCTCGGACTAATTCAGGAGTTACTAAACGACAAAACAGACGGCAGAATCAAACTGTTTTTAACGGCTCAATTACTCCAAGCTAGAACAAACTATGTCTCATTATTTCAGGATGGCGACTATCTGCCGTTAGAAGTTCAGGGAACCTACGCCAATCACATTATCGCCTTTGCGCGGCGGGAGGGGAATCAAACAGCGATCGCGATCGCGCCACGCTTTTTAACTAGCCTCATCCAGCCTGGAGACAATCCCTTGGGCGAGTCAGTTTGGCAAGATACGCATCTGCAATTACCCTCTGGAACTTCTCACTCCTGGAAAAACGTCCTAACTCAGCAATCCTTAAAGGCTACAGAAACCCTATCTATCGCAGCAGCCCTCGCTCATTTTCCAGTTGCGTTGTTAGTCAGTGATTAAGGGGTATTGGGCAAAAGAGGCAGAGGTGCAAAGGGGCAGAGGGGCAGAGGGGTAGAGGGGTAGAGGGGTAGAGGCGCACAGAGAAGGGAAAGACTTACTGCTCCCCTGCTCCCCATCTAGCCGGATGAAGGTGATATGTAGATTGAATTTCGTATTTGTTCAACTCCAATCTTCACTTGTTCTTTTAAAATTCTGAAAATTCACAAGTACCGATCTCGAAGTTGCGAGTTCTGAGCTAGTAATGAAATAGGAGTTGCAGTCTCATCCCGACTCACCTTGATAGAGCTACTTCCTGTTTTTAGTCCTTAGTCTCTATTCCCCAGCCCCCCATTTTGAATTTTGAGATGAATTATGACTACTCCAACTCCAGCTTATACCGACACTCAATCAGCACTTACCACCGCGCAGATTGATGCCGTGCGCCTCCACATCAAAAAAACGTGGAAAACCTTAACGCGATCGCACGAACACTTATTACAATCTGCAAGGGATACCAAACTAGAGCACAAAAAAGATGCTTGTTGGATTGTCTACATTTCCCCCTTAGAAGATTCTCCCAAGATTAGAAGTGTGTTGGAGCGATCGCTATCTCCCAAGGATATGGAATGCCTGGAAATTCGCACTTTGCCAAGTGAAGTGGAGGCGATTAAAGATCACGGATTGTTATACCTACCAGGGCCTTATGTCGTACCAGGTGGTCGTTTTAATGAAATGTATGGCTGGGACAGCTACTTTATATTACTGGGGCTTTTGCACGATGGGGAATTAGAACTAGCGCAAAGCCAAGTAGACCAACTGCTGTACCAGGTGCAGAATTACGGCATCATCCTCAATTCCAACCGGACTTATATGCTGTCGCGATCGCAGCCTCCTGTTCTCAGCATGATGGTTTTGGCATTATTCGAGCACACCCAGGATGAAGAGTGGTTAAGGTCAATCGTACCGCTTTTAGAACAGTTTTACTATTACTGGGTAGTTCCGCCCCATTTGAATGCTGCAACCGGCTTATCTAGATTTTATGCCTTTGGGGAAGGCCCCGCGCCAGAAGTTGTGTTCTCCGAGCGGGATGAGCAGGGGAAAAGCCACTACGATCGCGTTAAGGAGTACTATAAAACTTTTGAAGTTGAGGATTATGACGTTAGTCTTTATTACAACCAGGAAACTGACCAACTGACCAACCTATTTTACAAAAGCGATCGCACCATGCGCGAGTCTGGTTTTGATATCACCAACCGATTTGGCCCTTTCAGTGCTGATATCCTCCACTACGCTCCTGTGTGCCTCAACAGTTTGCTGTATCAGGTTGAACTTGACATGGCGCAAATTAAGCATATTCTGGGGAACGAACAATTGGAACAAAAATGGAGCAATCGCGCAGATATCCGCCGCGATCGCATCGATCAATTTCTCTGGGATGAAGAACAGGGACTATATTTCGACTATCATTTCCAGAGTGGAAAACGCCGCCGTTACGAATTTGCTACCACGTTCTATCCTCTTTGGTTGGGAATTGCTTCTCCAACTCAAGCTAAACGCGTTGTCAAAAATCTCTCTTTGTTTGAAGCCCCAGGCGGAATTTTTACCAGTACTCGTGTCACCGGCAACCAGTGGGATGCCCCCTTTGGCTGGGCACCACTGACGTTAATTGCCGTCCAGGGACTTCACCGCTATGGGTATCATACAGAAGGCGATCGCATTGCCAACAAGTTCCTGGCTATGGTAGTTAAAGAATTCGAGCGTCACAATACCCTAGTTGAGAAATATGATGTTGAGCGCTGTTCTGCCAATGTTTCCGACGAAATCTGCTTTGGGTATAGTTCTAACGAAGTTGGTTTCGGCTGGACAAATGGAGCTATTCTGGAACTCTTAGCAATCGGTGATAAAAAAGTTTAAATAAAAAGGCGTGAGTTTTTCCTCATGCCTTGATCTTAATTTTTTACACTTGACTCTAAGCAGGTCTGCGTAAAAATTTGTCGTTGGGATAAGGGTTTTAGTCTAATTTATCTTTCTTCACATAGTTTTGTTTTATTGTGCCAACTTACTTACTTGTATGGATTATGTATAGTTGAATGGAATTTGAATGGGACAAAAACAAAAACCAACAAAATATCCATAAACATGGCATTAGTTTTGAAGAAGCTACAGAAATATTTGACGGTGTTGTTTTCACCTCAATTGATGAACGATACAACTATGAAGAAATTCGAGAAATTAGTATTGGCTCAATCCAAGGCGTTGTAATTATTACCGTCGCCCATACAGACAGAAACGGCAAAATTCGATTAATCTCTGCCCGAAAAGCTACCCCCAAAGAAAGGAGAACCTACTATGAGTATCTCGCCCAATCGACTTAAAAAACTCGAAAATATCCCTGATACAGCAATTGATACTTCAGATATTCCTGAATTAGATCGGCAATTCTGGGAAACAGCTAAAATGGTAAAACCTCTTAACCAAGAAGCCACATTAATTCAACTAGATCAAGATATTCTAGATTGGTTTAAAAGCAAAGGAAAAGGCTACGAATCTCTAATTAACTCCGCTCTCCGCTCTTATATTGAGCAGAATTCATCGCTATAACGCCTTACCTTACTGGCTCGTACCAAATCATCAGGAATAATCACAATGGTTCAATCAGCCCCAAAAGTTCTAACCGTTGATGAATTTATTAGCCATTACGCTAATTTTAAAATATAACAATACCGATGACACCACAAGATGCACGACAATACGCACCAGCAACCCAGCGCAATAGCGAACCAATTATAGAAGTACTTTTACAAGTGTTGCCAAAAAGTGGCACGATATTGGAAATAGCAAGTGGTACTGGCGAACATGCAGTATTTTTTGCCCCCAAGCTAAGTCCTCGTCTGTGGCTGCCAACAGATGCAAATCCACAATTACGAGCCAGCATTACTGCATGGGCTGAACACTTTAGCTGTGATAATATTTATCCACCGCTTGAACTTGATGTCAGAGAACCAGTTTGGGCAGTGGAAAATCCTGGATTTGATTGGCTTAATAAGGAGCCAATTGTCGCGCTCGTCAACATCAATATGATTCACATTTCACCGTGGTTAGCCTGTCTAGGACTGATGGCAGGGGCAGGTCGGATCTTACCAGCAGGAGGTATCCTTTATTTATATGGGCCTTTTAAACAAGGTGGAGAACATACAGCAGGGAGTAATGCAGCTTTTGACAAATCCTTACGCGCCCAAAACCCAGAGTGGGGTGTACGTAACTTGGATGATGTTGTAGCAGTAGCTAGCGCCCAAAATCTTACCTTGAAACAGACTTACCAAATGCCAGCAAATAATCTTTCAGTAGTGTTTGAACGTTCTAAATAGTGAGTAATTTCTAGAGAGCCAGTCCACTAATATATGTTGGCAAAAATAAAGCAAGTGGCGTCAGAGGCTTTGACTTTTGCTCCCCTTCCCTACCAGGGAAGGGGTTGGGGCTAGGTCTCTATTGGACTCAACACACAAGCGCTATATATTCAGTATCTACCAAGTATCGGCTGTACGCTTATCATAAGGCTCACCTGTAAAAGGTTGTACCCCAATAATAGGATAAGCATCATCCGTAGGGCCAAAAATCCTCATTGCAGCTTCAGAAATATACTCAGTTATGTTCGCAATGATTTTGGAAATAGCCATAATATTTGACTCCTTATTTTCGAGTCGCTTTAATAGTGATACCTATACTGTAATCCTAATATTCAAGGCTGGTTCTTATTCTCAATATATTGAGAATATATGCAATGCTTATTCAGATAACTTTGCAATACTTTAGCTTGTAAAAAAGTCAAACTTTTATCTTCGATTCTAATTGTAACATAGTTATTTCTCTAATCCCTGTCTGGGAACGAAGCTAGCAAACAAACTTTCTCTGACAGGATATTGTTTCTTTTCATTAGCCGTCTTATCGGATTAACATTATTGCTAGCTATTACTATTAAAAAATATGAAGTATTTTATAAAGTTAGTATTAAGTTCCTGGTGAATCTACTGTTATACGGCAATCCCAGAAAATATACTTGCCTGGAGTTGACATTATTTATGGTAAATATTACCATAAATAGAGGAAGCATCTTGTAAGGAAGCTCTTGGATGACAACTTTGCCAGATTTGGACTATGTACATAAACAGCAGAACCAGGAATTGAACCTTTCTGCCGATGACTACAGCTTGCTGACCGATCTTTACCAGTTGACGATGGCAGCTTGTTATACAGGCGAGGGTATAGAACAACGACGGGCAAGCTTTGAATTGTCTGTCAGACGATTGCCAGAGGGTTTTGGTTATTTAATTGCAATGGGGCTGACGCAGGCATTGGAATATTTAGCCAAAATCCGCTTTAGTCCGTCGCAAATTGCGGCATTACAGGCAACAGGAATTTTTGCTCACGCAGGCGATCGCTTTTGGTCACTTTTAGCTGAGGGAAAGTTCACGGGTGATGTTTGGGCAGTACCGGAAGGGACGGCTGTGTTTGCCAATCAACCACTGTTGCGGGTGGAAGCACCGCTTTGGCAAGCGCAACTAGTGGAAACTTACCTGCTGAATACGATTAATTACCAGACTTTAATTGCCACAAAAGCAGCACGGTTGCGGGATGTAGCGGGGGAATCAGCAACACTTTTAGAATTTGGCACCAGACGAGCATTTAGTCCCCAAGGGTCTTTGTGGGCGGCGCGGGCGGCGTTGGCAGGTGGGTTAGATTCCACTTCCAATGTGTTAGCAGCGCTACAACTGGGACAAAAACCAAGTGGTACGATGGCACACGCCTTAGTGATGGCATTGTCAGCAATAGAAGGCACTGAAGAACAAGCTTTTAGTGCATTTCATCGATATTTTCCGGGTGCGCCATTGCTGATTGATACTTACGATACCGTTGCTGCTGCCCAACGCTTGGCCGAAAAAGTAAATTCCGGGGAAATGCAATTAACAGGAGTGAGATTGGACTCAGGAGATTTAGTTACCTTATCAAAACAGGTGCGATCGCTCCTTCCCGGTGTGCCAATTTTTGCCAGTGGCGACTTGGATGAGTGGGAAATTGCCAGATTAAAAGCTGCTGGGGCTGAGATTGATGGTTACGGACTGGGAACGCGACTAGTTACAGGTTCGCCTGTCAATGGAGTTTATAAACTTGTAGACATTGATGGCATCCCAGTGATGAAGCAGTCGAGTGGTAAGGTTACTTATCCAGGGCGCAAGCAGATTTTTCGCTCGTTTACAGGAGGTAAGGTAAAAGCAGACAGATTGGGACTTTTAGATGAAAGTACTTTGGACGAAAAACCTTTGTTGCAGTTGGTAGTACAAAAAGGTGAACGGGTACAACCGTTAGAGTCTTTGGCAACAATTCGTCAGCGTACCGCCGCCTCAGTTGCCAGTTTGCCACAACAGACACGGCGTTTGGATCATCCTGTAGCTGTAGAAGTGGAGATTTCTGAGGGGTTACGGGTGTTGACTGAAGAAACTAAGAAACGTAGACGCGCCAGCGGCTTGCCGCAGGCTACCGCCAAGGACGCATTCGCGCAGCGTCTCGTAGAGAAGGACGCAAAGTAAGATGATGAGAATTGCTTTGTTTGGTACTAGTGCCGATCCACCAACTGCTGGACATCAAAAAATTCTGAGTTGGTTGTCTGAGCGTTATGATTGGGTAGCGGTTTGGGCAGCGGATAATCCATTTAAGTCCCATCAAACACCCTTAGAGCATCGGGCGGCAATGTTGCGACTGTTGATTGCGGATATAGACGCGCCACGGCACAATATTGCTTTGGAACAAGAATTAAGCAGCTTCAGAACACTGGAAACAGTAGAAAAAGCAAAGCTTATTTGGGGTGAAGACGCTGAATTAACGTTGATCGTTGGTTCAGATTTACTGACTCAGTTACCACGTTGGTATCGCATTGAAGATTTGTTACAGGAAGTGCAACTACTGATTGTACCGCGACCGGGATATGCAATAGATGAGTCTAGTTCAGAGGTAGTGCAAAAGCTAGGAGGGAAGATTGCGATCGCTAGTCTGACCGGTCTAGATGTTTCCTCAACAGCGTACCGCGAACATGGAGATCCCCAAGCCCTCACAGCCCCTGTAGTTGCCTATATTAATCAAGAGCATTTGTACGAATGCCAGGACGTTCCCAAAAAAAGATACCAACTCCGTTAAACCAACAACCTTTGGCCGATTTCAAGGTTGGTGTTGATAATGTAATTTTTTCTGTAGATACTGTACAAAATCGGCTGTTAGTTCTACTAGTAATGCGACAGCAAAAACCATTTTTAAATCATTGGAGTCTTCCTGGTACTTTGGTACGTCCAGGAGAGTCTTTAGAAGATGCCGCCTATCGCATTATGGCAGAGAAAATTAAGGTCAACAATCTCTACTTAGAACAACTGTATACATTTGGCGGGCCGAATCGTGATCCCCGGGAAGCAACTGATAGTTATGGTGTGCGTTATTTATCAGTTAGTTACTTTGCCTTAGTGCGATTTGAAGAAGCCAAATTAATTGCCGATCGCATGACTGGTATAGCTTGGTATCCAGTCAAACAAGTGCCACAATTAGCTTTTGACCATAATGAAATTTTGGCTTATGGACACAGGCGGTTGCGAAATAAATTAGAGTATAGCCCAGTCGCTTTTGAAGTCTTGCCAGAAATGTTCACCTTGAATGATTTATATCAGTTATACGCCACAGTTTTAGGTGATAACTTTTCCGATTATTCTAATTTTCGAGCGCGTCTACTCAAGTTAGGTTTTTTATGCGATACCGGAATTAAGGTATCACGGGGTGCTGGCCGTCCGGCTAGTTTGTATAAGTTTGACGCCGAAGCTTTTGCTCCCTTAAAAGATAAACCTTTGGTGTTTATTTAATCAATTGTTACCCAAAGTCCAGAATAAGTTATTTGAGCATTTACCAATGACTCTTGACAAATGATCAATGACCAATGACAAATGACAAACAAAATGAAAATTGCGATCGCTCAAATTAATCCTACTATCGGTGACTTGCTTTTAAATGCCCAAAAAATCCTGGAAGCGGCACAACAAGCAGCATCTAGCGGTGCGCGTTTGTTGTTAACACCAGAACTTTCTTTGTGTGGCTATCCACCAAGAGATTTATTACTAAATCCTAGTTTTGTGGAAGGGATGGGCATCACTTTACAAAACTTGGCTCAGGATTTACCACCAAATTTAGCTGTGTTGGTAGGAACTGTTGAACCGAATGTTAAAGCACATATTAGTGGTGGTAAAAGCTTATTTAACAGCATTGCTTTGTTAGAAAATGGCAAGGTTAAGCAAGTTTTTCACAAGCGACTTTTGCCTACTTATGATGTATTTGATGAACGTCGCTATTTTGAAGAAGGTTTGCAAGCTAATTATTTCACTCTCGATGATATCCATATTGGCGTAACTATTTGCGAAGATTTATGGAACGATGAGGAATTTTGGGGCAAACGTAGTTATACAGTAAATCCGATTGCTGACTTAGCAATTTTGGGTGTAGATTTGACTGTAAATTTGTCTGCTTCGCCCTACACGGCTGGTAAGCAGCAGTTCCGCGAAATAATGCTCAGGCATAGTGCAATACGTTTTCAACAACCGATGATTTACGCTAATCAGGTTGGGGGAAATGATGACCTAATTTTTGATGGGCGTAGTTTTGCTTTAAATCGTCAAGGTGAAATCATATCTCGCGCCCGTGGTTTTGACACCGATTTATTAGTAGTTGAATTTGACGAGGTGCAACGTGATTTGCAGTTGGGTTCTGTAGAACCTATATATGAATCGGAAGATGAAGAAATTTGGCAAGCTTTAGTTTTGGGAGTGCGAGATTACGCTCGCAAGTGTCGCTTTTCTAAAGTAGTTTTGGGTCTAAGTGGTGGGATTGACTCCGCAATAGTAGCTGCGATCGCCACGGCTGCACTTGGTAAAGAAAATGTCCTCGGTGTTCTCATGCCTTCCCCTTATAGTTCGGAGCATTCCATTAGCGATGCTGTGGCATTAGCCGAAAATTTGGGGATTAAGACTAATCTTTTACCAATTGGCGAGTTAATGCAAGGCTTCGATCGTACTTTAGATAATTTGTTTGCAGGTACAGAGTTTGGACTGGCTGAAGAGAATATCCAATCTCGGATTCGCGGTAATTTATTAATGGCGATCGCTAATAAATTTGGCTATCTTCTCCTATCTACCGGTAACAAGTCAGAAATGGCAGTTGGTTACTGTACACTCTACGGCGATATGAATGGCGGGTTAGCAGTGATTGCAGATGTACCTAAAACCCGTGTGTATTCACTTTGCCATTGGTTAAATCGCCATAATGAAATCATCCCGCAAAACGTTTTAACTAAAGCACCCAGCGCCGAACTCAAACCAGGCCAAGTAGATCAAGACTCTCTACCGCCTTACGAAATTTTGGACGATATTTTGCAACGTCTGATTCACAATCACCAATCAGCAGCGCAAATTGTTGCAGCCGGTCACGATGCGGTAATTGTAGACCGAGTAATTCAAATGGTGGCGCGGGCTGAATTTAAACGGCGACAAGCACCCCCCGGCTTAAAAATCACCGATCGCGCCTTTGGAACCGGTTGGCGAATGCCAATTGCTAGTAACTGGGTTGGTGTCAAAAAGGCTTACCAGACTAAAACCACAGCTACACCTAACCTTAGTTTGTTGTAATGGACAAAATACTCATCGGCAAATCAAGTAATTTAGTTATCAAACCTGTCCCTGCCTTGAACTTTTATTAAAGTCTGTCCTTCTCCGATGCGGAGAGGGACAGGTTTTGCATAGTAAAATCTTTTTTATAGATAGTAGTTGTAAAAATATAGCGGTTCTCGTTTGAATGCAATACAGTTTGACCTCACTTCCATTCCTCTCTCCTAAAAGGAGAGAGGCTTTGAATCTTACTCCCCTTCCCTTATAGGGAAGGGGCTGGGGGTTAAGTCTGTATTGCACTCAACTGATAACCGCTATATAAAAAGTATTTAGTCGTTATCTTCAACTTGATATGAGCGCAGCAGATTTATTCCCAACATTGCACAAGCTATCTCGTGCAGATAAACTCAAGGTCATGCAGTTTTTAGTTCAAGAACTAGCTACTGAAGAAGAAATATTGTCGTTACAGCCAGGAGTCACTTATCATGTGTGGTCTCCCTATAATTCTCATGAGGCTGCTAATAAATTAGCTGCACTGCTAGAAGAAGACAGACAGGTAAACGATGCTTAATTCACAAAGATTTCCCTTCGTTGAAAGTCGTGATGTGTTCGGGGATATCGATGCACTACCAATATTACCTTTGACGTTAAGCTACAAAAATTCTGTCGTGAACGTTTCAGGTTTATTGGATACTGGAGCTAGTATTAATGTTTTACCTTACAATCTGGGTATTCAGTTAGGGGTGTCTTGGGAAGAATTAACAACCTCAGTGCAACTGGCTGGAAACCTTGCACCAGTTGAAGCAAAAGGGTTAATTTTGTCTGCTCAAATAGCCAGCTTTGCACCAGTTCGATTGGTATTTGCTTGGAGTCTCACGGATGACGTGCCGTTACTTTTAGGACGCATGAATTTTTTCTTGGAATTTGATGTCTGTTTTTATCGTTTGCAGATGGCGTTTGAACTGTCTTCTAAGTCGTAGATCCGATCGCTCCACCTCAAAGCTTCATCATTCCACCTCTGAACTTGAAGATTGCACCTTTTAACACCAATTGTCGAGTTAAAAGAGCGATCGCTTGACCTTTAAGCCTCGAAGTTGCGCCTTTTATCCTCAAAGTTGCACCTTTAAGCCTCGAAGTTGAGCCTTTTATCCTCGAAGTTGAGCCTTTTATCCTCGAAGTTGTACCTTTTATCCTCAAAGTTGCGCCTTTAACCCTGATCATTCTACTTTTGAACTTAAAGCTTGCACCTTAGAACATAAATTGTCTAGTTAAAAGGGCGTAAGTCTAGCTTGTCAAAGACATTACTCGACCTCTGAGCTTAATCAATAGGTTATTTTTACTCATCTAAACGCTGTGCGATCGCATTCAGCAATGACTCAAAGTCTGATTCGCTGTGAATATCAGGCGTGAGCGTATTCATATCTTTTAGCAGGTTGGTGAGTTGGCCAAATTCTGGTGGCAGACTGCTGAGTTGATTGTTGAAGAGGTGGAGGGATCGCAGGTTGGTGAGTTGGACAATTTCCGCTGGCAGACTACTCAGTTGATTGTTGTGTAGGTGGAGGGATCGCAGGTTGGTGAGTTGGCCAATTTCCGGTGGCAGCGTTGTTAAGCCTTTGCCAGAAAGGTCTAATTCTGTCACCTTGTCTCTAGCAGCTTTTTGAATAATTTGCAGCAGTTCTTCGTTAGTCATTTCGGGTTTTACAGAGGCGATGCCTGACGACGAGTTGCTGCTTGGACGCGCAGCAGAGAAATTGAGCTAATTAATAATCTAGCCTGTATCAATGATCGCATTCAGGCAATGTGCGTGCGATCGCAGACTCCAGATGACATCATATTTCAGGTTAGAGTATAGTTTGAGACGACATCAGTTTTTAAAATGATGTTTATACTTAGAACTTAGTAAATCAAAACAGGTGCATAATGAAACTACAAGATTTCTTGGGAAAAGATGAGAAATGGTCATTTGATGCGATCGCAGAAGATGCAGACTTGGCTCGTCAGATTCAGATATTGTTAATCAACTTAGGTTTGCTAGAACCTCCAGCCGATGGGAAATTTGGCCCTGTTTCTGTCATATCTCTCAAAAAATTTCAAGAATTAACAAAGACTGAAGAGAGTGGCTTTTTAGGAGCAGTCACAGCCAAAAAACTAATTGAAACCAAAATAGATGATCTTCCTAAACCCCCTTTAAAACTAGGCAATGACATCCCTAGTAAGATTGTGAAATATATGCTAGCCAAAGGTTATCAGGTATTTACCAATCCCAAAGAATACAACATTGTTTATGTAGAGGGCATAGATGCAGACTGGACTCTCAACAGTGACACGCCCAATCAATTTAACGATCGCCGGATTGTGATTGAAGTCGTAAATGGTATTCCCAAAATCGTCGATCACTGGGAAGCTACTACAGAACCAGGGAGGTACTACACTTATAATCCGATGAATCCCAAAGGAGCAGCTAGGATTCAGTTTGGACAATACAAAGCTTGGGCCATTGGTATCCACGGCACCGCAGAGCCTCACGAAGCATTAGTACAAGTTGGAGATATCACCGTTTGTAGAGATTTCAACCAAGATTTTAAACGGACTGGCGACAAACTTGATACAGGTGATGATTTTTGTGTGAATCAACACTGCGGCTTTGATTTCCCCAGGAATGATATTCGCCTTGCTAGTGCGGGTTGTTTAGTAGGACGTACTCGTGAGGGACATAGAGAGTTTATGACGATTGTTAAACAAGACCGCCGTTATGTCGCTAATCGCAAATATACTTTTTACACTACCGTAATTCCTGGGGATGATTTACTGTAAACATTTCCAGATGAGGTAATGGTTAATTGGTAGCATTTGTTGTTGTGATGCAAGATTTAGGAAGGTAGCATAGCTGTGCTACCTTACTTTGTCTAACCTTGTTCTTGTGGTTGCCCGATCTGTGCCGTCAGCTTCTCTTTATCTTGCCTGCGTTTTTTGGCGTAAAGTTGAATAGTGACTGCCATCAAAATAATCATGGCGAAAATAGCCCAAGCAGCGATATCTGTAGGTAAATTATTCTTAAACACAGCCAGCAAAACGATCGCTACTAACATAACTGTAGGTGCTTCATTTAAAGCACGTAATTGCTGACTATTCCAGCCACATTCATCTACTGCTAATTTCTTCATCAGCCGAGCGCAGTAATGATGATAGCCAATTAAAATAGCCACAAACAGCAGTTTGATATGCAACCAACCCTCTTTTAAAACATCCGGTTCAGTGCTTACTAAACCGATAGCCATTGCGATCGTCACGAACATTCCTGGGTTAGTGATGATATAGTAAAGGCGCTTTTCCATAATTTGATACTGATTTTTCAGTATCGTTCTTGCTGGTTCCGGTTCAAGGTTAGCTTCAACGTGATAGATAAAAAGACGTACTAGGTAGAATAAACCAGCGAACCAAACTACAAATCCGACAATATGAAAGGCTTTAAACCATGAATAAGCCATGAATCATAATCTCCTTTACTTGTGGTTGCAATCCATTTTTAATGGTAATAAAAAGAAGTCAGAATTCATAATCCTCCAACCATGAAAGGATGGAGTCTTAATAATAAAGAATATTTCAATTTAGCCACTTCATCTTCCATTTAGTAGTGATTTGGAATCCTTGACTAATTGATTCTGAATTCTGATTCCTAAATTTTGACATTCATTTTTATAATATCGATTTTTACCAGAGCTATATTGTCAATGAACATCTTTACGACGCACAAAGGGTAAAAGGTCTTGCAAAATCGCCTCGTGGTAGTGTTCTTGAGGATAATGTCCGACGTTATTAAGTTTTATTAATTCGGTATTTGGTACGGATTTGGCAAAGTTTTCGGCAATGTCTACAGGTAGCCAGGGGTCAATCATACCCCATTGAATCAGAATTGGTTGTTGCCATTCTTTAAAGCCAGTTTGTATTTCTGTCATGGCTGAATCAAGCTGTAGATTGCGAATACTTGCTAAGAGACTTCGACCAGATGTAGAAGCGGTCAAAAATGGTTTTCGATAAACATCTAAATCCTTATCTCCTATGCGATAACGGCTTCCACCTTCTAGTGTCCGATCGACTAATAAGGGATCTTGGGTCATTACTTCACCTGCTAAGGGTAAACCCATTTGTTTAATTTTCCAGGGTAATTTGGCAGCAGTTGAAATTGGTGTATTTAAAATAGCTAAATTAGCAATTTGTTCTGGATGACGCAAAGCATATTGTAGTCCTACAGAACCTAAAAAACCTTGGACAACTAAAGAAAAATGTTCAAGTTCTAGGGCTTTAATAAATCCTTCTAAAGCTGTGATAAAAGCATCGGGAGTGTAAGCAAAATCTCGTTTTTCTG
Source organism: Nostoc sp. 'Lobaria pulmonaria (5183) cyanobiont' (assembly GCF_002949795.1). Taxonomy (NCBI): domain Bacteria; kingdom Bacillati; phylum Cyanobacteriota; class Cyanophyceae; order Nostocales; family Nostocaceae; genus Nostoc; species Nostoc sp. 'Lobaria pulmonaria (5183) cyanobiont'. The sequence continues at coordinate 5,873,314 of NZ_CP026692.1, read as the reverse complement.
GTTTGGCAGAAAAGCCGTAACCAATCCAATCGGGAGCGATCGCTCTTGTCCCCTGCTTCGCCAAGGCAGGTATAATATGACGCCAACTGTAACTTTGTGAAACTAAGCCGTGTAGCAACAACACAGGCGCTAAGTCACTTCTGCCGATTGGTAAAGATTCCCGATAAAACCATTCCAGTGAATCTACATTGATTTTATGTTCTGTTATTGACACGCTATTTTCCTATATTGGGCATTTGTCATTTGTCATTTGTCATTGGTCATTTGTGATTTGTCATTTGTCAGGAATTATTATTCTCTCCTGCTCCTCTGCTCGTCTGCTTTTCTGCTTTTCTGCCTTCCCTCATCCCCCCATTCCCTGAGAAATAATCATCTCACGAATCGCATAAGCTGTAGCGGGTGCTAGTAAAACGCCGTTGCGATAGTGTCCGGTAGCTAGCAGGACGTTACTAAACCCTGGCAACTTACCAATAACTGGGGCGGGGCGTCCTTCAGGGCGGGGACGTAACCCTGACCAGGTGCGGAGAATAGTTGCTGTAGCTAATTCTGGACAAAATGCGATCGCTTGTTCTCTAATAGATTCCAGCAGTTCTTGATTTGGCGGTATCTCATCGCCATTGCTAGGAAATTCCACAGTTGCACCTACCCAATAATCTCCACCGCCCACAGGAACAATATGGACATCATTACCCGTTATCGCTGGCTGGAAGTCGGGATTACCTAATGGATGCCCCACACGTATTTGCAAGGCTTGCCCAAGTACGGGGCGGATATCAATTATCTGATTTAATTTTGCTGTTAGTGGTGTTGAACCTAACCCTGCTGCAATTACAAACCAATCAGCGGTTATTTTTCCTTCTGTAGTCTCAAGGCAATCGCAAAATTCAGGTGTTGAAGTTGGAGCATCCAAAACAGTCACGCCAAATTTGAAAGTTACACCATTTTGCTGGGCAGCTTCAACTAAAGCTAAGGTCAGGACAGTTGGATCGATCTGGCGGTCTTGGGGAGAATAGACAGCGCCAGTAACTTTTTCGCGTTCTACTTGAGGACAAATATTCTGGAGTTTAGCCGTGTCCCAAATTTCTAAATTCCAGCCTTGAGAGTGGCGAATTTTTACTAGTTTTTCCCATGCTGACATCCCCTCTAGAGAAGAATCAGACAAAAGCATGAGAATTCCCTGGCGATTAAAAGGAATTTTGCGACCTGTTAAAGCTTCTAGTTCAGGAATCAAGGTTTCATAGCGTTGGATGCTAGTTTGCCGCATCTGCCAAGCTTTGCCCTTGATTTTTTGGCTGATTACGCCCATCAAAACGCCAAGTGCAGCGCCTGTGGAAGCTTGTGCTGGTGGTTGGCGATCGCAAACTGTGATTTTCAGCCCTTTAACTTGACTCAGTTGGTATGCGATCGCAGCCCCAACTACACCACAACCGATAATAACTACATGACTCATTGCTATTTTGAGGCGAAGATGGGAGAGATGCGGGAGATGAGGGAACAGGGGGAGCAATTTTTACTTTCCCTCATCCTCCTCATGCCCCTTTGCTCATCTTACCTTGCGCTTAACTTGCCTCTGCTTCTCTGCTGGTCTTAGGAAGCAGGTCGAGGAATTTGTCAATGTCTGCGAAAGCAGCCTGGGATTGGTTCAAGGCAACTAGAGGATTGCCAGCACTAGTAGCTTTATCGAGTTTAACCAGGTCTTTAAAAAAATCTCGCGTTATTTGACGTGCTGCGGGTTGGTCTTTGGGTAGAAGGTTGGGAGTGACATAAGTCAGATTCAGCTTTGCTTCTGTTATGGGCCCATGTATAAAGTTACGCACATTGATCCAATCACCTTGTTTTATTAGAGTTGTCAACTCTTGTGAGCGATCTCGTACAGCCTGAATTTCAGGAACATAAGCCTGAATTTTTTCAAGTTGTACTGCTGTGTAAGTCGGAGGTGCCACCGCAACACCAGGGCCACCACAACTAATCAGGAATGTGGCCAATAGTACTAGGAAAAATGAAAAAATCGAGCGTTGACGCACCATATATTGAACTTAATTGCTTTTGGTTTACCGATTAACAGTGTCATTTTAGATCGCTAGCGCAGTTAATCGTTCTTGTCAGCCAAGGATTTTGCAGAAAATCTTGATATTTTCTCCAAAGAGCAGAGTTTCATCTGTTTTTGAGGATTTTTTTAAGTACAATTACTTAATAGGTGTTAGCCCGTCCTAAGAAGAAGCGATTTTTGGCTTCTGTTAGTAAGGAGGATTGTTAGGAAAATATGATTTAGAGTTGCTAAATATCAAAGCTCTTGATAAGCTGAAACACCAATCATATAAGCCTTCTGGCTGTTTTTCTGTCTTCACATCCTTGAAGATGCCGACGCAATATAGGAGTGTTTTTTAGTGAACGCAGCTGAACAGGCAACGAACCTTGAACTCGCCAGCAACATTGCCACGGTAGTTAATTTGTTCAAATTCGAGTTTCCTGATGCCAAATCCGATCTCAAACCCTGGAAGAATGACCCGGAAACTAGGGAGTTAGTCGATCCAGATTCTATAGATATTGGCTTTCACTTTCCTGGTATCAGCAAATCTTGGCGAAGTCGTAGCATTTTAATTCAAATCCGATTTTATCAAGATCCCATCAATAATTCCCGCCGGGCGATCGGTGTAGAGGTAGCTGGATTTGATCATCGCGGCGAAGCGTGGCGACTTTCTACGGTAGAAAACTGGAGTGTTGTTGGCGCAACTTCGCCTTCTGGTGAAATTGAGGAGAAGCTCAAACAGATTTGCCGACAGATTTTAGAAGTTTTTAATAAATCAAGTGAATGAAATCAACTTGTGTCAGAGAAAGTAGTGAGGAATAATACAGAGGAGAGCTTTGCGTAGGCGTAGCCACCCATATCACAATGACCACCGTAATATTTGTACATGGCACAGGCATTAGAGAACGAGAATACAACGAAACCTTTGAGATAATTGAGCAAAAGATTCACGCCCAACGTCCTGATATCAAAGTTGCTCCTTGTCTTTGGGGTGTATTAGGTGCAAAGTTCAATGATAATCGGGCATCAGTACCCTTGGAAGATGCCACACTGGCTTTATCTCAAAGAGAAGAAGACGCAGATATTGTATTGTGGGGGCAATTATACCGCGACCCTCTTTATGAATTGCGGCTGTTGTCTTTGAAACCTATTGCGTCAGGAAATCCCTTTGGGGAAGAACCAGGGGATGTTTTACAATCTCGTGTAGCCAGTCTCACACCGACATCTCAACTGCAAGCTAAGTTGCAAGAGGCGGGAATTGCAGAGGTATTTGAGCCAGCACGAGAGGCAGTTATCCACAGTGAACCATATCAACGGGCATTGCTCACAGTTTCCGAATCTGATTTGAGTGAATATTATCCACCAATAACTAAAGCAGTTGTGGCTCAAGCAATGTTTATTAGCGAACAGCAAGAAAAATTTCCCCCGATACTCACTGATGCCCAATTGCGGGATCATATTGTGAAATTGCTGACTCTGGCTTTGACAGAGGCGGAGTTAGGATTGGGTGGCTGGTTATTAAAGCCATTTGTTGCACTAGCACAACACGGCGGAACAAATTATGTCAGAGGAAACCGCCTTGATTTAACTGATAAAGTCTCGCCTATGCCCGGTGATATTTTGTTGTATCAGACGCGGGGTGAAAAAATCAGGGCGTTTATCCAGGAACAAATTGCCCAAGCAGAACCGCCAGTGGTTTTAATCGCCCATAGTTTGGGAGGTATCGCTTGTGTAGATTTGCTAGTGCAGCAGCAGTTGTCTCAGGTGGAATTATTGGTAACAGTTGGTTCCCAAGCACCATTTTTATATGAGATTAACGCCCTCTACAGCTTAGAATATGGGCAGTTATTGCCAGAGCATTTCCCGCAATGGTTGAATATCTACGATTTACGGGATTTTCTCAGTTACGTGGGTAATAGAATTTTCCCTGAGCGAGTGCAGGATGTGGTAGTAGATAGTAAACAACCATTTCCCCGTTCTCACGGAGCTTATTGGACAAATGCCAAAACCTGGGAGGCGATTATTTCGAGGTTGCCATAATGGTTTACTTTTTACGGTATTTAGAAAACCCCTCTCCAAACCTCTCCCCTAAAAGGAGAGAGGCTTTGAATTTTCCCCCTTCCCAATTAGGGAAAGGAGTTAGGGACTGTTTTCAAACTCGAAGATCCCCCCTAACCCCCCTTAAGAAGGGGGGAAAAGAAACTCTAAAAGCCCCCCTTTTTAAGGGGGGTTGGGGGGATCTCCAAAGATTCAGGTGCTTCAAGAAAGGTTTGAAAACACGCCCTAGTGGGTTAGGTCATTTTCCACATAACGGTAAGAGGCTAAGTCATCATGCAGTTGATGGCTAAACCTGAGCGGACATTTGGGTTAATTGTAGGTATTGAAAAGTACCACGAATCTACTTGGAATGTGACGGGTGGGGGGCCAGCCGATGACGCGCTGAAATTTGCTCATTGGCTGCATCTGCATGGTGTACCGAAGGAGAATATTCGGTTATGTTTATCAGCACTGGCAGAAAATCATCAGTTAATTGGGGAATGTGGGTTAACTGTAGAGTTAGCAACAGAGCAAAATATCTCCGACATTGTGACTAACTTTTTATCCCCAAAGTCGGGGGATTTACTCTACATTTTTTGGGCGGGACATGGTTTGATTACCTCAGAACGAGAGCGTCGGTTGCTTTGTGCTGATGCAAATAAACAGAATTGGCAGAATTTAGATTTGAATTCTTTATTAGTTTTGTTGGGTTCCGATAAATTTCAGATTCGTAATCATATTTGTATTATTGATGCCTGTGCCAATTATGTTTTAGAGTCGAAGGGAAGACCAACTAACCTAGGTGGCAAAGCTTTTTTGAGTGGACAGCCAAAGCAAGATAGTCAACAATTTGTGTTACTGGCTACGCGGGAAGGAGAAAAAGCTAAGGTAAATTCTGAAAATAAAACAGGATACTTTTCTCAAGCTGTGAGAGAGGCTTTAGCCGCAGCTAATGGGACTTTTCCCCCGAATATGAGGGAAGTTACTGAGGCAGTTAAGCAGCGATTTAAGGATTTAGATAAAAAACAACTGCCGACTTATTTTTATTCCCGCAGTTGGGATGGAGATATTGAAACATCTCATTTCAACCCGTTTGATATCCCGCATAATATCCAACAGAGTCAAGCTCGTAAGTTTGTTGGGAGGGATGAGCAAATAGAACAATTGCATCAGCTATTGCAAGCAAATGATGTTGTGGCTATTACCGATGTGACTGGGCAAGGTGGCGTGGGTAAAACAGAGTTAGCTATTCAATACTCATGGCAATATTTAGAAGATTTTTCTGGTGGGTGTTGTTGGTTAAATCCCCAAGGTATTGATTTGGGAACCCAGTTAGTAGAGTTTGGAGTTGTGAATTTACCTGACTTTAATCTTCCTGATGGATTAAGCCTAGCAGGTCAAGTTGCTTATTGCTGGAAGAAGTGGCAAGCTGGCAAAGTTTTATTAGTATTTGATGATGTCAAAGACTGGAAGCAAATTCAACCCTACCTACCACCTAAAGGTTCTCGGTTTAAGGTGTTGATTACCACTCGTCAAAACACAGGGTTAACATATACCTCACTACCGTTAGGTGAGTTGTCACCAGATGGAGCCTTAGAATTATTAGCGAAGCTATTGGGGGATGAATATGTTCAACAGGACACAGAGACAGCAAAAAAACTTTGCGAACATGTCGGTTATATCGCCATTGGAATTTACCAAATAGCGGCTATCTGTCGTAAGCCAGGGAGAGTATTATGCTAGCAGACATTCTCGCACAGCTACAAAAGCAAGCATCAGCAGGCGAGTCTGGTGTAGCAGCAGCTTTTGAGTTGAATTGGCAAAGCTTAGAACCAGAAGCGCAAAAATTGGCTTGTCTGTTGAGTTTGTTCGCCTTGGCTCCTATTCCTTGGTCTTTGGTAGAATCAGCAGCAAGTTCTAGCGATTTGGAATTTGACTTTAAAGCTAACTGCGCTGTTTTAGTTGAGCGTTATTTGCTGCAAGAATTGGCAGAGGACACTTACCAAATACATGAACGCATTCGGGAATTATTGCAGCAGAAGTTAGAAGATTTGGCTGAAGCAGATGAACTCAAGCGCGGCTATTGTCAAGCAATGGTAGCCGTAGCAAAAGATATTCCTGAGACACCCACACTGATAGAAATTGCTCAAGCAACCCTGTCCATCCCTCACCTTGCGGAAGTTGTCACAGTTTACCAAGCTTGGTTAAGCGATGAGGATTTAATCTCACCATTTGAGGGCTTGGTTAGATTTTACGCAGGTCAAGGAGCCTATGAGCAAGCTTTGCCTTGGGGTAAACAAAGTTTATTAGCTACTAAAGAACGTTTGGGCCAAGAACACCCAGATGTGGCAGAAAGCCTGAACAATTTGGCACTCCTCTACAAATCACAGGGAAGGTACAGCGAAGCCGAACCTTTGTATATCGAAGCTTTGGCGATGAGAAAACGCCTGCTGGGGGATGAACACCCCGATGTGGCAAGTAGCCTGAACAATTTGGCAGCACTCTACAATTCACAGGGAAGGTACAGCGATGCCGAACCTTTGTACATCGAAGCTTTGGCGATGAGAAAACGCCTGCTGGGGGATGAACACCCCGATGTGGCAACTAGCCTGAACAATTTGGCATTACTCTACGAATCACAGGGAAGGTACAGCGATGCCGAACCTTTGTACATCGAAGCTTTGGCGATGAGAAAACGCCTGCTGGGGGATGAACACCCCTCTGTGGCACAAAGCCTGAACAATTTGGCAGCACTCTACTATTCACAGGGAAGGTACAGCGATGCCGAACCTTTGTATATCGAAGCTTTGGCGATGATAAAACGCCTGCTGGGGGATGAACACCCCTCTGTGGCACAAAGCCTGAATAATTTGGCATTACTCTACGATTCACAGGGAAGGTACAGCGATGCCGAACCTTTGTACATCGAAGCTTTGTCGATGACAAAACGCCTGCTGGGGGATAAACACCCTGATGTGGCAACTAGCCTGAACAATTTGGCATTCCTCTACAATTCACAGGGAAGGTACAGCGAAGCCGAACCTTTGTACATCGAAGCTTTGTCGATGACAAAACGCCTGCTGGGGGATGAACACCCATCTGTGGCAACTAGCCTGAACAATTTGGCATTCCTCTACAAATCACAGGGAAGGTACAGCGAAGCCGAACCTTTGTACATCGAAGCTTTGTCGATGAGAAAACGCCTGCTGGGGGATGAACACCCATCTGTGGCAAGTAGCCTGAACAATTTGGCATTCCTCTACAAATCACAGGGAAGGTACAGCGAAGCCGAACCTTTGTACATCGAAGCTTTGTCGATGAGAAAACGCCTGCTGGGGGATGAACACCCATCTGTGGCAACTAGCCTGAACAATTTGGCTGGACTCTACGAATCACAGGGAAGGTACAGCGAAGCCGAACCTTTGTACATCGAAGCTTTGGCGATCGCTGAACAACGGTTGGGAGCAAATCATCCCAATACAATAACCATTCGTGAAAATCTGGAAAACTTGCGGCGGAATCGTCAGCCTTGATTCAGGAGAATGGTTGCTTTTGTCTGGCGTTGGTTTCAGTAATTTAGGTAATCTGCACCAGCTGCATTACCCGCCTGGGATTCAAATCCTAGTCTAATAAGTAGGCAATATAATTAATTACACAATATCATTGCAAATGCAGTAAAGCAAAATAAAGCGATCGCAACGCCTACAACTACTTCTCTACGATATGCTCTGCGAAGGGTGCGATCGCAATAACTGTAAATTTTTTTGTTTCTCTACTTAATGAGCCTCTGAACTCCATTAATGAGTCTTTGAGCTTCATTAATGAGCCTTTGAACTCCATTAATGAGTCTCTGAACTCCATTAATGAGCCTCTGAACTCCATTAATGAGCCTCTGAACTCCATTAATGAGCCTCTGAACTCCATTAATGAGCCTCTGAACTCCATTAATGAGCCTCTGAACTCCATTAATGAGTCTTTGAGCTTCATTAATGAGTTTTTGAACTCCATTAATGAGCCTGTTTTAATTTATCAGATCCCCGACTTCTTCAAAAAGTCGGGGATCTAAATCTAGCTGAAGTACGTAACGCACCATCGAGGTTTTCGGTGCGTTAGCCTACGGCATAACACACCCGACGAAACTACGAGGCTACCAGCTACCTACAGGTTCAGCGATCGCAGAAAACATTGAAGGATCAATTGAAATACCCAATCCCTCAGCTACACGACGACCATAAGAAATATCTGCCCGGAAGAAGTGGCAAAGTTGGCGCATTTGGATATCCTGTCTCGCTTGAGAGAGACTGCCAACGATATTATCAGCAAGACGCTCTTGCTGCTCAGGAGTCATTAACCGATACAGATTACCTGCTTGGGTGTAATCGTCGTTTCCTTCACGATGACTGTAACGATCGACTGTGACATCGCCCAAATGACTAGGTGGTTCTGCATAAGCTGGATTTTCTTTGGGCGTACCCTCAGTACTATTCGGTTCATAGTTAGGAGCGCTACCGTGGTTGTTCCCCGGCGCCATAAAGCCATCTCGCTGATAATGCATCACTGGACATTTGGGCTGGTTGACAGGTAGTTGCTGATAGTTAGCACCCAAGCGATAGCGTTGAGCATCTGGGTAAGAAAAGATGCGAGCTTGCAGCATTTTGTCTGGAGAGAAACTAACGCCCGGAACCACTGCACTAGGGCTAAAAGCGGCTTGCTCAACTTCAGCGAAATAATTCTCAGGGTTCCGATTTAGCTCTAATATCCCGACTTCGATTAAAGGATATTCTGAGTGCTTCCAAACTTTGGTTAAGTCAAAAGGATTATCTGGATGTTTGGCTGCTTGCTCGTCAGTCATTACCTGAATAGACATCCGCCACTTGGGATAATCACCTTGAGCGATCGCTTCAAACAGATCGTGAGTCGCATGATCGGGATCTTCGCCCTTAATCTTAGCCGATTCTTCCTCCGTCAAGGTTTGATGCCCTTGCAGAGTCTTAAAGTGAAATTTACACCAGACGCGATCGCCTTCAGCATTAATCAAACTGAAGGTGTGGCTACCAAAGCCGTCCATGTGTCGATGGTTTTTTGGAACTCCCCGATCGGAAAACAGGATCGTCACTTGGTGAAGCGATTCTGGACTGAGTGACCAAAAATCCCACTTTGCATTCTGGTCTTTGCAATTGGTTTGGGGATTGCGCTTCTGGGTATGGATAAAATCAGGAAACTTCAAAGGGTCGCGGATGAAGAAAACAGGAGTATTGTTACCTACAAGATCCCAGTTACCCTCCTCAGTATAAAACTTGAGGGAAAAACCTCTAGGGTCACGCTCGGCATCTGCTGAACCTTTTTCTCCTCCAACGGTAGAAAAGCGCAAGAGAAGTTCTGTTTTCTTGCCAATTTCAGAAAAAAGTTTGGCTTTACTGTAGCGAGTGATGTCATTGGTAATAGTCAAAGTGCCATGAGCAGCAGCACCTTTAGCGTGGACAACTCTTTCAGGAATACGTTCTCTGTTGAAATGAGCCAGCTTTTCTAAGAGATGAAAATCCTGTATTAATAAAGGCCCACGCGAACCAGCAGTGAGTGAGTTTTGGTTATCGGCAACAGGAATACCGTCAGCAGTTGTCAATTTTTGGGGTTCAGTCATGGGTTAAGAAGCTTTCCATTAAGTTACTTAGATTGGTCACAGTACATTTTAATCAGTAGATAAACGAATATTCACTGACAAAACGAACTAATTCATAGTCATAACGAGTTTTATATTTAAAGCATACTCGATATGATTATGAATTACAATATTTTTTTTTGGGAGGATATAGAGGCTATATATTGCCTCTATGCTGCCTTTCAGATATATAAATGTTTGAGAATCAACGAGCAAACATCTGTCGCCTCAATTTGATGTTCGTCAACCAGGTGAGTTTGATGGGTGATAAATAGAGGCCCTTCAGATGGAGAAGTGGTAATGTTACCGTGAGAACCACGCACCAGAGAAGCATCCAGAGGAATCACATCCATCAGGTAGCGAAAACCCAGTTGTTTCTTAAGTAACTTCAGAGCAATTTTTCCTTGGGGGAATTTTATTTGCGGATCGAGGAAAAGTTCTACAGGATCGTAACCAGGTTTGCGGTGGATATCTACTGTTCTAGCAAAATCAGGCGCTTTCGCATCATCGAGCCAATAATAATAGGTAAACCAAGCGTCAGATTGAGCGATCGCTACCAACTCTCCCGATCTAGGATGATCGAGATGGTAGGCTTGTTTACCTTCGTCATCCAATACCTGCGCCACGCCTTCAGTCGCTTCTAAAAGCGATCGCACTTTCGGGATGTACGCGGGATCGTTCACATATACATGAGCAATTTGGTGATCGGCAACGGCAAAGGCAATGCTAGCCCCAAAATCGAGCAGTTCTCGCCCTAATTCTTCTCGCACGGCAATTAAACCATTTTCCCGTAATACGCGGTTCAAGTCCACAGCTTGAGAAACTGGCGTAATGCCATACTCAGAAAGAATAATTACCTGAATATTACGTGCTTGATAATATTCAATTAAATCGCCACAAACAGCATCAATTTCTCGCAAATCTGCTTGAATCTGTGTTTGATTGTTACCAAATTTTTGCAGACAGTAATCTAAATGTGGTAAATAAACTAGTGATAATGTCGGGCTATAACGTTCCTCAATCCATTTTGCTGAATTGGCAATCCATTGGCTAGAACTAATAGAAGTTTTTGGGCCCCAGAAATCGAACAGAGGAAAATTTCCTAAATCAGATTGAATTTGCGAGCGCACATCACTAGGATGGGTATAAATATCAGGTAATTTTCGCCCATCTGCGGGATACATTGGACGCGGCGTAATCGCATAATCTGCTGTAGAGTACATATTGTACCACCAAAAAAGGTTGGCACAAGTGAAAGTTGGGTCAATTGATTTAGCTATTTCCCAAACTTTGGGAGCCTGTACGAGTTTATTAGATTGTCGCCAAAACTTTACTTCGCATTCATCGCGGAAGTACCAACCATTAGCGACAATTCCATGTTCATCAGGCAATTTTCCTGTTAAATAAGTAGCCTGAACAGAACAAGTTACAGCAGGTAGCACTTTTTTGATGGGAAGCACTTGCCCAATAGCCGCCCAAGAAGATAAAAACGGCGTATTTTCTCCTAGTAAGCTGGGCGTTAATCCCACGACATTTAGAATAACTGTTTTTTTCATAAAAGTCCCTTCTTAATTTGCAGTAAATTCTTTTAATACCCACTCATATTCACGCTGAATAGAAGTTAGCAAATCTATCTTCATTTCTGATGGCAATACATCCCAAGTGTAAGTCTCAATTTCTAAATGGGAGCAAGCATTATTTGTCTGAAGTAGATGCAAAACAGTAGCAATGTCATCTTGGGTAGATTGCAAAATTTGATAATCATGAATAAAAATTGGCACATGAAAGTGAGTGCGCCATTCTTCAGCGAGAGATTGCTCTAAATGTGGTAATGCAGTTATTAAATCAGGATAGTGATGGAGTGTAGCATCGCTACGACGTTCTATTACCTGATGAAGATAGGTAGATTCTGCAAAAGGACGTAAGCGTTCAACTATCAAACTACGCTTCTCAACCTCAGCAGGTATTTTTACTTTAATTGCAGCGCTGATTTGAATTTTCCCAATCTTAATTCCTGCCGATTGCAAACGCGTAAATACAGATTGTGGCTGCTCATATTCAACTGAAAAATGGCAGGTATCATAGCAAACACGAATGTGTTCTAGCAATTTAGTCTCTGCTAAATCCGGCTCGATATTTAATTTCTCTGATAAATAACTACCACCTATTGGCAATAACCAATTTTGATAAAAGTCAATTACTTCTGAGGTATTTTCAATTAAACCATCAGGCTCAGGTTCTAAATCAATATGAAGTATCTTGCCTGTTTCTTCGCTGATGCGAATCATTTCTACAACAACTGATGCTATATTCAAACAACTCTTTTTCAAAACTGTTTCGAAAGTTGCTTGGTCTTTTACCCACCAAGGTTTATAGGATAATGGTAATGTAGAAATTCCGCCATCAAGTCCTTCGGGTAACAGAGTAGCTAAAACTTTTGCTAAGTTTAATGTATAATTAACCCGTTCTTGTGTAGACCAATCTGGTGCATAAACTTGGTCTTTTACCACCTGTCGATGGAATCCGCCATAAGGGAATCCGTTTAAGGTGAAAACATATAAATCTTGTTGAGTCAGCCAAGCTTGAAATTCAGCTAAGTTATTACTTTCTAAAAGCTGTTTTGCGGCAACATCTGCTAATCTCAAGCCAATACCAAAAGGTTCTGTAGGCGATAAACGTGATTTTAGTTTGGGAATATAGTTTTCTAAATTGGTGAAAACCTCTAGCCAACTTTCACCAGGATGAATATTGCTGCAATAAGTTAAGTGAAAATTATTGTTGTTTGTAATTTTCATTTTCTCGCTCTATTCCTTGTATATGTAATCTGTTTTCTTTGGCTTAAGTTTCACAAAATACTTGCTACATATTCATGGGTAGGGGATCACATCTATGCATTGATGTCAACTTAAGCTGAAATATCCTGACTGCATGAGTTTTGTCCTCACCCCCAGCCCCTCTCCAAATTTTGGAGAGGGGAGCATAATTCTCCAGTTCCCCTTCTCCCAACATGGGAGAAGGGGTTAGGGGATGAGGGCAACTCTAGAACGCTTTCTCTTACCTAACTTTTAACGTGAGTTGACACCAATAACATTTATGCGCCCCTACAGCCGATTAATCGTATTACTGGATGTACACATTCAAATTTAAGTAACAGCAAATACTTTTGCTAACTTCATCGAAATTGGTAGTAAGATTAAAACGAATAAACCGTAATACAAACCAGCAAAACCTGATGCAACGGTTGCATCTAAGACTATCAGAGATAAAACACCTATTTTCACAGCATTTCGGATATTTTCGGCTATCGGTTCCCTTGCAGCTTTGATAAATTTAGGCAAGATTCGGATAGCTAATAAAATAGCGAATGGTAGGGCTGCGATCGCTGTATACTCTTTTAATAATCCTAAAGCTAAAACTGCTGTCAAAACTATTGCAATCAACAGTAGCGCGAGTACTCCCGTAATCTTTTTACCTCCGTGAACTTCACCCTGACTAATTGCGGTGATAGCAGCAATATAAAGAACAGGAATCAGCGCTAAATACCAACGTTCTCCGATGATTTCTGGTACAGCACTTACACCTAATAATAAGTTACTGCCACGGCACAAACCCATATTTAAAGGGCCGAAAAAAGGATGATGTTTAGCGAGTGAGTTATAGAGGAGGCATGAAAGAGTGATAAAAATAGCGATCGCAGCACTCAACAACGATACTTGAAAAGCAGCTACAATCCCGATCGCAAACAGTATACTTCCCAATAAAGTAGCATTTTGACGAGATACGCGACCACTGGGAATTGCTCTATTTGGTCGCTCTTTTGCATCTAATTCAGCATCGAAAACATCGTTAAAAACTATCCCGCCACCATATAGACCAGTTGTAGCTAATAACAACCAAGCGAATGGAATTAGTATGGCAAAAGTTGCTTCGCCATTAATTAATTTAGTAAAAATTATTCCAGAGCCAGAAGCAGCAAAACCAAGAAGAATATCCGCCCAAGCAGTAACAATATTAGCAGGACGCATCAATTCTAAATAACCCCGCCAGCCTTGAAAATTTAAGCTTGCAACATTCACTTATCTGCCTCCATGCCTAGTAATTTCTCAAAATAAACTGCATATTATAGATGAATCAGATATTTATGCAATTCCTTTTTCTCACTCCCCAGTACAGACGCGATTAATCGCGTCTCTCCCCAATTTTCTACTCAATCAACACATAATCTGAAACTGATTTGATTCCTGGTTCTTGTCCCCGCAGCACAGAATTACCACTGAACAATTGACGTTGATCGATAGATTGAGGATTGAGCCAGTCTGACGCTTTCATCTGCCCAGTTTGACTGTAAGCAGCTAGGGCATTTTCATAACAAACTGCTCGCACATGTTCTTCAGGAATACCCCTATCTAACATCAACTGAGCCGTTTTTGGGACTGCCAAAGGATCGCTAATACCCCAATCAGCACTACTATCTACAATGATGCGATCGCATCCATACTTACGGACAACTTCAACCATCCTGGCGTTACCCATCTTCGTCTGTGGGTAAATCGTGAAAGCCGCCCAAAAACCGCGTCCTAATACTTCTTCAACAGTTTCTTCGTTGTTGTGATCGATAACTACCTGTGAAGGATCTAAGCCATATTCAATACAGCGATCCATACTCCGACTAGCACCCACCTTCTTGTTACGGTGAGGAGTATGAATTAGTACCAAACTATCGAGTTCTTTGGCTAATTCTAACTGTTGACAAAAGTACTTATCTTCTGCTTCTGTCATATCGTCATAGCCAATTTCGCCAATGGCAACAACTCCCTCTTTACACGCGTAAAGTGGTAGCAGTTCCATAACTTCAGTTGCTAGCGCCTCATTATTAGCTTCTTTCGGATTTAGGCCGATTGTGCAATAGTGTTGGATGCCAAACTGACTAGCACGAAATCGTTCCCAGCCCACAAGACTACTGAAATAGTCTTTAAATGAGCCAGCGTTAGTTCGGGGTTGTCCTAACCAAAAGGCTGGTTCAATAACGGCAACAATTCCATATTCCCGCATTACTAAGTAATCGTAAGTAGTACGGGAACACATGTGAATGTGAGGATCGATGAACATCATGGTTTTAATGATTGGGGATTAGGGATTAGGGATTAGGGATTAGGGATTGGGGATTGGGGATTGGTTATTTTCCTTGTCCTCCTTATCCCTACTCCCTTTTATTTGTAAACAAAAAGGCGATCGCGGCTAAAACTGCTCCAAGTCAGATTACCTTGTTGAATGGATGACTGTAAATCTGGGTAATGAGAAAGTAATGCTTGCGCTTGGGGTAAAGAAGACTCAGCACAAGCTAAGGCTGCTGCTTCTTGTTCGTCTATAGTTCCATTAACCAGTACTTTTTCCAAATCTGTGATGATGGCGCTATCGGCAAACCGTCCTACAGGTCGCCAAAGTTCTGGCGTAACTGTGCGTTTAGCTGCCCAACGTTCATGAGCATAGTCTGCCAACATCCTCGCCAATTCAGGGTTAGCACGCCGATCTAGACCCCAAATTAGATGTAACGGACTGCCGACAAACACAGCCTTCAGCACCATCTGATTCCAAGCAGCATTATCTAAATAATTCGCTGGATAAGGGTTACGTAGTGCTATGGCTTGGAATACATTGCTCATATTGCTACGAATTCCCTCAGCAGTACGATGGCGATGTAACTCTGGGTGTGGTAATAACGGCAAACTTTGATAAAGCACAACCAACTCCCCCATATCGGCAGTGGAGAAGACTCGATCGAGCGATCGCACATAGCCCTGAGGATCATCGTGGGGCAATGCTAAAAGCAAGAGTGTGCGACCTGCCTGCTCTACACTCCAATGACCAGGATACCAACCGGGAATCACATCCTGTGCTGCTTCCAAATCCTGGAATGTTAACTGCAAATCCTGTTTACCTAGATAACGCGGCACAGCACTAAAAGCCGTAAAAAACACTCTCTCAGCAGCGCCGCTTGCAATCTGTGCCTGCTTTTGTGACAACCAAGTAAAAGCTTTTTCTGAAACAGACTTGAACAGCCAGTGATGCAGTAATTGGTTTACTTTACTCATGATAAATTCAGGATAAGTTGCCCAACTTTTTTGTGACAACCAAGTATAAAATATACCACTAAACTTGATTTTTTGGGTTTGAAGCAGTTAGATAATATAGTACTGAGATCATAACTTCACTGAATCTATAAAAATATCCTGACTTTAAAGAAGATACTGTAAAGATACCATTTTAATTAGATAAATCATAAAATTATCTTACGGAAAAAAATTAGAATTTTATCTAAGAACGATCTCCATTAGTAACCTCAGATATGAAATATAGGCAGCAATAAAAATTATACGTTAATGTTATTTTTAACTTTATCCGCTAGGCAAAGACACTTCAAAAGTATGATGAATTGAGTAAATAGATTTATCTAGTAATTCATTTCAAGTTTGAATTACTTAGTGAATTTATTCTGCCTATTTTTGGGACAATTTAAATTGCAGTAGTATATCTATTTACAGTTACTTAGAAAACAATAATATTCAAATGATTATTCAACAAAAAAGCGCTCTGAATCTGCAACCAATAAACCAATGCGTCCGTGTTACCTTCAATTATGATGTTCACTTCACTAGAGGTCTGTTTCAGTTAGATAATCCTTTACTCGCACAAGCGATCGCCGCAGATGGGGAGACAACCCCAAAACAAGTATTAGCGGTGGTAGATGGAGGATTTTTACAGTATCAAGATGGGCTGTTAAAAAAATTATCAGTCTATGCTCAATGTTATCAAGATGTACTAACACTGAGCCGTGAGCCGATAGTAGTTCCCGGTGGAGAAGCAGTCAAGAACGATTCTAGATTTATAGAGCAAATTCATCAGCAGATCAATACAGCTGGATTGTGCCGTCATTCCTACGTTTTAGCAATTGGAGGTGGAGCCGTCTTAGACATGGCAGGATACGCAGCAACAACGGCTCACCGAGGAATTAGGCTGCTACGAGTACCAACAACAGTATTAGGGCAAAATGATTCGGGTGTAGGAGTAAAAAACGGAATCAATGCCTTCGGTAAGAAAAACTTTTTGGGTACATTCATGCCACCTTATGCCGTCTTGAATGACTTTGATTTTCTTACTAGCCTCGACGATCGAGATTGGCGATCGGGTATTGCAGAAGCGGTAAAAGTAGCATTGATTAAAGATGCAGATTTCTTCGATTTCATTATGACTAATGCCGATAAATTGGCTAATCGAGACATGGACATAATGGAAAGGTTAATCTATCGTTGTTCTCAGTTGCACTTAGAGCATATTGCTGGTAGTGGCGATCCTTTTGAAATGGGTTCATCACGTCCTTTAGATTTTGGACACTGGGCTGCTCACAAACTAGAGCATTTAACTAATTACAGCCTACGTCATGGTGAAGCTGTTGCGATCGGCATTGCTTTAGATACAACCTATTCATATTTAACAGGGCAACTCTTGCAATCTGAGTGGCAAAAGGTTCTAACTACACTCAAGAAATTAGGTTTTACCTTGTATGTATCGGCATTAACAGAGCAATTAGATCGACTAGACCATCCGCATTGTCTATTTAGGGGACTTACCGAGTTCCGCGAACACTTGGGAGGAAAATTGACAATTACCCTTCTACAAGGAATCGGAGAGGGAATAGAAGTTAACCAGGCGGATTTATCTTTGTATAGAGATGCTATTTTGATGCTGCAAGATTGGGAACTTTTGCATTAATTCTCCTTTGGATGCAATCAACAGAAGCGATGTCTCCTAAAAAACCTCTGAGTATTGTCCTGGCACGCCCGCTATTGGAAGTAACTAGCTACCCCTCAATCTATTACAAAAAGTTCACGATCCCCAGACGCAAGATATCTCGCGTAAAGTCACAGGAATAACCGATAGTTGCATCAGCAAGAAACTTGCCAGCCAAGCACTCTTTTGTCACCCCATAGCCCCCAAGAATTTCAACGGCTGTTTGTGCGTTTTTGATTGCAACATCCACTGCAAAAGTCTTGGCGGCTGGTGCTTTGATTGTGGCGGCAAGTTGGGGAGAAGTTTCTGCTGTAACTGCTGCATCCCATACCACCAGTCGTGCAGCCTGGGTGTTAATCATCATATCCGCTAATTTTAAAGCCACTGCCTGATGTTCGATAATCGGACGACCCCAACTGACTCTTTGCTTGGCATAACTCAAAGCATACTCATAAGCAGCACGAGCCAAACCAACATAAGA
This sequence comes from Nostoc sp. 'Lobaria pulmonaria (5183) cyanobiont', assembly GCF_002949795.1. NCBI lineage: Bacteria > Bacillati > Cyanobacteriota > Cyanophyceae > Nostocales > Nostocaceae > Nostoc > Nostoc sp. 'Lobaria pulmonaria (5183) cyanobiont'. The sequence continues at coordinate 5,855,320 of NZ_CP026692.1, read as the reverse complement.
AGCTGCCAGCCCAATAGCTACTTCTGGAAGCAACATTAGTAGTTTTCCAGCTTCTCCTTCTTGTCCAATCAGATTTTCCGCAGGGACTGGGACGTTATCCAGACTAATCTCAGCATGATGAGAGGCTTTCCAACCAATCATCTGTGTCTTTTTGCCAAACTTAATCCCAGGTGTATCTGTTGGAACGAAAAAGATAGACAAACTTTCGCGCAATGGTTTATCCATCGCTGTACGGGCAATAATGAAGTAGGCATCCGCAATTCCAGCATTTGTGACTAACGAGGATTTTGTCCCATTAAGGATGTATGTATTGCCCTCACGCGCTGCAAAGGTCTTCATCCCAATATTGGAGTCTGGGAGCGCGCAGAACATATCAGAGGTGGCGACATTAGGTTCACTCTCTGCGGCGCTGAACAGATGGGGTTTTCCGGAATTGACAAAAGATAGTATTCGTTTTTGTTGTTCTGTGGTTGCTGCCCTAGTGACAAACAGTGACATTGCTGCGGTGAGATTGAAATAACTACAAGCAATGCTGACATCCACAACGCCTATTTCTTCTAGGACTATAGCCAAATCTATACACTTTCGCCCCCCACCTCCTAACTTTTCTGGAAGCATCAAGGATGTAAATCCTAATTCAGATCCCTTATAGAACAAATTTTGGCAAAATTCCCAAGGTTCTATCTCTAGATTGTTAGACTCTTCGATTATACGAACAATAGGCTGAATTTCATTTTGGGCAAAGTCACGAGCTTGTATTTGCAATATCTGCTGTTCTTGAGTCAGGTTGAAGTCAATCATGTCTTATCCTTTTTTTCCCATATCGCCAATATCTAACTTTGTTTCAGGTATTACAAACTAAATTTTGTAACTGCCTTTGCCTAGATAATCTTTGTATATAAATAGAAAAACTATTAAGATAAAATAGTTTTAGAATCCACTTGGCTGTACTCACATTTATCTCCAATACCTGTGAAATATTGTCTGATATCAAATGAATGTTAAGATTAGTGCGATAATTGCCAGTAAAAGGATATATGGTCTGTGCTGTTACTATCACTGCATCTAAGCAAATATTAATTGAAGTAAAAACTAGTTGAACCAGCCATATCTTGAATGAACACAGTACCATTTAAAACCTCAACTTTCTAAAAATGTTGAGTTTTATAAAATCTTAAACCTCAATTTTATTAAAGATATTATTCCAAAAGTTACTTAATTGGTTGTGTATATATAATTTATTTTCTATAAGAGACAATTCAAATGTTGTGGAAATAAAAAGTTAACTGAATATCTTCTACAGTTTTAAAATCTACAGCATGTAAACTGCGATCGCAATGAATAATCCTTTGATTAACTTGTCAATTTTTTATCAGTACTGAATAATTTGCCTATACTGACCAAACCTTTGATGCCGTAAGGCGTTAAGCATAATATTTTAATCTGTAACCCCGTATTCTTTCTCTATCACACTCAACAGCCTTTCCTCAAACCCAGTCAAATATGGGCGTTTCAACTCTCCCAAACACTTCAAAACTGTCTAGAATGGTTCTTCTAGCCACCGTCCCGTAGTCTGTTAATGCGTAGGCGTAGCCCGCCGCAGGCATCGCTAATCTGCTGCATCTGGTGACATTCTGACTCCAAGTAGTTCAGTGGCTTTAGGTGGTCGATTCTCACAGTGTACTCTCCATCCCATACCAAAACAGTACAACTGAACTCACCCACATGATTGACGATGCACCAGCACCCACCCTTACCTCGGAGATCGGGATTATCCTTGGCTATGATTTGGCAGACTTCCTCGACACAGTAAAGATTTGGTGCTTTTGTCCGTTCCATGATCCTTCGTACTACATCACTTACAAATCTAGCAGATGGTACTTTATCTCCGGCTTCTTCTACTGTCGTCTGCCATACTTCCCATTGCTGTTGAGGTTCCAGCTTTGTTATCGATCTAACTTGGCGTTCACTCGTAGGCAAAATTTGCGATCGCTTAGGACACATTTCCTCATTTTCTGTTTGTGTCCCACTAACACGTTTTCAATGATTAACCTCGTGTAGGGAAACCAGAGAGCAATGGAACATCTTACTAGCGAGGTCGATTCTCTCGCCCATTATAGATGCGTAAGATTAAACCCTCTACAGCAGGAAATTATTAGTTATCTCGTCAACCCTCCTTGGTGTTCGCAATGAAAACCTCGATGCTCCCAAGCTTGCATATCTACTTCGGTAAGTTTTGTAACATTTGAGCATTGCGGTTGAATAATTTGACTTAAAATCGCCCAAAATAAGCTGCGTGTTACATCTAATCCAGTTTTAGTCCAAGATTCATGATTACCAGGAATACCCAATTCTTGAACAATCTCTGGCTCTACCCAAATACCATGAGCACCTAAAAGAATCTGTGCCATCCATTTAGCTCTGGGTAAATGACTTGTCGAGGTAATCAACATGACTTTATGCACTCCCCAACGGCGCAAAATTGGAATACTATAATAAAAATTTTCAAAGGTAGAATTTGCGCAGTTTTCTAACCAAACGTTTTGTAACTCTGCTAATTCCGCCTGAAAAATTAACCGTATACAGGGATCTGGGGAACCATGAGAAATTAAAATTGGGGTTTGTGGGTGTTGTTTTGCTTGTTGGGCAACATAAGTTTCTCGATTAATACTGCCACCTAGCACAAAAAAGGCACCTATTGGCTGTGAAGAAGCAAAAAGTAAGGTTATAGTAGTAAAAATCAGCCAAACACCCAGGACAACGTACAATCCACCACTGAGTTTTTGTAACAATTGCCACAGATTAACAGATTTTTTTTTAATAGAAATTAATGATTTGATGGGAAATTTGCGTTTCATGACTTAAGTAAGAAAAGCTGATTTTACTGCTGTCTAACAATACTGCAATTCAGTGAGCAAAGTGCTATCTTATAAAAGTAATCTAGAATGCAAACATGACGCTAATTAAAGTGTCACACGCTCAGTATAGCCTTCCGGAGAAGACTAACAAACTGAGAAATGATTGTTAATAACTAATACGGCATTTTTGGCATCATTAAAATGATGAACGAACATAGTTGATTCTGGGGTATAAAAACTTAAAATTTTCTGGAAAGCCTGATTGCTAAACTGTCAACAACACAATTATTCCAGCTAAGTATACATGAACCAATCTGCGAAAAGTTACTCACCGCTCCAAGTAGCCTTGATTGGTGGAGCGATCGCCACAACTGCTACCATGTCCGTGTTCGGCCCCGCTTGGACTCGTGGTGTCCGTGCTGCTCTAGCCCTACAAGACAGCCCAAAAGTGATAGTTGACCAAGTTTGGCAACTGGTAAATCATGAATATGTTGATGGTAAATTTAATCAACAAGATTGGCAAGCAACCAGGCAAAGCCTGTTGAGCAAAGACTACTCTTCTCGCGAAGAAGCATACACTGCCATCCGCGAAGCTTTACAAAAGTTGGGAGATCCTTACACTCGGTTCATGGACCCCCAACAATTTGAAGCTCTGACTAGCCAAACATCTGGGGAAGTCTCTGGTATTGGCGTTCGGATGGAAGTGAACGAAAAAACTCAGCGGCTCACGGTTGTCGAAGCCATAGAAAATTCTCCGGCGCTGAAAGCTGGGATCAAAGCAGGCGATGAAATTTTGGCAATTGACGGCAAATCCACTCTCAAAATGAAAGTGGATGATGCTTCTAAGCTAATCCGTGGCAAAGCGGGTACTCCCATCAAGATACGGGTGGGACGCGCAGGCCAAAATGCTTTTGATTTGAAGCTGACAAGGGCAAGTATTGAAGTCCCAACAGTACGCTATACCCTCAGACAAGAAGGGAACCGCCGCGTTGGCTATATCCGTTTGCGAGAATTTAGCGCCCACGCCGCAGACCAAATGCAACGAGCCATCCGCGATTTGAACACAAAGAAAGTTGATTCTTATGTCTTAGATTTGCGGGGAAATCCTGGCGGTTTGTTGCAGGCGAGCATTGAAATTGCTCGGATGTGGTATGATAACGGCGGAATTGTCAAGACAATAGACCGTGTGGGCAGCAGTGAGGAAACTAAAGCCAATCGTACTGCTTTGACAAATCGTCCTTTGGCGGTCTTAGTGGATGGTAATTCAGCTAGTGCTAGTGAAATCCTTACAGGGGCGCTCAAGGATAATAAGCGGGCGGTAGTTGTAGGTGGTCAAACCTTTGGCAAAGCCTTAGTCCAGTCAGTTCATGAACTCGCAGATGGTTCCGGCTTGGCTGTCACAATTGCCCATTACTACACCCCGGCGGGAACGGATATTAACCACAAAGGAATTACACCAGATATCAAGCTAGACTTGACAGAGGCACAAGAGCGTCAATTGGCTTCTAATCCAAATTTAATCGGAACTAAGAGCGATCCCCAATATGCTCGAGCGATCGCAATTCTATCAAATAACAACTTTGCCCAGCCGCCAGCAAATCAACCGACTCGACCGATGAGCCGCGCTGGTGACTTGAAATTTTAGGTGAGTTATTTGTTAACAGGTATTCACATATTCCCAAATCCAGATTTTTGGAGTTATAGAAACTGCTTGATATTACCGTTCCAAGATTTTGATTTGGGAATACTAGCTAGTAATCCCATCTCCAAAATCTCAGATTTATGAATCATCAGCCAGTTGATGCAACCACCGCCACCAGCTTTTTACCAATGGTGTCGGTGGTTGTTCCTATTTATAACGGTGAGGCAGATTTACCAGAGTTAATCAATTGTCTGTTGTCTCAAACTTACCCAAAAGACCGCGTAGAATACTTGTTGGTAGACAATAATAGTAGCGATCGCACTCTCACTATCCTGAAAACATCTGCCGAAAATTGCCCAATTACAATTCGCCCCTTGAGCGAAACCCAAATTCAAAGCTCTTACGCTGCTCGTAATACCGGGATTCGCGCCGCTACGGGTGAAATTATCGTTTTTACCGATGCGGATTGTCGCCCACAACCGCAATGGTTAAACGCACTAAATCAGCCTTTTGTCAACAAAGAGGTGGTAATTGTTGCTGGTGAAATTTTGGCACTACCAGGTACAACTCTGCTAGAACAACACGCAGACCGTCAAGAAACTTTATCGCAAAAGCATACGCTTAAACATTCCTTTCGTCCTTATGGTCAAACAGCTAATTTAGCGATTCGACGCATTGCCTTAGAAAAAGTGGGTTTATTTCGTCCCTATCTGACTACTGGTGGCGATGCCGATATTTGTTGGCGGATTTTGGGGGAAAACATCGGGCGTTTGGAATTTGCCCCAAATGCGATCGTTCAACACCGCCACCGCGCTACACTTCAAGAGCTGCAAAGTCAATGGCGGCGTTATGGATGCTCAAATAGCTATCTGCACGAACTGCACGGTGTAGATTTAATGCGAGAGATGACACCCAAAGAATACGGCTATCGTTTGGCACGTTGGTTATTGAAGGAAGTACCAAGAGATATTAAAAAGGCGATTGCTGGTCAAGCCACCCTTGTAGATTTATTAAATACTCCCATTGGTTTGTTCACAGCTAGGGCGCGTACTGCTGGACAAAGAGACGCCAAGCTACCAGAGAATGCCAAGATAATTGCTCGATTGTAACTAAGAAATTGGCATCTCCAGCCCAACCAGTACCCGTTGTGAGACTCACAGATACTGCGATCGCAGAGGTGAAATAAGAAGCTGTATCATTGCCTTTTCCACCATTGAGGCGATCGGCATCTGTACTCCCAACTAGGAAATCGTTACCGTTTTCACCCAAGAGAGTGTCTTTACCACCTTCGCCAAAAATGATCTCATTGCCATTTCTGGCTTTAACAATGTCATTGCCATCTCCAGCGTGAATTAATATTGGCTTTGGCACCGCCGATAATTTCATCATTGAAAGCAGAACCGATGACGTTTTCAACGTTAAAGATTTGGTAAGTACCGCCAAAGCCGTCCTTAGCGTAGTTTTGCTCTAAGTTGACTATGATTCGGCTAGGATCGCCGCGATAACTAACGGTATCACTGCGATCGCCTCCGTCAAGGGAGTCATTGGCTGCTTCTTTCCGCAGTAGGTCGTTGCCAGCTTCACCTAACAGCTTATCATTGTCAGCACCGCCGTATATGGTGGTATGGGCAAAACCGCACTCTCTGTGAAGTTGGCAGAACAATTACAGGGAGAATTTCAGTATGTCATCTGGCGATCGCTCGTTTCGATCAAACCGTGAAACTCTGGGATGTATCTACTGGAGTCTGGGGATGTTTGATGACATTGGTGGGACATACAGGACTCGTAACATGGGATTTTAGTACAGGGGAATGTCGGCAAACTTTACGGACAGACCGTCCGAAGGCGCGATCGTTACAGAGGTTAAAGGGTTGACGGAGGCAAAGATGTCAACTTTAAAAGCTTTGGGGGCGGTAGAGGTGAATTTAAGTTGCTCAATGCCTACCAACTTTCGCTAAATTGGAAAAAGCAAAACTCAAGGGAATTTTAAATGTCAGCACAATTGTTACTGGTGGATGATGAACCAGGGATACGGGAAGCCGTGAAAGACTATTTGCAAGAGAGCGGTTTCAGCGTTCAAGTCGCCAGTAACGCCCTAGAAGGTTGGGAATGGATGCAGCTGAATACACCTGACTTAGTGATTTCCGATGTGATGATGCCTCAAGTGGATGGCTATCAGTTCCTGAAGCAACTACGGGAAGACCCCCGTTTCCAAGCACTCCCGGTAGTATTTTTAACTGCTAAGGGTATGACAGGCGATCGCATTCAAGGCTATCACGCTGGTGTTGATGCCTATCTACCCAAACCTTTTGATCCAGACGAGTTAGTGGCTATAGTCGAAAATTTGCTAGCCCGTCGCGCCGCTAAGGCTGCGAGTACGGGAGATGATACTGAAACCCCCGATCTTGCTGAACTAGCCAATCAGATTGCCCAAATTAAAGCATTGTTAACTCAAAAAAATGCTATTTCCCAATCGCCAGCCCCTTTTAAAATTGATTTGACACCGAGAGAACAAAGTGTTTTAAATTTGGTTGCTGAAGGGTTGATGAACAAAGAAATCGCCCGTCGTTTAGAAACCAGCGTCCGCAATGTCGAAAAATACGTCAGCCGTTTGTTTAGTAAAACCGGTACCAACAGCCGTACAGAGTTAGTTCGTTTTGCTCTGGAACATGGTCTTGCTAAATAGGCATTATTGGGCATTGGGCATTGATTAGTAGTTATTCTCCATCTCCCCTGCTCCCCTGCTCCCTTATCCCCTAGTCCTGGGTAATCGGTAATAGGTAACTGGCTGCTAAACCATGACCTATTACCAGTAATAGATAAAACATAAGTATTTCAGCAAATCAGGCACTTAGCTTAAGCAAAAAGCTAAAAGAAAGGTTATTTATTTTTACTTTGGTCTTTTAGGTTTTCATTTTATTTGCGCCTGTTGTCCAATTCCCCATCTGTAAAGACACAGAGTTTTATTATTCTGCAATGTTTTGATAAAAACTCGGTAAAATGCACCCGGCTGAATTTGCTTTCAGATTCTACCAGTACCCTTTGCTACAAAGTTTTTAATAGCGGAAACTGTTCCTGGGACTTTGTGCTGCTAAATAAGACTTTCACAAAGTAGAAATCAAAATATTTTATGAAATCTACTGACTGCTTAGTTTTTATGGCAATGGGGGTATGGGATCAACATTTGATTTGATGCCCAATTCACGTTTTTCACTACTTAAATTACACCTTTAAGTTGGAGAATTTTCCGCGACATTACGCAAGCGCATTAGCTGACGCCGCATTTGAGGCGAGGCTTTAAACTCAGACACTTCTTGGGCTTTAACGGACGCTTGTAGCGTCTCTAGAAAGTCATCAGAACCTTCGGTTAAAGCATCAAGTAGCACCTGTAATAGTTGCTCGCGATCGCTCAATAGACTCTTTTCCTCAATCAACCGGAATTTGAGATGTATTTCACACTCATAAACACCTACTTCGAGATTATTTATCTGGCGTGGTAATGCTTTGGAGTTCATAGCTTATTGAGATTCCTTTACTTGGTTGTGTATGAGGGTAAGGAGGTAGATGTCCAGCAAAAATTCTTTATATCCTTTTTGAATCCAAAGTGCTTGAATTAAGAATTTTTCTTCATCAATCACCTTTGTATTCTATTTCACTCTCCTGTGGTGTATTTTCAAGCTAGATTTTCAGTGTCTAGATTTTGACGTTTCTGTGCCAGATGTAGCTTATGGTAAGCCATAACTATTATTCAGTTTTTAAGATTCTACACAATAAAGTTTCTGTAAGAAGTTGTTCAACCTTTTTAAAGGTTTTTACATCAACTTTATGTGAACGTCAATAACAGTTTGACTTGTTACTCTAATTTTAGTGTTTCTACGTAAGTAAAACCGCTTACTTTTTTTGAGTTTGTTAAAGCCAGCGGTCGATCTAGCGCTATTGCGTGAAATTACTTGATGTACGTTTTTTGCAATAGGAAATTCAGGATAAATTGATGAGCATAATTATTAATGTCAAAACTTTTGTTCTTCAGAAAAAAATGTACACAGAACAAATTATTCCTCCCAAGTGCCTATCCATACTGTATTCTGGGCTGAGTCGAGTAGAAAAATCTTAGCAGTAAGTCAGATTAGTACACCAAATGAAAATACTCAACCCATTAATTTTTACAGAAAAATAATTCGACTACTGTCAGTACTAGCAGTTAAATATATCTTCAACTCATAACAGAAGTAGCAAACTCATCAGTAAAGGTGATATTTTTACTTATGCCCATTCAATATACCCTTTTGAAACTGCATTCAAAGCTTTGAAATTGAGAGCATTCAAGCTTGGATATTAACGTCTACAATAATTTCAGTGTAATCCACGCAAATCTTACACCTTTTTATGGATAACCCGATGCTGCTCAAGTCCACAACCCGGCATATCCGCATTTTTGCAGGTGAAATTGACCGGGATGGCGATTTAGTTCCTAGTCAACAAGTCTTAACCTTAGATGTTGACCCAGATAACGAATTTAATTGGAATGAAGATGCACTGCAAAAAATTTATCGAAAATTTGATGAACTAGTAGAAGCATCTAGTGGCGAAGACCTCACAGACTATAACTTGCGCCGTGTAGGGTCAGACTTAGAGCATTATCTGCGATCGCTTCTGCAACTCGGCGAAGTCAGCTACAATCTTTCTGCCCGTGTTACTAACTACAGCTTGGGAGTCCCTCAAGTTGCCATTGACGACAAACAATAAGCCAATGAGTTGCTAGCGGGCTGGCTGAACCCTTGTGTACGAAGAGTGCTGAGTTAAAAGTGTCTCGGCTTAGAGTGAAAAGATTCATAAGTCTACTTCTTAACTCAGCACTGACTCAACTCTAGCTATCCGCTAACAGCAGTCCTCAAGAGATTTTTAGAGCCACTGGATTTATCAGGTACTTTTGCCAAAATTAATATTTACTATTCTTAATTCTTAAATCAAAGTTAATTCTTGCTATCCTACTTATAAACTAAATAAATACCAACATTCTCTGCCTGTTAATGATGGGGTAATTTAGCAAAAACAAATCGCGCAGTTATGCTTGGGTTATGCTGTGGTGACAGGGTTGGAGTTAGTTGCTTTGGCGATGGAGAGTCACAGGGCAATAGAAGCTATGATTAGGCTGTAGGGTTGAGTTAGGAGCATATTTTTTGGAGCAGATAAGTATTAGCACCTGCTGATATCCGCCAGCTAAAATCATCATCTAAAGTCTGGGTATGTCAAGTTTAAGAAAGATGAGCGGTCTAGATTGTCCCTACTAATGCTATTAAAGAAATTGCCAATCGCTGATCGGTGCGAAAACTATGGAAAATGACGCGGCAACGCTCTACTGTCCAAACGAAAATTGTCAGGCTGCCAACCCCCTGACTCACAAGTTTTGCCAGCGATGTTCCACGCCCCTACCCAAAAATTATCTCTGGGCTGTGGTAGATAGTCCAAGTGTGGGTAGCCCTGGAGAAATATTAGCCGATCGCTATTTAATTCTTGATAAATTTGTTCTTTTAGATACGAAGCCTGGTTTATTAGCGCTAACGCCTGAATTAGATAATTTGCAGCCTCTAAAAGCTTACCTGAGATTGATTCCCTACCGTTTACACGTACCCCAGGTATATGGAGTGCTTTTTGTTGCTGACGGGTCTTCCCACCGAGAAATATTACTCTTAGAAAAACCGCCGCTATTAATAGATGATACTATCCAACAAGTACATTTGGGCAGCCAGTTAAGCACCGCTTGGCGTAATGCAACATCAATGCGCCAACTAAATTGGTTATGGCAAATAGCTCATCTGTGGCAACCTCTTGTGAGTGAAGGTGTCGCCTCTAGCTTACTTGACTCTGATGTATTACGGGTAGAAGGATCGTTAGTACGTTTGTTGGAATTGCGTTTTGATAGCGCCACATCACCAGAATTGCCCCAATTAGGTGAATTTTGGCAACAGTTGGTCAGCACTGCCAAACCAGCAATCGCGGAATTTGTTGATCGCGTTAGCCTTGCTTTAATTCAGGGAGAGATTAATTCAACCGATCAATTAGTCGGAGTTTTAGATCGGGGACTGGCAGGGTTAGGGCGATCGCAAACACCCACCATCCAAATTATCACCAAAACCGACACCGGGCCAAGTCGCCAACGTAATGAAGATGCCTGTAGCCCCCCCAGTGGAACTCTGGTGAGCAAACCACCCCAGCCAACAGCCTTAGCAATTGTCTGTGATGGCATCGGCGGACACGAAGGCGGCAATGTGGCCTCAAATTTAGCCATTGAAACAATCCAGCAGCAGGTACAGCAACTAACAAAGGTTCCCTACGACCATATAGACCCTTCATTGCTGCTGAATGACCTAGATAAGGCAGTGGCAATGGCCAATGATAAAATCAGTCAGCGCAATGACGGTGAAAATCGCCAAGGGCGTCAACGCATGGGCACGACTTTAGTCATGGCATTGCCTGTTGCTCATGAAATGTATATTACTCACGTTGGCGATAGTCGTGCCTACTGGATTACACGTCACGGCTGTTATCAAGTTACCCTCGATGATGATGTCGCCTCCCGCGAAGTGCGACTAGGTTATGCCATTTACCGCGAGGCAGTGCAACAAAGTGCGGCTGGTTCTCTCGTCCAAGCTTTGGGGATGGGTTCTAGCACTTCATTGCATCCTACATCGGGACGGTTTATGCTCGATGAAGATGCTGTTTTTCTGCTCACATCCGATGGTTTGAGTGACTTCGATCGGGTAGAAGAGTATTGGGAAACAGAAATCTTGCCGATTTTAGTTGGGGAAGCAAATATAGCAACTGTTGCCGATAGATTAGTCGAAATTGCTAATACTAAAAATGGACACGATAATGTCACCGTCGCTTTAGTTCACTATCAAGTCCAATATTGGGAACCAGAAATCACCATCCAAGCAGTGATTCCAGAGAGTTATTCTGCCAAAACTGTTGATTTAGCATCCAGGGCGACAGATGCGACAGTTTTAGGCAGCCCAAACCATAAGACTCAGGTGATTCCAGACACTGAGCCTGCTAAATCTCGTCAATTCCCCCTACAGTGGATAGTTCCATTAATATTTGTGGTCGCAGCAGGTTTTTTAGGATTGTTCGTCAAGCAACTGCGATCGCCATCAGGGGCCTCTCCAATTTTTTCTAATCCATTACAAACTCAAAACCCTGCCAACCCTGCCATTGAAGCGACATCTACACCGCGATCGCTGGCTAATCTTTCTCTTGGTTGGGTAATTAAAACCAATAATGACATCTCCTTGGGAAACAACCAATCACTTCCTCGTGGGACTTTTTTAGAAGTTATTGAGAAAAAATCAAATCCAAATCCTGCTTCTGGGAGTTTTTTGATGTCTATGCGAGTCTGTGCCAATAAAACTACACAAACTCCAGCTAATCCTAATAACCCAGATGTAACTACCTCAGTTCCACCAAATTCAAAACCTTTGCCAGCAACAGTATTGCTAAACTCCTTCCAAGTCAACCGTTTTGGCGTTGTTTTACAATCAAACGTACCAAATCCATGTAGATCTGTGACGCAACCGCCAGTTACCGAACCATCTGACACCAGTCCAACTTAATCAAATACTCGATAAACTAGTAAAAACCTGGAATAATAACAGGTAACAATCAGAGTAAAAAACTTACAAGGTCAAAAAAGTAGAAAATTTTCACCTTGGAGAATTGTTATTTGAAATTATTTTTTTTAGCTTTTAGTTTAATGAATCCATGCCATCCCTGAATTTGGCGATCGCCCGTCTCTTAAACACTGGCACTGACAACTTCGCCATTTGGGTGGTCAAGGCTCCATATCCCAGTGGTTACGTTTTACGTGACTGTGTATGGCCTGTTGAACTCACCCAAGTCTGGCAAGAATGGCAGCAGATGTTTGCTGGTCATGGTCGCCTAGATATTTCCCCAAACTCAACATCTCAAAAGGTCAACCCATTCCCTATAGATTGGATTTCATCCCCTTCAGGTCAAACTACTGGTCCCTACAGCAGTCGTCTGATGCAACACTTGGGAATGAATTTATGGCACTGGGTATTCGACGGACAAATTCTTGGTAGTCTAGAACGCAGTCACGGTATGGCTATGGGTGAGCATACACGTTTGCGCTTTCAACTAGAAATTCGCGACCCGGATCTGATCGCTTTCCCTTGGGAAATTATGCAGCGCAAGCCTGGTCAATCGGCAATGTCTCTGTCGCAAGATTTGCTATTTAGTCGCACCACCACTGAAGTTGACGCGTTACCGTATTTGCGAACTGACCAAGCTTTAAGTATCCTGCTGGTTTTAGGTCATGATGACAAGCTGCAACTAGAACGAGAAGCCGCTATCTTACAGCAAGCTCTTGCAGATACGCCTGGTAATGCCCAAAGATATGCACCTTGTGTCGTGAATAAACTCATTCAACCAACTCCACAACAGTTGATTGATGAATTAGAAACTAAAGAATACAATGTTTTCTTTTACGCTGGACATGGTTTGCCAGACCCAGATGGAGGGTTACTATTTTTGCGACCAGATATGCCCCTCAATGGGATAGAATTGGCGCAAGTATTGACCCGTACAGGAGTGAAACTAGCAGTTTTCAACGCCTGTTGGGGTGCACAACCAGCCGCGATCAATCATCAAGCTATCCCTGCCAGTAGTTTAGCAGAAGTACTGATTCGTCATGGTGTACCTGCGGTTTTGGGGATGCGCGATGAAATCGCTGACCACGAAAGCCATAGTTTTATTCAAGCCTTTATCGAAGCTTTGCGATCGCACAAGCCAATTGATGAAGCCGTAGCACAGGCTAGGCAAGAGTTGTTAACACTGTATAAATTTAATCAACCTGCTTGGACTTTGCCTGTTCTCTACCTGCATCCAGATTTTAATGGCGAACTCATTAAAAATCTGGATGAAGGTATTACGGAACTACCAGATACAGCCATTCCTGATGTAGGTTCCTCGCTTGCGATTGCTTCTTTGCGATCGCTCACTCCAAAAGGTAAAACCTGGCTACTGCGTTATGGTGTTACCCGCATCGGCCGCACGAAAGATAATGATATCGTCATTCCCGAACCATCTGTATCCAAACGCCACGCCGAAATCTTCTGCCGCAACACTCTTACTGATGCTACATTAATGCGAACTTATTACTTGCAAGATTTTTCCACCTACGGAACAACCTGGTTTTTAGGCCCTAATGGCTGGCAACAAATCCTCCGAGAGGAAGTCCCTTTGAAATCGGGGATGCAGTTAAAGTTTGGAAGTGCTAGAGGTGAAACTTGGGAGTTTGTGATTGAAGACTCCTAACAAAGCTATTGTGTAAATGAATTTGAGTCTTTAGCATCAGCTTTTAAAATCTGTTTTTTGGAGAAAAAATCAACTTTTTTTGCGGAAATCTCCTCTTAGAACTTGTAGCTGTCAATACCACCAAATAATCATCAGGTAAGAAAATATGGCTGACAAAATTAACGGCTCAGACACTTTCTCTTCTTTGCCATCTCAAGTAGATTTAGAGTTATTAGAAGCGTTACTAGAACCAGAGGATGCTAACTATCCCTGGAATCCAGGTGATGATGAATCAGAAGCTTATTTTCAGGAACTAGAACAACAGTTCGGAATGCAAGATTTGCTTGATGAAGAACTAATTAGGCGCTCGCAAGATTTCTACGGACATTTAGATACACTTTGGTCTAGTATTACTCCTACACCAGACCCTAATGATAACCCACAACAGGCAGTAGTGCTTAACCTTCAAGAAACATTACGTACTAATTTTTCCGTCTGTGTGCCCCAAATATTGCTCAATACCATCGCCACCAAAGCTGCTGAGATATTTGCGGCTCGCCAATTAATCAGCGAGCAACTAGTTGAGTGCGTTCAGACAGTACTACCAACTTGGGGAACAGAGGATCTGATGGTTTTGGCTCGTCCTTTTGCTTACGCTATGCGCAGTAGCGAATCGCAAAACGCGGTATCTGCACTCAGTAATCTTCAAAACAACGAGTGGACAGCTTTATCAGAAGTGGAGAAAGCAAAGGTTAGTTTAGCGATCGCTTCTTATGCTTTTACTGAACTTAACAAGTCCCAACCTGAACTATGAATGGGGAGTGGAGAATGGGGAATTGGGAGTAGTGAGTAGGAAAAGTTTTCACTATGCCTTGTGTTCGTGTGACCCGCGCTTTGTATTCACTCTATTGATAGATGTCTTTTGCAAAGATGTTGGTTTCCCTTACCCAAAGATATAGAGTCGAAAATCAAGACTTTTGCAAGAAGAAGTTTAATGATTTTTATTTTTGTAAGTATATTTACCCTATAATAAGTTAACGATACGCTGATTTTCAAACTAGGCCATCTATCCCAAGAGGTAAATACTCAAGCATTGCTTGTTCTCCCCCCTGCTCCCCTGCTTCCTCTATTTTGGTCCAAGAAATCGGGTAGCAAAATTTTGCGATCGCGTCGGTGACAGTGCCCGTGCCTTGAGAATTGCCGCCATCAAAAAGGCGTAAGATAACACTCCAACAACTACCAAAAGCAAGGCATTGATTGACCCTGTAGCATTCCACAAAGCATGAAGCGCAGAGGCACTCAGATAACCAATAGACAGAATTTGCCAACTTCTACTGGGTTTGAGGACAGCCAACCCGATAAAATAACCCAGGTAGCCACTATAAGCCATGTGTCCAGCTACAGAGCCTAAAATT
Source organism: Nostoc sp. 'Lobaria pulmonaria (5183) cyanobiont' (assembly GCF_002949795.1). Lineage (NCBI taxonomy): Bacteria > Bacillati > Cyanobacteriota > Cyanophyceae > Nostocales > Nostocaceae > Nostoc > Nostoc sp. 'Lobaria pulmonaria (5183) cyanobiont'. The sequence goes on along the minus strand of NZ_CP026692.1, from coordinate 5,840,093 downwards.
CGCGGAATTAGCAGTTGTAAACCTGCCAGTTGACCAGCAGCCCCTATACCCACCTGTTGCGTGACATTTTGAGTAATATCCGGCACATACTGACCGAGGGTTTCCAAGAGAGTGAAGCCCACAGCAGAAGCTGTACCCAGGAGAATACCATCTAGAGGTTCCCAGATACCGATACGTTCTCGCCAAGGTGAAGACAACATTCTACCGATGGCAAAGGCCCCTAGTACAGGTAATGCCTTGAGTAATTCTTCCATCAACCCAGCGCCAAAAAACATCCGCACCAGTAACTCTGTGAAGGTGATAGATTCTTGGGGTGTGGGCAAGCTTCCAGGCAGGATGCCGCGAAATACGAAGATAAATAGATCCAACAGCGGACTGAGCAAAATCAGGATTGTACCCAATGACGTAGCCATTAGCACCCACCAAGGCTTTTGTTTACCACAAAGTTGGTAAACAAAATAGTAGGCAGCGAAGGCGATGTAACTCGCTACGATTACTTGATTAGCTTGGGGGCGACCGACTGTAGCAAACATCAGCACCACAAAGACTACGGTCAGTATTCCCGGTACGAGGTAAGCTTTACTAGTTAAATCTTTACCAGTGGAAATAATCGGAAAAAGCTGGGTGAAGCTAACAGAATCTGGCTGCTTTAATTGCGTGTGGTTGTGGTAGTTTGTTGCCGAAGGCAGTGGTGTAACTTGGTTCACTGTCGTCGCCGGAGTCAGTGAGGTATACTCGTACTCAAAAATGTATTGCGGCCCATCAGCACCTAGAGAAATGCGATCGCCTGGGTGCAATTCCTGACATTCATACAAGCGTTCTCCATTCAAATAAGTGCCATTAGCACTATTCAAGTCACAAAGCACCCAACTAAATTTGCTATCTGGGGATAGAGATAGGGGACGAACCACAGCATGACGACGAGATACCATTCGGTACATCATGGCATCCAAGACAACTTGGCAGCTGGGGTCGCGTCCAATTACCATTTCTTTACTGGGGGGCAGCGAGTAGCGAGATTCTGCTCCCAAAGCTACCCCATTACCAGACACTAGCCGCAGAAATGCATTATGTCTTGCGTTTTTGCCTGTCATCGAGTTAGAGTGCGTTTCTAAACTAATTCTTCACATAATTTGGCAGCAGGACTAACCTTAGCCACATTAGCAGCAGCATTGCTAAATCCACTATAGCTTCACTTACTGCTAAGAAATTTAAAATTATTGATGTAAAATTTCAAATTGTTTCACCTCATGTAAATAAGTATTCCATCTGCTGAGAGTTTGTCCTAAAACTGGCTTGTTAAGGAGCTAAATCAGATTGTCTCGATGCTCTACTTTTGACATCGTAGCGGCAAATTAAACCCACTGCAAATTATTAAAAAATAGTATTTTTTACTGCATTTAGTTATATTTCAAAAATATATAATTTTCAGTCGTATATTGTGAGCCAGTAAGGTTTTCTCCCAAAGGGAGAGGCTATCGCCTTTCCTTCTGTACGAGATGCTGCGCGAGCGGAACGGCGAACGCATCCCGTCTCATAGAAAAGCGGTAGCGACGTGGGAGCGTCACCTGAAATGTCAGTTGTTTTTGCCACTGATAATTGACTAAGCTCTTTTGGAGTGGAGAGTAGGTAAAGAAACTCTTCTAAAGTCTTGAATCAAAAGATATCCGGTATATTGCCTCAAATAACTGTAGCTAGTTCTGGGTGTTCAATCTTAGTTCCAAGTACTGTGAGGAATTCTGCTAGCCAATGCGGGTGAGCAGGCCAAGCTGGTGCTGTCACCAAGTTACCATCAACTATTGCTCGATCAACAGAGATATCAACATAGATCCCTCCAGCACTCTTGATATCTGGGCTACAAGCAGGGTAGCCAGTACATCTTTTACCTTGCAGTACATCAGCAGCTGCCAATATCTGCAAGCCGTGGCAGATGGCAGCAATCGGTTTATTCGTTTGGGCAAAGTGACGGGTGATTTCTAGCACCTGCTGATTCAAGCGGATATATTCTGGTGCCCGTCCTCCGGGAATGACTAAGGCATCGTAGGTTGTGACTTCTACTTCTGCAAACGTAGCATTTAAAGTGAAATTGTGTCCGGGTTTTTCACTGTAAGTCTGATCTCCTTCAAAGTCGTGAACTGCTGTCCGCACCTTGTCGCCAGCTTTTTTGTCGGGGCAAACTGCATGGACAGTGTGTCCTACCATTTGCAACGCCTGAAAAGGAACCATCACTTCATAGTCTTCTACATAATCGCCAACAAGCATCAAAAGTTTCTTTGCAGCCATATATTTTCTTAACCTCACTTTTTAGTCAATAATTGTTTATAGCGGTTCCCAGGTGCATGACGTGAAGTAAATATTGAAACTCCTCTGGCAATTCATGGAGAGGAGAGATAAAGCTGTGTTTTATGCAGGTGAGGTACAGCTTAACCCCACTCTTATTCAGAAACGCTATATAAAGTAAATATTAGTTTAAAATCAGCTATTTTAGGCGTTAGCATCCGCACGAATTTTTGATACATTACAACACATTTAGTTTTGTAATGTATCATTTGAGGGTGGGAAGTTAATAAAGTGTAATTCACTCTACAGATTTTTTATTTTCACTACTATTGACTAATTAAAGCAGATGAAATTCTGCGATCGCTCTAGGAAAATTTTTGTTTTCATGTCCTGGGTGGCTGAGTTTAATCAAGGCAAAACGCTGTAAAGGCGTTAAAACTGCCCAATTTTGCTGTGTTAGAGTTACACCTATTTCCTGAGCTTTGTCCTGAAGGCTAGCTGGTACAGTGGCAGAGTCTAGCCATGCCGGATGAGGCTCAATGGGCAATTTTTTAGCTGGTGTACCAGTACGTTGCATAATTAATTTCTCGATATGTTCGCGGTAAGATTGAATTTCCGTTTCTGTAGTGCAAGGTAATTCGACTAAAGCTTGACGCTCGGCTGTAGTCATTTGATTCCAATCAGACAATTTTAGCTTGATACCACAGGTATCTAATTTACAACGCACCTGCATGGGGATGCAACGCAGAGAATCAACAAAGTCTGCTTCAAATTGAAAGAAATCTGTCATAGCTCGACAAACCCAAAGTTGATGGGTGAGGATGGGAAATAGGGAATGGGAAAAGCGGCAAGTTTTGTGGCGGAGTATAAATCCCCATTAGGAATTACGAATTATTTTAACTTGCATCTTTAGAATTACTGAAACGAATTATCAAATAACTAATCGATAAGGCAAGAATAGCTACACCTAGACCAATTATATCAAGACCTCCAATTTTTTCTAAGTCAAGAATAATAATTTTTCTGGCAACAGCAATTAAAGAAGTGACAATAACTAATTCAACCTGAAAAACGTGTCTTCGTAAATAGGCTGTAATATTCTCTAAAATTTCTAACGCAATTAAAATATTTAAAAATAAACCGAAAACCTTATACAGGGTTGTGTTAAACTTCCCATAAGGAACTATAAATAATTCTTTAAAAATAAAAATTCCTAAATCTGTGATTGCTACAAAAATTACAATTACCATGAAAATAGATAGAGCTTTAGAAACTAGCACTTCTATGTTTTCAATGATGTACATGAAGTTCTCATCTTTGGTAGCTCCTAAAATTTGCCTAAGTAACTTTTTCATAGTGCTGCACCCGATTATAAAATAAAATCCCATAGATAAATCTAGAGGATGGGAAAAAGATTACTTGCTGATGCTTTGTAAATTTTCTATCGGTTTTTTATTCTTTATCTATAGCTGAAATTAAGTTTAGTAAAATCTCTTATTACTAAAAATTTATCTCTTTAAATATAGTAATTGGTAACAGTCAAAATTAGAGAGTCATAAAAAATGATAATAACTATTGACTATTGATTATTGACGAAATTACCTATTGCTGGTTATAAATTACCACTTTCGAGCTACAGTTTGCAGCTTACCATTGTGAAGACTGGAGTTGATGATTTTTGATGGGGACTTCCACCGAAATTGGTATCAGCTGTACCGCACAGGCTTTTAATTCTGGTTGCAGTGAATCGGGGCACGATTCTGGATGGGTGAGGGCATTAGCTTCGGCATTGTCAGCCCACAGCGAACCCCAGTGCATGGGGACAAAAACTGTACCAGGTGCGATCGCTTTTGTCACTTTAGCAGGAAACTTCGCTTTACCCCGACGCGATCGCACTTCCACATCCATACTATCGACAATACCTAACCAAGCAGCATCACGGGGATGAATTTCGATAAACGGTTCGGGATGCATTTTGCAAATTTTTTCAATTCGACCGGTGCGTGTTTGCGTATGCCAGTGTCCGTAAAGTCTTCCATTAGTTAGCACAAACGGATAATCTGGGTCTGGTGGTTCTGCCAATCCCTTGGAGTAATATGCCCCAAATCGAGCGCGTCCATCAGGGGTGTGGAAGCGCAAGTTAGTGTATAGTCTTTTCCCAGAGCGATTGGCAGATGCTTCTCCCCCTGCTCCTCGGTCACTGAGCGTAGCCGAAGTGCTGCTCCCCCTGCTCTCTTCAGGATGAGGCCATTGAGTCGGGCCTTGTGTCTGTAATTGCGTGTGACTGATACCTGTCATCTCGCAGGGACGATTTTTAGTTAGTTGGACAAACTCAGCGTAAACTTCTGCGGAGTTCGCAAAGGCAAATTCTCTCTCAAAACCTAATCTACGTCCAACTTCGGCAAAAATTTCCCAATCTGCTTTAGCTTCTCTTGGCGGTTGACGGAATGCTGAACACAGAGTTACCACTCGTTCGGAGTTTGTCATCACACCAGTTTTTTCACCCCACTGGGCTGCTGGTAGCAGAACATGAGCGTAAGCAGAGGTTTCTGTAGGATAATATGCGTCTTGGTAAATAGTGAAAGGCGATCGCAACAACGCCTTTTTAGTCCGCTCTAAATCTGGCATACTCACAGCTGGGTTAGTAGCTGCAATCCACAGTAACTCTACAGCGTCATTTTCCAACCCAGTAATCATGTCCCAAGCAGTTAAACCGGGATTGGGCGAAATTTGTCCTGGCTTGAGTCCCCAAAACTCCTCAACTTCTGCACGGTGCTGGGGATTTTTCACCGCTCGATAACCTGGTAATAAATTCGCCAAACCTCCGGCTTCCCGTCCTCCCATCGCGTTCGGCTGACCTGTCAGCGAAAAAGGGCCAGCCCCAGGTTTGCCAATCTGTGCAGTCATCAGGTGCAGGTTAATGATAGTTCTGACTTTAGCCGTCCCTTCTGAGGATTGATTCACACCCATTGACCACAAAGATAGTACCCGCTCAGATTCACCCCAATAACGAGCTGCTGTTTCTAAATCTTCAATACTGATTCCACAGTGACGAGCTACTATTTCTGGGGGATAGTGGCGAATCACCTCAGCATAAGCGGGAAAGTTGCTGGTGCAATCGTCCATGAACATGGTATCAATGTAATTCCAGCGCATCAACAAGTGGGCGATGCCGTTTAACAAGTCAATATCTGTACCAGGACGAATAGCTAAATGCAAATCAGCAGCTTCTGCGGTTGGTGTGCGACGGGGATCGACCACTATCATTTTGACTTTGCGGTTCTTTTTATGATATTTCTCCAGTCGATTGAAAACGATGGGGTGACATTCGGCTGTATTAGTACCAATTAGAAATGCACAGTCGGTTAATTCCAAGTCATCGTAACAGCAAGGCGGGCCATCTGAGCCAAAGCTTTGAATGTAGCCAGCCACTGCACTAGACATACATAAACGTGAGTTGGCATCAAAATTATTAGTACCCAGACAGCCTTTCATCAGTTTCTGAGCTATGTAATAATCTTCGGTTTGAAACTGACCGGAACCGTACATACATAAGGCTTTTGGCCCTTGAGTGAAGCGGATAGTTTGAATGCGCTGCGTGATTATATTAAAAGCTTCATCCCAACTAACACGCCGAAACTCTTGATCTAAGGAGTCTCGCACCATTGGGTAATGTAATCTATTTTTATCTAAAGATTCTGCGATCGTTGCACCTTTGACGCAAACCATACCCTGGCTGGATGGATGGGCTTTATCACCCCGCACCCGCCAAATTGGATTTCCTTGGCTATCTCGATTAGTTGCTTTGCCCAGTTGGGCTGGAGGTGAGACTTCTAAACCACAGCCAACACCACAGTAAGGACAGAGAGTTTTGGTAAATTCACTCATGGCAGTTGTACCATTTTGTTATTTTGATTGTGCAACCTCAGATGCAGCGCCAGCTTGGGAAATTTATATGTTGCACGCTAATCCTGGATCTAAAGATATCCATACGGTTTGCTTACAGCAGAATTCAAGTATTTGAACCACATCTGTTATAGGGGCACAAGGCCTTGCGCCCCTACCGCATGGTCTATTTACCTGAAAATAGCTGTAAAGATATGTAAGTTGGGTTTTGCTCCGCTCATCCCAAAATTAAAGGCTAATTGTTGAGTTTCTTCCTCAACCCAACTTACTACTGCGTAAAGTGAATTAATTTTTGCAGGTTAATGCATTGGCATTGCAGGTTAATGCATTGGCATTGCAGGTTAATGCATTGGCATTGCAGGTTAATGCATTGGCATTGTAGGTCGATGCATTGGCATTGCAAGTCGATGCATTAGCATTGCAAGTCGATGCATTAACAATGCAGGTTGATGCATTGGCATTGCAGGTGAAGAGACACTGTAGGCAAGCGGGGAGAGGAGACTTTGATGTAAATCAAAAATGGGGTGGGGTTCTTATTTTTGATTTATGCAATAAGTTTATTCTTCCGCTAAAAAGGTAGGATTTTTAGTTGTGGTTTCTGGTAATTCACCTTCATAAGCAGCGGCAAAAGAGCCTTTTGGTTCTTTGAGGAAGAAGGCACACATAAAAGCACATACTAAAGCGGCTAAACCCATTGTAGAAAACAGTGTTGGAGCATCGGTTAAGCTGAAAATTGTCAGGTAAACTACGCCACCAAAATTACCGTAAGCTCCCACATTCCCGGCAATTTGTCCAGTGGCTTCTTTCTTAATTAGGGGGACGATGCTGTAAGTTGCACCGCAGCCAGCTTGGGCAAAGTAGGCGGCAAACATTGTCACTGCGATCGCTACCGGAATCGGCCAGCTACTACTAATAAAACGTGCCATCAAATAACTAACACCAATGCCAGTACTGATAATTGTCATTGTCCACTTACGGGAGTTAAATTTATCAGAAATTAAGCCACCACTAGGACGAGAAATTAAATTTAAGAACGGATAGGTAGCGGCAATCATCCCAGCGGCAATATGCTCTAAAGCAAAGGTTTTTTCAAAAAATGCTGGGAGCATGGAAACAACTGCTAATTCACTGCCAAAGCTTGTTATGTAAGTAAATTCCAGTAAAGCTACTTGACCAAATTGAAAGCGTTCAGATGGAGCGTAAGTTTTGTTGCCAATTAGAAGTTCTCGGTTTACTTCCCAAGCTTTGTAACTTTGATAAGCAAATAATCCTGCTAATAGTAACCAAGTCAGATACATTTGGCTCAAAGTTAGGAAGTGAATATTCTTTTGTTCCAAGCGCCAAGCTAGTAAACCCAAGGCAAAAATCAAACCCAAATTCGAGACAATCATCGCCCAGAAGCTTTTAATGCTGGTTACTTCTAGAGAACCATTTTTCTGAGGTTTTTTGTAGACTTTTCCTGTGGGTGTATCTTGGACACTGTTGTAATAAATTACGCCGTAGATGGCTGCAATAATCCCTGTAAGTGCGATCGCAAATCGCCAGTTAGAAGCACCACCAGCGAAAAAGCTGGTAGAAACTGCAAGTATCGGTAAAGCAAACTCTGCACCAAAAGCTCCAAAGTTGCCCCAACCGCCATAAATACCTTGGGCAATTCCTATTTCCTTCGGCTGGAACCATTCCGCCACCATGCGGATACCCACAACAAACCCAGACCCGACAATTCCCATTAGCAAACGACTGATGACTAGTTGATTAAAATCTTGCGCTAGCGCCGTTGCTAAACAAGGAATAACCGTAAACATCAGCAGGATTGAGTAGGTGATTCTGGGGCCAAAACGATCCAGAAGCATCCCAATAATTAGTCGTGCAGGAATTGTGAGGGCGAGGTTACAGATGCCTAAAGTTTTGATTTGTTCTGGTGCTAGATGTAGTTCTCTGCCAATGGTCGTAGCGAAGGGAGCAAAGTTAAACCAACAAACAAAGGTGAGAAAGAAAGCAAACCAAGTCTGATGTAAGATGCGGTAGCGATCGCTAAATGAAAATAAGTTTTTAAGCATTCCAGTCTTTCTAATTGAATAAAATATGGAGAAGAGGTAAGGGAAGATGCAATACGGTTCGGTTAACGTGTTTATTCGTCGGAGATCCCCCCAACCCCCCTTAAAAAGGGGGGCTTTTTTTTCTAATTACCCCCTTTTTAAGGGGGTCGCCACAGGCGGGGGGATCTTATCCGAACCATATTGAGGGGAAGTTGAGCCTTTGAACTCGAAGGTTGAGCCTTTTATCTCGGAAGTTGAGCCTTTGAACTCGGAGGTTGCACCTTTGAACTCGGAGGTTTAGCCTTTGAACTCGAAGCTTGAGGCTTTGAACTCGAAGCTTGAGCCTTTTATCTCGAAGGTTGAGCCTTTGAACTCGAAGGTTGAGCCTTTGAACTCGGAAGTTGAGTCTTTTATCTCGAAGGTTGAGCCTTTTATCTCGGAAGTTGAGGCTTTGAACTCGAAGGTTGAGCCTTTTATCTCGGAAGTTGCACCTTTAAGGTTGAAGTATGAGTTTTGCCCAATGGCGAATACCTCCGATAAGTACTAACAGTTACTAACTACTAAGGCTTCTTGTTTGGGTTTTGCCCCAAAGTTTTTGATTAGTAAATCTTGCAATACTGGCTGCAAGTCCTCGCATGGTATGCCTTTCATAACACAAGTTCCCAAATGGGCATCTTTGCCAACTTTCCCACCCATATATATGTCAACGCCTTCCAAGGTTTTGCCATTTTTGCGAGTTTTAGTTCCCATCAAGCCGATGTCTGCAACTTGGGGTTGTCCGCAGGAGTTGGGACAACCTGTCCAATGAATTCGCACTGGTTTGGTGAAGGTTAACTCTTCTTCTAAGGCTTTTATCATTGCCAGGGCGCGGTTTTTGGTTTCGATGAGGGCAAAGTTGCAAAATTGTGCGCCTGTGCAAGATACTAGCGATCGTGTCAGCAAACCTGGATCAATAGAAAACCTTTCCAGCAAAGACTCTGTTAAAAATGTTGCTAAACGTGAGTCAGCAATATTGGGTATAACAATGTTTTGCTCAACTGTGAAACGAATTTCGCCAGTGCCGTAAACTTCTGCTATACGAGCGATTTCAAACATATCTTCGGCATCCAACCGACCGACAGGAATGTTTAAACCTGCGTAATTTAATCCTGCTTGTTTTTGTTTATATACCCCAATGTGGTCGCGTTTTTCCCAGTCGATTTCGTCTTTTGCTGCTGCGGATATTAATGATTTACCCAAACGGTTTTCTACTTCTGCTCGAAACTTTTCTAAACCCCATTCATCGATTAGCCACATCAAGCGCGATTTTTGTCGATTAGCGCGTAAGCCACAATCGCGAAATACTTCCAAAACCGCTCTACATAAAGCTACTACATCTTCTGGAGCCACCCAAGCATTCAGAGGAATCGCCGCCTCACAACGTTTAGCGGAGAAAAAGCCACCGACTAAAACGTTAAACCCGAATATTGGTGATTGGGAAAATTCTTGCCCTGTCCCCTCCTGAAATGCGGGAATAAAAGCCAAATCATTAATTTCAGCATGAACTGAATTGTCTCGTCCACCTGCGATCGCAATATTAAACTTTCGTGGTAAGTTGCTAAACTCTGGGTTCCCTTCGCCTTTGTTGGTGAGCATATCTTGAATTTGCTGTACCAACTCTCGTGTGTCGTACAACTCATCTGCATCCAACCCCGCCACAGGATCGCCTGTGATATTGCGGACGTTATCCATCCCCGACTGAACGCTGGTTAAACCAACTGCGTCAAATCTATTAAAGATATCTGGTAAATCTTCAATTCTGATCCCCCGTAATTGAATATTCTGTCTGGTAGTAATATCAGCGCAACCATCATCACCGTAACGCTGCACCACTTGGGCTAAAACACGCATCTGACTGCTGCTGAGAATACCGTTAGGCATCCGCAACCGCATCATAAACTTACCTGGGGTAACTGGGCGAAAAAACACGCCTACCCATTTGAGTCGATGATCGCGATCTGTTTCGTTCATTGCCTCCCAACCCAGAGCGGCAAATTTCTCTATCTCACTTTTGATGGCGAGTCCATCTTTTTCTGCTTTTAATTTCTCGAACTTATTGAGGCTAGGGGTATTTGCTGTGTCTGTCATGAGGCTGAATCTCGTTGCAAATTACTGATACAATCGGCAAATGTGGTCGTAATTGCCCAATATCAATCAATTCGTAGTTACATTAGGTGCTGTATCTACGAGGGCTAGGGAATAAAAACTTAATATTTAATTACGGCTGATTATTTTTGCTCAAGAGCATTCCAGCGCGAAACTTCAAATCCGTGGTTATTTAAAGAAAATTTGTGGCTATTTACATCTTGGGAATTTGTCAAGCAGGTTTAGATAATGTTCATGTAACAATTTCAATACTCATAACTTAAGGTGAGATTTTTGTTAAAATCGTATAAATTGTTACGTTTTTTGGTAATATTTACAAAAAACGCATGAGTCCTATGCATTTTTTACATTAAAGTCACCAATAAACGATGTAGAACCCTTAATCAACGGTATTTGAGATGACTGAAGCAATATTGGATCGCCATAGATTAATCTAAAATCCAAAATTGAATGGCAGATGTTAACTAAAACTTAGATATTATTTCAGCAGCTATGAAACGTCGTGATTTTATTAATTGGGTAGGTTTGGGTTTGATTGCGAGTTCTCTACCTGTAGCGATCGCAGCTTGTTCTTCTCAAACAACTCCAGCATCTAAAGATTGGCAAACAGTAGGTACATCAGCAGATTTAGATAAAACAGGTCAATTGCTGGCAAAAAACTCACCTGCTGGGCCTGTGCTGGTAATCGGCACATCTAAAGCCGGAAATCTAACTGCTGTTGACCCTACCTGTACTCATGCAGGTTGCACTGTAGCATGGAAAGCTGATGCGAAAAAATTCGCTTGTCCCTGTCATGGTTCGGAATATGGAGCCGATGGTAAAGTGCAAAAAGGCCCAGCGACAGAAGCGCTTAAAACTTATGCCGCCAAGATTGAGGGTAATTCGGTTGTAGTCAAGCCAGGTTAGTGGAGGCAGGGGGCAGGAGGTAGAAAATTGATAATTCAAGCAAGATATTGTGAGTAACATCAAACAGCTTTTGGTGCAAGCCGAGGCCGCATATTATGCAGCTGATTGGTCATCACTAATTCAATATTTGCAACAATTAATTTTAGGGGCAGACTCGGAACATCCAGAGATAGTTAAAAATCGAGAATATCTGTTAAAATTAACACTTCCCATGTTAGAAATGGGGGATTTTCAACAACGCTGGGAAATTACCAAAGTGTTGACTCACTTGGGAAATATTGCCATCCCATCTCTGGTAGAGATATTAGAAGATGAAGACGCAGAAGACGAATTGCGCTGGTATGCAGCCAGGACTTTGGGCGAATTTCAACACCCAAAAGCTATTGCGTCAATAGTTGAATTGTTGAAAAATGATCGAGATGAAGAACTTAAAGCGATCGCAGCTACAGCACTGGGACAAATGGGTACTGTTGCTATTACTTCACTAACTGAACTTCTATTAGATGAAAATACACGATTGTTAGCAGTGCGATCGCTTTGTTGTATTCGGCAACCAGAAACCATCACACCGCTGTTGAGTGTAGTGCAAGATCCGCAAGCAACAATCCGCGCCGCTGCAATTGAAGCCCTCAGCAGTTTTCATGACGAACGCATACCACCAGTATTGTTAAAAGCTTTGGATGATACAGCCGCCACAGTCAGGCGTGTAGCAGTGCTTGGTTTAGGTTTTCGTCCCGACTTACACCAAGCATTAGATTTAATAACGAGACTGCAACCTAAACTTTACGACTTTAACCTTGATGTTTGTTGTACAGCCGCAGTTACCCTTTCTCGGATTGGTAGTGATGACGCTGCCAAATACTTATTTGATTTGCTGATTTCACCCCAGACACCGATAACGGTGCAATTAGAAACCATCCGCGCTTTAAGTTGGGTAGGGACGTTATCGAGTTTGGAATATTTGCAAACAGCACTGAATCAAAGTACATCAGAAACAGTCTGGCAAGAAATTGTCACCGTTTTAGGACGAGTGCAAAAACCGCAGTTAACTACACCAGCCGCAGAAATCTTACTGCAAATACTGCGATTCCAGCATCCAGCCACAGAGATTGTCAGCATCAAAAGTGCGATCGCCTTGTCTTTAGGACAGTTAGGCAAAATGCAGGCAATTGAACCATTGATTTCGCTGTTAGGCGATTCTAACGCATCGGTGAGACTACATGCGATCGCTGCACTGAAAAATCTGGATGGGGAAGCCACACATCAACAATTGCAGCAGTTAGCAAATAATCATGCAATCACACCAGATTTAAAACAAGGAATAGCGATCGCTTTAGCCGAATGGTAAATTTTAGTCTCAACTTTTAATTGCGTAGCATCTCGTTGGCGCAGCCTCTCGTACAGAAGAGAAGACTAAAGTCATTATTACAAACCTTTAATTATTTACGCCATCCTACTTAACTGACAACAAAAGTATTCCTTAAGTCTAAAGTAAGACACTCCTAGAGTATGAAGTTATAAGTTCTCAGGTAAAATAGTATTGTAAAGGATTGTTTTTAGAGTCTCAACCGCTAGCAGCATCTAGCTGTTTAAAGTTTTTAGTTGATTTATATCCAAATAACTAAAAACTAGTGTCAATAAAGTAATTATATTTACTGAGATGAAAATCCTGATTAACTTAGCGATCGCTTGTACCTCTTAGGTAAGTCGATTTATCTAATTACAGACTCTAAAATGTTTTACGCTTATAAACTAACTTAACTTCAATGCCAAATTATTTCCTGCGATATAAGTAGTTTTACTCTTATGGTAGAAGTCCACCGAAAAAATAACACTTACGCTAGCTAATAACAACAAAATAATTCATAATAATCAAGTAAAAATGGGATAGGTAAAAGTAAATTTAATATTTAATTTATATTTTGAACAAGCGACTTTGTTCGTGGGTTCTTAATCCTGAATTAATTACTGTTTATGAGTTATTTTGTTGAATGGGACGAATAGTAAGTGGTGGTGGTATTTTTAAATCCTTTCAACGTTTCCAGAAGAAGCCAAGTAAAACACTCCTCAATCTTTAACTATGCCAGAAATTACCTAATTTAGCAGTGGATTAAAGAGACAATATCGCTTTTCAAAATCAATCAACCACAGAAATCTAGAACATAAAAGGAACCATAAGCATGAAGCCTTTAAATTTATCTAAAGCTGTTTTAGCTACTGTCTTTGCCATCAGTTTCGCTTCTGTATCCTTACCTCCTTCAGTTTTTGCCCAAAGTGGAGGTTCCGGCGGTGGAGGCTCAGGCAGTGGAGGCTCTAGTGGTAGCTCTGGCAGTGGAGGCTCTAGTGGTAGCACTGGCTCAGGAACTGGAAGCACAGGAACTGGCTCAGGAACTGGCTCAGGAACTGGAAGCACAGGCACTGGCTCAGGAACTGGAAGCACAGGCACTGGCTCAGGAACTGGAAGCACAGGCACTGGAACTACAGGCACTGGAAGCACAGGCACTGGAAGCACAGGCACTGGAACTACAGGCACTGGAACTACAGGCACTGGAACCACAGGCACTGGAACTACAGGCACTGGAACCACAGGCACTGGAACTACAGGCACTGGAACCACAGGCACTGGAACTACAGGCACTGGAACCACAGGCACTGGAACTACAGGAACTGGAAGCACAGGCACTGGAAGCACAGGAACTGGAAGCACAGGCACTGATTCCACAGGTACTGGAACCACAGGCGGTGGTGGTACAACAGGCACTGATTCCACAGGTACTGGAACCACAGGCGGTGGTGGTACAACAGGCACTGATTCCACAGGTACTGGAACCACAGGCGGTGGTGGTACAACAGGCACTGATTCCACAGGTACTGGCACAACGGGTACTGATTCCACAGGCACAGGCACTGATGCCACAGGTACTAACAGGAATACAGGCGTCACCACTTCCGAAAGAACTAGCGATCGCGGTTTCGATTGGGGTTGGCTAGGTTTGCTTGGTCTAGCTGGTTTAGCAGGACTACGTAATCGCGAAAAAGTCCGGGCTTATCGCGATCCTGATGAAGTCACAGGTTCTCGCTCCATAAAATAATATTCACAACACTCTAGGAGGGTACAGCCGTAGTTTGTGCCCTCTGTATCTCTTGTAAATCTGATGCGATCGCAGCCGTATCTGTAAGTTGTACAGCTATCTACTTGAGGTTGTACAAAATTTTGTATCACTGAGACCTGATAGCGTATCTTAATAAGAGTTAGGTCAAACTGTACCTTACCCCCAAGCCCTTTTTAAACTCACAAAGAGGGCTTGGGGGTGAAGGTTTTGATATGATTACTTCATGCACTTGGAAACTAATATATAATCTGTCGCATAATATGATGAAGTGAACTACTGATAGTTTGCTATGGCTAAACTCTCTGTTTCTGTAATTACAGGAGAGCGCTCAGAGCGATACTGTTAAAAATATTATCTAAAAATTTATATATTTCAGCAGAAAATAGTCAACTCTTTTTTGGTCAAATTTACCGAAAAAATCGGTGCAAAGCGGATAATTGACGACAAACGAGGTAAAACTTGATTTGCTTAAATGTAAATCAGAGAAAAAGACCTGTAACAAAGTCTACTAAATTGTGGATAAAAATCCGTTAACTTAATTAAACCGATAAATGTAATTCAGGCTACATAAAAATGCGCCTAGAGCAGTTGCAAGCCTTTCTAGCGATCGCCCAAACCGGCAGCTTTCAACAAGCAGCGCGAACATCTGGTGTTACCCAATCAACGATTAGTCGCCAAATCCAAGCATTAGAAGCAGATTTGGGGATAGAACTGTTTCACAGAACTAGTCATGCCAAGCTGACGCTAGGAGGTGAACGTTTGTTACCCCGCGTCCGCAAAATTTGCCAAGAGTGGCAGACTGCTACAGAAGAATTAGCCGATTTAATCGCCGGAAAGCAACCAGAACTTTGCATTGCCGTGATTCACTCCCTGTGTGGATCTTACTTACCACCAGTGTTGCAAAAATTTTGTCATGATTATCCAGATGTGCAATTGCGGGTGACTTCATTGGGAAGCGATCGCGCCCTGAAAGTCCTCAAAGATGGATTGGTGGATTTAGCAATTGTGATGAATAATCGCTTTTTAACCACCAGTAGAGAAATGGTGGTAGAAGTACTTTATGATGAGCCTATAGAAGTTTTAATCGCAGCCAATCATCCCCTAACCCAATATGAATTTGTCCCTTGGTCGGAGCTAATTCGTTATCCTCAAGTGGTTTTTAAAGATGGCTATGGGATGCAGCGCTTAATCCAAGATAGATTTGAGCGAATGGAGGCTACACTCCAGTCGGTTTTAGAGGTAAATACCCTAGATGCCTTCCGAGGAGTGGTGCGTCAAGGAGAACTGATAGCTTTGCTACCTCAATCAGCATTACTGGAAGCTCGTCTTGACCCTACCCTGGCGATTCGTTCCTTAGCCAGCAATAATACTAGCGGTTTAGCAGATGGTTCGAGTTTGACTCGTCGGGTAGTTATGGTAACAACTCAAGACCGTCTGCAAATTCCCCCCATCAAACACTTTTGGCAACTAGTGCAAGAAAATATCCCACTGCAAATTGACCAGCAGCGATCGGCTTCTTAAGCGTTATTAATGATTATTCAAGAGTCTTTAATTTCTGATGGGACTTTTGCAAGATAATTAATAGGTTTATAAAAACTAACTGTGCCGTGGTTCTTAGCCAGCCCTGAGTCTTGTTGGGATAAACTCATGCTCTATTATCTTGTTATTCTCGCACGTTAGTCGCTGTACACCAGTTAGCCACTGTTGCGACCCCCGTAACCCGATTTTGAACTTAACAGTACGGGATTTATACTCTTGTGTGATTGTGATCTGCGGCGGATCAAGAAATCTTGCCGTGAGCGACTTACCTGGATCTATAATCATGCCCTGAGTACCGAGTGCGTAGCTACGGAAAGTATTAGAATTTGGCCTGTTTGCGTACTGATCCAGCGATTCTGTTTCCGTAGTTCTATTGCCGCCGTTGTCTGTCGTAATCTTTGTTATTTCCTCAAAATATTCCAGTGGTGGCGGTGTCAAAAGGCGCAATCTTTTCTGCGATTTGTTGTACCATCTGATATTTATATATAAATTATGCCCAAATTGCCTGTCCGTTATGATATCGCTAGGCTGCATCGTCAAGATATCTAACTCCATATATTTTTTCCAGTCCTCCCCGTTCACCTGTATTTCTTCTATTTCATCGCCACCGTTATCTCTATCGCCACTGTATTTGGAAAAGAATTTTTTAACCTTTTCAAAAGGGTTACGCTGGATTACTGGTTGATACCCAGAAGGGGAGTTAAGAAGGGGTTTGGCTTGGATCTTGTTTTTTTTAATCTCCTGTTCAGGAAGCAATTTACGCCCAAGCGCACTACCATTTTGTTGGACAACGTGAGTTAACTCATGGGCAAGTAATTCCTTTCCTCCATGACTCTCAGGAGCATATTCTCCTTGACGGAAGAATATATCCTGTCCTGTAGTGAAGGCACGAGCTTGGATAGATTGGTTGAGTTGGTCAGAGTTGCTATCTGTGTGGATTTTGACACTGCTAAAGTCAGTCCCAAAAGCTTGCTCCATTGGTTGGCGGATATTGTCTGAGAGTGGCTGTCCACTTCCCCGTTCTTGTTGGATTGAAGTTTCCAAGTCAGATGTGGCTGCAACCCCACCACCCTGACGTTGTAGTGAAATATTAGTATCTGCCAGGGATTTCATTTGTAATTCTTCTTCTGACTCTGGTGATGCTTCCCGTTGCAGCGAAATATTGGCATCCGCCAGAGATTTCATTTGTAATTCTTCTTCTGACTCTGGTAATGCTTCCCGTTGCACAGACTGTTTACCTACAGACCCATCCATCGTCTGCATCACTTGCTGTGCTAGTCTATCAGCTTCCTGCTCGTAAATATCTCCTGGCTGGTTAACCGTGAGTTTTGTTTGTGGACGCAGTGACATTCGACTGATGTCGTGCATTAAAGGTAAATTTCGCGATCGCACCTCATTTGCTGCTTGGGATGAAGCACCAGAGGACTCTGAACCAAAACCACGTATTGGTTGTTTGAGTGCAGGTATTGAGAAGGAAGCAGTGGTAGCTTTTTTGGGCTGGCCTATGCGTTCTCTCATTTTTTTCTCCTGATGCCTAAGCAGTAGGTGGATAAATATTTTACTATTACTAACATCTAGAGTACAGCGATCGCACTCCTAACACAATTCATCGAAAGTCTAAATTTTCGGGAAGCCTATTCTATAGTATCGGGCGATCGCATTTCAAGAGGTGTAGGGTAGGCAAATTCTGATAATTTGACAATTTCACCGTGAGCGCACTTGTTCCGCGAGCGCACCCTTTATAAAAACCTCCTATAAGATCCGCTTCCACGGCTTACGACTCATCTCTGTCTTCTATATATCGTTTGGTAACCGAGCTAGTTTCACCTCACCAAAAAGCGATTCGGGGATAACATGCTCCAGCTTTCCAAATTCGTAATAATATTTGTTTCCACCAGACTTATTCTCCAAAGTCTCCATATTCTCTCCATCCTCTGCTCTCTTTAGTGTGCAGTTTTGGTTTATATATACTGCAACAAAACGTGTGCCCCATCTAAGTCCTTCGATAGATTTTTTCAAATTGGAGTTGTACACCGGTAAAATATAGAATCCTGTACCCTTACCAAGACCATGACCCGAACCCATCATGTCACTGGAAATACCATTGGCTACAAGTGAATTAACATTCTTGCTCCTAGTTTCGTGTACTCCGATTAATTTATAATTTCCTTTGACCGAGGGAAAATCTTGAAATTTAAAATTTTCTGCACTTTCTTCTTCTGATTCGTATTCATCTTTATCCGAAGATTCCGATTCGTCTTCTTCAGGTTGCAGTGTTTCTTTAAGCTCTTCAACGATTTCCTTGCAATCTTCCCGATCTGCAAGTTCTGTTACTAATGCTTGCATTTGGTCACTTGTCAGTTTGATCCTTATTCCTTGAAATTTATTCCAATTCAAGGCTTCACTAATCTCTACAAACTCGGAATCGGAAGTAATATTAGTCTTCCCGATCATAACCCGCTGAACAATGTCCACTTGACGGTTTAAAGTAGGATTAATAGTTTGTTGGAGTAGCTTTACTCTCGGTTTATTCGGGGAGATATCTTTGATTTTCGGTTCTTCTGTTCTTTTTTCGCCTTTCCCTTGGATCACGCGATCGCCCACCGATGCCAATAGTGCTTCCGTGGCAGGGTGTTGCGGGAACTGCTGCGGTGGTAAAGGTGATCGCTGTACCGCACCGCCACTCTGCTGGACAACATGGGTCAACTCATGCGCCAACAACTCCTGTCCGCCCCGACTCCCAGGATTATATTCCCCTTGCCGAAAGAACACATCCTGTCCCGTCGTGAAAGCACGCGCCTGAATTGACCGATTCAACTGGTCAGATTGACCATCCGTGTGAACCTTTACCCCACTGAAATCTGCGCCAAACGCCTGTTCCATCGGTTCGCGGATATTGTCTGCCATCACTTGTCCACCATCCCTTGCTTGGTTAATGGATGCTTCCAGGTCTGGCGCACCAGCCATCACAGCCTCACCCTGACGCTGCGCCATCGGCTTCATCTGTAATTCTTCCTCATCCTCTGGCACTTCTTGCCGTTGCAGTGTGCTATTGTCCAGAGATTTCATTTGCAACTCTTCCTCATCCTCTGGCAATGCTTCTCGTTGCAAAGTGCTATTGTCCAGAGATTTCATTTGTAATTCTTCCTCATCCTCTGGCAATGCTTCTCGTTGGATAGACTGGCGATTTACAGGTTGCGCCATTCTTTGCATTACCTGCTGTGCGACGCTATCAGCTTCCTGTTCGTAAATGTCTCCAGGCTGGCTAATTGAGAGTTTTGCTTGGGTACGCAGTGGTATGCGACTGATATCGTGAGTAAGTGGTTGTATTTCAGGAACCGCTTGGCGTGAAATTGCCGACGACTCCAAACCAAAGCCGCGTATCGGGTGTTTCAGGGATGGGATTGAGAAGCCTGTAGTATTTTTTTTCTGCCGGCTGATGTGTTCTCTCATTTTTTCCTCCTGTTGCCCAAGCAGTAGCTAGGTGAATATTTTGCTGTTACCAACATCTAGATTACTGCGATCGCACTTGTAACACAATTCCTCTAAAGTCTAAATCCAGGCAGAAACTAAGTTCGACTTTTGGCTACTTTTGATTCTGATGCAGTACCTTTAGCCTGGATTTAGGGAGAGTTTTTTATTTATGGACTCAAATCAGCAAAAAACTTTTTTCATGTTCGATGGAGATGTTGGCAGTACTGCTGGCTACGCTGGGGTTTCAGCGACATCTAATGCCAGCAAGGTGGCTAAAACGGCAAGTAAATACCTCAATGATTCACTGCTGCTGAACCAACTCACAGAGCATGTGTATAAACTCTTGCTAGAAGATATGCGATCGCAGCGCGAAAGGCTAGGTAATTATAGTTCTCAGAGGTGGTTGTAATGGCTACAAAAGCTAATAATAGCAAGGTTACTCCAAGCCTTAATAATAATGGCAAGGTTGCTCCAAGCTCTAATAATGGCAATATTACTCACGAACTAAATTATGTCACTACTAATCGTTTCTATGTAGAGATAGACAATACTATTGCTGCATCTTTTACTGAATGTTCAGGATTAAGTGTTCAAATTAAGAAAAATGTTTTTAATGAAGGTGGTGTCAACGACCAGCAAAGAATTTATTTAGGTCATACAGAATTTGCAGACATAACTCTTAAACGTGGAGTTACCGATCATCCAGGTTTTTGGAACTGGATGAGTACAGTTTTTGATGAAAAAAAGAAGACATCTCGATGGAATGTCAATATTTTGATTTTCAATCAAGCGGGTGAAACAATGATGAGTTGGACTTTGATTGGTGCTATTCCCATAGCCTGGAAAACACCTGCACTCCAAGCAGATGGAAACGCAGTTGTCATTGAAGAATTAACTTTAGCTTATGAAGGTTTACAAGTTGCAAGGGCTACAGGAGGAGGTATTTCTGTACAACGAAATCAAAAAACCGGATATTTCGTTTCTAGTTAATTGGCTATTTTGAAACTATAATTATGCAAATTAATCAATCTCCACTAGGAAATAATGTTCATCCACTTGGGGTAATATCATCTTTATCTGCTCCTCACAGAATGTTATTGAGAAAAGAGTCTCATTTTCTGCATTCACGAAATAATTTTATTAGTCCCATACAAACTAAACCACCATTAGTCACATCCTCTAAATTTTTATTGTCTCGTGAACAGGAACCATCGATACAACCATTAATAGGTTGGGATACTCAGGATATAAATAGTGAGTTCCCATTGCTTGAGTTTGATTCTTCTGATTCAATCACTCCACTAGAAAATAGTAATACTAATAGTAGGGAATCAGTAAAAGACAGTATTCCAGAGATAATGCCAACTCGCATTGTTAAAAAGACGAGTAATAATATCTCACAAAAACCAAATATTCCAGGTAAAGCTAAATCAAAAATAACAAATAAATCTCAACAGCCATCAGAAACAAAATCAAAATCTAGAACTAAAAAGCCTACTAAATCATCTGCGGCTAAAAATGTTGAGCAATCTTTTGATGAAAGCAACATTACTATTAATCGTAAGGAAGATAGCTTATTAGCATCAGATGAGCCTCTGTCTGTTGAGGGTAATTCGGAAATCCCCATTTTACAACTGGATATTGCTTCAGGCAATACTACAAACAATAGTGATTATGTTAGTAGCACAATGCCTAGCACAACAGCACCAACTTCACCTATTGTTGAAAAAAAATCGAGTTTATTAAATAATATTTCTAACAATACTCTGCAAGAAAATTCTGAGGTAACATCTAGTGTACCTAGTGCAAATCCCTCTTTAACAGAAAGCATTTTACCTTTACAAAAAAAGATTGGATTAAAGAATAATACAAATGAATTAGTCGAAAATTCGCCTAGAGAATTTACTTTAGATAATAATGTGGAGGAAATATTAACCTCGGATAGCAACTTGAGCAATCAAGTAATCCCTGAAGCATCACAAGTAGTTAATATCTCAGATATCCCAGTCAGCCCAACACCATCAGAACAGGATATCGAAACATCTCAAACTGCTTCTATAGTTGATAATCAAACCACTGCTTCCCAAACTAATTCAATCCAAGCAAAAGAGGTGCCATCAAGCGTAACCTCTGCATTGCAGTCAGAAGAATTACCACATACAAATAGTAATTGTGAGGCAATTACAGCCATTGAACCCGACTTAATATCAGAAAGTATCGAAAATAATTTTGTTAGAGATAATGCTATTGTTGATAATCCTCTAACTTTGTCGTCAGCACTGACTTCACCTGATGTTGATGATGCACCTAGTTTATTTCCTCCTTTAGCGAATGATAAAAATACTGTAGCGGCGGATGTTGCTGTATCTAATTCTGAGTCTTCAGTTGCAAAAAGCCCTATTGCAATTACCGCCACATCATCTGAAATTGGTGAAACACCATCAATTACCGCTACATCACCTGAAATTGGTGAAACAGCGATCGCACCACTTCGCGCAACATCACCTGAGATTGGTGAAACACCAACAATTACCGCTACATCACCTGAAATTGGTGAAACAGCGATCGCACCACTTCCGACAACATCGCCTGAAACTGGTGAAACACCAACAATTACCGCCACATCACCTGAGATTGGTGAAACACCAACAATTACCGCCACATCACCTGAGATTGGTGAAACAGCGATCGCACCACTTCCGACAACATCGCCTGAGATTGGTGAAATACCAACAATTACCGCTACATCACCTGAGATTGGTGAAACAGCGATCGCACCACTTCGCGCAACATCACCTGAGATTGGTGAAACACCAACAATTACCACTACATCACCTGAAATTGGTGAAACAGCGATCGCACCACTTCCGACAACATCGCCTGAAATTGGTGAAACACCAACAATTACCGCTACATCATCTGAGATTAGTGAAACTGCGATCGCACCAAAAATTACGGCTACATCATCTGAGATTGGTGAAACAGCGATCGCACCACTTCCGACAACATCGCCTGAAATTGGTGAAACACCAACAATTACCGCTACATCACCTGAGATTGGTGAAACAGCGATCGCACTAAAAGTTAGCGCCACATCGCCTGAGATTTTTAAAGAATCAGAACAAAAAACTTCTCCAGAGACTCCGACTAAAGTCGATTCTTTTCCAGACACTTCATTACAACTAAAAAGCGCACAGACTCATTCATCTCAGGTATCCAATTCCTTAATTCCTTCTTCCTTGGGGTTGGATATTGGAAGACAGAAACTTTCGATCCTAAATTCTCCACAGCTTAATCCTCTTCAAAACGAAACAATTCATGTGGATGAACCTTCACCTCAATACTCATCACCTCCCCTGATTTTCCGAAAAGCAAATCCTAGCACTAATACATCTTCTCAATGGTCAAATACACCTTCTCAATGGTCAAGTGTGGAAGATTTACTAAATGGAAATAATGATGAATTCACTAGCTTCAACTTTAGTGATGTGGAATCTAACAGTCAAAATTATGAATCTTCTCATGTTTCAGAATCGCCACAAGTTTTTGCTAAACACCTTCTTTCACCTAGAGGCTTTGCTGATGGTGGAGAGGTCACTCTACCTGACATATCTAGAGAAATCGAACCAATAACTGAGACGATAGAGAGCGTATCCTCGTCTTCTCAAGAAGATGATAAAGATGATACGGCTGATCTTGAAGCTCTAGCCCGTGAAATTTATAACAGATTACGGCAACGGATAGAAATTGAGCGAGAGCGTCATGGCGGTCACTCAGGTCGATTACCTTGGTAAATACCATTCAAGAATTTTAGGAGAAAAACTCAAATGGCAAGTCCAGCAATTATTGTTATTCAAAAGCTTCAACCGCAACTTGAGAAAGCAAAACTTATAGCTCATAACGGTGAAGCACCAAATATTGAATTCATGTTTAATCCCACAGACATTAGTTTTACTCGAACTGTTAAATGGGAGAGTCAACAAGGTAATAGAGGTACTGAACTTCTCCCTAAAGTTAACTTTTCTGGTGTTGAGCCTTATAAATTCACACTTAAACAGTTACTCTACGATACCTATGAAACGAAAGAGTCAGTAATGAAAAAGTACAAGGTGGGGAAAACTGATAAACCGAAGTCACCAAAGTGATAAATACTAATTTTTAAATCATTTATCGTTCAAGGTTAATCTGAAAAATTCATAGTTATAAAATAATAGTTATGCCTATACAAAGTCTTTATCTAAGTGAACCAAAAATCCAGATAGAAGGACTAAGCGATTCTTCAGAATTGATGAAAGATTTGCTGCAAATCACCATAGAATAAAGCCTTCATTTGCCAGCGATGTTTACGTTAGTAGTACATAATAGCTATATTCCCGCTTCTGACCGTCAACAAAACAAACCTTGGCAATATGAGCAGGTATTTAAGATTGGGAAGAAAGTGAAGTTGGGTTTCACTGAAAGTACTACTCTAGATCAGAATTTTAAAGAAAATATAGAAAAGATTCTGATTGAAGGCGAAATTACAGGGATGGAAGTGAACTTCAATGAGAAATCGGAAGCTGATATCATTGTTCGCGGCTATGATATTTCCCATCGTCTTCACAGAGGTCGTTATAATCGTTCTTTTTTGAATCAAAGGGATAGCGACATAGTAAAAAAAATAGCTAAAGAAGCAGGGATAAAACTTGGCAATATAGACTTAAGTGGCGAAGTCCATAAGTATGTCTTCCAAGAAAACCAAACTAATATGGAGTTTTTGCGAGAAAGGGCTGCCCGCATTGGTTTTGAACTATTTCTTACAGATGGCAAAATAAATTTTTGCAAACCAAAAGCTCAGGAAGCTCTACCACTAAAA
This sequence comes from Nostoc sp. 'Lobaria pulmonaria (5183) cyanobiont', assembly GCF_002949795.1. Lineage (NCBI taxonomy): Bacteria > Bacillati > Cyanobacteriota > Cyanophyceae > Nostocales > Nostocaceae > Nostoc > Nostoc sp. 'Lobaria pulmonaria (5183) cyanobiont'. The sequence goes on along the minus strand of NZ_CP026692.1, from coordinate 5,815,836 downwards.
TGGCTAGTTGATATTAAGAAATTTAATACTCGCGTCACCAGTGCTGAACAGGTAAGTTCTGTGGAAGTACGTGCCTGGGACTATACCAAGAAACAATTGATTACTCAAACAGCTAAGAAAGAGAACCAAATAACCCAGACAGGTAATAAGCTAGGAAGTACTACTAGTACTGCATTTTCTAATCTTAAGTCCCAGGAAATGATTGTTGTAGATAAACCCGTTGCCAGCGCCAAACAAGCAAAGACTATGGCTCAGGCTCTGTGTGATGAACTGGGAGGAGAATTTGTTTATGCAGATGCCAAAGCAGAGGGTAATCCTGAGATTCGACCGGGGCGAGTTGTTACTCTTGAGGGTATGGGCGATCGCTATAGTGGTAAGTATTATGTTACAGAAACACGCCATTTCTTCAGTCAGCGTGTTTATAAAACTGATTTCAGCGTGCGGGGACTACGTTCTGGTGACTTATTCACAACTCTATCTCCAGAAAAACGCCTACAACCATCTGAGACTTTATTAGTGGGAATTGTGACTGATAACCAAGACCCAGAGGCATTGGGTAGAGTGAAAGTTAAGTTTCCCACCCTCACAGAAAAAGATACAAGTGACTGGGCGAGAGTTGTAGCTTTGGGAGCAGGGAAAAATAGAGGTTTCGACTGTTTACCAGAGATAGACGATGAAGTTTTGGTAGGTTTTGAGCATGGCGATATCCACCGTCCCTATGTAATTGGCGGGGTATGGAACGGCAAGGATGCACCCCCGGAAAAGGTGCGTGACTCAGTTGCAAAACGTGGCGTAAGATTACGCACCTTTACAACTCGTGTCGGACATACTCTACAGTTTATTGACGAAGATAAACTAACTAGTAAAACAGGTATTCGCCTAGAAACTAAATACGGTCACAAAATCTATCTCAATGACAGTCAAAAGTGTATAGTGATTGAAACCAAAGGCGGTCATACAATCAAAATGGATGATATGGCTAGGTCTATTTCAGTGGAATCAAAAGGTAATCTGTCATTAGATGCTGTTGGAAATATAGACATTTCAGCTAAGGGAACAATTACAGTTAAAGGTGCGATGATTCGCCTTAATTAATTACTAATTACGAATTATTTTGAAGTTTAGTAATGAAAAATACTATAGGAGGTTGTCATGGGTAGACCAGCAGCAAGAATTACCGACAATGTAGCGCATCCCTTACCGCCAGTATTGACAGGAGGCCCAGGTAGTCGCAATGTGTTGATTGGGTCTTTACCTGCGTGGCGGGGTGTGCTTGCAGCAGCAGTACCGGCTTTGCTATCTGCCAAAACAGCTTCTGATGCGACTGTCTTAGCAGCTGAGACTGCTACCAAGGCAGCGGCAGGTACACCAGGGGCACCTGCTGCTTTAGCCGCCGAACAAACTACAAAGACAACAGCAGCATCTACTATGGGTAGCGCAATCAGTGCTGCTGCGGCAGGTGCTGATATTCATAATTGTGCCACACCCTCGCCTGTACCTCCCCATGGCCCCGGTGTTGTAATTGACGGTAGTAAGACAGTGCTGATTAACAACCTGCCTGCCTGTCGTATGGGCGACACTATTATAGAAGCATTAGGGCCACCGAATAAAATTATCAAAGGTAATCCCACTGTTTTGATTGGCGGCTGATTGGAGAGGCAGAAGGGATAAGGGAGTAGGGGGGTAGATAAGTGAAATTCTGATCTGCGTCCACGAGTAAAAAAGACTCATTCACGAGTATCAAAGACTCATTCACGGAGTTCAAAGACTCGTCCACGAGTAAAAAAGACTCATTCACGAGTATCAAAGACTCATTCACAGAGTTCAAAGACTCGTCGGCGAGTATCAAAGACTCGTCCACGGGTAAAAAAGACTCATTCACGAGTATCAAAGACTCGTCAGCGAGTATTAAAGACTCGTCCACGAGTAAAAAAGACTCATTCACGGAGTTCAAAGACTCATTCACGGAGTTCAAAGACTCATTAATGGAGTTCTAATACTCGTAGACGAGTATTAAAGATTCGTGGACGAATCTTACAGCATTTTTCAAATAAATACAGCAGATTGCAACTTGGTGAGGTACAGATTATCTTAAGGGCACAGCAGTGCTGTGCCCCTACCTGTGTAGTTCATTTGCCTGAAAAACGCTGTGAATGACGGGGTAGGAACCAATACGCTTGAGTTAAGCATTTTTTCTCTCCCCCTGCCCCCTGCCTCTTCAACCTCGACCTTTGGCGAATAGGCTTAAACTTTCTGTGCCGATATCTTTGAAGATATCCATGTAACAGCTGTCTAAGTGCCAGATATGGTTTATGGTGGTCAACGAGAGTATTTGGGAACAGGTTGGGCTTATCCACTGCATTTAAGTGTGCAAGGTGGGATACAACTTAGCCGTGAAGATCAAAAAATTAAAGAATCTATTTGGATTATCCTTCGCACTGGAGTAGGTGAGCGGGTTTATCGACCGACATTTGGATCTCGCTTGTCAGAACTGGCGTTTGCAACCTTGAATAGCGAGACTTTGCTGCAAATCCGCCTTTATGTTTTGGAAGCGCTAGAGGTTTGGGAACCACGGATTATTATTGATGAAGTTCTCACCGATCCCGACCCTATGCGTGGCAGAGTGGATATCATCATCAATTATCGCCTCAAAGACAGTCCCGATATTTATAGCTTTGTTTATCCTTATTATTTGGTTTCAGCTGGGGAGGAATCGTGATACCAATTAAAAATTAAAAATTAAAAATTTCAGAAAGCTGCATTTTATCTGGGTTTCTAGGCTTGTATCTGTCACATTCTTTTTTAAATTGGTATGAACTTTGATTTTTTACCGAAATTACCTTCTTCCAATTTAGACGATCGCGCCTTTGATGATTTGGTGGAGGAATGTATAATGCGTATTCCCCGCTACTGTCCAGAATGGACAGATCACAACCTCAGCGATCCAGGGATTACGCTAATTGAGTTATTTGCTTGGTTAACTGACCAGATGTTGCTCAGATTTAACCAAGTACCTCGAAAAAATTATGTAGCTTTTCTAGAATTATTGGGTATTCGTCTCCAGCCTCCCGCCCCAGCTCGCACAGAATTAACTTTTTATTTAAGCGCTGCACTGCCTGAAGCCTACACTATTCCGGCAGGATTAGAAGCTTCAACTATCCAAACTGAAACCACAGAAGCTATTACCTTTAGTACAGATTCTCCTCTAATTATTGGCACACCCCGGATACAGCACTTTTTAACTGCCCAAACCACTGAAGACATTCCCCAATCTCTGCGAGAAAGAGTCACAAGTTCATGGACTCGTGAATCTAACGGTTTCTGGACAGGTAATGAACAATCGATATTTGAAGAGGAACCCCAGCCTGGTAACTGCTTTTATTTAGCGATTAATTCTGACGATCCAATAGATGCTAATGTCCTAGAAATTATTTTCCAAGGGGCTGCGGCTACACCTGCTGGTATTAACCCCAATCAACCACCTCGAAAGTGGGAAGCGTGGGATGGGGAAAATTGGCAATCAGTTTTATTGCAAGAGTCAGATGATGAGACTCGCGGCTTCAGTTTTTACGAACTCGCAGAACAGGGTGGGAACCCGTCTGAAGGAGCAGAGGTACGTCTGCATCTACCTCAAATTTGGCCGGTGGCTAATTTTACCTCTTACCGAGGTCGCTGGTTGCGCTGTAGCTTTATTAATACAGAAGGCAATCAATCTGGTTACAATCGTCCACCACGAATTACTGGTTTGGCAGTGCGGTCAATTGGCGGTACAGTTAGGGCTAGTCACAGTACGCTGATTCTAGATGAGCGCTTAGGAATTAGTGATGGTACACCCGGTCAGACTTTCGAGTTACAAAGCGCACCGATTTTAGAACGCCGAGAAAATGAATATATCCTAGTTACTCCTGCTGGTGGATTGCCTCAGAAGTGGACTGAGGTGAGAGATTTTGCTGATTCTGGGCCTTATCACTTTCATTACACAATCGATTCGCTGACTGGTACAATCCAATTTGGGCCGCTGATTCGTGAACCTAGCCAACTTAAACAGCATACTCAGGTGCGATCGCGAATCCAGCAACCATCACTAGATGACACATCTCTACAATTTAGTACCCGGGAAAACAATCAATCTGAACACCAGTACGGGGCGATTCCTCCCCGTGGCTCCGAGATTAAAATGGTTAGTTATCGTACAGGCGGGGGTAGAGAAGGCAATGTGCAAACTGGGGCAATCCAGTTTTTGAAGTCTGCATATCCTTATGTTGCTAGTGTGGTCAATCGTGTACCAGCAATCAATGGTGCAGATGCCGAATCGCTGGAGCAGGCTGTGATGAAGGCTCCCCGCATCCTCCGCACGCGCGATCGCGCCGTCACTGCTGAAGATTTTGAAGTTTTAACTCAACAAGCGGGTGCTGGTGCGATCGCCCGCGTTCGATGTTTGCCAGCGAATTCTCGTAGGCAAGCTGGTATAGTTAGTTTACTGGTAGTTCCTTATGCAAACACAGATGCGATCGCACAAGGCAATGGGATGAGACCAGAAGAGTTTGCCCTTAGTAATGCCCTGCAAGAGCAAATTTTGAGTTACTTAGATGAAAGACGGTTATTAGGGGTACAAATAGAATTAGAAGAACCGAATTACGTAGGTGTTTCTGTACAGACAGAAGTTGCTTTAGAGCCAGCATACAATAACCCTTTTGCCAGCGAAGAAATTCGTCGGAATTTAAGGCGATCGTTGTATAAATATTTAAATCCATTAACTGGAGGAATCGACGGCAAAGGATGGCCCTTTGGGCGACCCGTTTATACATCGGATATTGTAGTATTACTCCAACAAACCCCAGGCGTGCGTCATTTAGGCCCCGTCTTGCTGTTTCCCATCCGCAAGCAAGGAGAAAATTGGCGACGACAACCATCGCCAGAACAATTGATCGATCCAGGATCGGAAGGTTTGATATGTTCCTGGGCTGATACAAATCTGCGTTCAAATCACGACATCCAGATAATTCGTAATTCGTAATTCGTAATTCGTAATTCGTAATTCGTAATTCGTAGTTAAATAAAATTAAACAAACTTTTAATCCAAAATCTAAAATCCAAAATCTAAAATTCAAAATCCAAAATTGCTATGTCCCATCCTTTCCCACCTCCACCAATTAAATCCTTTGAACGCCTGCAAGCCGCAGACGGGTTACTAATCAATGCGGAACGCTGGCGCACAGCCCATGATTATCACCGTAATCGGCAAAATGCCCAATACCAAAGTTTAAACCAACCAGGAATTGTCTGCGGTTTAGGCGTGCGAGATGTGACTGCTCCTAGCCTTGTAGAAGCTAGATATCGAGATGGACGTTGGGTGCAAATTCAACCTGGTATTGCAATTGATTTAGCAGGTAATCTAATTGTTGTACCAACTTCTTATGATTTTCCTATCGATCTAGAAGTAGTAAGTTCTGAACCGCTGATGATCTACTTAGTAGTTAGCTATGTAGACCCTGATGAATTGCGGCGCGGACAGCAAAGAGATGTTGTTCAAGAAACTTATCGAATTGACCAAATAAACTCTATACCAGCCAGTTCAGAAATAGAAATATGTCGAATACTCCTACAACCAGGACATACTGACATTACCCAACCTGCGGATGCTTTCTTTCCTGGATATAACAATATTGATTTGCGTTATCGCCGTCAGGCACAAATGCGTCCCCAAGCACTTGTGTGTATGGCGCAGGCGAATCATAGCGATCCCGAATGTGCGCGTAATTTTTTCAGCCTTTCGTATTTGTTACAAGCAGTAGAACCCCTATACCCAAGTTTGCGAGGAGCTGATGAACCAGGTCAGGTTTCTTTAGCAGAAAATATCCAAGACTATGACATCCTTTATCTCACAGGTGGACAAGCAATTTCTTTAAATAGTCTCGAATTTGAATCCTTAAAAAATTACTTAAATTTAGGTGGTGTGCTTCTAATTGATGCACCAACAAATGCTAATCCTCTGATTGAGAGTACTCAAGCCTTGGCACAACAGTTAGAGAGTCCTTTAAGACCTTTAGAAGAATTGCAACGCAGTCATCCTTTAAGGACAAAACCTTTTTTATTTGCTGCACTACCAATGGTTAATCAACAGCAAATTAAACTGTTAATCGGTGGAGGAATTATTTTAGCGATTGGAGATTTAGCAACTGCTTGGGGATTGGATAGAGATTTGAGTTTACCCAGATTGACTATTCGTACAGCTCAGGAATTAGGTATTAATATTCTTCACTATGCTTGGAAACGGCGACAGTTGATAGGTTTGCAACAAGAAGATAATTCCGGGCAGTGGTGAAAGGCAAATTAAGTAGGCTGGACATTGCTTTGAATCATATTGAAATAGATGCCAACATTTTTGAGCAATTTCCACCTTACAATATCAAGTTGGAATTATTGAGTTTGGTTATTTGCGATCGCAACTGACTTTGCTCTGACGAATAAGCGGATGAGTCAGCTTTTTTGTGGATTTGTAGCCGTTCTTTCATCGCTAGTTTTAAAAGTCAATAGTGGGTAATCTATATATTATCTCACTGAAATATCCCCGACAACTTTTACGACAGGCGGAGATATTATTGTTTACGAATGATTTAGGATTACTTTTCTACTGAGTTAAGAACGCCGTACATTCAAGCAACACCATTCTTTTCGTTTCCACAGGGTAGCAACCACCCAACCATTTTCTTCTAAAGCGTCAGCAACAGCTTTAGATTGTTCTAGTAAAATACCACTGAAGATCGCCCAAGTTTCAGGTTTAGCGATCGCACTCATTTCTGGAATCAATTCAATAATCACATGAGCCAAAATATTGCAGACGATACCATCCACTGGGCTTTCAATTAGTTTTGTCAAAACGTCTACACTTCCCTGTGCAGGTAGTAAACGTTCTGGGCTAATATCATTCAGCGCACCATTACTGATAGTTGATTGCACTGCCAAAGGGTCAGTATCCACTGCATAAACTTTCTCGGCTCCCAATAGTAGTGCCCCAATGGAAAGGATACCAGAACCACAGCCAATATCCGCAATTACCAAATGCTCATGTTTGCCACTATTACCCACAAAGGACTGAGAAACTCCACTTAGCCGCATTTCCAGGGATTCCAAACATAGCTGAGTAGTGGCATGGTTGCCAGTACCAAATGCTACACCAGGATCGAGACGAATCACTAACCGTTCCGTTGTTTCTGGTAATGGTAGCCAAGCTGGATTGATTAGGAAGCGATCGCCTATTTCTTGTGGATGCCAATATTGTTTCCAGCTAGTCGCCCAATCTTCCTCATCAATCAATTGCCATTGTACTGAGGGAGATGAAACTCCTACACAGAGAGCATCTTGACGTAGCCACAGCGACAGCGCTGCCAAATCTAGTAGCTGTGTTTGAATTGTCGGCAGATAAGCCCTGACTAAAGATGAATTTCCTTTATTTTCACTAGCTGTACCACGACAGCCAAAATCTTCCAGTCGCCAAAAGATCGTATCTTCTAGGTCTGGTTCACATAAAATATTTAGTTCCCACCAGGTGTTTGCCATATAATTTTAGATTTTAGATTTTAGATTTTAGATTGGGGACTTGGTAACGGTTAATGATCAATGCGAAAAACAATGAGCAATTAGCCATTACCAATCCAAAATCCGTCTTGGAAAGTTCTGATTGGAGGAAGCCTCCGCTCAGACTTTCCGCAAAATCCGAAATCCAAAATTAAAGAGTTACTGTATACGCGTCTCGAATACCAGGGACTTTTATAATCTCATCCAAAATGCCCTCTGGTAAAGGGTCATCTATACTCAGAGCCATGACGGCATCACCACGGACGATTTTACGACCTACTTGCATACTGGCAATATTCACATTAAAACTGCCGAGTAGGGAACCAAGTTTGCCGATAATCCCTGGCATATCGCGGTGCAGGGTAAACAACATATATTTAGTGGGTGGGACGTTAATTGGGAAACCATCAACGTCGGTGAGGTGGATTTCCCGCTCACCCAACAAAGCACCTGTAACAGAATGAGTACCTAAAGTACCCGTGGCTTCTAGATGCAGTGTGCCGGCATAATCTCGAATGGAAGCATCGCGGGTTTCAATCACCCGAATTCCGCGTTCTTTAGCTTCTATGCTGGCATTTACGTAATTTACCCGTTCCCGCAAAGCTTGGTAAAGTAGTCCTTTGAGGGCAGCGACGATCAAAGGCTGACTTTTATTAGTCGCGAGTTCTCCTTGCAGTCGAATATTGAGTACTTCTACCCGTCCACCAGCTAGCTGTCCCACCAGATTGCCTAGAGTTTCTGCTAGTTGCATATAGGGTTTGAGTTCTTCCAACACATCGGGGCCGAGTCCGGGAATGTTTACGGCTGAACGCGCTGGTAGTCCTAAAAGTACATCGCGAATTTGTTCGGCAACATCAATGGCCACATTCACTTGAGCTTCTGCGGTAGAGGCTCCCAAGTGGGGAGTGAGAATGATTTCTTTACCTAGCGATCGCAACTCAGATTCACCCAGAGGTTCTGACTCGAACACATCCAAGGCTGCACCCCCGATTTTACCTGCTTTCAAAGCTGCTGCTAAAGCTACTTCATCAATGATCCCACCACGAGCGCAGTTGATAATCCGGGCTGTGGGTTTCATTTTTGCCAGGGTTGTGGCATTAATTAAGTGGGTGGTTTCTGGGGTTTTAGGGATGTGCAGCGTAATATAGTCTGCTTGCTGGAAGAGTAAATCTAGTTCAACTAACTGACAGCCAAGTTGTTCGGCTCGGTCTGTAGAAATAAAAGGGTCATAAGCTAAGAGTTTCATCCCCATTGTCTTAGCTACAGCGGCAACATGGGAGCCAATTTTACCCAAACCGACAACGCCGAGAGTTTTTTTGTAGACTTCCGCGCCGACAAAGCTATTGCGATCCCACGCACCGCGTTTCACCGAAGCGTTAGCATCGGGGATGTGGCGAGACAAAGCCAAAATCATCGCTAGCGCGTGTTCGGCAGCGGCAATTGTATTTCCCTCTGGAGAATTGACTACCACAATTCCTCGGCGTGTGGCAGCGGGAACATCCACATTATCCACACCCACACCAGCACGACCGATGATTTTTAGCTGGGTGCCGGCTTCAATGATTTCTTGGGTGACGCGTGTACTAGAGCGAATCATCAGCGCGTCATACTCACCAATAATTTGGAGCAGTTCGGCTGGTTTTAGACCTATTTTGACATCAACGGTAGCAACTTGCGAAAGAATGTCAATTCCAGCTTGGTCAATAGAATCTGAGACAAGAACCTTAGACATGATTACTTCATTTAAAGCTACAGGTTTTGCAGCACAAGACTTTTTAGTTTAGTCTTTATCTGTCGCAATTCAGCAAAAATTATTCGTTTGAATATCAACTTAACCTTTACTTACACTACGTGCTGATGGTATCGAAGCGTGAGTTGCTCTCGGTGGGTACTGCCTCCTAACTATTTGAAGATGAGTAGCTGTTTGCGCTACCCTGTCGCTAAATATAAAGCATGAATAGCACTAAGCACCTATATATTTATTAATAGTTAAGAGTTACCAAAATTTTATCGGCTTAAGCAACTTCCTTGTTGGGGTAGAAATGCGTGTATTCTTGGCTGGGCTACAACTTTAGCTGAGGCAATGCTCTACACAACCACCAAACGAGCCAGTAACTATTATATCTGTCGAATCTTGGTTGTTTTTCACTACCACAAGTGGTATCCCCTAGTCAAAGCAAAACATTGCATCATCAAGATAATCAGATTGTGACAGTTAGAATCTAGGCATCAAATAAATTTTATTGCTGATGATTGCGGCAGATTTAAGATTGTCTAGTAGTTAAAAGCTGTCAATTAGTGTCAGTGGAATACTTAATATACAGTAGTAAACTAATGATAGAGTTGCAAAGAAATCGCTATAATTTTGGTGAGCCAAATAGAGTGAAATATCCTTTGAGTTTTGGGGAAACCAGCCATGTTAGAGTACAACTTGCCAAGGTACTTGCCCTCAGCCGAGGAACTACCCGACTCTGATGAAACGCCTGTGGATAATGAACTGCAAGAATTGATACCAGGCTTGTTAAAGGCGATCCTGCTGATACTCTGGTCAGAACGTATGGACTGGTTGTTTGCGATAGATATGGGTATTTATTATCACCCTGATAAACCGCCAATTGTGCCAGATGGATTTTTGAGCTTAGGGGTAGAGCGATTTTATGATGAGGAACTGCGTCCTAGTTATGTGCTGTGGGATGAAAATGTTGTACCGATTTTCGTCCTAGAAGTAGTTTCCCAAAATTATCGTAAGGAATACACTACTAAATTGGATGAATATGAGGCTTTAGGTGTACTTTATTACGTGATTTATTCCTCTCGTCGCCGACGCAAACCGCATCTGGAAGTACATAAGTTAGTTAATGGTAAGTATGAATTGCAAGAGGGAAACCCCGTTTGGCTACCAGAAATTGGACTGGGAATTGGTTGTGAAAGGGGAAATTATTGTGGTGTAACGCGGGAATGGATGTATTGGTATGATGAGCAAGGACAACGGTATCTCACGCCCGCAGAACAAGTAAAACAAGAGACACTACGCGCTCAACAAGAAGCACTACGCGCTCAACAAGAAGCACTACGCGCTCAACAAGAAGCACTACGCGCTCAACAAGAATCACAACGCGCTCAACAAGAAGCACTACGCGCTCAACAAGAATCACAACGCGCTGATGTTGCAGAACAACGGGTTCAACAGTTGGCAAAACAATTAAGAGCGCTCGGAATAGATCCAGATATCTGACTTAACTGAAATATTTTGCAATATTTTCAACAAAACCTAATTTTTAGGTTTAGTTAGATATATGTATTTTTCATAAATAATTGTTAAAACTTTTACATTTCATCAATTAGATTACACACGCTTGATGCAATTGCGCCCATGTAATACCATTTCACTTTAAGGTTAATACATTTAGGTAAGCAGAGGAGAAAATATTTGTATCTTTCATTTGGTAAAATGGTATAAGTTAGCAGCATAGAGCGCTTGATCTACTACTTGCAATAACTCATCAGTGGTTTTTCCACGATCTGGAAACATAGCCACTCCACCCGAAACTTAAGTTTGAGTAAGTCATGATGTTCCAGTAATTTTCATAATTACTTCAAAGCGGTAAAGTTACAGCAAAATTATGAATCCTGAATTATTACAGAAAAACTATTCCTTTTTAGGAATAACGTTTCTGATTCCACTTTTATTAGAGACAGTATCACCTTTGTAACGAGGGATAATATGAATACTAGCGTGCATAATATTTTGACCTGCGGCTCGATTGATATTCATTCCTATATTAAAGCCATCAGGTTCAAATTCTACTTTGAGAATTTCTTGTACTTTATTCACCATAAACCAGCAAGCAGATTGCTCTTTAAATGGTAGTTCCAAATAACTGCTAACATGACGTTTGGGAATCACCAAAATATGTCCTTTGCTTATGGGATAGGCATCAAAAACAGCATAAGCAGTTGCTGATTCAGTTAATAAATTTAGATTTTTCCGAGGATTACAAAATATACAATAATTAGATGAATTGCGCTGATGATTGTAGTGAATATATTCATATAATTCCCGATATTCATCTACATAAATTGAATTAAAGGGAAGTTTGACAATACATTGATATGTTGGCTTTTTATGGACATAATGCTCTCTCAAACCTTCTTTTTTGATATCCCTTCTCACAGCATAATAAGCTTTGCCTCCTGGTTTTAATAAGTGGGATATTTGCATGAGAACATTAGCTTGTCCTTCAGGAAATAAAACATTTAAAACATAAAAGCAAATTATTGTATCAAATTTATTATCAGGATATTCTGGAAAATAATAAGGGTCATAGGCTGTAATATCACAACCTTTTTGGCGCAATATTTTAACATCATTACCAAAGCCACAACCAAAGTCTAGTATTTTGCCTTGGAGAAGGTTTTGATTTAATAAAAACTGTGCCGGAAATGATAGATAACTTCTTTCGATCGCAGTAAGATGGCTGAATTCATTTTTTTGCTGTTTCATAGAATTTTGGTGCTGATGTCCCAAAATTATTATTCCCAGCATCCCTTGAAGTTATGCGATGTCTACGACGGGCTATGACGCTCGCGGACTCGCTACCGCTACGCTATCGGCGTCGCATCAGGGTCAATACCTAGCTCACGTAACTTAGCTGCTAATATATCAGCACGTTGCCGTTCTTGTTGGGCACGTTGGCTTTCTTGTTGGGCGCGTTGGCGTTCTTGTTGGGCTTGCTCGCTGCTCCACAACAGCAAATTTTCTTCTTTATCCCACCAGCGCAGCCAATTCATGGTTTGGCATAATCTTTCACCTTGCCAAATTCCGAGAAATAACTCTAACTCAGGAATCCAGTAGCGTCCATTGGCGTCTGCTTGCTGCAAAGTATATTGTCCATTTTGCAAGCAGCGTAGTTCTATGCTTGGTTCGTAAGGGTCGTAGGTTACGTAGGTTGGAACTTGGAGAATCTTTTCGTAATAATAGAGTTTACCGTAGGGTGGAGTTGAACGAACTGATAGTTCTCCACCTTCTGTGTCTGAGAGAAATTCCATCACTACAGCCACAGCAGCGCCTTCTAAATTTGGGGTATAGCTGCGACGAACTACATTTGTGGCTACAGACTGCACTTGAGGGACGTAAAACCAATCAGGGGCTTTAACAACGATTTTTTTGTTGACTGTGGCTACAAGTCCAAAATTAGAGCCAATCAGCATTTGGGGTTGGATGCGTCCTGTGCTGATTGAGTTACGCACTTATATGCGGCGGCGGGAGGATAAAGAGTGTCATAATTTTCTCGAATTTTTTCATAAATGTAGTGGTGCGATTTCTCACCTCAACCAACATCAACTGCACGAACAGCTAAAGATTGGTAAGGCTTTGGTGATGTTCGATGGTTTGGATGAGGTATTTGATCCTGCTCAACGAGAAGATGTAATTACTGATATTCATCGCTTCACTAATGAATATCGTGATGTGCAGGTGATTGTCACTTCTCGCGTGATTGGCTACAAACCGCAACGTTTGCGAGATGCTGAGTTTCACCACTTTATATTGCAAGATTTAGAAGCAGAACAAATTCAGGATTTTATTTACCGCTGGCATGAGTTAACTTTTATCGATACTGCGGATAAAGTTAGAAAACGGGAACGGCTGCAAATCGGGATTGACACTTCACAATCTATTGCAGAACTAGCAGGAAATCCTCTGTTGTTGACGATGATGGCGATTCTGAATCGGAATCAGGAATTGCCAAGAGATAGAGCCGAACTTTACAATCAAGCATCGCGGGTACTATTGCATCAATGGGATGTGGAACGTGCTTTGCAAGAAGATAAGAGATTAGATCCTAAAATTATTGATTATAAAGATAAGCAAGCAATGTTGCGTCAGGTTGCCTATCATATGCAAACTGGCGATAAAGGTTTGGCTGGCAATTTGATTAGTGTAGGTGATTTAGAGAAGATTTTGACTGACTATCTCAAAAGTCTAGAAATCAGTCAAGCTAGAGAAGTTGCGCGGGTGATGATTAATCAACTGCGGACTCGCAATTTTATTTTATGTTTCTTGGGTGCAGATTACTATGCCTTTGTGCATCGGACTTTTTTAGAATTTTTCTGTGCTTCGGAGTTTGTTCGGCAGTTCGAGAAGGAACGCAGTATTACAATTGAGTATCTCAAAACTGAAGTTTTTGGCAAACACTGGCAAGATGAAACTTGGCATGAGGTATTGCGGCTAATTGCGAGAATGATTCATGCGAAATTTGTTGGTGAAATTCTTGATTACTTAATGGTGCAAGATGGCGAAGAGGAAAAATTTATCAACTTGTTTTTAGCGGCTAACTATCTTGCAGAAGTGGAAAATCGTTCGGTAATTGCGTCAGTGGCTAATGAATTACTTGATAAGCTAAAAGATTTAACTAAATATGACCTCTGGTACTATTACGAATACTATCAATATGAGGAAACTAAGCTAGTTCAGGAAGTTCGCACTCAAGCAGTTGCAACAATCGCCGCAATTTGGAAAGATAACAACAATACTTTACACTGGCTCAAAGACCGCGCCACTGCTGATAATGATGGGAATGTGCGAATTACAGCCATCCAAGCATTAGCCAACAATTTTTCAGATGACCCAGACATCCGCTCGTTTCTGAAAGACCGCGGCACCACTGATAATGATGGGAATGTGCGAATTACAGCCATCCAGACATTAGCCAGCAATTTTCCAGATGACCCAGATATTCGCTCGTTTCTGCAAGACCGCACCACTGCTGATAATCAATGGAATGTGCAACTTGTTGCTATCCAAACATTAACCAGCAATTTTCCAGATAACCCGGATACCCTCTCGTTTCTCAAAGACCTCGCCACTGCTGATAATCATGTGAATGTACAAGGTGAAGCCATCCAAGTATTAGCTAGCAATTTCAAAGATGACCCAGACATCCGCTCGTTTCTGCAAGACCGCGCTACTGCTGATAATGAATGGTTTGTGCGATATGTAGCCATCCAAGCATTAGCCAGCAATTTCAAAGATGACCCAGACATCCGCTCGTTTCTGCAAGACCGCGCCACTGCTGATAATGAAGGGAATATGCGAGGTAGTACCATCGAAGCATTAGCTAGCAATTTCAAAGATGACCCAGACATCCGCTCGTTTCTGCAAGACCGCGCCACTGCTGATAATGAGGGGAATGCGCGAGGTGCAGCCATCGAAGCATTAGCCAGCAATTTTAAAGATGACCCGGACACGGGTTCGTTTTTCAAAGACCGCGCCACTGCTGATAATGAGGGGAATGTGCGGCGTGCAGCTATCCGAGCATTAGCCAGCAACTTTAAAGAAGACCCGGACACGCGCTCGTTTCTCAAAGACCGCGCTACTGCTGATAATGAGGGGAATGTGCGGCGTGCAGCTATCCGAGCATTAGCCAGCAACTTTAAAGAAGACCCGGACACGCGCTCGTTTCTCAAAGACCGCGCCATTGCTGATAATGAGGGGAATGTGCGACGTGCAGCCATCGAAGCATTAGCCAGCAATTTCCCAGATGACCCGGACACGCGCTCGTTTCTCAAAGACCGCGCCACTGCTGATAATGTAGGAAATGTGCGAAGTGTAGCCATCGAAGCATTAGCCAGCAATTTCCCAGATGACCCGGACACCCGCTCGTTTCTTAAAGACCGCGCCACTGCTGATAATGAGGGGAATGTGCGAGGTGCAGCCATCCAAGCATTAGCCAAACACTTTAGAAATCAGCCTGAGTTATTTGAAATTTACTACAACTGCGCTGTTAATGACCCCTTTAAGCGTAAGCGAGACTATGAAACCAATCCTCGACGGGTTGCACTAGAGATAATTATCAAGCAATTTCCTCAGCATCCCCAGACTTTACCACTGTTACGCGACAAAGCAGCGAATGACCTAGATGAGCAAGTGCGAGATTTTGCTCAACAGAAGTTGGCAGAATTAGAGAAGTAAAAGAGTTTCAAAAATATGAACAACACAGAAGTTCGTCAACAAATCAACCAATATCTAGATGGATTGTCTTCAGAACGCCTAGAACTGGTTGCTGACTTCTTAGCTTATCTAGCAGATAAAGAAAGTGAAGATGCTACCCAAGAGTTAGTTGATATTCCTGGATTTATTGAATCTTTCGAGAGGGGTAAAAAAGATGTTGCTGAGGGTCGGGTAAAAACTTGGAGAACAATTCGGTCTGATGTATAGCATTGTTTTGTCTGCTGAAGCAGAGGAGATTTATGCTTTTGCAAGCCAAGCTTTAGCCAAAAAGATTGCTAGGTGCTTTGAGCAACTGGAACAAAATCCTCGTTTTCACCCTAATATTAAACCTCTCAAAGGTAATTTTGCAGGCTACTATCGCTATCGCATTGGTGAATATCGCGTTATTTACCGAATTGATGATGAAACCAATCAGCTTATTGTCCCCACTATTGCTCATCGCCGAGACGTGTATGAATAAATATGAAATATACAATCGTTATTCAGTGGTCTGATGAAGACGAGTGTTTTGTTGTGAGTCTTCCTGAATGGGGATTTTGTCATACTCACGGAGATACTTACGAAGAAGCTTTCAAAAATGCTCAAGAAGTTTTAGAAATGCTGATTGAATCATCTTTAGCTGACGGTCAACCTCTACCTGAGCCAAAAACACTAGAGAAGTCGTTAAAATAATTTGTAATTTATCAAATTAGAGAAGCATACGGCGATGCCTTCACGATAGGCATCGCGGATTTTAGATTTAATCTAATCTAAAATCCCAAATCGAGTTACCGATTCACCGCCGCGGCTTCTCTTGCTGCTGTTGCTTGATCTGGGTGAATACCCAAGCGAGTGAGATTAATGCGACCTTTGTTATCAATTTCGCGCACTTTGATAATCACTTCATCGCCCACCGCTACTTCATCCTCAACTTTGCCAACGCGGTAGTCAGCTAGTTGAGAAATGTGGATCATGCCTTCTTTTCCTGGCAAGAATTCCACAAATGCACCTATCGGTATGATCCGAGTAATGCGTCCTGCATAGACATCGCCTTCGTGCAACTTGCGGGTCATGCCTTGGATGATATTTCTGGCTCTCTTGGCCTTGTTCTCATCCACAGCGGAAATTGTCACGGTGCCATCATCTTCGATGTCAATTTTTGCACCAGTTTCCTCTGTGATCCCCTTAATAGTCTTGCCTCCAGGCCCGATGACCAAACCAATCATGTCTGAATCAATCTTGATTGTTAACAGACGTGGAGCATAAGGTGAGGTTTCAGTCCGTGGTGTGTCAATGCAGGCGAGCATTTTCTCGAGAATGTGCAACCGGGCTGCTTTAGCTTGGTGGACGGCTTGGGAAATAACGTCCAAAGACAAACCGGAGATTTTCATATCCATTTGCAAGGCGGTAATCCCGGTATCCGTCCCGGCAACTTTGAAGTCCATGTCGCCCAAAAAGTCTTCAATGCCTTGGATGTCGGTTAGGACTCGTACTTCGTCCCCTTCCTTAATCAGACCCATTGCCGCGCCACTGACGGGTTTGAGAATTGGTACACCAGCATCCATCAGGGCGAGGGTGGAACCGCAGACTGAACCCATTGAGGTGGAACCGTTGGAAGAAAGTACTTCCGAGACGATGCGAATCACGTAGGGAAATTGTTCTTTTGACGGTAGCACAGGGATTAGCGATCGCTCTGCTAATGCCCCATGACCAATTTCACGCCTTCCTGGGGCCCGCATTGGCTTGGTTTCTCCGACTGAGAACGGCGGGAAGTTGTAATGATGCAGATAACGCTTGTGCTGATCTAGCTGCATGTCATCGTTGAGGTTTTGAGCATCCCCAGGTGTACCCAGAGTACAAGTGGATAATACTTGAGTTAGTTCCCGGTTAAATAAACCGCTACCGTGGACTCGCTTTGGTAAAACATCAACTAAACAAGAAACCGGACGCACTTGATCGAGTTTACGACCATCAACGCGGACGTTATCTTCGATGATTTGTCGCCGCATGAAGTATTTGGTAATATCTTTAAAAGTGTTACCAAGTGCCTTCTTATTTGCAGTTGCGGCAACTCGAATGGGATCTTCTTCTGACAGTTCAGTAATCGTCGCGGCAATTTCATCCTTGACGACATCTAAAGCTGCATCGCGTTCGGGTTTGGTCAAACTAAATTGAGACAGGATTTTCTTAATCTGACCGTTGGCGCGATCGCGGATATAATTTTCTAACGTTTGGTCTACTTCTGGTGGTGCTTCTTGCACTATTACTAGACCCAGTTCTGCGATTAAATCTTGCTGGGCTTTGATTAAGTCCCGCACTGCTTCATAACCAAAGTCAATCGCCTCGATAATATCTCGCTCTGGCAACTGATTGGCTCCCGCTTCCACCATGATCACGCCATGTGGTGAACCTGCTACTACCAGATCCAAATCTCCAGCTTCAGTTTCTGCATAAGTGGGGTTAATAATGAAATCATCTCCCACTAAACCAACCCGCACTGCTGCCATTGGCCCATTAAAAGGAATCTGGGCAATCAGGGTAGCGATGGAAGCGCCTGTAACTGCTAACACATCCGGTGGAACTAACTCATCCATCGACAGCGTTAAGGCAATAATTTGCAAGTCATCCCTTAGCCATGAAGGGAACAAGGGACGCATGGGACGGTCTATAAGACGGCTGGTGAGAATTGTTTTTTCTGGTGGGCGACCTTCTCGCCGCATGATCCCGCCGGGAATCCGACCAGCGGCATATAGCCTTTCTTCATAATCTACAGTAAGGGGAAGAAAATCAATGCCTTCTCTGGCTTGCGATCGCGTAGCCGTCACTAAAACGGATGTGTCCCCTGATTCTATCAAAACCGATCCACCTGCCTGGGGAGCTAGTAGGCCTACTTTCAGTCGAATATCCCTTCCATCGAAGGATATTGACTTATCAACTTCTGCCATTCAGTTTTTTTTCCTTCTCTTTCGCTATTCTCTTTCTGTGGCAATCCTAACATTTATGCCCTATGGCTGACTTCTAGTAGATACAAAGATAGACAAGTCGTTCAAAGCAAAGTGTGATACAAGATTAGCGCATCTGCCACCTGCCCATTCTCTAGCTTCGCCGCGCCCGGAATTCGCCCAATAATCTCGAATCCTAACGACTGCCAAAGTGTAATTGAAGGTATATTAGTCTCAAAGACCAAATTAAACATTACTGCTTCGTAGCCCAAATTTGCTGCTATTGAAAGCATAGCCTCTCCCATAAACCGTCCTAAACCCTGACCGCCAAAGCCTGGTTGTACAATAAAACCAGCGTTGCAAATATGGCTACACCGACCGGGAAAGTTTGGCTTTAAATAAAACGCCCCTAATATTTCTTTTGGCTTGTGTGTAGGATCTACAACAGATGTCCTGACAACAAAGGCATCCTTGCTTAACCAATAAGCTGAAAATTCTGTTGGAGAGAGAGGTTGCTTTTGGGGATAGGTTTTACCTTCAACAATTACAATATTGAGTAATGCTCTTACAACCTCCTCCTCTTGAGGATGCATATAATCTAGTTCCACTAACATCCCATTTTTTAAAACTTTAATTATGGGAAAATTCATTATTAATAATGTTTCTATTGAATAATTACTTAAATTATTATATGCAAAATTGGTTAAAAATTATTTTTGAGAAGATGTAAAAAGTAGAATAGTTGCAATTTTAGTTCTTGAGTTTTGGGAAAATCTGAGTAGTTAGCAAATGGCGATTTTACACTGTAATTGGTTACTAAAAAATCAAAATGGTTGTTTATTTGTTTGGGGGGAAACTTGGCGATCATCACGAGTTAATTTTGAGCTTAATGGATCTGGAGATATAGCACTACATCCATTGGCAATGACATCAGTTGAGTTGAGTGAGTGGTTGCGTTCCCAGAATATGGCAATTACCAACTTCATTCAGCAACCCCAAGTTGCGCTCGCGACTACTGGACGAACGCGCAAAGCCGCCAGTGCCACTGAGATTACTTTGCCAACAAATTCACAAATAATTGCCCTACCAACTTATATCCCAGAAGATACTAATGAAGGAACAACAGCGATTTTCCCTGTACATTCTGCTAGCTTAGGGCTAGACACTGACTCCCCGCAATATTTGCAACCTTGGCGAGTTGAAGGTTTTTGTCTCAACCCCAGCGAAGCAGTAAAATTTCTCGCTGCTGTTCCCCTAAATGCTGCTAAAGGGGAAGATGCCTTTTTGGGTGGAGATTTACGCTTTTGGTCACAGATTGCCCGTTGGAGTTTAGATTTAATCTCACGGTGTAAGTTTTTACCAACAATTGACCAACAATCAGATGGTGCATTTGCTGCTAAATGGCAAGTACTTCTAGATAGCGCTGTAGATGGAACCCGCCTAGAAAAATTTTCTGCGAATATGCCGTTGGTTTGTCGTACCTATGAGGAGGGACTGGGAACTGGGGACTGGGGGCTAGGGACTGGGGAGGAATTTTCCCAATCCCTACTTTATGTAAACTTCCCCGCCGAACCTCAAGAATTACTTTTGGGATTTCTCAACAGTACGATAGATGCCCAAGTGCGAGACATGGTAGGTTCTCAACCTCCAATTGAAGCTAAGGCGATCGCATTACCAGCTGGGGTGCGACAGTGGTTGCCAGCCTTAACTAGTGCATCTCATACAGTTAATGCAGATGCAATTGAAGTGGAACGACTGGAAGCGGCATTGAAGGCTTGGACTATGCCGCTACAATACCAATTAACCCTTAAAACTCTATTTCGTACCTGTTTTCAACTGCGTTCTCCAGAGTCTGGCGATACAGATTGGACATTGGCGTATTTTTTGCAAGCGGCTGACGATCCAGAGTTTTTAGTGGATGCAGCAACTATTTGGAACAATCCAGTTGAAAGATTGGTTTATAAAAATCGCACAATTGACCAACCACAAGAAACATTTTTGCGAGGTTTGGGGGTAGCTTCCAGATTATACCCAACAATAGTAGCCAGTTTTGAAACCGAATATCCTCAATTTTCTCGTCTCACCCCTATCCAAGCTTACGAGTTTATCAAAGCTGTAGCTTGGAGGCTGGAAGACAGCGGTTTGGGAGTAATTTTGCCTCCCAGTTTGGCTAATCGTGAAGGATGGGCGAACCGTTTGGGTTTAAAAATTACTGCCGAAACCCCAAAGACAAAGCAGGGACGTTTAGGCTTGCAGAGTCTCCTGAATTTCCAATGGCAATTGGCAATTGGCGGACAAACTATTTCCAAAGCCCAGTTTGATAAACTTGTGGCTTTAAATAGTCCGCTAGTAGAAATTAACGGTGAGTGGGTAGAATTGCGGCCTCAAGATATCAAGACAGCCCAAACTTTTTTTACCACTCGCAAAGACCAAATGGCCCTTTCTCTGGAAGATGCTTTGCGTCTGAGTACAGGGGATACTCAGGCAATTGAAAAGTTACCAGTGGTTAGCTTTGATGCATCTGGGGCATTGCAAGAGTTGATTGGGGCGTTAACAAATAATCAAGCGATCGCACCTTTACCCACACCAACAGGCTTTAAAGGACAGTTGCGACCATATCAAGAACGAGGCGCTGCTTGGCTGTCATTTTTAGAACGTTGGGGTTTAGGCGCGTGTCTCGCCGACGATATGGGACTCGGTAAAACTATTCAGTTCATTGCTTTTTTGCTACATCTCAAAGAACAAGATGCACTAGAAAATCCAACACTACTAGTTTGTCCAACTTCGGTTTTAGGCAACTGGGAAAGGGAAGTCAATAAATTTGCACCAAGCCTGAAAATTTTGCAATATCACGGTGACAAACGCCCCAAAGGGAAAGCATTTTTAGAAGCAGTAAAAAATCACGATTTAATCGTTACCAGCTACTCACTTCTTCATCGAGATATCAAGTCATTGCAAAGTATCTCTTGGCAAATAATAGTTTTAGATGAAGCCCAGAATGTGAAAAATCCAGAGGCGAAGCAGTCAAAAGCAGTACGCCAATTAGAAGCTACATTTCGGATTGCGTTGACGGGGACACCAGTAGAAAATAGACTGCAAGAATTATGGTCTATTTTGGATTTTCTCAATCCTGGGTATTTAGGCAATAAGCAATTTTTCAAAAGGCGGTTTGCTATGCCAATAGAAAAGTATGGTGATACGGCTTCTTTGACTCAGTTACGTTCATTAGTGCAACCATTTATACTGCGGCGATTGAAAAGCGATCGCGACATAATTCAAGACTTACCAGATAAGCAAGAAATGACCGTATTTTGTGGTTTAACTGGCGAACAAGCCGCACTTTATCAACAAGTTGTAGAACAATCTTTAGTAGAGATAGAATCTGCTGAAGGATTGCAACGCCGGGGGATGATTTTGGCTTTACTAATCAAACTTAAACAAATCTGCAATCACCCAGCTCAATATTTGAAACAGGCGACATTAGAGCAACATAATTCAGCCAAACTTCTGCGGCTAGAAGAAATGTTAGAAGAAGTTTTAGCAGAAAGCGATCGCGCTTTAATCTTTACACAATTTGCTGAGTGGGGTAAATTACTTAAACCCTATTTAGAAAAACAGCTTGGGCGAGAAATATTCTTTTTATATGGCAGCACCAGCAAAAAACAACGTGAGGAAATGATCGACCGTTTCCAACATGACCCTCAAGGGCCACCGATTATGATTCTTTCTCTGAAAGCAGGTGGTGTAGGACTGAATTTAACACGAGCAAATCATGTATTCCACTTTGATAGATGGTGGAATCCAGCCGTAGAAAATCAAGCCACAGACCGAGTATTTCGGATTGGTCAAACTCGGAATGTGCAAGTACATAAATTTGTCTGCACTGGCACTTTAGAAGAAAAAATTCATGACATGATTGAAAGTAAAAAACAATTGGCTGAACAAGTTGTAGGTGCTGGTGAAGAGTGGTTAACTGAAATGGATACAGACCAACTCCGCAACTTACTACTACTTGACCGCAGTGCAGTAATTGACGATGATGCAGAATAAGTTTGTGGTGTAAACTTAACTGGTTTCTGTGTAGTATAACACTACAAAATTGTATTTGTTCGTATGCATTAGACTTCTTGCATAAATACTTCTTGACTTCACGTAAACGCGCAGAGAAATAGTTAAAAGTCGAGACTTTTGCAAGGGGTCTATTGAATCTTTATATTTAAAAATATCTTATATTGATGTTTGATATAACTCTATGGACGATCGAGAAGCATTACAGAGAACTCTCGCTCTGACGGAAGAGATTCATATACAATCAGATTTTGAGGCACTGCTCAAAGCGATCGCAGAAAGTTTAGATGAGTAAGTTAAGAGCGAATGTACGGAGCGTCTGCCAAAGGCGATCGCCCTATAGAAGCCCGCCCCTGGTACGAGCGTGAGTTAGCCCTGGCGCAGGAAGTGGGACGACAAGACTTGCTAGCTCATGCTCAAACGGGGCTAGCGCTAGTTTTACAGGTGGAGGGGCGCTACACAGAGGCGCTATCCTTAGCCCTGGCTGCCCTGGAAATCCGAGAGCGTCTGCGCGATCAGAACTTGGATTTTTCGCGCCAATTGGTTGAGCGGTTGCGGCGCAAGGCGGCGATGGAATAATTCGTAATTCCGTAATTCATTCAAGATTTTACGCCCCTGTGTAGTGCCAGAGTTCCATTCTGTAGGCGTATATTTGCGAAACTGAATATGCTCCCAACCATAAACGCTATAGTTTGGGGTAACTGTCACAAAACGAGAGCAACTCATCCATTCCATAATTTTTAATTTTGAATTGACTTATGACTAATTACACATTACAAGCAAGTCGAGAATGGTGGTCACAACAATGGCTAGATTTGCTAGATTCCTATCGCTTTAAAAAGCGTTTAGAACGTGCAAGAAACTATGCTCGTCAAGGAAATGTTCTCAGCATCGAATTTAAAAGTGCGAAAGTATTGGCTAGAGTGCAAGGTAGTGAAGTAGAACCTTATAAAGTTTCCCTTTCCCTTGAACCATTTACCGATGAACAGTGGGGTTATGTAATTGAAACCATGTCCCAAAGGGCAATTTTTGCTGCCAAGCTACTAGCAGGAGAAATGCCACAAAATATAGAAGAAGTCTTCACGGCTAATGGTCTTTCGATATTTCCATTTACCCTTGCTGATGTCCAAAGTAAATGCTCTTGTCCTGATAAAGCAAATCCCTGTAAACACATTGGTGCGATATACTATCAGTTAGGCGATAGATTCAGTGAAGACCCCTTTGTACTATTTCAATTGCGCGGACGTTCTAAAGAGCAAATTATCAGCGATTTACGCCAATTACGTAGTGCCAAGATTCAACCCAGTAGTACCACAGAAACGCCCGATATTCAACAGTCAATTCCTAATAACAAATACTCGGTAAAAATTGATTCTTTCTGGCAATACAATGAGCCATTAGAGTCATCATTGGTAGTGATTGTGCCCTCCAGTAGCGAGACGATATTAGATGTATTGGGAGCGGTTCCCCTAGCAAAGGAAGAGGAAAATGCAGTAAATTCGACTTCGAGTGATGTGGTAATGAAGTATTTGAATACGGTTTACAGAGATGTAAGCCAGAAGGCTGTTTTAGCAGCGATGAATGTAGGAGGAAGTTGATACTAATTCGTAATTTGTAATTATGAATTAAATTGACTGGAATATTCTCGCTTTAAAACTCTATCCCTTTATAAGTAGAGTATTTACCAATTCTGAATTCTGAACTCTGTATTTTTATTCCTGATTTATTGTCCAAACTCAAGCCTAGCCTGTTCTACCAAATCACCAGTCACAACATCTTGGCCTGCTTCACGAGCCAGCTGTTCAATTCTGGCTTGAGCTTGAGAGCGGACAAAAAAGGGAATATTTTGTAACTTTTCCTTAGCTTCAGATGTCCATCGCAAAGCATCAATAAAATTGGAATCGTTCATAGATTAGTTACCTTGGCAAGTCGCTCACTTTAATCAATAGATTACTAATTTTCCTATAAAAAAAGCCCTTGCTTTTATGCAAGAGCCTCTAAATTATTTAGTTGTCAGTGATGAAATAAACTTTACAACCTAGTCAAGGTCGTCCATGAACATCACTGGCTCAGTATCACGGTTAATTCCTTTCTCAAAACCACCAGCAGCAGCCCGTGCGCGACCAGCGTGCCACAAGTGACCAACTAGGAAGAAGAATCCTAGTACGAAGTGAGAAGTCGACAACCAAGCGCGAGGAGATACGTAGTTGAAAGAGTTAATTTCGGTAGCCACACCACCCACGGAGTTCAAAGAACCCAGAGGAGCGTGTGTCATGTATTCAGCAGCGCGACGAGCTTGCCAAGGCTGAATATCATTCTTGATTTTTTCCAAGTCAAGACCATTGGGGCCACGTAGAGGCTCCAACCAAGGACCGCGGAAATCCCAGAAGCGCATGGTTTCACCACCGAAGATGATTTCACCAGTTGGAGAGCGCATCAGATATTTACCTAGACCTGTAGGTCCTTGCGCAGAACCAACGTTAGCACCCAAGCGTTGGTCACGAATCAAGAAGGTCAAAGCCTGAGCTTGAGAAGCTTCTGGGCCAGTAGGGCCGAAGAATTCGCTGGGGTAAACGGTGTTGTTAAACCAAACAAAGATTGAGGCAATGAAGCCCATCAGCGAAAGAGCGCCCAAGCTGTAGGAGAGATAAGCTTCACCTGACCAGATGGATGCACGACGCGACCAAGCAAAAGGCTTGGTAAGAATGTGGAAAATACCACCAGCAATACAGATAAAGGCAATCCAGATGTGACCACCGACCACATCTTCTAAGTTATCAACGCTGACAATCCAGCCTTCGCCACCAAAGGGAGACTTGATTACATAACCGAAGATAACTGCTGGGTTCAATGTCGGATTGGTAATAATCCGAACATCACCACCGCCTGGTGCCCAGGTGTCATACAACCCACCAAAGAACATTGCCTTTGCTACCAACAGCAATGCACCGAATCCCAAAATAATCAGATGGAACCCGATAATGTTGGTCATCTTGTTCTTGTCTTTCCAGTCGTAACCAAAGAAAGAAGAGTATTCTTCTAAGGTTTCTGGGCCGCGAACGGCATGATAGATACCGCCAAAGCCAAGGACGGCTGAGGAAATTAGGTGGAGTACACCGACAACAAAGTAGGGGAAAGTATCGATGACTTCACCACCAGCACCAACACCCCAACCCTGAGCGGCAAGGTGAGGTAACAGGATCAAGCCCTGCTCATACATGGGCTTTTCAGGAATGAAGTGAGCGACTTCAAACAAAGTCATCGCTCCAGCCCAGAATACAATCAAACCAGCGTGGGCAACGTGAGCGCCCAGCAGTTTACCAGATAGGTTGATTAAACGTGCGTTACCAGACCACCAAGCAAATCCAGTAGATTCTTGGTCGCGCCCAGCGCCGCCTAAGATATTTGGTCTATTAGAGAGCGTTACCACGTGGTAATACCTCCTCAGGGAATACAAATTGTTCGTGGGGTTGATCTTGAGGAGCCATCCAAGCGCGGATACCCTCGTTCAGCAAAATATTTTTGGTATAGAAGGTTTCAAACTCAGGGTCTTCCGCCGCCCGTAATTCTTGGGAGACGAAATCATAAGCCCGCAGGTTGAGTGCTAAACCGACAATGCCAACGGCACTCATCCACAAGCCTGTGACTGGCACGAACAACATAAAGAAGTGCAACCAGCGCTTGTTAGAGAAAGCAATCCCGAAAATCTGTGACCAGAAACGGTTTGCCGTCACCATTGAGTAGGTTTCTTCCGACTGGGTAGGATTGAAGGCGCGGAAGGTGTTAGCACCATCACCATCTTCAAACAAGGTGTTTTCTACTGTGGCTCCGTGAATGGCACACAATAAAGCACCACCCAATACTCCAGCAACACCCATCATGTGGAAGGGGTTGAGTGTCCAGTTGTGGAACCCTTGCAGGAATAGTAGGAATCGGAAAATTGCCGCGACGCCAAAGCTGGGTGCAAAGAACCAGCTAGATTGTCCCAAGGGGTACATCAGGAATACGCTGACGAATACTGCAATCGGAGCTGAGAAGGCGAGAGCATTGTAAGGACGTATCCCTACTAAACGGGCAATTTCAAATTGCCGCAACATGAAGCCAATCAAACCGAAGGCTCCATGTAACGCCACGAATGGCCACAAGCCTCCCAATTGGAACCAACGGGTGAGGTCGCCTTGAGCTTCTGGCCCCCACAACAGCAATAGGGAGTGTCCCATGCTGTCGGCGGGGGTGGATACTGCCACTGTCAGGAAGTTAGCACCTTCTAGGTAGGAGGAGGCTAATCCGTGGGTGTACCAAGAGGTGACGAAGGTGGTGCCCGTCAGCCAACCGCCTAGTGCTAGGAAAGCGCAGGGGAATAGTAGTATCCCTGACCAACCTACGAATACGAAGCGATCGCGCTTGAGCCAGTCGTCTAGAACGTCAAACCACCCTCTACTGGGCGCGCGTCCAACTGCGATGGTCATTAGAGCAAAATCCTCTTTTTTTACTAAAATTGCAACGTTTCTAAGACAGTACGGAGAGCCAGTGTAACCGACTGCCGTGAGGAATTAACGTTTTTTTTGACAATCTCAACTGCTTTTAACCAACTGAGATTCTGAGAGCTTGCTGACTAGTTAAGTCATTATTTCTCAGGGTTATGACATCATACGTACCATCGGCTAGTAATCTAGCTTGTGGTAACTTAATGATTCTTAACTTATCACATTAGTCAGGGTTTTCGCCTGATACGCAAAAGCAAATGAGCTATGAAACACGAACCTTATAAATAATATGAATATCAGAATTTTTACAATTTGACACAACTTTTCTCAGAAATCTGAAAAAATTTAATGCAGATAGACGTAAGTAGGTAACTCATTTCAAGAGGTCAAAAAGAGACAGGGAAAGGGTAGCAGGGAATAAGGGGGGGTAGAAGGGCAAGGAGAAAGAATTTTTATCAGCCATTGAGTGAAAAAATAGTACAACATTCCCTAAAAAATTATATCCGTAGCAGAAACATGGAAGGGCGCAGTTGAGTTTTTGTCAACGATGTTTGGTAAAATGTGGATGGTCACTTCGCCGCCACTGTCGTTGATACACCTCTAGAAAACCTATGTGAAACGTTAGATAAGGAAAAAGGAAGTTGGCACATCTTGACTAATACAAATAGCCTAAGTGGTTTGTTCCGTAGTTTCAAGTAAGCCAGCATCATCCGGGACAGTAAAATTTGTCGGATACAAAGGAAAAAATTTATAGTCTGCGGTAGGGTTCCCGTAAACTTATTAAAACAGAGCTTCAGTGCCTCCTAAGCAATAGCCGGATTGGCACAAAGAGCCACTACTCTATGCAGCAAAAGCATTCAGTGTGCGAGTATGTCACAGCGAGTATCTCACGGGCAATGGTAGTTCAATGACGACATCAACAACGATTAACAAAGGCGATCGCCTCCTGCACCAAAATGTTCTCGGTTCTCGTCGGTTCAGTAACTACTGGTGGGCAACTATCGTTACCTTGGGAGCAAGCGGCTTTTTATTGGCTGGAATATCCAGTTATTTAAAAGTTAATTTACTCATAGTTTCCGATCCCACTAAACTGGTATTCGTCCCCCAAGGATTGGTGATGGGGTTATATGGTACTGCTGGCTTGTTATTAGCCACATACCTGTGGCTAGTGATTTTATTGGATGTTGGAGGCGGTTACAACGAATTCGATCGTGAAACTGGTACAATCAAAATCTTCCGCTGGGGGTTTCCTGGCAAAAACCGCCGAATTCAGATTGATAGCCGCATAGAAAATGTGCAATCTGTACTAATAGACGTAAAAGAAGGTCTTAATCCCCGTCGCGCCCTCTATCTACGCATTAAGGGACGGCGAGATATACCCTTAACACGGGTTGGACAACCCTTATCTTTAACAGAGTTGGAAACAGAAGGCGCAAAGTTAGCCCGCTTTTTGGGAGTATCGTTAGAAGGATTGTAAGGGAGTGAGGGAAGAAGAGGGGGAGCAGGGGGCAAGGGGCAAGGGGGAGAATAAAAATTACCTCTTTCCCCTCAGCTCCCTGCCCCTCTGCCTCTTATGCCCAATGGCCCTCAAAACGATAAGATACTCTGGTTAAATCGGTAACAGGCAATGCGGTTAAAAATTTCACAATTTTTACTTTCTCTTGTGATTATCAGTGCCTTAATGTTGGGAGGATGTTCAACACAGCAAGTCGCTTCTAATAGCTCTTCTCCAAATTCGACAGCTGCCTCGACCACAAGCGAGGCAAGCACCAAGACAACTACTGAGGCAACTTCTGTATCTCAAACTAGTAGTGAGAGTGTTCCTGGACTGGCAGATTTACCGCGCCTCGAAGGCAAGGCTACTGTGGTAATCACGGTTAAAGGTTCGCCGATTACTATCGAAGTAGACGGCACTGATGCCCCCATTACAGCTGGCAACTTCGTAGATTTAGTGCAAAAGGGTGTTTACGATGGTTTAGCTTTCCATCGAGTTGTACGCGAACCTCAACCGTTTGTAGTTCAAGGGGGCGATCCCAAAAGCAAAGACCCAAAAGTTCCAGCAGATCAACTGGGAACTGGTAGCTATATTGATCCAAAAACGGGAAATGCTCGCTATATACCTTTAGAAGTTAAGCCAAAAGGTTCGGATACTCCGATTTACAATAAACCATTTGATGCTACTGCTCAACCCGTCATATTGCCTCATAAACAGGGTGCAGTCGCAATGGCGCGATCGCAACCACCAGACTCTGCTTCTGCCCAGTTTTACTTTGCTTTAGCTGATCTAGCATTTTTGGATGGTAACTACGCCGTGTTTGGCAATGTCACTCAAGGCTTTGATGTAGTAAACAAAATTCAGCAAGGCGATCGCATTGACTCCGCTAAAGTCACCCAAGGTGCTAGAAAATCTGAAAACACCCGGAAAGTAGGAGGAGCAGGGGGAGAAGAGGAGCAGGGGAAGTAATAAAAGAACTCCTAACTCCTAACTTTTAACTCCTAATTTTTAACTCCTAAATTGCTGAAGGTTGTAGTCACAGGTATTGGTTTAATTTCCGCCTTAGGTGGAAGCTTAGAGGATAGTTGGCAAAATTTGCTGGCAGGTAAATCTGGAATTCGCTTACATCAACCATTTCCAGAACTTACACCACTTCCTCTAGGTTTGATTAATCAACAACCATCTGAGTTGACAATGTTAACTCAGATGGTTGTTGCTTCTGCTTTGCAAGATGCTGGCTTAGTTCCACCTTTAGCTGATTGTGCTGTAGTCATTGGATCGAGTCGTTCTTATCAAGCGTCTTGGGAAATGCTGGCAAGGCAAATGTATGGAGATGCAAAGATGCGGCAAATTTCCACGTCTCCCCGTGTGCCTCTGTCCTCTTTTGGAAATTGGCTAGATAGATTACCTCAGATGAATGCGATCGCAGCTGCCAGGCAAATTGGTGCATCGGGGATGGTTTTGGCACCAATGGCAGCTTGTGCTACTGGAATTTGGTCTATTGCCCAAGCAGCTTTACTTATACAAACTGGGCAATGTCAACAAGCGATAGCAGGTGCAGTGGAAGCACCGATTACACCCCTAACTTTAGCTGGATTTCAGCAGATGGGTGCTTTGGCGAAAACTGGAGCTTATCCCTTTGATTTACATCGGGAAGGCTTAGTGTTGGGTGAAGGCGCAGCTGTGTTTGTCTTAGAATCAGCAGAGTTTGCAAAGCAGCGTCAAGCAAAAGTGTATGGTGAAATTCTCGGTTTCGGCTTAACTAACGACGCATATCATAGTAATTCACCAGAACCTGAAGGTAAAAGTGCGATCGCTGCTATCAAACAATGTCTAGAACGTAGTTGTCTATTACCAGGCGATATCGATTACATTCATGCTCATGGCACAGCTACCCAACTAAATGACCAGATGGAAAGTATGGTAATTCAGCGTTTGTTTCCTGAAGGGGTGGCAGTTAGTTCCACCAAAGGAAGCACAGGTCATACACTAGGGGCATCTGGAGCTTTAGGTGTAGCTTTTTCTCTCATGGCGCTAAAGCATCAAATATTACCACCTTGTTTAGGATTGCAGCAGCCAGAGTTTGATTTAGATATCGTGACAGCAGCACGTCTAAGTAAAATTCGACAGGTATTATGTTTTAGTTTTGGCTTTGGGGGACAGAATACTGCGATCGCGTTAGCAAGGTAAAAATTTTTAGGTTTTAATATATAAATTTTTATTAAGGGGCACACAGCAGTGCGCCCCTAGCAACAGTGATTTTTACTTATCAGAATATAACATATAAAACTGTAACAAAAACTACAAAATTTTTATTTACTCAAAAAAAAAGGATAAGCTTAAGTACAGATGATATCCGGTTCGTAAAGATACCGTGATTATGAGAAAATTTTATGATTTCAAAATCCTTGTTGCTGTCAGAACCTGCTTCTCCAGCGCATATATGCCCAAGTTTGTTTTAGTTAATTCATGAGGCAGAATAAATCGTTGTCGACAGTAATTTTACTTGAACCGCCATTGATTTATCTGCCTTTTTTATTGAGCGATCGCTATAACATGAGTAGTACACGATGGCGGAAGTTTCCCCACCTTTAACCAGTTACTCAGAGTAACTTGTCTCACCAAGCTGATATTATTTGGTCAAGGATATTTTAAAGCTACCTTATGACTCGCTAGAAGGTGCAGCAGCATGAATCAAGTCTGGTGTCTCCTCAATAGGAGGACGCTCAATAGTTTGAGCCAATGTGGGACGTTGATGGCGTAGTTTACCGCCGCAGGCATCGGGAGTTTGTATCTGCACAGGTTTACCCGTCTCAATTGACTGGTAAAGCGCTTGAATGATAGAAACATCAATCAACCCTTCCGTTCCAGATGGCTCTGGGTCTTTATCTTCGAGAATACAATCAGAGAAGTAGGTAAATTCAGCTGCTAGTTGATCGCGATCCTCAAAGGTACGCTCTTGGGTTTCACCATTAATTGTCAGGTAGTGCTTCAGTTCTCCCTGCCAAGCATAGGCAGGTTCTACTCGCAAATCGCCTTGAGTACCTATAACCTGATAGCTCGAAACACTTGCCCCTCCAAAGCTACAAGTAAATGTTGCCAATCGCTCGTTGGGAAAACGCAAGATGACGCTAGTCATTTCTTCTACTTCGCTGAAGCGTTCTTCTCCGTTATTGGCAGCTACAGCAAATACTTCAATTGGTTCATCTTGCAATAGATAACGTGCAGCATTAATGCAGTAGATGCCAATATCATAGAGCGTGCCACCACCTGTGGCATCTCGTAAACGAATATTGCCTTCTTCTACTTGCTGAGTAAAAACCGAGTTGAAAATTCGTGGTTCACCAACTTGCTTTGAACGGACAATTTCTACTGCTTGTAAATTGGCTTCTTCTAAATGTAAGCGGTAGGCAATCATCAGCTTCACATTATTGTCATTGGCAGCTTTAATCATTGTCTCACACTCTTCTTCTGTTACTGCCATTGGCTTTTCACACAACACATGAATTGCCTGATTAGCAGCCCGCACAGTGTAGTCGCAATGCAAGTGATTGGGCAGCGCAATATAAACTGCATCAACCTCGCCGCTTGCCAGACAGTCCTCATACTCCTTGTATGAGTAAGTATGATTAATACCGTATTTTTTGCTCAGTTCTTCACTTTTTGTGGGGTCATCTGAAACCAGTGCGACTAATTCCGAGTTTTCACTGTGGACAAAGGAAGGTAAGGCGGCTTGTTGGGCAAACCAACCTAAACCAACAACGGCGTAACGAATCTTGTTTTTACCATTTGTAGTAGTCATTTTTTCTCTTTGATGAAGGAATATTTTGGTAATTTTAATGCCCTAATTACGTGTAAAACATGGCTAACTATTTATGCAAACATTTAGAAAAAAGTGCATTACTACATTGCTAATGCAGCTTCTACATTTGACACCAACTTAGCTTTCGTTTCTTGAAAATCCTGTCCCAATTCAGATAGCTCTTGATCGCTCATACATTCCCGCACAGCATTAAAAATTCCCTTTTCTTCTTCTACATGATGCTCAAGTGTTTCCTTCAATTCGCTGATTTTTTTTTGAAACTCAGGTTGAGTAGGCTTAAGCGCCTTAATTTCTTCTAAGATAACTGAAATTTCTTCATGTTCTTCTTCAGCTTCTTCAACATATTGTTCAGTTTCTTCGTACTCTCGCAAAGCTGGATAGAAGACTAATTCTTCAGTTCTTGCATGTAATAGCAATGCTATATAGATTTGATTGAATTGCTCAACCAACTTTGCGCCCTTAGGTTTTTCTACTTCTGCAAAAATTTTCTCAACTTGGCGATACTCTGCTTCAATTAATGAAAGAATATCTATTGATTTAGTTTTAGTTTTAGCCATTTTTACCCTCAGTGATAATCGATTTATCAGGCTGATAATTTGGAGGTTAATGAATGGGAACTCGTATATTCTCAATGATTTGGGAAATGAAAACCTCATTCTTTGAGTACGCTTTAATTTAGACTTAAGGAATATTTTCGGTATTGCACCTTGACTGAAATTCATAACCTCAGCATGATGGATGCCGAGTATGTACCATTAGTAGCCCAAGGCTATAACCCAAACCTGGAACATCGGCTAAAGATTCCCACACAGTAAACTACTAAATTGCTCTTGCACCCTAGCTAGACTTTATCTATTTTTGTTGAAACACCAAAGCTGACGCTGAAACCTTTAGTGGTATAAGTCTTGAACACAACTCCGTTCTGCTTGTATTTGATGTTACAACAGAAATCATCATTAGTTACTTAGTATCTATGACAACTAACCTTCAGAAACAGGGATTATTGCTTCTGCGTCAAGCGCTTGATAACTCCACAGCCGATTTTCGCCCTGGACAGTGGGAAGCTATTGAAGAGTTACTCAAAGTGCGATCGCAGTTACTCGTTGTCCAACGCACTGGTTGGGGAAAAAGTCTAGTTTATTTTTTAGCAACTCGTTTACTACGAGATCAAGGTGCTGGTTTTACTGTTTTGATTTCGCCATTACTAGCTTTGATGCGAAACCAAATTGCAGCAGCCCAACGCATTGGTATAAAAGCCGAAACAATTAACTCCAGCAATCCAGATAAATGGCGACTAATAGAAAAACAGTTGCTAGCAGGAGAAATAGACATTCTGCTTATTTCTCCAGAAAGACTAGGTAATGAAGATTTTCGGGAAAAAATTCTTTTGCCAGTATCTCAACGTATAGGTTTATTTGTTGTTGATGAAGCCCACTGTATCTCTGATTGGGGACATGATTTTCGCCCTGATTATCGCCGGATTGTCAGAATTTTACAAGCATTGCCGCAAAATATCCCAGTATTAGCAACAACTGCTACAGCCAACAATCGAGTTGTCAATGATATTATTGCTCAATTGGGTTCAAATCTGCGTGTTTCCAGAGGAAATTTAACCAGAGAAAGTTTGCATCTGCAAAATATTTCTATCCCTAGTCCAGCAGCACGAATGGCATGGTTAGCTCAACAGATTCCTGGCTTACCTGGAAGTGGCATTATTTATACATTAACTGTTAGAGATGCTGAACGAGTTGCCAATTGGTTAAAAACTCAAGGTATTAATGCTAAAGCATATCATAGTGATTTAGACAGTGAAATTCGTGTAGTACTAGAAGATGAGCTTTTGAATAATGAAATTAAAGCATTAGTAGCAACTACAGCATTAGGAATGGGTTTTGACAAACCAGATTTAGGCTTTGTAATTCATTACCAGCGTCCTGGCTCGGTTGTCCACTATTATCAGCAAGTAGGACGAGCAGGTAGAGCAGTAGAAAAAGCTTATGGAATTCTTCTGAGCGGTGATGAAGATAATGATATAACTAACTACTTTATCAATACAGCCTTTCCTCCAGAGGTGCATACACAAAAGATTTTAAATGTACTTAACGAAGCTGTAGACGGTTTTTCTGTTACCCAATTAGAGCAGCATCTCAATCTTTCACGAGGACAAATTGAGAAAGTTTTAAAACTGCTATCAATGGAATTGCCTGCACCTATAACTAAGCAAGATTCAAAATGGTATTTGACCCCAGTTTATTATCAAACTGATACTGCAAAAATTGACAAAATCACCCAAATTCGTCGCCAAGAGCAAGATCGAATGTTGGAATATATGCAAACTAAGCAATGCTTAATGACTTTTTTGGCGACAGAATTAGATGATCCAGATCCAAAATCTTGCGGTAAATGTGCTGTGTGTTTGAATAGACCATTATTAATAGAAACTTGCTCAATTGAACTTGTAAATAAAGCAATTCAATTTTTGCGTCGCAGTAAACAAATCATTGAACCACGCAAAAAATGGCCATCAGCAGCATTAGTCAATTATCGCTTTTCAGGAAATATTAAAAATAATTTACAAGCAGAAGTGGGAAGGGCATTATCTCTATGGAGTGATGCAGGTTGGGGAGAATTAGTCAAGCAGGGTAAATATCAAGATAATCATTTTGAAGATGCACTGGTGCAGGGTGCTTTTGAGATGATTCAACATTGGCAACCACAACTCTTTCCGACTTGGGTAACTTGTGTACCCTCACTGAATCGTCCAGAACTTGTACCAAATTTTGCTCAACGACTAGCACAAAAATTAGGCTTACCCTTCATGCCAATTGTGCAGAAAGTTCAGCAAACTGAGTTACAAAAAAAGATGAGCAACAGTTACCAACAAGCTCATAATTTGGATGGTGCTTTTGCTGTTGAGTCCTGGAAAGGAATGAGTGGTTCTGTTTTCTTGGTTGATGATATAGTTAATTCCCGTTGGACTTTTACTGTAATTGCAGCACTTTTGCGACGTGCTAACAGTGGAGTGGTTTTTCCTGTAGCATTGGCACTCAATTTATTAGGTCAAGGGGATTAGAAAATCATGTTAACTCATATCCTGCAACCAGATACTCAAGCAATTTTGCTGTTGTGTGCCAGCTTTGGTCAAAATCGGCAAATTGAACCACAACCCTTAACTCTGAGTGAATATAATTCTTTAACAGACTGGTTGCGGGAAAATCAGATGCGACCAGCAGATTTACTAGAATCTACAGCCAAAGAACAGTTACAAAAAATTACTGTAAATAAACTTAGCCCTGAAAGGCTTTCAGCTTTACTAGAACGGGGTATGATGCTGAGTCTAGCGGTTGAGAAGTGGACTAATCAGGGATTGTGGGTGCTGGGACGAAGTGATACAAACTATCCTAAACGTCTTAAGCAAAGACTGAGACATTCAGCACCAGCAATTCTTTATGGGATTGGCAATATAGAATTGCTATCTATGGGAGGACTAGCAATTATTGGTTCTCGTGATGTTGATGACGAGATATTTGGCTACACACGAAGAGTTGCACAAAATATTGCTGTACAAAGAATGCAGGTAATTTCTGGTGGGGCGCGAGGCGTAGACCAAGCTGCAATGCTGGCTGTGTTGGATGCAGGAGGTACATCTGTCGGTGTACTGGCGGATAGTTTGACTAAGGCAGCAGTGAACAGCAAGTATCGCTCTAGTATTAAAGAGGGTAGACTTACCTTGGTTTCTAGTTATGACCCCGAAGCTGGTTTCAATACTGGTAATGCGATGGGGCGAAACAAATATATTTATGCTTTAGCAGATTATGCTTTGGTAGTCAGTTCATCTTTTGGCAAAGGTGGTACTTGGGCGGGTGCAGTGGAAGCGCTTTCCCGACTCCAAGATATCCCAGTTTTTGTCCGATTGGATGGGGCTGTATCAGAAGGTAATCAGCAATTACACAATCAGGGTGCAAAACCTTTTCCGGCTGAACCTTGGAATGATTCGTTGAGGGAACTTTTAGTAAAAGTGGCTTCTTGGGTTGAACCAGTACAAACTGTAGAAAAAATACCTCAAGAGACTGTTTTGGATATTTACCCACAAAATATTTATCAAGCTGTTTTACCTATCATTCTGAATCATTTACAGCAACCAAAAGATGCAAAATCTTTGGCGGAATGTTTGAATGTTAGACTATCTCAAATACAGGATTGGTTAAATAAGGCTGTGAATGAAGGTAGGGTGATAAAAATTAATAGACCAGTCACTTATGTAGTCAATCAACCAACAACTCAACTCTCTTTATTATGATGTAACAGGAGGATAGTTTTATTTTTGTAAAGGTAAAACTATTGAGCTAGAGTCAGAGATTACAGGCAATTATGGATAGAAGCTCAATAGAGCTAAATGAAAAAATACTAGGAATGCAGCTAGTGTATGGTCAAACCAATAATCCAATCAGCAACTCAAATCTTATACAACCAAGACTATTACCTGTGGCTGAGGACAACTATCAATCAACTTCGTGCTGGACAGTTGTCTGCTGTTGATTTAGATAATTTGTTAGAAGAATTAGAAACTATGGGTAGAAGGGAGAAGCGAACAATTGAAAGTTTCTTAATTAAGCTTCTTGAACATCTACTAAAACTTAAGTGTTGGGATAATGAACGAGAACGTAATCAAGGACATTGGAAAGGAGAAATTAGGACTTTTCGTAGAGAGATTAAAAAAGCTCTGATAGATAGTCTTAGCTTAAAACCTTATATTTTAGAAATATTTGATGAATGTTATCAAGATGCAAGGACAGAAGCAAGCGATCGCTCTCAACTTCCCATTGACATATTCCCCTCTATACCCATTGGTTCTTTAGAGCAAATCTTAGATGAAAACTGGTTTCCTGAATATAACCACAATCATCACGGTAAACCCGATTAAAATGAATACGCAACTTGGGTTTCCATAGGAGTATGCAGACGTGCAGCCGGACTTAATAGGCTTGGAAATTAGTAAGGGGGAACTGAGACGTTTGACTGGGTTCGATCCAGAAGACGTTTTTCGCCCCTCTGTTTTGCGAGATGGCAAGAAGCGATTAGGGTTTTTTATCAATGAACTGCTGGTGACGCTGGCGCTAACGCCAATAATTGTGGGCTTTGTTTATGCGTTTATTATTCTGCCAACAATTGGTTCTTCAGTTCGATTAGGAATTCTTTTACTAATTTTAGTGCCAATGCCGATATTAGTGGGGCGATGGCTGTGGCGACAATTAACCTGTCCCGAAGGACTGACAATACTTTTAGATGAAGTTGATAAATATCATGACCTGGTTGCTGCCATCGATATCAATGACCAATTGGCAGCATCAGGAAACATAGAAAGCAGTATCCATGACCGAGATAAAGTAACCGCCGCCCTGCAACTAATTAGAGAAGATTTAGTCCGCGCTCTGAAAACGGAACGAATTTTGCGAGATAATAAAAAATTGCTTACTAGTAACCAAGAGTTATTTGTGAATAATTTAGCCAGTCTGCAAGCTTTACAAGTTAGTAGTCAAGCAGGCGAATATGCTCAACTGCTAAATCAATCATTGCAAATTGCGATCGATGTGCAAGCAGAAATCAGAAAATTGCAGAAAGGCTGAGTAGAGATTACCTCTGTTGATAAATTTCCCAGAAAACAATCGCCCCGTTGACTTAAATGAGCAACAAACCCAAAATAATTGTCCTGGATGATGACCCTACAGGTTCTCAAACAGTCCACAGCTGCTTGCTGCTAATGCACTGGGATGTGGAGACTTTACGCAGCGGGTTGCAGGATGATTCGCCGATTTTCTTTGTGCTGACTAATACTAGATCGCTAACGCCAGAGTCAGCTGCATCTGTCACCAAAGAAGTTTGCCACAACCTGAAAATCGCTTTGAATGCTGAAGGAATTGACGATTTTCTGATTGTCAGCCGTTCTGATTCTACTTTGCGGGGACATTATCCCATTGAAACAGATGCGATCGCCCAAGAACTCGGCCCCTTTGATGCTCATTTTCTGGTACCAGCATTTTTTGACGGCGGACGCATCACCCGCGACAGCGTGCATTACTTGATTATTGGCGGTGTACCTACCCCAGTCCATGAAACCGAATTTGCCCGTGATTCAGTCTTCAGCTACCATCACAGTTATTTACCCAAGTATGTTGATGAAAAGACTCAAGGACGAATTAGTGCTGAAGCTGTAGAAAGGTTTCTCCTAGCCGATATTCGCGCTGGTAGTTTGGAACGATTGTTACAACTTCATGGTAATCAGTGCGCTGTCGTCGATGGTGAAACTCAAGCCGATCTCAACCGCTTTGCAGTAGATATATTAGCAGCAGCCAGTCAAGGGAAACGCTTTCTGTTTCGCAGTGCAGCAAGTATTTTAACTGCTTTAGCCGCTTTACCACCCCAACCCATTGCTGCCGAAAAGATGGCGCAGTACGTGCGCCAAGGCAAACCAGGTGCGGTGATTGTTGGTTCCCATGTGAAAAAGACTACCCAGCAATTAGAGGCGCTGTTGCAAGTAGAGGGAACTGTAGGAATCGAAGTGAATGTAGCGCGATTACTTGATGATGCAAATCAATCTGCGGCATTGCTAACTGAAATCCAAGAAAGTACATGGGCGGCACACAAGGATGGCAAAACACCAGTGGTTTATACTAGCCGTCAGGAACTGAATTTTAAAGATGTCAACACCCGATTGGAGTTTGGGGCAAAAGTTTCAAGTTTATTGATGGATATTGTGCGCGGTTTACCATCTGATATCGGATTCTTAATCAGCAAGGGTGGCATTACTTCAAACGATGTCTTGAGTACTGGACTAGCTTTAACTTCAGCCCGTTTACTCGGTCAAATTTTAGCTGGTTGTTCAATGGTGTTAACGTCATCCGATCATCCCCAGTTTCCTGATTTGCCTGTGGTGCTGTTTCCAGGTAATGTCGGCGATGCTGATGCCTTGGTGACAGTTTATCAGAGGTTGACCGTGCCAATTTGAGATTTGAGACTTTGGCTACGCTCAGTCGAACGATTTTAGATTAAAGAGTCTTTTGGTTTATGTCGGACTAATATGCCGCTACGCCAACACCCCTTGTGGTCACTGAGCCGGTCGTTGTGTGAGTGACACAAATCCAAAATCCAAGTTGCGCTGTCAGCGCACCAAAGATGCGACCTAAAATTTAAAATCTGTTGTCTTTTGGCTAGTACTGCATGACTTCTGATTCTGCGATTCCCAATCTAAAGTCAAATTCTGCACTTCCTAATGCAGAATCAAACTCTATCCTTTCTGAGGTAGAGGTAAATTCTACTGTTTCTGATGTTGAGTCAGATTCTATCCTCCCAGATGCTGAATTAAAATCTGTCCTCCTTTATTTAAAATCAAATACTGTTCTTGAGGATGTAGAGTCAAATCCTGCTGATCGAGATGTAGAGTCAAATACTGATGCCGGATCGGATTTTATCCTGACTGACTTAAATCCCGATGAGTTAGCATTACCAGGGCATCGTGTAAATGATAATAGTCAAGTCCAGTTAAAAAGTAAGGAGGGACGAATTTTATTAATTTTGCCCTCGGAATCTCAAGTATCTGCCTCAGAACTCACTTGGTCTAATATTTGGCAACAAATCAGGCAACGTCTGAGTGCAGGCGATCGCTTCCGTGTATCTAACACACCTGTGCATTTAATGGCACAAGACCGTTTAATAGATGCCAGACAACTCCAAGAACTCGTTGAGGCTTTGAGTGAAGTCCAACTCCAGCTGATATCTGTCTCGACCAGTCGTCGGCAAACTGCGATCGCTGCTGTAACTTCGGGGTATTCTGTAGAACAATTGCAGCCCGTAACTTCCCTGAATTCAGAACCAACAGCTACAGCGATCCCCCAAGAAGATGCCCTCTATTTAGAAATGACAGTCCGCTCTGGAGTAGAAATTCGTCATCCTGGGACAGTAATTCTCTTGGGAGATTTAAATCCAGGTGGTATTGTAATTGCAGATGGAGATATTATTATCTGGGGTCGTCTGCGTGGAATTGCTCATGCTGGGGCTGGAGGCAATAGTGAGTGTCTGATTATGGCCTTACAAATGGAGCCAACCCAACTGCGGATCGCAGATGCTGTAGCTAGAGCACCAGAAAAACCGCCAATCCAGTTTTCTCCAGAGGTGGCACATATTACGCCCCAAGGAATTCGTATCGCTAGGGCGACTGATTTTTCCAGAAACCAATTCACCAAGAGCAATCAAGAACCATAAATATTCACTTAAAGAATGAAGTATAGAAGTAAAGATTAAATAAAACAAATATTCATGCCTCACCCTGATCAGGGAGAACAGATATTTCTTCATACTTGATACGATACTTCATACTTTATACTGCAATTTACTGTTTTATATTTCCTGAACCCTCATTGACCGCATTTCTATCATGACTCGCATTATTGTGATTACCTCCGGTAAAGGAGGAGTGGGTAAAACCACAGTTTCAGCAAATTTGGGTATGGCTTTAGCCAAAATGGGGCGTCAAGTTGCTTTGGTTGATGCGGATTTTGGTCTGAGAAATTTGGATTTGCTCTTAGGGCTGGAAAACCGCATCGTTTATACTGCGGTAGAAGTCTTAGCCAGAGAGTGCCGTTTAGAACAAGCCTTGGTGAAAGATAAGCGCCAACCCAATCTCGTACTCTTGCCGGCAGCCCAAAATCGCTCCAAAGATGCAGTCACACCCGAACAGATGAAGTTATTGGTGAATGCACTAGCGCAAAAATATCAGTACGTGATTATTGATAGCCCCGCCGGGATTGAAAATGGTTTTAAAAATGCGATCGGCCCGGCCAAAGAAGCGCTAGTTGTTAGCACACCAGAAATTTCCTCAGTTCGCGATGCCGATCGGGTAGTGGGGTTACTTGAAGCACAAGGTATCAAGCGTGTTCATTTAATAATTAACCGCATCAGACCCTCAATGGTGCAGGCAAATGATATGATGTCAGTGCAAGATGTTCAGGAACTTCTCGCCATTCCCCTCATCGGGGTAATCCCTGACGACGAGCGTGTTATTGTATCTACCAATCGCGGCGAACCCTTAGTGTTAGCAGAAAATCCCTCTTTAGCTGCTACAGCCTTTGAGAACATTGCTCGTAGACTAGAAGGGGAAAGTGTCGAATTTCTGGAGATCGACTCGTCCCAAGACAGCATCTTCGCTCGTATACGAAGGTTGTTCAGGACAAAGATTGTTTAACTTACCTTTCCAGTCTCCGCCCCAGACCTATTCGTAATGATTGAACTTCTAGAAAAACTTTTTTTTCGCGGCCCTGATAGCAGTCGAACTCAAGTTAAACGTCGCCTGCAATTAGTGATTGCTCACGATCGCGCTGATATAGACCCTCAAACGTTGGAAAAAATGCGCAAAGAAATCCTAGATGTAGTCTGTCGCTATGTTGAAGTTGAGACAGAGGGCTTAGAGTTCTCTTTAGAAAGCAACCAACGAACCACAGCTTTAATCGCCAACTTGCCCATCCGCCGAGTCAAAGGAGCCATACCTGAGTGGGAAAGAGGTGATAAATAAGTCTTTATAGTTTTAATCTTAGAGGATAGGAATAGGACAACAAGCGAACGCTTTTGAGTTAAGTGTTAGAAAATAATCAAGTAAGGGAACATTAGTCTTGTCCAACAAGCTAGGTAAATAAATGCGAGTATCCCTTTTCTTAGATAGTGCAAACTTCTTCTATATACAGAGAGATTGTTTGAGGTGGTGGACAGACCCAAAGAAAATTTTAGATTTTGTAAGAACAAAAGGCGAATTGGTTGATGCGTTTTATTATATGGGTGTAGATGCTCCTCCAGAAGCTAGACAGGAAGCTTACTTAAAAGCATTGCCAACTATGGGCTATACGTTGGTCACAAAAACTTTAAAGAATATCCTGCTTTCTGATGGGACTACAAAATAAAAAGCAAACTTAGATGTCGAAATAGTGCTAGATATGTTTAACACTATTGATCATTATGATATGGCTGTTTTAATCAGTGGTGATGGTGATTTTGAACGCCCCCTTCAGCTTCTAAGGGCAAGAGGCAAACGCTTTTTTGTTATGTCAACAAATGGTGTATTAGCAAGGAACTCACTATATTGACTTTTGGGATATACGCACTCTGGTTGAGAAGCAATAAGCAAACTGATTTCCTTATCACTCTTCTAATTAGCTAAGTATTTATGGAAAATTAAATATACATTCTGAGTGTAGCGAAACTAAGCAATCACAAGGGTTTGGCATTGCTTCGTTTCCTTTGCAATAACATAAATATTTTTCCATACCCACTTATAACTCAGCAGCTATGATATTGAGGACGACCTGTCACCAAGTAAATATTTTTGGAGTGTTGGAACTGTTGGGCCCTACGGCGGCAAGCTACGCAAGACTAAATAATGCTACTTATATTTTGGGATAATTAATAGTTAATAATGATAACGAGCTTGTAAAAAATTTATTTCATCATCTTTTACAAGATATACAATTCTATGTTCTTGTGTTAAACGGCGAGACCAAGTATTAGGATCTAAATATTTTAAAGGTTCCGGCTTACCTTTCCCCTTAAAAGGATCTTGGCAAGTCTCTTTGACAAGATCCAAAACTTTAAGGGTAACTCGTTGATCATTTTCCACCCAAAATTTCAAGTCTTCTAAAAATTCAGGTTGAAATACTGTTTTTCTTTGCTTTGGAGTTGCTGGAATTTCTTGTTTTGATTGGTTTTTTAGGTTCTTCTTTTTGTTCAAATCCTAACTCCTTACTAAGATCATCCAAACTTTGAGATTTCACAACTCCTGATTTAGCTCGATTTAAAGCTGTTAGCAAACGTTCAGCGTTACGGGGAGAACGTAAAAGATGAGCAGTTTCTAGAATACTAGAAAGTTCATCAACAGGTATTAAAGCTACATTTTCAGCATTACGACGTGTAATGATTACAAAATCGCGTTCTGAAGTAACTTTCTGGCACAGTTCAGACAGATTTTCTCGTGCTTGTGTGTAAGTATAACTAGCAGAAACCATAAGTATCAAAAGTTCCGTTTTTAGTTGTAAATTGAATTAAGTACATTATCGATTAACCTGTACACAAAGTCTGTACAGGTTGATGCTTTTATCATAACAGAAATTGATAAAGTAAAATTTTCAAAAAACTTGGTCAAGCAATTCTGACTAATTGGGGTCAAAAACATTGTAAGCTGTGGATTACAGGGTCTACAGTCTAAGAGGGTGTTTGAAAAATTTTGAAGAGTCAAATTTTATGCCAGTCGCCGCACCATAATGTTGACACTAGTGGTAGGATACCCACCCCACAAGAATTATCCCTATTTTAGGCAACGCCAAAAAAATCCCGTTGTCAGCAGTGACGACAACGGGAGTTTATAAGATTTTTTATAATCTATCGGTAGGCAACTTGTGGTCCTGCCCAAATTTCTGTCACCTTTTTACCAAAAGTAATCGGTCGATCGCTGTCTGTTGTAGTGATAGTCTTACCATCATTAGCAACTTGCATTAATGGCCAGTTTTCCTCGCCCAATTCCCCTGCACGGAATAACACGCTATCCGGTTGGCTTTTACTCCAGCCTAACAATACGGCAACTTTTTCATGTTCTTCGTCACTAACCGGAGCTACTGTGTTAGCGTGATTTTTTTGCCGATCCCAAATCACTGCACTATCTGTAGAATCACCCGTGTTAAATATACCTTCAAACTTGCGTGCTAAGAAGCGATCGCCTTTTTCTGACCAGCTAACTGGAACTAGTACCCCAATTTTACCGCTCGTATCGGTTTCTTCTGAAGACTCCGCTTTTACAGCCTTTACCTTTAATAAAGGATCGCTAACTGGAGTCGTTGAAGCCATCACCCACAATTTCTTAGTTTGCATATCTTGGACAAACAAAACGCTGGTGACACGGCTGTTGTACATTTGGGGTTTGACCTCCAGTTGCACCCGACTATAAACAGCATATTTACCATCTGGAGAAATCACGGGTACGCTGCGATAGTGACGCACTCCAGAACCACCATTAGAAGCAATAGCTTCTTGAGTTGCTGTAATCCATTTCCAAGGAATCGGATGAGGACTACCGATGGGATCTATTTGTTCTGCTTGGGACTCATCAACTGGTTCTACAACAGGTATTTCGGTAGTTGTGGTTGATTGGGATTCTCTAATAGCTGGTGCTACTTGAGTTGCTGTCAATGATTTAGTAAAAGATTTTTCTCTAGAGAGATAATTTTCTTGTCCTCTCAAAGACTTGACATTAGCAGCTTTAAGTTTGCGTATTAAATTAAGTTGACTAACAGGAACATCTGTTGATGGTGCGAGTTCAACTGCTGCCAAAGAATCGGGAACAGTTACATCGCTTAAATCTAAATCGCTGCTTGACAGATAATTATCTACTTTAGCCGAAGACTCAATTTTATCTGCTGGTAATACTTGCGGTTCCTGAACAGCAGTACTTTGTGTTGGCACAGAGTCAAATTCTTCTGTTGTCGATTCGATTTGATCTGTTTTTAATGTTTCAGCTATCTCAGGTTCCCCAACTACAGCT
Source organism: Nostoc sp. 'Lobaria pulmonaria (5183) cyanobiont' (assembly GCF_002949795.1). Lineage (NCBI taxonomy): Bacteria > Bacillati > Cyanobacteriota > Cyanophyceae > Nostocales > Nostocaceae > Nostoc > Nostoc sp. 'Lobaria pulmonaria (5183) cyanobiont'. The sequence goes on along the minus strand of NZ_CP026692.1, from coordinate 5,770,879 downwards.
ATTTCCTTTGATACAGAGTCAGATTCTCCAGCCATCGAAGTTAGTTTATGTACCTCGGATCTTACTGGGATCGAATGAGCCGATGCTCCTAATAAAGGTGCAAGTAGTATCACAGCGACAACGTAATTGAGAAATGGTTGTGTGCGGAACCATCCTGACAGCAAAAGGGGTTTAAGCATTTGTAGACTCTCTAGAGGGGGCAATTGCTATGTGAGAAGCAATACATCAGCAGCAATGGGGCAGGTGGTAGTTATATGTATAACAAGAAACTAAAAGTCATGACGAAATAATATCTTCAAAGTTTGCAGAGTTTTACAAAAATTAAGTATCATTGTCTACACCTTTTCTTACTGAGGTACTGAATATTTTTTGGCAAAAATATGCGAGTATAGTAAATATGCTGAGTACTCAGTAATTACTACACGATATATAATGTCGCTATACTCCACCACACCAAAAAGAAGTCTTAGTTAAGAAATATTTCGGGTATAGTTTGAGGAATCAGGCTGGCAAACAAGAGTGAGATAACTTAGTGATTGGGGATCGTACTAGCGATCGCTAGTACGCAGCAAATAAGCTAGGTTACACACTAAATATAACAGCGCAAACCCTCATGATGGTAAACGTGAGGCGTTAATTAAAAACCTGAAAAAGCGGACGCATAATACATCATACTCAGAAGATATTGCTATCAGCAACCCAAAGTTATAAATTGCTATCTAAACTACAAAAATAGCTAGAAGACGCAATATTTTTTCGGAAATTTAACTGCATTTAAAGCTAATTTCGGGAAGACGATCAAGAACACAACAAAATTCACTCGGTAGATGCTCTAGCGACTCGCAACGATAAAACCACTAAGTGATTAGGTTCACTAGAGGCAGATGCGGCTGATACTTAGCTATTACACTTGTTAACTTAACAACTAAGTTAATCAAGCAGCCTTTGGTTTCATGAATACGAAAATATTGTACCACCAAACAGCGAATATTATTTACAGCTAACAACTGTATTTTGCAACTGCCGTCCCGAATCCAGGAGCCTGCTAGATGCTGGCTTAGTGTATTCTGTTTCAACATGCAACTTAAATGTTGTCAGTTATCAGGGGCGCACTTACGATTAACTAATAAACTTCTTGCACAAATGCAAAATTCGCCCTCATACCCCAATTTTGGGAGAAGGGGAGACAAATTCAAAGTCCCTCTCCCAAGCTTGGAAAGGGATTTAGGGTGAAAGCTCATTGATTTATACAAGAAGTCTAATGACTGACGACTAACAACTACTAATTATTAATGAAAATTGTATTTTTTGGTACACCTCAATTTGCTGTACCCACCTTGGAAAAGTTATTGAATCATTCAGAATTTGAAGTGTTGGCGGTTGTCACCCAACCAGATAAACGCCGGGAACGCGGAAATAAACTTACGCCAACACCAGTAAAAGCGATCGCTACTGCTCACAATTTACCAGTATGGCAACCCGAACGGGTGAAAAAAGACACTGAAACTTTAACCAAACTCAAACAATTAGATGCAGATGTATTTGTCGTTGTCGCTTATGGACAGATTTTATCGGCAAAAATCTTAAATATACCGAAATTGGCTTGCATTAATGTGCATGGCTCGATTTTACCCAAATATCGCGGTGCCGCGCCGATTCAGTGGTGTTTGTATAACGGTGAGAGAGAAACGGGGATCACCACCATGTTAATGGATGTGGGGATGGATACTGGCGCAATGCTCCAAATAGCCACTACACCCATTGGATTACTGGATAATGCCCAAGATTTAGCCGATAGACTAGCGGGGATCGGTGGGGATTTGTTGGTGGAAACTCTGTTGAAGTTAGAACGTAAAGAAATTCAACCAATTCCCCAAGATAATTTAGCAGCGACTTATGCACCTCTGATTCAAAAACCAGATTATGCTTTGGATTGGTCAAAAAGCGCGATCCAATTACACAATCAAATTAGAGGCTTTTACCCTAACTGCACGGCTACCTTTCGTGACAACTTGTTGAAAATCACTGCTTCTGCTCCTCTTGGTTCTGTAGGCGATCGCGTCCCAGCAGAATTACAAGAATTGATTCATAAACTGCCTGATTTGTCAACTGTACCAGAGCAACCGGGAGTTGTAGTCAGTATTGCCAAAGGAATTGGCGCGATCGTCCAAACTGGGGAAGGTTTGTTGCTGTTGCGAGAAGTTCAGCTAGCCGGTAAACGTCCCCAATCGGGATGGGATTTTGTTAATGGTACCCGCTTAACTGTAGGAGAAGTTTTTGGTACGGGAAGCTGACGGGGATCAAAGAGATGAAGGAGAATAACTTTTAATTCCTCACTCCTGTACAGACGCGATTAATCGCGTCTCTCCTAAGACTTTTCATAAAAGCGGCAAGATTCGCAAGGGCCATCTGGGTTGACTGCACAGCGAATAAGTTCTGAATGAGCATTGTAGCAGCAGGTGGCATCACCGATTACCCAACGTCCTGCTACCAAACTTTTCTCAGATGGTCGTTTAGCAGACTGGACATAAATGGCAATATTATGCAAACGGTAGCGCCCAGCTTGAAGTTTGTATCTATGGCGGCGTTCTAAAACCGCGTAGGTTTTGCCTTGAAAATCGAGATAGTTTCCGGGTTGGGGTGTCCAATCAAGTTGCACTCTACCAAGGGACTCACGCGGGTGCGTCAGAATCACCTCAGTTTGTAAAGAGTCTGGCTCCATAAGCTTATGTGATTTGATTTACATTACAAGGATGGTATCGCGATCGCTTTCTTTAGCTTACCGAATTTAAATTACAATTAATGATTAACTAGATTTGCGAGAAATATACATACAGTAGGGATGCACTGCTGTGCTACCCTACAGATTATGGCAACCAGAAGTTAGGCAGGATAGATTTACTGAATTTACGCAAAGTTTGGTTGAGCGATCGCGCCACTTGGATATGCGCTTCATCCTCCTCTACAGCTAAAATCTCAGCTGGCTGGCCTGCTCCCAAATAAGACACCACCAAATTCGCCGCCTCTAAACCAGTAACATAAGCTTTTTCCTGTGACCAGGAACCATGACGGTTCACAATCCAATCCCCACTCATAAACACATTCTCAAAACTTATCTTAGCGGGCAACATATAACGATAGCTACCAGGTGCAAAGTGAGTTACCGCTTGAGGTAGACGAATTACACTACTATCAATTATCTTTGCCTGCCCAAATGCTGGTATACAAGTTGCTAAATAACTCTGAACTATTGCTAAAATCTCCTCATCACTCAAACTGAGAAACTGATTTGCGTGATAGAAATCAGCTTCAATCACTGTTCCCGGCTCATCTCGATATTCATCATGTAGAGCATTTAAATCAAAAAACGTCCAACCTGTAGTTGTGTCGAATCCAAAACAAGCATTAGAAGGACGAGGAATATCAATTTTACGGTCAAACCATAGTCGCGTTGCTAAAACATCAATTGCTCCTAAATTGCTCAAATTACGGAATTCTTCACGGCTTTGTAAACTAGGGCTAGTTGAGACAATTTTCTTCATCCCCGTGATTCCAACTGCAAAAATCACGGCATCTGCTTCAATTACTTCATCACCGCAAACCACAGCCTTGGCTCGATGATTACTATCAACAATTAAATCTGTAACCCGGCGCTTGGGCAACACTCGCACACCAGCTTTTTCGATACGTTCCACCCAAGGACGAAATATTTTTTCTCCAACAGTTCCCCGACACCAAACCACATCAAAATCAGGTTGATGAGCCAGAATAAAAAAGTAAAGCATCCCTAAAGTTGCGGCGGCTGAACATTGTTCCCCAGGGGCAAATAAGCCCACTAATAACATCGGTTCAAAAGCCTCGCGGTAAAGCCGTGCAGAAACGTTAAAGTCTTTGAACAATTCACGGGCAGTTACAAAATCATAGCGCCGCCAAGCTGCATCGGAATTATCAAAATCAACAACAGAATAAAGTAAAGGCAGGGCGCTGAGACGGTCAATTAGTGGCAGCCGTTTAAACTGAGTGTAGAGAAAAGTTCCCAGTGGCGAAGGGAGTCGCGGTAAATCTTGAAAAATTGGTGATTCAACTTCCAAACCTGCTGGCGAATATTGCGAAGAACGAGTCCAAGTAGTAAAAGGATTAATTTCTAATTCATTGATTAAAGAAAAAATATTTTTGTAAGGATACCAGAACCCATGAATGCCAGCTTCAACAGATTTTCCGGCGGCTGTTTGCCAACCTGCCACTAATCCACCCGGATAGGGGCCTGCTTCGAGAAGTGTCACATCATAACCTTGTTTTGCCAAATGGTAGGTTGCTCCTAAACCAGCCCAACCAGCACCGACAACTACCACCCGTTTTTGTTGTAACCCTCCTACCATCACAGCCTCCAATTGTTGCAGTCCATCAACTAATGTATACGAACTTGTGTTCTAATCGGGCAAGGCTTGTTATTATAACGGTTTTAACTTGGATGCAATCGGAGATTTGGTAGCACATCTGTGTAGCCTCACCATATTGCATCGAATTAAAATAGCTATAGACTTTAAAAAAAGGCTCAGGGTCAGCAGTTCAGTCAAAATAACTTGCGGATAATGCTGAGTTAAGAGTATAACAGAAAACAGACTTAACTATTCATGAGGAATAATCAGAATGACTCGATTAGCAAATGTAAAATCTAATTTGAATGACTTTGAATTACGAGATGGAATTTATTTTCCTAGCGACTATGAACAATTAACTAATACTCAACATAAAAAAACATGGGACGCAATTGGTAAAACATATTATGGTTCCCAAAAAATTGAAAAAGTTGCAGCGACATCGCCCATTAAACAAGATTACACTTTGCTAACTGGCACGCCTGGAGGTACTTGGAACAAATTTCCGTTGAATAAATCTGTCGGTTCTATTCTGGAAATTGGTTCTGGTTATGGTCGCGCACCTTTACATCTCTCGAAAGCGAAAAATCTGAAATGTGAGAAATATTACGGCATTGATATTTCGGAACCTTTATTACGACGGTTAATCAAAGTTAAACAAGAATATAATTTTTTTCCCGAAGCTGAATTTAACTTGATTTGTACTTCTGCTGAGACATTGCCTTTAGAAGATAATTCTATAGATTTGGTAATTTCTAACTGCGTCTTTATGCATATCCCAGATGCACAATTAAGAAATTTATTGGCTGATATATGTCGTGTACTAAAACCTGGTGGAATTTTTGTTTTTAATCATTCCTTTCATAATAAGTCCTGCCCTTCTCATATTATCCATAATTTTATCAGAAGGCTGAACCCATTTGTGAGAAATCCAGTTTATCTAAAGCAATATTCAGCTGCTGAAATAGAAGAAATGTTAGCTACTGCTGGGATGAAAGCGAAGTGTCCAGAATATATTGTCGAACCAACAGCAGAATATGCAATTTTGCCGGAAACCATTAAAGGAATTCCGGTGCCGTTTGCTAATGCTATCAACAGAAGTCTTAAACCATCAGATGCTTTAAAAGAAACTTTGGCTTATGGTTTTAGTGCCTACAGCACTCAACTGGACTAATTACAGTTATTTTCAGGTAAATAGACCCGCTGTAGGGGCACAGCATTGCTGTGCCCCTACAACAGATTTTTCAAAAAGCTTACCAGATAGACTTTTTGAAGCTTGATCAACCTTATTGCTCGATTATGCCTTTTAGTCCATACAATAGATCATCAAAAAGTTCAACAACTTCTTGAAGCTGCTGATTAATATATTCTTTTAGATATGTTTGATAAGTTGTATTCCAGCTATTTTGAGAGCCTTCTCTCTCTAAGTTGGGATAACATTTTTTAACCGCAGGTAAAAGCCAGTCAAATACCTGTGGATCTTTATCCTGCAAAATACTGAGTGTTCTGCAAAGACTAGCTTTTTTGATAACTCCAGGTTTCTTTCCTATATCTCTGAGTAGCTTAATAGACTCTTTAGGATATGGCTTTGTTTCCAAAAAAGATTCCACTTGACTATTACTAATAAACTCAATAATTTCAGGCCATTTAGTAATCAAGTTATCACGGATTTTTTCAATTTTTTTATCACTTTCAGTTGGAGACATTATGTGCTTAATTTCACTACCAAAGAGGGTTGAGTAGTTGTAACTACAAAATAAGCTAGTAGTTTTTAGTGATTCCAGCTTCAGTGATCTTACCCCTGTTTTGATTTGTGAGAATTGCAAGCCACAGATCCTCGACTTGTCAAAGAAGTCGGGGATCTTGTTTCTTACGAATGATTCAAAATTGCTATATTTGTGATGTGATTTACCAACTATTAGCAAAATATTGAGATTAAAGTTGGTAAATTAGGGATTAGTTGAGCTAATTTCTTCCCCAGACAACTATGCCATTGGATTTATCGCCTCTTTGGATATCACTCAAAACTTCGTTACTTGCCACATTTATCACCTTCTTCTTGGGTCTTGCTGCTGCCTACTGGATGCTGGGATATCGTGGCAAAGGTAAATCGTTGATTGAGGGTATCTTTATTGCGCCCCTGATTTTACCACCCACAGTTGTCGGTTTTTTGTTGCTGCTATTTTTTGGCAAAAATGGCCCTGTAGGGAAATTCATGGAGGCTTTTGACTTCACCATCGTCTTTACTTGGTATGGTGCTGCGATCGCAGCCACGGTAGTTTCTTTCCCATTAATGTATAAAACTGCATTAGGAGCTTTTGAGCAAATAGATGGTAATCTGCTGCGAGTAGCCAGAACTCTTGGTGCAAATGAAGCTACAATCTTTTGGCGTATTAGTTTACCCCTAGCACTACCCGGCATTATCGCTGCCACAATGCTCGCTTTTGCCCGTGCTTTGGGAGAATTCGGCGCGACATTGATGTTGGCTGGTAACATTCCCGGACAAACGCAGACAATTCCAATGGCGATTTATTTTGCTGTGGAAGCGGGAGCAATGAATGAGGCTTGGTTTTGGGCGATCGCGATCATGGTGATTTCTCTATCTGGAATTATTGCAGTCAACTTCTGGCAAGAATTGAGGGAAAAGACGAGGGGAGTAGGGAATGGGGAGCAGGGAGCAGGGAGCAGAGAGCGGGGAGCAGGGGGAGAAATTCTTTATACTTCGCACTCTAGCTTTGAATCTGGTGGATTGTTAGTCAACATCGAAAAAATGCTTCCTAGCTTTGATTTAAAAGTTGCTTTCAGTACTGATGAGCAACCCTTGGGATTGTTAGGGGGTTCTGGAGCAGGTAAGAGCATGATTTTGCGCTGCCTTGCAGGGATAGAAACGCCCTCTTGTGGACGCATAGTTTTAAATGGCAGAGTTTTGTTTGACTCAGAACAAGGAATTAATTTACCCAGTCGCGATCGCCGCATCGGTTTTGTAGTGCAGAATTACGCCCTGTTTCCCCACATGAGTGTGGCGCAAAACATCGCTTTCGGTTTGCCCAAAAAACTATCTGCTGGGAGTATTAAGGTGCAGGTAGAGGAGCAACTCATAGCAATGCAGTTGCAGGGATTAGGCGATCGCTATCCGCACCAACTTTCTGGGGGTCAACAACAACGGGTAGCCTTGGCAAGAGCATTGGCAAGTCAACCGGAAGCATTACTCTTAGATGAGCCGTTTTCGGCACTTGACACCCATTTACGCAGTCAATTAGAGGAGCAAATGACAGAAACTCTGGCTGACTACCAAGGTGTAACTCTATTTGTCACCCATAATATGGAAGAAGCTTATCGAATTTGTCCAAATCTGTTGGTATTGGAGCATGGTAGAGCCGTTCATTATGGCAGCAAATACGATATTTTCCAGCATCCAGCTACTGTGAGTGTTGCCCAACTCACTGGATGCAAAAACTTTTCCCGTGCTGTTCTCCAGTCATCACAACAGGTGGAAGCAACTGATTGGGGTTGTACTCTGCAAGTAATTGAACCAGTCAAGAGCGAATTATCTCACGTCGGCATTCGTGCCCATCAGTTTATTTTTACCAACGACTCATCACAGGAAAATACCTTTCCCTGCTGGCTAGTACGAACAAGTGAAACGCCCCATCGAATGACGTTGTTTCTCAAACTAGATTCGGCTGGCAATAATTCTCAAGATTACCATCTGCAAGCTGAAGTCTTCAAAGAAAAATGGGCGACGATGAAAGACCAGCCTTTTCCTTGGTATGTGCGTTTAGATCCTCTGCGGTTGATTTTGATGGAGTGAACGCACAGATGCACTCGCAATCTCAATTCCACAAACACAACCAATACAGAAGCCTCATCCATACAGATTAAAGGTTCCAAATCACTATGCTCTTGGCTATAAAGGTCTAAAACTACTTCCATTTGAGAGACAAAACCTGCTAAATCCCGTTCTGGAATACAAAATCTTTCTGTTTTCCAAGGGCGTAATTTATTTTTTTTAATGTCTTTCTCACCGTCTCCCTGGAAATTTCGATGACAATTTTTCTGTTTTGAATTTCTTGGGTCAGTAATCTTAGACTCCAGTGTGCTTGCCCTGTGGAAGGCTCAGAACAGCATAATGCGATGATTTGGGCTTCAGCATAACCATCAATCTTGCTCTTGTTTGGTGGTTTACGATTTAAGGCTGGTTCTTCTCCCCGTTCAAGGAACCTCTTCCTTATTCTTGCGACCGTATTGCGATGAAGTCTTAAGGCAATGCTTATTTCTTCATCTGTCCATTTTTTCGTTGCACCCTCTCCCTCATCGCACATTAGCAAAACCTGTGCGTGCAATATTTTTTTGGCTGGGGCATGTCCATTACGAGCGATCGCTTCTAATGTTTGTCTTTTATCTGTATCTAATATTACTTTATCCCTACGACCTCTCCCCATCTATGTCTCCTTTTTTCGCTCTATTCTAATGCACTATTTTCAGCTTGCCACGCCACTACTTATAGCCTTTCCTAAGCAACTGAGGTACATCCAAATCTTGCCAAATCTTTTTTACCAAGGTTAGTAGCTTTGAAAACGTACCTCACCAGGTCGGAAAACGCTATAAGATTTACTTTATAAATGGTCTCTTACTTTTGAAACCTAGTTTGTGTACTCCACCAAGCGGAAATCTATTGTCAGTCTAGCTATTGCAAGTTCAACTTGCACTATGCCTGAGTTTGGCTACGCACAAAGCCGCATAATTTGGGCAGACGACAGGCGGCGTTATACATTAATAAGTGTATCTGCAATACCGGACTTGTTCTGGCTTAGTCTCAATAGCAAAGGTTTGGAGATGTTTACTTTATCAGAAACTTCTATCCTGGCGGCAATCCTACTGGTAGCTTTAGGCATTTTGGGCTGGGGCTTTTATCGCGCCAGACCTTTTGGTAAACTGGGAATCTTAGCCTGGTTACAGTCAGTGGTGTTGATGACTCCCTGGCTCCTGTTTTTTGGATTGTTTGCCGCAGGGATTTACATCAATATAGCGGGTATATTGTTCTTAGTTGTGACATCCGCAGGATTGTACGTCTATTTGGGCAGACAGTTACGCGCAGCTGGGCAAGATGCCATCCTCAAGCAACGCGCAACCGAGAGACTCGCTGCTGCTGACTCACTTGAAGCAAATTCCCCACAATTAGCAGTCGCAGAACTGAAAGCGGAGATCCCACCAATACCGGAAGATGACTTGAATGCAATTAAAGGCATTTTTGGTATCGATACATTTTTTGCCACAGAAACCATCGCTTATCAAGATGGAGCCATTTTTAAAGGCAATTTGCGGGGAGAACCAAAAGAGACTCACAACCGTCTAACTGCAAGTTTACAGCAACGCCTTGGCGATCGCTATCGTCTGTTTTTAGTAGAAAATACAGACGGCAAACCTGTGGTGATTGTCCTACCAAGCCGTAACGATCCCCGGCCGATGTTGTCGTCGCAAAAAGCTTTTGCAGGTATTCTGTTGATAGCAACTATTGCCACAAATCTAGAAGCTGCGGGCTTATTGCTGAATTTTGATTTTTTTAGCAATCCAGGGCGGTTTCAAGAAGCTTTGCCCATAGGCGCTGGAATATTTTCGATTTTAGTAGCTCACGAAATTGGTCATTGGTTACTTGCCCAGCGTCACCAAATTCGTCTTAGCTGGCCCTTTTTTCTACCCGCAGTCCAAATTGGCTCCTTTGGTGCAATTACCCGCTTTGAGTCTCTGTTGCCCAACCGCAAGGTATTATTTGATATTGCCTTGGCGGGGCCAGCCGCAGGTGGTATTGTCTCTTTGTTAATGCTGGTGACAGGCTTGCTGCTTTCCCACCCAGGTAGTTTATTTCAATTGCCCAATCAGTTTTTCCAAGGGTCAATTTTGGTGGGAAGTTTGGCGCGAGTTGTCCTTGGTTCGGCGTTGCAGTCACCCTTGGTAAGCGTTCATCCCTTAGTGGTGATTGGTTGGCTGGGGTTAGTAATTACCGCTTTGAACTTAATGCCCGCAGGACAACTAGATGGTGGGCGGATTGTTCAAGCGATTTATGGACGCAAAACCGCAGGACGGGCAACGATCGCAACTTTAATTTTACTGGCATTAGTATCTCTCGGTAATATGATTGCCATGTACTGGGCGATCGTGATTTTCTTTTTGCAACGGGATCAAGAACGCCCCAGCTTGAATGAAATCACTGAACCAGATGATGCCAGAGCCGCTTTGGGGCTTTTGGCTCTATTCTTGATGATTACCACGCTTCTACCCCTAACTCCCGCCTTGGCTGGGCGTTTGGGAATAGGATAGTGTTTATGGAACCTACACCCAAACAAGCAATATCCGCAATTCGGGTGTGCACCCAACTTACCAGTGTTTATAAACGAATAGACCTTGTAAGATTGGACGAGCGCACCAGAAATGTTTATATCTTGGCGAATAATTCAATCGAAGCTGAGGTAACACTAACTGGAGAAATTCTTTGGTTATGACAAAACCTAACTTTCCACAAATGCCTTTAGAGCAGCTAAGAACTTATATTTTGGAGCATCGCAACGACGATGAAGCATTCCATATCTACATCGACAAAAGACGCGCCCAAGTTCTAGGAAATTCAGATTTTATCCGGTTTTCCAGGTTTAAATTTGTTGCCCTGTTTTAGAGAATTGGTATTAGTGCTGTATTCAGTTCGGTCAAAACTAAGAATGCATTTTCAGCCAAGGTACTGGCTACAAAGCAAAAAATAAACGAACTGTTCAAATCGGTCAAAATTATCTGGCGCTTTCAGCAGCTTGTCTCAATGCCAAAAAAGCTTCTTTTAGAGGTTGGCTAACGGCACTGTCTGGTTCTGTTAGGACTAGCTGTTGGTAGGCTGATAAAAAATTGCGATCGCAGCCGATGCTGGTCGTCGGTCATTTCATAAGCGTAAGCCTTGCTATCCCCACGAGAATCGTGCGGGTACGGGGGGTCACAGTAAAATAATGTTTCTGGACTATCGTAGCGTCGAATAATATCAATTGCTCGGTCGTTCTCAATTTGCACCCGTAACAACCGTTGCACGATTTCGGGCAAATCCTCAACACTACCAAGCCACCGGGAAACTGCACCAGCCATTCCAGCGCGGCTAGTAAGTTTGCAGTGCGCCCATCTTCCAACACTGGCGGTTTGTGCCAAGCCTGTTCTTACTTGTCGCGCTCGGACAAAAAATCGTCTAGCCCTTTCCAAATCTGACAAACCCTCTACCTGTTTGGCAATGGCAATCCGAAATTCTTCACGCCAAAATGGGGTTAACCCTATCGCCTCGATTAGTTGGTCTTTTTGGTCGCGTAGTACGCGAAAAAAAGTGATGTGTTCGCAGACAGCTTGTGAGGAAAATTAACTGAACGGTTTCCAACCTGCAAGCAAATTGGGGTAAGCCGTTGGTGCGGGGAAAATTTTCTGGAAGCCAGTTTGACGCTCTTGTGGCTTTTCTTTGCTCATATTCCAGAGGCTTTCATAGAAAAAGAAAGAGACTCCGGCAAAATTGCGATCGCGTACTTTTTGCACTTGTGTTTGAATCTGCTGCATCGGTACGGATCTATTTTTCAACCCAGCCAAAATTCCCACACTCACTGGAATATGTTTCTTGGCCGCTTTCACTTCTGGGTACTCTAATTCGCTGATAAAAACATTCAAGTCATCCCGATATATCTGCAAAACCAAGTCTTCGATGATTCCCAGCCGTTCCCACTTCTGCCAGTCTGCTAAAAAGAAGTCGTAGGAAAGACGCTGAGGATTTGGCGCAACGGAAACCAGGCAATTTTTTTTAGTAGCTTTGATGGCTGTAAATACCCGCTTCATAAACTCGGTGATTTTATTAGCTCTCCAACGCACCCATTCTGGATCTTGGGAGCTCTTAGAAGGAGCTTTTCCCCGGTGTTCTTTTTTGTAAAGTGCTACCGTATAAGCATCGTATCCTAATTCTGATGGTAAGCCAAAATGGTCATCAAATTGAATACCATCGATATTGTAGTTTCTAACAATCTCAACGATTAAATTTTGAATGAACTGTTGTACTTCTGGGCGAAAGGGATTTAGCCAAACGCGATTATGTCTGCCTTCTTTGACAATCCGAGTCCCATTACTGCGACTAGTGAGCCATTGGGGACGATTTTTAGCTAATAGAGAATCCGCCGGTGCCATGAAGCCAAATTCAAACCAGGGAATCACTGTTAACCCTTTTTGATGTCCCACATCAACAATTTCTTTGAGGATATCTCGCCCTTGCAGTCCGGGTGTGGGATCGAGCGATCGCCCGATAACTTTGGCTGCAACTTTGCTAGGATACAATGTATATCCCCAATTCCAAATCGCCGGATATATAGTGTTAAAATTGAGTTCATCAAGGCGTTGCAAAGATCCCTTGAGGCGATCGCGCTCAAATAACACATCACTATCAATATTTGTTAACCACACTCCCCTTAACTCAGATGCTGGCGTTGACGGCAGATTTATTTGAGCGTTCAATGGGAACGACAACATCACCGTAGCGATCGCACTCAAGGTAAGCATAACGACAAACAAAAAAGACTTTCTACTTTGGCGAATATTCCAACAATCAGAAAACTCAACACACCACTTTACAAACCTTTTCATCATTATTTAAAATGTCTGTGTCACTGAAGCAAACATCGACATGATAACTAATATTAATGCTTAATTTTTGTTTCCTGCTCTAAAAAGAGATTGCCAATATCAAATAAAAGTTGCATAGTACCTCGATAGCCTACCTTGGTAAACTGACCATAATCTAAACGGTCAAAAATGGGAATCCCTTGACGGTAGAGAGGAATTTTTAAGCGTTGAGCGATCGCCACTCCATGAGAGTTGGTAATTAGTAAATCAGATCCAACCGCCAATTGCTCAAAGTCTTCTAAATCGCCGATAGTGATGCTCTTTATCGGAAGTTTTTCTAACAGAGGAAAGCGTGTTGTTGTCACTGCTGAGTGAATCTCAACTCCTAGCGATCGCAAAAAAGAAACTGTTGACCAAAGTAAATCGGGTTCCAGCGCCAAAGAAACTCGCTTGCACCCAAAGTAAAAGTGATTCTCCAACATCACATGTTGTAACTGACGGCGTTGACGGCGGTATTTCTCTGGTACGCTGACACCACTGATATCCGCCAATGCTTGTAGGAATTTATCTACTGCTGCTAGTCCCGTCAGTTCACCAAATACCTCATAAGGTATATTAAATCTCTGCTCCAAAATTTGCGCTCCAGCCCGCATACTATCACCTAGTGCGAAAGTGAATACAGAACTACCAATTGAGCGCAACTGTGCTACATTTGTACCATTAGCTGTGATGGCACTAGAAGAATCTTCTATATGACCATCTAGTGAGCCAGAAAGGTCAGGTACAACAATAGGTACGAGTCCAAAAGAGGTAACAATCTCTTTGATTTCCTGTACATCCCCTGGTGTAAAGGCAGAACTCGCCAAAATAGTGATTTGTGTGGGACAAGCATCTTGCTTGGAGCTTTTTTGAGGAATTTCCCTGACTATACTCTCAACTGCACCAGCAAAGCCATCCTGTAATGTACCTTTGAAATCCGGTGTAGAGACAAGCACAATTGGTAAATAATCCAGTTCTGGGTGAAGGTGGCGAATCTCCTTGACAAAGCGTCCCATGTCATCACCTCTGGTTTCCACTAGTCCAGTACTACAAAGACCGATAATTTCTGGTTTGGATCTCTGCACCAAAGTCAAGATTGCTTGTTCAACTCTTTCCTCACCACCCAAAATGGTTGCAACTTCGGTCATTGCTGTACTGGAAAGGGGAATCGTCTGACGGAAATGTTGTACTAATACCGCCTTAGTCAAAGCAGTACAGCCTTGAGAACCGTGTAATAAAGGCATCATTCCCTTCAACCCCAAAAAGGCTAAAACTGCACCTACAGTTTGGCTTTGCTTTAGGGGGTTAACTGCAACTGATGTACTCGTAACGCTAATAATCGCCATCAAATGTTCTCCTCAGAAGAATTTCCTGCTGACCACGGGGCTGGCTGGTATACTTGCTGCCATACAGGGTTGTAAAAAGCGGCATACAGTTCTCGTGCTACTTCTAAAATTCCTATATACCCTGCATAAGGATGGTTGCGTTCTTGATTAATATCTAGGAATGGAATTCTAGCTGTGAGAGAGGTGTCTTGATGGCATTTATCAGTAATTAACATATCAGCTTGATTTTCGTTAATTATCTGTAAAATTTCTTCAGGAGTATTTTGTTCTAGAATTATGCCATCTTGCTCCAACAAACTTTTGACTCTAATTTGATCCTCCTCAGTATTATTCTTAGTAAGAATAGCAATAACTTCCATCCCCAATTTCTTAGCAGCAAAGATAATCAACCAACTCTTGAAACTTCCAATAGAAAGGATAATGCGTTTACCTTGCAATCGGGTAATATACAGAGAGAGTTTTTCATCCATTGCAGCAGTTTCTTCTACAATTAACTTTTCTGTACGTTCCTGCAAATCATAATTACCTAACTTTGCCGCAATATTCCTTAAACATTGATTGATTGACTCTATACCATAGATAGACTCTTCAATATAGGGAATGCCATATTTTTTTTCCATCCCTTTTGCCACGTTGATGAGTGCTTTGGAGGACAGTATGACGTTAAGTTGGGCACGATGAGCATAGCAAACTTCTTTGTAGACAGCATCGCCTGTAATTTTTGCCAAAACTCTGATACCTAATTTCTCCAATAATGGTAGAACATTCCATATTGCACCTGCGATGTTATGTTCACCAATTAGGTTGATGTCATCAGGTGTACTAGTCTCTGGTTCAGCTGTTCCAATAACGTGTTCTAGCATTGCTTCACCAGCGACACGGTTGCCCAAATTTTGGTTCCCAATGAATCCAGGACAATGTACAGGGATAGTAGGTATTCCTGTTTTCTCAGTGGCATCTTTGCAAACTCCCTCAATGTCATCCCCAATCAGGGCGGTGATGCAAGTGGAGTAAACAAATACCGCCGCCGGTTTGTAGCGTCTTGCTAATTCTAAAATGCCTTTGTACAGCTTTTTGGCTCCACCGAAGATGATATCGTTCTCATCGATGTCGCTGGTAAAGCGTATTTTGTACAGCATCGAACCAGAGGAGAGACTGCTGTAACTTCCCCAAATACTGGCAGCACAGCCACTTGGCCCGTGAACTACATGAGCAGCATCGGTGATTGGTACTAAGGTAATCATTGCACTATCAAAAGCGCAACTCCCTTGAGTAGTTCCAGGTTGGGGTAATTGTGTGGAGGACTTTTTTTTCTTTTGTTTCTGTTGCTGAGGAGCATTTTCAGAATTGGAGTCACTGAGCGAATCGTTAATTTTTCCTGGGGTGGGATTCATTGGTTTGGTGACAATAAGTAGAAGTTACTAGGTGTTAAGTGAATTTCCAAAAGCTTTCATAGGATTTTCATTTATTAACCGTGTATCTAAAGTATGGAATAAAAGGGAATGAGAAAGAGAATTTCCCATCCCCGAAAACATAAACACCAACTAGGTTAGAGAAGGAAAAAACAAAAACACGAACTAGACTATTAAAGTATTAATGTTGCTGTGTAGACCTTGGTAGATTAGTGTTAGCACGGTGAATTTGAAACAAACAAAAGTTAAGATTGGCTATTCGATTACCTCCATTTTAAAGGATTTTTCAGGAGTGATGAGTGCTGAGTCCTGAGTAAGAAGTAATGAATAAGTAGTACTAATGAATCTTCCCACTTTCAACCAAGGCATTCGCTACTCAAAACTAATTTGATGCTTAGTCGGTCTAATTTTACTTTTTACTCAGCACGGGCTAAACCTTAGCTATCCGCTAATGTTACTCAGCATTCAGAACTGTTTCGGTGAGAGGGTGGGCTATTTTTGCCCACCTAATATTTACTCTGTATTTAGCACCTGAGTCAGACAAAGAACCTTACTTCTTTTAACTACCGGAAACTATTTCTACGTTTCCTTTTTTCAGAGCTTCTAGTGCTTCGCCTTGAGCGTCTTCTAGCTTCTTTTCACCATCTGCTTGAGCGTTGGCGGCACTTATCAGTTTTGCAGCATTTTCTTCGCTTTCGAGAATACCAAATTCAATCAACAAATCTTCTAGCTCGTCCATCTCAATAGGTGTGGGAACGGCAAGATTTGTATTATTGATAATCTTGTCTGCTAGTGTCCGGTATTCATTAGCTTGATTGCTATCGGGTGCGTACTCGTTGACAGTCATCCGGCGCAATTCTGCGTGTTGCACAATGTTGTCGCGGGGAACAAAGTGAATCATGTGAGTACTCAATCTGGCCGCCAATGTGCTAATCAGTTCGTCTTCTCTATCAGTATTACGACTATTACAAATTAGACCTGCCAAGCGCACGCCACCAGTATGGGCATACTTAAGAACACCACGAGAGATGTTATTAGCAGCAAACATCGCCATCATTTCACCGGAGGTAACGATGTAGATTTCTTGGGCTTTACCTTCACGGATTGGCATCGCAAAACCACCGCAGACAACGTCGCCCAATACGTCGTAGGATACGAAATCTACATCTGAGTAAGCGCCGTTTTCTTCGAGGAAGTTGATGGCGGTGATGATACCACGACCGGCGCAACCTACACCAGGCTCAGGGCCACCAGATTCCACGCATCTGATATCCCGGAAGCCAGTGATTACCACTTCTTCGAGTTCGATGTCTTCCACAGCACCCCGTTCAGCAGCCAAGTGCAGCACGGTGGTTTGGGCTTTACAGTGCAGAATCAAACGAGTGGAGTCAGCTTTAGGGTCACATCCGACAATCAAGATGCGTTTACCCACTTCTGCCATTGCAGCAAGGGTGTTTTGGGAAGTGGTAGATTTACCAATACCACCTTTACCGTAAAAAGCAATCTGTCTAATTTTTTGGTCGGACATGATGATTGATCCTGTAATTGTTTGTTTGGTGGGTCTTTTGGTTTATGAAGCGTTGGCACAAAGTGCCGGAGGTACTTGCACTGTAAAATTACAGCAGTGACCTGATGTAAAACGTCGTTGGAGGTGCTCGTTCTACAGCAAAAAGAGTCTGAATCCAGAACATATTTAAGTTTTGGTCAGTTTTCGTTGGCCATTAGTCATTGTTTTTTCTGACTAATTGCTAGAGGCGATAAAATATCACTCAAGGAATATTGCAAGTATTACCATCCGCTCACTCAAATGATTTCTCTAGCGGTAGTAATACCAATTAGAAAAAAGAAAGCTACAGGTTCCAAGCCGGAAACTCAAATTCAATCCGAATTACGAATTCAGCATCATCAGTTGTTGTAATCTCCTGAAGGTTGCTCATACCTAAAGAGTGGTTGCAGCAGGATTTAAATTTACGCCAAGTTTTCCTTTTACCACACAACCAACCATTGCAATCTACTCTAAACAGTCGCTACAACTTCCCCGATTTTGCTGATATCGTAACCGCCGAGAATTTCAAATTGTGAGTGAACCATCCGATGTCCCAGAGTACTAAGCAACTGCTGTACAGGTGCTTCTTCGAGATATTCCTTGAGAATCACCAAATCATATCGTGACTGATTTAAAGGGATAAATCCCAGCCCAAAAGCGGTAGCTACAGATCCCGTACTCATACCAGCATCGGCAACTCCTCTAACTACAGCTTGGGCAACATCTTGGTGACTTTTGAGTATATTGTCGAAGCCCTGAACAGCATCGAATGGTATCTGCTCTTTTTGGAGTGTTTGTTCCAAAAGCATCCGACTACCGGAACCTATTTCGCGGTTGACAATAGTCACTTCCCCTGCAACCAAGTCAGTAACTGTTCTAATTCCCATTGGGTTCCCTGACTTCAATAAAAGTCCCTCCTCCCAGACACCAAGGGTAATCAGAACTGCTTCCCTGCCAGCCAGAACATCTCGAACAAAGGGAGTATTATACTCACCAGTCTCAGGATCGTACAAATGCATCCCAGCGATGTGCGCTTCACCTCTGCATAAACTATGCAATGCAGCCATGCTATTGGCGAAGTTATATTGGACTCGCAGTTGGGGATGCCAGCGTTCGGTGGCTCTTGCCCATAGTGAAATCACAGGGGCACAACCAGCAATCACAACAGTGTTGTGAAGTGTGTCGAGATTATCGTCTAGTAGCCTGACTCGAACTTTATTTGTACCTGTTTGGCTAGTGCTTTCACCCTTCGGGTGACGCTCGTTCCTCGCTACCGCTGACGCTAACGACAGTTTGCTTATGCCGGGGAACCCTTTCGGCAGTTCCTCTTGGGGGGAACCCCCATCGCCCTTGGCGTCTCCCCTTGGCAGAAGATCGGACTGCCTCACCACCGCAACTGTCTCACCATCAGCCGGAATCATATCTTGGCGAAAAGCATCCTTGCCAATCAAGGGATAAGCTATCCATTGTCCTCCCACACGAGCCATACTAACTCGCAGTTGCTGACCATTAGGAACAGGTTTGGCAAGAACAGCTTCAATTTCAGGTAAATCTCGCTCTAACCAGAATAGATCCTCAACTTGACAGCCAAGCGCTTTGGCCAAGCGAAGTGTTATGGCTACTGAGGGAGCATATTGCCCCGACTCTACACCACTAATAGTTTGACGAGTTACATTAGCGATGTTAGCCAAATCTTGTTGGCTCATGCCTAAGCGAGTTCTAATCGACTTCAAGTTATTACGGAGGTCACTATCCTGCTTCATTGGCTTTGTCTGTTAGTTTCAAAAAGCCGTAGCGGATTTAACAAAATATCTGCCAAGGCGAAAGTCTAGTCTTTGAGTTTATATCATTTCTCTTTGAAGACTTTTTGTGCTTTCGCTGTCTTGATTCCCCATATAAAAAGACTATCACACAAATGGCCAATTTGCTTGCGAAGCGCAAATTATTTTTGCGGGTGTTTGCTTTTTACCTGCTATCTTGGCTTAAAAGCCCCAAATTCCAATAAACAGAGCATTTATCTAGCAGTCAAACTTTACCAATTTAATTGGTAAATTGTGATATTTAATACAGTTTTAGAGATTAGTTTCAGCTTTGATGCTGATAGGCGAGTAATACAAACAGTAGAAAACATCCGAAGCAATTTCGCTTTTTGGGGTAAATTTTGCCCTAACGAAAAATTACCTATTTGACTAAAGTAAATATGCACATAGCATCAGCAAATAATTGCTATTTTATTTTTTGCACAATCAATTAGGTATCTACCAAAGTATGCAATAGATGGCAACAAAGTCATGGAGAGAGTAATGATTACCGAAGAAGACTTAGCCCAGCAATTTAACGTAATTATTGAACACACTCACCCACGGGTATGGAAACTGCTAAGCCAATGTTATGTGAAGATTATCAATCCTCATCCTCACTTAACAAGAGTGAATATAAAAACATGCATCCGCCATGCGAAATACATTGGTATTTATTGCCCTGATAGACTAATTAGTGCTGTAGTAGAACAAAAAAACCTACTCAAAGAAGTGGCAGAATACTTGGGGCTAGTTGAAATTGTTTGCTTGAATGCCAATAACTTGATGCGCGATCCCCTCTCAAATCTCAAGCAAGCTTATCCCCAGTTGTGGTTAGACTTGTTGTGGATTGTCACTCAAGAACAATAACCTAGTAAACCTGATTTTCGGCAATATTCAATCTGCAAAAAATCAAAATTACCAATCTTCACCGCAGCTTCGTTACTTTTGAAGCTTGCCAAAACCTTATGAATCAACCATGCTTACATCCAGATGATTTGCCTTCACCTCAAACAATCAAGGTGAGTGAAATACTATTCAGACAGCTTGAAGAAGCAACAAAAAAAAGCTTTTTCCTAACGTGCGATCGCATGACACGGATTTTGTTATCGAGTTGTCATTGGTATTTCCAAATCAATAGTGGCGTTTTGACGTTGATCCTGATTTGTAATAATATGGAAAGTTATCGCAGTATCATGAAAACTGTTCCCCAATTTGCCGATCGCTTAAAACAGTTTGCCAATAGAGCTAAAATTACTGTAAGTTCTCCAATTGACAAAGGTATACCGTGGGTACTCAGCATAGATAATGTCTTACCTGAAGGGGACTTGCCCAGTACCTGATAGATAAACCAGAAAAATCGCGATCGCCCCTTTTCCCGAACAATTGGCGATCGCGCCAAAAAAGCCCGCCAAGCCTCTCCCAAAGCACGGCAAGCTGTTTAAGTGCTTTGTATCTGCTTATTTGCCTGATTGTGAGGATAGGGAGAGGAAGTTACGGGCGTTTGTGAAAATACTTTAGGAAAAACAAGTTGAGCAAGTGGTACGCCACACAAACTTTGCGTGGTAGCGAGCAGAGGAGCAGAGGATAAAGAACTTTTCAAACCTCTCCTCTGCTCCCCTGCTTCCCTGCTCCTCTGCCTGCCTCCACCCAGCAATTTTGGCTTGGCAGACTACTAGAAAGAGCTATATTCATTAGTATCTAATTCCTTGCGATTTCAGTTGGGAGATGTTGGGGAAATATTTGGCGTAAAACTGGGGTAATCTAAAAGGGTCAAGATGTTTACAAAGCAGCTGTGTTAAACAAAAATTATGTCGTCCGATCAAAGTAGATTTTATCCCAAGACGACAATAGTCTTCTAAATAAGCATTAGCTTCTATAATTGCGATTTGACACACGGGTGTAGATCCGTTTAACGGATTTTGCGCTCCCTTATACTCTATATTGTCAAGTTAGACGCTTATATCTTGCATATAGATAACTTTTACCCTCACGACTGGAGAGCAAAATCTTGGGCATAGAATTACGCAGTTTCGTATTTCTCGACAACCTGCAACCTCAACATGCAGCATATATGGGAACAGTAGCCCAAGGCTTCTTACCATTACCAGGAGATACATCACTGTGGATTGAAATCTCTCCTGGTATCGAAATTAATAAAATTACGGATATAGCCCTAAAATCTGCCTCTGTGCGTCCGGGAGTACAGGTAGTTGAACGACTATACGGACTATTAGAAGTTCATTCAAGCTCCCAAGGCGAAACCAGAGCTGCTGGTCAAGCTATTTTGGCGGCACTGGGAGTCAAAAGAGAGGAATGTCTGAAACCGCGTGTTATTTCTAGTCAGATTATCCGCAACATCGATGCTTATCAAACACAACTGATTAATCGCACGCGCCGGGGACAGCTACTATTAGCAGGTCAAACGCTGTATGTATTAGAAGTGGAGCCTGCTGCTTACGCTGCACTGGCTGCTAATGAAGCGGAGAAAGCCGCGAGGATTAACATTCTTGAAGTTCAAGCTGTAGGTAGTTTTGGACGGCTTTACTTAGGTGGACAAGAACAGGATATTCTAGCAGGAGCAGCGGGAGCATTAACGGCGATTGAAAGTGTCGCTGGTCGGGTAAATTCTCTGGGTGGGCGTCAGGAGTAAAGGAGAGAAAATGGCAAATCGAGAGCATCTAACTTTACTCAAAGCAGGTGCAGTTAAATGGATTGAGTGGAGAAAGAAAAATCCCCAGATTGAACCAGACCTCAGCGCCGCGAATCTGCAAGGCGATAACCTCAGAGGTGCAGACCTCCAAGGGGTAAACTTGAGAAGAGTCGATTTGGGTAATGCTTTACTTGTGCGGGCAAACCTCAGTGGTGCTGACCTCAGTAGTGCCAACCTCTACAAAGCCTTCCTGAATGAAGCTAACCTGAATGCGGCTAACTTCAGTGTTGCTAACTTGAGTGGCGCTATACTTACGCAGGCAGATTTGAGTCATGCCAATTTGATTGGAGCTGACTTGAGTGGGGTGGATCTTAGAGGCGCTGCGATCGCATCTGCTAATCTAATTGGCACTGACTTAAAAGGTGCTAACTTGAAAGATGCCGATTTAGGTGCAGCAAAGTTGATTCGAGCTAACCTTACTTTTGCCAACCTCATTGAAGCTAACTTGATTGCGGCTGATCTCAGCGAGGCGAGTTTGTACGAAGCAGAAGTTTTAGGGGCTTATCTTTACAAAGCTGACTTATACAAAGCTAATCTCACCAAGGCTCACCTCAGTGGTGCATACCTGTTGCGGGCTAACCTAAGTGAAGCTGATTTGAGTCAAGCTGACTTAAGTTGGACTAACCTTAGAGGTGCAAATCTGGCAGGGGCAAATCTCAGAGGAACTAACCTTAGAGGAGCCGACATTCGGGGAGCTAACCTCAGCGGCGTAAATCTTCAAGAAACAATTATGCCTGCTTAACGCTTCAAGACACGATTAGTTTATAAAAAAAAGAAATTGACGTTTAGATTCATTTTTTGCGGTATCTCTTCCCACAACCAGCTTCACTGCTCAAGGAAGTATATAAAATTTATGTAAAGCTTAACTGTTATTAAGCTCAAAAATGTTTTGGATAATCTATAAATTTAACTTATGTATTTCCAGATGTATTTCTTTAATAGAAAAAGTATTTTTTTACAAGCAAAAATTGATATTGAAACCTAACTTAACGAGAATGTCGTATTCAGCTAAAAAATCTTGTAACCTTTACTAAAAAAAACAGTATCTTAAAAAAAATGCTTAATTAAAATTTATATTTTTTTATAACAATACTAAAAATCAAAAAATTTGTATTTTTAAGATTTGGTAAAGAATTTGACGTAACCTTTCAATCATGATAATAAATAATTATAGGTATTGAAAGTCAAAAAGCTTGGGGAAAATCAATAGTTAAAATAGATTAATTTTGACCCAATTTACATAATCAGCTAACTAAATCAATAACTAATATTTTCTCAGTAATATTGGTATTAATTAAGTTAGTAAAGGTATCTATATTTAAACTTAGAGTTTTAATTAATCAACATTAGAACTGATGAAGGGTTATTTGACTGAGGCCAAACTTAGGCATTAGTTAAAAATTCAGGAAAAATAATAAATATGGCAGTTATTTACGGTACTACATCTGCTGACATAAGAAATGGGACTTCGGGAGATGACACGATATATGGTTGGGCTAATGGTGGTAACGTCAATAGTCTTTCCGGTAACGACACCCTGAATGGTGCGGCTGGTAACGATAATCTATTTGGTGGAACAGGAAACGACAGTTTAATCGGTGGTCTTGGTAATGACACACTTGATGGCGGCTTGGGTACTGACAGCTTAAATGGGGGAGTAGGCGACGACACTTACATTATTGACAGCACTATTGATACCATTACAGAAGCTGTGAATTCAGGTACAGATACCGTCCGGTCTTCTGTCACCTACACACTAGGCACTAATCTGGAAAACCTGACGCTGAGGGAAACTAGCGCCATCAACGGGACAGGTAACAGTCTGAACAACTTTCTCTTTGGTAATACTTTTAATAACACTCTAAATGGAAGAGCAGGCAATGACACACTAGACGGTAATATAGGCAATGATATCCTCAATGGTGAGGATGACAATGATAGTCTACAGGGCGGGCCTGGCAATGACATACTCAATGGTGGATCTGGAAACGATATCCTCATTGGTGCTTGGCCCGGTAGTCCACTTTCACCGGGATTGGGGGAGACTGATACCTTAACTGGCGGCGTTGAGCTAGATAGATTTGTCCTTGGGGACGCTAAAAATGTCTACTACGACGATAAAAACACTGTGAATGCTGGTTTTGGGGACTTGGCTACGATTACTGACTTTAACCGTAATCAAGACCAAATAGAACTCAAAGGCTCCCCAAAGGACTATCGCCTACAAACTGTTGGAGCCAACACACAAATATTCTTAGACAAGCCTGGAGCAGAGCCAGATGAAATCATCGGTATTGTACAGGGCATAGTAAACCTCAGACTTGATAGTGACAACTTCTTTTTCTATGAGCGGGAAAATGCTCGACAAGCTACAAACAATACCCTAGCTAGAGCTGAAGGATTGGGTTCTTTATCATCCGGCTCAAACGTTAATCTCTCAGGGGAGTTAGTAACAGTTCAACCGGGGGACAATCCCGATTTTGACTTTTTTACATTTTCTCTAGCAAATCCAAAAACTGTCACCATCAGTGCGGTGACAACCGATGATACAGTTATTGGGCTGTTTAACAATGCTGGGATTTTACTGCAAAGTGACGACGACAGTGGCCCCGACTTTGGGTCATTAATCACCGCTTCACTAGGTGCAGGTACATACTCAATTTCAGTGAGTAAATATGCTTTATTTCCTCAAGATGGCGGAACTTTTTCTGGCACTAGTGACAGCAACTCTGCTCCTTATACGCTAGAAGTCAGTTTGGCATAACGAATAGTACCCATTGCTCATTTCACCCCGTAATCCCTAAAGTTTTTCCCTTCATCAAGAGGGTTGAACAACAAAATTAACTGACTATTTTATCAAGAAAATCATGAATAACACTAAATCATCCAACCAAGCCAAACGCAGATTTCTCGGTAATTTTGCTGCGAAAACGCTGTTATTTACAATAACACTATTATTTACAATAGTTTTATTCAACCATAGCACTATTGGAGTAAATGTTGTACCACAAACGTTGCGTCCTGATATTAATATTCGCAATATTATTAATACGCTATCAGTCTCTCCTTCTGTGCGGATTGTAAAAGATCCACGAAACAATACCCTTTATTATCTCAAACGAAATGGTGAGATTTATCAAGTCAATTTAAACTCTTCTACTAAAACACTTGTGTACAATTCTAGTAATCATAATTTAAGTGAAACTCAAGGTATGGCCATTGGCCCTAACGGCACAATTTATTTAGTTGGCAATGCAGACCTTGTGAATAACCAAACTAAAGCAATTATTGTTAAAGGTGTAATTAATTCGAGTACAGGACAGCGTATCTGGTCTATTTTAGCTAAGAGTGCAGGCTATCCCAAAAGCAAAACAGCTTATGACCATCAGTTCAACGGTGTGGTTGTTAGCCTGGATGGTAAATTTATCTATGTGAATAGCGGTTCTCGTACCGATCATGGTGAGGTTCAGTCTGTTGATGGTCTATATCCCAATACTCGTGAAGTCGGATTAACCGCCTGTATACTCCGTCTTCCTAGTAATGGCAACAATCTCTTTTTGGCAAATAATCGAGCAACCTTAAAGACAGCTGGCTATATTTTTGCAGAAGGAACACGTAATACTTTTGATATGGCTTTTGCGCCCAATGGGGATTTGTTTGGCACAGAAAATGGGCCCGATCGCGATATGTCAGAAGAATTAAATTGGCTACGTTTAGGTGGTAATTATGGCTTTCCCTGGCGTATTGGTGGGACAGACAATCCACAACAATTTCCCAATTATAATCCTGCCACTGACCGATTGTTAAGCCCTCAATTTAACGCCATCCAAAAGGGCTACTATCGTAACGATCCAACCTTTCCTATTCGGCCTACTGGAAATTTGATTGAACCAATTCCTAATCTTGGTCCGGACGCAGATAATTACCGCGATCCTGTAGATGGAAAAATCAAAGATGCTAGTGTTCTTGGACAAAGTTTTAGCACTTTTACAACACACCGTTCTCCTTTAGGATTAGTTTTTGATACACAAGGAGTAATGAGTCCAGAATTCAACAGAGATGGATTTATGTTGAGTTGGACACCAGGCGACCCCACTGGCGAAACACTAGTAGGCCCTTTTAAAGATGCCAGCCAAGACCTACTGCATTTAAAGTTAACTAAAGTAGGAAATACTAACTATAAACTTAACGCTACGCGCCTTGTTACAGGTTTTAGTAATCCCATTGATGCTGAGATTATTGACAATAAGATTTATGTTCTAGAATATGGTGGAAATCAAGGAATTTGGGAAGTCTCTATGCCTACCAAGTAAAACATTAGACCTCTTGCACGAATACAAAACTAGCCCTCATCCCCCAACCCCTTCTCCCAATTTTGGGAGGAGGGGAGTAAAGACGTAGCTTTGGCTCTTTGGTTTAAAATCAATGACAAAATGTCCAACCCACAAAAAATGTCTACAATTTCAACTTTTCACCGCGAATCGAATAATCTAACAACTCCATCGGGTGAATAACTGACATCTTCTTACCTTGCAACTGCAAATGTTTCGTAATTTGCAAAGTACACCCTGGATTAGCAGAAGCAATTAACTCAGCACCAGTATTCAACAAATTCTGTACTTTTTGCCGACCCAACTCTTCAGAAACTTCTGGTTGCAGCATATTATAAACTCCGGCACTGCCACAACACAAAGCTGCATCTATTGGTTCTCTCAACTTCACCCCTGGAATTTGTCGCAACACTTGACGCGGTTGGACGCTAATCTTTTGTCCGTGCAATAAATGACAAGCATCTTGATAAACTAAATTCAATGGTTTATCAGTCAGTGGTGAAAGTTTCGCTGTTAACCCAACAGTTGCTAAAAACTCTTGAGCATCTTTAACCTTAGCTGCAAAATCCTTTGCCTTTTGCCGATATTCTAGGTCATCTTCTAAAATATGACCGTATTCCTTCAAAGTATGACCGCAACCAGCAGCATTAATAATCACGAAATCTACATCTGTCTTGGCAAAACTATCAATCATTTGTCTTGCTAAAGCTTTCGCCTGTTCTGTTTGTCCTTGGTGTTCGGGAAGTGCTGCACAACAACCTTGAGATTTGGGAATCACAACTTCACAACCATTTGCTGTTAAAACGCGCACCGTCGCTTCATTCACGGGTGAGAAAAACAGCCGTTGGACGCAACCCAAAATCATCCCAACGCGATACCGCTTTTCACCTTTAGCAGGAATCACAGTCGGCAAATTATCTTGAAAAGATTTGAGAGTAATTTCTGGCAGAATTGATTCCATTGCTGCCAAACGGGGCGATATTTTATTGAGTAAACCCGTAGACCGAAAGAATTTGGCAAATCCCAACTTTTGATAAACCAACAACGGAACTAATAAAACCCGTAAAAGATTGGGATAGGGAAACAGAGAAAATATCAGTTGACGAAAAAATTGGTCTGGCAAACTGCGGGGATAATTCCGTTCAACTTGATGACGAGTTGCAGAAATTAATTTGTCATACTGCACGCCAGAAGGACAGGTACTCACACAAGCAAGACACCCCAAACAAGAATCAAAATGTTCTACCGTGGCTGTATTTAGAGCAATCTCACCCTGATTAATTGCATCCATTAAATAGATGCGTCCTCTAGGTGAATCCATCTCCTTGCCAAGTACCCGATAACTGGGACAAGTCGAGAGACAAAATCCACAATGGACACAACTATCAATCAACTTCGGGTCAGGCGGATGACTCTCATCAAAGCCATTCAAATTCTTTAAACTAGCCGTATTATTAACAGAATTTTCTGAAACTTGCATATTTCTCTTTTTCCCCTCTCTATCTCAGCGTTCTCTGTGTCTCTGCGGTTTTTTTCTTAAATTCCACCCACAAACCGACCAGGACTTAAAATATTCTTACTATCAAACTGTTCCTTAATACGGCGCATCAACGGCAAAGCATTCCCCGTATAACCCCAAACATCTATTTGTTCTTTAACCGCCATTGGTGCTGACAAAATTGTTAAGAAACCTTTATTATTTTGAGTGCGTAGGCGCAGCCCGCCGTCGGCATCGCTTCCAGCAGAACCTAGCCGCTCGCGGATTTTCAAAACTTGATTTTTACTCTCTAATTGTAACAAACCTAAACCACTACTAATATGAATTAAACCTAACTCCACCTGAGTCAAAATCTCCACAGCAGCAGTAGGCAACACTCCTATTTTGCAGGTAATTACTGTTTCTGTAGCATTAGTATGTATTCGTTTTTGCAATCTCTGCCATAGATTAGCTTCATCAACATCGGCAAAAATTGCCCCATCTAAACCCAACTTTTCCCCTACTTCCAAAACTCGGTTTGACTGTTCCTTAACACTCTCACTAATACTTTGAAAGCGAGCAATTAATCCTAGTCCTTCACCCAATCCTAAACTAGACACTAATTTAGTTGATAGCAAATCAGCCTGAACTGGTGTTAACGCCGAACCTCTAAGGATATCAGCCGCTTCAGATACAGCCTCAGCTTTCCCAGTTAGTACCACCGTTCCCGATGCCTCTGCTAGCGGATACAGGCGAAAAGTTAGTTGACTAATAAAGCCTAATGTGCCATAAGACCCGGTAAGCAACTTCATCAAGTCATATCCGGCGACATTTTTAACTACTCTTCCCCCGGCTTTGGCGACTTGTCCATCAGCACGGACAAAGGTAATACCTAGTAACTGGTCGCGCACACTACCATAGCGTTGCCGCAAAGAACCTGTATCACCTGTGGCAACAATACCACCAATGGTTGCTGACTCTGGTGCTGTGGGGTCAAGGGCGAGAAATTGC
Source organism: Nostoc sp. 'Lobaria pulmonaria (5183) cyanobiont' (assembly GCF_002949795.1). NCBI lineage: Bacteria > Bacillati > Cyanobacteriota > Cyanophyceae > Nostocales > Nostocaceae > Nostoc > Nostoc sp. 'Lobaria pulmonaria (5183) cyanobiont'. Next base: position 5,742,204 of record NZ_CP026692.1, on the reverse strand, counting down.
CGCGACTTTGCCAAAAGCGCTTCAAGATCGGAAAATTTCATCCCCGCTTCTACGGTGACAGTCAAATCGCCAACGGCGTGTTCAATCAGTTGGTTAATGCGTTCTGTACTAACTACAACATCAATGCCCTTAACTAAACCACCCCAGCTAAGTTTACTACCGCTACCACAAGGGAGGACGCGCCAGTTGTTTGTGTGAGCTGTGGCGATGACTGCGGCTAGCTGTTGTTGGGTACGCGGATAGACAATACAACTGGGAAGCTTTCCAGAAGCCATAGCCTGTTGAATACGTTTTTGCTGACCGAGTTCGATATTTTCCCAAAGGCAAATAGCATTTTCTTCACCGACGATAGATGCAAAATCAGAAGCGCAGACGCCTTGCGGCTTGTCGTTAGACATCGCTTTTATTTAGTTTATTTTTTTACGCCCTACATCTAATTTAACGTGAGTTCGACGCGGTGAATTGACTGTGGTAGTAGATTAGGGATGATGAAGTGAGATTGCATATTTGTGAAGCTTTGTCACTATATCCCTCTCAAGACCAATGAAAAATGTATTAGAGGATGTAAAAATTTTTAGTGTTATTAAGTATTATGATTATTTAACTAATGCGGAAGTCATAGAATTATGGTCAAGAAAGTAGTTATTGTAGGTGCTGGACCTTGCGGACTTCTGCTTGCTCACTACTTGTTAAGTCGTGGCGAAAAATACGAAATCGACATTTATGAACGTCGCAGCGACCCGATAATTGTTTCATTCTCTACATCCAGAACCTACCCTATCTCTCTGAACGAAAGAGGAATGAGAGCTTTAAGAAAAATTGAGGGTTTAGAAGAAGTGGTCAAATCCAGAAGTTTAGAGGTGACAGGAACGATTTTTCACCAAAAAAACGGTAAGACACGGTTGACGCCAAGAAATAAATCTCTCTTTACACTTGACCGCACTAGCCTGGCAATTGTGCTATTAGAAAAATTAAACCAAAAGTACGACAAGAGTAAACTCAACCTAAACTTTAACTGTCAATGTACTTCTGTGGATTTGGTGGCAAAGACAGTAACATTGAAAAATGTTGTGGAAGCCTCTCCGGTTGAAGAAAAACATGAGTTCACTGTTGATTATGACCTATTAATAGGTGCAGATGGAGCCAATTCTCAGATAAGAGAGAATTTTTTTGCTATAAAAAACTTTGAGTGCGAGCAGAAATATGTCCCTAATGACTATAAATCGATTTTCCTGCCTCGTCCCAATGAAAATTCAGGTATCAACTTGGAACAAGGCAAAATTCATTCTTGGATACTAAACGATAGTACGCTGATAGTACTATTACATCAACAAGATGGAAGCATGAGTGGAGTCGTTTTATTTCTCCATAAAAAAAATCAGATAGTTAATCTTTCCAGCACAGAAGAAGTTCTTACATTTTTTCAAAATAATTTCCCAGAAGTTTATCAGATGATGCCCAGGGAAGAAGCTGAAGCTTTCCTCACTAGACCTGTATCAAGAATTTTAACAATTCGTTGTAACCGTTATCACCAAGGTGATAGTGTCCTACTTCTGGGAGATGCAGCACATGCCGTATCTTCTTCTATTGGTCAAGGTTGCAATGCGGCACTTGAAGATGTTGTCTTGTTTGACAACCTTTTAGACGAGTATTCTGACAATATTGAGGAGGTTATTGAACAATTTACTGTTCGCCGGAAGCAAGATGCTCACGCCTTAGTTGAGCTTGGGGATAACGCATTTCCCTCGACTATGGGATTGTTTATTGAATTTATATTCAGGGAAAATATTGCCAAAACTCTGCACAAACTTTTTCCCCATCGCTTCTCACCTTCACTATCTGAGCTAATATTTGAAACCATAGTTCCCTATTCAGAAATTCTGAACTCATACAAAGGTTGGATATCCAAAGTGAAAAAATCAAACGCCAAATTGTAAACGAACTTGTAGCAATTGGCGAGTTGACATTATAAGTAAATAAAAAAATTAAATTTATCTTCACAAAAGTGGTACTGATGTATCCCAGATTTGCTTAGTTTTTAAAATTAAGAAGCAATCATGAAAGTTTTTATTGTTCATCCTCAATGTACCAGCAAAAAAAATAATGATTTACCAAAAAGTAAACTCAGATAATACATCTGTATTTGAGCAGTTATGGAGTATTACAAACCAATTGCGACAAAAGCTAGAGAATCGTTTTCAGCTGAATCCAGCAGATTTTACAAATGATTTAAATAGCTACAGTAGTATTGACGGTAATTTATAGGGTTCACTTAAGGCTTTTTCTGGTACGGAAATTGATTGGCTAGTGCATGTGTTGTCGCATAACGAAAAGTCAAATTTTAGTGTCATGCGTCTGACTGTTTGGTTAGGTTCCCACATCCGTGTTCCCCATCTAACGTTTGAGTTTGGTACGCTTCCAGATATTTTCTCTTATTTAGATTACATTCCTCGAACCGATTTATTGACAGACCTGGACGGTCTGGGCGTAGTCTGTAGCGCTTCTCGGTTGAGTCCAATACAGACCTAACCCCCAGCCCCTTAAGAGCTAGCGTTGGGGAGTAAGATTCAAAGCCTCTCTCCTTTTAGGAGAGAGGTTTAGAGAGAGGTCAAAATGTATTGCATCCAAACGAGAACCGCTATATTCATTTGAATATCGCTATAAAAGTGAAATTTTTGAGAAGAAATTTATGTTGATATGATTAACTTTTAAAAAAAGGTAGCAGATGGGTATAAATTACCCCTCTGCTACAAGCAAACGGAGGTATAAACTTGATTATTTAATTGGCATGAACCAATTCTTGAGACGCTGCGGCATCATATTCTACAGCTTTAACAAATTCCTTGAGAACGTCTTTGAGTCTTTGCTCAATTTCCTCATCTAAGAGGACGCTGTTATCAGCTTGTCGTTGAATTTGTTTGTCTACCGCATAAATGGTGGCTAGGATATGCCGCGCTCCTAATTCAGATAACACAGGTTTCAGAGCGTATTCAATTGCCAATAAATGAGCGATCGTTCCACCCAGAGCAATTGGTAAGACGGGTTTACCTGTTAATGATTTTTGTGGCAGCAAATCTAGAAATGTTTTTAGCACTCCTGTGTAAGCAGCTTTGTAAATTGGGGTGGCAATAATCACACCATCTGCCTTTGCTAATAAAGCTTTTGGCTGTTCTAAAGCCGGGCTGTCGTATCGTCCAAAAACTAAATCTTCAGCAGGCAAATCCCGAACTGAAATAATATCTACATGCAAGCCTTCTTGCTGTAAAAGGTTGGCAGTGTATTCAACAACACCATAGGTTCTAGATGGATGGGTTGGACTACCTGCGATCGCTAGAATATTTGTCATTCAATTAAACTCCCAATTTCTAAAATGGGTTCAGTATGTTTTGCAGTTTTGGTCTTCATAGCTGATGCTGTGTTAACCTTCTCACTCAGACGTTTGTAGGGACGGCGTAAACTCATATTCTCTACTTCCCAGATGTAGCCATGAATAACTACATCTTGGGGAATTAAAGGAGAATTACGCAATAATTCCACCTGCTGTATGCAGATTTCATCCACATCGGTAAACGTTTTGATCCATTTGGAAAAAACGCCTTTTGGTAGCTTCAATTCTGGCAAAGCAGGATCGACACTAACTTGATCCACGTCAATACCTTGATTTCGCAATACCTCACTGAGAAAGTCTCCTGATGCTGTCATCATGCCACATTCGGTATGATTAATGACGATGATTTCTTCGGTGCCAAAAAACTGTGTAGTTAACATCGCTGACCGAATCGCATCATCTGTAACTAACCCCCCAGCATTACGAAAAATATGAGCATCTCCTTCACCAATTCCTAATGCTTTCTCCACTGGTAAACGTTCATCCATGCAAGCTAGTACCCACAAGCGTTTATTGTTAGGGACTCCCAATTGACGACGCAATGCCCACGCTTCTTTTTCTGAGATTTTTTGGTCGATTTGTTGGTGCAGCATGGCTGTGAATCTCCTAGTTTATAATTACTAGGATATGGACGTTGCTCTTTCTTGAGGCTTTTGCTTAGGGAAATCTTCATTTGCCACAATCTCACCAAATGGACTTAAGACATGTTGCTTCTCCACTGCGGGCAAATTCTCTAATGGCAGATGGGGAAATAGAAGTTCTGCAACTCGATAAGCTTCCTCTAGGTGGGGATAGCCAGAGAGGATAAAGGACTCAACACCCAAAGAAGCATATTCCAATATCCTGACAGCTACGGTTTGGGGATCGCCTACTAGGGCTGTTCCTGCACCACCCCGGACTAAACCGACTCCCGCCCACAGGTTCGGGCTGATCTCTAAGGCCTCACGATTACCGTGGTGTAATTGAGTCATTCGCTGTTGTCCAACTGAATCCATCCGGGCATAAGCTTTTTGGGCTTTAGCGATCGCCTCATCATCTACATACTTAATCAATTGATTCGCCGCATCCCAAGCTTCACTCTCGGTTTCCCGCACAATCACATGTAGGCGAATCCCAAACTGCAAAGTTCGGCCTTGTGTTTCTGCAAGCCTGCGAACTGATGCAATTTTTTCGGCTACTTGCGCCGGTGGTTCGCCCCAAGTCAGATAGACATCTATATGCTTGGCAGCAATTTTTTGGGCGATGGGAGAGGAACCGCCAAACCACAAGGGCGGATATGGCTTTTGGACAGGTGGAAACAGCAGTTTCCCATCCTGAATGTTGAAATAGTCTCCTTGGAGATTGGCTTGTTCACCACTAGCGATCGCTCGCCATACTGTTAAAAATTCATCTGTTAATTCATAGCGTTGATCGTGATCCAAATGCAAGCCATCTCCCGCTAACTCTACCGGATCGCCACCTGTCACGACATTAATCAGCAAGCGTCCACCAGAGAGGCGATCGAAAGTCGCCGCCATCCGCGCTGCCACTCCAGGCGATACCAAGCCGGGACGAATCGCCACCAAAAAACGCATCTGTCGCGTCAGTGATACCAGTGTTGACGCTACAATCCAAGCATCTTCGCAAGAACGCCCCGTGGGTAGCAATGCCCCTGTATAACCAAGGTCATCCACCGCTTGGGCAATCTGCCGCAGATAAGGAAAGCTTACTGCCCGTCCGCCTGTAGCAGTTGCAAGGTAACGTCCGTCGCCGTGGGTTGGGATGAACCATAGTAGCTGCATGAATCTTGTCCTTTTAAACTACGGCAATTCTATCTAATTACCGTTATTTATTTATAGCTTTTAGAGTATCACATATTCTACTTAACCCAGCAAGAAGTTTTTCAGAAAACTCCGGTATCTCTATCAGACCAATGTATATTAGGCAGTGTTCAATAAGCTAGCAATCAAAAAAAAATTGGGGATTGGGGAGTTATTCCCCATGTCCCCTCATCTCCCCCTGCCCCCTTCTTTCTGTCTCTAGGGAGAATACAGCAATAGCATCGTTGTGTATATTAGTTTACTTATCCTTAACCTTCTGTTAAATTAACCTAAATGTACGCCAAGCTGATTGACTTAATGTACTTAGTTTTCAGCTATAAACGTGGGTAGCTATCCAGTCCACTGGCAATAGGCGCAAAATTCCGTTCTGTCTTTAGGAGAAATAAGGCAATGGGGCCGATGTTTATTGCTGCCAACGATTGGCCACATATAGCGTTTAGATTGTCTTTGGCGCTCCTGGTTGGTTGCTTGATTGGATTTAACCGTCAGCAAGGGGGTAGACCAGCAGGGATGAGAACATTTATGCTCGTGAGTATGGGAGCAGCACTATTCGTGATGATTCCTTTGCAGGCTGAGGGCGAGAGTCCCTATGCTGCTACCAATGCACTGAGTCGCACAATTCAAGGTGTAGCTACCGGGATCGGATTTCTCGGAGCCGGATTGATTTTACAAGAGTCTCCAAGGAAATCTGCAACGCCAAAAGTAAAGGGTTTAACTACAGGCGCCTGTGTCTGGACGGCGGCCGGATTGGGGGCTGCAATTGGTTGTGGTCTGTGGCAAATGGGATTATTGGGAGGCTTACTGACTCTGATTACCCTAAGTGGGGTGAAGCGGCTCAATCGTGTATTTGTATTTCTGACGAGTCAGGGTAAGCAGGGGACTACTCAGGATCTCACAACCACCTTTGATGAAGATGATTGATTATACCTATTGCAAAAGTCCCTAACACCCCACCCCCCAGGGCGTCCGTGACCTCCAAGTGGTCGCCAGCAGAAGCGATAAGATTTTGATCAACGGTCATGGCTGTCCCTAGGCATGGATGTTTGTATCCAGATTGCGGCACCGCGCTTAGGCACTTGGCTGCCGGTCGAAGTGGATGTCGATCCCATAAATTTCCCGCCCGCGATCAAGGCATTCACTGATCTCCTGCTGCGTGCGTTCCTGCATGCGCGTCTCGAAGGTCTCCACAGCTGCGGTCACGGAGGCGGCCGGGTCGACCATCAAGCTGTCGGCCAGCTCTAGCGCGTCGAGCAGAGCCAGGTTCACCCCCTTGCCAGTGAACGGCGGCATGACGTGCGAGGCATCGCCGACCATAGTCAGACCTGGCTGCGTCGTCCACCGATGGTCTGGCGGCATGACGTAGAGGGGCCAGCGTTCAAAGCTGCCTTCGACCTGCGTCATCATCGTGATCAGATTGGGCGACCAGTCGTGGTAGGCTGCTGTGACGAATTTGAGGACGGCCTTCGTGTCGTCGAGCGTGAAGCCTTGCGATTTGGGCCAGTCCTCGGCAATCGCCATCGAGAAGTAGAGACGGATCAGGTCGTGGGCGCAACGCTGCACCCAAATGGTTTGTCCGCCGCCGGAGACGAGCATCGATCCCTCGCCGAGTAGCTCCGATAGCTCGGAGTCGCGCCAGAGTTCTTTGCGGATGACTGCCGCGAGCATCGTCAGCCCGAAGTACTGGGGGCGTATCGGTGTCAGATAGGGTCGGACCCGTGAGCCTATGCCGTCAGCACCGACGATGAGATCGGCGGTGACAGACGCTTGCTCTTTGAACTCCAGACGCCACCGTCCGCCTGTCTCGGGTAAGACATCCTTGGCGACGTGGCCCCAGGTAATCGTGCCAGGGGAGACCGAGTCAAGCAGCAGCCGACGCAGTTCGCCGCGGTCGATCTCCGGACCGTTATCCTCTTGGCTTTCGGCTTCGACCTCGGTGCGGACCTCGCCTTGCCAATCCAGCATCTTGAAGGATTTGGCTTCGCTCCGTGAAGCTTGCTCGAAAGCATGACCCAGTCCGGCCTGACGTATCGCCCGCTGGCCCGAGTTGGGGCGCAGGTCCAGGCTGCCGCCTTGCATGCGCGAGGTTGGCGAGTCGTCCCGCTCGAAGACCCTCACGGAGAAGCCCCGCATCTGTAGTAGCCGCGCTAGTGTTAAGCCAGCCGGACCAGCCCCAACAATGGCAACTGTGCCGCTGATCTGCAACTCATCGCAAGTTTTCATATCAGCTCATTTTCACGAATGTGTCGTAAGTTTTCATCTCGATTGTGTCGTTCGGCTTTGCTATTGCCATGCTGCCAAATCCTGGTACCTTTACGGGGTAGAATCGCTGCTCTAGCACTGCGTTTGCGAATCTTGTCATAGCTACGTTTTTGGTCGTAAGCCCCATCTGCCGGGACTGGCTTAATTTCATCTTCATAAGATAATTGCAGTGATAACAACAAATTGGTTATCACTGATAATTAATTACAGCGATAACCATAACACGATTTCACTGATAATACAAAACCTGCTAACGGATTATTGTTATCATGGATAGCATGGATAGCAGTACCGATATGAATCCTCGCGATCGCATCTTGGAGGCGGTGGCGCGTCTACTGACTGAGGGGGGACGCGAGGCGGTGTCCACCCGAGCTGTCAGTAGTGCCGCCAGCGTACAGATCCCGACGATCTATCGTCAGTTCGGCGATATGCAGGGTTTGCTTGAAGCGGTCACCAGCCAGGGCTACGCTACCTACCTCGCGAGCCATCTTAAGGGCGAGACCGATGAAAACCCCGTGGAAGACCTGCGCCGAGGCTGGGACGTGAACGTCGATTTCGGGTTGGCTAACCCCGCCCTGTACACGCTGATGTACGGCAATCCCCGCCTGGGTGCGCCGCATCCCACTGCTGTCAAGTTGCAGGATGTACTTCTCGATCGAGTGCGGCGGGTCGCCGAGTCCGGTCGCCTGAGCGTCAGCATTGAGCGTGCGGCGGACATGCTGTATGCCGCTGGGGCCGGTGTCGTCCTCGTACTGATTGCGCAAGGCGGTGCGAGTCATGACCGAACGCTCTCGGTCGCCACCCGTGAGGCGGTCCTTGCGGCGATCACCACCGACCCGCACACTGAGTCCGCGCATGCGCCCTCTCCCCGCAGCGATGCAACCCGCTACGCGGTAGCCCTCAAAGCATCTTTGTCGCAGGATGCACGTCCGTTCACCACTGCAGAACGCGCCCTCTTTGATGAGTGGCTCACGCGGTTCATCGACACGAAACTTTGATTTGAGGTGATCCTCGTCAGTTGCGATGCATTACACTTTGACTTGCTTGCCATCTCGGTCCTGTTGGTCAGAACCGATCGCCTCGATGCCGTGGTACGTCGGGATGAACAAGTAGACCTCTTGGATGAATTGCGTAGATGTCTGCTTCCCGATCTGCCACTGTGATCACACGACTTAAAGCCCAGGGCGAACACATCTAAATTATACTTGCTTACCACTGAGGTTAAGAATCAACAAAAAAATCAGCATTTCTCGTTTGATTTGTTTTCCTACCCTCAAAGCAATGGCTGCGGCGGGCTACGCCAACGCTTAATCCTTTGTCAATAAACAAAACTTAATGAGATTAGTTTTGGGTTTATTGAGAATATAGTAGTTTTATTGACATGATGGGTTCGCCCTGACCCCAACCCCTCCCCTTGGTAAGGCAGGGGAGCGTTTGCTTTACTCAAATGCGGGGTGAGGTTCTTTATTTTTGATTTATGCAAGAGGTCTATTATCTATCGTTATGCTCTAGTTGAAAACTATACTTGTATTATTTGTCCAAAATTAAGTCAAATCGCTCGGATTGCCGTCTAATATTTTATTGAAAAATAATTTGTTGTTTCTTAGGCGATTTTAATCAGTTTATCAGGACTAATTCAGAGCGATCGCTGATTATAGTCATTCATGTAGGGAATTCCGTACTGGAGTTGATTGGCCAGGGAACCGGAAAATAGAAAATAATAGATATATGGACAAACGCTATTTTTTACAGGCTAGTGCAGTCATAGTCGGCACAGCATTGTTATCAAGGTATATCAATTGGGGGTCACAAGCAATGACAACTTCTAATAGTGGATTTGAAGTTACCAAACCAGAGTCAGAATGGCGCACAATTTTAACGCCAGAACAGTTTAGTGTCTTGCGTAAACATGGAACTGAACGCCCTTACACCAGCTCATTGGATAAGGAATACGAGCAAGGCACTTATTATTGTGCTGCCTGTGAACTACCACTGTTTACATCTGATACCAAATTTAATAGTGGTACTGGCTGGCCTAGCTTCTTTAATCCAATTGAAGGTGCGATCGCCACGACTGTAGACAAGTCGTTGTTTATGAGCAGAACTGAAGTGCATTGTAGTCGCTGTGGTGGTCATCTGGGTCATGTTTTTGATGATGGTCCTGCACCCACTGGTAAACGCTACTGCATGAACGGTGTTTCACTGAAGTTTGATCCTGCTTGATAAGTTGCGTACGCGTAGTCCGTCGTGACATCGCACACACAAGCTAAATTATCAGATTTTGGAGCTTGACCAAGGGTGAATAAATTTTTGACAATAACTTTTCCTATTCAGTGCTAATGGACTAAGTATTGTCAATTTAAGGAAATGCAACTCTTGGTCTTCGCTAGAACTATTTACCTAAATCGTCCTATTTGTTTGAGTCTTTTTTCTCCTTTTTGTCTTTGGGATCTTTTTTAGGTTTTTTAGCTTCTTTATTACTTTTTCTTTCCTTCGACATCAGCGTTCTCCAACTAGGTGAATCAGTAAAAGCTTTCCCATTCTGCCGTCAGGAAATCAGGATATTACTTACCTGATATTTTTTTATGGCAAAAAAGAAAGTATCAGACATAAATGCTACTAACTACCATGATACGGTGTTGTTTGATTTTCTTCTGAGAGCCTTTTTGATCTATTTGAACCACATTCGCCTGTAGGGTGACATAGCTAGCTATGCTACCCTAATTATTTACAATGTCGCTACAAGATACTGCAAGCGATCGCGTCCATCGCAGACAGAACAACCATCCCTTGGGTAGCAACTTTTGGTTACCACACTTTTCAAGTAATCTCCCTATTCCCCGTCTCAGTTGTGGTCTAAATACCTGAAAATTCTTGTAATTCAGTAGACCTCTTGCATAAATCTAAAATAAGAACCCCAAAGAGCCAAAGCTGCTTTGTCTCCCCTAAGAGCTTGCGGGGAGGGGTTGGGAGTGGGTGTTAGGGACTTTTGCAGCAGGTCTAGTCAATACGCTTAGGTTAAGAAAATAGTAGCGACTGTTTTAAAAGTCAAGAGATCGCTTTGTTTGTGGAGATTTATGAAAGCGATGCCTACGGCGGGCTATTCGGCGTCGCACCTGTGTACTTGATCGCAGTGCGACAAAGTTTGAAGTACTCCAACACGATTTTGGAGTACCTCAACACGATTTTGGAGTACCTCAACACGACTTTGGAGTACCTCAACACGACTTCGGAGTACCTCAACACGACTTCAGAGTACCTCAACACGACTTCGGAGTACCTCAACACGACTTCGGAGTACCTCAACACGATTTTGGAGTACCTCAACACGACTTTCAAGTACCTCAACATGACTTCGAGGTATCTGTTGCTTATATAGCAGTCCTAAATCATTCGTGAGAATTTGAGATCGTTTTAACCCCCCTATAGTCCCCCTTGGTAAGCTACGCTGTATACACAAAGTCTGAAATAGCTTACTCACGTTTTATCTAAAAGTTATTCCTAAAGAAGTTGACCCTACCTTGTTCGCGATTCGCTCCTGAGTCTGCAAGATTTTGTCTGTTTTTTCTCCAGCGATCAAGGGAGTAAATATTAAAGCTGCTACCTGCAAGCAAAATAAACAGCACAATCCCGTAAGAAAGCATGGAAGTAGCTGCACCCCAGTTTTGTATCGATGTCACCCCCAACTTCAGAATGATCATCAGGGCAAAGGTGACAATCAAAGCGCTTCTAGTTGCTAACCCAAGTGTAATCAACACGCCTACAATTAACTCTACAGGGGGCACTAGATAAGAATTGATTCTCACCAGAAATTCTGGGAAATAAGAATTTGCTAGTTCTTTGACAGTATTTTCAGCGAATCCAGAGATATTGAAAATGCGAGTGAATCCGTGATTAAAGTAATTCACACCGATGAGAATTCGCAGCAACAAATAGGCAATCGCAACATCCTTTGATTTGAGACTAATGTAGTTTCTATTTTCAGTCATTGCCTGAACTCCAACTATGGTACGCCGACTGTAATTGATTTCAATAGCAGAAATTGGGAAGCACTTAGCGGTTTTGAGAGCTAACGTTCTTTCATAGACAGAATTAAGCGAACTGAGCGATCGCCGAAGAAGTAAGTGTGAAGCCAAGTAAATAATACTAGCAAACGACTGCGATAGCCAGGAAGATATACTAAATGAACTCCTAGCCACATCAGCCAAGCCAAGCATCCTGTAAAGGCAAATGCGCCAATTTTTCCCACACCTGAATAACAGCCAATAATCGCTAATCTTCCCTTGTTGAAATAGCTAAAATGCTCTGGTGATTTACCTCGGAATTGCCGCTGAATATTTCGGGCTACAGCAACACCCTGCTGAAGTGCCTCTGGTGCAACCCCAGTTAATGGTTTACCGTTCTGTTCGATATATGCCAGATCCCCAATGGCATAAATATTGGGTTGCTCTAGCAATTGTAGGGTGGGATGAACAAGTAACTTTCCCTTATTTGCTGAAGATACCTCCTCTGATGTTGTAGGAGAGTTTGCTTCTAACCCCGCAGTCCAAATGACGGTTGCAGTTGCAATTACCTCATCGTTTTGCAGATGTAAAGATTCAAAAGTCACTCTAGTCACTTTTGTTTGCAGATAAACCTCCACTCCTAGCTGATGTAATCGTTTGTAAGTGTAAAGTCCCAACTTCTTTGGCAAATCGGCCAATAAGCGATCGCCAGATTGCACGAGAATCAACCTCACTTGCGGCAAAAGTGTCGGATAATCTCGACGCAAGTGGCCTCGAAGCATTTCAACGAAAGCACCTGCAACCTCAACACCCGTTGGCCCGCCGCCAACGATGGTAAACGTCAGCAATTGTTGGCGTCGTAATGAATCAGATTCCTGGATAGCTCTCTCAAAACAAGAGAAAATGTGATTTCGGATTGCTATTGCTTCTTCTAGCGTTCTCATCGAGAACGCATATTCTAAAGCTCCAGGAACTCCCAAAAACTGGGTTTGGCTTCCAGTTGCAAGCACAAGAAAGTCATAGGTAATTGAACAACTATCTGTTTCAACAGTTTGCCTTGAAAAATCAATTTGCTCAACCTCAGCCATCAAAAACTGAACCTTAGACTTATTCCGCAGGAAAGAGAATCGCCGTAATATTGTGCGGATAGGGTAAGCAATGTATTCAGGTTCTAATTGACCTGTCGCAACTTGATACAACAACGGTACAAAGGTGTGATAGTTGTTGCGATCGATTAACAATACATCTGCACCAGAATCAGCTAAAGATTGAGCAGCTTGCAACCCACCGAATCCAGCGCCAACAATGACAACGCGGCGACTGTTCATTCTTCCCCTCTTGATTTAGCTAGTCGGTCAAGTTATTAACTGTTAATATATTGATAACAAATTATCGATAGTGCCATCAGATTTCAGTATTAAACCTCGTCGATTTTGAAACCTGGAGTTTTTAAGCAGAGTATATTATTCGGTGGTGGCTTGAGTTATGAGCTTTACTCTAATTCCAAAAAACTATGGTTTTCAAGGTAGAGGCGGTTTAGTAGCAAAATCAAAGCAGCGCTTCTCTAAAGAATTGGAGGAGTTTGGGCAAAAGTCTGTTAGGCAGAAAGTATTGCCTCAACTCCCCCAACATTCAAACCGACGATCGCCTCCACTCATTTACAATGTCGCTACAAGATCCTGCAAGCGATCGCGTCCATCCCGAAAGACGGGCCAACCATCCCCCACCAGCACTGCTTCTACCCGACTCAGTTGAGCCAACCTGTGAACAGAAGCAACAGCCTCCTCTCGATTCAGCAGCTTGTCATCTGGTAAAATCGTCAAGCTACCTGCTTTGCGTGCCCTGACTAAATCCCCTGTAATTAAAGTTGTCTCTTCCAGTAACAGAGCCAATTCACCGGGAGTTTTAGAACCATTGAGTTCAATCACCTCCAGTCCTGGGACAAATTCTTCACCATCAGATAGCCAGCGATCGCAAGGTATAGGAAAAGCGTCTTTTTCTGCCAGAGGACCAGCGATTTTAGCATAGGTTTGATCGGCAATTTCTTTACTTGCCCTGACGTGCTCAGAATTCGTCAGCACAATCCAAACCACACCACCGAGAGATTTCAGATGATTCCAATCATGGTTTGATAGGGCTACTGGGTCAATCAAGATGTTGCCATCTGGGCGAATCCAGGCAATCCCATTGAAATCAATATTTCTTGCCGGATTGAAATTAGACCAGCTATAGAGATCGGGGCGGTGCAAAGATTTCATGATGATTCTGGATCGGTACTTCAATAATTGACTATTAATCTCAATAATTAAGTATATAGATTAATAAGGTTGCATTCCCTCTGGATCTCAAATTTGAGTATACTACGATAAATCTATCGATATTGTTGATTTTGTTGGGTTTACAGAAATTTCCGCATAACTGCAATAGAGATTAACGGAGGTATAAAGGTGAGCCAGATGCAGCGGCAAAAAATATCAGCGAAGGCAGGTCAATTTACAGAGTCGGTAATTCGAGAAATGACAAGGGTGGCACTGCAATATGGTGCAGTGAATCTGGCGCAGGGGTTCCCTGATTTTCCCTGTCCCTTGGAGTTGAAACAGGCAGCATATCAGGCAATAGAGGCAGATGTCAACCAGTATGCCATTACTTGGGGCGATGTCTGGCGACAAGCCGCTTCTCTACGAGAGGCTCCGCCAACGCGTCTACGCCCATTTCGTCATGCGATCGCTAACAAAGTCCGTTGGTATCTCGGCTTAGATATCGATCCCGAAACCCAAATCACCGTCACCTGTGGTTCCACAGAAGCAATGGCATCTGTGATGCTAGCGACAGTCGATCCGGGTGACGAAGTAATTGTATTTGAGCCATATTATGAAAACTACGGCCCCGATGCGATTTTAGCTGGTGCTATTCCCCGCTACGTGACACTGCATCCTCCTCATTGGACATTTGATGAAGCACAGTTGCGTCAAGCTTTCAATGCCAATACCAAAGCGATTATTATCAACACACCCCACAACCCCACAGGTAAAGTCTTCACCCGTGAAGAACTCACCTTAATTACTGAACTTTTTAATATAAATTTAAAAATGCTTAGTTTAGGCATTGATTTGTTAAAAACAATAACATTATTTTCGAGTTAAATTTAACTCTAACTTTTGATACCCGATATAAAGTTGACTTGCCAAATGAAACCACACTTGTCAACGAGGGTTTATAAGCCTTAATGTATAGTATTTCCCAGAAAAACAATACCAAACTAGTGTAGAATTCCTTCAATTTCCCGGTAATTATATCGGGATAGTAAGCTTAAAAATTCTGGATTAAAAACCCCATTGACTCTTTAAAAGGATAAGACTAATGTGATGAGTAGTCCTTCCGGGGACACTATTTTATGCATCAAAAAATCAGGAGGTATTTCCGATGATGATGATGATGACTGAAACCATGACTCCAGAAATGCAAAATAGTAACAGCAGTGAGTGAACCATCCAATAATGTCTTTTTTAGTTACTGCATTCAGAGCATTTGTAATGGCCTTGTCTAACTCAAGATAAGTTCTAGCAGCTTGGGATGCCTGCGGCGAGCTACGCCTACGCAAAAACTCTTTTACCTTCGACCAACAGTTTTCAATGGGTGAAAAATCAGGAGAATAGAGAGCGATCGCTATATTATGCGATCGCTCTCTTACCCAATAATTAATTTGCTCAAACTGTATTTGAGCGAAGTAGTCTTCTAAGTCCAATAAAGAATTTCAACATTTGGAAAGCGCCTACTAATCTCACTCTCAAAAAAGCAACGCAACGCCTTCATTGTGTCTTTCTCGTAAACATACTTTGTCCCACCAAACTTATTACGCTTGACACTGCGTTTTGCCTCATCCATCTCTAATTTTGATTGCGGATACCAAGTTTGTAACACTTCTTTTGACCCAGGCGTGAAGCGATGCGAGATGAGTTCAAAGGTCACGTTACAGTCAAAATCCAGTGCCTCGTTTATCTGGTCAAACAAAGAACTATAGTGCATCTGCCAATCGTCTATCGGCATAATTGGCGCGATCACCAAACCGACTGGATAACCGCCACCGCCACGCTCTTGTGGTAGCGCCAACCGTCGCAACGCATTAAGTCTGGATGCTACGGAGGCTGTGCCACCTTCAAACTTACCAGAAATCGGTGCTGCATTAACACTCATCCGACAGCGAGTATGCCCTTTATGTGGTAAGTCGAGTAATCCATCCACAGCATCAAACTTCGATACCCAACGTAGATGTGCATTGGTACGAGTGCCAAAGTAACGGATACATTCAGCCAGACTTCCAGTTAAATGCTCAATACCTAATGCGTCAGTATAACAGCTAACTTCAAAACTTGTGTTTTTCCCCTGTTGCTCGTAGTTAGCTAAGTTCTCTAATATCTGCGGTAAGTTAGCAAAAACGCGGATGACAGGTGGCCCCGACAAGCTACCAGCTAAGTAGCAGTATTGACAATGAGCCGGACAACCCTCAGCAAGGTGAAACTGCCAATCCGCAGAAGGTGGAATGGGACTCAGTTTAAAAGAACTGGGTGGTGCAGTAACTACTGCTAAGGTACGTTTGGCGATGTTGTAAGTATCCCGCTCAGACTCACCGCGCAGTCCCTTCAGGCGGTTTTGTGATAATTCTTCTATTGGTAAGTTGAGTGACTGCACACGTGCAAAAATCTGCTGCCCCCAAACCTCATCTAGGGCAGCAGGTGTAAACAGTACCCGTTCAGGTATCCACAACCGTGGTGATTTTGTTTGTGTATCTGATACTGAAACTTGGTCTGTAATTGTATTCAGCAATATTTTTCTCCGTTATTTAGTTTGCTGATTTCTGCAATTAATTTTCCAGGACTTGCTTAATTCGTCGTTCTAACAAATCAAGATCCAAACTGCCTTCATCACGGTTAATTCGACGCACAGTCGAATTAACATTACTTAAATTTACCAATAAATCTTGAAGAATTTCCTGCTGCTGACGTGCTTGCGTAACTTCGCGTGGCTCTTGTACTAAATCACGCACGATGGTATCTTCAGCGCGAGAGGCAATAATTGGATCGCTTTGCCCTTGAATGTGAACAAAGGTTCGTCGCCCTGGCCCTCGCTCCTCTTCTATTGGTATAACTGCTGTTACTTGGTCAGAACGCACATATTTGCCAAATCCTAAATGTACTAGCTCTGATGAGAGGATTTTCATATAATTGAAGCGTTATTTTTAAGTCTTACTTATATTGTAAAATCTATGAAAGTGACTTAAAGCTATAGACCATACGGGTTATACCCAATTTAAAGTAGTAGTTTCCTGTCCCAATTGCTGCTTGATATCTCTGTGTCAGTTACACTATTTTTGCCAGCTTTCGGGCATGTTCTAAGGTTTTACCAAGCTCATTAAACTCAAGTTTTAGGTTGGAGTCCTAACTTTGGCTTGTTAAGTACAGCATTTCATTAATTCGTAGCGAATTAAATTCAGTAATACCTTGCAATGCCAATGCGTCCTCTTACAATGCCAATGCGTCGGCCGCATTGTTAATGCGTCCCCTTACAATGCCAATGCATCGGGATGCATTGTTAATGCGTCCTCTTACAATGCCAATGCGTCGGCTGCATTGTTAATGCATCCCCTTACAATGTCAATGCATCGAGATGCATTCTAACAGTCATCTTTGTGCGAGTTTGATTGCAAATAATATAGGACTCCAAGTTGTAAATTTATTAGTAGCCTCTTTCTTCACTGGCAAAATATTTAATCTTGCTCCGATTCAATATCTTCGTCTGCGATCGCAAAATCACTGATGTAATCCCGTACAACACGCTCAAAAAATAGGGGAGCAGGCAAACCTGTCCAATCGCTGTAGTGACCAAAGCCATAGCGCAGTGACTCTACAAGGGCAGCTAGATCATCAGGATTATCTTCTGGTTGACGTAAGGTAACAACAATCTCAAGGGGGTTTGGAGAAGGCCAGCGACCCACAAATGGAACTTTTGTAGAGAGTTGACTTATCTTTAACCCAGCTTTGTTGGCTAGGGTCTGGGTTGAACGATAACAACTTTGCCCGCGTGGATATTGATGTGGTGCTTCACGTGCCACAGATAGATAAGCCACACATCCAGTTTGCTTAGTGGCGCTGAGTCGGAATAACCCAGTCGAACTAGAAGCTGAAGGAATTTTAAGCGTAGGCGGCAGTTTGTTTAGCTCTTCTTTAGTTCTGGTATCTTCTAAAGAAGTCTCTATTAAATGTCTGGCTTTTTTCTCAATAATTCCAGGGGCGAGTTCTTGGCGAATACGAATTAGACGTGCGCCTTGCCATTCATCCTGCATATATTGATGCTGCTGGCCAAGGTTAATTTGATTAGTATTTATTTCCTCATCTTTGAGCCAAGACCATAATTGGACACAGTTGGAAGAATCAATCATAACCAATGGTTGCATCCCTTCTTCCACAGAGTTAGAAACAATTTGTTTTACAAATTTCATGAATTGAGTCTTGCGTACAGCTTTATCATTAGCTAGTTTGATTGGAGTAAGTTGGGCAATAAAAGCTAGTGCATCAGGAAAGCTAAACCACGGGCTGATTACTAAATTTCCTTTCTCGTAAGCACAGCAAAGCTCACATTTTCCTGTATCTACATTGAGGCGCATTACCACTGCTAAAAATGTATTCTCAATAACACCACGAGCGCGACCCCTTTGTTTACGGACGATTGTGACCCCTAAAATTTCTTTTGGTCTAGCTTCTGGTGGGATATTTTGCAAGTACTTGTCAACTTTTTCTTTTACACCATCAATCCGACCAGAATGAGCCGAGAACAAATCTTTCAGAGCCGACTGCATCCGATGGAAGAAATCTGCGAGTTTGAGATGCTTTGTTTTCCGTGTCTTTGCAATGGGTAGAAGAAACTGAACACCACTACCAACATTTGCAAGTGCTTGGCGGGTTGAAGGTTTATTAACCTTATCGTCATGTTTAACAGTGTTTTGACCAGTAGGATCTGCGTAAAACTGCCGTGCCATTATCAAGGAGAAAGTTGGCTTATTCGGGTCTTCAATCTGTTTTGCAGTGGAATCCCATGCTTTAATTCGCTGAGGCGATCGCTCCTTATTTTTCAAATCTTTACCAGGTAAAACCTCTCGTGGCCCGTGAGTATTTGCTGGCAAGCGATTAATAAGAATTTCGAGTGTGTTTCCCCACAAAACTTTAGTAATTTTCTGCAATAGCTTTGCTTCTGTCTCCAAATCAGCTTCATAAAATATAAACAGTCTCGGTTGCTCATTAGGATATAGTCGCTGCATCGCTGCTTGGTTTGCCTGAATGATAGTTTGGAGATCATTCGTTTGATTCGGCGTAAATCTATTAAATTGAAAAGCTTTTCTTCCCCACTCAATCTCTTCTAAACGGATACCAAAGTGTTTACTTAGCAAGTCATTAATTTGATTGTCGTTGAGTTGTTCGAGGTATTTTGCGGTAAACTCCAAGTTGGAATTTGTTTCGAGAGCTTCCAAAACACCACCAAGCAGTGTAGGAAGATTAATCATACGCGATGCTGTATCATCTAGTTTGTGCTTGGATGGTACTTTTGTGTAACCATCGAATATTTTGATTCCTAATGGGTTAATAATTTTAGCGATCGCTTCAAACGCATCTAATTTATCAATTTCTGGTACACCTGTTTCAATACCGTATTTTTCTGAACTTTCTTCGTCTTCTTCTGAATTATCTTGAAGTCCATTACGGTAAGTAAGAACTACCTTACAGCTATCAGTAGAGGCTTTGCCCAAAGCAATTTCTTGCCCATTAAAAGATTCCAGAGGCAGTTTCAATTCTCTCCGCAGGATTTCAAAATCTGTATCTGTCACCCAAATCCAGTTTTTCTTCTCTTGCTTGTTATTTTTACCATGTTTGTTATTTTTATCTTGTTCACATTTTACTCGATAGCTAAAGGCGCGATCGGGATAGTCTTGAGAAAATATGAAACCGCTAATATTCCTACGATCATATTTAGGATCTTTTAACTGAGTAAACCAGCGACGTTTGGAAACCTCAACTTTCATCAAAGGTTGAGGCAAATAAGGATAAGTCACAACTTCCAAGCTCACCACAAAACTGAATTTCCCTTTTGTGTCAGGTAAGGAGATCGGATCGGTCATCAATTCTACAATCCCAGAATCGCTGGAAATAATCCGTTTTATCGGCCCTAACTCTGGAAAAATCTCCTGTCCTGCAATTTGACGAGCTACGTAATCTACTATCGCACGATAGGCATATTTATCTGTTAAATCTTTTGGCTGAGTTGTACCTGTCTGTTTAGACCAATTCCAAGGGAATACTTGAGATTTAAATGGAGAAATTTTCAGAAGTTCTCCTCTTTCCTGTAAATCTTGCAAGCGGTCAATAATATTGGTTGATATGTCTTCTTTTATTGCAAAAGGCCTTAGATGATTTGTAAACCACTCGTTAATAACTGGGCGAAGCATTTGATTGATATCTTCTTCATTCCCACCATTTAGGTAAACAAAAGGTTCTGGATCATGTCCCCTTTTAGCATTATTCAATGCGAACTTCGTAAGACCTACATCTGGTTCAATTCGCGCTGCATTTTTTAGTACTACCTCTAGAAATCCTCGAAATGAGGCATAGGGTAGATTTTTGACATTAGTTCCTTTTTGAATATCTGCAAAATCTAACGAAGCTGCCTTTGTCCAAGCAAGAGTAAAACCCTCGACTATAATTGGACGCAGATCATCAGGTACAGTGAAAGCTAAGGGAAATTGCTTGATTAACTTGATTTGTCCTTGCTGAATATAAAAGGTATTTGAAACTAAATTACCGTCAGTTTCTTCGTCTTCGTATTCTTCAGATAAATCTTCTTCAAGTTCAATTTTATCATAAAAATTGTCGCTCATTTTTACATCTCCAATAGTGTTGAAAAATCATTGAAACCATCTTCTTCATCTGTAAAATCTTGGAAATTAGCTAGTTCATCAGGGTAAATTACTCCTTCAATACGTTGTAAAGGTGCTAGAAATGCGCCGTAAAGTTCTTGATAAATTTCCCGAATTACAGGCTCGGGGTGGTTGACACATTCTTCTAAAATGATTCGCATCTGCACCAGCATACTATCTCGCCCAGAATCGGGTTTATCTTCTGCTGATTTTTTAGCCCAAGCTGCATCCACAAAGTAAACTGATACTGGGCATCCATTCCGCATCCCGCGCCCAATTGTTTGCAAAATAGCAACCATTTGATTAGCTGTAAATGATTTGAACAGTTCAGGGCCTAAACGGCTAGCCATTAAAGGTTCACGTAATAATCTATTGGCAGTTCGCCAAAGGTCTTTTCTTGATTGCTGCCAAGAAGTTGCGATCGCATTTAAATCTTCTGTTTCACTAAAAACTCGACTATCAAATTCTTGTGTTGCCCGTCCTGCCAAGCTGTACAATAGCCGCATATCATCCTTGGTAGGATGAGGACGAGTCAGGAAGTAAATCGAGCCAATTGCGGCATCTAGCTTCCTATCCCCTTTGGTGAAAACGATGTTCACACCTCGATTAATTGCCAACATGGGAAAAATTAAAATATCACAGTTTTCATCGTCTCCTAATGCCTCACACTGAGCAGAGGTGATAAAATCCTGCGGTTGTTCTCCATCTCTGAGGGATTTAACAATTGCCTTTGTATGCTGCCCAACTTCAGGATGATAGTCATTGATATACTTCTTGATTGTGCGAGCCTGATCGTAACTATTGACAACTAAAGCGGCTTTGCGGCGAATACCAAACTTTACATCAAAATGACGCATGGACTTGTAAATTTCAGATTTAGTAATTCCTCCGCGCACAAGAGCATTCACCATCCGCTTAAGATTATGGTTTTGAAGTTCGCCAGCGCCACTATATTTGAGGGGTTGATCACCACGTTCACTATCTGGAAACCATTTGAAACGATAAACGCTCTGTTCTGGTTTATATTCTGACTGACGCGGTTTTAGTAAATAATGCGGACCAGCATTAATATGATAAGCGGGACTAGCTTCTAAAAATGAAGTTGCCGAGGTAATTAAAACGGCTGGGCTTGGATGTCCATCATCTGCCTCTAACAACTGATGAAAGCGATGCATTAACATTCGCGGCGCACCAACAAATGTAATGTAGGACAATTGCACATTTCTAGCGGCGGTGCGTGTTGTTTGTGCTTTGGAAAAACTGTATTGCACCCCAGAAAAGGAACCTAAAATGCTTTCTGGAATAAATTTTCTCAGTTCTGGTGATGCAGTTGACTCCCCAATGGTTTCACGAATGAATCCCTCTGCAACCATCGTTCTAGTTCCTGGTACAATTCGCTGGTAGCCCACAATTACGAAAGTAACAGTTATAAGTAATTTAGCCAAATCTTCTGCTTCTATTGTTGGTAAATGATTTGGAAAACAGAGCTTGAGAAATAATTCCGCAATTTCTTCTACGATCGCATCACGTCGCTTAATCAGATTTTCAGCCAGGTAACGGCGGAAATGACTAATGAGAGTTTTCCATTGCTTTTCAAGGGTTTTACGGTTATAGCCTAAAATCCGAGGCCACAAATCTGCTTTAAAGTATTGAGGGTTCTCCACACCTGTGCGATCATAGAAGGCGTTATATGCTGCCGCTTCCCAAAATTCAGTCAGCGCCCGACTTTTGCTAAAACCTAGTGTGGCTTCTTGTTCATCAATGTCATCCTGCTGAGAGGATTTCTTTAAAGTATTCAATAGTTCGCTAACAATCCGTAATACAGTTAGCAATTGATTTTCGTAGCGTTCTCCCACCCGCGACTTAGACATATTCTGAAGGGTGGTAATTAAGGAAGTATTATGGTTGCCAAATTCTGACAAGTCACGACTATAAAGTTCTACATCCCGATCAAATAATCGATAGTTCTCGCCACGAGCAAAGCGGTTATGGATTTGTTCTAGAATTACCCGATGAATGGATCGCTCTGAGCCTGAAATACTTAAGGTTGCTGCCCCATAACCATCTAACACTGATTGCACCATGTCGCCTTCGTCGAAAACAACTACGTCGAAGGTACGGGCAATTAACTCAAAATATCGTACTTGTTCCTGAATCGCATGAGGTGATATTTGAGTATCGAGCGATCGCACATGACCAACCCAAATATTAGCACCCAACAAATCTCGCGGTGCTTTGTTTCGACCGCACATGGTCCATAAAGGACACAGGCATTTCTTCATCTTTCCCTGTTTCCCCCCGCCTTGCAATATCTCGTTGCAAGGTGCGTAACCAAAGCCCCACAGAGACATATCAGCAGTTGAAAAGGCTGGTAGGACGCAGTTCATACCAAAAACTTCTGCCTGTTCTAAGGTGTAGGCAAAGCCACCATTACCTCGTGTTGCGTTCGCTGAAAGCGTGCCGGCGGCAATCGCCTCAGCAATATTATCTGCATGACGACGGCGAGTTTCATCACTTTGACCGACAAGCATTCCGACTTTCACCTGATGAAATGCCAGTTCAGCCATGTACTGTCTAGCAACTTCAATGGAGGGAAACACAAACATGGCTTTATAGTCATTTAGTCCCAGCCAGATAGCTATCAGCACGAGGATGGTTGTTTTACCTGACCCTGGCAAACCAATTAAGTGCTTGATGTCTTCTAATTCCAGAACATCATCTTCTTTCCGCAGACCTTTTCCAGCCTCCGATACCATGAGGTCAAAGCGTTCAAAGCGTTTTTGCCAGCTACCTGCTCGTCGCTCAGGATCTTGCTTTTCACGCTCGTCCATCTCAATAGCCAGATCGCGCAATTCACTTAGGGGAATGCGAATCTTTCCTCTTGGTTGGCGGTTGAGAGAATGTGTACGACGTGCAGCAATCGGGGCATTTATACGAGGGATGTCTAACTTCACGGCGGTTGACTCTTCACCTAACGCAACCGCCATCGCCTGACGAGGATCGGCAAATGTAAAACCATACGAATCGTATGATAAAGGGGCACTTAAAATTTGACGCGCTTGTGTAATTTGAGAATCTTCTAAAGGATCTGTTCTTTTGAAGTGCAGTGTTTCGGTATCAATCTCATACGCTCCTTTAGTGTGGTTGCAGTAATGATGATTGTTATAGAGAGCAATTGCGTGTTGAACTGACTGCCGTGTAACAAAAGTCAGGGACATCTGCCGCATATTGAAAATAGCTTGACGGGCTTGCTCTAATGCAGGTGCATTTAAAATGCTGGCCATGCCTGACATAATGACTGGTGCATACTCCAGTGAATTAGTATCAATAAATTCCTCCATTAAGACGCAAAGCCAGCAAATTCGGTCTATACCTTTCCAAAAATCAGGTTTGGTTCGCATAAGGCATCTTCTTTAAAAAATCAATTACAGAGGAAACCGACATAACTTCTAAACTGGCGGGATCACCCTTTTTATCTAATGTTGAGATGAGAGTAGAAATGTAGCTTAGGTTATCCTCAATTAAGCGATCGCTCACAGCAAGAATGCGGCGGCGATAGTGAATCAGCCCGCCAATACTACGATTGAGACGCAAAGCCAGAGTCACAGGACTTGTGTAAGATTTGGCATCAATTCCAATTGCCCGTTCGTTAATTGCCACATCGCATAAATCAGACTCCGGGTAAAGTTCAGCATTGAGCTTATTTTGTCCGGCTATATCAAATATGGCTAATTCGTCAATTGCTGGGCCTGTCCAGTACATGAGAATTTGCGGCTTGGCAATTCGTAAAATATCATTGGGATCTAGTTTTTCAGATACTTTTGGCGAGTTGTGGCCAATGCACTGGCGAATTGGACAGCGCCCTTGTGAAAAAAGTTTTTTGTTGGGATGCGATCGCATCAGTGTGCCACAGTGGGCGCAGCGATGTGCTAGTCCATCAACTAGCCAGATATCTGGTACTGAGTCGAAGAATTTCTCAATAATCATTCCCTGTAAAGGGGTCAAGTCATTTTCAAGCAAGTAGTCTAATAGTTGCCGTTCTCCTATCAGAGAGTACCTGCCAAATAACTCCCGCAGAGCGGTGTAAGCTTTGTGTTGGCGACGGCCGCCTAGTCGTTCAGTTGCTTGGCATAAGTCAGTATATAACCGATGCTCAATCACATTATCTTCGCCAAAAGCCCCGCTCAGATTGGCAATCTCTGCACAGTCTGAAGTAGGTACTCGTAAATCTGGATCGATTAAGGTAACGTTAGAAAAGCGAAAGTCTGATTGGTTAAAAACCCCTAACTGCCAACGATCGCAACCAAGAGAGTATCGCGCGTTATCTAAAACAGTATGCACGCAGGCAGCGCGATCGCTTTGTCCTTCTTCAATATATAGACGACCCAATTTGCACATTGCTTGATAGAGTTCAGGTGGCAGCATACTATCGTCTTGGCGCACAATTTCTCGACCTGGGAGAACCCGATCGTATTGGCGAAGAATTCCCTGAGCAAGTAACACCACAGCATCTTCAGCCAGATCCATCGCTGGGCGGTGTCCTGTATGTAAAGGCAAAGAGGTTGCTGAAATTGCAGGTAGCCATCTGGGATGATGTCCTTGAGCCTCTGCAATAATTTGCCTCTCTAAAGCATCTTCAGGAAAAGAAGGCAAAACTTGAGTAATTGCTGCAAGTGTCCAACCTTTCTTCAATAGGAGGGCAGTTGCCAATCCCTCCAAAATCTGCCGAAATCCAAATTCTTGTCCTTTGGGTTGTGATAAAAGTTGTTTTGTTCTCCACGAGCGAATGGTACGAAGACCAGGTGATTCTATAGACAGTTCAAGGTGTTTAATCTGGCATTTTAGCTCCTTTGTCAGAGCCTCCGCAGTTCCCTGCCACTCACGCACGTCCTCAAAGTACATGGCTATGTATAATACAAATTACATTTTAATATGTTTACACTAAATGATGTAAATTAAAATGTAAACTTTTTATTTATACTGCAAAACTACGCTGTACAGCGATTTTACTTACAACAAACTTTGGTTTTCTACGTATTTCCTACATAACCTCAAGTTTTGGAATAGGCGATACCTACGGTGAGCTACGCTAACGCACTTCATACAGCGATCGCAATTTGAGGATATCTTGCCATTCGAGATCGGTGAATGGTTGGGTAACTAGTTCTATGCCAAAGTACTGTTTTGCCGTTTCTGTCAATGTATCCACAATCTTTGCAATCCATCCGTCCTCTTGGTGTGTGTTGCAAAGTGAGGTATTCCACGGAGCCGATTGTTCAAAGATTTCCTCAAATAAACCTTTGTCTGTAGACAAAATCATCGAGCCGTGTTGAAGAATAGTATTTCTTCCCTTGCGTTGGGCGCTACCAATAAATTTACTTCTATCGGCAGTAACTAAGTCAGCTGCTGTTGCTGTATTAAAGCAACTGGGATTGTGAATGTAACCCCGTCCAGCAGAACCATAATTTAACTCAATACCCAAGATTTGCCAGCCTTGGATCAAAAAGTTACAGATTTTTTCATAAGTACCCCAGCTTTTTCCAGTACTAGCTGAGGTGATTAGAGCGTAGGTTAAGTTCCCTTGGTGGAGAACAGCTCTACCTCCGGTTGGACGACGAACTAGATCGAGTGGCTGTCCCTGGTAAATCAGATTATGCCACTCGACAGGCCATTGTTTTTGCAGATATCCCAAGGAGAGAGCATAGGGATACCAAGTATAAAAACGCAAGGTAGGCGGATGTTGTCCGTTTTCGCATTGGTTGAACAACCAAGCATCGATCGCCATTTGCACTGCTCCTGATGTCTGAAGCATTGGGATGAAACGCCAGGTGGGTGATGATTCGGTTGCTAGTTGTTTCATCAGTTTCGGACTGTGGAAATATATTGACATTCTCATATCAGTATTTAATGATACTTTTATTTCAGATTATCAGGAAAAATCTGTTTATGAATTTCATCAAAACAATCTTTCAGTACGCAATCCGTTCTGCGATCGCTCTGTTACTGGCTATGGTTTTGTTTGTTACCAACTTATTCTGATTAGCCACGAGTGAAGGATCGCTCATTGCAAAGAAAGCGGGATGTTTTGCTAGTTTTTTCGGATGGACTTTTCGACCTATCCCTTGTATTTATGGGCGCTCTGGATGCCCACTCCACAAGAATCATCCCTATTTTATTTTCAATCCAAAATTTAAAATCTAAAATTCCGTAATGACAAAATCAAATAATTGATGTGCCATTTCTAATTTAGAACAAGGTGCAATTTCCAATTGATTTCTTTGGCTATCTAAAAATATCGCTTGATTATTATCGCTACCAAAACCACTATCAGCTCGATCGATGGGATTGGCAACAATAGCATCGAGTTTTTTACTGTGTAACTTTTCTAATGCAGGTTTGACAATATCTCCAGTTTGTGCTGCAAAACCAATTAATATTTGATGTGGTTGTTTCTGTTGTGCTAATTGGGCGACTATATCTGGTACGGGTTCTAAAGGTAAAGCTTGGGGGAGCGATCGCTTGGGCAATTTCTCTGTACTATAATCTCGTGGTTTCACATCTGCCACGGCTGCTGACATGACAATTACATCAGCGTTGGGTAAACATTCCACCATAGCGTGCTGCATTTCGTCGGCACTAACAACGGGAATTGCTTGTACTCCCAATGGCACATCCCAATTAGCCGGGCCATGTACCAGGGTGACACTTGCACCTCGGTGAAATGCTGCTTGCGATAGCGCCAATCCCATTTTACCTGTGGAAGGATTACCAATAAACCTCACTGGGTCCAGATACTCTCGCGTTCCCCCAGCGCTAATTAAGACTCGTTTACCTACTAAATCTCGTTTGCCTTGAGTGTGTAACAAGGATTGGATGTGAGCCAAAATTTCTGGAGGTTCTGCTAATCTACCAGCACCGATGCGATCGCACGCTAATAACCCTGATGCTGTACTCATTCCATGATATCGACTATCTATCAATAGCTGTTGCCAATTCCGTTGTACCGATTGCTGTTCCCACATATCAGTATTCATTGCGGGTGCTAACAGCACGGGACAAGTAGAAGCCAGCACGGTATTTGTGAGTAAATTATCCGCCATTCCGTAGGCTAACTTTGCTAATGTATTAGCTGTCAAAGGGGCAATTACCATGACATCTGCCCATTCACCCAACTCAATATGCAACGGACGAGAGTGAGTTGGTTGCCAAAAATCATCATCTGTGTAGGCGCGATGACGAGATAGGGTTGATAAAGTCAGAGGCGTGATAAATTCTTGCGCCGAATGGGTAAGGATGACTCGGACTTCCACCCCGGTTTTAAACAGCGTCGAAACCAATTCACAGATTTTGTAGGCGGCGATACCCCCACCTACACCAATTAGAACCTTGTTCAATTTTGGATTAGTCATGGTAAAAGTTAGGAGTAAGTAGTAACTTAGGAGCAAGTAGTTACGAATAATAATTTCCAACTCCTAATTCCTCTACAGACGCAATTAATCGCGTCTCTCCTAACTTTCAACCTCAACTACGCTTCATCGTAGGGTTCCAAGTCTAAGAGGTAGATATAGGGTTCAACTAACTCTGGACGCTGAAATGCGATCGCTCGCAATAGATGCCAATCATTTAAACCCTCAAAAGCATTACTATAATTATCCAGTTCCAGACGTGTAGCTAGTTCTTCTACTTCTACTGCGTTCATGGCAGCAATTTCTTTTTGGGAAATGCTTAGAGTTGTCATAATGTTTGCCCCTCCCTTATGCAGCACTCGCCTTCAGCATGGGTTAAGTTGCGCTCTTTCGCAGCCACCCAATATATATTACTCATTAGAGGTCATTAAGTTCGTGAAAATTGTCAGAATTTGTACCAGAATTTATAAAAAATTCGTAATGCTGACTAAGCAATTGTATTTACAACGAAATTTCGTAGCACCTCTAACGTTTTTGGATCTATTTCATGCCCCATATCAAATTCGTGGTATTCTACTGCCACTCCTAGAGACTTTAGAGTTTCTCGTGCCTTCAAAGCAGCTTGTAGGGGCACAACTTCATCATATTTACCATGAGTGATTAAAGTCGGCGCAATCCCTTTTTGATTTGCCATTACTGCATCAGGATGTAAATACCCGCTCATGACAACTAAACCTGCTAAGGGCAATTTTGAGCCGACATCTAAAGTCATTGCTCCGCCTTGAGAAAATCCACTCAAAATGGTACGTGACAAAGGTATGCCAGTGGTACTTTCTAAAGATTCCAAGAAATCTGTTAGCAGTTGCCGGCTTTCTGCCAACCCTTGATACATATTTTCTACCCGCAGGTCATACCATGCCCTCCCTATAGGGGAATAGGGATAAGGATAAGGTGCATTAGGCAATACAAACTGGTAATCAGGTAAATCGATCAAGGGTAACAAAGATGCTACATCCTCAGCGTTAGCACCCCAACCATGCAAAGTGACAATTAAGCCTGCGGCGGGTTGAGAAGTTGCTGTGGGAACGGTGATAGCTTGTAAAGACAGAGGTTTACTCCTAAATTCTACTTTTGTACATAGATCGTATCTCTTATAGCAGACTTAGTATTTAACAGTATTTGCTGCTTGCCTAAAGAATACCTACGTCGTCAAGTAATTTATGGAAAACACAAATCGGCAGTTTTGAGTTAACCGCAATTCACACCGATGATAGTGGTGGAATCATGATGCGCCAAGAAGACTTTATTTTAAAGCCAGCCAATGAGGCTTCTGTAGTTTTTCGCACCCGAATGTTTTTAGGACGGGAGTAGCAATATTGTTTACAAACTCTCTCTGGTAAAGAACTCCACACGCGATCGCTAGCTATAATTACATTGATAAATCGGATGCGAGTTGCTATTTTAGAGACCTCGCAATCCGACCGTTTTCTACTTTCTGTGCTTAGAGTGATAGAGTGCTAATCACGATTAAACAACCACAAAATTGTTTTTGGTTAGTGACAACCCACTCGAAAGTTGTCCAAATTGTACCTGAGTAAAGGCACTCGCACTGCCATCTCGATCAAAGAACAATGCACCTGTAACATCGTTGTAAATAAATCGCTGAGTACTAGTGGTTGCAGATGCTCCGATCGTAAACTGATTTTTCTGAAGTGAACCTGCTGATAATCCGCCACCAAAACCAGCAGCTGATACCCGAATCAGTTCATTAGTAGTGTTGAAATCATCTAGTTTATCAATGCCTTCATTGAAACTATTGAAAGCAAAGGTATCAGCACCAGATCCTCCAATTAGACTATCATTACCGTTGCCACCTATGAGGATATCATTGCCACCATCACCGTTGAGAGTATCATCCCCATTGCCCCCCACAATCAAATCATCGTACTCTGTACCTTCGATATCTAATCGTTCGATACTCTTGTAGATAACCCCATTTGTCCCCGCCGTAATTGAGCCAGTGTTAGTGGTGGCATTGAAAGTCGAAGTGATTCCCTCCCTACCAATGCCGTTATGGACGATCAACAAATCGTCATCTGCGCCCCCATCTATTGTGTCATTGCCATCAATAACCTCAACGCTCTCATCTCCAAAGTGCCCGACATAGAAAGTATAGTTTCCTATTATCGTATCGTTGCCATTGCTCCCCACAATCAAATCAGGGCAGTAAAACCATCGCCGAATTGGATGGTATCCACTTCAGCAATAACTGCTGCTGAGGGAGTTATGCCCTTACCCACGCCACCGAAATCAGTAATAGTATCGATGTTGCTATTAGAGTCAGGATTGCTTAAGTTGTAGATAAATTTATCCTTGCCACCGCCACCAGTCAGAAGATCGTTGTCCTGATAAATTGAGTAAACATTGTCACCATTACCATTAATCGTATCTGCACTGTTAGTGCCCACTAGGGTATCATTCCCTTCGATTCCAATGATATTTGCCATAACTTTTTCCTACCTGAATTGATTTTTTGAGTAAATTAAGTTCTCAAGTTGTAGTTAGTGCTGTGTGAACGCGCAAAAATCCGCCAAATGTTGACGTTTCGACATTCTTTTATGTCACCCTTGAGGGTTACGAATTTTTCTCTGAAGATTCTCCTTTGACTGGCTTTTACGTAGCACTTATCTAACTATCTCGGACTATCTCAGTCTTAGGCATTGTACAAATTCATGAGCCTGTGGATTCAGAAGAAAACTAGTTTCAGGAGTATTTCAATGATCTTTCATCAGTAGCGTAGGTCGGTAAAAACCGTAAGTACCTCTGAAAATTAGTATAAAAATCAAGCTTGAATGCCTGAAAACCACAGCCCATAATTTAGTTGGTTTGTCAATGCGTAAGTCTTGAATAGCTTGAAAAATAGGGAACACTTGACAGAGCAGAGGATAGAGAATCTTTATGTCCTCTTCTGGGTTATTGCTCGTAGATGTTTAGCTTGAAAATAGGAAATATCTAATCTAACCCCATAATAAATGTATACCAAATATTTACTTAGATGTCTATATTTCAATAAAAATCTTTGCATACTCTTCATATTATTTACTGATAAATATATACATTGAGAGCTTATCCGAAAACCAAAATGGGTTTAAAAGTAATCCAAGCACAAGTGAAATGTCATATCACTAAGTAGTTATCTACCTTTTTCTTCTTGCTAGCCCAGACTATTCAATGTTAACGGAGGTACGGAGAACCTGTCCAACTCCTTTTGTTGTCACGCCACTATCCTATCTCAGAATAATTCCTAATACTCTTGAAGTGAACCAAGGCTTATGCAAAACTTGAGATCCTTCACTTCCAGCCTACTTTTAAGGAATTGATCAATGGCGCGTCTAGCCCTGCTGAGTGTATCTAACAAAACTGGTTTAATTGACCTAGCCCGTAGCTTGGTTGAAGAATTTGACTTTGATTTAATCAGCAGTGGGGGAACAGCCCAAGCACTCAAAGATGCAGGACTCCCTGTTACCAAAGTTGCAGATTATACAGGCTCACCAGAAATTTTAGGTGGCCGAGTCAAAACGCTGCATCCCCGGATTCATGGCGGAATTTTGGCGCGGCGAGATGTTCCCCAAGATATTACAGAACTAGAAAATAACCAAATTCGCCCGATTGATTTAGTGGTGGTGAATCTATATCCTTTTGAGGAAACGATCGCTAAACCAGGGGTAACATTATCCCAAGCGGTTGAACAGATTGATATTGGTGGGCCAGCAATGCTACGGGCATCATCAAAAAACTTCGCCCATCTGGCTGTATTATGCGATCCGGCACAGTATGACGAGTATTTACAGGAATTGCGGCAAAATAACGGCGACGCATCCTTAGAGTTTCGGCAAAAGGCGGCATTAAAAGGGTTTTCGCATACTGCTAGTTACGATCGCGCGATCGCATCTTACCTCGCCCAAGCACAGCAGTACACTCTTAGCGGTACACAATTACAATCTCTGCGTTACGGCGAAAACCCCCATCAACCCGCCGTCTGGTATCAAACTGGTACTACCCCAACAGGATGGACATCTGCGACAAAACTTCAAGGCAAAGAACTTAGTTACAATAACTTAGTTGATTTAGAAGCCGCACGCCGAATTATTGCTGAGTTCACTGATACTCCAGCCGCAACGATAATTAAACATACAAATCCCTGTGGTACGGCATTGGGAAGCAGTATTTCAGAAGCGTACCATAAAGCTTTCAATGCTGATTCTACTTCCGCCTTTGGTGGGATTGTTGCACTCAACCGCCCGATAGATGCGGCTACAGCTAGCGAGTTAACCAAAACATTTTTAGAATGTGTGGTTGCACCAAATTGTGATGCAGAAGCTCAAGAAATCCTGGCCAAAAAATCCAACGTGCGGGTTTTGACTCTAGCTGATTTGAGCAGTGGCCCTAAGGATACAGTGAAAGCGATCGCAGGTGGTTTCCTTGTCCAAGCTAGTGATGACGTGATTGCTGACACCAGTCAATGGCAAATTGTCACCGAACGTCAACCCACACCCGACGAATTAGCCGAATTGCTGTTTGCTTGGAAAGTCTGTAAACACGTTAAATCTAATGCCATTGTTGTAACTAGCGATCGCACTACACTAGGAGTAGGTGCTGGTCAAATGAATCGCGTCGGCTCAGTTAAAATAGCTCTAGAACAAGCTCAAGAAAAAGCCAAAGGTGCAACTCTCGCCAGCGATGGATTTTTCCCCTTTGATGATTCAGTCAAAACAGCCGCAGCAGCAGGAATTACAGCCATTGTCCAACCAGGAGGAAGTTTGCGCGATAAAGATTCTATCATTGCTGCTAACGAACTCGGTTTGCTGATGGTCTTAACTGGTGTACGTCACTTTTTACACTAAATTATTGGTTGTAAGGTGTGCAGTTTTTAAAGTGTCACATAATTTACTTACCCTTTGATAGAAGCGGTGATATATTAAAGTCGTGTGTGAGGAGCAAGTTAAAAATAAAAAGCGCCTGGGGTGGAAACACGGCAACACTCCCAGGCGCTTTTTAATTGGGCAGAAATTAGATCGCTTGTACAGTTTTGAAAGTCTTAGTCAATATACTTGACCTTTGATAGAGGTAATGATATCTTTGAGTCGTGTGTGAGGAGCAAGTTAAAAATAAAGAGCGTTTGGGGTGGAAACACGGCAACACTCCCAGGCGCTTTTTAATTTGTCAGAAATTGGATTGCTTATGCAGTTTTGAAAATGTTACTCAATATACTTGCCATTTGATGGAAGTAGTGGTATGGTTTATTTGTGTGTGAGGAGCAAGTTAAGAATAAAAAATGCCTGGGGTGGAAACACGGCAACACTCCCAGGCATTTTTTAATTTGTTTAGAGAAATTATAGAAATTAATGCTTGCAAAAATCTTGCCGAAAATCATAACTGTAGAGGTTTGGCATTGGTAGTCAGTCCTGATTGAGGAATACAATACGCTTCCTAGTCTACCTCCTAACTGGACTGGCGACAGCTATAGTAGTTTAATTTCATATTTTTACTTCCAGTTCAAGACGCGAATATTGTTAAAGTTAATCACGTCAATTTCTACACTTTGAAGATAATTTGCTAGCTTAAAGTCATCAGTTAGTACAAAATATTTCCCTTTAGATAAAGTCAGGATTCCACTGTCAGTAAGTCCGAATTTGACAAATTTTTCCGTATTAACAGCATCTAAACTTTTTATATAGTATTCATCCAAAATATCAACATTTTGAGCAAATAGAGCAAATATTGCAAAGCACTGAGAAAGTTCAGGTTCAACAAGTTTATCGACAAAGTTAGAGACTTCAGTCAAAATATTTGGGGTTGTTACAAGTTTCTGAAATCTGACAATGATTTTTAACAAAAGATCATCATCTTCTGGTATAAATTGCTGTGTTCGATTAAATCGAGTTATTCTTTATTGATTCATCTTCCCCACAAATTTATATCAATTAAAATTCCCTTTTGGTGATAACGACGAATCAAGGAATTAATCACATCTTTCATACTTGTCTAATTTTCATTGCTTCTACTTCGCCAGTTTGAGAATTTACCTTAAAAAGTTTATATTCTCGTTCATACAACACAGGGACAGAAGCAAGAGAGATAGGCATTAAGTCTTCCAATCGGCTTTTAGGAGGTTTTTTAGGAATATCAAACCCTAAAGTAAACCTCATCTATGTTGAGAACCGTAGTTTTTGCCCTCACCCTAAATCCCTCTCCCTACTTGGGAGAGGGACTTCTTTCCGGCTCCCCTTCTCCCAATATTGGGAGAAGGGGCTGGGGGATGAGGGTTTTTCTATTCATACAGAACTACGGTTTTCAACGTGGACGCAGTTTAATCAACCAGAAGCTTTTATCCTCAGAAAGTTCAACTTCTTCAAGTCTCAAATCTTTTAATGAAGAACCCATCATGTCTTGTATAGATTTTATGTATTGATATGCAGCATTTACTGCTGTTTTGACATCAATCATAATCTTAGTTGCTTCCTGCTCTAATTTGCTAATTTAATACTTGATTATAGTAATTTTACCTTAGCTACTGGTAGTTGATTAGCACATAATTAACAATATCTACTTTAACTATTCTCTTAGATAAGTTTAATAAAAATCAATTGAGTCAATCTGAATAGGGGGAAATTTTTTGTAACAACCCTCTGAGTTCTGTTTGTTTGCGGAGAATAAGAGCTTGCTGATTTGGTGTTACTTGACTAAGTTTTTCTAGAATTCCAGGACGGCGAAGAATTGGGTATGACCAGATATATTTGAGAAATTCCCAATTCAATCTTTCAGGACAATTTGATGCCATATCAGGTCTGGATTGTCTAACATACATGAAGCGACGTTTAATCACTCGCGACAAACATAAAAGCCGGGGAAAATCCAAAAAAATTACTGTATCTGCAACCGACAAACGAATGTCGAGAGTACCGCTATAGTTACCATCCATAATCCAAGATTCTCGTCGGGTTAGGTCTTGGATTATGCTCTGCCATTGAGTTTTTGGAGTCTCAACCCAACCAGGATTCCAGTACCAAGCATCCAAGTGAATCACTTCTAAACCTAAGATGGTTCCCAGTTCGCGGGCTAGGGTAGATTTACCAGCACCTCCAGAACCAATGATTAAGATTTTCTTCACCTTAGATGTGCATCTCCCTTTTCAACCTCAAGAGGTAAGCATTACTCACCCAAATAACCGTCTTCAGGGCAACTCAATACGCGGCTACAATAGTACCACTACAAGGATTATGCCCAAATTATTGATATTATGACCACTGCTACGACCGTAAAAACTGAGTATGAAGCGATTATTGGTTTAGAAACCCATTGTCAACTGAGTACCAATACCAAGATTTTCTCTAATAGCTCTACGGCATTCGGTTCTGACCCCAATACTAACATTGACCCGGTTTGTATGGGTTTACCTGGGGTCTTACCTGTACTCAATGAAAAAGTATTAGAATACGCCGTCAAAGCTGGTTTGGCACTGAATTGTCAAATTGCTAAATATAGCAAGTTTGACCGAAAACAGTATTTTTATCCAGATTTGCCCAAAAATTACCAAATTTCTCAATACGACCTACCGATCGCAGAACATGGTTGGTTAGAAATTGAGTTGGTAGATGCTGAGGGGAATCCGATTCGCAAACGCATTGGCATTACGCGTCTGCACATGGAAGAAGATGCTGGAAAATTGGTACACGCTGGTAGCGATCGCCTTTCTGGTTCTTCCTATTCTCTAGTAGACTACAATCGCGCAGGTATCCCATTAGTAGAAATTGTTTCAGAACCCGATCTGCGTTCTGGACTAGAAGCTGCTGAATATGCCGAAGAGTTGCGCCGGATTGTCCGGTATCTCGGCGTGAGTGACGGCAATATGGAACAAGGATCTCTGCGCTGCGATGTCAACATTTCTGTGCGTCCAGTGGGACGAAAGGAGTTTGGCACCAAGGTAGAAATTAAAAACATGAACTCCTTCAGCGCCATTCAACGAGCGATTGACTACGAAATTGAACGCCAAATAGCCGCCATCGATGCAGGCGATCGCATCATCCAAGAAACTCGGCTGTGGCAAGAAGACGCTCAATGCACAAGTAGTATGCGGGTGAAAGAAGGTTCTAGCGATTACCGCTACTTCCCCGAACCAGATTTAGCACCAATTGAGGTGTCAAATGAACAATTAGAGCAATGGCGTAGCGAACTACCAGAATTACCAGCCCAAAAACGCCATCATTATGAAAGTGAGTTGGGGCTTTCTCCTTACGATGCGCGAGTCTTAACAGAAGATCGTTCAATCGCCGAATATTTTGAAACTGCGATCGCATCTGGAGCAAATCCCAAAGCTGCTGCCAACTGGATTACTCAAGATATTGCAGCCCACCTCAATAAGCAAAAACTCACTATTACTCAAATCGCCCTGACTCCGACCAATTTGGCAGATATTATCACTCGCATTGAAACGGGCAAAATTAGCAATGCTCAAGCTAAACAAAAGTTGCCAGATTTGCTTAGTGGTATTTCTCCTGAGAAAGCCTTTGCCGGACAAGAGTTAATCACCGATCCTAGCGTACTGGAACCGATTGTCGATGAAGTCATAGCCGCCAACTCCAAAGAACTAGAAAAGTATCGCAACGGTAACACTAACCTCAAAGGCTTCTTTGTCGGACAAGTTCTCAAAAAGACAGGCAAACGTGCCGATCCTAAGCTGACTAACGAATTGGTTGAGAAAAAACTGAACGCCTAGTAGTCTATCAAGCCAACAATGCTTGGTAAGCAAGCAAAAGGTGCAGAGGGGCAGGGGAGCAGGGGAGCAAGGGAAAAGTTTCAGTAAGTTTTTAGTTTTTCCCCTCTGCCCCTCCGCTCCTCTGCCTCTTCTGCCAATTCCCAATTCCCCAACTAAGTATTTTCCCGGTCTTGCTTCACACAATCTTCATATAAAAACTGGTGACAACCCTCATACCTAAAATGATATGCTGTGGTAAGTAGATGCACCCTGATGATCTGGAGAGCTGCCTAAGTAGCTCTCTTTTTTATTTTATTTTCGTGGTATTTACGGATAAACTTCCAAAAATTTGAGAAGTAATCTCAATAAATAAGTATTAACCCTTAAAAAGTAAAGCATAGAGATAAGGAAGTAGATGTATCCTAACGATCTACAGAGCAACCCAAGTGGCTCTCCTTTTTTGTTTTTGTTTTTCGTCATAAGAAAGGTAAAAACAATTATGCTAATCGCCAACTGGTGCATTATTATTGCCATCAGCAAATAAACTCACAATAAAAAGGACTGAGGACTGGAGACTGGGGATGTAGGGGGATAATAACTCTTGACTCCTAACTCAACACTGGGAACTTTTCCAAGGCACTTTTCCAAAGCACAAATTGACCTATCCAACCTGATAGTTTAGAGTGAAGAATAATGGCAGATTGGCAAGAAATAACAGGTGGTATCACAGCACCAAGGGGGTATCAGGCGGCGGGAATTACCGCAGGATTGAAACCTTCGGGGTTGCCAGATTTAGCTTTGATATTCTCAGAAGTGGAAGCGATCGCAGCGGGTGTGTTCACCACCAGCCAAGTGAAAGCTGCCTGCGTAGAATATTGTCGCCAACGCTTGCAAGCCAAACAAAGCGCTCGTGCCATCTTCTGCAACGCTGGACAAGCAAACGCCGCTACAGGAACTCAAGGCTACCTTGATACCCTAGAATCTGCAATGGCAATAGCCCAAGCTCTAAACATCTCGTCTGAATCTGTGTTATTGGCTTCCACTGGTGTGATTGGTCAAAGAATTAAGATGGATGCTTTGCGAAGCGGGATTCCCAAGGTAGTAGCAGCACTATCAGAAACAGGATCAGATGCCGCTGCCGGGGCGATTATCACTACAGACTTGGTAACAAAATCTATTGCCCTAGAGACAACTATAGGCGATCGCTCGGTACGAATTGCCGGCATTGCCAAAGGTTCCGGCATGATTCACCCCAATATGGCAACCATGCTGGCATTTGTGACTTGTGATGCTGTGGTTTCGCCTCACCTTTGGCAACAGATGTTAGCAAGGGCAGCTGATAGAAGCTTTAATTCCATTACTGTGGATGGTGATACCAGCACCAACGACAGCTTAATTGCCTTGGCAAATGGTCAATCTCGCACCCCAGCAATTATAGAATGGGGCGCAGAAGCAGAGAAATTAGAGGCGATGTTAACAGCAGTTTGCCAGCATTTAGCCAAAGCGATCGCTCGTGATGGTGAAGGCGCAACCTGTCTCATTGAAGTGGAAGTGACAGGGGCCCATGATGAAATCTCAGCCCGACAAATAGCCAAAACGATCGCTGGTTCATCCTTAGTTAAATCTGCAATCTTTGGACGCGATCCAAATTGGGGACGCATCGCCGCCGCTGCCGGACGTGCAGGTGTGCCCTTTGAGCAAGAAAACCTGCAAATTAAGCTAGGGAATTTCTTAATGTTAGAAAATGGACAACCTCTACAATTTGATCGGGGAGCAGCAAGTGCTTATTTGAAAAAAGCATCGGTGGGTGCTTATCTGCAACAGGATACGGTGTTAATTTCCATTAATGTTGGCAATGGTTATGGTGTAGGTAAAGCTTGGGGTTGTGATTTGAGTTATGACTACGTGAAGATTAACGCCGAATACACTACGTGAACTACTCCCAATTGTTTGCGCTGTAGAGACGCGATTCATCGCCTCTTTACCCAAGGATGTGTTGCAATCATTAATTGAATTGGTATCAGAATAGTCTTACAGTTTCTTATGCTGTGGCTGGACGGGGAAAATGGCTAAGAAGCATATAGAACTTAGAAGGAAAAGATACTTCAAGCTAAGTTCACAAATCGCTCAGTTGGATAATGCACAATTGCGTTCTCTGTTTGATAATAGTGAGTCAAATGAGTCGAGCACAGGTTGGGGAATGAATCACACCATCATTCTTGGGGAATCCAAGGTTTTTGTGAAACGTGTTCCGGTTACAAATATCGAATTTGATAACCTGTTCTCCACTAGAAACCTTTATAACCTGCCGACTTACTGTAATTACGGCTTCGGTTCCACTGGTTTTGGGGTCTTCCGGGAACTTGTTACCCATATCAAGACAACCAATTGGGTATTGTCGGGGGTAATTGCCACCTTCCCACTGATGTACCATTATCGAATTATTCCCTTGGACGGGCGACGTGCGGATGTCGATAGGTCGCGTCTAAAAGATTATGTGGAGTACTGGGGCAATAGTGCCAACGCCGGGAATTATATGTTAGATAGAGCAAACGCCAACTATGAGTTGGTTCTGTTTCTAGAGTACATACCGCATATTCTGGAAACATGGCTGCGGGAAAACCCCAACAAACTTCAAAAACCCCTGGATGACTTACGCACGACGATTACTTTTTTGAGAACGAAGGGAATCATCCATTTTGACGCACATTTTCGCAACATCCTCACCGACGGTAAGCAGACATATTTGACCGATTTTGGTTTGGTACTTGACAAGAGTTTTACGTTGACTAAAGATGAAAAGTCTTTTTTTAAGCAAAACACATTTTATGACTACGGAGAAGTCTTGCGGAATCTTGGTCATCTTATTCGAGCGTCGTATGATTTATGTTCCGAGAATGATAAACACAGGATTATGGAAAAATATGGCATAAAAGAAGGCTTAAAACCTTATGAACTGCGGTCTATATTACTCGACAATATCGAGCAGATACATGCTGATAGAGTCATGAAGTTAGACGAATTGTATGTTGCCAGCATCGTCAAATACCGCAGCATCATTGCGCTGATGCAAGACTTCTTTTCTGATATGTGGGCAAATAACAACAAGGACACGAAACTTCGTCACACAGAACTACGGCTGCTGCTTAAAGAGACGGGGTTTCTTCCGAGTGTTGGAAACAGCAGATAGTTACCAAATCACCTGATTCTCACTCACGAACAAAGGTATACAATGGGGGTAGTACATCCCGCATCTATGCACAACTTGCTGCTGCGTTACTGGCTAACGGCTGGAGGAATTGACCCCGATGGCGATGTAGATATGAAGACCATTCCCCCAGCGCAGATGGTAGCCGATTTAAAAGCTGAAAGCATTGATGGTTACTGCGTCGGCCAACCTTGGAACTACCGCGCGGCTGTGGAAGGTGTCGGCTTTACCATCGCTACCGACTTAGAAGTTTGGCTGGGACACCCCGGTAAAGTTCTTGGTGTGCGGGAAGATTGGGCAGAAAATTATCCAAAATAGTACCAGATGGTAGCGGGAAGAACCCTGCAATCAGTAGGGGCAATTCATGGATTGCCCCTACAACTACGTCTACAAGTTATAAAGTATGTGTAGAGCGAGTATGTTGAGAAAAAATCTGTATGACAAGCTACCCAGAAACCGTAACTAATAACGAATCCGTTAATGCTTTAATCAGCGAGACGACAAGCATTAACCATCTTGAGGTAATTGAAAATGTCATCGACTCTTTGGAACAAGATGATAGTGCGATGGTTAACCACACTCCAGAGGGTGGTTATCTTTGGAAGTTTAAATATGGAAGTGTGGAAGTATTTGTCCAACTCAACGGGACAACCGATGAAGACACAATAACGGTTTGGTCTGCGGTGCTAAATTTACCTGCCAAAAATGAACCTAAGTTGATGCGGTATCTTTTGGAGTTAAACTGCTCTAGTACTTTTGAAGCACGTTTTGGTATTATTGAAAACCGGGTAGTTGTAATATCGACACGCACCTTAGCAGAGTTATCTCCTGGCGAAGTGTCTCGGCTAATTACCGTTGTGGCAACGATCGCTGATAATAACGATGAAGCCTTACAAACTGAATTTGGTGCGACTTAAGAAATTTTAGATTTTTAGATTGGGCTATTGCTACATCCGATGCATAGCAATCCGGTTTGGGCGAATCTGCAAAGACTTTTTTCTGTGTACCAATTAAAAAGCGCCTGGGAGTGTTGCCGTGTTTCCACCCCAGGCGCTTTTTATTTTTAACTTGCTCCTCACACAAATAAATAGTATCACTG
Organism: Nostoc sp. 'Lobaria pulmonaria (5183) cyanobiont'; assembly: GCF_002949795.1. Taxonomy (NCBI): domain Bacteria; kingdom Bacillati; phylum Cyanobacteriota; class Cyanophyceae; order Nostocales; family Nostocaceae; genus Nostoc; species Nostoc sp. 'Lobaria pulmonaria (5183) cyanobiont'. The sequence goes on along the minus strand of NZ_CP026692.1, from coordinate 5,701,300 downwards.
CTTCAATCAAAAAGCGAGTCTAGTAAGTGACACTTTTAAAACTGCACTGTCAATTAAATTTGGTTTATATTCCCTTGACTTGACCCTATCTGCATTTTGGGTGCGATCGCTCCACAAAGGCGGTTTACTTAACAGACTCGATCGCGTCTAGGATATGTATTGACCTACTGATTTCATTAAACAGCCGCTTTGTTGGTAATCACCAGCTTTCAAAAACTGAGTTAGGGAGGATCTAGCCTTTACAAGTCTTAACATAACTAATTTAATAATTATTAAAGATATATGTATCCCTTAACTAATGCCTGAAACTCTTTAATAATCAATCAAACTCTCAAATAAATATTAGCACTCAATGCTTGTAAGTGCTAATTTATAGCTGAAGTTTCACGCCTATGATATAGACCAAAATTGCACTTTTTGCAGATGCTTTAGTTCCTTTCCAGATATTATTTTAGAAATAGAAAAAACTAAATATTTCCTGTAAATAATATAAAATTGGGAGTATTGGCATGAAATACACTTTTGATATTCTAGGAATATCTCCACTTTTGCAGTTTTTTAATCACCAACAGCAAAATGGGCAAAAACCATCCCAACAAGGTGTGGAATACTTGGGAGTACATACGTGTACGCTAGATACGTTTTTAGAATCGGTAGAATCCGTTCCAGCAAAGTGGGATTGGAATCTGGATCAAGTGGTAGATACCGTGATTAAGTTTTGGTTGAATAACTCAGACAGTATTCGTTATTGGAAAGTGCGTTTAAATGATGCTGGTAAGGATAATTTACTAGTCACAAGGTTGGCGGATATAACCGCCTTACAAGCTGAATTTGAATCTCTACTAGATCGGGAGTGGTGAAGAGATAGGTAGAATTGAAAAAGAATTTAAGAGGGGGAGCAGGGATTGCTCCCTCTCCAGTCAAAATCAATTATTTACTCTATTATATCAAGTTTGGGTTATTACTTGTAATATAAAAGCTGAAGAAAAATTCATTCTTGAATATTTCAAAAAACTCTAAAAATTTAATTATTTTCAATTAACTATAAAAAATGTCAATGCCCGCAATGCAGCTTTACTAATCACACTATAGAAAGTACGTGCTGATTAATTCTACGCACGTTATTACTCATTTTCTCTTCAGCTTACAATAGTATCTTTTCAGACACTAAAATTTGTTTAACCACTGATGCGGACTTTATTTATGTGTATACATACAAATAATGCAAACCTAATAATTGCCAAACTTTCTGCTTGAACATTGTTGTGTCCTGGAAACAATTGCAAGTTAAGGCTTTGAGATTCATTGCTACCTGAAAATTCCAACTTAATTGGTCTCAAATATAGCGCTCAGTGTTGACAATTTATAAATAATCGAATAACAAGGTGGCAGTAGCATAAAAAAAAGCGTTGGTGCATTCCTACCTAGAAACTAATTAACGCCCTTCATTAAACTTCATACGGTTAACATAATTATGCCAGAAAATACGGATAACAAAACTTCCCAATCAGACAATCAAACTATTGCGTATAAAGAACGCCTCAATTCTTGGGCGATCGCTCGTCAACTTCCGAATACGCAACGGGAGATTGTTGCTCGCTTCCGCAGCCGTTCTGATGCCGATGGCTATATGCGGCACCTTCCTCAAGAAATACCAAATGCTTCCTACATGGTTGTTTTTGATTGTCAACGCCAAGAAGCTGTAATTTAAAGTACAAGCATAGGCATTAACCCTTGTTTTTAATCCAATACGCTTAGGTTAAGGGTTATTGGTGTAGATAATTGGTCTTTCAAGATAAATCGCATCTCTACAATCTGGGTTTTGTTGCGCATTCTGGACTGTATTGGTTTTGAATCTCCATTACCCTTTTCTTGCGATCGCGGGTGTAGTCTACTTAAAATCTGCGGGAACCACTATATTTGATTTGCTCTCCACCGAGAGGCTCAGATCCCCTACTTTCTTCAAAAAATAGGGGATCTTTTGGTTTGTAATAACTTCTAGCATCTTAATTAACCAGACAAGTTGCTCAAAGCAACTTGTTAAAGGTAAACAAACTTCCGCCACAGTGTACTAGTACAGATGCCGCTCTTATACTAATTCTTTGTGAACCTGCATATTATTTTGACCCCTCCCAACCTCACCTTACCAAAGAGATGTGCCGCAGGTGGTGGGATTCTTTACTATGTGTCTTTATACAGAATTGGTATCAAAAGAAGTGTAATTACAATCATAAATGATTAAGTTTTTCTGGCACTATATAAACATCTTGATATATTAACTAAAAATAAATTCCGTAATTGCCCCCTTGCTACTGATATTTTAAATTACTTAAAAGTAAAAGTTAGTGCAATAATCCCTGAAAGTGCTAGAGAGTTAATAAGTGGTAAAACAGCACGGATATGACTGGTTCAAAGCTGTGATATTTTTCCATCAACGAGAATTACTCGCTCTGTTGCTGGGGATTTTCTTCTCAATCTCTGTATTCCTACTCTGGCAGAGACTTTTAATCCCAAATCCGGGGTTATTAACACAAGTAGAATTGATTGCAGGGTTATTAGTTGTTGTGACGCTGACATTATCAATCTATTTTGCCTTGGCAATGAATGCAACAAACCAACAAATAACAGCAATCAATCAGGAGTTAACTCACAGGATTTTTGAACAGAAACAGGTAGAAATTGCCCTGCTCGCCAGTGAAAATCGTTTGCGACAGCTGCTGGAAACTGTCAAAGTCATCCCTTGGGAATTGGACTTGAAAACTTGGCGATTTATTTACGTTGGGCCGCAAGCAGTAGATTTGCTAAATTATCCGATCGCAGAGTGGTACGAGGAAAATTTTTGGGTTAATCATCTGCATCCAGATGACAAGAAAAATTCTGTTCGTTTTTGTCAAGAAGCAACTGCTAGGTGCGAAAATCACCAATTGGAATACCGGATGTTAGCTGCTGATGGGCGAGTTGTTTGGCTGCGAGAGATTGTTAGTGTCGTTGAGGAAGCCGGAACTGCGATCGGGCTGAGGGGGTTTATGTTTGACATTACTGATTTGAAACTGGTTGAAGAAACCTTGAGACTGAGAGAGAGGGCACTTACCGCGACCAGTAATGGAATTATTATTGCCGATGCTAGACTCGCCTACAATCCAGTTCTTTACGTCAACCCTGCCTTTGAGCAAATAACAGGCTACAGTGCTACTGATGTAATTGGGCAAAACTGTCTATTTTTGCAACGCACAGATACCCAGCAACCAGCACTGAATGAATTGCGCTCATCTATTCAAACCGGAACCAGTTGCAAAGTTGTTCTCCGCAACTATCGCAAAGATGGCACTTTGTTTTGGAATGAATTGAGTATTTCTCCTATTCATGACGACAATGGCAAGTTAAGCCACTTCATTGGCATTCAGAGAGATATTAGCGATGTCTACAACGAGCTTTGCTTACGCAAGCAAGCCGAAGCCAGTCTGCGCCGGCAAGCCCTCACCTTTGAAAATATGCATGATGGCGTAATTATCACAGATTTAACCGGAAGTATTATTGACTGGAATCCTGCTGCCGAAAGTATGTTTGGCTATACCAAAGCCGAGATTTTGGCTAAACATCCGAGTATTTTGCATCAGCCGGAAGTAGCCGCAACATTAAGCGGCAACATTTTGAAAACAGTCAACCAGCAAGGACGCTGGTCAGGGGAAATACACTTTATTCGCAAAGATGGCAGTGAGGGAATTTGCGAAACAACCGTAGTCGCTCTACAGGATGAACAAGGGGAAACTGTTGCTACTGTCGGCATCAATCACGACATTACCGAAAATAAACGAGCTAAAGAGGCACTGCAACGGCAATTAGATCGCACTTTACTACTTGAACAAATTACTCAGGAAATTCGTCAAAGTCTTGATACTAGCAAAATTTTTGAGACGGCTGCTACCCAAATTGGACAAACATTTGCAGCCGATCGTTGTCTGATCCACTCTTACATTAGTCACCCCACACCCCGAATTCCCTTAGTAGCAGAGTATAATACAATCCCTGGTTACTGCTCCATGCTGAAATTGGAAGTTCCCATGACTAACAATCCCCATGCCGAGCAGATGATGAGCCAAGAAAGTGCGATCGCTTCTCCAAATGTGTACGTTGATCCTTTACTCCAGGCGGCTGAATCTATCTGCCGAGAAATTGGGCTGAAATCTATGCTGTCAATCCGCACTTCTTATCAAGGAGAACCCAATGGTGCGATCGGCTTACATCAGTGTAGCTATTTTCGCCAGTGGACACAAGACGAAATCGAATTACTAGAAGCTGTGGCGGCTCAACTAGGCATTGCTCTAGCACAAGCTCACTTACTGGAACAAGAAACGCGCCAACGTGAAGAACTTACCTTGAAAAATTTTGCCTTGGAGCGGGCAAAACGTCAAGCAGAAGCTGCAAATCGGGCAAAAAGTGAGTTTTTGGCGATGATGAGCCACGAAATTCGGACTCCAATGAATGCTGTGATTGCTATGACAAGTTTACTGCTGGATACCGATCTCACACCTCAACAGCAAGACTTTGTGCAAACAGTTCACAGTAGCGGAGATACTTTACTCACCATCATCAACGATATTCTGGATTTCTCCAAAATTGAGTCGGGCAAACTGGAATTAGAAGAACAGCCTTTTGATTTGAGAGCTTGTGTGGAGGAGGCTATTTCCTTTTTAGCTCCGAAAGCTGCCCAAAAGGATATCGAACTAATTTATCTGATCCAGCCCCAAGTTCCCATTCAGATCGTCGGTGATTTGACTCGTCTGCGCCAAGTCTTGATGAATCTTCTCAACAATGCTATCAAGTTTACGGAAACCGGAGAAGTTTTACTCTCTGTTGAACTGGAGACTCTTGAGTTGAATAAAAAAACTTCTTCCCAATCCCCGATACCTGTTGAAAAAGAGCAACTTCTCTACGAAATTCTATTTGCGATTAAAGATACAGGTATTGGCATTGCACCAGAGAAAATAGAGCGATTATTTCAACCCTTCACTCAGGCTGATGTCTCCATGACTCGACGATATGGTGGCACAGGGCTAGGACTGGCAATTAGTAAGCGGCTCAGTAAGATGATGGGCGGCACTCTTTGGGTAGAAAGCCAGGGATTTATTGGTGGCAATCCTAGCCCTAGATGGGATAATGGAAAATTATTATCATTTCTTGACTCTTCACTAGGTTCAACATTTTACTTCACCATTATTACCAAAGTAGCTGCTCAGTCAGAACAAGCTGAATTAAGCACTTCGCGATCGCTGCTTACCTCCAAGCGACTATTGATTGTAGATGACAATCTCACCAATTGCCAAATTCTCAGCTTGCAAGCAGAGTCTTGGAAGATGGAAACTTATGCTGCCAAATCTGGAAAAGAAGCTTTAGTTAAACTTGCTCAGGGAACGCAGTTTGATATTGCTATTTTAGATATGCAGATGCCAGAAATGAATGGCATAACCCTAGCTCGTCAAATCCGCAAGCAATCTAATTGTCAAAATTTGCCTTTGGTGATTATGACCTCTTTAGCGAAAGTAGAAACTTCTTCTGACTTTAATGATGTCCAGTTTGCTACTTCTTTGAGTAAACCGATCAAACACCCTCAACTCTTCGATGTTATTACTCGTGTTTTGGGAAATCAGCCGATTCTAGCCAGTATTTCTGATTTTACCTTGGTCGATCGGCATTTGGGCCATCGACTACCACTGCGGATTCTTCTGGCAGAGGACACGGTTGTTAATCAGAAAGTTGCCCTACTGATGCTACAAAAAATAGGTTATGGGGCAGATGTTGTAACTAATGGGCTAGAAGCGATTGAAGCTCTGCAAAAACAGCCATTCGACGTAGTGTTGATGGATGTCCACATGCCCAAAATGGATGGGTTAGAAGCAACTCGGAGAATCTGTCAAGAATGGGGGGTGGGTTTTCGTCCCCATATTATCGCCATAACTGCCAATGCCATGCGGGGCGATCGCCAAGTTTGTCTTGCTGCTGGTATGGATGACTACATTAGCAAACCCATTCAGCTGCAAGAGTTAGCTCAGGCACTCAGCAAATGTCTACCCCAAAGAAATTTTGAATTCACTTCCATCGAACAACAAAGGGAAGTGATGCGCCCAGAATTGCAACCTTCGCCAAATATCTTACAGTCAGGGCAAAACCAGATATTAAAAAGCGCCAAAATTGATGCCAAAATCCTCCAATCCTTGCAGCTTATGGTCGGAGGAGATCGTGTGGCATTTGCGGAACTAATTGAGTGTTATCTTACAGAAACAGCCAAATTAGTGCAACATATCAGCACAGCGATCGCAAGTCAGGATATCCAGACTATATGGAAGACAGCGCACAAACTCAAGTCCAGCAGTGCTTCTGTTGGAGCGATCGCCCTAGCTCACCTTTGCAAGCTGCTAGAAGTACAGGCACGCAGGAGTAACTTAGAAAACAATCTAGAATTACTTTCACTACTGTATCAGGAATATGAACAAGTTAAAACAGCCTTAGAAAAAGAACTTGCGAAGGAAGCACCATGAAAGCCACTGCTGAAGAAAGCCAATCTTTAGTTTTAATTGTTGATGATGATCCTTTTATTCGCCTGATACTGCGGAATTGCTTAGAGCGGGAAGGCTATCAAATAGCGGAAGCTGAAAATGGCATAGAGGCAATAAATCTTTTCGAGCAACTGCACCCTCATATAGTACTCCTTGATGCCATAATGCCGGATATGGATGGATTCGAGTGTTGCACTCAGTTGGAGCTTCTAGATTGTAACAAGCACACTCCAGTTTTAATGATTACGGGACTTAATGATCAAGAGACAGTTGACCGTGCATTTGCAGTGGGAGCAATAGATTTTGTTACCAAACCGATTCACTGGCCAGTTTTGCGACAACGGGTAAAACGCTTGATTCAGCAATCTCAGTTACAGCGAGAACTGGAAGCCAAGAATCTGGAATTGCTGCGATTAGTTACTATCGATGGATTAACTCAAGTAGCTAATCGCCGACGGTTTGAAGAGTATTTTTATCAAGTGTGGCAGCGCCTAAAACGCGAGCAACGTCCGCTTTCTCTAATTCTTTGCGATGTTGATTTCTTCAAACTATATAATGATACCTATGGTCATCGGGTAGGCGATCGCTGTCTTCAAAAAATTGCTCAAGCTTTCCAAGATATTATTAAACGTCCCGGAGATTTAGTTGCCCGTTATGGTGGGGAAGAATTTGCTGTGATTTTACCTAACACAGACACCAAGGGGGCGACTCATGTTGCCGACATAATTTGTCATGCTGTCCGAGCACTAGCAATTCCTCATCAAAATTCCCAAGTTGGTTCTTACGTAACTATTAGTGTCGGCTTTACGACAGAAATTCCTCAGCCAGATTCTAACTTAGAAGAAATAATTGCCGCAGCGGATCGGGCATTATATGAAGCAAAGGCAGCAGGACGCGATCGCTTTGTGCAAAATATTCTACTACCCAAAAGTAAAAATTCTCGCTAATCTGTCAACATTCAGTTATCTGCCCAATGCCCCATTCCCCATTCCCCATTTAAAAATCTACACCTCGTTTAAGTTCTACACCTTGATTAGCATAGTGTTTGTGGCAATAAACCTCTGAGTGGATGCTAGCCAAATCAAAGTACGCGGGTGGATTTTGGCAGCGGCCAGTGATAATAATTTCGGTATCGCGGGGTTTGCGGAGTAAAGCCTGGACAATGGGTTCAACGGGGAGTAGTTCTAAGTCAACGGTGGGATTGAGTTCATCGAGAATAATAGTTTTATACAATCCAGAGGCGATCGCAACTTTGGCAATTTCCCAACCTCGTTCGGCTTCTACGTAGTCTAATTCTTGTCGGGAATTTCGCCAGACGATCGCATCTCCACCGCAACGCTGATGATCCACCACTTCTGGATATGACTGTTGCAAAGCGGCGATCGCTGCGTCTTCTGTGTAGCCGCTACCACCTTTAAGCCATTGCATAATCAACACACGGGTAGACCCTGGATGATTAATTCCCCTACCAATTGCTTGTAAGGCTTTGCCCAAAGCGCTAGTAGACTTGCCTTTACCAGCACCAGTATAAATTTCAATCCCTTCCAGGAACAGGGCTTTGGCTGTTGGGTGGTGATGAGGTTTCATTTCTGAGTGTAAATCTGCAATATCGAGCAACTTTTGGGGTGCGGCGCGTCCGGTAGCAATGATTTCCAACTCCTGGGGTTTGGATTTTAATGTCTTTACTACTTCATCCACTGGTAGCAAACCTAAATCCAGAACGGGGTTAATTTCATCCAAAACGACGACTGAATATAAACCACTAGCGATCGCACCTTTAGCGACATCCCAACCCCGCATTGCTTCATCTCGGTCAAAGGTGGTAATTTCCTCATGCCCAAAAAATTCGGCTCTCCCGGTACGAACCTGGTCAATTAAATGGGGAAACCCGCGTTGTAAAGCTGCGATCGCGCCATCTTCATCATAATCACGTTCTGGCCCTTTTAAAAACCGCAGCAGTAAAACACGATTAGAATTGCTAGGCGTATTTATTCCCAAGCCAATGGAGCGCAAAACCACCCCCAAAGCCGCTTGAGATTTACCTTTACCCAGACCATCGTAGACGTGAATTTGACCAATAAGCCGTTCTTGACGCGCTTGCGCTGTCCGAATACCAATACCGTTCCTTGTCATCTCTCAAAAAGTTATAACTATGGCAGTCTTTAATCTTACCTAACCTCTTGTACTCTCATCTTAGAAACTGCCCCTCTAACGTGTCTGTACAAGGGTCAGTTCGATCTATTAACAATATCAATAGAGGAATACTGGCACACCCGCATAGTAAAGGACAAGAACAATGGGATAATTTCCCCCATCACCCTTACTATCCCAGTTATACTCACTACAGTTAACCCTTACCCTTAACCATTTATGCCTGACAATTGGATGCTTCCCAGGATTTTTCCCATTGGTGGATTTCTGTTTGACTTTTTATTTGTACTGATTGCCATCCCCATCGAAGCTTATGTTTTGCATTCTCGACTAAAATTTGACAAAAAAACCAGTACTTTTTATGCAATTTCTATCAATCTGTTTTCCAGTGTAATTGGTTGGCTCATATTTTTTGTATCAGAACCACTGTTGCCGATACAGGTGAAATCAGAATTAATTAACTATATGCTTTTTAATAACTTTAAATCGTCGAATACACAGACTTTAATTATTTTAACTGCTTGTATAATTTTTTTTACTACGTTTTTGATGAAATTTTTTATTTTAAGGGTTTTGCTATTCTCATTAAATGAATCATTTACTAAAAAAGAAGAGGAACCTCAAACATCTCAGCGGCTGCAACGGCGTCGTTTTACCACCTTGAATTTCCAAAATACTAATTTAGTTACTACTATACTAATAGCAAATTCTCTGAGCTATAGTGCCATAACCATTATTTTATTATTTCGTTCAAAATAGCAAAAAATTACTTGTTTAATTTAGAAAAAATTATTGATTTATCTGGTTGAGGGAGGAATATGAATACACTACTAAAAGATGTCTTTGGGGTTTTTAAATTTGCTGAAGGGCTTTATGCAGGAATTAGAAAAATATTAGTTCCACCCAAAGCTTATTCTTGGCAGACATTTATTTATTTAAGTATTTTTTCTTGGGTACTTTCATATTGTGCCACAGGTTATATCAAAGATATAATTGCTTTTTTCGGTTGGTTATTTTTAATTGCTGGTACAGCTTGGTATACAACTGAAGATCCTTTGAGGGTTCCTGGTACTTTTATGCCAGTCGGGGCAGTAATCACCGGATTCTTAGTGAGTGTTTTTGCATTTGGAGATCAACAAGATGTAATTACACCCAGAACCATCGTTTTTTGGCCGACAATTTCAGCATTAATTACGGCAATACCAGAGTTTATTGAAGGAAATGATACCGATGCAAAAGCTCGCATTCCTAAGCCAGAAGACCGCCAAAGAATTATAATTTTAGTTGCTAGTAGTATGCTGCTAAGTTGCTGGATTCAGTTTCACTTTGTGATGGATAATTGGTTACGACAATATCCCAGTTTGCAGGCAGATACTTTTAAACATAGTACCTTTGTTCCCCGAACAGAAGAATTAGTAAAAATTCCCCAAAACGGCGTTGTAATTCTAGAAAAACTTCAACCAATGGTAGTAGAACAAATAGCAAAAAGACCTTGGTCAGAAGTAGAAAAATGGTTGCTAGATGCGAAACAACAGGTAGGAAATTTGGGTAGGGGAATAATTCAAAAAAACCTGAATAAATATGAAGAGAAGGAACTATGGCGTGTTGAACCGCGTGTAGCTAATACAAAGTCAGGATATATATTAGATTTATTAAGTATTTGGATAGGACCTAGTTCTAACCCACGAGGCTATTACTTAAAAAAATCTTGTCGCATTGAACCACTTGCAGCAGCCAATAATTCAGAGAATAAGATTACAGTTGCAGAAATTGAATGCGATCGCGCCAGTAAATTAATTTCTGGTTCACCGCCTCCGCAGCAGTGAGGAGTGGGGCAGGGGGTAGGGGGAAGAATAATAAAATTACCTCTTTCCCCTCTGCCTCTTCCCAATGAAAAATGAAAAATGAAAAATGAAAAATGACTATTAACAGAATTTTTGTATTGGCAAAGAATGTGTTTCAGGAAGTGGTACGCGATCGCATCCTATATATTATTGGTTTTTATGCGCTAGTACTCGCCACTGCCTTTCGCGTCCTTCCTGAATTTGCAGCTACGGCTGAAGATAAAATGTTTTTAGACTTTGGAATGGCGGCGATGAATGCCATCGGGTTAATTATTACGATATTTATTGGTACGGGACTAATTAATAAAGAAATTGAAAAACGCACTGTTTTAGTATTAATTGCTAAACCTGTTAGTCGCAGCGAAATTATCGTCGGCAAATACTTGGGTTTATCCGCAGTCCTAGCTGTGCTTGTCGCCACGATGACAGTCATTTATCTGCTATTTCTGCAATTTGGTAATATTCCTCATCCTACAGCAAGCATTCTAATTGCTGCAATTTTCTTATTTTTGCAGTTGTCATTAATTACTGCCGTAGCTATTACCTTCGGTGTTTTTACTGCTTCTCTGCTAGCGACTGTTTTAACCTTTGCGGTATATTTAATCGGAAATATTACTCAAGATTTAGTACAACTTGGTCGTCTGAGCCGTAACCCTGGTATGGAACGTCTAACTCAAGCTTTGTTTCTTTTCTTGCCAGATTTATCTCGATTAGATTTGAAAAATGATGCCGTTTATGGTCTGCAAGCACTACCTGACACCACTGCACTGATTATGAATGCTGGTTACGGCTTACTTTATAGTACCATGTTGTTAGCGATCGCTATTCTGATCTTTTCACAACGCGAATTTTAGACATTGAGCATGGGGCATTGGGCATTGGGCAGAGGAGAAAGAGGTAATTTTTATTCTCTCCCTTGCTCCCTCGCCTGTGCAAACTGTGTTGCTTACACATCTACAAGGGTTGAGTGCCTTGGCTAGATGCTTTTTGTGCAATAGTTTTCAAGCGAGTTGCTCTGCTTTTACGGATACGTTCACTTTTGCGAACTCCACCAGCCATCTCATATTCGCGGCTATCTTTGCCATATCTAAAGCCGATTCCCATAAGCATTTTTTCGGAGAAACCACCCAAGGTTTGTTCTAACTCTTCAATTTCTACTTTGGAAGAGTCAATCGTGCTGAGAGCAGTATTATGAGCTTCTAACTTGCTGCGTAATTGCTCAATTAGTTCTGTCAGTATTTTTAAATTACAAGTCTCTCCCAGATCCAGATTGGCATCAATTGCTTTGAGTCCAGCAAATCTTAACTCAGCATTTTCTAGAACGCGGGATGTACGTTTTCTTAAAGACATAAATTTCGTTACTTATAACATTTCTACAGTTACTATGCCCTATTAAAAATATATTCTGGTTCAGCAAAATCCACAAAAATAATGATACTTTTTATAAAATAGATACTAGTAAATTCTCTTAATTTATTTAAAGCGTTTATAGCGCTTCTCGTTTGTGTAAAGTACACCCGTAGGGGTACAGCATTGCCCATTGGTGTCAACTTAAGCTAAAAGCCTTTTCAAATCTGCTTTCCAGCCTCTGCCTAGAAATGCGGCTCCTCGCAGCTCTGCCGCCACTTCCCACATTGGTTCGCCCAAATCACTACATAGCTTTGCCCAGCATCACTGATGCCGTTAGAGTCGGCATTAGATGCCCTCAATAATCAGGTCATCAATGCCATCATTGTTGATGTCCCCCACATTGCTGACTGAGTTGCCTGAGTAGTCATATTCTGCAATGCTGTTAATTACAAAGCCATTAGTGCCATTCAAATCAGAGAGGTTCAGCAGGTTGAATGATGAATTAGCCATGATTTTATCCTGTGTTTATTTCTTATCAGTCAGCGAGTGAACTTTGAGGTTCTACATCTTTTTAAGTTGACACCAATGTGCAGTGCCGTACCCTACACTCCTCGGTATAAAGCTGTACCGCATCGTAATGGGAACGGCTATCTCTAATTTTAATTACAGCTTGAGCATTCCTAACTACAAAAGAAGTTGTGTTAAGTACAGCTTGAGCATTCCTAACTACAGAAGAAGCTGTGTTAACTACAGATTGAACATTCATAATCACAGAAGAAGCTATGTTAACTACAGATTGAACATTCATAATCACAGAAGAAGCTATGTTAACTACAGCTTAAGGATTACTTATCATATAAAGAATATTTATAATTAATACTGAAGTTGTATTAACTAAGGCTTCAAGACTTCTCAGTTAAGCATTTTTAAACATCAATATACAAACTGATTTACTCCTTGTGCGTCATGGCGCTCAAATCTCTACCACCGCAGGCACAGCAGAAGCTGGTGGTAATGGTGGCAACATTAATATTGATGTCCCGTCGGGCTTCATTGTTGCTGTCCCAAGCGAAAATAGCGACATCACTGCTAATGCTTTTACAGGCACAAGTGGGAGGCTAAATTAAATTTTGAGTAAATCAAACGAGAAAATAAATCATGAGCACACAAATTGGTACTCCTTTTTCTGACAACCTGTTGGGCGGTAGTGGAAATGATAATCTGCTTGGTCGCAAGGGCGATGATAATCTGTTCGGTTATGACGGCAATGATAACCTATACGGTGACGAAGGAAATGATAACCTGTTTGGCGGCAGTGGAAATGATAACCTGTTTGGCGGCAGTGGAAACGATAACCTGTTTGGTAGCAGTGGAAATGATAACCTGTTTGGAGAAAAGGGAGACGACGTAATATTTGGCAGTGCTGGTAATGACATTATCAGGGGTGGGGATGGCATTGATACGCTTGATTACACTGGTTTAGGTCAAGTAATTACTCTTTTTGCCGATCGTACAAAAAAGGGTGGTGGTCTTGGTAGCGATCGACTTTCAGAGCCTCCTAGTACAGAGATCATCATTGCTGATCCAGGTTTTATAAATGTTATCGATACTTCTGGTACAGATTTAGCATCTTTAATCGACTTGGGTGCAGAAAGATTTGATATTTTTGATGTTCCTGAGGCAATTACCATTAAAAACTTTGTCAATGTCATTGGCAGCAATCAAAATGACACAATTATTGGTAACGAACTAAATAACACACTCATTGGTGGCAGTGGTAATGATTTCTTAGGCGGTAGCGCTGGCAATGACATCTATGATGGAGGAGATGGCATTGATACGCTTGATTACACTGGTTTGGGTCAAGCAATTACTATTTTCCCCGATCGCATCGAAAAAGGAAATCTCGGCACTGATCGGGAAGTCGTTCCGACTGAAATTGAGATAGTTATAGGAGATGTTGGTTTCGCCAATACCATTAATGCTTCAAGTCTAGAAAGTCCTGTTTCTGTAGATGTTGACTTATCTAAGGAATCGTTGACTGGCGTTAATATTTCAGGGGTTGTTAATAGCGTTGGCACTGTCAAAAATTTTGTCAATGTCATTGGTACAAAACAAAATGACACGATTATTGGTAACAAGTTAAACAACATAATCAATGGTTTCGGTGGTCGAGATACTTTATTTGGAGGTGCTGGTCAAGATACATTTGTTTTGGGAGAAAAGGGCAATGTCCTTTATCGCAATTCTGGTTCCGAGGACTTAGCTATCATCAAAGATTTTGTCTCAGGTGAAGACAAAATTCAACTAACTGGTAACAGAAGCGACTATTCCTTCTTTAAGCAAGGTTCTAGTAACTTTATTGCTCTAGTAGGCAATGGCAATGGTCAATTTAACTTGGGTACTGATGAGGTGATTGCATCTCTCAATAGTAGTTTCAATATTGTTAATGACTTGATATTTGTTTAAAAAGAAAGCTCTTTATCTGCGGCGTTGCACATTTGCGGCATGAAAAAGCATTTCTTGTGGGATGGGCATCCTGCGCGTCTTATTTTGCGCGATATTAGAGCTTTTCACGAAATAACCTTGACATTTCTTGAGTTAGAAATGCTTTTTTGTCCTAAAAGTAGCTAGCCGTAAAGAACTTGTCGTAGTCGCAGACAACTTGCTCTCCTGAGCATTGAGGTCGGAACAGAGCGAGTCGTGATTGACCGCAATCGGATGACGGGTGGATGTGTGACAGCAGGTATTGATTTTGGTCTAACAAGGTAAGGGTTATAAGGTTTTTTCTTTCCCTTTCCTCTTCCCCAAAATCCGAGAAGTGTTGGGTTTCAAGTTTACTTATTCTGACTTTTGAATTCTGAATTATGCTGCATCTCGTTTCCATACTCTGCATGGAAACGAAATCACAAGATTATCTCACTTTGCCAGAGCTATTTCTAGCTAATAAATAACTATCTGAGGTTGCTCAATTGTACCATCAGGCATGATAGTATCTCGCAACTTTGCATAAATCAAATTTGTCTTCCAAAGGTTTGCCTTATTCAAGTTTGCTTTAGTTAAATTTGCCCATGTCAAGTCTGCACTAGTTAAGTTAGCTTCAGTCAAATTCGCTTCTAGTAATTTTGCTCCACATAGCTTGGCTCGTGTGAGATTTGCAAAACTTAAGTTAGCTTCAATCAGCGATGCTTCAATTAATTTGGCTTCACTTAAGTCTGCTTCTCTCAAATCCACATCACATAAAGAAGCACCCCAAAGATTACTACCTATAAATTTCACTCGCCATAAGAATGTTCCGCACAAATTTGCCCGTGTTAAATCAGCATTAGTCAAATTGGCTTCACATAAAGATGCTTCATACAAATTAGCTTCACGTAAGCTAGCTTGGATCAAATTTGCGCCGCTTAAATTAGCACGAGTCAGAACACAGCCAGACAAATTTGCATCACGCAAATCTGCTCCAATTAAATTAATACCACTTAAATCAATTCCTTTCAGGTCGATTCCTCTCAAGTCACATCCACTGAAATCCCGACGCTGAAAATATTTATTTGTGATTTGACTTAAAATAAATTCCTGTTGTTGAGTATAATTTTTCATGGTATTCACCTCTGGGTGTAATTGATCTCAAAGGTTGAGTGTGGTAGTTACCGTATATTGAGAGTACACCGCAAACGGAGATTAGCTCAGTAAATAATCAAAAATAAATTAACCAAAAATCGGCAATCACTTGAAAATACGTTTTCTCAGTGGTTTTTAAAACAAAAAATGCTGACATAAGTCAGGAAATATTCATATAAGAAGAGTCATTTGTCCTTGGTCATTTGTCATTGGTATTAATGACTTCTATTTCCCGACGGCTTTTTATGAAAAGCCAGGGGATGAGGTAAGATTCAAAATTTCCATCAGTACTGAGTACTTCTTTTCGCTTATTACCCAGCACTGATAGCGAAGGCATAACCCAATTTAGTCATGACGTATCTTTTTGTTGCTTTCACTACTGCGCTTTTTGATTTATTTGTAACCAAATTTCTAAACTAGCAAGCAACCACAGCTTGACTCCATAACGACTCCAAGTATCTCCTTGATAGTTTAACCAATTCCGAATTGGCAACTGGTTTAAGTAAGGAGCAATACATGCATTTTGATTGAGCAATAAATCTCTGGCTTCTTGCTGCCAATATTTCCGAAATCCTAACTGCACCGGTACCATCATGCCACTTTTGGGACGATGAATAATTTTGTCTGGTAAAATATTTGCATTCGCCAAAGACGTACCGTAGGTAATCGCTTGCTTTAAAACTGCTTTTTCTTCCACTCCAGAAA
The DNA here is from genome assembly GCF_002949795.1 of Nostoc sp. 'Lobaria pulmonaria (5183) cyanobiont'. NCBI lineage: Bacteria > Bacillati > Cyanobacteriota > Cyanophyceae > Nostocales > Nostocaceae > Nostoc > Nostoc sp. 'Lobaria pulmonaria (5183) cyanobiont'. Next base: position 5,685,075 of record NZ_CP026692.1, on the reverse strand, counting down.
GCTTATACTCTGGAGGTATTTCCATGCTTAAGTCTACTATTCGTTGGTCAAACAGAGGAGAACGACCTTGCAAAAGAGCAGCTTGAGTCAAGTTACTAACTTTGGTCAGAATTTGGTCAGCGCCTTTAAATTTGATATTCATTGCCATCAAACGATTCAGATAGCTGGCTTGAGAATATAAGTCTTCTGCAAAAACCCAAGGCGCTGTTTGTACTGCTGTCCAAACTTCTGGTTTTAAAAGTTGCGGTAAGTCAACAGCACACTTTTGAAAGGAAATTAAATAAGCTTGCAATGCATCCTGATTGGTGACAGAGCCATATAAACTATTAATTAACATCGGCTGATTTTTTGGCCCACCAAAACAGGGGTCGCCACCTTCACCATTCAAAACTACTTCTACACTTTCTCTCGCCAGTCGTCCCAGCAACAGGTTGGGAACAGTCAGTGGGTCGCCAATAGGATCATCTAAATAAGCCATTGTTTCCGGCAAGCGTGACCACATATCCTTAAAAGTAATTTCTAAAATGTGGTGCTGCGTCTGACAATGGGATGCAACAAGACTAGAAAATTCTAACTCATTGGGACATTCCGAACCAAAATGAATCGAGAATGTGTGAACTGGTGCTTTGTGGAATTTTGCTACTAAAGCAGTGATACTGCTAGAATCCAAACCACCGGAAAGAAAAACGCCAACGGGTTCATTTGCTGGTGGTAAATATTCTTGAACAACTTGGTCTAGAAGTTCTCGCAAGCGATCGCCATGCCATGCTAAGGGTTGATCGATTGCTGTAATCTGTTCTTGAAGCTGCCAATAAGCTGTAACTTTGTGGTCGGGAAATTCTAAAACAGTTCCAGGTCGCAGTTCTTGCACCTGTTCCCAAAGGGTTCGTTCTCCAGGAACAAAGGCACAACAAAGATAATCTCGCAACGCCACTAAATCTAAATCGGATGAACGATGGGGTGATAAAGTTCTCAGTTGAGGCGCAATCCAACGAACTAAACCAGTGGTAGTGTAATAGAGAGTACGAACACCGATGCGATCGCGAATCAATCTCAACACCTGTTTCTCTTTATCCCAAACCACTAGCGCAAACATCCCGACAAGTTGGCTAAGACTTTCATTACCCCATTGTTCCCAAAGATTGGCCACTAGTTGCAGAGAACTTCCTTGAAAGCTATCCGGTTCAATTCCCAACTTTTGCAGCAACTGCACTCGGTTAGTTAACCAAACATCACCAACAACAACAAATCGTCCTCTAGAACTAATTGCTAATTTCTCCGTCGGAAATTCCGAAGTTGTGCGTGGTAAAATTACAGAAATTTTTTCATCTCGCCAAGCTATATCTTCATAATTTGGATTAATTTTCCCCCACGCTACGCGCCAGGTTGGGTTAGTTTTGATGAATTCGATTTTAGGAGATTTACGATTTTTAAACGCATCAAATAGCATGGGAAATTTTTAACGCATATTAGAACCCCATCCCCAACCACCTAAGAGCAAGCGAAGCTACGGTGTACACACAAGGACTCCTGCCTCTTTAGAAAGATCCAGCAATCATCCCAGCAAGTAAAATAAAACCAATCCACACGTTTTGCCGGAACATCTTACCATAAGCAGAATTAGGTAAGTATCGCTCTGTTAATCGCAGAGACTGCCAAACCCATCCGATAGTAGCAGCTGCAAGGCTAATCCAGAAGGCTAAGTGCAGATGTATAACTACGCCTAACCAAGACAACAATAAGATTGTGCCAGCAAAGAAAATTCCAATAGCTACAGGGGCATAATTACCAAAAAATAGGGCGCTAGAATTAACACCAATGCGGCGATCGTCTTCCTTGTCGCTCATGGCGTAAACTGTATCAAATCCTAATGTCCACAGCACAGTCGCGCCCCAAAGTAACCAAGTTGCTTGGGAGATGGTTTGTGTTACTGCACTCCAGCTAATCAATACCCCAAAACCCCAAGCGATGGAAAGCACCAATTGCGGTACAGGAAACACCCTCTTTGCACCGGGATAAAGCAGAATTACAGGTACTGCTGCCACGCATAACCAGAAACTCAGGGGGTTAAGATAAAAAGCCAAGACTGCTGCACAAGCTAAAGATACGATCGCGACTACAATCCCAACTTTCACAGATAAAGCGCGAGAAGCGAGGGGGCGATCGCGTGTTCTCTCCACTTGTGGATCGATATTCCGATCCCACAAATCATTGACAACACACCCAGCCGCACTCGTCGCCAGAGTACCCAATATAATCACACCAACTAAAGGTAAAGGCGGTTTCCCTGAAGCTGCCAAAAACACAGCCCAAAGGGCAGGAATCATTAAAATTAACCGCCCTTCTGGTTTATGCCAGCGTAAAAGCCGGATAATTACAAGCCAAATTGGTTCTTGGGGGCGTTCTGGCATCGTTAACATAGAAATCAACAAATAACTTTAGAGAGATGAATTCACACTTCTTTACATCTATAGAATAACGTTATTTGTTATTTGTAAAAACATAACCCAAAGTGGCAACTTTAAATATCTTAAAATAGTCACTGCGGTTATAAATAGTAGGGTAAATATACATAGCTCAGTTACCCTCGACCAAACTGAGTTGCGAATGCTGAGTATTTTTTAATTTACTCAATATTCAGCACTGGCTCAACGCCCTGCTACCGCTAACAGCACTCAGTCTGAGCAAGTGTGTTGTCATAAATATCAGTGCTAGCTACCCCGACATATCACCGTTTGCCATCATTTCTTAATAAAGAGAGAAAACTAGATGCTGAATTTAGTTTCTAGCTGGGAGAGTATTCCTACTCAACCATCTAAGCAACATCGGATTATTGCTGCCATTGACCTGGGAACAAATTCTCTACACATGGTAGTAGTCAAGATTGACCCCACACTACCAGCTTTCAGCATTATTGCTAGAGAAAAGGAAACCGTGAGGCTTGGCGATCGCAATCTTACCACTGGAGAACTCAAACCAGAGATAATTAAAAAGGCGATCGCGGCTTGTGGACGCTTCCAAGAAGTTGCCAAAACTATCAACGCTGAAACTATCATTGCTGTGGCAACTAGTGCTGTGCGGGAAGCCCCCAATGGTAAAGATTTTTTGCACAAAATAGAAGCGGAGTTGGGTTTAAGCGTTGACTTGATTTCTGGTCAAGAAGAAGCGCGGCGAATCTATCTTGGCGTGCTGTCGGGCATGGAATTTAACAACCAGCCTCATACCATTATTGATATTGGCGGTGGTTCTACAGAATTGATTTTAGGCGATAGTCAGCAAGCCCGCATTCTCACCAGTACGAAAGTTGGTGCAGTGCGACTCACTAGCGAATTAATCACTACTGACCCCATTAGTCACATTGAGTTCCAGTATCTGCAAGCTTATGCACGCGGGATGTTGGAACGTTCTGTAGAAGAAATCTTAGCAAACCTAGAGTTTGGGGAATCTCCGCGTTTGGTCGGTACGGCGGGCACAATTGAAACCCTGGCGATGATTCACGCACGGGAAAAGTCGGGTGTTATTCCTTCCACTCTCAATGGCTACCAATTTAGTTTTAAAGACTTGCAAGAGTTGGTAAATCGCTTGCGGAAACTGAGTAATTCCGAAAAGGCTGAGATTCCTGGTATGCCAGAGAAGCGCCCTGAAGTTATCCTCGCTGGCGCAGTCATATTACAAGAAGCAATGACCCTTTTGGGTAGTGAATCGGTTACAGTTTGTGAGCGTTCTCTCAGAGAAGGCGTAATCGTAGACTGGATGTTAACCCACGGTTTAATTGAAGATAAGCTATGCTACCAAAGTTCAGTTCGGGAACGGAATGTTCTCAAACTGGCGGATAAATACCACATCAACTTAGAATATAGCGATCGCGTGGCAAAATTTGCCGAGAGTTTATTTGACCAAACTCAAGGTACGTTACACCACTGGGGAACTGACGAGCGACAAATGCTGTGGGCAGCGGCCATATTACACAATTGCGGTCATTATATCAGCCATTCGTCTCACCACAAGCACTCTTACTATTTAATTCGCAATGGAGAATTACTCGGTTATACAGAAACCGAGATTGAAATTATTGCAAATTTAGCGCGTTATCATCGCAAATCGCCGCCCAAGAAAAAACATGAAAACTACCAAAGTTTGCTGACTAAACAACAGCGACAAATTGTTAGTCAATTAAGTGCAATTTTAAGATTAGCAGTGGCATTTGATAGACGACAAATTGGTGCGATCGCTCAAGTGGAATGTGAGTATTATCCACAACTTAGGCAGGTCAACCTGCTAATTTTTCCATCTCAATTAAATGATGATTGTGCTTTAGAACTTTGGAGTTTAGATTATAAAAAAGGAGTGTTTGAAGAAGAATTTGGAGTGAAATTAGTAGCAAGTTTAGAAAAGTCTAGCGTTGCTAACTTGTCTTAGAAAGTGAGGTGCGTTGCACTGGTTAACGCACCTGCATCTAGCTGATGTTTTATGCTTGCGATCGCTAATTCAACTTGATACGTTAAGCTCAATATAAAAGCTTCCGGTAAAAATCAGACAACTTTATTTAGTAACTATTTAGGAAGGTAGGATTATACAAGTAACTTTCTCTTGTACACAAAAACTTTAATGAAATTTTAAACTACATTATATAAAGATATGTATCTAATTTTGATATCTAACTTAAGGACGAATTTATAACTGTCCCAAGAAGCATTTCAAAATAAAATTAGTAATTATAATAGAATTAACAATCTATTAAATGTAGGTTATGTTGCTAGTGGATATCTAAGTCGGGAAAACTTGGATATCCTTATATAAAATTTCAATAGTTTAAAAAGTAATCAAGCAGATAGGATGTTAGTAACTGAAAAAACTTGCGCTGACTTTTACCGATAGGTATGGCGATGTCTACGACGGGCTACGCTTACGCAGTTGCTGGAGACTTCAAGGTAAAATTTCGGTAGGCTGATCACTTATGCGTGGGGTGGAGCATAGTTGCCAAAGTCAAATGCAATGTTTCTAGCGATACTAATTTAGTCTTACGCAACCTTACAGCAATTAGGGCAGACATCAACTTGCAAGCATTCTTTGCGACGCTCCCCAAGAAATTTTTCCTTCTTTATAATTTGAAGATAAGTATCATATTTTACACATAAAACTATTTTTTGCAAAATTATGATGCTCATTAGGAATCTGGATTAATACATTTAAGATGTTCACAGCCAAAACCTTGAGTCATCATTGCAGATAGCTGTGGAAAAACTTGTTCATCAAAGTTGAGTTCTCGCATGATTTGGTCATGAGCTTGCCCCTGCGCTATCCGCTTTGCCATTTCCTGAAACTCTACCCAAGTTAAATCACTCTCAACAAATGCTTTACTAAGGGTAATTACCAGTTCCTCATAATCATTGTCTTCCAATTTTGTCATCATTCGATGTTCAATGTGAAGCGAATCATCGAAACAGTAATACCAGGATTTTAGTTGCTGCCTAAGTACTCTTCGGAAAAGCTCCTGCTGTTTCGAGCGACTAACAGCACTATCGGCCTCACTACACACCATTAAAATTGGGGCAGAAACACAGCCTTGAGACTTATCTAAAACCTCATATCCCAATTCCAGAAATATTCGTAAGGCCTTGAGACAAAAACCTTTATAACCAAAATTACCGGGTGCATCTTTGTTGAACCATTCAAAGTAAATTGGCAGAATTTTGATCAGTTGATCAAATATTAAGTAGCGGCTACCTAAATAAGGCGTGAACAATAAGGTGCGGTCAATCTCTTGAGGATGCTCTAAAGCTAACCAAGCAGCTAAAGTTCCACCTGTTGATAATCCACCAATTACAACTTGTTGCCCTAGCGTTTTTGCAATCTGCAACCATTTGATTACAAATTTTTGATAAATCTCAATATCTGTTGGCAGGGGTGGAGGGTTTTGAAACTTCCAGTCACCTGAGCGTCCATGACCTGGTTGTAAAGGAATCAGAACGTTATATCCCGTGTTAAAGAAGGCTTTACCAAGCGGCTCGAACTGGTAAGGGCCTGCTGTAAAACCATGCAAAAATAAAAAAACTTTTGAAGTGAAGTCAGGATGAATCAAAAATTTAGAACGGCAGGCTTCATTTTTAAGACCTAATGTGGACTCTAATTGGTGAACTTGCTCTAGAATTTCTACTGTATTTTGAATGCCAATTTTCATTTATGTAATTATTATGTTCACATATATATAGTAATCCTACTTGAATCCTGCTCAGATTGTGAAAAGGAAATCTTTGTCTGGCAAGCTTTTAAGCCGCTTAGTTATTCAAAAATTAAATAGGAATCTTATATATGTTACTTGATTAATTAAGTAGTTACTCCGAAGCTAGCAAAGGATATATTGTTGAGTTACCTTGTCAGAACTGAGAAACCTTTTTAAAGTCTGATGAGTATTTCACTCCAAACTAATTTTCCACAACCCATCTAGCGGATTAGACAGTTGGAATTGACTATCATTGCTACCGAGCCAATTATTGTCATACACCAACCCAACACTGAATGTTCTATTTAGAGGATATTGTCCTAGTTTTCCAAAACCTTCAATATTCTTTGAGTCAGCGATCGCTTGCTGGTTCAACTGTATAGTTGTTTGGTTGCCGTCGTCAAAGTAAATTGTGGCTCGTTTGTTGTGAAAGCGCACATGAACTTTGTAGACTCCACCAGTTGCATAGTAATAAGCTCTAGCAGGCAGCTTTTGACCATCAATATTTTGTCCTTTAAGCTCAACTGCCATAGCAGGACTGCATAGCAGCAACAGGACTGGCAAGATTAACCCTAAAACTTTCATTGGTAGTAACAAACACTTTCAATCAACTACTTTCTACTTTAAAACATAAGTAGAGCGACTTAAAAGAAGCAGACTATGTGAAGATAAGTAAATACAGGTCGCGATCGCGGTAAAAAACAAGAAGTATACATTTTCGATTTTGACATACAGCGATCGCGAAAAGATGAAATAAGTTTCACAGCCAATGCTAGAAAGTCGTCTTTCCATACTTTTATAGAGAGACGCGGTATATCGCGTCCATTGGTGTCAACTTAAGGTAAAAGTTAGGTAAGAGAAAGCGTTCTAGAGTTGCCCTCATCCCCTAACCCCTTCTCCCAACATGGGAGAAGGGGAACTGGAGAATTATGCTCCCCTCTCCCAATTTGGGAGAGGGGCTGGGGGTGAGGGCAAAACTCATGCAGTGAGGAGATTTCAGCTTAATTTGACACCAATGTATCGCGTCTCTACCCTTACTCCCTACTCATGAAATAAATCCAAGTCTGTGACAGCACCAACACTACTAGAGGAAACTAACTTAGCATATTTTGCTAAGATGCCTTTTGTATAACGGGGTGGACGGGGTTGCCATTTTGCGCGGCGACTGGCTAATTCTGCATCAGAAATGTTGATTTGTAACAAGCGAGAATTAGCATCAATAGTGATGCTATCACCTTCTTCGACCAGAGCGATCGCACCACCAACGGCGGCTTCGGGAGCAACGTGTCCGACTACCATCCCGTAAGTACCGCCGGAAAAACGTCCGTCAGTAATTAACCCGACTGCATCACCTAAACCCGCACCAATAATTGCTGAGGTGGGCGCTAGCATTTCCCGCATACCAGGGCCGCCTTTGGGCCCTTCATAACGGATGACAATCACATCACCGACTTTAATCTTACCTGCAAGGATGGCATCTAAGCATTCTTCCTCGGAATCAAATACCCGTGCAGAACCAGTAATGCCGGGATTTTTCACTCCGGTAATTTTTGCTACTGCTCCCTCTGTAGCAAGATTCCCTTTTAGGATGGCTAAGTGACCTTGGGCATACATCGGGTTATTCCAAGGCCGAATCACATCTTGATTGCTTGGTGGTTCATCGGGGACATCTGCTAAAATTTCGGCGATGGTTTTACCTGTGATGGTGATACAGTCACCGTGAAGTAATCCATGTACCAATAGCATTTTCATCACTTGGGGAATACCACCAGCTTGATGTAAGTCTGTGGCGACATATCTACCACTAGGTTTTAAATCACATAAAACCGGGACACGATCGCGGATAATTTCAAAATCATCTAGATTAAGTTCTACACCAGCCGCACGAGCGATCGCCAGAAAATGTAACACGGCGTTAGTTGAACCACCCACAGCCATAATTACAGAAATAGCATTTTCTATAGATTTACGGGTGATAATTTGTCGGGGTAACAGTTGATTGCGAATTGCTTCTACTAATACCTTGGCTGATTTTTCCGTGCTATCGGCTTTTTCATCATCTTCTGCCGCCATTGTCGAAGAATAGGGTAAACTCATGCCCATCGCTTCAAAGGCCGAGGACATAGTATTGGCTGTGAACATCCCACCACAAGAACCAGCACCAGAACAAGCGCGGCGTTCTACTTCCATCAGTTCGGTGTCGTCAATTTTGCCAGCACTGTATTCACCCACAGCCTCAAAGGAACTCACAACAGTCAAGTCGCGGCCCTCATAGTGTCCGGGTTTAATTGTCCCACCGTAAACAAAGATAGCCGGGATATTCATTCTTGCCATTGCCATCATCGCCCCTGGCATATTTTTATCACAGCCACCGATGGCGATCACACCATCCATACTTTGACCATTACAGACGGTTTCAATGGAGTCAGCAATTACTTCGCGTGACACTAAGGAATATTTCATCCCCTCAGTTCCCATCGAAATCGCATCACTAACAGTAATTGTGCCGAACATTTGCGGCATTGCCCCAGCTAGTTTAATTCCAGCTTCAGCGATGAGTGCTAGTTTATTAATCCCCATGTTACAGGGAGTGATGGTGCTGTAGGCATTAGCCACACCGACAATTGCTTTCTTAAAGTCTTCATCTTGAAAACCTACTGCACGCAGCATAGCGCGATTTGGCGATCGCTGTACCCCTTGTGTGACAACTTTACTTTTAAAATTATCTGACGTTGTTTTTTCACTCATTGCTCTGGCCTCAATCAAATCTCTGTACGAGTATGATATGTAGCCTTTTTTGAGATGTCCAATATATATTTATTTGGAATTGATACTTATAAAGTATCAAAAATATGGGACTACGACACCTGCACTACTTTATTGCTGTAGCTGAGGAATTACATTTCAGCAGGACTTACACAAACGTATAATTTTATTCAGCAATAAATCGAATGGCTCTCTGCGTTAATATTACTCACCCGCAGAAATTATCAACCCTCAACTCGCGCCACACATCAGACGGTTGCCAGCCAGAGTTAGCAACGGAGCGCAAAGGGCGATAATCTTCCCAGATGTAGTCCGATTCGGATGCTTCGATGTACACAGGTGGATTTGGTTCAACCACCGATTCAGGAATATCTTGACTCTCAAGCATCTCAATGGGTTCAGTCGATGATGGAGTTACTTCTGTTGTCTTGCGAATTGGGTTAGAGGTTTTTTTGATGAGTCGTTGCATATTCATAGTCATCATTTGGCTCTCCACAAGGTAGGATATCCCAGAATACAGTAAGTTATCAGAAAATCCGAAACATTTTGTCGAAAAATTTCATCCAAAATTCCACACTAAAAGGTAATCGTTCACAGAATCTGACTGGAAAGTGCTAAGTGCTATTAGCGGTAGCGCGGCGTTGAGCCAATGCTGAGTAAAAATCCCAGTCCCTAGAATATTTTCATGCTTGGCTTTTGAAACTCGTTTTATTGGGACTTGCTTGAACGATCAAAAGTAGTCAGAGAGAGATTTATATTTCAACAGTAACGCGACTCCAAGTTAAGTCAATTAAATCTAAGACCTAATCCAAAGAGTTATCTATATAATCTTCTGATTCTTGATTACCAATTACACACAATTTGCCGCCAGTAATATAAATTTCCTTTGGTTCTTTGTAGTAAGCTTTGTGTCTACTGATCCATCCTGGTTTCTCACCAATTTTCCAACAATCACTGGAAAGTAGTATTGCATGAAGGAATGGCAAATAGTTCTAAGTTTATTGAAGATTATTGCTTAACTCAATAATTAAATATATCTGACTGGAAGATGAGTAATTGATATTTTACAAATAAAAAAGGGATAAGCCAAAAGCCTATCCCTCAAAAAATTAACTAATCAATGTATCAAGTTCCACTTGTCCAAGAATTGATGTACTCAATTTGATCGGGTGTTAGGCTATCAATCGTGATACCCATAGCCTGCAACTTCAACCGAGCAATTTCTTGATCGACTTCAACAGGAATTGAATGCAAACCGGGTTCCAACTTACCCTTATTCTTCACCAGGAATTCACAAGCCAAAGCTTGGTTCGCAAAACTCATATCCATTACCGCGCTGGGGTGTCCTTCAGCCGCAGCTAGGTTAATCAAGCGTCCTTGTCCGAGAACGACAACTGATTTACCATTTTTCAACTTGTATTCTTCAGTGAAAGGACGAACTTCTTTGATTTCCTTAGCTTGTGCAGCCAAGTATTTCAAATCAAGTTCTAAGTCAAAGTGACCGGAGTTACAAACGATCGCACCATCTTTCATGACATCGAAGTGTTCGCCACGAACGACGTGCTTGTTACCAGTCACAGTGATAAAAATATCACCTTGGGGTGCAGCCTTCGCCATTGGTAGAACGCGGAAGCCATCCATTACCGCTTCAATCGCCTTGATGGGGTCGATTTCGGTGACGATGACGTTAGCACCCATCCCACGGGCGCGGAGGGCTGTACCTTTGCCACACCAGCCATAACCGACGACAACAATGTTTTTACCAGCCAACAAAATATTGGTGGCGCGGATAATGCCATCTAGGGTTGATTGCCCAGTACCATAGCGATTATCAAAGAAGTGCTTGGTGTCGGCGTCGTTAACGTTGACTGCGGGGAAGGTGAGAACGCCTTCTCTAAACATGGCGCGTAACCGTACAATACCAGTGGTGGTTTCTTCGGTGCTACCAATCAAATCAGCGATTTGGTGTTGGCGGTGTTGGATTAAAGCCGCAACCACATCGCTACCGTCATCAACAATGATGTTGGGGCGATGATCTAAAGCTATTTGAACGTGGCGGTTATAAGTTTCGTTATCTTCGCCTTTTTGAGCAAAGACGGGAATTTCATGATCGGCGACGAGGCTAGCGGCTACGTCATCTTGCGTTGATAAAGGATTGCTAGCAATTAAAAGCGCATCTGCACCACCGGCTTTCAGAGCGATCGCCAAATGTGCTGTTTCTGTTGTAATGTGGGCACAAGCTACAAGGCGTAAACCAGCGAAGGGCTTTTCGATAGCAAAGCGATCGCGAATTTGCCGCAAAACTGGCATTTCGCGTCCAGCCCATTCAATGCGCTGTCTTCCCAAGGCAGCTAGGCCGAGGTCTTTAACCTCGTGCTTTAATCGGGGAGAAGTTGCGGTCATCAAAAGTTACCTCAAAAAATTAAAAAAGCTACGTAAAGTTTACGCACTTTACTAGGTTATTCTACTACTGGCGATTTTTGCTTGTATGAAAGCAAATCACTAGCCAATAGTCTTCAGGACTAGCTTGACGTTTGATCGGCAGAATGTCAACTTCCTCCCCAGCTTCTTCCTTTTTGTTTTATCTTTGGTAAGAGTAAGATTCTTCTCAGCCTTACCTGCTGATTTTCAATACTTTGTCATCTGTCCAAAGATAGAGGGCAAACAAACAAATCTCAAAATTTCATCGTCTAAAGGGAAAACCTCAACTTTAGATAGGTACATTTACCCAAAGTTATTGCGGAGGATAGTTATAGAAGTAGTCACTAGTAGATTTGATTTAAGGAGGTGTTTGAGTGCGTTTTCAATTTTTGGCGATCGCTAGTTCAATGGCCATAGGCGTTATATCTGTGCCAAAAGCCACAGCCCAGATTCCTTTTTTACCGCAACTGCAAGCTCCCAGCAGTGTGAGTAATGATTCCGATAACAGAGTTGTTTCGGGCTGGATTTATTTAGATGGTCGTCGGTTATTTCAAATAGCGGCAACAAAAACCAACTTTCCTGAGCGTTCAGAAGATATTCAAAAGAAGTTGGATAAAATTGGCCAGAATTACTTTCAATCACCAGCAAAAACACCAGTCAAGGTAGAAATTCGCCAAGTCAACGGATTACCAGTAATTTATGTCAACGGCCAATATCTGATGACCGTTACTTCTGAAGATGCTGCACTGCGACAGGTAGATGTATCGACATCGGCAAATCAAGTCAAAGAATCGTTAGAAGAAGACTTGCAACAAGCAAAGCAAGAAAGACAAACTCCATCTCTAATCGACCAAGGTAAAATTGCTGCTGGTACCGGAGTGGCAATGGTGATTATCAGTTTGGGGCTATATGGCTGGCAGCGACGTTCCCAAAAGGATTTAGAACACTCCATTGCCTCCCAACCGCAAAGGCAACTCTTCAACTACCCAAAACCAGCAGATCAAGCAATTACAACACAACTTAATCAACGACAACAGCAACATCTCCAAGAAGCCAAGAGACGATTGTTTCAGCTCGGTCAAGCCGGAATTTGGGGAGGTGGAAGCTTCTTTATTTTGGGTCTATTTCCCTATACACGAGGTTTTCAGGTAGCAATTCTCATAGCTGCCCAATTTCCTTTGCGATTAGGTGTCGTATGTCTAGCAACCTATGTAGCAATTCGTTTGACCTACGCCCTAATTGACCGCTTCGCCTCCACTTTGATTAGCAGTGGTGCTTTCCTCACCCCAGAAAGTTCTGCACGGTTGCAACTGCGAGTTTCCACATTTTCTGGTGTAACTAAAAGTATCACTACTGCTATCTGGATAGGAGTGGGCTTCTTGCTAGCGCTGGTATCTTTGGGGATAGATATCGTTCCCTTGCTAGCGGGTGCGAGTTTAGTTGGTGTTGCATTGTCTTTGGCGTCGCAAAACTTAATTAAAGATGCGATTAACGGTTTCTTGATCATTTTAGAAGACCAGTATGCTTTAGGCGATGTGATTAATGTGGGAGACGTAGGAGGCTTAGTAGAAAATCTGAATCTGCGGATGACCCAACTGCGGGATTCTGAAGGACGCTTGATCACGATTCCCAATGGTGAAATTAAAGTTGTTGCCAATCTTTCTAGTCGTTGGTCACGAGCCGATTTAACAATTCCCATCGCCTACCAAGCCGATACAGAAGAGGCTTTGAAGTTGATTGCAACTATTGCCGATAAGATGAATCAAGAAATGCAATGGCAGAGTCAAATTTTGGAACCGCCGCAAGTTTTGGGAATAGATCAATTTGGCGATCGCGGTTTGGTTATTCGTGTCTGGATTAAAACACAGCCCCTCAAACAATGGGATGTCGCACGGGAACTTCGCCGCCGCCTGAAAGTTGCCCTAGATGAAGCCGGAATTTCCATCTCTGTGCCTCAACAAGCAATTTGGGTCAATGACGAGCAGTTCTTAAATTTTCAGGAGAATGGCAAAGATAATTAGAAATTTAGATTCATTACCGCATTTTTCAGTTGATTAGACCCAACCGTGACTTCTCCTAGCAAGGGAGCAGGGGAGCAGAGGAGCAGCACTTCGGCTACGCTCAGTGACCGAGGAAAAGATTGCAGTAAATTTTTCCCCTCTGCCTCTTGTACCCAATCTCCAATCCCTAATCTTGCGCGATCGCCAACACTAAACCTTAATAAATTCTTATATTAATAAAAAGCTACTACGTTCCTAATCAGTCTGAAACTTTTCCTTTATTCCTTGATTTATGTTTGTCAATACCTTCATCAGACGTCCAGTCTTGACGACGGTCTGCACGTTTATCATCTTGCTGCTGGGAAGCATCTGTATTCCGATCCTGCCGATTTCTCAGCTACCAGACCTCGCTCCGGTGCAAATCACCGTTAGCTCCAACAATATTGGTGCGGATGCTCAAACAACAGAAAGCACTGTCACCAACATTATTGAGCGACAAATTAATGGTGTTAAAGATGTATCTTATATATCTTCTAATACGGGGAATGATGGTTTTAGCAATATAACTGTCTCCTTTCCAACTAATGTCAATAGCGATATTGCTCAAGTAAACGTTCAAAATAAACAAGCACTTGCCGATCCTCAACTGCCAGATACAGTTCAACGAACAGGTGTCACTGTTGAAACGGCATCGAGCAGTCTGCTTCTCGTCTATGGGTTTTACTCAGAAAATAATGAGTATGACAACATTTTTATCAGTAACTATGTTGACCTGTATATTTTCGATCAGATCAAACGGCTTCCAGGTGTAGGAAAAGCCACAATTTTTGGGGAGCGCAAATATGCCATGCGTCTTTGGCTTGATCCCAACAAGCTTGCCCAACATCAACTAACTCCTCAAGATGTTACAGCCGCCCTGCAAGAACAAAATATTCAGGTGGGTGCAGGGGCGATTGGTAAGGAACCAGCACCAGATAATCAAAGCTTTGAATTTGCTTTACGGGCAACCAGTCGATTTAAAGATGCGGCTGAATTTGAAGATATGGTGTTGAAGGTGAGTCGAAGTGGCACTAATAGCACCACTAATGGCACCACTAATAGCACCACTAATAGCACCATTAATAGCGCTACTAATAGCACCCTAGTTAAGGTCAGAGACATCGGTCGAGTTGAACTAGGAGCAGAGAGCTATCTCGCTGATGCCAAATTCACCCTCCCAGGAAATGCTCCCAAGCCAGCTGTGGGTTTAGGTATATATCAACTTCCGGGTAGTAACGCCCTGAACGTTGCTCATGCTGTTGAAAACCAGATCAAAATATTAGAGAAGAATTTTCCACCTGGACTAAAAGCACAGGTGGCATTTGATACCACTCCATTTGTAGAAATTTCTTTAGAAGAAGTTCTGCACACTCTGGTTGAGGCGATTGTTCTGGTGGTCTTGGTAATTTTTGTCTTTTTGCAAGACTGGCGTACCACGATCATTCCCACTATTGCGATCCCCGTTTCCCTGATTGGGACGTGTGCGGCTCTGTTGGTTTTAGGATTTCAGATTAATACACTGACCTTATTTGGTTTCGTTCTGGCGATCGGGATCGTCGTCGATGATGCGATTATTGTGGTCGAGGCAGTTGCGGTCAAACTAGAGGAGGGCATGAGTCCCTTTGAGGCCGCTGTTGAAGCCATGAAGGAGTTAACTGGGGCAATCATTGCCACTTCACTTGTACTCATGGCGGTATTCATTCCAGTTGCATTCATTCCGGGCACTACTGGGATTGTCTACAAACAATTTGCGTTAACGGTTGCTTGCTCCATTGGCATCTCGACCTTCAATGCCTTAACCTTCTCTCCGAGTATGGCAGCCATCCTCATGCGTCCAGCTCAGACTCCACGGGGCCCTTTAGGTTGGTTCTTTAGGCAGTTTAATCGGGGATTTGGCTGGTTCACGCGCCGATATGTCGGGTTTGTTAGCTATCTTACCCATGTCAAGCCGATTGTTATTGGGGTTTTCATTACTGGTTTAGTAGCAACGGTTTTGATGTACAGAGCAGTACCTACCGGATTTATTCCAGAGGAAGATCAGGGTTACTTCTTTGTAATTGTCCAGGGGCCTGACGGGGTTTCTTTGAAATACACCGAATCTGTTATGGAGCGGGTTGCCAAAGAAGTCACATCGCTTCCCGAAGTTCAAGCTAGTTTTATGATCAGTGGGTTTGGTTTCGATGGCAATGCTTCTAATTTAGGCATTGCCTTTGCTAACCTGAAACCCTGGAAAGAGAGAGTTAAAGAATCTGAGTCTGTCTATGGAATACTTCAGAGGATGAACAAAAAGCTCTCTGCAATTACAGATGCTAGAGCGATCGCTGTGAATGCTCCTCCAGTTAGAGGATTGAGTACTACGGGTGGTTTTGAGTTTATCATTCAAGACAAAACCGGAAGTGCGCCGATTGAAACCCTAATTGAGAATGCTCAAAAATTGATTGGGGCGGCAAATAAAAATCCTGTTCTCCAAGGAGTCTTCACTCAGTTCACCGCAGACACTCCCCAATTTGACATTCAGGTAAACCGCAACCAAGCCAAAGCTCTCAACGTCGAACTCAACGATATCTTTGGGACTTTGCAAAGTTACTTGGGGTCGCAATATGTGAATGACTTTGTGCAGGGACAGCGACAGTATCGAGTATATGTCCAAGCAGATGGGGTGTTCCGCTCTAATCCAGATGATATTGGCAAGCTGTATGTTCGCTCTGCAAATGGTGTGATGATTCCGTTGAGTAGTTTGGTGAAAATTACTCCCTTTGTGGGGCCGAAAACCATCTCCCATTACAACTTGTACAGGTCAATCAAAGTACAGGGCGCTCCTGCTCCCGGTGCTAGTTCGGGACAGGCGATTAAAGCGATGGAGGAAATTGCAGCAGAAGTCTTACCTCAAGGATTTGGTTATGAGTGGACAGGGACTTATCTCCAAGAGAAGACATCTGGGGGAGCTACGGGATTGATTTTTGCCTTAGCGATCGTGATTGTCTTTCTGGTGCTATCGGCTCAGTATGAAAGCTACGTTGACCCGATTATTATTTTGCTGACGGTTCCTCTAGCAGTCTTGGGAGCGATGACAGCCCTTTGGCTACGATCGAATATTTTCATGGTAGGTAGCCTCTTCCCCAAAGTGGTGGATGATATCTATTGCCAGGTAGGTCTGGTAACTTTGATTGGTCTAGCTGCGAAAAACGCAATTCTAGTCGTAGAATTTGCCAATCAACTGCATGAGCAGGGCATGAGCTACACAAGGGCGGCAGTAAAAGCGGGGCAAGAACGTCTGCGACCGATCTTAATGACTTCCTTTGCAGCGCTGTTAGGATTTTTACCCTTGGTAATCTCTCAAGGGGCTGGAGCCAGCAGCCGTTGGTCTTTAGGAACAGCGCTCTTTGGAGGGCTGATGCTTTCGACGTTCTTGAGTTTGTTCTTAGTGCCAATTCTGTATATTTTGGTTAAGAGCTTGGCTCAGGCTATATTACCTCGGAAGGGATCGGGAGGTTCAAATCCTCCAGATTCTCCAAATGGAACTTCGGGATCTAGACATAAGGCTCTACCTGCTGGCTCAAGTCAGCCAGAGACGCAACTTAGGTCTCAGCAGGATGGGATAACCTAACTTTTGCCCTTAAGTCTCCTAGCAAAGTGCAGATAACCTGAGAATACTGGCCAGTGTTAGGGGACTTCTCTGAGTCCCCGCATCTTTTTTTTAGTGATTTGAACTATGCAGGTTAAAAGCGTATCAGCTTATCCACAACATTCTCTAACTCTGATACCATTTTCTGTAATTTCCTGCTTGCTAAACAAATTAGTCGAATAGAATTAAGTACTTAGATAAGGAAGAGTGAAATGGGACTTAGCGACGGACTTTTGAACCCGACCAAAAAGGCTATGGTCATAGATGATTGTTGCAACATGATCGAAGGACAGCTTGCATCCAAGTCAGGTATGAGTGGTATCGCTTTGAAAACTGCCTTTGCTGCTTTGAAGGGGGTTAAGCCAGGGTACATTCCCTATGTCGTTGAGCAGATATTACCGCAATGCTTTATAGCTCTCGATCCTATCTGGAGTCAAGGCGTAGAGAAAGGCGACCCAGTTGAATATCTGAGTGCGAATCGCTCTAATACAGCAGATGCACTACTGAGTGTTACTGATGGGAGAGTCAAGAACTCAAACCGCCAAATCGTGCGAGGAACTTATGAAAAACTTCGCGGTTCAGCCAAAAAACACGTAGAAGAAGCAGTGCCAGACTTAGCCAAAGTAATCAATAATTACACTAAGGTCTGAGCCAGATAAGTAGAGACGCGATTAATCGCGTCTTTTAGATTAATTGAGCGCGCAGCGTCTCTTCTGGAGAATCGCCTTTTTATATCACTCGATCGATTAGTTCAATTGTCTCGTCTGGTAAGGTAATGTTAATCCGGCGATGCATAATTTTTCGCTCAGTTTTGCCCATCAAATTTAATATACACATCTAAAGCAATACAGTTCAGACCCGCTCAAGAAAGTATCTAAAAATACTGCCTAACGCTTTTGCTTTCACTCATTTCTCTGGTTGTTCGACATGAAGTTAATGGAATCCACTGTCGAGCTATTTTCGTTTGCTTTAGTATCGTTACGCAAAAAAAGCGATAATGCTATAGTAGTATAGGGAATCCAGCAAAATTTCCCTAAATTTACAGCATTTGAATGTAAAATAGATACTCAAATGTCTGACTAAATAGTTGGAGAGGTGTCCGAGCGGTTCATGGTGACGCACTCGAAATGCGTTTTGGGGAAACTCAACGGGGGTTCGAATCCCCCCCTCTCCGTATTTCCTTATTCTGTAAGCATTTCAATACAGAACACATAAAAAAAGGGGTTATTATTCCCTCGCTTTAACGCTTCACAGATTTTAAAGGCTAGTTATTAGATCATTGCCCAATAAGTCTATCACTTCACTTAAATGATTTTTAGTCTTGTAGAGGTTGATTAAATTCTCTTACTGGTATTTATTAGGCACAGACACCCTTTTACTTTCAATAGAAGTATAATATTATGCTTATACTCCCTTAGTCTTTTGCCAATCTGCTAACGCAGCAATTACAAAGCTCGCTGCTGGATGGTTAAGGAATTGCTCGAAAGCAGAAACACTACCTTCTGTTAATGCACTAAGTATCCGTGCGGCTAAGGTAGGGTTACTGTCGATTTGTCTGATGGTTTCTATAGCAATCGCCTCCTTGCCTTCTTTCGTTTCAGTAGAGTATGACTTTTCTAGCTGTTCAAGGATTTTCTGAACCTCGGCAACAGCCTCAGCCAGGCTTTGTGGTTGTCCTGTGACGTAGTAATCACCTTGGATTAAATCACGCCCAATATTTTGTTTAAATTTGCCACCGCCAGTATTAATGATGAAATCACCTGCCATCATCTTTTCTCCTGATAATAAGAGTATTTGCTATATTGTAATTATTTTTACGTAGGTTGTTTTCATTGCGGTTATAAAGTTTGTTAGATGCTACTAAAAAACGGGTATTAAGGCTTGTAAAATGTTCATAAACGCGATAGTCAAAGACCTCTCACGAAGCATCGCACTGGGAATGAGAAAGCTAAGGAACCTCTCGTGGTATATATTAATCACCAAATAATCAATTTACTTTATTCAGGATTATTTGCCCAATTATTTGTAAGTTCTTTCTCTATTTCAATAATAGCTTTTCCAATTGCAAAGTATATATTACCCGAACGTTGTCTATTAGCTCGTTCCAAATAAGATACATCACTTCTTCTAATTTTATAACGCCACCATTTAAATTCCTCTTGAAATAAGTGAATAGTATATGCTTTATATATAACATCATATTCATTATTGCCAGAATATCTAAAATATTCTATAAATTCTGAACTATTATAAGTATTTATTTCTTCAATTTTATCGGGCTGAATAATCAGATTTTTTTGATATCTATCGCTATTTTGTTTATAAGATTTAGTCAATAAATCTATAAAAATTTCGTTTATTAATTCTTGGGTGCTAATATTTTCATCTACACCGAAACAGACTTTCACTTCTGGATGATTGCGTAATTCTTCAGTTAGTTCCTTTGCAAACTCAGATATTGATTCTAAGGCATCAGAGCTTTGAGTTATACTTTGTACTAAAATATCTCTAAATTGATCAAATGTCTCAATAATATTATTGGGATTGATTTCTACTTCTCTATCTCTAACAGTAATATTCTTAATATTATGACTGTTAACATCTCGTCCAACAAGATTTCCTGCGATATTTTGCTTGAAATCACCCCCTCTTGTATCAATTATTGTTTGATGATTTGATGTTGACATTGCCTGCTTTACTTGTACTAATTTAACTTGGCGTTTAAGTCTATTATGATTCTTTAAATGTAAAAATATATCCAATGAAAATCCTGAAAAAAATAGAGTTAATCCTACTATTGTACTAACAATATTTATATTGAATGTGCTATGAATTAATGCCAGCAGTAATGATATAAAAAAAGAGAAAAATGCTATAAATAATAATGAATATTTTGATTTTCTCGTCAAAACAATTATGTAACGAGTAATAGCTAGTTTATTATTGTACATTTTGCTTACTAGCATTTATACCTAAAAAATAGTAACACCATACTACAATAGCACACGTAATGTAAATCACTACTCATGTGTGATTTTAGTCAACTTAACTACTTGATATTCGTGCTAACAAGTCATCTTCTAGTCCTAGTATTTGCTGTATCTGCTGATAATTATCAACGTCCATGATTCTTCTGTGAGTCGCATATTTTAAAATTTTTCTATTTTCCTCAGTATCGTGAAAGTTACCTTCTAAAAAACTAATTCCAAAAGAACTGGACAAACAGATATTGTTTACCTTGATAGCTGGCAGGTATAATTATTTGTAAGTAAAATGAGATTAGATTTCCAGGCTTACGTAGTCAAATATTTGCCAAAAACACTAAAACATACACCGCCAACACAGATTTTTGGGATAAACTAATGCCATCGTGTAAGGAGTGAACGATGGTAGATCGCAGCTTGGGGCAAGTATTCTCATTTAGTCTTATTAGCATTTTTTTATATCTGGGTATTAGTATAGGAGTCATTATCCGGCTTGGGCAATCACAGCGATTAAACGCTGCTACTACACCTACTGAGCCTGTGCAATTTCCATTAGCTATTCCTGAACTTACGCCATCAACAACAGAACAACAAACTATTACTATTAAAGCCGTTGGAGATATTATTCCCGGCACCAATTTCCCTAACTATAGATTACCCCGCTTTCGAGATCAATTATTACCAAAGTCAGTGAGAACTCACTTGCAAGGATCTGATATCTTGTTTGGTAATTTTGAAAGTAGTCTAACTAATTATCCCTATACTGCCAAAGATATTAGTCGAGGACAAGTCTTTGCCTTTCGCTCTCCACCTGTATATGCCCAGCTTTTTGCTGAGGCTGGTTTTAATGTGTTCAATATGGCAAATAACCATGCAATGGACTTTGGACCAGTAGGGTTCAAAGATACAATGAAAAATCTTCAGGCTGTGGGCATTGCAACATTAGGTCATAAAAATCAAATTCTTTATTTAGAAGCTAACAATATCCCCGTGGCGATGATCGGGTTTTCTCCTTATGAAATGTATAATTCCATCCATAATTTAGGAGCAGCTAAAGCACTTGTGGCAGAAGCCAAAAATAAAGCCAATATTGTAGTAGTATCGATGCACGCTGGAGCGGAAGGAACGGGGGCACTACACGTTAAGAATCAAACAGAGTTTTTTTATGGAGAAAACCGAGGTAATGCGATCGCGTTTGCTCGAAACATGATTGATGCAGGAGCGGACTTAGTACTAGGACATGGGCCTCACGTTCCCAGAGCGATGGAAATTTATAAGGGAAAAATCATTGCCTATTCTTTAGGAAACTTTTTGGGATATCGGACTTTATCTACAAATGCCCAAACAGGTGACTCAATGATTTTAGAAGTCAAACTCAACTCAGCAGGAGATTTGGTATCAAGTAAAATTATTCCTGTTCGGATGGATCGGCAGGGAATTCCTCATATCGATCAAAGTTTTCAAACTGTGAGACTTATGCGTTATTTGAATAATCAAGCTTTTCCCAAGAATCCGGTGAAGATTAATAAAAAGGGGGAAGTTGTTGTACAGAATAGGCTCGATCCTCCCTAAAATAATTCGTATATTGGTAATTCGTAATTCGTAATTAGTTAGTAGGAGTCGGCGCTGTGCTGGACTCACCGCGCTGCTTCACCAAAATCCCAGATTGAAAATATAAAATTGACTAGTTATTGTCATCTTGTGGCTTTTCCTCGAACTTCTGAATATTCTGAGGTTGACTATTAGTGGGTGAATTTTGGTTTTCCAGTGTTGGTACTACCACAGCAGAAGGATCTGATTGTTTGGATTCTGTTGGTGGTGCTGGTGGTATAAGTAGAGGTTTTGATGGACTTACGGGTTGAGGGGAAGCAGGATTTTGACTAGAAGCGGGTAAGTTCTTTTGTGGGAATGGCAATGGTGTGGGGGAAGCATTTTGCTCATCTCGAAATGTCCGTAGTTTTTTCAGTAGCGAGGATGGTGTGGGTGAAACGCTAGGTGAAGGTGTGGATTGTTCGGAATTACCGCGTTGCGATTCTCTTGTAGGGCTGCTGGTAGATTCTTCTTGGGAAGAACGACGATTGCGGCGACGCTGCTTGGAATTAGAGCCAGGTCTTGTTTCCGTTCTTGAGGTAGTGTTAGTCTCTTCACCTCTCGGTGAAGATGTACGATCAAAATTAGGTGCTTTCGCGGCTGGTTCTTGAGTTGGCTGTTGAAAAGTCGGCTTGGCAGTTGGCTGCTGCTGAGATTTGGGTAATATACTCGCGATCCCAAAACCTGTTGTAGCAGCAACTAGGGCTACACCTATACCAATAAATATCTTAGACGATCCTAGCTTTTTAGCCAGTACGGTTTCCTTAGCCATGCCTGGGTTGGGCTGCGCCAACACAGATGGTCTATGAATAGAATTTTGGGCTGTTTTCCCAATTAAAGTTGCTGCTTGCTGGGCTGATAAATTGACAGTTGGCACTGCGTAAGTGGGTAAGACTTGCGATGTTCCATTCACCTCATTTCCAGGTAGCAATTGCAGCCATTCAGCAACTGTCGCTGGCCGAAAACGAGACTCTACGGCCATACCGCGCATTACCGCCTGGTTGACAGCAGCACTCAAGTGTGGTTGCAATTCGCGGGGGGAAGGCATTTGTTCGCGATCGCGCAATAATGCTGGCATGGGAACTTGGGCTGTCAACAGTGCATACAAAGTTGCTGCCAAACCATAAACATCCGTGGCGGGTGTACGCGCCGCTTGCGTCATATACTGCTCAATGGGAGAATAACCCTCCGAAACCAGACCTGTGTGAGTCTGTCTGACACCGCCATTAAATTCTCTGGCAATACCAAAATCAATCAGTACTACTTCCTGTGTTCCTTGACGAAGAATAATATTATCTGGTTTGACATCGCGGTGTAACAAACCGTTGTTGTGTACTACCTGCAACGCTGCCCCAATTTGCCGGATATAATGAATTGCTGTAACTTCAGGCAAAGTTATGCCTGGTAATACAAATGCGTCTCCCAAGGTTTCACCAGGAATGTATTCCATCACCATGTAAGGCAGTCCAGCTTCCACAAAAAAGTCACTAACTCGGACTATATTTGGGTGAATACACGTAGCTAATCGTCTGGCTTCATCTTGGAATTGGCGCTCGAATTTGGCAAAATCAGGATGTTGTCGTAGCCGTTCATTGATGGTTTTCATCACCACTTCCTGACCCAAGTAGTGATGCCTAGCTTTAAAGGTAATGCCAAAGCCACCCCGCCCTATTTCTTGAATTAGGGTATATTTTCCATCCTGCAAAATTGTGCCTGCTAACATAAAGAGTCCTGAGTCCTGAGTCCTGAGCGAGCAGATAAGTAGCGAGTCCTGAGTCTTGAGGGATTTCCCAAAAATTTTCCCATATTTTTATCGGGCAGGGTTCTTGCCTGTCTATTTTACGGGATGATTTAGTTGTTGGAATTCCTGAAGTGAGAAAGACCTCCCCATCAGCACAACAGTTTTATCTTTCTCAGATGATAACGCGGGAGTGCAGCAAGCCTAAAGCTGAAGATGGGCTAAAGCTATTTTTTGGATTTGATAAAAGTCATTTTCAGAAAAGCTATGAAAAGCCAAATTCATCAATTGAATAATCTGACACGATCTCAACAAAACTTGAGAAACCGCATTTGTGGGCAAAAAATCTAGGTTTTTATGCTGGTTCATCCTAAAAACCTAGATTTTTGATACATCTGCTAAATGTAATTTAGGTAACTCAGTAAAATTACATACTTTTATTGCTTTACAAAATTGGCAACTTGCTAGATGATGGCAAAGAAAGGGAAAATAATTAGTAAAAATCTAGTTTTTTACTCTCAGTAGTTGTGTGAAAACCCTGTAATTACAAGGCTGAAGTTGGTTTGAGTTTCTCTCATTACCTTAGCTGGAAGTAACAAAATGGCAACGCTACATACCTCACACATCTCAGAAAATTCCGCAGTTTCCATCTCCTATACTCATAGTCTAGTCTTCATCGATATGGCGGTTGAAGACTATAGCGATTTAGTCAATGGCGTACTTCCCAATAGTCAAGTGTTCGTGCTTGACTCGACACAGAACGGTGTTGAGCAAATTACGAAAATTCTGGCGAGTTGGGTAGATGCGCAACGGCTTGTCGTTAGACATCGCTTGAATTTGGCTAACATTCATATTGTGTGCCACGGTGGCCCAGGTTGCTTACAATTGGGCAATACCCATTTAGGAATTGATACCCTCGACGAATACAGCCAGCAGCTCCAACAATGGCAGAAGATATTTTCCACCTCTAGCAAAGCCGATAACCCTAGCAATTTACTTATCTATGGTTGCAATGTAGCTTTGGGTGATGCGGGGGAAGAATTTGTAGAAAAACTGCACCAACTCACAGGAGCGAATATTGCCGCTTCCCGTCAGTGGATTGGCAATGCAGCATTAGGTGGTAACTGGGAGTTAGAAGTTCGCACTGCTGATATGGAAGTAAATCTGGCGTTTGCAGAAACGACGCGAGAAGCTTACCCAGGAGTACTGGCAACGTTCACGGTGAATAATACCGGAGATACGGATGATGGGAATGCGAACAACGGCATCACCACACTCCGGGAAGCAATTAACTTAGCCAATGCTACTCCTGGGGATGATACCATTACATTTGAGGGTGTATTCACGGATAGCACCCCAGATGTTATCACCCTCACCTCTGGACAACTGACCATTACCGATGATATTACCATCTTGGGGACTGGGGCATCTAAGCTGATTGTGAGTGGCAATAATGCCTCCAGGGTGTTTGAGATATCGGGTATAGGAACAGATGCCATCATTGATGGTTTGACCGTTGCTAATGGTAATATCAATACTAATTATTACAATGGCAGCGGTATTTTAGTCGATACCAGTACTATTCTTAGGCTCACTAACAGCACTGTCTCCCGCAATACGGGAGAGGGCATCTATAACTCTGGCATCCTCAACCTAACTGGAAGCAGTGTCTCTGGTAATACAGGAAGCGGGATCATTAATAATCTTGACATTGCCTTCCTCAACCTAACGGGAAGCAGTGTCTCTAGCAATACAGGTAGCGGTATTTCCAACATTGGTGGTACAGTCAGTCTAACTAATAGCACTGTCTCTAGCAATACAGCAGAAGGCATCGGTAATGATGTTGGTGGCAGCCTTTATTCTCTTTATTCTGGTTTCGTTAGCCTCACCAATAGCAGTGTCTCTGACAATACAGCAGAAGGCATCTCTAACATAGGTAGCTTTCTTAAACTTACCAATAGCAGTGTCTCTGGCAATACGGGAGGGGGCATTTCTAACTCATACTTCTTTGATGAGAATTCTCATAGCTCAAGTTCAGCAATCTTGATTAACAGTACTGTATCTGGTAATAAGGCAGCCTCTGACGGCGGCGGCATCTATAATAACGACACCCTCTCCCTTATCAACACCACGATTACCAATAACACAGCTGACTCAAACGGCGATGGGACTGGCGACGGTGGCGGTGTTTTTAACGATGGTGGAACTATCACTGTTGGGAACACCATCATTGCAGGCAACTTCGATAAGTCCACCTTCGCAAATATCTATCCCGACGTGGCTGGAAGCTTCAGTGACTCCGGCAATAACCTGATTGGTAATAACACTGGTAGCACCGGATTGACCACCAGCACCCTCGTTGGCACCAGTGCCAGCCCCATTAACCCCAAACTTGGCCCTCTACAAAATAACGGTGGTGCAATCTTTACTGATGCTTTACTTGCCGATAGTCCTGCTATTAACGCAGGCAATAATTCTCTAGTTACTGGTAGTGTTACTACTGACCAAAGGGGCGCCGGATTCAACCGAATATCCGGCGATACAGTGGATATTGGTGCTTATGAAGTCCAGTCCACTAGCCCAGCTGTTGATACTGACACAGTAGTGACTAATATTAACGATTCAGGAGCAGGATCGTTGCGGCAGGCTATTCTCAATGCCAATGCTACTGTTGGGGCAGATATCATTACCTTCGCGGGCGTGTTCACCGATGCCACCCCAGATATCATCACCCTCACCTCTGGGAAATTAACGATTACCGATGATCTAACTATATTGGGAACTGGGGTATCTAACCTTACCATCAGCGGGAATAATGCTTCTGGCGTGTTTGAGATATCAGGTACAGGAACAGATACCAGCATTAATGACTTGAAAATTGCTAATGCTAGTGATGCCTTTGGTAGTATTCTGCTCAATAGCAATGCCAGCCTCAGCTTGACCAACAGCACTGTATCTGATAATAAGGGGTCGGTAGGCGGTATCTTTAACAGAGGTAGCCTTAGCCTGACTAACACTACTGTCTCTGATAATATTGGGTCGTCATTAGGAGGCGGCATATTTAACACTGGTAATCTTAGCCTAACCGGAAGCACTGTCTCTGGTAATTCGTCAGGTGGCTACTATGGTGGCGGCATCTTCAACAAAGGCAGTCTCAGCCTAACGGGAAGCACAGTCTTTAATAATTACCTGCCCAGCGTATTAGATTATGAACGAGGAGGACCTGGCAGTTATTTAGTAGATAGCTACGGTGGTGGCATCTTTAACACAGGCAACCTCAGCATAACGGGAAGCACAGTCTCTAACAGTAGTGCGACCTATGGCGGCGGCATTTTTAACCAAGGCACCTTTAACCTTAACAACAGTACTGTCTCTAGCAATAGCTCCTACAAAGAAGGCAACGGCATCTCTAACAAAGGCACCCTTACTCTCACTAACAGCACTATTACTAATAATTACATCAGACCAGATTATACTATTGGTGATGACGGTAAGCTGCATGAGTATTATGACGGTCAGGGTAGAAGCATTTTCAATGACTCTGATGGCACTGTCATTGTTGGCAACACTATCATTGCAGGCAACTTCGGCTTACAGGGCGATGTTTTCGGCAACTTCACCGACCTCGGCAGTAACTTGATTGGCAATAGCACTGGTAGTACTGGCTTTACTACCAGCATTCTCGTCGGCACCAGCACCAATCCCATTGATCCTAAACTCAGTCCACTGCAAAATAACGGTGGTGCAACCTTGACTCATGCATTACTTGAGAATAGTCCTGCCATTAACGCAGGCAAGAATGCTCTGATTCCAGCAGGTATTACCACTGATCAACGGGGTGATGGATTTCATAGAATATCTGAGGGTAAAGTTGATATTGGTGCCTTAGAGTTCAACGGTCTGACCGGAACCAATGGCTCTGATGATCTAATGGGCAAAAACTACAGTGATATAATTAATGCTCAAGCCGGAAACGATACCATCACAGGTAATCAAGGCAACGACATCCTCACTGGTGGTGGCGGCAAGGATAAATTTGTTTACAACTTAGGTGACGGTGTTGATGTCATCAGCGATTTTGATGGGTTAGGTAAAGGCTCAAATCCCTCGGCAGCATTCGTTAACGAATTGGATACCCTGAAATTTCAAGGTGCTGGATTGACTGCCCAAAATCTGCAACTTACCCAGAATGGTAACAATCTGGAACTCACCTTTGAAGGGGTGGCTGATGACAAAGTTATCCTGCAAAACTTTGCCCTAGAAAACCTAGACAACTTATCAACGCTGGGCAATATCCTGTTTGATAGGCAAAGCAACATTCGTGACAGCTTTGATGTCTTCAATGCCAACTCTACTCAAAACACCATCTTCAATAAAAACACAGTCACCTTTCTCAATGACCTAAACAATAATGTCAATGGCTTTGACAACTCAGCTGATGTTATTAATGGTCAGGGGGGTGATGACCGCATCGACGGTAAGAGTGGCAATGACCTACTACGTGGTGGTGCAGGTAATGATACCCTGTTTGGTGGTGCTGGTGATGATATCCTCATTGGCGGTACAGGTAACAATAGTCTCTTTGGCGGTGCTGGTAATGATATCTTATTTGCTGGTGATTATAAGGATACCCTGAGTGGCGGTAGCGGTAGTGACCAGTTCATCTACCAAGTCTCTAGCACTAATCATACGATTACTGACTTTAATCAAAGCGAGGATAAGTTAGTCCTTACTGATGTGCTTAAGGGTGACGGCTACAGTGGCAGTAATCCCATTGGTGATGGCTACCTAACGTTTGTGCAATCGGGTACTTCTACACAAGTTAATGATTATTACAATCAGACCTTGGCGACTTTGAATAATTTCACGGCTACAAATCTGCTAGTCGGTACTAACGTCATCGTCTAGCACTCAGTTCTAACCTGGAGTGAAAAACAGCTGTAGCACTGCCACGTCTCTATAAGGGTTTTGGATAACGCATAATTAATTTCTGAAGATATCTTGTGCTTGATTTTGGATTTTAGATGTCTCTAAAATCCAAAATCCAAAATCTAAAATTTTTACAGTTGCCGCACTAATGGCTGACCATCTTTGACTTCACCAATCAAAACTAAATCGACACAGTTAACGAAAATACCATTTTCCAGAACGCCGGGAATGTTATTCAATGTCTTTTCTAGGCTGACTGGATCTTCAATAGAGTCAAATCTGACATCTAAGACAAAGTTACCTTGGTCTGTGATTACTGGGCCAGCTTTTTTTACACCCATGCGGAGTTCTGGTTTGCCACCGAGTTTTTTGATGGCATTGGTTACAGGAGTAATTGCCATTGGAATCACTTCCACAGGCACAGCGAAACTTGAACCTAAGCGTTCTACTAACTTGCCACTATCTACCACGACGATGAACTGTTCTGCTAAGTAATCTACGACTTTTTCGCGGGTATGTGCTGCACCACCACCTTTAATCAAATTCTTCTGCGGATCGACTTCATCTGCGCCATCAATGGCAATATCAATGTGGTCAATAGCATCTAAGGTGGCGAGAGGGACACCGTACTGCTTCGCCAGCACTTCTGACTGAAACGAGGTAGGTATACCAATGATATCTTTGAGTTCGCCAGACTTGAGGCGATCGCCCAAAAACTGAATCGTATATGCTGTAGTTGACCCCGTACCCAACCCGACAATGGAACCCGACTTGACTAGGGCGGCGGCGGCTTTGCCAACTTCTTGCTTCATCAACTTTACGGGATCTGCTGCTGCTGTCATTCCCAAAACTCCTGAAAAACTGACTATAGTCCATAGTAGTGGGCAGATAACATCAAAAGATGAAAGGTAAAAAACAAGTTTTTGCTAATTTCTACTTCCTTAATTAGGGACTTCCAAAATAAAAAACATCCTAGTGTCCGGAACAAAGGAGATGACTGATGTAAAATAATGTATATTAATATACGAACTTAATGAAAAGCCCCCAGTACACTGCTCCTACTTTTAAGCAACTTTTCGCTGAAATTGACCCAGAAATAGCAAATACCTTCACGGTAGAGCAATTAGAAGCGATAAAAAAGGGTTTGGCCTCTCGTGCTAGGACACGTCATTCTTTAGACATAAGAGTTTCAATACCAATTCCTGGATTAAGGTTTTATCTGGTGTTGCTAGCAGGTTCAGAACGTCGCTCTCAAGTGCGTTTACGCTCTGAAAAAGGTTTATATCCTTTTTGGACTCCTGCCAATATCTTCTTCATCATAGGATTTCTAATCATTCTATCGACTTGTAGCTACACTATATTTTCTTCTGCATTGTCTTCACTTACTCCCCCATCTAGCTCCTATTACCCTACTTCAATTCCTTGGATTGACGATAAATCAGAATGTGAACACACTGGTAGAATCTGGAATCATGGGAAGTGCTGGGATACTGAACACAGTCCTAATTTTTAAAATTTATAGCCATACCCTACGTAGCTAAAGCAACATTGCCCAGCTGAAGTTCGTCACTAACTGAGTTACAGGTTATTAGAAACACCAAATTTTGCGTTAACCTCAGTAACGTAGTTTTTTAAATTCACGTTAGCAGTTAAAAGTGCTTATTATGATGCGTCAGCTTTCAATTACTCTATCTTTAATGGCACTACTACAAACCTTGCCAGCAATTGCTCAAGTACCAGAATCTACTTCTGGAATACCAGCTGATTCCATTCAACAGGTAACTGCTGTCAAATGGATGACAAACTTTCCCGATGGCAAATTTTATCCTGAAAGGTTAGTGAGTCGGGCAGAATTAGCCTCGATTATGGTAAAAGCATTTCGCTTAGATAAAAGAGAAGCTGTTACCAAAGAAAATTTAACTATTCCAGATGTTCCTCGTTCTTATTGGGCATTTAATGATATACAGATAGTCCTAAAAACTGACATCATGAAAGGCTATCGGGGCAATGAATTTTTCCCTAACCAAAAGGTGACAAGGGCAGAAGCTCTGGCTATTTTCGCCCAGGCTTATGGTGTATTTCAGTTTCCTGATGCTGCTGTGAATGAGATTCTGGCTTCACATCCAGATGAAAAATCTATCCCAGCTTGGGCTAGAAAAGCGATCGCTACAGTAGCTACTGAGGGATTTCTGAATACAGATGCTCAAGGCAATATTTCTCCATTAAAACCCGTAACCCGTGGGGATATGGCTTATGTATTGAGTAAATATTTGCAACGACAACAGCAACAACCCGAAACACCAGAAGTTCCGATGATTCCAAATAGCCCACAATCACCTTAGCTAGACTTTATCGAGCCAACGTACTCAAAATTAGTTTTGACCCGGATTTCTATACTTGTCTCGAAGTTGGCGAAGATATAAGGAATTAGACTGTGTTGGTTGCTGCAAGACATTATTCCCATAATTAGATTGTGGTGGTTGGGTCGGTTGCTGCAAGCCATAATTCCCATAATTAGATTGTGGTGGTTGGGTTGGTTGCTGCAAGCCATAATTCCCATAGGTAGATTGTGGTGGTTGGGTCGGTTGCTGCAAGCCATAATTCCCATAGGTAGATTGTGGTGGTTGGGTCGGTTGCTGCAAGCCATAATTCCCATATCCCGTAGGGTTTGTGGGTGTGGCAATGCTTTGACTAGGACTCTGGCTAGAGTAAGGTACAACATTACTTGGTGCTACATTAGGCACTACTTGACCGTTATTTAAATTGTTGTAGGCATTTTGCGGTAAGTTCGTACCCGTAGTTAATCCATTATTAGGCACTACTTGACCGTTATTTAAATTGTTGTAGGAATTTTGTGGTAAATTCGTACCCGTTGACGTGTTGCCTATCCCAGGAGTTAACCCAGTGCTTGGTAGAGAATTCTGACTGGTTAAGCTGTTGATGGGTGGCATTAGCGTTGTTCTTGGATTGGAGACTTGACCCGAAGTATTTGTCTGAGTTGCAGTAGTACCATTGAAACTAGACAATTTCTGGTTTGTCGATTGGTTAAGCTCTGTTTGCAGAGGGTTGGTAGAAAGAGAATTTTGATTATTGTTGGTTTGATTAGGGAATCCAATACTCAGGCTAGAGGATGTTTGGTCTCCTCCTGTTACTTCAGATGCCGCATTCAAGGTTTTAAGACCTAGAAACTGGTTACTACTATTAACCGTTCCAGTACGCAATAAATTGTCTGTTTGGACGACAAAAGGATTTTGAAAGGCTGGGGAGGTGTCGCCGTTAACGCCTAAATCAGGATTTGATTTGGTATTATTAGCAGACTTTTGTTTGTTACTTACGTCATCTAATGAGCCTTTGCTCTTTTTTTCCTCAGTCTTTTGTTCAGGCGCATTTGCCGTTGATGAGACAGTTGCTTGCTCAAAGTCATTAAATAAAACTGGTAGATTATCAATATCTGCTGCAATAGCTTTGTTTTCTTCTGACAGGGAGGAATCAGCAGATTTTTCTAAAACGACTGGTTTTTGTTGCTTATAAACGAAAATATCTGGGTTTGACCAGTATTCCCAGGTTGCTAGCCCAACTACAGATAAAAAAATCGCAGTTCCCCAAAAACCAGGTCGCCCTAGATTCCATAACCTGGCTTTGAGATAGCGTAAGTAGGCGGGAGGATAATGACGATTTGGCATGGGATTGGTAATTGAGATTTACTATAAATTTCTAAAATTCCCCGGAAGAGGGATTGCTGTTTGATGCTTTTACTTGCCTGGCAAGAAAATGTCTCAACTGAAGTTTGATTGTGATTTTATCGTAACTTCTCAAGAAATTATTAGTGATTATTAAGTCAAAAATTTACTATTTACGTTTTTAGACTAAACAGTTTAGTTTAACAAGTTTTGAGTATCTTAGCTGCGATCGCCCCAGTTTCCATTTTCGCTATCTTGATTTTCTACAGGAGTAGTAGAGGTGGCATCTCTGTGGTAGAAATAGTTGGCCGCTATCGATCAAAGCGATCGCCAAGTGCATTTTTTATACCTGATAAAACTTGATTTATGAATTATAACTGTACAGACGGGCTATGACGCTCTTAACTCCTTCTTTGAATTATGATATACAAACTCCCTCAACAAAAGCTGTTGAGATGGATTGCATTGTTCCTAATTGGAACATTTCTGCAATTTTTGTTTTACATCCCGACACCAGTCTTATCTCAAAATTCCAATAGCTGTAGCAATATTACAACCCCGCTCACATCTGAAGAACAAACTTATGCTCGTGCTGCTTGGCAGTATTTTGTCAAAAATTATCAGCCAGCAACGGGATTTACCAATTCTACTGGGGGTTATCCTTCAGGTACACTCTGGGATATGGGTAACTACCTGATGGCATTGAATGCTGCACGATGGTTGAATCTTACCGATCAAACAGACTTTGATTCCCGCCTCAATAAGTTTTTGACGACTCTCAACAGCCTGAAGTTATTTGAAGATGCTTTGCCCAATAAAGTCTATAACGCAGCCACGGCACAGATGGTTGATTATGGCAACAATCCACTAGAGCAGGGTATTGGTTGGTCTGCTTTGGATGTTGGGCGAATACTGGCTGCGTTTGATGTCATCCGTACCTGTCATCCTCAATATAATAATTGGCTCAAAGGAATTGTAGCGAAGTGGCAGGTGGCGCGATCGCTCAAAGATGGACAACTTTTTGGCGCTACTGTTCTCCCTGACAAGAAAACCTTACTAGTGCAAGAAGGACGACTCGGCTACGAAGAATACGGCGCTAGGGGTTATCAACTTTGGGGTTTCTCAGCACCCAAGGCTATTGCTTTAGAACCGTTTAAGTTAGTTGAAATTAATGGTGTGCAAATTCCTGTTGATAGCCGTGACTTTCAAAGCACCAACGCTAATAATTATGTTGTGAGTGAGTCTTATATCCTTGATGGAATTGAATTTGGCTTGCAAGGAGAATTGGCTGATTTTGCTGCTAGGGTTTTAGATGTGCAAAAACGGCGTTTTGATACCACAGGTCAGTTAACTGCGGTAACAGAAGATAATATCGACCAAGTACCTTATTTTCTCTACAACACCGTTTACGCCAACGGTGCAAATTGGGCAACTATTACCGATGCTAATCAGCCTTACCCACAGTTTCGCAGCATCAGCACAAAAGCTGCTTTTGGTTGGCGCTATCTGTTTCCAGATAATGCTTATGCCCAAAAAGTTTTTGATGCAGTCAAGGATCTCCGCAGTCCTGATGATAGCGGTTACTATGCTGGGATCTATGAAGAATCAAAACAACCCAATAAAGCTTTGACGGGTAATACTAATGGGTTAATTTTGGAGATTTTATACTACAAAGGTAGGGGAAATCACCCTTTAATTGCTTCTACTTCTGCAAGTGTATCTACTGGCAAGCCGAGTGAAAATGCTTCTCCAGCAACACCCTCAAATCAACCGAATTCTACTGGTAATCCCAGTGAAAATGCCTCTCCAGCAACACCTGCCAATCAACCGAATTCTACTGGCAACCCCAGTGAAAATGCCTCTCTAGCAACACCTGCAAATCTACCGAATTCTACTGTTAAGACTGCGATCGCAACCCCTGCTGATATTTCTAAACCTACAGAAGTAGCTGTTACACCTATTCCACCCGTGGATAGTCCCCAGCCATCATCTAACCTGAAACTAGATCGACCACTGACGCCTATTGAACGGCGCTATGCAGAGGCGGCTTGGCGATACTTTCAAGCAAATTACCACTCCAAAAGTGGGCTGATAGACGATCGCAGTGATTTCAAAGGTGCAACCTTGTGGGGATTGGGAGATTATCTCGCAGCACTCCACGCAGCGCGATCGCTCGATATAATTACCCCCAAAGAATTTGACCAGCGCACCCGCCATCTCTTAGCAGCCTTGACAAAGTTACCGTTATTTGCTGGGGAATTGCCGAGTCGGGGTTATGATACCAGAACTCTCCAACCAGTCGATTATGGTGGAAATCCAGTTCCACAAGGAAACGGTTGGTCAGCTTTAGATTTAGGTAGAATGCTGGCAGCGCTATACAACTTAAAAAGCTGTCATCGAGAATACACGGCTGCTGTAGATAAAATTGTGCTGGATTGGTCATACTTGCGTGTGGTGCGCGAAGGTATTCTCTCCAGTGCCACCGTTACCAAAGAGCAAGATGGGCGATCGCTCACCCGCGTTAACCCAGAAACCCGCTTGGGTTATGAGGAATATGCAGCTCGTGCTTTTCAATTATGGGGATTTAATCTCGATCGTTCTGCTGTTGGGGGTGAATATCAAACTGCCTCAGTGGAGGGATTGAAAGTCCCAATTCAACGCCATCGCACAGATACTAATTCCAAAAACCAATACACAGTTAGCAATCCTTTTGTACTCTATGCATTGGAGTTTGGATTAGATCCACAAATGCGATCGCTCTTTGAACCAATTTTTCAAGCACAAGCTGAACGTTACCGTCGCACTGGCATCTTCACAGCCTCAGCCACCACCTTGATCGATCGTAAACCTTACACTCTCCACAGTACAATTACTGGACAAGGGAAGTCTTGGTTAGCTTTAGGAGATGACGGTAAACCTGTACCAAAGGGGCGATTGGTAAGTACAGCAGTAGCTTTTGCCTATAATGCCCTGCTTCCAGAAAATAAGTATAGTCAACAGTTACTGCAAGGAACCACTGACTTATATAATCCATTAGTTGGATTTTATGAGGGCTTCTATGAAACCACAGGCAAAACAGCAGTTGGTTTTACCAGCAGCACCAACAGTATGATTTTGCAATCCTTGCTATACAATTTGACAAATCGACAACCTTTAATTCGTCCGATTACCACTATGAACTCTCTTTGGTGGCAGACAGTTACTAAGGGAGATTCTGGGCGAGGTCTACCAAACAGCGCCACACAACAAACCAAGTTAACTTCTGATAGTTCTGGAAGTTACTGGGTTTCAGATAGTGAAAATACTCACCTAGTAACTGGCATAAAATAACATAACCAAAATCCTGATTTTCAGGTAGGGGCAATTCATGAACTTTTGTGTCAACTTCAGGTTAGATAAAGCGTTCTAGGGTTGCCCTCATCCCCTAACCCCTTCTCCCAACATGGGAGAAGGGGAAATAGAGAATTTGCTCCCCTCTCCCAAAATTGGGAGAGGGGCTGGGGGTGAGGGTAAAACTCATGCAGTCAGAAGATTTCAGCTGAAGTTAACACCAATAATTCATGAGTTGCCTATACAATATGTAGCTTTGCATAACTCCTAGTAATACCAAAATCCTTGTAAAAACGTAGCAATACTACGTTTCTACATCCAGATTCATAGCTCAATTGAGCAACGCCAATTTTAGATTGATCGAGGAAAATTTGTTAGTCACAAATTTAACTAGGGAATACTTATTTTGATGAGGATGCAAATACATTAACTATTGAGTACCAAGATGACTTCAGTTTCTCTGACAAACTTTTCTGGTAACAGCCGCTCATTACTCAAAAAAAGAACGCTGTTATTTCGCTACCTGGCAGAAATCAATTTAATTTTTGGTATCTGGTATTTGCAATGGCGCGTCACCCATTCCATCAATTTTGATGCCCTCTGGATCTCGATTCCTTTGCTGATAGCAGAGATTTACAGCTATTTCGGTGGCGTAATGTTTGTAATTGGGTTGTGGCGACCTTTAGTCAGACAAATTAAGTCTCTCGACCAGATGACCCCACCTCTACCCAGATCAGACTGGCCAACAGTGGATGTGTTTGTCACTTGCTACAACGAGCCGACAGAAATTGTCGAAGAAACTGCCAAAGCTGCTCTAACAATCGATTACCCGCCAACAAAGTTACGCGTTTATGTGCTGGATGACGGGAACTCGGCTGATATGCGAGCGATGACAGAAAGATTGTGTATTGAAGATTTGCAGTCAGCACAATTACAGCTAGAAGCGGAACGGATTGATGCAGAACATTCTGGTTTGTTAGAGCGCTTGAAGCAACTGGAAAATCTAACGCCTAATACTCAAGCTGCCGAACAATGGCTGCAAACATCATCAGAATTAGTGGTGAATCAACCTGCGGCTGGATTTGTGCAAAGTTTGCGATCGCTGATTCTTTGGCTACCTCCGACTCATCAAAGTATTCGCGATCGCCTAATTACTGAACGGAAAGCTTTAGAAGAAGCTATTCACAAAAAAGAACTAGAACTAGTTGAACTCGCTCGTTTTCGCTACATTGCTCGTCCGAAGACGCCTGGTGTGGCACATCATGCCAAAGCAGGCAACATCAATTATGCAATTTTTTCTGGAGAAACGTCAGGAAATTTTATTGTTACTCTAGATGCTGACCACATTCCCAAGCGAAATTTTCTCAAGCGAGTTCTGCCTTATTTCTACACCTATAATCTTTCAACCGGAAAATACGACCAGAATCAAATTGCTTTTGTACAGACCCGCCAGGATTTTTACAATATTCCTCCAGGCGATCCTTTTGGACATCGAGCAAATTTGTTTTATGGGCCACTTCAACAAGGTAAAGATGGCATGAATGCTGCCTTCTATACGGGCACAAATGCGATTCTCAGACGTGAAGCATTAGTTAGTGTAGGACTGCAAAATTTTGCTGATGAATTTGCCAAAGATGAAAAACGTTTAGATGAATTTGATTTAGTTGGTGGGGTATCCAGTAATAGCATTACGGAAGATATGAATACAGCCATGCGTCTGCATAGTGCTGGCTGGAAATCTATTTATCACAATGAACTTTTGGCAGAAGGTTTAGCGCCAGACGATCTAAGTTCTACTCTTAAACAGCGGCTACGCTGGGCACAAGGAACTATCCAAGTGCTAGTGAGGGAAAATCCACTGACAAAATCAGGGCTAACCTTTTGGCAAAGGTTGCAATATTTCAAGACGATGTATAGTTATTTCTCTGGTTTTGCAACTCTGGTTTTTATTTCTTGTCCAATTATTTATTTTTTTACGGACATTGTTCCAGTCAAAACCTACGGCCCTGACTTTGCCGTACACTTTTTCCCAGCTTTTATTATTAACCGTCTGACTTTCCTTGCAGCTACTTGGGGCATTCCAGCTAGAGAAGTATGGCGCTCGGAACAATATGCGATCGCTTTATTCCCCTTATTAATCCAAGCCGTATGGAGTGTGTTTACAGGACAAAAACTCAATTTTCAAGTTACACCTAAGCAACGGCAATCCGGGATTTATCTCCGGCTTGTTTGGCCGCAGTTGGTTGTTTTTATCCTTACCATCTTGGGGATGTTATGGAGCCTTTACCAATTTGCAATTGGCCATTTAAATAATCCTCAGGTTCACCTGCTTAATGGTGCATGGGCTATCTATAATTTATTACTTTTGTGGGCTATCATCCGCGCATCTGTTTGGCAGCCCCCAAAAGAAGCTTAAGAGGTAAGTAAAGAAAGCTGGAAAAGGGCAGGTGAATAAATAACTCATGACTGCTGACTTGCAAATCTAATTTAGAAAGAAAACAGCTATGAACACTTATTCGGACTCAAACAACTTTGGTCAGCGAACTGTCTTAACAATCTATGCTCATGCTGATGATGAAGTTCTACCTGCTGCTGGTACTCTCAGTCTGATGTCCAAAGCAGGATGGAATGTTCGTTGCTTAATTTTGACTGATGGTGGTCTTTCTAGTTCGCCTGTTAAAGGTACACGTCATCAAGAAGCAGATGCAGCTGGTAAAATCATCGGTGCAACTTACGAGTTTCATGCACTTGAGGAGTGCAATTTTTCAACACAAGCAGTGATTAAAGTTACTGAAGAAGCTCTTGGACGTTGGCAACCGGATCTGATTATTACTCACGCACCACAGCCTGAAAAATATGGACATAGAGATCATGAAGTCTGTGCGATCGCAGTTTCTAATGTTGCTACCCGCAAGAATATACCCTTGTGGTATTCAGCCCCGCCTGTTTTTTTGCGCGGTTTTGAACCCAACTTTTTTGTGGATATCACCTCTGTAATTGAGGAAAAAGTTGCAGCTATCGGTTGTTATGAATCAGAATTAAATAAAGCATTTATGCAACTCGATGCCATACTTGTTCTGTCTCGCTTTTGGGCACGAGAGTTAGGTCAGAAAGATGGCTATTTTGAAGCTTTTGAAATTTCTCGGCAATGGGTTGATGCTAGCTTTTTTACTGCAATAGCAAATAATAGTAATCAGCAAGTAGTAAAACAAAGCTAATTGTAGACTTTATCTATTGCGGTTTAATTAGGTCAATGCCAAAATATAACTACATAGTTTTCAAGCCAAATAATCGGAAAATAAAACCATGAGTTTGAATGTAAAAATACTAGAATTATCTGGAATTTTAGACGGTATTAGAGGTAACGAACTACGTCGCGAAGTTAGCGGTATTCTGGCAAACGGAGCCGATATTTTGTTGCTTGATATGAAAGAAGTAAAGTTTATTGATAGCTCTGGTTTAGGTGCTTTAGTATCAGCAATGCAAATGGCACGAACTGCTAATCGTAAATTGTTTGTTTGTTCGATCAGCGATCAAGTCAGGATGTTATTTGAACTAACTAAAATGGATAGAATTTTTCAAACATTTGCCGATCAAGATGAATTCAATCGTCAAGTATTGGCAACACAATAAGCTGTTAAACAATCCAAAATTAAATATGCATATTTGACTATTCTAACCAAAGTTAACTTTTACTAAAGATAAGTCATCATCAAGATTATCTTGAGCATTTAAGGTGAGAATGTTCCCTAATAGTTGATTAAG
This sequence comes from Nostoc sp. 'Lobaria pulmonaria (5183) cyanobiont', assembly GCF_002949795.1. Lineage (NCBI taxonomy): Bacteria > Bacillati > Cyanobacteriota > Cyanophyceae > Nostocales > Nostocaceae > Nostoc > Nostoc sp. 'Lobaria pulmonaria (5183) cyanobiont'. Next base: position 5,645,985 of record NZ_CP026692.1, on the reverse strand, counting down.
GTTAGAGCTATCTTTCTGACTATATTTGGTTAGTAAGTCAATGAAAGCATCGATTCCCCAAATTTTACCATCTGACTGATTAATTTCATAAGCACCATCACTAAAGATGTATAAAGTGCTGTTTTCTTCAACCTGAAAAACAGCATCCTCAAATTGAACTTCAGGTAAAAAGCCAATTGGTAAATCTAAAGAAGTTAGCTGTTTAACTTCGATATTATTTGTGGAGGTATTAGATAACAGTAAAGCTGGTGGATGTCCGGCATTGGCATAAATGAGTTGACGTTTAAGGCGGTGATAAACTCCATACCAGATTGTAAAGTATTTATCACCGTGCTTGCTCATTTGGAAGGCATGATTCAGGGCTTTTAGGACTTCACTTGGTTGAGAAAAGTTAGTGTTCGGTAGAGATTGCGATCGCAAAACATTCAGCACCGATACCGATAGGAGGGCTGAACCCACTCCATGACCTGATACGTCCAACAAATAAATTGCCAAATGATCCTCATCAATCCAATGATGGTCGAAGCAATCGCCTCCTAGCTGCGCTGAGGGAATAAACAGATTTTCTGTAGTTACTGTTCCTACAAGCGGTGAGGGTAAAAGCGATCGCACATAAGCAGCTGCCTCAGACAATTCGGTTTCCAAAATTTGCTTTTGGGTTTGCAAATCTTGATTTAGTGTCTCTAAAGCTTGCTTTTGACTTTGTAAATCCTGATTTAGCTGGTGTAACCTTAGTCCTGCTCTCACTCGTGCTTTCAATTCATTCATCTCTATCGGTTTAGAGATAAACTCATCCGCTCCAGCATCAAGTCCCCTAACTCTATCTTCCTCTTCTCCTCGTGCTGCTCCCCTAGCCGTCAATAGAATAAAAAAAGTAGTTGCTAACTCTGGATCTGTTCTAATTCGACGACACACTTCTAGCCCATCTACCTGGGACATCATCCAGTCACAGATAATCAGGGCAGGATGTAGCAGTTGTGCTTTTATAATTCCTTCTTCGCCATTACTGGCTACTGTAGTCTCATAACCCTGCCTTTGGAGTGTACTTTTCAGTACTGCTCGCACTGTCGGGTCATCATCAATAACCAGAATTTTAAACATAAATTACAGTTTACTAAGTAAAACGATCGGTAAATAGTTGCTTTAATTTAAGTTATATGCAATTTAGTTTTTAATGTATAGTAAAAATACTCAAATTAAATAAACTAATTAAGGAATATGATGATTTAACAATATTTTATTAGTTAAGAAGTGAATAATAAAATTTATCTCAAAGTCAACACAGACCTGACAACTTCACCTCAAGTTTTGTCTTGGTTCGAGCAGATAAATCAACCACCTATTACCGATAAACAAATTTGGTGGCAATGTCAAACTCTGATGATGGAAGGCTTTACTAATATTGTTGAACACGCACACAAAAATTTACCTATTGAAACTCCGATTGAGATGGAAGCTGTGCGGTTAGATGAATATATAGAAATTCGCATCTGGTCTCAAGGTGAACCATTTGACTTAGAACAGCAATTGTGCAAAACATCTGAATTTGAGGATAACGATCAAGAGCGCGGGCGGGGTTTAAAAATCATGTCCGCCATTGCCGACAAATTGAGTTATGAGCCGACAGAAGATAATCGTTACTGTTTATTTATTAACAAATATTACAAAAAAGACCTATGACTGGAGTGGGAAGACACTGACTACTTACTACTGATTAAAAACTCTTCGATGCGTTTAAGAAACTCTTCTAACTCTACGATTAAGTTAGTAGTACCTCGACGCTCTTGGTTTATTGCTAATTGTTCTAGTTTTTCTGCTGCCAGATGCATGGTTGTAACTCCCATATTGGCACTAGCACCTTTAATTTGATGCCCTTGGAGTGCTAGTTGCTCAAAGTCATGAGCTGCGATCGCTATTTTAATTAACTCTAGACGAGGTTGAATATCCTCAACAAACATTTGCAATAGTTCCAATTCAAATTCTGGGTTATTTTCTGAAAGTTGATGCAAGCGTTCCCAATCAATTGGGAGGTCAACCGAATCGACATCTGTTGTAGAAACTGTCTGCTCTGTGGCAGCTGTTTCTTTTGCTCTGAATATCACATTTCCCCAATACTCTAGCGTCGCGGCCAAATTTTCTTTCATCACCGGCTTGCTCAAATAGTCGTCCATTCCGGCATCTAAACACATTTGTTTGTCTTGTTTCATCGCATTAGCTGTCATCGCAATTACTACAGGACGACGACCACTAGCAAAGCTGCTTTCTTGCCAACGATGAATTTGTTTTGTGGTTTCCAAACCGTCAAGAACTGGCATTTGGCAATCCATCAGAACCAAATCGTAAGGAATCTTTTCTAATAGCTGCAACGCTTCTTTCCCATTATTAGCGAGATCAGCACTGTAGCCCAGGTTTTTGAGTTGTTTCAAGGCTATTTTCTGATTCACCAGATTATCTTCAGTTAAAAGAATTCTTAATTTATGTAGGTCAGGAGACGGGGAAGAAGACGCGCGGACGCTGAATAACTCCTGACTATTGAACGCCTGTTGCTCCACTGGGGGAGACTCGATCGCTTTTGGTATCTCCTGTTGGGGGAAGACCACACTGGCTCCTGCTGACTCTTCTGGAATCACAGAAGCGGCAATCGTAAAGTAAAATGTACTACCTGCATTAAGCTCACTTTCAACCCAAATTCTGCCACCCATTAACTCGCACAGTTGCTTACAGATGGCAAGACCTAAGCCAGTACCGCCATATTGTCGAGTAATAGAGGAGTTAACTTGACTGAAAGCTTTAAATAAACGCTCCAAGCGATCGCGTGGAATTCCCATGCCTGTATCTTTAACACTAAACTGAATTTCGTCAGTATTGGCAGCACAAGAATGATTAATATTGCTATTCTTGCGGGTTATAACTGAAACTTCTATACTTCCAGTTTCGGTAAATTTAATCGCATTACTGATTAAATTAATCAAGACTTGGCGCAGTCTGGTGATATCCCCCACAATCGTAGTAGGAAGTTCAGGAGTATCTAAAAATGTAAGTTTTAAACCTTTTTCTTTAGCTGTAGGTGCAAGCATATAAAAAGCCTCATGAATGCAATTTCGCAAACCAAAAGGCTCCTCTTCTAGTTCCAAGTTACCTGATTGTATTTTGGAGAAGTCAAGAAAATCGTTAATAATTTTCAGTAAAGAATTTCCACTGGTGTAAATAGTTTCAACAAAATCTTGCTGTTCAGCAGTCAATTCAGTATATTGCAACAAACCGGCCATACCAATTACCGATGCGATCGGAGTCCGTACTTCATGGCTAATCATGGCTAAGAATTCTTGTTTAGCAAGTTCTGCCTGTTTTCGTTCAGTCATGTCTCGCAAAATGTAAACATAACCTTGAAAATGTTCAATTTCTGTTTTTACGATTGAGGATGAAAAAGCTACGGGAATTGTTTTACAACTTTTGGTATAACAAACGGTTTCTATTTCTTTTACTAAAGTATTTATGTCTTGACTGTGGGATATATCAGTATCATCAATTGTCAATGGATACTTATTGACTTCTCTAATAACTTTTGCGATCGGTTGACCGATGAGTTCTACTTCGTTATATTGCAATAAAATTTGTGCGGCATAATTCATTTTTTTTATCTCGCCTGATAGCGTTGTCACTAACAAGGCGTCCGCCATTGATGTCACAATTTGGTCAATATATTGTTTAGAAGCTTTTAAGTTACGTAGCAAAAGATTTGCTTCATTTGCACCTTGAAATAAAGATTGCTCAAGTACCATCCGTTCTGTAGCATCTTCGACAACGATAGTTAGTCGATTGCTGGAATGGTCTTCCTGGAGCTTATTAGTAATACGAATATCAATATACAAAGGAGAAGCCGTATCTTGCGATCGCATAATTCCTTTTAATTCAAAATTATTTTGTTCTCCCTGTAGAATTGCATCAAAAATATCTTCAAGTCCCTCTAATTCTGGAAACACAATCCGAACATCCTGACCGAGCTTTGCTTCATTAGGAATATCGGCAAAATGATTTAATCCCAAAGACATCTCTATAATCTTGAAGTTTTCATCAATTATCAAATATTCAATACCACATACAGATAATAAATTTGTCAAAAATGAATTCATCTTAATTAAATTAAACGAGTGGCTAAAGCTTGAAACATTTTATCAACATTATTGCCAGTTTTAGCTGAAGTTACATAAGTGTCTAATATATTAGCTTGCTTGGTAAATTGATACATTTGACGAATTTTTTCTAAATATTCGGCTGCAATCATATCTGATTTGTTCAGTGCAACAACAATATAGCTGTTAGGATTAACAGCTAAAAAAGTTTGAATATGCTCCTGGATATGATTGAGCGTTTCTGCTTGTGTCACATCACCAACTATCACAGCACCTTTAGACCCTTGAAAATAGTTGTTAGCAACTGCCTTAAACTTATTACTACCTTCAATATCCCAAATTATCAGCTGTAAGTTTTGTTCACTAAGTAGATTTTTTTCGGAAACACTAACCAATTTACGAGAGATTTTTACTCCTACAGTTGAAAGGTATTCATCACTAAACTGACACTCGACAAATTGGCGAATCAAACTAGTTTTACCAACACCAAAATCACCAAACAAGCATATTTTTTTAGAGATTGTAGACATAGTTGGAGAAAATTAGAAAATCTTTGCTCAAAATCATCGCTATTATAAACTTAAAATTGCTTGTTTATCGGTTCTAGAGCGACACAGCGGCTTAACCACAAGGGTTGAGTTTCATCAATTCCTGGTGGTAAATTTGTCCTACCAATGACCTGTAGGCGAGATGGCTCAATGCCTAATTTAATCAGTGCTTGTTGTACAGCCTTTGCTCGCGCCAGTGCCAATTTTTGAGATTTGTTCACGCTAGTACGGTCGCTATAACCAATGATTTTTAAATGCTTATTTGGGTGCTGATTAAGGAAAACCTTAACCTGTTGAATCTTATGCGCTGTATCTACTTTCATTAAACTTGCTGAGTTGGGTTGAAAGTAAAATCGAACTTCAATCTGTGGGGGTTCTACTCGTACCGCGCTAGACACAGATTTTACGCCAGGAATTTGTTCAAATGCCTTAGCAATAATCTGAGCATCTGCAATTCGGTTGACAGTTCCTTCAACAGCTACTTTACCAGCGATGTATTGAGCGGAAATTGCTATATCGTCAGTCTGATTTAAAACTGCTGTAACTCGTTTTACTTCAGCAGCAGCTAATACGGGATCTGCTGGTACTTCTACTAATAAAATTTGATTGTCAATCACCCAATTAGGAGAGGTGATTTGGACAGTTTGCTCGGCTTTCTGGCGAAGAATTTGATTAGGTAATCGTCCTGTTAATTTTAATTTATTATGTTCTACTTGTACACTGAGCCGATATACGGCTAGTTCTGGAACAGAAGTTAGAGCCAACAAAGTTTGATTTTCTATGGAATGTACAACTCCACTACGATATTGCCAAATACCCCAAGGAATGAAAATGGTGCTGATAATTGTTAAACCTAATATCAGTAGCGGTGATATTTTTGTTTTATTGTTTTCCTGAATACCTGTATATTTCAGTTTTTCTAGAAGTGTATAAATTTCAAGAGGAATTGAATCTGGATCGCCGTCAAATTTTTCAATTAAATCACCATGCTTTTTAACGATCGCACTGAATACTTGCCGCATTTCCCAAATAAAGTTTTTGCTTGGTTCTCCGCGTACAACAATCGCTAAATAACAGTATCCTGCAACTTCTAAAATTATTTTGGATGTCCCATATTCAATTGCATCTAATTCTGTTATGCTTCCAGATAGATTGATGCAATCATTGGCAAAGCTGCGAATTGCTGTCAGCATTCCTGCTACCATTTCAGCTTCTAGCTGCTCTACATCAGAATGCTGAATATTTGAGATAACTAAACCAGATGCTTTATGAATCAAGAAAATAGCTTGAATTGTAAATGGTAGAGCTTCTTTAAGAATTAATTCTGCTTCTGAAACTCCCTGTAGCTTGGCACGAATTTTACGTTTAATACCTTCAACGCTGAGGGTTTCTTCAACTTGTCGGTTAATGGCACGGATTGTCTCTGCCATATATTTGGCTATGGTACTACCAATAACTGGGTAGAGTGCATCCACCACAATATTCTGCTCAATTTCAATTTGCTTTTTTATGGCTCGTCCCATTGCCGGAGCGATCGCATCTGAAACTTCTTCTGGAGCGATAATAATCTGTTGGGAAATAGCTAGAGGAATTACAGGCGCGATCGCCTCACTCATGCTAATTTTATCCTGTTCAGTGCGACTGCGGATAGTCTGATCGATGATCGGAGCAATTATTTGGACAATTTCCTCTCTCGACTCTGTAATCTTTAGCCTTAAAAGCTCAGAAATCCACGGTAGTAGTAGATTTATTAGCTCTTTAGGGTCGTAAATTTGATGCTCTATTTTTGTTAATTTTTGTTCAAGTTTAGCTGTAATATGATTTATTTCTGCTAGCTCATATCCGACTAATATTTCCCGTAATTTTTGCAATGCATCCTCTGAGTTGTCTAATTTTTCCTCAAATTTTGTAAATATTTCAATAGATTCTTCTAATTCTTCTTGAGTATTTTGTGAGTAATTAGATATATCTTGAGTCAAATTAAAATCCGACTCTAAATAAGCTTCACATACTTCTAATGTCACTGGAGGAAGTTGCAAAAATTTAGTTTCTTCTGGAATATACTCATTTTTATTATCAGTTTCTGATGGTAAGAAAGGAGATTGCTCAGGTGATTCGATAATTTTGAGATCGATAAGCAAATGCAGCAAATTGTCAAGCTGCACAGATGTTTCTGACTTCAACTCAACAGATTGAGAAACCGAATTTTCCACCTGAGTCATCCTTTTAAGAGTGCTGAATGCTGAGTTTTGAGTGTTGAGTAGGAGTTATTCTTGCCTTATGACTTAATTACAAATGCAATTCTGCCGTACTATTAGAGTGAGTTAACATTTACTTTTGACAACTTTGTAGTCTCTAAAAGCGGTACAGCAGTATATTCGTCGCTGCGTTCATTGGCTGCTTCTCGCAATTTGGGAATAAATTCAGTTTCTTTCAGACGCATTCCTAAGGCAAACAAAGTTTCAGCCATATCGTCTTTAGAAACTTTAGTGTCTGTCAACTGCGAGAAGCGTCGCTCTATTTCTTCTAAAATCAGATCGCGTAATGCCGTGACATCATCTTGTAATTGGACTTTAGTTTGAAAGATTTCATCTCGAATCGAGGTAGTTTGGTTATCTAAGGTTTCATCAAGCGACTGAACGCTGCTAGAAAACTTTTTATTAAGTCTATCAACCTGTTGCCGTAAGTCAAGAGTTTCTTCTTGAGTTGCGAGGCTAAATGACTTCAGCTTTTTATCCAGGGACTCAAACCCCGCTTTTAGTTCAGCCGAAAAGTTGGACTTGAGTTGCTCGACATGCAATCGTGTCTGTTGTTGCAGGAGAGATATATCTGATTCCAGCTTGCTAAATCGATTTTCGTACTCTCTTAGCTGTGTTCCAAGAATAATATCGCGGATCTGATCGATATTGCCAAGTCTTTCTCGTACATCGTCTCTACTCATCTGACTCATTAGGAAAACCTCGCTTTTCGGGAATCAATTGGGAATAAGAGGTGATGCATTTAACTGATATTTAGGCTAAAAATTTTTAGCTGATGATGCAGCTGCTCACCGAATATACTTTGTTATTATTCCCAATCGGTTACAATTTCTATCTGTAAAATAGAAAATGAGTAATGAGAAATGGAAAATAAGTGTTTTTCATAACTTACTCAGAAAAAATGCTCCAGTTAATTTATTAATAAATATTATTATTTTAGGTTTTGGCGTTACTATCTTTACAGTTCAAAAATTCTTCGATGCGTTTAACAAAGTCTTCTAACTCTACGATTAAGTTACTAGAACCTCGACGCTCTTGGTTATAAGCTAGTTGTTCTAGTTTTTCTGCTGCCAGATGCATGGTTGTAACTCCCATATTGGCACTAGCACCTTTAATTTGATGCCCTTGGAGCGCTATTTGCTCAAAGTTATGATCTGCGATCGCTATTTTAATTAACTCTAGACGAGGTTGAATATCTTCAACAAATATTTGCAGTAGTTCCAATTCAAATTCTGAGTTATTTTCCGAGAGTTGGTGTAAGCGTTCCCAATCAATTGGGAGGTTAACTGAACCGACATCGGTTGTATAAATCTGCTTTGTAGCAGCTGTTTCTTTTGCCTCGAATATCACATTTCCCCAACGCTCTAGTGCTCCCGCCAATTTTTCTTTTATTACTGGCTTGCTCAAATAGTCATCCATTCCGGCATCTAGACACATTTGTTGGTCTTCTTTCATGGCATTAGCTGTCATGGCAATTACCACAGGACGATAACCACTAGCAAAGTAGCTTTCTTGCCAACGGTGAATTTCTTTTGTGGTTTCTAAACCATCGAGAACTGGCATTTGGCAATCCATCAGAATTAAATCATAAGGAATTTTTTCTAATAGCTGCAAAACTTCTTTTCCATTACCAGCGACATCAGCACTATAACCCAGACTTTGGAGTTGCTTCAAGGCAACTTTTTGATTCACCAAATTATCTTCAGCTAAGAGAATTCTAAGTTTGGGGGAGTTAGGAGAATAATAGTTGCGGTTGTTTTCAGAATTTTTCAGTTTTAAATTCTGACTTCTGACTTCTAACTCCTGAATTCTGACTTCTGTCTCTTCTTCTAGCTGCGTTCCTAAAATAGTCATGATGGTATCGAGGAGTCGGGACGGCTTAACAGGTTTGACTAAATAAGCCGCAAATCCTATTTTTAGCGATCGCTGGATTTCATCGCGTTGATTAGTAGAGGTAAGCATAATCAAAGGTAGCCCAGCGATCGCTGAATTTGCTTTAATTTGTTCTCCTAATGTCATGCCATCTATTTCTGGCATCTGCATATCAATCACAGCTATGTCATAGAAATTTTTTTGCTTGGCGGCTTCCTGAATAGCTTTGAGGGCAGTAGTAGCCGAAGCAGCTTGATCCACCAGCATCCCCCAACGGGTAGCTTGATGGTAGATGATTTTGCGATTAGTAGCATTATCATCCACTACTAACAAGCGCCGATTCAGCAAAAGTTCGCCTTCGCCTTCTAAAGAAATAGGCTCAAGTTGCTTGGCGAGAGTTACTTCAAACCAAAACTTAGATCCTTTCCCCAAGCGACTTTCTACGCCCATTTCTCCCCCCATCAAGCTTACCAGTTGCTTGCAGATGGCTAATCCCAAACCTGTACCGCCATATTTACGAGTGGTGGAAGCATCTACTTGGGTAAATGGCTGAAAGAGTTTGGATTGATCTTCAGGGGTAATGCCAAGACCAGTATCTGTAATGGCAAAATAGATGGTGGCTGTAGTCGGGGAAAGCGTACGCAATTCTGCTCGTAATACTACCTCTCCATTACTCGTGAACTTGATCGCATTGCCGATCAGGTTCATGAGAATTTGCCGCAGGCGGCCAGCATCGCCTTGGAGGCGGGTGGGGACGTTGCTATAAATTAATCCTGCAATTTCTAATCCCTTATGATGGGCTGAGGGAGCCAATAATTCCAAGACCTCTTCTACACAGGTAGATAAGTCAAAATCTAGAGTTTCTAGTGCCATTTCCCCAGCCTCTAGTTTGGACAGATCCAAAATTTCGTTGATCAGGCTTAACAGAGCATCGCCACTAATGCGAATTGTTTCCATAAAATCCCGCTGCTCGGAGTTTAGGGGAGTTTCTAACATTAAGCTTGTCATCCCCAACACAGCATTCATTGGAGTCCGAATTTCATGGCTCATGTTGGCCAAAAAGGCACTTTTGGTTTGAGAAGCTAATTCAGCTTGGTGACGGGCAATTTCGAGTTCTCGTCGCTGTTGAGTTTCTGCATCTAACATTTGGGCTTGGGCTAAGGCAATACCTACTTGGTCAGCTATTTGCCGTAAAAGATGAGTTTCAAAGCTAGACCATTGGCGAAAACTGCCGCACTGATGGACAATCAGTAAACCGCAAAGTTCTTCTTTGACAAGAATGGGTATGACTAAATTACATTGGACTCCAAATTGTTGCAGTAATTCCAGATGGTTTTTTTGGACTTCAACTATATCTAAGTCAGCAAGCCCCAGATTCGGTTTTTGACGGTACTGCTGTAGATAGTACTGCTGGATGTATTCGGCTTGAAAGTAAGCATCGACTAGCTCTTTATCTTTAATTGCCAGCCAGCCAGAAATTACTGCTTCAACCACAGTGGCTCCAGATCCATCTGCCAAAGGCTGATAAATCAAAACTCGGTCGCTATGGAGAATTTTTTGAACTTCGGTGACAGTAATTTGGAAAATTTCTTTGATTTGCAAAGACTGACGAATTTTGAGGGTGATTTCAGTAAATAGTTGCGATCGCAAGTTTTGGCGTTGAAGTTGTTCTTCTGCCTGCTTGCGCTCAATAAACTGCCCTACTTGCTCACCAATCGAATTCATGACTTTTGCCAAATCTAGGTCAGCTTGCTGGATCTCATGGCTAAAGCAGGTAATGACACCGATAACTTTTTTACCACTACGAATCGGAAAACCGAAAGCTCCGTGCAGTTCTGCTTGGGCAGCGATTTGAGAGCGGATGAAACTTTGATCTTTAGCAACATCAGCGATCCAAACAGGTTCAAGGCTAGTCCAGACACGACCAGGCAGCCCAATTCCTGGTGCAAACGTAATCTGCCGACTGAGGATATCAAATTCTTGCATCTCGAAAGAGATTTTATACCATGAATTTAGCAAAGACAGTAGATTTGATCGCGGATCTAGCATCCAAAATTCACTTAAATCCCATCCCAAACTTTCGCAGATTCCTTGCAGGATTTGGGGCATGGCTTCGTTGATTGTAGTTGACTCTGCCAAGACGCGGGTTGTAGAATACTCAGCTTTGAGATGTTGTTCAGCTCGTTTGCGTAAGCGCAGTTCCTCGAAGGCATCGGTGATATCGATACCTGTGGCGACAATGTATTCAACGTAGCCCTTATGGTCTTGCAAGGTAGTGTTAGTCCAGGTAATCAGCCGCCGACTGCCATCCTTAGCTACCCAATAGTTTTCGTACTCATTGGGCCCTTCACCAATTCGCAACTGCTCAAAAACTGCCTTAACTTGCTCTACCTGTTCAGGAAGTAAAAACAGGTTCCAGAAATGCCTTCCTCTCACCTCATCAAATGAGTAACCAGTTATTTGTTCACAAGCTTGATTGAAGCGAACGATTTGTCCTTGTGTGTCAATAACTATTACCAAAGCGCTGGCTGTATCAAGGACTGCTGAGATAAAGTTGCGTTCTTGGTTCAGTGTCTCCTCTGTTAATTTACGCTCTTTTACCTCACGAGAAATTAAATAGTAGACTATAGCCAGAATCAGAAAACTTAGAAAAATAGCGATCGCCAGTGTCAAAAGCGTGGTGTTAGCACTGGCTTTTGCAGCTTGTGACTGCTGTTGGAGCAACCTTTTATCCTGATTCTCTATCTCATGGACGATCTTACGAATATCATCCATGAGATGTTTTCCTTTGTTTGTCTGGATTAACTGCAACGCTGCGTCGAATCCCTGATTTTGACGCAGGTTTATAGTCTGCTTGAGTATGGCAAGTTTTGCAGCTATCAGAGATTCAAGGGTTGCAAACTGCTTTTGTTGGTTAGATTGATCTGTGATTAAATCTCTCAGTTCGACAATTTTGCGATCGATGTTTCCAACTACTGCTTGATAAGGTTCCAGATAAGTTTCTTGTCCAGTGAGGATATAACCGCGTTGTCCAGTCTCAGCATCCTTCATATCGGACAGTAATTCTTCTAGTTTATTAATTTTCTCTTGAGTTTTTTGTACCTGATTATTATTATCAATCAATATGCGTGTGTTGTGATAAGAAATCACGCCAATTAAAACTAAAATTACTGATGCTAACCCAAACCCTCCAGCTACTTTTTGAAAAAATTGTTTGCGTCGCTTCTGCGTCTGTTTGCGTGTATCACTCGCTAATACTAAACTTGCTAAAGTGCGCCGCATTTCTAGTTGTTTTATTACGTGGCGACCGAGAATTTGTAATGCTTCCAATTGTTCGGGAGAAAGGTTTCTTGGTACATGGTCAATTACACAAAGTGTTCCTAGTGCATATCCTTCAGGGTTCGTCAGCGGTACACCAGCATAAAATCGAACATTCGGGTCAGAGGTGACAAACGGGTTTGTCGCAAACCTTTCGTCAACTGTGGCATCAGGCACAACAAAAACTTCAGGTTGCAGAATAGCATGGGCACAGAATGCCACATCTCGCGGTGTTTCTAGGGCATCCAAACCAACTTTTGACTTGAACCATTGGCGATCGCTATCAATTAAACTGATTAAGGCAATGGGAGTTTCACAAATATATGAGGCTAAACGGGTGAGGTCGTCAAAAGCAACTTCCGACCGAGTGTCGAGTATTTTATACTGCAAAAGAGATTCGATTCGCTGTATTTCGTTATCAGGTAATGGTGCTTTCATTCTTCAGCCTTATACCATTTTGGATTTTAGATTTTGAATTTTAAATTATTTATAGGGTTTACCTTTTGCCTCCTGCCTTCTAAAATTTGACCCGTAACTGTCCTGTGAAGGAATTACCACCGTAAGCACTTGTGCCAGTTTCTTGATTTCGGACATTACTAAAGCTATAGCCCAAGTCTGCTTCTATACTGGGCGACAGTTTTACTGTACAGCGCGTTTGATAGGTATTGGCGTTGTCAAATTCTCCTTTAAGTCGCTGCCGTCCTAAATTGGCAGCAAGGCGACAGCGTAAGAAATTAGTAATATCTCCCTCCCAAGCCACCTCACCGTTGTAAACTAGGAAATCTGGTGGAGAAAAATAGCCACTTGTGCGTTCTAAATCGCGATCGTAACTCCAAGTAAATAAGTTAGCTGCCAAAGAAAATTGTCCGAACTTGCGCTCTAATCTACTAAAAGACTGCACATCGGAATTACCATCGTTGTAACTACCCAAACGCAATGAGGAAAACAAGCTGGTGTCACGGTCAATCTGCCAGTATAAATCAGGCCCAAATCGCCAAGCAGTAATTTGATTGTCTAAAGTTCGAGCATTTGATTTATAAGGCCCTTGTTCTAAATTCCCTGATAGTACTACTACCGATAGCAATCGACCTGATGACGAAACTCGCGGCGGCGAAATGGGAGCCTCCACCTTAGCATTGAGATTGAGAGCTGTGGGTAAACGATTGAACACATCGACTCCAGCTGCTGTTTGTAGAGTCGCTTGTCCAATTTTTCCTTGCCATCCAACTTGCAAGGGAAAATTGGTTACTGATTCAACACCGCGTTGCTCAAAGAAGTTAAAACCTGTCTTGAAAAAGATTTTATTGCCATTTCTCAATCGAAACTGAACTGTTGGCTCAAGGAAAAAATTAGTTTGGCCAAAGTTGTCTGTCTCATAGTGATAGTCCGTATCAATACTTTCCAAAACTGCATCCGACGTTTTTGGTTTGGTGGAAGTTGTTGGTGGACTAGAATTCTGCTGTGGTGGTTCGGGTAGCGGTGGCGGACTAGAATTTTGCTGCGGTGGTTCGGGTAGCGGTGGCGGTAATCGCAAATCAGGATTGAAGTTTTCGGGTGCCGCCATCAAAATAGGTGTTGGCTCTAACTGATAGGGGAGTGGTTTTGAGAATTGCTCTGCTGACTCAGGATTAACTGTGGTGACTTGCTCAGTCAATCCTGAGGGTGATTTCCAGGTTTGATGTGCTTGGGCTGCTTGTAACTTAGCTGCTGATAATATCCAAATACCTACGCTACAGATTACTCCCAAATGAATCTGTAGGCATCCTAAAAGAAATACAGTGTACAAACTATATCGAGAAACAAAGAGATAAGGTCTAAAAATATATACCATCGGTTGATACTATATTTGTAAATGAAAAACTGGCTGCCAAATAATTTTCTGGCTGCTAGCTGATGTATTCGGACTGGGATTATGATGCCCATAATCGATGCTTGTTAAAACATAGGAAAGGCAAAAGGCATAAAAACGTTAATTTGGCAGGATATAGAAGTTCCCAGATGCATGAAGTACATATTAAAACCTCACCCCCAACCCCTCTTTTTATCAAGAGGTTGGGGGTGAGGTTAAGTTGTACCTCATTCTGATTATGAAACGCTATATTCGAGTCGATAGTTAGTGTGATTTTGAGCAACTGCCAACAGTGATTGTTGAGTCTGCTATTCCCATCTCAAAGTTTTCAGCATTGTCAACCTCAAGACTTCGGAGCAATTCTCGAATTACATCTGTTGCTGGTCTTCCTGTGAGAGTACAGTAGTGTTCAAGTTTCTTCATTTCCTCGGTTGTGAGATTTATTGTCAATCGTTTAACAGCCCATTTTTTCTTCATAATTTTCTTTGATCTTCAATATGTTGCTTTTTCTTTAAATCACCAAGTCATTACAATTACTCCCGTAGTGCATAGCCTACACCACGGACTGTATGAATCAAACGTCTTTCATTATTTTCTTCCAACTTGAGTCGCAAGTAACGAATATAAACCTCAATAATATTAGAATCACCCATGAAATCGTAACCCCAAACTTTCTCTAAAATTTGATCTCTAGTAAATACTTGACGTGGATGTGAAAGGAGATATTCTAATAAATCAAATTCTTTTGCTGTTAACTGAATGCTTCGTTTCTCTCGAAATACTTCACGGGTGCGCCGATTTAAGCTTAAATCTTCAAATTGCAACAAATCCTCGTCTGTTTCTTGCGTGCGGCGGAGATGAGCGCGAATTCTAGCTAATAGTTCCTCAATGCTGAAGGGCTTAACTACATAATCATCAGCTCCTGCATCTAATCCTGCCACGCGATCGCTGACTTGATCTTTTGCTGTCAACAAAATCACTGGTAGTGTACTACCTGTTGTTCGCAAACGTCGACAAATTTCCAAACCCGTCAACCCTGGAAGCATCCAATCCAGAATCGCTAAATCTGGTGATGAGTCTCGCGCCAGAGTCAAGCCTGCGATGCCATCATGGGCGACACTTACCCGGTATCCTTCGCTATTAAGTTCTAATTCGACAAATCGCGCCAGTTTGACTTCATCTTCCACCAAAAGGATATGTGCTGTCATATTTTTGCTCCTAAAGCAGGTAATGTGAGAATAAAAATGCTACCATAACCTGGCTTTGAAAGGATGGCAATTTTGCCTCCTATACCTTCAATTAGGTGTTTCACAATCGATAAACCCAAACCTACTTTGCCAGTTAAACGAGGGCTGCCTTTATTCTCACAGGAAACGGGGTGACTTCCAAATAGATTACCCGATGCTTAAATTTCTGGCATTGCTGATTAGATGTAGGAATCTTGGTGTAGAAATCTTGCATTGCAAAGTATCTACAAAGGTTTTGAAATCACGCAAAATTATTTTCATCCTGGAATTCGGCAATACCAAATTTATCTGTCATCTGTACTATATCTGCAATCAAATCAAGAAACTGGGGATCTAAGTCTTGCAATTTTTACAAATTAGATAGAGCTATTATATGTAGGTAAACTAATTGTAAACATACTCCCTTCTCCTAACTTTGATTCCACACTTATACTACCTCCCATACCTTCTACAAGTGTCTTAACAATCGATAAACCCAAACCACAACCCCCAGTAGTATGAGAGCGAGATTCATCTACACGATAAAATCTCTCAAATATGCGTGCTTGCTGTTGCAAAGGAATGCCATAACCTTTGTCACAAACTTGAATAATAGCCCGTTCTTGAAGCCGATCTAACTTAAAAATTATGGGTGTGTCAGCATCAGAATACTTAATGGCATTATCAATTAAATTTAGTAACACTTGTTTAAAGCGGCTATAATCTGCTTTGATTTCAATTGGATAAATTTCTGACTCGATTGTAATTGGGCGATCGCTATATTTTTTTGCCATCAAGACCACTTCTTCAACCAAGTCATTCAGCACATAAGATTTCATTTGAAAGTATAAATAACCACTATCTGCACGTGCTAGATCAAGTAAATCTTGTAGCAGACGGATAGTGCGTTCAGCTTCTGATGCCGCAGTTTCTAAAGCTTCTTGTTGAGTTTGAGTTAAGTTATTCTGCCTTCGCAAGACGCTCTGCAAATAACCATGTACAATCGTTAAAGGTGTGCGTAATTCGTGAGAAACATTACTCACAAATTCTCGCTCTTGCTCCCATGATTGGGAAAGGCGCGATAACAGCATGGTTAAAGTTTGAGCTAATTCTTTAACTTCACTGGGTGCATTATCAAGATATAGCTGCGCTTGTCCTAAGTCTTCAGCAGAAATCACAGAAGCCATTTGATTTAGCTGGCGCAGAGGTTGCAGAGAACGCTTAATATAAAATGCGATCGCAGCAGTTAAAACAAGAATTGCCAAAACACTAGTAATACCTAAACTCTGCACCATTACTACAAACATTCTCTGTTCGTGGGTAATATCCTTGACTACAAATAACTCACCGAGTAACTTACCCTGTACTCGCACAGAACTACCACACAAAACAAAGTAGCTTTGGTTCACTTTGTAAACTTGTGGTTTAATCGGCATCTTAGTCAGGGTCATTAATTCAGCTACCGTAGTATCAGATAATAAATCCAAAGTAGTAGATTTTGCTAAAATTTTATGATCGGGACTTTTTAGCCATAATAATATGTTGGTATTTGCCAAATTATTAATAGCCTTTTGCAACCCAGTTTCAGGTTCCATCATTTCACTATAAATTTGCACATCTTGCGGCAAGCGCTTGGCAATTTGTTCTATATTATATTTATGACTATCAACTAAAATTTGCTGCATTTTCCAACTAGTCCATGTAGCGAGGCTACCTAATACCAAAGCTGAAAATGATGCAATACCAACCGTGAGGCGTGATTGTAAGGAAAATGGATCTATATTTATCCCAACTTTTCTGATTTGCTTCACTGTTTCGGTTGCGTTTTAGGTGTTTAATAAGGCTTGAAAAATAAAATTAGACTGCTAAATGTAAAGTTACTGTTAACCGCTACATCTTTAGTTATAGCAGATTTGAACTTACCTCTGTTGCATACCTACAGTGAAAAGTGCAGCCATTCCCAAAAGATTGCTAAATATTTTGATTTAATTGCCATCTTAAATCTGCAAATTATTGTCTAATAATAATCTAAATGCATTTACTAGCAATTAAATTAATTTCTGCTGAGAATTACCTTAAGATTTTTAATCATCGAAATTGATTACGAGGCGGGATAGTAACAACAAACCTTTTTCATGAAAGCGAGAGAGAATCAGATTTGGATGTTGCTATGTTAAAGCGCTCGCGTCTTTATCCTTCTCTATTTCTAGTTCTTGATGCCATGTTTCATATTCACCAAATTGCTAGATTAATTTGGCAATTAAACCTGTCCAGCCAGTTTGATGACTAGCGCCAATTCCGGCTCTATTATCACCATGAAAATATTCATAAAATAAAATCAGATTTTGCCAGTATGGATCGTTTTGAAACTTTTGCATTCCACCACAAACAGGACGTTTACCAGAGGCATTTCACAAGAAAATTCTGGTTAACTGCTGAGATAATTCTGATGCAACTTCCCAAAGTGTCATCATTTGACCATAACCTGTTGGATATTCCACTTGAAATCGTCTCCTAGATAATAATGAAACTTTTGCAGAGATTGAATTAGGATGAAATTCACCGGAAACCAAACGGGGTCACGCCAGTTAGAATTACCACCAAATAAACCACTGCTAGATTCAGTCAGTTCATAATCGACTTGAAATTGCGAACCATTGACATCAAAAATATAGGGATTTTCAGCATGAAATCTCGAAAGTGCCCGAATGCCATAAAGTCCAAAAAATCTGATTTCTTCTTGGGTTAGATTTGTCATAATATCATCCTGTGCATATCTGCATTTTAGTTCAGTTAATTTGCTATCTGGAGTATCCTTTCTTTAACTGAGATGGTACTGAAGTTTTGATTAAAAATTTATAGAGCAATTGATACAATTCAAATTTAGGATAAACTTAGGATAAAACTATATTAAATTTTGTTAATAATTTCAACTGTTTGACTTTTAAATTTGGAGAAGAACGATGTTTTTAAAAAAGTCACTATATATTTATATGTAATCAAATCTCAGGTTTCTATGAAATTTTATTTTATAAAAAAATATCCCAAAAAGTTGAGCAAAATACCCTATTTAAAGCATAATTCTATAGCTTGTAGTGTCTTGTAAAAAAAATGAGTAGTATACTTGTATTTATAGTTACTCAATTAATATATGGTAGAGGTAAAGCTTTCTCTTGAAGGTGAAGAAACTGATATTGCCGCTGAAAAACTGTTTGAAACCACTGGTCTACAGGGTAGTTGGGAGATAGCATCAAATTCTGTGACTACCAAAGAAGGTACATTGGCAGTGATAGGCACTGTGATCGGGATTGTAGGAGGTACAGTCGCAGTCGCAGAACAAATCCGTAAATGGTATCAGGAACACAAACGATCTAATAAGAAGTTTGATGTAGTACTTGTAGGTGATGATGTGCGAGTTGTCTTAGAGAATGCCACTATTGAAGACATCTGTGCAGTGTTAGAAGAGTTGGAGAGTTAATGTGCAGACGCTTTACATCAAATTAGTACCGCTTGAAAAACACTTTGTAGAATTGCGTTATGCAGTGGGATATCCAGCAAGATATGAAACACAACAGCTTGATGTATCGTCAATTGAAAACTTAATTCAGAGGGCAAAAGGTAGTTACTACATGCTGATGCCTGATTTAAAAGGAATTGGGTATCAATTATTTTGTTGGTTGGATGGAACTGGCAGGTGGCTAAGTCGAGCAATTAATAATTGCACAGAGGAAGGGTTAATTCTGGCGCTAGATGTGCGTGAACGATTAGGGCATCTGCCTTGGGAGACGTTGCATAATGGAGAGCAATTTTTAATAGAACGTGTTAATCCAGTTGTTGTACCAATACGTTGGGTTGATCGTTCTGTTCAAGATTCAGAGGATACCCAGCAACGTCCTTTACGGATTTTATTCATGGCTACATCGCCAGAGGATGTAGAACCGCCACTCGATTTTGAACAGGAAGAAGCTCAAATTTTGACAGAAATAAAAGATATTCCTCTTAATTTACGAGTAGAAGAAAGTGGTTGTATTGCAGAACTAAATAAACTCTGGGGACGTTATCGTGAACCGTTCGACGTGTTTCACCTGACGGGACATGCGTCTATCAAGGATGAACGACCGTTTTTTCTTACAGAAACTGAAACTGGCGAACTCCACGCTGCTTACGCATCAGAGATTGCTTCAGCTTTAAGGTTTCGTATACCACAGCTAGTATTTTTATCAGGCTGCCGAACAGGTGAAGCGGCGAGTGATGGTGCAGTATCTTCTTTAGCTGAATCATTAATTGAGCAAGGTTGTCGAGCCGTTTTAGGATGGGGACGACCGATCGCAGATGTAGTAGCTACACAAGCCGCAGCATATCTCTACAGCAAACTGGCTGCCGGGTATGAACTTTCGGAGGCACTTGCCAGTACTTATCAATATCTACGAGAGGCTAAGGTAGAGGATTGGCATCTACTTAGGCTTTATATCCGAGGTCAGTGTCCAAAAGCATTGGTTGAACCATTCGGCGATCAGGTATGGTTGCCAGAAGAACCGATTTATGAACAGTTTCTAGATTCGCAGGGAATTGTTCGGGTTGCCACACCACAGGAGTTTGTAGGAAGACGCAGAATACTGCAACGTAGCTTAAGAACATTGCGAGCAGCAGATAAGTTAGGTGTAATTTTGTATGGTTTAGGTGGAGTTGGCAAAAGCACTGTTGCAGCAAGGCTTTTAGAACGTTTACAAGGCTATGATGAAATTTTTATCTATCGGCAATTAGATGAAGATAAATTGCTAAGGCAGCTTGCTGAACAATGTCTTTCAGAAACGGGACAGAAAATTTTACAAAGTAATCTGCCACTCACACAAAAGTTAACCAAATTCTTACGAGAAGGACTCAATGAGCAAGCGCAGAGACTAATCTTTGTTCTTGATGACTTTGAAGCAAACCTGGAATTGAGAACAGATGGTAACGCAGTCCTAAAGCCTGAAGCTGTAACAGTCTTGATATCTCTATTGAAGGCAATAACTCAATCCCGTCTTCCACACCGGATGATTATTACATCCAGGTATGATTTTTTGCTTCCAGAGCTAAATCAGCGATTGTATCGAGAGCAGTTAGCTGCCTTATCAGGTACTGATCTACAGAAAAAATGTAACCGTTTAGTATCTTTTGCACCTGGTTCTGAAATTGATCGAGAGTTACAACTCAAAGCGTTGGCAACTTCGGCAGGTAATCCTCGCTTGTTGGAGTGGTTAAACAAAGTTTTACAAGTGCAACAAGTTGGTAAAACACAAATCCTAGAACAGGTAGAGAAAACCACCCAAGAGTTTCGTGAAAGTATTCTGGCCGAGGAACTACTGAATCGACAACCAATAAAATTACAACGAATGCTGGCGTTTGCCTTGGTGTATCACTTACCAGTACCTCAGTCTGCAATAGAAGTCCTTTGTCCTAAAACTTTCGATGTAAATAGTTATATTTCTAGAGCAGTTGGATTAGGTTTACTTGAGTGTATACATTCTCAAGAAGAAACTTTGTATTATGTTCCACGAATTATAGAGCCACTTCTTGATTTTCCTAAAGATTCCATAGAATTATACAGAACTGCTGCGAAACATTTAGATGAAATATGGTTTACCAAAGGTATTGTAAAGAGCATGGAGGCAGAGGAAAAACTATCAGAAAGCTTTCTGCTTAATGATCCTTTTGAGCAAGCCATGCCGACTGATAGATTGTTTGCGTTGTATCAACTCGCAACTAAAGCTTTTAACCCAGACTTATTAACTAGAGCAAATTGGTTTTTAGTCATGCGGCTCAACCGCCAAGGAAGGTACAGAGAAGTAGCTACGCTATGTAAATTTGTCCGTGATGGAGCTTACGGTTACTTAGGAATCCATATTGTCACTTGTAACCTCCTCTACTACTTAGCAAAAGCACAAGAACATATCGGTGAAGTGGACGAAGCTTTGCATAACTATCAACAGGCATTAGAGATATGTTCACCTGAGTATGAAGTTCTAAAAGCCTCAATCCTTCATGATTTAGGAGATTTATACGTTAAGCAAGGTAACTATCAAAAGGCACTAGAAATTTGCCAACAGGTAATTAGCATTGAAGAAAAATATAACAATAAGCTCGGCAAAGCTAAGTCTCTTAGTCAAATAGCAGATATTAAGAGAGAATTAGGTGAACCTGAAGAAGCGCTTAGATTATATATGGAAGCAATGGAGCTTGCTGAAGAAACAGGAGATAAAAATTTACTCTATGGTGTACAAAATAACATTGCCACTCTTCAAGTTTATCTTGGTCAAACTGATGCTTGGGATAATCTATTACCAAGTTTAGTTTCACACAAAACGCAGTCCCAAAACCTTGAGGATAAAATTCCATTACTCAGCAATACTGCAATGCTCAGGCTCAAACAAGGTGAAATAGAAGAGGCAAGAGAGATTTTAGAGCAGTTAAATGTCTTGCTGCCCCAAATTGATAACTCTTGGCTCAAGGGAACGCTTTTACATAATCTAGCCACTTTCCGCTCAGAGTGTGGTGACCGTGAGCTTGCTTTAGAGCTTTACAATCAAGCTCTTGAATTGCACAGAAAGAATGGCGATCAACCGCGTGAAGCATTGACACTTCAGGAGATAGGAATTTTTCATGAGCGTCAAAATAATATCAATGAAGCTTTAAAGTTTCTCGAAGATGCATACCATTTGTCTTTGAAAATTAAAAATCAAGACACTCAAGCCTATGTATTGATACAAATTGCATCAATACTCATTGATCAAGATAATTTAGATAAGGCAGAAAAGAAGCTAAATACAGCTTTAGAAGTAATTAACACAGTTAATAATCATAAAAATCATAGTTTTGCTCTTATAGAAATAGGAAGACTTAAAATAAAACAAGGAAGTTATGAAGCAGGAGCAGATTCTCTAAGGCAAGCTTTAGAAAAATGTAATTTAGTTGTTGATGTTGTTCTTCGAGCTACTATTCTTAAACTTCTAGGAGAAGTTATGTCTTTTTTGGGTGAAGTAGATGTAGCAATTGAGCATTTAACAGAATCCTTAAATATTTATCAAAAACTAAATTGGACTAAAGATGTCGAAGAAGTTAGAGGGCTAATTAAGAATGCTCAACTAAAAAAACCTACACAGTTGTATCAAGCAGCAGCAACCGAAACCGAAAAAGGTAATGCGAGAGCGGCACTTGATTTACTTGAGCAAGCCCTGCCTATGATCGAAGAACTTGGTGATCAAGAAATCAGAGTAGGCATTTTGCTATCAATGGGAAACCTTTTAATACATGAAGGAGATTTTCGGGAGGGTGTTAAAAGAGCATCTCAAGCGATTGAGATTGCTAAACAGCATAATCTTCCTGAAAGGGAAGATATAGAAAATATTGCTATTACAGTACAGTACGGGAAACTAAAACACCTTTTCGATTTGGCTCAAGAAAAATGCGAAAGTCAAAAATTTGACGAAGTACTAAATTTAGCTCACCAATGTTTAGAACTTTCAGAAATATTAAAGGATGTTCACTGGTGTTCAGAAGTTTTATCAATGCTTGGGCAAATCAAGGCACATCAGGGCAATTATCAAGGTGGACTACAAGATTTGGAAAAGGCGGTTTCTCTGGCTCAAGAAAATCAACTTGATGGAGTTGACGAATTACAGGAAATAATTTTCACAGTAAAGAATAATCAAGCAGTTCGCTTACATGAACAAGCTAATTTTGCTGCTCAACAAGGAAATTTAAAAGAGGCAATTGAACTTGCTCGAAAAGCGTATGAATTTCAGTGCAGTGTCAATAATAAAAACAGCCAACCTGCTACTTTAGGCTTGCTCGGACAACTGTTGCTAGCCCAAAATAGATCCGCCGAAGGATTAAAGCAGCTACAGCAAGCATTAGATATTGCCCAAGAACTACAAGCACAAGAAGCTATAAATCAGCTTCAAGAGATGATTTCCGTATTTTCCAAGAAGACTGAAGACCAAGATATTGGCGGTGAGCAATTATAGAGTTTTATGCGATCGCATCATAATCTTTAAACAGCGCCTTAAATCCTGAATTATTACCCGTATCAACTCTCCGTTGCCAACCAAGCACGTAAAACCTCTGCCACTGTCCACGCTTGGGCAATGCATCCCCGTGGAGTCATCGGGGCATCACCATCAAAAATTTCGCTGAGACTACCAACACCGTGCGCGTTGAGGTGATTAGCCATTGGTTCCAAAAATTGACGAGCCTGCTCAGGATTTTTGTAGACGCGAAGGTGTGCTAAGACAAACGGCCCCAATAACCAACCCCAAACTGTCCCTTGGTGGTAAGCTCCATCACGTTGATACTGATTACCACCGTATTTACCCTGGTATTGTGGATGTTCGGGGGCAAGCGATCGCAACCCATGAGAAGTCAGCAGCGTTCGCCCACAAGCTTCCACTACACCCCTTTGCTGGGCAGGTGTGAGCGGACTTTCTGGTAATGACACAGCAAATATTTGGTTAGGTCGCAACAACGCATCATCACCATCAGGACTGTCTAAAACGTCATAGCAATAACCTGTCTCGTCATTCCAGAAGCGAGAAAATCTATACTTTGCCCGGTCTGCCATTGCCTCATACTCTTGGTGTGGTTTACCAAGTTGACGGGCAAACTTTGCCATTGTCCGTAAAGCATTATACCAGAGGGCATTAACTTCAATCGGTTTGCCAATTCGGGGCGTAACTACCCAATCGTCAACTTTGGCATCCATCCAGGTGAGTTGTACACCAGCAACGCCTGCATAAAGTAAGCCATCGGCGGCATCGAGGTGGATGTTGTAGCGTGTACCGCGACAGTGCCAATTAATGATGTCTGCAAGTATGGGAAAGAGTTCACCAAGCAAATTATCGTCTTCTGTAGCGCTGTAGTAGGCGCGGACTGCTTCAAAGTACCAGAGTGTAGCATCGACTGTATTATATTCTGGTTGCTCACCTGCATCGGGAAAGCGATTAGGTAACATTCCCTGGTCTACATATCTGGCAAAGGTGCGAAGAATTGAACGTGCTACCTCTGGGCGACCAGTGGAAATTGTCAAACCAGGTAGACTAATCATGGTGTCGCGTCCCCAGTCACTAAACCAGTGATAACCAGCAATGATGGTTTTACCGTAAGGGTCTTCTGGCAATGAGCGATCGACAAGAAACTGGTCAGCAGCTAGTACTAGGTGGTTGATCCAACTAGGGACTTCCTTAGTTTTGAGGGGTCGATTAGTTTTCCAAAATCCTGTTAACTTCTGCTCTTGAGCGCGACGTAACTTTAGTGCCGCTTCACCGTTGAGATTTGGTTGTTTTTCTGTACTGGCTACAAACGCGATCGCTTCCCCAGGATTCAGTGTAACTTCAAAAGTGGCGGCGTGAAGGTGGTCTTCTTTATCTTTCAATCCCCGATAGCGTTCAACTGCCAAGTCAAAGCCATGATACCAATTGTGGACAACAGATATACTAGCGCGTGAAATGCTGCGATCGCCTTTAGCTGAATCACTCAGTAGATATAGTGGTACAGCACCCGCATAAGCTGTTACACAAATCCCTTGTTCTACCTCCTCTACAGACATCTGCCAACCATTGCTTTGAGTGTCGCTGTGATAATCGCGGTAGTTGACTATTGCTTTGAGCGTCAGCTTTAGCGGTTGGGTGGCACGACGCAAAGTATACTGGACATAAGTTGTGTTCGCGCCTTGTTGCATCCACACCCGTTTTTCTAATAAGGCATCAGCAACGGCAAAACACCATACAGGAATTGTACCTTCTAAAGAAAAACGTTCAATATGCTGATAACCGTGCGGACTGACAATACCATCTGCCCAACGATTGGTGTCTAGAAAAAAAGAGCGGGTATCATACAATACAGTTTCATCTAGTTTTGCCAGCATTAAAGTACGACCCAGAGGTGGTTTCAATGCTGCTACCAATAGTCCGTGATAGCGGCGAGTCAATAAACCAGCCACAGTCCCAGAGGCGTAACCACCAATACCGTTAGTAACTAACCACTCTCGCGATTCTGCAATGTCAAGATTGCCACAAATTTCCCGCCCAAATTCTATAGACATAAGTCACGCCACTTTGCTTAAATTCAAAAGTAACAATCACCATCATGCTTTTCTCTCTGCGTTTTCTGTGCCTCTACGGTTTAAAAATAATTTATTGAACCACAGAGTCGCAGATAACACGGAGAAAAGAGGAATTATTGTCCAAAAATTTTACTCACTTTGAAAGGGCTAATCCTAACTTTTGTTAGATTGGAGATTGCTCCTCAGTTATTTGAGATTCACTCACTAGAGGATTAAGGACGACTTCATTAGCAACACTATCAGGCTTACGGGCACGAATATGCCGGACGCGTAGGCGTAGCCCGTCGTAGACATCGCCTATAACCTGCTCTTTCAGCTTTTTGGTGTTCGTAATCAATTAATCTGCCATAATATTCATACTTGCTTAAATTCATCGACAAGAAAATATGCTGGCGGATATTACCAAAACCTTTGCGGTTAAAAAACTTTAATGCTGAAGTATTGGTGGGGTCAGTGTCTACCAGCATAAACCGCGCCCCATCTTCAATCATCCGGGCGACGACTTTATCAACCAACTTGTCTGCAACTCCCCGACGCTGATACTTCGGGCTAACTCCCAGCCATAAAATATATCCATAAGTCCAGGATGCTTTGGTGATGATCGTTCCTAAAATGAATCCTGCTAATTCCCCATCTGTTTCGGCCACAAGACAGTATTCTGGATCGGTGTTGTAAAGTCCAATCACCTCCCATTCGTCCCAGGTGCGATATAAATAAGGATATAAATCGCTGGTAAATAACCCTTCTCCCAAGTGGTAAACGGGAGCAATGTCATCAATTCCTAATTCGTGTACATAAATTGCTTCAGTTTCATCAAAAGTTGACATAAATTTATAAATCGTGATTTATTTACATAGATATGTTGTTGAATGAAAAAAAAAGAGCATTTACCGAATCTAGCTCTTTTAATCAAAATGCTTTCGAGTTAAAAAAAGGACTTTACATTACTTTTTTATTTTCCACAAGACTCTACAGATATAGCAGTCCTAAATCATTTGTGAAATTATATATCTCTTTGTTCTTTCTTCCCTTTGCGTCCTTCTCTAACGAGACGCTGCGCGTTGGCGTCAGCCTCTCGTAGAGAAGGCGTTCTTGGCGGTTCGTTTCCTTATCTATATTTTTCACGACTCATTTAGGATTGCTATATAAGGAATCTGTTTTAGCAACAAAATCCTGCGGATCAAATCAAAGTGAGACTTCTTGAATACTGTCAAAATTTGGCAATGAGTCTTTCACTGCATCTTCAGTCGCTTGTATGCGTAGTTTACCGCCGTAGGCATCGCACCGTTTGGCAAACTGACAATAATCACAGTTTTTACTACCCTCCACCACTTGGGGAAACTGCTGGTTATTTTGGTAATTTTCCAACCAATTAGTTAACTGACTTAATAGTTGATTAAGTTTCTTTCCTGTTTGTGCGTGTTGAACAGTACTGTAATTAAATTTAATATTTTGCGGTTTGCCCTCAGATTGGACAAACCAATAAGTCATGGAAATCTTTTCTGGCAAATAGTCGCTAGTTTCTGCCAACACATACAGATAAAGCCGTGTTTGCCAGTTGGATTCTAACTTGCGTTTATTGGGTGGTTTAGGATAAGTTTTCCAGTCGAGAATTTGCGCTTGTTGGTTATCTGCAATCAATAAATCATATACAACTGTTAGCAAATAATCCTGAACTTGCAGAGTGCGGTAGTGTTCACTTTCACGGAAAGTTTGATTATCAGATGCAGCCGTTAAGATTTCTGGCGCTGCATCAGCAAAACCCAGCATCCAGCTTTGCAGTTGAGCATCTGCTTTCAGGAAACTATCAATTGGCAAACCCATTTCTCGTTGCTGCATTAGCAAGTGAAAACGACTACCCAAAGTTAGCCGTTCTTCTTGTTCTGGATTTGAGGGGGAATTGAGTTTTTCGAGATAGGTATGTTGAAATTTACGCGGACAAGCTTCTAGTAAGTTAAGTTGTCCTTGAGACAGTCGCAATAGTTGAGTGGGAGTTGACAGCATTCTTCTATTTTAGAAGTAAATTATAATCTGCAACTCACCTTTGGTAGACTATCTGTAAAAAACAGGTATTTTATGAAAAATTACGAAGCCTTTAGCTGACCTTCACTCAGCTAAAGGTTATTTATGCTCAGTATGAATCTTAGTCTTAACCCCAAGACTCATAGATCATGGCGATCGCAAATAGACAGACTAGGAAAATCGCTATCCTCGCAACCCATAACCATAGACTTGCGGATAAAAGCATCCCAACTATCGCATTTGCCCCAAAAGTGTGAGACACAACAAAGGCTATTCCCAGCCCCAGCAGCGCCAGCAGAAAATATTTGAGTCCTGTACAAAACCACCTGAAAAATAGATTATCGTTATCTTTTAGACTGGGTTTCATAGTTTTTTTCCTGTTTTGAAAGTTGAATCTAGGCAGCAGTTCGCGCTCCCCTGACCACACTAAAGAAACAGCGAATTTCCACAGCTTTGCTCCCACTAAATCAAGGTACACAACAGTCCTACTCCTGAGTGGAGTGGGAATACCAAAAAAGCTGGTCTTGATATTTGCAGATTATGAAAAATTAAGCTCTTTGATGAATTCGCAGGGCAATCTGGATATCAAAAACCAGGCGCTCAATGCGCGTAATCGCATAGAAGGCATACTACGCACATTGAACCCTCGAAATTCCTACAGGTAATTTGTATACAAATTGCCTTTTTCAGAATTTGCAGTTCCAGCCTTTGCCTTTATCTTTTGCTCACTAAGTTTTTTTAATTCACCCGTAACCTTACTAAGTCACCGTGGTTTCTACTGCTAAACTCACTATAAAGTAACTTAGTTACTTAGGTCAAGGTAAACTGTAGAGAAAATTATTTAAACAGCATAAGATACTACAAATCTCAATACGCTTGGGTTGATCGTAAGCGTTACCAACAAAGTCTCGATAATGTTGGGTTTCATTCCTCAAAAGCTACTTGCTTCTCCCAAGGGGAGACGCTGCGCGAACAACGGGGGGAACCCCCCTTCGGGTTCGGGAGTGACGCTCCTGCGTCGCTACCGCTAACGCTAACGCAATCGACGGGAACCGCCAAGACTGCGACTCCCTCACCGCAACGCAGTGGCTCCCCAACCTACGTTAGTATAATTTTTAGGCTTAACTGAACTGTATTGCGACAAATCTGGCTGAAGTCTCCAAATGAATCCTCACTTTTGGCAGTAAGGGACTTTCAAATAAAAAAATACTCAACTACCTATTGTGAGGTGAGCGTCTCACTTGTCCCTAACTAGCCCACAGGTAACTTATCTGGCTAGTATCCTGCGGTATCACAGAGAATGCTGACAATTGAACCTTAAGTACTTGGCTAAAAAAGCTCAATTTGATATGGTTAATCAACATATCAGATTGATATATCAGAATGCTGAAGTTGGCAGTATTAGGTTTATTACAGCGAGAGCCATTAAATGGTTATCGGCTCAAGCAGCAACTAGAGATGTTTATGAGTTGCAGTATTTGTGTCAACTATGGTGCGATTTATCCTCTTTTGAAGCGCATGGAAGAACAAGGTGAAGCGATCCTATGTGCAGAACAAGGAGAAGAAGGTGGACAGTGTGGAAAGGTATATGAGATTACACCCCTCGGCAAAACCACTTGGTATCAAGAGATGCTGGCATATCCTCATGAAAGCTGGGTGAATATGCGATCGCGATTCTTCATCAAATTTTTTTTCTTTAGTCATTTATTACCCGAAGAACGAGTCCAGTTAATTGAACATCGATTGATGTTATGTCAGTTACGCCTTGCAGAGAAAAAAGCACTTGAAGTTACTGATGATTTATATCAAG
Source organism: Nostoc sp. 'Lobaria pulmonaria (5183) cyanobiont' (assembly GCF_002949795.1). NCBI lineage: Bacteria > Bacillati > Cyanobacteriota > Cyanophyceae > Nostocales > Nostocaceae > Nostoc > Nostoc sp. 'Lobaria pulmonaria (5183) cyanobiont'. The sequence continues at coordinate 5,616,850 of NZ_CP026692.1, read as the reverse complement.
CAAAAGTGCAAAAGCGCGCAGTTGAAGTGATCAAATCAGAAATTGAGTGGCTAATTGAGCAACTCCAAACAGAACAACTTCAATTAGCTCAAACGTCAACCTCAGTCAGCTTTAACAGAAAAAACTTTTGAAGTATCCTAATTAACTATGTGGATCGTCAAAATTGCTTTACGTCTTCCGTATACATTCGCGATCGCTGCTTTGATGATTGCGATCCTGGGTGCAGTCACGATATTTAGTACACCAGTTGACATTTTTCCCGCAATTAACATTCCGGTTGTCAGCGTAGTTTGGACTTACACTGGTACCACATCAGAGGAAATGGCACAGCGAATCGTCACCATTAGCGAACGTGCTATGACAACAACCGTTGGTGACATCGAACACATTGAGTCTCAATCTTTAAGTGGTGTTAGCGTTGTCAAAGTTTTCTTCCAACCTAACGCCAATATCGCCTCAGCAGTTGCTCAAATTACCTCTGTCAGCCAAACAATTCTTCGCCCTTTGCCACCTGGGATCACACCGCCATTCATTATTCAATACAACGCTTCTTCGGTGCCGATTATCCAGATGAGTGTCAGTAGCAAAAGCTTACCGGAAGAAGCACTTTTCGACTATGCTACCAACTTCGTCCGCACCCAATTAGCAACAGTGCAAGGAGCGAGTATACCTCTGCCTTATGGTGGTAAACCTCGGCAAATTATGGTTGATATCGATCCCCAAGCGATGTTGGCTAATGGCGTTTCTGCTCAAGACGTGACTAATGCTGTCAGTGCCCAAAACCTGGTTTTGCCCGCAGGCGATATGAAAATAGGCGATCGCAACTTCGCCGTACAAATCAACAATAGTCCAAGTGTGGTGGAAGCCCTCAACGATTTGCCGATTAAGCAAATTAATGGTACTGTCATTTCCATTCGTGATGTCGCCCAGGTAAGAGATGGCTTTGGCGTGCAATCGAACATTGTACGTCAGAATGGCAGGCGATCGAGCTTACTTAGTATTTTGAAGAGTGGCAATGCCTCAACGATTGATGTGATCGAGCGGGTTAAAAAAACTTTGCCTCGCATCCAATCCACCTTACCCCCAGAACTGAATTTAGCGTTTTTGTTCGATCAATCTATATTTGTGAAAGCTTCGATTGAAGGTGTTCTCAAAGAAGGATTGATTGCAGCCTGTCTGACTGCGGTGATGATTTTGATTTTCCTGGGAAGTTGGCGCAGCACGGTAATTGTAGCCATATCGATTCCTCTGTCGATGCTAGTTTCAATTATTGTGATGAGTCGTTTGGGACAAACTTTCAATATCATGACCTTAGGTGGTTTGTCCTTAGCTGTTGGTATTCTTGTAGATGATGCCACAGTAGAAATTGAAAATATCCACCGAAATCTCGGACAAGGTAAACCCATCAAGCGAGCAATCTTAGATGGGGCGCAGCAAATCGCCACTCCAGCACTTGTAGCAACATTATGTATTTGTATTGTCTTTGTGCCGGTCGTGTTTCTCAGTGGAGTGGCAAAGTACCTATTTGTCCCCCTAGCGATGGCGGTAGTATTTGGGATGCTTGCTTCCTATGTGCTATCTCGGACTGTAGTCCCGACAATGGCAAGCTATCTTTTACCAGCTGAAGTAGACTGGCATAGAGAAAGCGAGGATCATAATGGTCATAGCGACAACCACCATACTGATTCGCCAGTTCAAAACAATAATGGTCGCGACAACCACCATAGTGATTCGCCAGTCCAAAACAATAATGGTCGCGACAATCACCACAGCCATTCTTCACTAGTCGAAATCCATGATAATCGCGACCACCATACTGATTCGCCAGTCCAAAACAATAATGGTCACGACAACCACCACCAAAAGTCAGAAGCAACAACGACAACTGCCAAATCTGTGAAGAAAGATTGGATATGGCGGCTACACGAAAAGTTTAACCGGCAATTTGAGAAACTTCGCAGTTGGTACTATAATCTCCTGACCTCAGCATTAAATCACCGCCGCATAGTCTTTGTGTTATTTGGTGCTTTTATCGTCAGTGCAGGAGTTTTGTTGCCATTCGTCGGTCAAGACTTTTTCCCTGAAGTCGATGGTGGTCAGTTTAGCCTTCATGTTCGAGCCTTACCTGGGACTCGTTTGGAAGAGACAGAAAGAATTGTCAGCCAAGTCGAAGGCGTTATCCGCCAGACTGTACCGAAAGAGAATCTCTCTCTAATTCTGGATAACATCGGCTTACCCACCAGTGGCATTAACCTTACTTATGGCTACAACGGTGCCACAATTGGATCGGCTGATGCTGATATTCTTGTGTCTTTAAAAGAATCTGGTGCAACTTTTTCTTACGTCAAGGAACTCCGCCAGAAATTGAAAGCGACATTTCCCAGCTACACTTTCTTTTTTGAGCCGGCTGATATCGTAACTCAAATTCTTAATTTCGGTTTGCCTGCTGCTGTTGACGTGCAAATATCTGGCCCTCTGAAAAACTCAAAGGGCAACTTTGAAATTGCCCAACAAATCGCCGCTCGGATGACGCGCATTCCTGGGGCTGTAGATGTACATCTTCAGCAAGTTGTCGATGCTCCCAAATTACGTCTTGATGTAGATCGCACCGAGGCTCAACAACTGGGTATGACCCAGCGTGATGTTGCCAATAGCGTTCTTACTTCCTTAAGTTCAAGCGGTCAAGCTGCAATTAACCAGTGGCTAGATCCCAAAAAAGGCGTGAGTTACACCCTTGCTGTACAAGTTCCTCAGTACAAACTTGACTCTATTGACAGCCTAAAAAATACGCCAGTTGGCAACGGTCAAACTGCACCTCAACTTTTGGGTAATTTGGCTAGTGTCAAACGCGACACAGTGATGCAAGTTGTGAATCATTACAACATTCAGCCAGTTTTCGATATCTACGCTAACTCCTCTGGCCGTGACCTTGGGGGAGTTGCCAGCGATGTAAATCGAATCATCGCTGATTATCAGAAAAAATTGCCTAAGGGAAGTCAGATTAATGTCCGTGGGCAAGTGCAAACGATGAACTCTTCCTTTCTGGGACTTGGTTTAGGACTTGTGTTTGCAATTGTGTTGGTTTACTGCTTAATGGTGGTGAACTTCCAATCTTGGCTCGATCCCCTGATTATTATGATGGCGCTGCCAAGTGCTTTAGCAGGGATCGTTTGGATGCTGTTTGTCACCCGCACCACTTTCAGCGTTCCTTCGTTAATGGGTGCAATTATGAGTATCGGTGTGGCGACATCCAACAGTATTTTAATGATCACTTTTGCTAATGACCAGCGTCAGGAAGGGGAAAATGCCTATAAAGCAGCTCTCGCGGCAGGCTATACAAGGTTGCGTCCTGTGTTGATGACTGCCTTAGCCATGCTCATCGGCATGGTGCCAATGTCTCTTGGTCTTGGTGAAGGTGGTGAACAGAATGCACCCTTGGGTCGCGCTGTAATTGGTGGCTTGTCAGCTGCAACAGTTGCTACTCTGATCTTTGTACCTGTGGTATATAGCATGTTACGGCGTCAACAACCTCGTCCTATCGATCAGGATGATGATGATTTAAATTTCTCAGATTCGCAGACAGCATATTCGTTGTCATCATCTCAAGGCAAGTCATAGCATATAAGAGCTACGGTGTACACATAAATCTCTTAAAGTTACTACGTAACGTAGGGTAGATTAATTTTTGCAAGTCAATGCAATTAAGGTGCAGGTCGATGCAATTAAAGTGTAGGTCAATGCAATTAAAGTGTAGGTCGATGCAATTAAAGTGCAAGTCGATGCAATTAAGGTGCAGGTCAATGCAATTAAAGTGCAAGTCGATGCAATTAAAGTGCAAGTCGATGCAATTAAAGTGCAGGTCAAAAACTTGTGTGTACACCGTAGGGGAAAGGGAAAAGGTCAAAGGGAAAGGCTTTTTTCTGAGCCGCTTTCCTCTTTACCTCTTACCCCTTATCCTACTTTTGCAAGAAGTTTAATAATGGTAATGACTCTAGCTGCTAAATTTCTGCTTTCTTAGATAATACAGGACAGTTTACCTATGGATTCTCAGCATCGTCCATCTCCTGATTCTGAACAACAAACGACTTCTAAAAAACACAGGCGCGGTATCGGTGCAATTGGTTGGGCTGTAATTGGTGCTGTTTTTTTTGGTGGCTTACTGGCCATAGGCATTCTACCCCGATTAAGCCAAAAGTCAGAATTACAAGCAGCAGTCAAAGAAGCAAGCACCCTACCCTCGATCAACGTAATCACTCCCCGTCGCGCTACTGGTGCTACCAAATTGGAACTACCTGGCAGTGTTGTAGCCCTGAATCAAACGACTATCTACGCTCGCAGTACTGGGTATTTAAAGCGGTGGTACGCAGATATTGGCGATCGCGTCCAAGCCGGTCAGTTGTTAGCAGAAATTGATTCACCAGACATAGATCAGCAAGTTTTGCAAGCGAAGGCAGAGGTAGCACAAGCACAAGCCAATGTATCTCAAACTCGTGCTAGTTTAGCTAAAAGCGTTTCTGATTTGAAGCAAGCCCAGGCTAATCTATTGATCGCACGTCAGAGTTGGCAGCGCTGGAGTGTTCTTGTCAAGCAAGGTGCAGTGCCTCAACAAGATGCAGATACAAGATATGCCACATATCAGGCTAATCTTGCCAACGTTGAGGCAGCAAAAAATACTATCAATTCTGACTCTGCTAACGTCAAAGCAGCACAAGCTAACGCCTACGCCATTCAAGCAAACTTCCAGCGTAATACTGTTTTGCAGTCTTATAAGAAAGTCACTGCTCCTTTTGCAGGAGTGATTACTGCACGTAATGTCAATACAGGTGTTTTAATTTCAGCAGGTAATGGCAACACCAGTAACAGTACCAGCAACACCAACACTAGCAATACCAGCCTTTATACTATTGCTGCTTATGATAATCTAAACGTAAATGTGAGTGTTCCCCAGAGTTTATCACAGTCACTTCAAACTGGACAAACAGCACAAATTACAGTCAGAGAGTTACCCCAACGAGTGTTTACGGGTAAAGTAATACGTACTAGCAACGCTATAGACCCAACTACTCGCACTTTACTGACACAATTAGAAGTGCAGAATTTAGACGCGACGCTGCGACCTGGGATGTATGCCAATGTCAGATTTGCGATTAACCGCACTAATCCTCCTTTTATCGTGCCAGATAGTGCCTTAGTCGTTAATGGCGGAGGTACGCAGGTAGCAACTGTAACCAAAGATCATACAGTGCATTATCAAAAAGTTGCCGTTGGGCGAGATTATGGTACTGAAGTAGAAATTACATCAGGTCTGACAGGAAATGAATCGTTGATTGCCACTCCTACGGTTGATGAGACAGAGGGTTTGCGCGTGCAGCCAGTTGCACAAAGAAAGTAGACTCAATGTATTTAAGGAATAAGAATTAAATAACATATCAATTTATGTCCTTGGCTTACCTCACCCTCAATCCCTCTCCTTATAAAGGAGAGGGAAGCTAGATACAAGATTAAGTTTTGCATTTTATTTAATTCACGTTCCTAAGTGAGGTACACTAACTCAACCGCGCGATCGCGCACCTTGTCAGAGAAAAAACGACAAAGCCCCAACAAAGCATTCCCACAGCAAATGTTTACCCTGAAATATTGAGGGGATACAAGATTGGCAGTAATGTTATCTCACTATGTGAGATAACATTGGTTTGTAATCTGTCTTTGTGTGAGTATGAGTGTCATTCCCGAAAACGTTCTTTTGGCTTTTGCCGAAAAACTGTGCTTGTCTAACAGCGAGATCGAAGTGTTTTTATATGCTGTTGAGGGACAATCACCAAATGCGATCGCTAAAAAATTGGCAATCAGCGCCGAGGCAGTACGCAAAAGATTAAGCGAAGTTTACAAGAAATTTAATGTTACTGGTAGCGGCCCAGGTAAGCTCACTAAGTTACAGCAAGTTATAGAATCTGAGTATCAAGCATCTTTGCTGAATATTACCCAAAATCGCCAAGATTGGGGTGAAGCGCCTGGTGTCTGCGTTTTTTATGGACGTGTAGCAGAATTGTCTGGGCTAAGGCAGTGGCTAATCGAGGATAACTGCCAACTAGTGGCAATATTGGGAATGGGCGGAATCGGCAAAACTGCTTTATCTGTGAAACTGGCAAAGGAAGTTCAGGAGAATTTTGAATATTTGATTTGGCGAAGTCTCCGCAATGCGCCACCTGTTGCAGAGATGTTAGCGAACCTAATCGGATTTTTATCTGATGAGAGGGAAACAGATTTGCCAGAAACCGTAGATGGTAGAGTAACGCTGCTGATTAATTATTTACGAGAGCGTCGTTGTCTGGTGGTATTTGATAATACAGAGACAATTTTACAAGAAGGCGATCGCGCTGGACAATATAGACAAGAATATGAAGATTATGGTCAACTACTTAGGCGGGTAGGGGAAGAAGCACATCAAAGCTGTTTGGTGCTGACATCTCGCGAAAAACCAAAAGAATTTGCGCCTTTAGAGGGAAAAGCATCACCAGTCAGAACATTATCATTAGTTGGCTTAGGAGAAATAGAAGGGCAAGAAATTCTCCAAGATAAAGGGTTATTTGGCTCACAACAGGAATGGGCCAAGCTAGTTGAGAAGTATTCAGGCAATCCTTTAGCATTAAAGCTAGTTTCTGAGCCAATTCGGGAGTTATTTGATGGTGATATCGCTGCTTTTCTGACTGAAGGAGAAATAATTTTTGGCGACACCCGGAATTTACTAGACCAGCAATTTGAGCGGTTGTCAGAGATCGAAAAAGAAATAATTTATTGGCTAGCAATCAAGCGCGAGTTAGTTTCTCTCGACGAATTGCTAAACGCTCTTGTGCGTACCTTGCCCAAAAGGGAAGTCATGGAGGCGCTAGAATCACTACGGAGGCGATCGCTAATTGAACAAAGAACAGCACTTTTTACCCTCCAGTCTGTGGTCATGGAATACATGACTGACCAACTGATTGAACAGGTTTGTCACGAAATTACCACTTGTAATATTAGACTATTTACGAGCCATGCTTTAATGGAAGCTACGGCCAAAGATTATATTAGAAACACTCAGATTACCCTAATTATCAAACCAATTATAGATAGGTTATCAACTATTTTTAGATATGCTAGAAATATTGAACATCATCTATATCAAATTTTATTGTCCCTGCAACAGATTCCCCAAACAGCAGGATATGCAGGTGGAAATCTGTTAAATATTCTTTGTCAACTACAAATTGATTTTAGCGGCTATGACTTTTCTCATCTGACTATTTGGCAAGCATATTTACAAGGTGTGAATTTGCATCGAGTAAATTTTACCAATGCTGATTTAGCTAAGTCCGTTTTTTCCGAAACATTAGTTAGTGTTTCCTCAGTAGCATTTAGCCCCAATGGAAAACTTTTGGCTACGGGTGATGCTGATGGCAAGACTTACTTGTGGCAAGTTGATGATGGAAAGCTACTTTTGAGCTGTACTGGACATAGTAGTTGGGTAAAATCAGTTGCCTTCAGTCCCGATGGTCAAACTTTGGCTAGTGGCAGTGATGACCAAACAGTGAAGTTATGGGATGTTCATGACGGTAATTGCCTCAAAACCTTGGACGGACATAGCAATTGGGTAAGGTCAGTTGCCTTTAGCCCGGATGGTCAAACTTTAGCTAGTGGCAGTGAAGACCAAACAGTGAAGTTATGGAATGTCCACACCGGCAAATGTCTGATAACTTTGCAGGAGAATACCAATCGAATTATGTCAGTTGCCTTCAGTCCCGATGGTCAAATTTTAGCTAGTTGCAGTGAAAAGCAAACAGTGAAGTTATGGGATGTCCGCAATGGGAAATGCCTGAAAATCTTGCAGGGGCATAGCAGTTGGGTAAGGTCAGTTGCTTTTAGTCCCGATGGTCAAACTTTAGCTACTGGCAGTGACGACCAAACTGTGAAATTATGGGATGTTCGTGATGCTAAATGTCTGAAAACCTTAGAGGGGCATACTAATCGGGTTTGGTCGATTGCCTTCAGTCCCGATGGTCAAACTTTAGCTAGCGGTGGTGACGACCCAACAGTGAAATTATGGGATCTTCGTGATGGTAAATGTCTGAAAACGTTTCAGGGACATACCAATCGAGTAAGGTCAGTTGCTTTCAGTCCCGATGGTCAAACTTTAGCTAGTGGTAGTGAAAACCAAACAGTTAAATTATGGAATGTCCAGGATGGTAAGTCCTTGACAACCTTGCAGGGAAATAGCAATCGAGTAAGGTCAGTTGCCTTCAGTCCCGATGGTCAAATTTTAGCTAGCGGCAGTGAAAAGCAAACAGTGAAATTATCGGATGTCCGTAACGATAAGTTTCTCAAAATTTTGGAGGGACATAACAGTTGGGTACGTTCGATTGCCTTCAGTCCTGATGGTGAAATTTTAGCTAGCGGCAGCGAAAAACAAACAATTAAATTATGGGATGTTCACACAGGGCAATGCTTGAAAAAATTGCAGGAACATACCAATCGAATTAGGTCAGTTGCTTTTAGTCCCAATGGTGAAATTTTAGCTAGCGGTAGTGATGACCAAACAGTGAAATTATGGGATGTCTACACCGGAAAATGTCTCCAAACCTTGAAAGGGCATACCAGTTGGGTAAGATCGGTTGCCTTTAGTCACGATGGTCAAACTTTAGCTAGTGGTAGTGAAAACCAAAGAGTCAGGTTATGGAATATTTATACAGGAGAATGTCTCCATATTTTGGAGGGACACAGCAATCGGATCAGGTCAGTTACTTTCAGCCCAGATGGTCAGACTTTAGCTAGTGGCAGTGATGACCAAACAGTAAAGTTATGGGATGTTTACATGGGCAAGTGCTTGACAACCTTGCAAGAACATACTAATCGAGTCTGGTCAGTTGCCTTTAGTCCCGATGGTCAAATTTTAGCTAGTGCCAGTGAAGACCAAACGATAAAATTATGGGATGTCTATAATGGCAAGTGCCTGAAAACTTTGCAGGGGGCTAATTGGGTAAAGTCAGTTGCCTTTAGTCTTGATGGTCAAACCCTGATTAGTGGTAGCCAAGATGAGACAATTAAGCTTTGGGATGTATCGACGGGTGAGTGCCTAAGAATACTGCGATCGCCACGACCTTACGAAAAAATGAATATCACCGGGGTTACAGGGTTAACCGCAGCGCAGTTAGTGACGCTAAAAGCTTTAGGGGCAGTGGAAAATGGAGAGCAAAAATAAAAGGTAAAAGAATGAATTTTGCCTTTTTCCTTCATCCTTTTACCTTTTTTATGTACCTGATGCTTATTTAATGTTAGCCCTTGCGTCCTTCACTGCGGCAAAGAAAAATAATCCTGTGAGTGGAATGCTTAATACCAGGATAATTGCCGTGGCTGTGACACCAAAATCTGGTTGTCCGTAACCGAGTTCAAAAATCGAGCCGACGGCGGCGATCGCACTTACACAAGAACCACCCAGAAATAAACTGCTTTTTGGAGTTAAATACACTATTGCCCCCCTATGCTATTGGTTTCACCGCTTGATACGAGAAGCCATTCTTAGATAGCTCCTGGGCTAAAGTCAAGGAGTTTTCTACACGGTCTACAAATACCACGCCGTTAAGGTGATCCATTTCGTGCTGAATGCAGCGTCCCAAGAGGTCATTAGCCTTTAATGTCCGGGGACGACCGTATTCGTCTTTATAGGCAATTTCTACGACTTCGGGGCGCTTTACGTCTAGATATACGTTGGGAATGCTCAAGCATCCTTCTTGGGCAACAGAGATATCGCGGCTGACTTGTTTAATGGTGGGGTTAATCAACACTAAAGGCTGATTAGCTGCGTTCTCTGGTTCCAGGTCGATAACAATTAATTGTTTGTGAATTCCCACTTGGGGCGCAGCCAAACCAATGCCATCTTTGCTGTACATAGTTTGCAGCATTTCGCGCACTATTTGGCGAAGTTCGTCATCAACCTTAGAAATCCGTTTTGCAGCTTGACGCAGCACGCGATCGCCTAAATAATGAAGCTCCAAAGGTGGATTTTTTAACTTTTTTTTCTCGACAGCAATTTCAGAGGGCATGAGTCTCGATGGCTAGATGGTGCAAATTCCTACTATTTTCATTCTATCAATCTCAGTTAGAGGATGTTTAAAAAGTCCTAGAGTATACCAAATAACCCAGCTGCCATTCCTCTGTTTGCTTGCCTAACGGCAGGCTGATGCCAAGGGGGAGAGGCTGTCAAACCCTTATTTCATTGTCAGGAAGGCTTGCTAAGGGGGTTACGTTGTTAGCAATAATACTTTTAAACATCCTCTTAGACGTAGTATCAATCTCCAAAATAATTCTTGTGAAGTCACGTTGCATATACTTGGAGTGATAATATTATCGAGGCTGAGGTTATTAAACAGTACTTTTAAAGCTTCTGAGCCTCACCGAATGTGAAATCGATTATAAGTCGTTCGCTAGCCTATTTTGTATTCACATCTGATTGCAACTAGGATTTCTATACAATTTTTCTTGGTAAAAATATTTATCCAATCTATTTTTTATTGGTAGAAACCTATGTTTAACAATATTTTCTGGCATCCTCACCACATTCATTGACTAAATATAATAAACACTTAAAACGAAGAACAACTATCTGTTCATAGAGAGGATTCAATTTACATAAAGGTGGAATCTGAAGCAGAGTCCGACCGAAAACTTTAACTGTTCTTTCAAAAGGGCAATTGGAAGGAATTATTTTGCACAATAGTCTGGCCAGATTATAATTATGTATTTCTACGGACTCAAGCTGAGAGCGAATCTGGTTTAATAAGGTATTGCCCAAATTGGCTTTATTTAAGAAGCTCATAGTTTAACTTTCCTTTAATCAATCTGTTGCTCCTACCAAATTACTCCGAACTTCAGAGAAAAACATCGTATAATTACCAAACTATTTCCCCCCTTTTTGGAAGTCAAGTTTAAAGAACAGTAAAATTGCTTAGGAAGCAGAACAGCTAGTACCGCAAGGCGGAAGTCAAAAGTCAAAAGTCAAAAGTCAAAAGTATTATTGAATAAGCTCTTTAGGGATTTTAAATGGTTGCTCTATTTACGCTGTGGCGGACTAGTCAATTATTATCAATAACTGTTAAAAGCAATAATGAATCTGTGGGAAATGGTATAAAGATTAGGGAAATGGTCGAGACAGCAGGAGGACAAAGGAAGGTAGTAGCAATGGATAAAAGCTGATGTATTGGCAAACTTTGCACCATTGACTATAAATAGTAGTGTTATTGACGCAAAGACGCAAAAGCTGAACTTAGTGCCTTGGCGTTAAGTTCAAATTTTGAGGTGATGTGTGTTTAAATCTTTCACGAAACTTGACTATCTGCTCAAAGAAACTTTCCTCGGTTTACTGCGGGGAGGTTGGATGAATTGGGCAGCTGTAAGTACTGTAACAGTGTTATTGTTTTTATTTGGCTTGAGTTTGCAAACCTCTTGGCAAGTTGAAAAACTCCTTTATCAGTTTGGTAGCCAGCTAGAAATATCAGTTTATCTTGAAGCAGATACGCAAATCGAAAGCATTGAGCCACGAATCGCAAAAATGCCAGAGGTAGCGGCGATAAAAACTATTACCAAAGAAGAAGCTTGGACTAAGTTAGTTAAGGAAATGAGAATTTCTGATATTGAGGGTGCTACCCAGCAGCTAGGTGAGAATCCTCTGGTTGATGAAATGAAGGTGAAAGCGCGTAATTCTCAAGTTGTGCCAACCTTAGCAACGCAGTTGGCTAAATTACCAGGAGTTGAGACGGTGCAGTATGTCGATGAAGCGGTTAAACGCATTGCCCAGTTGCACCGAGGTCTGAACTGGATTAGTTTAACAATTACGATTATTCTGACTTTAACAGCGATCGCAGTGACTACCACCACAATTAAGCTGATTGTCATGGCGCGTCGCCAGGAAATTGAAATTATGCAGCTAGTGGGAGCGACTTCTGTTTGGATTTACCTCCCGTTTATTTTACAAGGAATTGCCTTTGGTTTGGTTGGTGGTGCGATCGCCTGGAGTTTCATTTCTGTAATTCAACAGTTTCTCGGTAAGTTACTAGTCAATCAACCTGAGTTTATCCAAGTCATCACCAACAGAGTGCAACTCACTCCAGCAGAAATTTTATTATTGCCTCTGATTCTTTTGGGTTTCGGTGCAGGTGTAGGATTAATGGGGAGCTTATTTGCTGTCCGACGTTTTGCTAAAGGATAGTCATTGGTCATTTGTCCTTTGTCATTTGTCCTTTGAACTCGGAATTTCGACTTCTGAACTTGGAATTTTGACCTCTGAACTCGGAACTTCGACTTCTGAACTCGGAACTTTGACCTCTGAACTCGGAACTTTGACCTCTGAACTCGGAATTTTGACCTCTGAACTCGGAATTTCGACTTCTGAACTCGAAATTTTGACCTCTGAACTCGGAATTTCGACTTCTGAACTCGGAATTTCGACTTCTGAACTCGAAACTTCGACCTCTGAACTCGAAACTTCGACCTCTGAACTCGGAACTTCGACCTCTGAACTCAAAATTTTCAAAATTTTAAAAGAATAACTGAAGTTTTGCTTGAACGAATATGAAATTAAACCTACATATCAACTTATCAGGGCTAATCAAATGACAAATCACAAATGACCAATGACCAATAACCAATGACCAATCACAAATGACAAATGACAAAATCACTATGAAATCACAATGGGAATGTTTTTTGCAGAATCTCGGTGTTTGGGAAGGTTCATTTACAAATTTTTCTCCCCAAGGAACACTTTTGAATGATACTCCTAGTTGTCTTTCCCTAGAACATTTGAACACTAGCCAGAAAGTGCGGCTAACTCTGAGCCGTTCGGGACAAGATATAATCAGAGAATTTAATTCTGTGGGAGGGGGTCTGCTGTTTTTTGAAAATGGTTCATTTTCTGAAGGTTTAATTCAGTTAGGGCCATTTTCCGAATTTGGTGGAGAACTCGCTTTTGTTCGTGAAAATCGGCGCTTGCGTCTGGTGCAACTGTTTGATAATACTGGTCAGCTAAAGGAATTAATTTTAATTCGAGAACATCTCGCTGGAACCCCAGCAGCAGAACGTCCAAGTTTGCAGATAAATGATTTGTTGGGAGAATGGCAAGGTCAAGCAGTAACAATATATCCAGATTGGCGATCGCCTGATACTTACTCTACAACCTTAAAATTACAACTTGATGATGCTGGGCGATTAATTCAAAGTACTTATTTTAGCAATCGCACTATTACCTCAACTGCTACCATCAAAGGCCCGATTGTTCTCTTTGACCAAAACCCAGAAAAGCAGGTGCAAGTATTATTTTTACCAGATGGCGCTTCTGCAACATCACCTGTCAAAGTGCAGTTACGCCAACCATTTTTTATAGAAGCGGGTTGGTTAATCCAACCAAACCTTCGCCAAAGGATGATTCGCAGCTATAACGAGAAAGGCGAATGGGTTAGTTTGACATTAGTTACTGAAGAAAGAAAGCTTTGATATCATGTCCGCTTGATTAGTTATCAAATCTTTAACTGTTGTCAAAATGTGGGTAATGACAAAGCTTTATTTATGTATATTCAAATAGCTGTAGTTGCGATCGCAGTCATCTTAATAGCTGGAGAAAATCTAGAAGCCGTTGCAGACTCGCAATCTTCTACTGAAGATAGCACTAGTATTGTGGCAACAAAACCGACATTACAGATAGAGGGAGAGTATGCAAAATATGGTGATTATATTGGATTAACTCCAGTCGATAACCAGTCTGTCGAGTTTTCCCAAAGAATTATCAAAGATATCCAGATTCGTTTTGTTAATAACAAAGATCAATTACTCGATGAAAAAGGTCAGCCGATCAAAGGACGAACTCGAAAAGATTTCATCATTGGTCTGCTGAAACTTAAACCTGGTCAGGTATTCCGTGAAGATTTACTAAAAGCAGACTTGCAACGATTGCGGAGATTAGAATCATTTAATGAAGTCAATGTTTACCGACAAGAAGATGCCAATAGTGTTAATCTCATTTATGAAATCAAAGAGCGTAACTTCCCTTCTCTAATTTTAGGAGGCGGTAGTAACGAAGATGTTGGATTATTCGGTCGGGTGGGTTATAAAGATGAAAATATCAGCGGTCTTAACGATAAATTAGATACAACTGTGCAAATCAGCGGTAAAGATGTCCAATTTAATGGTCAGTTCATTAGTCGTTATCGTCCTGAAGAACCAAACCGCTTAGGCTACAGCATCAGAGCTTTTCGTAGTCGTAATATATCAGGAACTTTCAACGACGATATCAGATTGTCTGACGGTGACAAAGTACGTGAGGGAAGGTTTGGCGGTTCTGTAGGAGTTTTAAAATCTTTTGATGAGTGGGATGCAGGTATAAGCTTGAATTATACCAGAATTAGCTTGCGCGATCGCGAATATAATGTCGCACAGGTCGATAGATTAGGGAGTCCTTTATCTGTGAGCGGTACTGGCATTGATGACTTATTTACAGTAGGGCTTGCTATATCCAGAGATCAACGCGATCGCCGAGAAAATCCGACTCAAGGATCAATCCTCACTTTCAGCACAGAACAAGCAATTCCGATTGGACTGGGCAATATTTCTAGCAACCGCCTACAGGGAGATTATATTCAGTATTTACCAGTCAGTTGGATAGGTAATGGTAGACCAACTGACAATCCAGAAATGTTGGCGATTAATTTACAAATTGGTACGACTCTTGGAAACTTTCCACCAGCTAATGCTTTTAATATTGGTGGGCTAAATTCTGTCAGGGGTTACGGTTATGGGAAAGTCGCCAGTGGTCGAAGTTATGGTTTAGCTTCTGTGGAATATCGTTTCCCAATTTTTTACTCAATCGGAGGAGTTCTTTTTACTGACTTCGCCTCAGATTTCGGGTCTAGCGAAACCGTGCTAGGAGAACCAGGAGTGCTACGAGATAAACCTGGAAGTGGCTTTGGTTACGGCTTAGGATTGCGCGTCAAGTCATCCTTTGGGCTAATTCGAGGTGACTTAGGAATTAGCGATCGAGGAGAACTTAGATTTGAAGTTACTACAGGTCAGCGATTTTAACAGGTGGCAAAAAAGCCCTAGTACCGCTGCGCGGAAGTCAAAAGTCAAAAGTCAAAAGTCAAAAAGCTCGAATTTCGCAGCTTTGAGCGATTTGGAATGGGTAGTTTATTTTTGCCGATGTGTACTAGAAAACTACTGAAGATTGCTTAATAACACACTCAGGGCGATTTCATTCTAAAAAGCTGCTTGAGTGTGTCTAGTCTAAAAGGACATAATTAAGATATTGGAGATTACTTGCACATTTGTAACGTGCGGCGATCGCTAGCAGCGATCGAATTTAACCGATAAAAGTCTTGCAGAGCCAGGGAGTAAGCATAAGAATTTGACTCATCATCACTAACCTGGGGCAGTCTATTGCTTGTAGCTACCTGATTGGATTGCTCAGAATTGGCTTCATTTGACGAAGTATTAACCGTCATTGCCAATTCTCCTGATGGGTTGATTGTACCCTGAAAACAATTCAACTCTGATTCGGGCATATACAACGCACCCCTTACCTTGTCCTGCTGCTTTTGAAATATGATATAACCTTGACCAAGCTGGTTGGGTTTTGGGGATTGACCATAGAGGTAAATCCCATCTTTTACAGGAAAATTTGCTTTTGGTAAAACTCTTGCGCTTTTTGTAGTTCCCCCATCGCCTGGAACCAGTGCTGTAATTATAGGTGCTGTATTTCCGCCTCCAGAAGCCGCATTAAGTTGACTTCTTTGCTCTCGAACTTTTCTAAGCTGCGACAAAAGAGAGTTTTCGGAGGTTTTGTGAATCTGAGCCGATGAGAATCGAGAATCTGTAAATGATGTTACTTGGTTTTGCTTGGATATAAGGCCCAAACCGAGAAGTAAGCCTAAGCCCGCGAGGGGAATTCCCCACTTCCGGGGAGATAATAACTGATGAAGGTTGTTAAGCACCCTACTTCTCCTGTTAAAAAAACTAACTAAGTTCTCTAGAACTTACTTAAATCATAACCAAGTCTTACATTGTCAAAGACTTTATCCACGACTTATATTACTATTGTTCAAAAAAGAAAACTGTCAAAAACAAAAGTTTTTATCGAATTTGGTTCTACAATCTTAGATTACCATCAGTTAGAGTCTTTTTAACAGAAGGTAAAAGGCAGGGGGCAGGGGGCAGGAGGCACAAGGCAGGAATAACCCACGTTTAAAAGCGTGAGATTAAAGTAAGAAGAATTGTATCTCGCTACACTCTACTGAATACAATTCTTCTTTTAAAACTGGATTTGATACCCAGAATTAAAGTTTTCATATCATCTGCGGCTAATTAGTTATAGATTCCCGAATCTAAGCAGAAAGCCCAAAAAGCCCTGCCCCCCACCTCCTTCAAGAAACTTGTATATCTTGTAGCTTTGCCACCATTTCTGCACGCGCCGAAACCTTCAACTTCCGAAACATCCTCTTCAAAGCTTGTTTGACGGAATTTTGCGTAATCCAAAGTTTTTCTCCGATTTCCGCATTCGTTAACCCCTGTGCCACCAACTCGGCAATTTCTAACTCACGCGCTGTTAAAGGATTTACTAAAAGGGAATTGGATATTTTGGGTTTTGTCCGTAAGGTTGCCATTTTTGCTGACAAATGAATACATAAAGCGCTCAAGTCAGCTAAATCGTTGCCATTAAAGGCAGGATTTCCCTTGTCACGTGCCAAGTTAAGCGTTCCTACAAGACGACCATCGCAAACAATTGGCCCAGTCATCACGTGTTCGTGGTCAGAACGCGAACAAAAATGCTTCCAGTCTCCTGGCGATAATAATAACTGTTCATGGGCGGGAGCATGACGCTCAACCACATAGCGCCCCACTGGATTGCTCTCTAAGCATACTGCCGGAATGCCTGGAACATTAATTTCAGTGGTTGGCTGCTCATCAAGGAGATAAATACCCCAATTTTGCACGCCAAAATGCTCGCTAATTTGATCCGTGAGAGCAAGTCTTAACTCTTGCTCATTCTGGACATTAGCGATCGCATGAAATACAGCGTGTAGAGAATTAGCCATAAGTGTACCCAGTTGGGGACTATCCAAGCCTCAACAATTACTTCTATGCTAATACCAAGGAAACTAAAACGCTAATCACAGTAGCGACTAGGAGAAGCACATGACAGTTACACAACTCTCTGCTCAGGAACTTTTCCGGGCTGCTTATGAAAACCGCTATACTTGGGACAATAATTTCCCTGGTTATACCGCAAATATTACCTTTAAGCATGATGATAAAGTGTTTACAGGCAAAGTTATCATCAGTGCCAATCTCAAAGCCGAAGTTTTGGATGTAGATGACGAGTCAGCCCAGAAAGCAATTCATGGTCAAGCCTGGGAGATAGCAATTCACCGCATCCGCCGCAGCTTTGAAGACACCCACAGCGCCAATACGTTTAGCTATGGTAAAACTGACGAAACTGGTGCTGTTGAGCTTTTAATGGGTGGTAAGGCTGAAGGCGATAAATACAAAGTCCGCAATAATGAAGTCTGCCATGTTCACCGTCTAATCCACGGTACTTTTGTTACTATTGACACCTTCAGCAGTCACGACACCGGGGAAGGTTATCTATCCCGTACCTATGACTCTGTGTACCATGACCCCAAAACTGGAGAACAGAAAGGCGGTAGAAGCGAATTTATTGATGAGTATGAAAAAGTTGGTGACTATTTCATCCTAAATCGTCGGGAGATTCGCACCGAGACAGCAGGACAATTTTCTACTCAGGAATTTATTTTCTCTGACATTAAATTGTTGGAACCTGTTGCTGCTTAAGCTGTATTCTGTAATTCAAAAATTAGCGATCGCTCTTGAGTTAAAGGGAGCGATCGCTTTTATTTTTTGGGGATTCCATGCGTAGCTGTAGCCCATCCTAGACATCGCTCAATCACGTTAAGATACTTTATTAGGTGTTCCTAATCAAGCGGTAATCTACTTATGAGTCAACTTGAAAACATTCAAGCTGAGTATGAAAAGTTTCCTGAAGCATTGGAGAGTGTAATTATTAGCACTGTGAGCGCACAAGCAATACCCAATGCTAGTTATGCTCCCTTTGTAATGGATGATTCCAAAAATATCTACATTTACGTCAGCGGTCTTTCGATTCATACCAAAAATCTTTATGCCAATCCTCATGTTAGTGTCTTGTTTATCGAGGATGAAGCTAAAAGTAATCTAATTTTTGCCCGTCGTCGTTTGAGTTTTGATTGTACGGCAACTTTGATAGAGCGTGAAACTGACAAGTGGAATCAAATTGTTGAGCAATTTCAAGGGCGGTTTGGTGAAATTGTCGAGGTTTTGCGCGGCTTGTCTGACTTTCGGATTTTCCGGCTAACTCCAAGTGAAGGTCGTTTTGTAGTTGGTTTTGGGGGAGCATATCATATTAGTGGTGATAACCTCCATCAACTCGTTCAAATCACAGGAGATGCCGATAAAAAACAAGGGTAAACTATGAATTATGAATTGCAATAATTCAGCACCCAAGAGTCAAAAGCTATAATTTAGCAGGAATCCAGTGTAATTGATATATTGATTCATCAAATGTTCTCCTGATTCTTGAACTATTCAGACAAATGTATTTTGATTCCTGAATTAGTTTGACTGTGTGCAAATTCAAATAAACTAAACTTTTTAATTTTATGCTTCAGTTTCAACCTCCTGGCTTTGGACATAAAGTCATCCATACATTCTTGGGGGCAATGGTTTACTATACCCAAACGAATGCACCTTGGGCGATTGCTGACACTGAAGATTTACCCCCATTACTATTTCTCCATAACTTTGGTGGGGGAGCGTCTGCTTATGAATGGTCTAAAGTTTACCCGGCTTTTGCCTCTAATTACCACATTTTAGCCCCCGATCTCATCGGCTGGGGAGAATCGGCCCATCCAGTCCGGGATTATAAAATTAGGGATTATCTCAGTACGATCGCAGAGTTTATCATCCAAACTTGTCGCCAGCCGGTGACAGTGGTAGCCTCATCTCTCACAGCCGCTTTTGCTATTCGTCTAGCTATTGTTCAACCCAATTTATTCAAATCACTGTTTTTGGTTTCCCCTTCTGGATTTGATGATTTTGGGCAGGGTGCTGGACGCAGACTTCCGCTTTCGGTAATCAATGCGCCTCTGTTGGACAATTTTATTTATCTGCTTGGTGCTGAAAATGAAATTGCGGTCCGAAATTTTTTACAAAGTTTTCTCTTTGCTAAGTCACAACGAGTATCTCAAGAAATGGTGGAGGCTTATTTAACCTCGGCACAACAACCTAATGCTAAGTTTGCGGCTTTGGCATTTTTACGAGGCGATCTTTACTTTGATCTGAGTTTATATATCCAACAACTAACAGTTCCCACCTTCATTTTTTGGGGGGAAAAAGCACAATTTACTGACATCAAATTAGGACAACGCTTGGCAAATTTAAATCCCAGGGCAATTCGAGATTTTTATGCGATCGCAGATGCCGGAATATTACCTCATTTGGAAATACCAGAAGTTTTTATTGGTTTATTGCAGCGGTATCTTTAGGAGTTAGGACAAATTTTCATAGTCAAACCATAGTCAAGTTAAGCAATCTAGTTAAAATAAAGGAGACTGGAATCATACACCAAAAAACCGATAGGTATATTGTTCAATGAACAAATTTACTTTTACCACTGTCGGCAAAAGTCTGATTGAGAAAGTAGTCACCATACACTCTATTTAGCACTGTGATGGATTCTAATGTCTTGATAGCACATCCTTCAAGCACGACGATCGCGCTGATTGGTGCTGGCTTTAGTGGTTCTCTAGTAGCGGCTCACCTGTTAAAAACTGCCAACCGTCCCCTGTTGATCAAGCTGATTGAGCGCAGTCACGACATTGGCAAGGGAGTCGCCTACAGTACGGACACCATCAGCCATTTGCTGAATGTATCCGCAGGCAAGATGAGTGCCTTTCCCGATGATCCCGGTCATCTGCTGCGCTGGTTAAACTACAACCGCAGTGAGTTAGGAACATTTCTGCCTAGTGATCTGAATGCCAGCAGCTTTATTCCCCGTCAGATATTCGGGCTTTATATCCAGTCGATTTTGGAGGAAGCTGAAGCCACGGCATCGAGTAACGTCCGGCTAGAGCGCGTCATCGATGAGGTGGTGGCAGTGGAGCCACAAGCCAAAGGCGCGATCGTCTCCTTGAGTAGCAGCCGTACTTTCGTGGCAGACAAAATTGTACTAGCACTGGGAAACGCACCTTCCGCCCCTCCTGGATCGCAACCCTCTGAGGACAATGACACCCCCTACCTACGTCATGCCTGGTCAGCCGAGGCGTTGGCAGAACTGAAGCCTGATGCGCCTGTATTGCTGATTGGCACTGGACTGACGATGGTGGATATGGTAGTGTCACTCCACGCTGGCAACCATCGGGGCAAAATTTATGCCGTCTCTCGCCGGGGATTGTCTCCGCTACCGCATCAATCGACTAAACCCTACCCCGCCTTTTTAACCCCAGACACCGCGCCTAAAACAGTTCGCGGCTTGCTGCGGCGCATTCGCAGTCAGGTGCAAACGGCAGCAGTGCAGGGCTACAACTGGCGCTCGGTGATTGATTCCCTGCGTCCGATCACCCAGCAACTCTGGCAACAACTGCCCCGCGTGGAGCAAAAACGGCTTTTGCGCCATCTCACCCCCTATTGGGATGTACATCGCCATCGAATTGCCCCCAAAATTGGCAAGGTTGTCCAAGCAATGCTGGATTCTGGGCAACTAACTATTACCGCAGGGCGCATTCAGGGTTATGAAGCGGCATCTGAGGCCGTGGCAGTGACCCTTCGCCAGCGCCAAACGCAAAGGAATCAGGTCTTGCAAGTCAGCCGCGTGGTGAATTGCACCGGGGTACAGGCAAATTATCAGCGATCGCCTCAATCCCTAATTGCCAATTTACGCACTCAGGGATTGATCCACCCCAACGATATTGGCTTGGGTTTGGATACTACCCCCGATGGTGCTGTATTAGATGCTGAGGGCAAACGTTCAAGCCTACTCTATACCTTGGGCACTCCCCGCAAAGGCAATTTATGGGAAACGATCGCTGTTCCCGAACTGCGTGAGCAGGCCCAGGCATTGGCGACAACGGTGTTGCAGTCCTTACCGGTGCGGGTACGTCCCGTTTCGCCCATTTCTCGCGCCGCTGAACAAGACTATAGCGACCTTCGACCCGCTATAGCCCAGTCAACGCTATTGTTTCGCCAATTCTTTGACCCAGAATCTAGCACCTACACCTATCTGATTGCGGACAGTCAGACTAAAGATGCGGTGCTAGTAGATACAGTATTGGAGCAGGTTGACCGTGATTTACAAGTGCTGGATGACTTGGGGTTGAGTCTTTGCTACTGTTTAGAAACTCACATCCATGCTGACCATATCACTGGTGCTGGCAAACTGAGACAGCAAACAGGTTGTCAGGTGATGGTGCCCCAAAATGCCACTGCTAGGTCTGCGGATCACTCCCTTGCCGATCGCGAAACCTTAATTGTGGGGGCGGTGCGGATTGAGGCGATCGCTACACCAGGGCACACCGACGGACATCTGGCTTATTTAGTCAACAATACCCATTTGTTAACGGGGGATGCCTTGTTGATTCGCGGCTGTGGACGCACAGACTTTCAATCGGGCGATGCGGGTACTCTGTACGAGACAGTGACGCAACAGTTATTTACTCTCCCAGAGGACACCCTGGTTTATCCCGCCCATGACTATAAAGGGCGCACTGTTTCTACTATTGGTGAAGAAAAACGCCTCAATCCCCGATTTGCCAATCGCAGCCGCGATCAATTTATCGCAATCATGAGCCATCTGGGTTTGAGTTTTCCCAAGAAGATGAAGGAAGCCGTACCCGCCAACGAATACTGTGGCGATTTCATGCTCGAAGGGAGTCTGAGCAATGGTACGAGTTTGGCGATTGATGTAGATCGTGAAAAAGTAGAAAAAACGCTATCAACTAATACTGAAATTTATGAGGACTACTTTGCTATGTACATTTAGGAGTATCGTGGCTACCTAGAGAGGAACTGCGCGTTTAATGCTTTAGTAATGCGATCGCCAGAAGCTTCTAAGTGAGCTAAGGTGTAAATATCAAGACTTTCACCAAGTTGTTTGAGTCTGACATCAATTGCTTTTTGCAGTTGGCGCAGTTTATACCAAGCCAATGTTCGACCATCTTCAGGTGTATTAGTAGTACCCAACATCATCTGTAACAAAATATTCAGATGTTCCCGTTGCAATGAACGGCGGATGCTAGAAATTGGCTTTGGTTCTCCTGGGGCGAAAACTTCTGTCCAGATGCCTGTTTGCAGGGTGTCGAACAGTTCTGGAATGGAAAGTGCTTCCCCAGGCAGAGTTTTTAATTCTATATCTTGTAAACGATTCAGGCGATCACTGTCTAATAGCGATCGCAATATCGCACTTTGAAAACTCAAAATGCGATCGTGAATTGGATAATCAAGGCGATTATTAGGTGCAGAACTACCCCAGTCTCCCCAATGCGATGGTGCTAGTTGATTGAGCAATTGTGGTGAAAAGCTGAAAGCATCCTCCGCAAATACATACTCTTGCAACTTTGTCAATGCTTGACGTTGTTTTAAAAGTGAAACTGGTACAAATGCCCAAGCATCATCACTGGTATGGAGACGCCGAAACGATTGTCCACCAATGTATTTAGAAAGCAAAGTGGCGTTCCGAAAATAATATTTAAGTACTCCATTAAATTTAAGGCGCAGGTTACTATAGCTTTCTCTTTTCGATAGATAACCCTGATCAAGACGCTGCCACATAAAACGAGCATTATCCATTTGCCACTGTGAATAAAGTAGCACATCACTACTCATATCCCAGACATTTGCCAAAGGATTGATATCCCAGATATCTTCATCAGTTGCGTAAGATAATTCTGGTTGAGGCGACGCTAGTGCAATCTGGTTTAAAAAACTTTTTTCTGATTCTGGAATCGTTACCTTAAGTCCTGTTGCTGGAAATTTTTTATAACCATACTCAATTGCCCATTCGTCATAAGGCCCAATAACTCCGGGGAAATAGTCACCTTGCTGTATTCCCTGTGGTGCTATATTCACAGGTACATAATCCATCACCGAACCTACTAAACCTTTGGTGTGAGTGATTTCAGTATTATTTAATTCTTGTGGCGCTAACATGGTGCTACCATAAAAGTTGTGATGCAAACCCAGAGTGTGCCCGACTTCGTGAGCGATAAGAGAACGCAAATATTGATGTACATACTCCTTTATGCTTTCACTACTAGGTGTAGTGTTTGGCAACATTGACAACGCCAGCGCCCCCATAGCTGCTTGATTTGAAGACTCCATACCATAGCAGGACTCAGAGGAGAAAAACAGAGCAGAGGAAGATGATGCAAAGAATCTATCCAGATATTTACCCGCGTCTTCATGTCCTTTCATCTTTTCTGGACATGAATTTGCCTCCATTAATGCATGATATTCTTGCTGAACTAAACGCACCATATTGGCATCCACAATAATATCTGCATCCAATATTTCCCCGGTGAATGGGTTGACGCGCATCGGACCTTTGGCAAAACCTGCATCTAAAGAATTAAACCAGCGAATAGTGTTGTAATGTACATCTGCTGGTTTCCAATCAGCATCATCTGGCATTTGCTGCACTTCAATAGCATTTTGAAATCCGGCTTTTTCAAATGCTTTGTTCCACATCAAAACGCCTTCACGAATCGCATCACGGTATTTTAGTGGTACAGCATTTTCAATCCAATACACAATTGGTTTTTTGGGTGAAGATAAAGGGGCGCTAGGATTGGATGGTTCTAGATGCCAGCGATTAATATAACGTACAAATGATTCGCGAGCATTATTATCAGAAAAGTCTTGGAAAGCAGTAGTAAAATATCCAACTCTATCATCGGCAAGTCTGGGAATATAACCATTGTTTTCTCTCAACTGAGAAAAACTATAGTGTACCTTTAGAGTGAGTGCCCTACTATCGGGTACGGTGATTAAATTTGAGCCTTCTAGTGATGAAAAACCATAAATCGAATCAATCTCTATGTTTTCTGGGAAACTGTTAACATCACCAAAATATGACTTGCGTGCATCTAAGCGGTAATCGGCTTGTAAAGAGTATTTTAATAGAGGAGTTAATCCAGGAAAATCCTGCATTAGCAGTTCATTCAGATTAATTAGAATATTTTGATTTTTGGGATCGATAGTGGCTATTTCGAGTGAATAAAGAACTGAATCGCTAAATGAACGAGCAAGCGATCGCTGTTCTGGTATACTGTCTGTACGGAATTTTACATTACGCACAACAAAATGCAATCTATTATTTATTCTTCGGAAGTAAAAGATAAAATCAGAAAGAGGTAATCCACTATAAATCCCACTTTCCCCAATGCCTGATTCCAATGTCACTATAGCTAGGTAGTTTTTATTTAGCTGTTCTGGCTTAAGTTCTAAGAAAACTTTTCCCGAATCCTCGCTGCAATAAAGTGTGAAAATTCCTTCTAGTTTATCTATCCGATTAACAATCCCATTAAATCGGCAAAAATCTTCCTTTTTAATCTCAGCAATATTTTTGTCAGTACTTGCTACGTTTTCAACTATTGGCAGTGCATTTAATTGCTGTACATTAATATTAGAAGTATTTGAAAGTTGGTTTGCTCCTGCATAATCATTTGATAGCAACAAGCTATACAGTAATACTATACAGATTGCTAATTTCGTTATCCAGTATTTCATCCTTTGGCTTTTCACCTGAAGCAGTTCTCGTGTTAAGGAAAAATGTCGAGTAGTTTTTCGTCTGTAAGCCCTTCAAATATCTAGGGATTATAATATAAATTCACTCAGTCAGATAAACAATGCCTCTAGTACAGCACAGCAGAAATCCAGCTACTATCTTAATTAACTAGACAAATTGTTCAAGCAACTTGTTTAAGGTAGGCAAACTTCCGCCACAGTGTAGTGTACTAGCCTAAAAGTCGTGTGACTGTTGATTGTTATTAGTAACTATTGAGGAATTATCCATAAGCATCTATCTTTTAAGGTTGATAATTTTTACAACCAAAGATATATGTTTTTTTTATTTCTATCTGTATTTAAAACCAAATGTTGTATTAAAAATGTATTTAGTGCTACATTTAGCCGCCTCAGGAATCTCAAGCATGATTTATAAACAAAGAGTAATACTGATAAAAAAGCTATTATTGAGCATTAAAATGCTTTTTTTCGGATGAATTTTGGAAATTTATGCTAATCTCAACCGTTTTCTCACATCGTCAATTTTTATCAATGGTCTTCAAAGCCTTATTCCCAGACAAAATCAGCTTTTTTGTCTAATTATCGACCTTTTGCTCTAGGCAACCACAAACCAGTTGTGAGTGATTTGCGGTTATTTTGTGTACAAGCAAAAGTGAGTACAGCAATTTATACCGCTTGGGTGATGTCAAAATCAAGCAATCTATGAAAAATATCGTGGTTAACTAAATATTGCAGTTAATACACATCTGGCGAAATTAAATATGCCTTATCCAGAACCCTTGTAGAGAGCTAGCATTGCTAAGTTTCTAGATTCTTTTTCACCTCTATGAATGGTTTGATTTAGTTGATTTACTTGCGGATGATTGGTATAGTCTCATCTGAGATGTTTCATAACTGAGATATGCCTTTTGTTAGAAGGATAATTATTTTTTTATAGGTAATCTTTATTTGTACTCCAAAAAACAAACTAATTCAGCATGATAAATTTGATTTCTAGGACTATTAGTCAGATCGGTTCCCTCCTTAAAGGACTTCAAATAAAAGGTTTTTTGGCTGTCGTCATAGTTGGGTTTCTAGTGCTGACGACGAATGTTGCTCCTGGGCAAAGTAACACAGGCTTAAAAGAAAGGGTTCGCGAACAGATACAGCAAGATGATTCTCAAAGACCGAGAACAATCGGGGAATGGAATAAAGAAGCTCGTGAAACCGAAGGTGCTCCTGGTGAGCGACTTAAAAAGATTGGAGAAGAGTCAGCAGAAGCCTTTAAACAATTTGGATCTGGCTACGTAGAAGGTGCTGAGAAAACTGCTAATGATGTCGGGGAAAGTGCAGCACAAACAGGCAAAAAAATCCTTAACTAAGTTCGACGTTAAATGCATTCCAATCTTTACTTGGCAGTAAGTACTAATAACTTTTCGCCCATAAATGAGTAATATTAGGAAGGCTGGTATCTAACCAACGAACTCTTCTAATATTTGGGTAAAGCGTTCACCCTTACTGATGAGAGATTGTAGCGTTTCGTCAATTGCATTAAATATAGGTTTCTTAGTAGGGGCGTACAGCTAGCTGTATACCCCTATTGTGTATTATAATTTCACGTCCATTTGATTACTATTAAACTCGAAGAACCCCAAAGACTCAAAACTATACTTTGTTTACCCTTGCTTTGGCTTATTAGAGGCTGCGACCTGCTGGTTTGACTGGAGGCAGTAACTCACCTACAAGAGGATTACAATGCAGAGACATCCAACAATATTTAACTCACAGTTGGTTGCTTCTGTCAATGCGTAAGTGATAAATTGAGCCATTTCAAAGATTAATAAGTAGTGCTTTTTTATCCACTATTATAATTAAGCTAACATCTATCCAAGGAAATACCTTTTAATAATCTTTGAATTTGGCAACAGACTTATAATTGCTAACTCTTTCATTTGGCACTTGCCAAGCATTATTTTGGCTTTGAACGATCTTCTTTATGATTTTAAGACATCTGTCTTCAGTAGGGTAAAACTGCAAATGTACATTTGATAACATTTTAAGAATAAATAAATAATTGCGATTTGGAGTTAATCATGACATCTACACAAACCAACGATCCAACTATTCGTGAACACGTTCAAGCTTGGCAAAATTTAAATGTAGATCAACAACTTGCTTTGTTTTGGTTTATCTATAAAGAAATGGGGAGTTCAATTACTCCAGCCGCTCCTGGAGCCAGTACTGTTTCTCCAGAAATAGCTGAAGGTTTATTTAATCAAGTTAAGGAATTATCTCACGAACAACAATTACAAGTTCAGCGTGA
The DNA here is from genome assembly GCF_002949795.1 of Nostoc sp. 'Lobaria pulmonaria (5183) cyanobiont'. Classification (NCBI taxonomy): domain Bacteria; kingdom Bacillati; phylum Cyanobacteriota; class Cyanophyceae; order Nostocales; family Nostocaceae; genus Nostoc; species Nostoc sp. 'Lobaria pulmonaria (5183) cyanobiont'. Next base: position 5,589,678 of record NZ_CP026692.1, on the reverse strand, counting down.
TTTGATTAATAAAGCGGATAGCGAAATTTCTCGTGAATATGGCTCTTTGGGTGATACTACAAAACTCCTGTTTTGGTATCGATTATCTCAAGGGATGGATAATGGCACTATCATTCCTGTACCTGCTGATTATGAACTTCCTTCCGAAGCTAAACCACTGTTTGGTAAAATTCAACTCTTAGAGTTTGAGCAACAGATGACTCTTTTCCGTGATTATGTCTCGCCAATGGGTGCTGAAGCATCAAGTGTTGGAATTTAGCACTTTTGAACTTTTTAGGATGTTGAGGGTATCTATTAAGTTATTTATACCCTTCTCTTAAAATTTTCTAGATTCGCCAGTCGCTTAATATAAAGCTGATTTTTGATGGCTGGCGTATTTAGGAATTTTTATTTCATTACTTTGAGATGTTTATGACTTCTATAAACATCAAGTTTGTAGAACAAAGTGTATCAGAATTTGCGTGGATATAGAATATCGCTTGACAATTATAGGTTTATTGTATACTAAAACTATCTCATGCAATTCCAGCGATCGCTCGAATAATTAGCTTGGAAGATTGAGGATGTGGATAAGTTTAAGTTGATTTTAGTAAGCTAGCAGAATTAACATCTAAAAACAACGTCGCTTGGGATTGTTGACGGAGAATAGAAGCCGGACAGTCTTTACCAACATAACTTTCCAGCATTTCTTTTACCACATTCGCTTTACGTTTTTCTGGAGCAAGACAGATAATTTTTTTAGCTGAACAAATTGTTGGAATGGTGACAGTAAAAGCATACTGTGGGACATTTTCTAAATTCGGAAAGTGACCTGTACTTACTTGTTGCTGACGGTTAATAGTATCCAGTTTCACCAGTTTCACGCTGTAAGGATCTTGAAAATTTGCGACAGCTGGATCGTTAAAAGCTAAATGTCCATTTTCGCCAATACCAAGACAGCATAAGTCAATCGGTTGTGCTTGCAATAATTTAGTGTAGCGATCGCACTCTGTTACTGGTTGTAATGTATCACCTTCTATATAGTGAAATTTTTTAGGATTAACTCGCTTCTCTACACGTTCTCGCATATAACGCCGAAAACTAGCAGAATGGTCAGCAGTAATTCCCAAATATTCATCTAGATGGAACAGAATAATCCGTGACCAATCTACACCACCCAATGCAATCAAAGCATCAAGAAATTTGAGTTGGGAGTTACCTGTAGCTAACAATACAGCAGCTGTATCCTGCTGCTTGAGAACTTGCTGTAAATACTTTTGCACGATTTCGGCAACATCCTCGGCCATTTCGACTTCAGAGTTGTAAATCTGCACTAATAAATCATCAACGCGAAAAAAGTTTGTGGCGGCTACCATTTGCTTACGAAGAAGGTTATCAATTATACGGCAGTTTCCCCTGAAGCTTTACCTGTCTGCCCTTATATGCCCTATCCAGTATAGATTTTAGGATTTAGCAGATTAATTTCTGACTCTTGAAATTTATTCTCCAGTCCTCAATCCCCGTATTAACGAAGGAATAATTACTAAAGACAAAAAACAATGTAAACTATTTAAATTAAGTTAACAATTATTTACATTCTACCCAAAAATTATGCTGGCTGCAATTCTCTTTGACCTAGACGGGACTATTGTCAACACTGACCCTATACATTACCGAGCTTGGCAGGAAATGCTGTTAAATTACAGCATAGAAATAGATGAAACATTTTATAAATCCCGAATTAGTGGAAGGCTAAATCCAGAAATTGTTAAAGACATTCTGCCACAATTATCAGCACTAGAAGGGCAAAGATTTGCAGACGAAAAAGAGACGCTTTTCCGCAAACTCGCCCCACATCTCAAACCGCTAAGTGGATTTTCTGAACTACTAGCATGGACAGATGCACATCAATTAAAACGTGCATTAGTAACTAATGCCCCTAGATTAAATGCAGAATTTATGCTAGAAGTTTTGGGGATCAAAGAAGCTTTCCATACAGTTGTTTTAGCGGATGATTGTATTGCAGGTAAACCCGACCCTGCGCCCTACCAAGTTGCCCTGAATAAGTTGGAGATTACAGCAGAAGAAGCGATCGCTTTAGAAGACTCTCCCTCTGGTATTCGGGCAGCCGTGGGCGCAGATATCCGCACCATTGGCATCGCCTCCACCCACGATCCGCAAATTTTGCAGTCAGTCGGTGCATTTATGGCAATTCCAGACTTTACTGATTTGCAATTGTGGACATTCCTAAACTCACTCATCGAGCCAGATTTAAGTGCGATCGCTTCTAATTTTTGAGGGCAGGGGGCAGGAGGCAGAGGAGCAGAGGAGCAGAGGAGCAGAGGAGCAGGGCGCTAAGTTCCAAGCTACGTCCGCAAGTATCAAAGCCTCATTAATGAGGATCAAAGACTCATTAAAGGAGTTCTAAGCCTCATTAATGAGTATCAAAGACTCATTAAAGGAGTTCAAAGCCTCATTAATGAGGATCAAAGACTCATTAAAGGAGTTCAAAGCCTCATTAATGAGGATCAAAGACTCATTAAAGGAGTTCTAAGCCTCATTAATCAGTATCAAAGACTCATTAAAGGAGTTCTAAGCCTCATTAATCAGTATCAAAGACTTAATTAATTAGGATTTACGCACAGGTAATGAAAAACTTCCCCCTCATCCCCCATCCCCAAAAACTCCACTTTTTAACCGAGCCATATCACGCAGTGGTGGTGCGCCGAACAACCGACTGTATTCACGGCTAAACTGTGAGGGACTTTCATAACCCACGTAATGACTAGCTGTTGCCGCATCCATACCTTGCCCCAGCATCAGGCGACGGGCTTGTTGAAGCCGAAGCTGTTTTTGATATTGCAAAGGACTCATGGTGGTGACTGACTTGAAGTGATGATGCAGGGACGAGGGACTCATGCACGCTTCACGAGCGATCGTATCGATCCGAAATGGTTTTTCGTAGTTCCATTTAAGCCAGTTAATCGCTCTACTAATTGCTTGGAGTTGTTTATCGACTAAAGCAATCTGTCGCAATATAGCACTGTGTTCGCCTGATAACAAACGGTAGAGAATTTCTCGAACAATCAAAGGTGCGAGGATGGCAATATCTTCAGGTGTTTCCAACAACCGTACAAGTCTGATTGCTGCATCAAGCAGTTGGGGGCTAACAGGATTAATAGACAAGCCCGGTTTTAGTGGTTGGTTACCGGGAGCGTCTAGTTTTGCCTCCATCATCAGTGTGCTGAGTTCTCCCGGATCTAAATCGAGCCGCAGGCCCAGATACGGAACGGTTGGCGTTGCTTCAATCACCTGACCGACGACAGGCAGATCGATGGATACCACCAAATATTGGTCTTGACCATAAACATAGAGATTATCTGCCAACATTACCTGTTTCTTGCCCTGAGCGACAATGCACAGGGAAGGCTCATGCAGGGCATGAACAGGCGCAGTTGGTTGTGAGGAGCATAACAAGAACAACCGCTCGATCCCTGTGGGATGGACACCATCTCCATTACTGTTCTGTGCAATCAGAGCGGCTAGCTCGGACTGCTGCTTTCTAACAGTCTGTTCCATAATGTCGTTTAAAATCCTTATGAAACTAACATTCAGGGCAGCCGCAATCTCTTCAGCCGCTTCGGTCAGCTGATCTTTTTATGATAAACAATAAAGGAAAATGCAGGATTAGGCAAGAATTCCGCAGGATCAGATTACCGCATCAAGCTTTGACTCTCTTAGATTAAAAGTGTGCTAGAGAGTACAACCACTTGGAGATACGGTTTTATGACTACCAACGAAAACACTGGTAAAGAACAGAAAGTCGTACTGATTACAGGTGCAAGCAGTGGTATCGGTGAGGCGACAGCACGTCTACTCGCTCGTAAGGGCATCCACGTTATTTTGGGCGCACGACGCACGGAGCGGCTAGAAACCCTCGTGGCTACAATCCGCTCTGAGGGAGGCTCGGCGGAGTATCAGACCCTTGATGTCACCGATCGCGCCAACTTCCAAGCCTTTGTAGAATTTGCTCAGAGCAAATTTGGCCGCATTGATGCGATCGTCAACAATGCAGGCGTTATGCCGCTCTCGAAGCTAGAAGCGCTGAAGGTTGATGAATGGGACTGGATGATTGACGTGAACATCCGTGGCGTACTCAATGGCATCGCCGCTGGGCTACCGCTGATGAAACGCCAAGGATTCGGCCAGTTCGTTAACCTGTCCTCCATCGGCGGACACGCTGTCTGGCCAACCTGTGCCGTTTACTCGGCTACCAAGTTCGCTGTGCTGGCAATTTCGGAGGGGCTGCGTCAGGAAAATACCGACATTCGCGTTACGGTTATTTCACCGGGCGTAACAGAGTCCGAATTGGCAGATAGTATAACTGACGCAGAAGCTGGCAAAGGAATGCAGGAATTCCGCAAGATTGCGCTTCCGGCTGAAGCGATCGCCAGAGCGATCGCCTTTGCAATCGAGCAACCGGATGATGTTGATGTGAATGAGATTATCGTGCGCCCCACAGCCAGCGTATAGTTACGCAAAGATGTGGTGAATTTTCTAACCTTACCTCGCAGTAAAACAACACAGAAGCGATATATGACTACCCAAAATCAAATTCAACCTCGCCAACTTGGTTCTAAAGGTCTAACTGTTTTCCCCCTAGCTCTCGGATGTATGGGTATGTCTGGTGTGTACGGTGCAGCAGACGAAAACGAAAGCATTGCAACTATCCAGGCAGCTCTTGACCACGGGATGACATTATTGGATACTGGCGATTTTTATGCCAGTGGGCACAATGAGATGTTAATTGGTCGGGCAATCAAGGAGCGTCGAGACAAAGCCTTGGTTTCGGTGAAATTCGGCGCTTTACGTACTGCCGATGGCGGATGGCTTGGTATAGATACCCGCCCTGCTTCGGTGAAAAACTTTGTAGCTTATAGCCTTACCCGATTGGGAGTAGACCACATTGACATCTACCGTCCGGCTCGATTAGACCCGCAAGTTCCCATTGAAGACACCATCGGCGCGATCGCCGAGCTAGTCAAGGCTGGCTACGTCCGATATATCGGGTTATCGGAGGTGGGAGCGGACACCATCCGCCGCGCCCACGCCATTCACCCGATCAGTGACCTACAAATCGAGTACTCCCTGATTAGCCGTAGTCCTGAGAGCGAGATTTTGCCTGTACTGGAAGAACTTGGTATTGGCGTGACTGCCTATGGCGTGCTGTCGCGAGGACTGCTGAGTGGCTCCACTCCAGCCACACAGGGCGATTTTCGTGCCTACTTACCACGCTTCAGCAAAGAAAACCTTGCCCAGAACCAACGCTTGATCGATGAACTAAAGCAAATTGCCACCGAGAAAGGAATTCTTCCTTCGCAGTTGGCTATTGCCTGGGTACTTGCCAAAGGCAAAAACATTGTGCCAGTCATCGGGGCACGCAAGCGCAGCCAACTTTCCGAATCGTTGGCGGCTTTGGATGTGAACCTATCCCCAGAGGACTTAACCCGCATTGAAGCAGCAATTCCCGCATCTGCGATCGCAGGCACTCGTTACGATCAACATCAGATGCAAATGCTGGACAGCGAACGCTAATGCGTAACAAAGTACTTAGAGGGTTTGTAGTGAATTAGCGCGTTCTGCTCTACGAGACGCTTCGTAAAGGGTTTCCCCCATGAGCGACTAACTTTCCCGTTCGGTAAGCAGTTTAGTGTTTAGAAAATAAAGACTAAAGTCTTTACTACGAGCCTATACTTATTTTTCAGCTAGAATCGCGTAAATTTCCCGTTTAACTTGCTCTAAAAGCTCACGCACCCGATTTATTCGCTCCATATTCCCACTACGAGCAACCTGCACTACCGCAGCAGCTAACTCTGTGGCGGCATTCCGCAACTCAATAAACTCTTGGGGCTTACCTGTAACAAAACTTTTGAAGGTATCCCAAGGAGTGTCTGAAGGTTCTTGTTGGGTACGTTCTGCCAATAATTGTTTACCCTCATCCGTAATCGTATAAATCCGCTTGCCCCCTTCCTGCGCGCTCTTGAGATAACCACCTTCTTCCAACAATTGGAGTGTTGGATACACTGAGCCAGGACTGAGGCGACGGAAACCACCATAGCGAGTTTCCATCTCTTTAATCAGGTCGTAACCATGACTAGGATGCTCGGATAACAATTCCAGCAGAATGAACTTGATGTCACCTCGACGAGTCCGATATTCATCTCCCCAACCACGACCAAACATTTCATTGCCAAAGTGTTTCTCATGATGTCTACCATGATGCTTCTCATGATGAAACCAAGACCTGACAAGCAATGAATCCTCTTCGCTAACTCCTGCCCATGCAGGTGCGCCAAAACGTGACCGAAAATGTCTAAACATAAGTGAATCTCAAATCAACTTTCTCTAATATACGATATATCACGATATATTCCGATATATCGGAATAGAATTTTGATGAAGATTTGTAACGAAAACAACTTCGACTAGCCAAGAGTCTGCACTTGTTGGACAAAAGACTCTACCCATTGCAAAAAAATGCTTAATCTACGATGTTTAATCGTAGATTAAGCATTTTTGCTCAACTCTGAAGTAATAGATGTAGCAAAGAGTTCACTCCACAGATAAAACCCTATATCTTTACATGGTTTGGTTTTTTCATGCCAACTTACTTAATACATCTTGTATTTCTAGATAAAATACAGCAGATTGCAACTTGATGAGGTACAGATAATCGTAGTTGTGCCCCTACCCGTGTACTTTATTTAAGTAAGTGGGTCAAATTAAATATAAAACCTCACCCTGCCTCCTCAATCCCTCTCCTTAGTAAGGAAAGGGATTGAGGGTGAGGTTTTATCTTATGTCTAATTACGCCTACTCACTTACCTGAAATACGCTGTATGTATAAATACGAGATATTATTAGTTAATATTTTTTTGAGATTGGTGCTAATTACAGATGTGAATATAATAATTTATTGCTAATTAAAATTATTAAAACTAATTTTGTCAATTTATAAAATACTTTATTTTTTTGTATAGATTATGAACTTAACTTGGGAATACTAAGTGTAAGAAAAGTTAAAATTATACAAAAACTGATGATTGCTTAACTTTTTCTACTAGCATTCGCTGCTAAATAATCTAGATTCCTTTTTTGAACCACAGTAGGGAACTAATCGGGTTCAATCGAAGCTGATTCAGTTCTCTCAAAACTCTCATTGAACCCAACAACAGTTTATTTACACTTGCTTGATTCGTGTACCAACCATCTAAATCAGTTTTTAACTGCTTATTACAGCAATAAAACTAGTAGATGCCTATATGCCGTTTAGTTAAGAACCACTTTAGGTTCAATACTATTTGGATAATATAAACCCGCCTGAATTTAAGGGAGTCAAGGAAAAAATAGTCTCCCTTTTAAAGAAAGCCAGTGCGTTGCGAACTTTCCTAAATTCATAGGGACAGGTATAAGCTTTGCTTACCACCAGTTTTCTATTCAAGAAAAGCTGATTAAATATTTTTGTTTGGGTTGAGATAACAATGTTAGTAACTGACAGTGGCGAACGTGGTAGTGGTAGATAGGACGAGTGTAAAGTTCTCTCTCGATTTATTTGCAGGAATTTTTGAGTGTTGCGGTCAATAAAAGTGAAATCCCTCGTACTTTAGTCGGGAGATGAGCTTAAATCGCCGCAATGAATTTGCTAATGGCACAATTGAATGGTGTGAGTTCGACTTGACGAGTGCCTTCATGTCCATAAGTCAAACTCACGCTCAGATAACTATCTGGCTTGTAAAGTAATCGTTTTGCCCATTCAACTGCCACTATTCCTGGTATGACTTCAACACCTTCCCAGTAACTTTCTAAATTTAGGGTTGCAACTTCTTGCGGTTCTAAGCGATATAAATCCAGATGGTAAAGGGGAAAGCGCCCTTCCGTGTACTCATTAATCAGCGTGAAAGTGGGACTGACAATGGGTTCAGCAATTCCTAAACCTTTACCAATGCCTTGAACTAAAGTAGTTTTACCAGCGCCTAAATCACCTTCTAGTAAAATTACACTGCCAGGTGTCAGGGATTCGCCAAGATTAATACCTAAGCGCAGCGTCGCTTCTGTATCTGCAAGAAAAATTTTCATGATTAAGGTATTGGGCATTACTGATTAGTCTAAAAAAATGACAAATGACAAATTTTCATTTTCCTGAATTTTGAATTTTGAATTTTGAATTTTGAATTCCCCGAAGGGACTGACGTCTACCGTACCACCGCAATAACACTTGTGCTAGTTTCTGCGGATTGTGACGTACAAAACCTGTTTCGTCTTCATACAAAACATTAGCTGGAACAATCCGTCGCCCTAGCTGAGTTACTGCTTCTCTATCGAGGAAAACGGGATGAGAGTTTTGTTGGGCATAGCGGATGAGTGATTGCTCTGAGGGGGATTTTTTGTGTATTAATACAGCATCGAATAGTCGTCTTTGTCCACAAGCAGCATCAATTGCTCTGATATGATCGGCAACAGTGTAGCCTTCAGTTTCTCCTGGTTGAGTCATTATATTGCAGATATAAATACGGGGGGCATCTGATTGAGCGATCGCATCGGCAATTTCTGGTACTAATAAATTAGGAATTAGGCTTGTATAAAGGCTACCTGGGCCAATAATGATGTAATCAGCTTCTTTAATTGCCTTAATAGCTGCTGGTACCGCCGGAGGATTAGCCGGAATGCAGCCAATTTTGACAATTTTACCGCCAGCTTTGGGAATACTAGACTCCCCCTCAATACGACGACCATCGGCTAATTCTGCCCACAGGCGAACATCACTGAGAGTTGCTGGTAGTACTTGTCCTCGCACGGCTAGAACTTTAGAACTGGCTGCAACTGCTTGTTCTAAATCTCCAGTAATATCACTCATTGCCGTTAAAAACAAATTGCCAAAACTGTGACCAGTTAACCCATCTCCAGCCCGAAAACGGTATTGAAACAATTCTGTTAATAACTTTTCTTCATCTGCTAGTGCGGCCAAACAATTGCGAATATCCCCTGGTGGTAGCACTCCAAATTCTTGACGCAAACGCCCAGAAGACCCACCATCATCGGCGACAGTGACAATTGCAGTAATATTAGCGCTGTAGGTTTTCAGCCCCCTCAACAACGTAGAAAGTCCCGTACCACCACCAATTACCACTATTTTTGGGCCTCGGTACAATCGACGATGGGCCAGCAAGACATCAATGAGTTCCTCTCCGCCTTCTGCTCTTAGTACCTTAGTAATTGAGCCTACGGTGCGAGTTTGCCCCCAAAGCACTAACAGCAAGCCGCCAAGCAGCACCAAAGGCCCACTGATATAGTTCGGTAAGAGGTTGGTGATGACTCCCAAGAAACCTCTAACCAACTCAATCATCCAAAAAATTGGGGTCAACTTAATCCAAATGGCTAACCCCAAACTCGCCAGCAGTACACCCCCAACACTAATCAACAACCAACGTTTTACCGATAGTCCAGGGGATAACCATTTGAACCACTGGTTAACCCGATAAGAAGTACGAGAGCGCGACTGCTTTTGCAGGGCGTTGAGGGCTTGTCTGAGAAAACCAATTGACATATTTGATTTGGAGCGGTGCTACAAACAATAATTAACAGAAAATCTACACCACTTGGTTTAAAACACCAGGCGTGAAACTATTATATTTGTCAATCCTATTAGACTAAGAGCAAGTCGTGAAGATTGCCAGTATTTCTAGTTAAACAATACCCTGGCTTGGTAAAAGTGAATTTAATGGAAAAACGAATTTTAGGATTAGATCCAGGACTGGCAATTTTAGGATTTGGGGCAATTAGCTGCACACAAAATCTCAAAAAGGTGCAAGAGACTACAGTAAATATGCTGGATTTTGGAGTAATTAAAACGTCAGCAGATGTAGAAATGGGACAGCGCTTATGTACCTTGTTTGATGATTTACACACCGTGATGGAGGAATTTCAACCAGATTTAGTAGCGATCGAGAAACTATTCTTCTATCGTATGTCAAGTACAATCCTGGTTGCACAGGCGCGGGGTATAGTCATTTTAGTGTTAGGCCAGCGTCGTCTTCCTTATGTAGAGTTTACTCCGGCTCAAATTAAACAAGCTTTAACAGGTTATGGTAATGCTGATAAGTCAGAAGTGCAAGAAGCGGTGGCGCGGGAGTTGGATTTAGATGAAATTCCTAAGCCAGATGATGCTGCGGATGCTTTGGCAGTGGCTTTAACGGCTTCTTATCAGCTGTAGTTATGTACACAAACAATAAAGTTCTTAAGGGAACAATAAAGTTTTTAAGTGACAATAAAGTTCTTTTCTAACTGGCACAAAAGTACAAATACTTGAAACTTGCTTCATGCACAGAAAAACTAAACTTCTTTACTGGCCCCTAAACCCGGATTTCTCATAAGACTTGAAAAAATAGTGGTCACAAACTGCCAAAATGTATATTTTAAAAGGATTTCAGCAGTTTACTGTATTCAAAGACGAAATTTTTAACTTTGCAGTGGACTATGCAACTCAAGTTGAATGTGACTACAGGAGTTTTGTAGATGCTTATAAACAAGGGGTGAAACTCTACTAGAACACTCGGAAAATAAAGCATAGAAGTAAGTGAGATAGGTAACTCAAATGCTGAAAAATGAGTACCTCAAATAGTGGTCGTGCATACGTATCAACAATGCCCACTTCTCATTACTATTGAGAAGGTCTAAGTCTATCCCGCCAAGATGGTTGTGACGGTGAAGATCCTGAAGAACCGGAACTATTTGCGGGAGACAACTCTCGCCGAGTTCTTCGAGGTGGAGGAGAATCAGATTCTACTCTTCTAGAGCGTCGCCGTGGAGTAGATGATTCTGAGGAAGAGTTATTAGAACTTGATTCGCTGCGATCGCGCCTTCTCCGTCTTGGGGTATAATCGCTTGCTTGCTGTTCTTCTTGAGAATAGCTCCTGGTTCTTCTACGTCTTCTAGATGAACCACTCTCCTCAGAATTAGAATTTCTAGCTCTTTCCCCTTCTGAGTCATCATCATCAGAGGCAATAGAATGATTCAGCACTTGTTTGGGCTTGATGGACTGGGCTTTGATAGTGCCTTTACGACCTTCTAACTTAGGTCGTTTGGGAAACTTTTCTATGGGCATCCCCTCTACCGCTTTTTCCATAAATTCGTGCCAGGTGTAAGCGGCACTACTACTACTGCCATCAGTAGGGTGGTTGTCATCGTTACCTAGCCATACCCCTGTCACCATCTGAGGAATGTAGCCAATAAACCATAAATCGCGGGCTTCGTCTGAGGTGCCGGTTTTGCCGGCAACTGGTCTATTATCTAATTGGGCAGCACCACCAGTTCCCGCTTCGACCACGTTGCGTAGCATCCAAGTCATGATGGCGGCACTGTCAGCGTCGAGGGCCCGTTTTGACTTGAAATTAGCTGACCAGATGACTTTGCCTTGGCGGTTGAGAATGCGGGTAATACCATGACTTTCTGCGTGCAATCCCTGAGTCGCAAAACTACCATAAGCACTAGTCAACTCTAGCAGATTGACTTCATTTGAGCCGAGTGCTAAGGAATAGGTGGGCTTGAGTTCAGATTTTATCCCCATATCATGGGCAAGTTTAATCGTTGGGGTAAATCCCACATCAATCAACACCTTGACGGCAACAATATTAACAGAGCGGGTGAGGGCATCTCGGATGTTCATTGAACCGTGGAAGTTTTCACTATAGTTTTTTGGTTCATAGCCGTCTACGACAAAGGGCGCATCTTCGTAGCTATCGTAAGGGCTTTTACCGGTAGCGATCGCAGTGGCATATACAAACCCTTTAAATGTCGATCCTGGCTGCCGTTGTGCCTGGGTAACTCGATTAAACTGATTTTTACCAAAGTCTTTTCCTCCAACCATTGCCTTAATTTCACCGTTTCGGGGGTCTATGGCCACCATTGCAGCTTGCTTAAAGTTTTCCCAGCGTCCTTGATTTCGCAATGTTTTCGCAACTGCCTCTTCTGCCACCTTTTGCCAACTTGGGTTGAGTGTGGTTTCTACTACTAGACCCCCACTTTTGAGCACGTTAGGAGAAACATACTTGGGCAATTCTTTTTGGATGTAGCTGGTAAAATAGGGTGATTCTACTTGGACTCGCTTGGGTGAACTGCTTTTGAGGGCTAATGGCTCCTGAACTGCTGCCTGTCTTTGCTCTGGTGTAATTACTTTATCTTCTTGCATCCGTAGTAATACTAAGTCCCGCCGCCGTTTTGCCGCTTCGGGGTTTTTGTCTGGGGCGTATAAGCTAGGAGCAGGAGCTAATCCAGCAATCGTTGCCATTTGGGCGAGGGAAAGTTGATCTGGCGACTTACTAAAGTATACCCAGGCGGCATCTGCCACACCATAAGCTCCAGATCCCAAATAAACCAGATTCAGGTAACGCTCTAGAATCTGATCTTTGGTTAATTCTTGCTCCATTTTTTGAGCTAGGCGGACTTCTTTGAGTTTGCGCCAGATTGTCTGTTCTTGTTTCAAAAACAGAATCCGCGTTAGCTGTTGGGTGATGGTGCTACCACCTTCTACCACACCTTGCGATCGCAAATTACTCAAACCCGCTCTGACAATCCCTTGCGGATCGACTCCGTTGTGTTGCCTAAATCTTCGATCTTCTGAGGCGATGAAAGCTTTTTTTAAATTATCTGGTATTTGTTCTAGCTTTAGCTGTTCTCTGGTCGCTTCACCTTGTTGTTGTAATATAGTGCCATCAGCAGCTTTAATGGTCAGTGTTTGCTCTCGAAACACAGCATTCAACTCGGACTTATCTGGCAAAGTCCGATCTATTAAACTGATGCCGTAGATGAAGGCAACTATCCCACCACCAACACCCAAACCTGCCCAAAACCAAAAGCGGCGATAGAGTGGTCTAGCGCCAGTTGCCCGATTGACCCTCATCTTAGATGGTAAAATTTTCATTTTGCTCAGTAACTGCCTCGTCTGCGCCAGATATGCTGGTGGTAAGCTCTCATTCGTTCCTCCTTGTCCAAAGTCACTCAAATTAGTTGGTCTTCGCTTGAACCAGGAGGTAAGCTTCCCCACGTCAGTTCCTCGCTCAAAGTAGTAACCGTATAACCACCATCAATCAATTTTGGGGTTATTTAATTACCATTGTGTTTAGTATAATATCCTATAAATAATTAACTGAATTCACTAGAAAAGAATGTTTTTTAAATTTGGTTAATTTAGTTTTGTAAAAAATGTTGCAATTTTGATAACTACTGCGAATATAAAAGCTATTGACAAGTATCCCCAAAGACAGCCTGAAAACGGCTTATTTTAGGAAAGTATAATGTCTACACCGGGCTACGACAAAGCACAGCTAAGACGAAGCGCCGTTGCTCTTGGTAGTAATATCGGCGATTCCCAGACAATTTTAGAAGCAGCTATAGAGACTTTAGCCCAAACGCCAGGTATTGTTTTAGAAGCCAGATCCCATTGGTATCAAACCAAAGCTGTCGGCCCACCACAGCCAGATTACCTCAACGGCTGCGTCACATTGCAGGTAGAAATACTCCCCCAGCAGTTATTAGAAATTTTGTTAGGAATTGAACAACAATTTGGGCGCGTGCGTCAGGAACGCTGGGGGCCACGAACCCTAGATTTGGATTTGTTATTATATGATGACATTACTTTGGATACACCAAATCTCCAGATTCCCCATCCCCGAATGCGGGATCGGGCCTTTGTGTTAGTTCCGCTAGCAGAAATTGCCCCAGATTGGATAGAACCAGTTTCCGGGTGTGTTATTAAAGAGCTGCTGAAAAAGGTAGACTGTTCTGATGTACATTTAAGGATGGACAATTAAAATTACCATCCTTAAAAGTAGAAGAACACTGATTTTGCCTCTGTATTCACAGATAATCAGATTTTATTATGCCATTAGGTAGAGAATTACCACAACTGCTGAGACAACGCCTGTTTCATAAAGGACGCAAGTTTGATTTTGAAGTTAATCGCTTGCGTTTGCCAAATAAATCGGAAGGAGAATGGGAATGTATTCGTCACCCTGGCGGTGCTCTAGCTGTACCAGTGACAGCGGAAGGTAAACTTATACTGGTGCGCCAGTACCGTTTTGCAATTCAGGGACGGATATTAGAATTTCCGGCGGGGACAGTGGAAGCAAGTGAAGAGCCTTTAGAAACAATACAGCGTGAAATTGCCGAAGAAACTGGCTATAGTGCCCAAAAATGGGATAAATTAGGCGAATTTTTCCTAGCTCCTGGCTATTCTGATGAAATTATCTATGCTTTTCTGGCGCGAGATTTAGAAAAGCTGGAGACACCACCACCACAAGATGGAGACGAGGATATCGAAACGGTGTTTATGACTCCTGAAGAATTAGAAAAAGCTATTCTGGAGGGAGAGCCGGTAGACGCTAAATCAGTTTCTAGCTTTTTTCTGGCGCGTCCGTTTTTAGTTTAATACCCTTATGTTGCTAAAGTTAGCGATCGCAGATGCCTACGGTGCAGGTTTTGAATATGCTGACGAAGCGATCGCTAACAACGATTTGAGTCGATACGTTGAACATCCGCGTTTTCCACTCAATCCTGGCAGCTATACTGATGATACTCAGATGAGTATTGCGATTGCGGAAGTGATTGTCGCTCAAGCAGCGTGGACGCCAGTAGTTTTAGCCGATAGTTTTGTTAGAGCTTTTAAACGCGATCACAGAGAAGGTTATGCTCGAAAATTTTACCATTTTCTACTAGAAATTCAAGATGGGGAAGAGTTTTTAACCAAAATTAACCCTGAAAGTGACAAAAGTGGGGGAGCGATGCGTGCAGCACCCATTGGCATCTATCCGACACCAGCAAAAGTCATTGAGGCGGCAACAATTCAAGCGGCAATTACCCATAATACACCCGATGGGATCAATGCTGCTGTTGCGGCTGCCTTGTGGTTGAAACTCCTTTGGTGCAATGCTTAGAAACGTAATTTTACCATTTTTTTTAGTACACCTTAACAGGGGTAGTTGAACTATACCTACTCAATCTAGAAATCTCGCTTTCAAAACGGCTGATAGCGCACTGAAAAATTAAAGCCATTCTCTTGCAGCGAACTACCGCGATCGCTTGTGCCAATTAATGGTATACCATAGTCTGCACGCAATACCAAACCGTTAAAAGGTTGCCAGTTCAAGCCCAACCCCAAACTAGCAATGGTTTGCGGGTCGGCATTAATACCGCGATTATTCCAAGCTGTACCGATGTCAAAAAATGGGATTAGCTGTAATGTTTCCACATTTGAAGCCAGGGGAATCCGAACTTCCACACCTCCAACTACCCCATTGTCAGCCACAATTTGATTTTGATCGTAACCGCGCACTGTATCAACTCCCCCAATGCTAATTTTTTCTAACGAAAGTAAGGAATCAGGAGTAAGTTGAGTGTTAACTTTGGCTAGCATCAAAATGCGGGGAGATAGTCGTTGTACCCATTGAAATTGTCCCACCCAAGAGAAAAAACGCCCATCAGTACCACTATCGTTAACGGTTGCGTCAATTGCATCAATCCCAAAACTAAATTGCGATCGCGCCGCTAAAACACTGTTAGCATTACGTTGTAACCAATCTTGAGAAAAGCGGATTACCGTTAAATTTAAGTGAATTGAAGACCTCAATCAAAAAGGTGAGAAAATAGTTAGCAGCGATACCCTACAGAAAAAAATTGCCGAGTTTCGCACGGGACTAGTTAAAAGAGAAGAAATTAACTACGATACAACAATTGCATCACAGCTTTATGATTGGATAATTCGCCCCTTTGCGGAGGATATCAAACCGGAGAAAGTCAAAACTCTGGTATTTATTCAGGATGGGTTTTTGCGTAGTGTTCCGATGGCGGCACTTTATGACAGCAAACTTAATAAATATTTAGTCGAAACTTATGCAGTTGCAACAACTCCCAGTTTACGACTAACCACACCTAAACTACGCGATCGCAGTACGCAAAAGGCGTTAATTTTGGATTTGACAAAAGAAGCCACCATCGATGGCAAGACTTTTGAACAGCTTTTTGCGGTTCCCGATGAAGTCAGTGCAGTTGAAAGTATATTCCCCAATCATACCCCTCTAATCGACGATAATTTTATCCCCGAAATTTTTCAAGACAAACTTGACAAAACCACATATCCCATTGTTCACATAGCTAGTCACGCTCAATTTGGGATTATTCCTGAAGATACCTTCATTGTCACAGGGAAAAACCAAAAACTTACCATTAGCCAATTAGAAAACTCACTGCGAAACCTCAACAGCAAATCAGATAGCGTCAAACTACTCACACTAACTGCCTGTGAAACCGCAGTTGGCGATGACCGTGCCACACTAGGATTAGCTGGAGTTGCATTGCAAGTTGGGGTTAAAAGTGCGATCGCATCTTTGTGGAGTGTTACCGATCAATCGACATCCGAACTAGTGAAAACATTTTACACCAACTATCGCAACACTGGCATGAGTATTGCAGAGGCTTTGCAAACTGCTCAAATCAGAATGATTCATGCTAATAAATTACCGCTATCAGAAGGTGTCAATATTATGTACAATCATCCTGTATATTGGGCACCAATGGTTGCGATCGGTAATTGGGTTTGAAAAAGATCCCCAATATCGCAAGGCATAAGTCAAAAGGGACGCATAACATGCGTCCCTAAAGCAAATTGCTGTAAACTTTTAGAATGTGAAAGTTGTTCTCAGCGTACCGATAATTGCATCATCGTTATTGCTGTTTTGGCCAGGAGAGGTCAACCAAATTACACCAGGGGTAATTGAGACGTTATCTGACACGCGATACTTGTAAAAGCCTTCAAAGTGATAAGGTATATCATTACCAGTACCAGCAAAAGCTCCTCCTCGGTTACGGGCATAAGGTTCTGCACCAGCAAAAATACCTAAAACGTTACCCTTTTTACCAAGGTCAGGTAAGGCTACCCCAAGACCGTAACTCCAAGCTTCATAATCATCACCAGCACCAAAGCCTGTGACATCGTGGTAAGAAATGAAGCCACTGACTGACAGTTTGTCGCTGGGTTTGAAGGCTGCCGATATCCCATAAGAATTACTGGAAGATGCATTTAGGGTACTTAGAGTGTTAGCTTGATTAGTACCTACGACGCGGTTAGTGCTACCCAAACCACCACCGAAATCAAATAAATTACCACCTCCAGCACCATGATAACCGTGAACGTAGGTAGCACCTATAGAGAAGCGATCGCCAACACTAAAGTTCAACTGTCCAAGAGCTGCATAGTTACCTTCTAACAAACCTTGATTTGGTCCAGGATTATTAGCATTTGACGCCAAGTAGCCTATAGTCAATGAAGGTTTGAAAAAACTGCTGCCGCTACCTAAGGGTAAAGTCAGTGCTGCACCTGCACCACCACCAATGCGATAAATCGGACTTTCAGAAGCAAAGGTAGACAAAGCACCATTACCACCATCAAAATCCTCAAAGTAAGGATTATTAGTGGGCACATAATCGCTATGAATACCTCCGGTGCCCGCAAAGTAAGCTTGAACTGGGCCTATGGGTACGTAATACGCCAGCCAGTCGATAATCACACCGTTGTTACCAGTACTACCGATTTGAAAACTTTGTGTGCCTTCAGCAGTATCAATAGGAAGACCAGCATTATCCACTTGATTAAAGGCTAGTGCATTCCCGGCTGCAAGACGGGTATGTAAAAGGTCTTTACCGGTGAAACTGGTTTGCAAGTCTAAACGTACCCTATCTTGGAAGACAGTATTGTTCGCACCGCCAGTATTATTGCCAAAAATATCACTAACAGCAAAAATAGCTTCACCCACCAATTTTGTGGTAGTGGAAAACTGATTGGCTTCTAGTTCAGCAGTCCGTGCTTCTAGAGAATCTACTCGACCGCGTAGAGTTGCCAGTTCTGCCGAGAATTCCTCTTGCAAACGCTGGAGAGTCGCCAAATCCTGTTTTGTCACCAAGTCAGCAGTTGCTGTCGCAATCAGTTCATTAACTCGATCTAAACAAGCATTCAAACCCGCGGCAAACTCATAACGAGTCAGTGCCCGATTGCCACGGTAAGTAGAATTGGGGTATCCAGCAATACAACCGTAGCGTTCAACCAAGGATTGCAAAGCTTGGAATGCCCAATCAGTTGGCTGCACATCAGAAAATTGAGAAACTGATGTGACTTGAGACAGTGAATTCTGATTTTTGCCTTCGCTACTGTAGCGATTAACCTCTTCTAAAACCTTATTTTCATCGGTCTTTTGGGCAACTAATTGCTGATTAACTTTTGGTTGCTCTGTTTGAATGAATATTGAAGCATTAGCAGCTGTTCGTGCTTCTGTCTGAGCAGCTTTTGGCTTTATATGTTCAGAATAACTTGCTACTTCAGCAGCCATCGCCTTAGCGGAAACCAACACCGTCACCCCCAAAACTACTGGACTTAGTACCAGAGTTTTCCACAATAGATGAGACATTTTTATTTTCCTTTCCCAAAAAATAACCAAAATCAGTGGGTTCAAGAAAAAGAGAACAAGTGATTATTCTACTTGTTGGAAATCTTATCAGATTGCTGTTAACTAAGCTAGATATCTAAGAAAACTTTTCCAGATATGGAATTGTCAAGTTTTGCAGATAAATTATTTGCCAAAGGTTGGGTTTATAAGGGAGTTTTACACGATTTTTTGCTATATATCGACTTTAGCTTCTTGTTTTTAACTCTAGTTTTTGCTACCTCCTTTTTATCTTTCAATTTATTCTTTAATCAAGAAAGTGCATTTATGTATGGAGTTGTGATGATAAATTAGTAATTATTGACTATTAATTCTTTTGAACTTCCAACCTGCGGAATGTTGGATATAAGTCAATATCGTCAGTGAAGCCCAAAATTTTTGGTAGAGACACAAAAATTATCGTCTCTTGAGGTTAAAAATCAATACCAAAAATCCTTAACCCAAGGGAATTTGGATATAAATGTTAGTTTCAAGAGTCTTTAATAGTAGCCAGTTTTGTGTCAGGATAGCCCCCCCAAACACATCTCCATCCTTTTTTAAGTCTTTGATTTAGGCAGATAATTTTTCATAACTATCGGCAGTTGTTGCTTCTAATCCCAAAATGGGATACATATCTGGTTCAGATGTTCCGTGCATCGTCAGAAGCAGAGCGTCGATTAAGGCTTTGGCTTTAAGCAGCGTTTCCTGAAACTCCATCTCCGGCTCAGAAAGGGCTATAATTCCACCACCGATGCCAATGGAGGTTCGATCGGGAGTCAAAACAGCAGTCCGAATCACAATATTCAAATCGGCTGAACCATTCAAACCCAAAAAGCCGATCGCACCTGAATAGACTCCCCGCGCCTCTTGTTCTAAGCGATCGATAATTTGCATGGTGCGGATTTTGGGCGCACCAGTCATCGATCCTCCGGGAAATGCAGCCCGCACGCAATCCACCGCTTGTAAATCTGAACGTAACCGCCCGCGTATCGTTGTCACCAACTGATGTACTGTTGAGTATGTTTCCACATCCATTAATTTTGGTACATGGATGCTACCAACTTCACAGACTCGTCCCAAATCATTGCGTAACAGATCGACAATCATCAGATTTTCAGCTCGGTCTTTTTCGCTGTTGCGTAGCTTCTCACGGAGGACGAAATCGGCTTCGGGGGTTTCTCCTCGTGGTAGGGTTCCCTTAATCGGCTTAGTTTCTACCCATCCTTGGCGATCGATCCGTAGAAACCTTTCTGGAGATGAGCAAGCGATCGCAATTTCACCAAAGCGCAAAAATGCAGAGTAAGGAGCTGGGTTGATTTTACGTAATGTGCGGTAGAACGTCAATGGGTCGGGGGTTGCATCGGTGTGCAGCTGATTTGTCAGGCAAACTTGATAAGTTTCCCCTTTGTGAATTTCGTCCAAGCATTGCTGAATATCTTGAATGTAATTTTGGTAAGTGCGACTCAAACGGAATTTAACAGGCTGACAATTTTCTTGGGGTACAAGAGCAAAAAGAGGATCGAGAGTTTCGAGTTGTTGTTGGATAGTATCAAACCAAGTTTCTACTTGTTCTGTTTGTCCTTTTTTGATTAATTGCAGCAAATAAAGACACTGTTCTTGATGATCGATCGCAATCATGCGATCAGCAAGTAAGAAAATTGCATCAGGTAATGGTGAAGAATGCACCAATGACGACCCACACTCCGCCTTGAGTTCATAGCCAAAATAGCCAACAAATCCACAATTAAAATCAAAAGGTAACTGATCAGATTGACAAAATCGGCAATCTATTTCCCGCCTCAAATACTCAAAAATACTTTCGGTGCGATGAATCACGGTATCTGACTGTGTGACGATCAGTTCTTGTGTTTGGGTATGGTATCGCACCAATAAACTGTTTGCTCCACTTCCATCACCCATAAACGAGAAGCGAGATAGACCAAGTTCTACACGGCTGCTATCTAGCCAAAAAGCGTTTGCTGCATCCCCAAATAGCTGTACAAATATTTGTTCTGTATTTGGGCAGATATCTAACTTGCGTGTATGCAATTCAAACTTCTCTTCCTGTTCTTCTCTACGAGACGCTGCGCGAAGGCGGGGTCGATCAATAACAGGAGTAACAGATCCATATCCAATCCAATATTGCGTTTGTGGACTTCTTGACTCTGCCAATAGGCTTTCAAGCCCTGCCCCTTGTGGGTGGCTCTCCCTCCTGCCTTCTGCCTTCTTCCTCCTGCCTCCTGCCTCCTGCCTCCTTGACGATCTCTCTATAAATTGCAGCGTAATATCTCGAAAGTTTGCTAGTAATTTTTGCCCATATTCTGTACAAATAGACTCTGGATGAAACTGCACGCCCCAAAAAGGTAGATGGCGATGACGCAATCCCATCACCAGTCCTTCTTCAGTCCAAGCAATTTTTTCTAGACACTCAGGTAATTCATTAGCCACTAATAACGAGTGATAGCGCACCACAGAAAAGTTACTAGGAATACCTTGAAATAATTCCGAATTATTATGATAAATTTTACTGAGTCTACCGTGTCGAACTTCCGGTGCATGAATCACTCTTGCACCATGTAGGTAGCCAAGTCCTTGATGCCCCAGACAGACTCCCAGCAAGGGCACATCCGCATTCTCAATTATCTGTCGGCAGACTCCAAAATCTTCTGACCTTTCTGGACGACCGGGGCCAGGTGAAATCACAATGTTGTCAAATGCAATTTCTTTTAATTCATCCCAGTTAAGGCGATCGTTATAAATTACTAGAGGTAGTTTACCATTTACCTCGGCAATCATCTGATAAAGATTAAAGGTATAAGAGTCATAGTTATCAATAATTAATGTTTGCATACATACTTAATTAACGACTGTATAGAACATTTTTGCAATTAGAATAGCACCTAGATAATTTATCTGCTACTTTAAGTTTTTCGGTTCTATCTTTGTTAATAAGTTATGTTGTCATACACTTTGCAGTTCTTGATTTTGGTTAAGCTTGTCCTTACTGCCTGTAAAGTATCCTAGCATAAGGTATTTCCAACAAATAAATTATCTAATCTTGTCGGGTGGGCAGTATTCGACTCAGCGCTCACGTCGAAGTCCTGCTCACCCTGAATATGAGATGGGTAAGGACACCCATATTACAAGAAAATTTGGGATATTTTTTTATTTGGAAGTCCCTAATCTAAGGCTTTCGATTTTAAGTAATCATTAAGGATTGCTATAAATAACTATTCCGAATAGGAGGCGTAGCAATAATCAAGATCACTCACTTTTTGCTATTTCCCAAGCCCTTATCCCTTAATCTTATCCAGAGCTAAATTCAGCTTTAACACATTAACTCCAGGTTCGCCAAAGATGCCGAGAAAGCGGCCATCGGTGTTTTGAGAAATTAAAGTTTCGAGTTGGTTCGGCTGAACTCCTCGCGTCTTGGCTACTCGTGCAACTTGCGCGATCGCAGCTTCCGGGGTAATGTGGGGATCAAGGCTGGAACCGGAGGTATAGACTAGATCGCCAGTCGGTTGTACACCTGCTGTTTTCAGACGATTGAAGTCACCTTCAACTTTTTTGCTGGGGTCTGGGTCATCTTTACCTTTAATGCGTTCCAGCAATGCGGGATTACTGGGAGCCAAGTTACTAGCACCGGAAACTCCAGTTTTCAAAACTCCCGCATCATCCTTTTTGGGATCGGCTGTGCTGTAGCTGGTGCTACTGGGACGGCTGTTAAAATAGCGATCGCTACTAAAAGGTTGACCAATCAAAGCAGAACCGACAACTTGACCTGTGCTATTTTTCAGTAGACTGCCGTTTGCTTGAAAGGGAAAGACAATTTGCCCAATGGCAATCATCGCAAAAGGATAAATAATCGCTCCAATTACCCAGAGTACCAAGGTAGAACGAACGGCTCTACCAGCTTCGCGTGCAAAACTCATTAGAATTTCTCCGGTACAAACATTACAAAAAATAGATAGATGGAAAGTCCCAGTGTCACCAGTCCTAACAGCCCCAATCCCCAAGATTGACTGCGGGAAAGTTGTTCACCAGTAGCTGCATAAACTACAGGTGCAACCACTAGGTTGAAACACATTGCTAAGAACAAATACAGTGGCAGCTTTTGTCTACGCCATTGACACCAGATTTCGGTTATTTCTTCTAATACTTGGGATGCAGCGATCGCACGTCGGATCTGAACAGGTTTCATAGTAAATTAAGACAAAGGTAGGATAATATCTATCAGTTTGATGGCAATGAAGGGAGCAACGATACCGCCAAGACCAAAGATGAAGATGTTACGACGTAACAGTTGATCTGCTGTTAAAGGTAAGAACTTCACCCCTTTGAGTGCTAGCGGAATTAGTGCCGGAATAATCAAGGCGTTGTAAATCAGCGCCGAGACGATCGCAGATTGGGCACTCTTTAATCCCATAATATTAAGTGCGCCGATTCCAGCAGCAGCAAAGATTGTGGGAATGATCGCAAAATACTTAGCAATATCGTTAGCGATGGAGAATGTTGTCAATGCTCCACGAGTAATTAGCAGTTGTTTACCTATGGTTACTAAGTCAATCAACTTCGTGGGGTCTGAATCTAAGTCCACCATGTTAGCAGCTTCTTTGGCAGCTTGCGTCCCCGAATTCATCGCCACACCCACATTTGCTTGAGCCAGAGCAGGTGCATCGTTCGTACCATCCCCAGTCATTGCCACCAGTTTACCCTCAGATTGTTCCGAGCGAATCACCTCAATTTTGTCTTCTGGAGTGGCTTCGGCAATGAAATCATCCACCCCAGCCTCTTCAGCGATTACTGAAGCGGTAATTCGATTGTCACCTGTGAGCATGATAGTCTTAACACCCATGCGGCGGAGTTGGTCAAACCGTTCCCGCAAACCAGGTTTGACAATATCTTTCAGGTAGATGACACCATAAATTTTGTCATCTTGGCAGACAGCTAAAGGCGTACCGCCTAACCGGGAAACTCGCTCATAAGCTGCATCTATATCATCAGGAACGTTGCCGCCACGGGAACGGACAAATCCCTTAATCGCCTCTACCGCTCCTTTGCGAATTTGTTTACCATCAGGTAGATTCGTACCGCTCATTCGGGTTTTAGCGGAAAATTCTACACCTTCGGCTTTGTCAATGTTAAAGTCTACCCCAGCCTGAGATTTTTCTGCTAAAAGTACAATCGATTTACCTTCTGGCGTATCGTCAAATAAGCTAGCAGCTAAAGAGACTCGCGCCACATCTATTATTGAGTGGTTATCCAGGGGAATAAACTCATCAGCCATCCGATTACCCAAGGTGATCGTGCCTGTCTTATCCAGTACCAAGGTGTTGATGTCACCGCAAGCTTCTACTGCTCGACCAGAGGTAGCGATGACGTTAAATTGTGCTACTCTATCCATCCCTGCAATACCGATCGCACTGAGTAAACCACCGATAGTTGTGGGAATTAAAGCTACCAGTAGCGAGATGAGAATAGCAACGCTAGCACCCGCCCGCAAACTGTTTCCCGCCTCAGCCCCAAAGGCTGTACTGATAAAACTGGCGATGTAGCCCACGAAGGGAGGCATAGTTGCCACCACAATCAAGAACACCTGTGTTAACACTGCCAACAATACCGTCAAAGCAATCTCGTTGGGAGTTTTGCTGCGTTCTGCCCCTTCTACCAGGGAAATCATGCGATCGATAAAGCCTTGACCAGGATCGGCACTGATGCGAATTGTCAACTCATCGGAGAGTAGGCGTGTACCGCCTGTCACTGAACTGGCAATATCTGTACCTGGTTGCTTCAGTACCGGGGCAGATTCCCCAGTAATTGCCGACTCATCCACTGAGCCAATGCCTTTAATTACATCGCCATCGGCGGGAATCATATTATTTGCAACCACTTTTACTAAATCGCCCCGTCGCAGTTCCGTAGAATTGACTTTTGCTATCGAACCATCGGGGAGGATTTTGTTAGCGATCGTATCCGATCGCGTCGAGCGCAGTGAATCAGCTTGTGCTTTACCGCGTCCTTCAGCTACGGCTTCGGCAAAGTTGGCAAAAACGAGGGTGAAAAAGAGAATAAAGGTAATCAAACCATTTAACAGGCGTTGTTGGTTGACATCAGCCTGGATTGTGCCAAACAGATTTGGGTTAAGGGTAACAAGCAAGGTGATAATTGTCCCTACCCAAACAACAAACATCACTGGGTTTCTGACAGTAATTCGCGGATCTAGCTTGACAAATGACTCACGAATTGCCCTTTGATAAAGTCCCCGCATATCTGTTTTGGAGGTGTGTTTACGCGAGTCACGAGTTCCAGATGGAATACGGGGCGAGGGAGAATCAGTAGTAATTGGCATACATTAAATTTTGAGCATGAGTCTTTGAGGTGGATGAACGGAGTTCCAAAGTCGATGAATGGAGTTCCAAAGTCGATGAATGGAGTTCCAAAGTCGATGAATGGAGTTCTGAGGTCGATGAATGGAGTTCCGAAGTCGATGAATGAAGTTCTGAGGTCGATGAATGGAGTTCTGAGGTCGATAAATGGAGTTCCGAAGTCGATAAATGGAGTTCCGAAGTCGATAAATGGAGTTCCGAAGTCGATGAATGGAGTTCCGAAGTCGATGAATGGAGTTCCGAAGTCGATGAATGGAGTTCCGAAGTCGATAAATGGAGTTCCGAAGTCGATGAATGGAGTTCCGAAGTCGATGAATGGAGTTCCAAAGTCGATGAATGGAGTTTTGAAGTGGATGAATCAGTCTCTAATTCTCCTTGTCCCCTTGTCCCCTCATCCCCAATCCCTAGCCGATACCTTTAGCGATAAAAAAGGCTTCACCAATGGGGCCTAATGCTAAGACTGGGAAGAATGTAAGTGCGCCCAGGATTAAAATCACGCCTGCGGTGACGCCTGTAAATAGTCCGGTATCGGTTCGCAATGTACCAGTGGTGTAAGGAACAGCTTGCTTACGAGACATACTATCTGCTAAAAACAGCAAACCGATGATGGGAATATAACGTCCAGCAATTAAACTGAAGCAGGTACTCAAGTTCCACCACAAAGCGGTTAAAGTTGGTGCTGTACCTGTAGATATTGCCAAAGGTGAAGGTTGTGAATCTCCCAAGCCTTCAAAGCCAGAACCGTTGTTAGCAGCAGCTGAGGCGTATTCATAGATAACTTGAGCAAAGCCGTGGAATCCGGGATTGCTAATTCCTGCTAGTTGATCGGGAAACGCTAGGGCGATACCTGCGGGAATCATAATTGCGATCGGGTGAACTAGCAGAATCAAAAAACTAGCAAGTACAACCTCGCGCTTTTCAATCTTGCGTCCGAGAAATTCTGGTGTACGTCCCACCATTAACCCTGTAGCGAACACAGCCAGAATCAGATAAGCAAATAGATAAGCGGTTCCTGTACCCTGTCCACCCCAAATAATTTGCAAGAACATATTGGAAAGGGTAATAAAACCGCCGTTGGGCATGAAAGAATCGTGTAAACTGTTGACTGCACCGCACATAGTACCAGTTGTACTCGTTGCAAATAATGCAGATTGTGCCCAACCAAACCGGACTTCTTTACCCTCTAAATTCGGTTGCTGACTATCCAGCAGTGCATTCACAGCCGGATTACCGTTGTATTCACCAATGGCAGTAATGATGATAAATATTACATAGAGTACGCCAACCATACCGTAGACTAACCAAGCTTGCTTAGTGTTATTCGCAAACAACCCATAAGTGTAAATTAGGGATGTAGGAATCGAAAGCATGGCGACAATCTGAATCAAGTTAGAAAATCCGTTGGGATTTTCAAAAGGGTGTGCAGAGTTGATGGCAAAAAAGCCACCGCCGTTTTCCCCTAATTGCTTGATAATTTCAAAATGAGCAACAGGGCCGCGAGCGATCGCCTGACTGATATTCGGATTTTCCAAGGTGGGGAATACAACCGCACCCCCCAGTGTTTCGGGAACGCCAGCTGCCATGAGAGCGATCGCGCCGACAATACAAATAGGCAGTAAAATTCGGGTAATCGAGCGAATTAGGTCTACATAAAAGTTGCCCAACGATCTACCCGTCAATCCGCGAATAAAGGCAATTCCTACCGCTAAACCAGTAGCAGCAGAGGTAAACATGTGATAACCAAGTCCCCACATTTGGCTGCCATAGCTCATGTAGGTTTCACCTGAATAGTGCTGCTGGTTGGTGTTAGTAATAAAAGAAATAGTCGTATGCAGCACTGTATCCCAGGTTGGGACATCTATCTTAGTTGGGTTTAATGGCAGCCATCCTTGATTCATAATAATCAAGAAAATCAGCAACCCCATTGCTACGTTGCTGTATAGGATTGCCCGCCCATACTGCCAGCCGGTCATATTTTCTTTGGTTTTAACGCCAACCAAAGAATAAAGCACTCGCTCAACCGGATTCAAAATCGGGTCGAGAAAAGTACTTTGTTCTCGGTATACACGCGCCATGTATCGCCCAAAAACAGGAGTGATTGCTACTACAATTAGTAGCGTTAATCCAATTTGAATCCATCCTTCTAGCATGATTTAATCAAACTCCAACCTAAGTAAACTTGAGATAAATATCAGATATTTTATTGTTAATAATCTGAAAAATATATGAAGTATATCGGCATCATTATTAACTAACCAATCTATAACTATGGGCTTTCTCAATCAATCATGAAGCTTTTTGTTAAAGAACACAAGGTATAAATGGATATTTAAACTATGCTATATAAGAAATATATGTTTCTATATATAAGAGTGTTTATCTCGATATATATCTGCAAATATAGAAAGGCAGCTAAATACTAAACAAATAGCTATTTGACACTAAAACTAGCTGAGTCTTTGAGGATTACAGTAATTTTTAACTTTCTTGACTACGTAGGGAATGAGTAAGAAACTTAAAAGGGTGGTTATAAACTGCAACTATAGCGCTTCTCGTTTGCGTGAGGTACACCCGTAGGGGCACGGCAGTGCCGTGCCCCTACACCCCACGATATAATTTTGTACCGCATCTGAATGGGAACCGCTATATACAAACAAAACCACGATTTACGCGCAATTCGCCAAAAAGCTTAATTTATCAAATCACTTTCTCTACGAGACACTACGCTTTGCTTCTTGGAATATTTTACAAAACACTAAATTAACCTAAATATGGATATTTTGTAATATGACATTTCAATAATTGCATCCAATATTTTGTAGTATTTTTGTGAGTTATTTCTATATCGCGCAAATTATGACCTTTGCCTATCTTTAACATACAATATGTTAGTTGTACAGCTATAAATAAATAGCGGAAGCCCAAAGGTTTGAAATGTTGTAAGAATAGGTGATATATAACTTGAAGTTTCTGTTTGTGGCGAAAATAAATCCACCATTTCATTTGATGCTCGGCTATACTTTTTTGTAGACCTAATATAGCCTCAACCTCTATAAATCTATCTTTTACTTGATTATAAAATTTTATTTCTTTCTCGATGTCTCCAGCCTTGTATGATATATCAGCATCGTCAGATAACTGATAGGCTTCACTAATTAAATGACCAACAATTTCTGCTTTTTGTTGGTCATATCCAAGTTTCATATATATTTTAGTTGCTGCTTCTGCCAATTCAGCAAATTTTTCAGCATCATGTAGCCAATATATTTTTGTTTGTAGTTCTCCTAAAGTAGAAGCTAGAGTATTATTCATTAATTTGGCTTGAAATATACTTCCGATTGTCTAACTTAAAATTAAACACTAAAATATAGCCTTTTGGGCAGGGGTAGCGTGGATTCTAGTTTAGTTTGAAATTCCAGGTGTAAAATGCGTCCTTGTAACTGTAAAAATGTGACGTAATCGGCGCGAATCGGTTCAATACTCAATTCAGTTTTGAGGACTTTCACAGAAGTTTGTGGTGAGTCCAGCGCTGCGGGAGGGTTTCTTGCAGTAGGCGACTGGCGAACCCGAAGGGTGTACCTAAAACCCAACTGGCAAAGGTAACGGGATGTTTTTCTGAAATTAGTTTGCACAGGTTATCAAAAGACATTGATGAATTATGAATTATAAATTTCAGGGTTGACACAATAAGCCAAACGATCGCCTCTCAATCCCGCGATTAAATTAGCGATCGCCATTGTTGCCATTTTTGAGCGCGTTTGACGGCTGGCACTACCAATATGAGGTGCAATAATTAGATTTTCTAAGGTCAACAATAGGCTATCACTAGGAATCGGTTCTGGTTCGGTGACATCTACAGCCGCAGCAGCGATTTGACCACTTGCAAGGGCGCGATACAGAGAATCGGGATCTACAATAGTTCCCCGCGCCGTGTTGATCAAAATAGCCGATCGCTTCATCAATTCAAATTGGCGATCGCTAATCAGATGATAAGTATCATCAGCCGATGGCGTATGCAGTGTTACAAAATCTGAGTCTTGCAGTAAGTGTTCTAACGTAGCAAACTCCACACCTAAAGATTGTTCTAATTCTGGGCTGTATCGTTGCCTGCTCGTATACAAAATCCGCATTTCAAACCCTTTGGCACGACGAGCGAGCGCTTGACCAATGCGCCCAAAACCAACAATCCCCAAGGTAGCACCTGTAACATTTGGCCCCAACAGCAAGTCTGGTTCCCAAGTCTGCCACAAACCTGCACGAGTAAACCGATCTGCCTCCACTACGCGCCGGGCAGCTGCCATTAGTAATGCCCAGGCAAAATCTGCGGTAGCATCGGTTAACACCCCAGGAGTATGACCGACGGGAATTTGTCGTGCCGTGGCTGCGGCAATGTCAATGTTATCGTAACCCACCGCCATTTGACTGATGACTTTGAGTTTCCCTGACTCGATGAGTTGGCGATCGATTTGGTCAGTCAGCAAACATAGCAATCCATCTATTTCTTTGACTTTTTTTAGTAAAATTTCATAGGGAGGGGGTTGGCGTTCTGGCCAAACTTCCACAGTGGCGAGCGATCGCAGTTGCTCTAATTCGATCGGTAGGCGACGAGTAACGAAGACTTTATGAAGCATATTAAAATAATTTCTAGATAAAGGGACGCTTCTTGCATCGGTTTCCCCTTAAAATATCATGGCGGAAATTCAAAACCTGATAAAGTTGGTTTTTGTTCTGTGAAAATGAGGCGTGATGTTCCAATCAAGCAGTAGAGAGTTTACAGACAATCATCACAAGCCGTTGGAATTCAAAAGCTTGTCAAAATGTTCTGTCAGAAACTTACTCAATGAAGTAGATATTCTGAGGATTGCTGCAAGCTTGAAACAGGATCAAAAGCAAAAAGGAAAACTGGGGCAATTTTTGACTCCTGCTCCAGTAGCAGAATTAATGGCTGGGATGTTTGGCAAGCTCGATCTTCCTCAAATATCTCTACTTGACGCTGGAGCAGGAGTAGGATCATTACTTGCAGCTTTTGTGGCTAATCTTTGTCACAGCCAAAAACGCCCAGCCAATTTAGATATTGTTGCCTATGAAATCGACCCTTTTCTGATTGGGTATTTGCATCAGACATTGAAATTATGTGCTAGAGAATGTCAAATAGCTGGGATCTCTTTAAATTATGAGATCCGGGATACGGATTTTATTGAGGATGCAGTCAGACTTCTTCAGCCTAGTTTGTTCGATAATCTTGACAATTGCAGATTTACCCATGCTATTCTCAATCCCCCATATTTAAAAATTAACGCTCATTCCAAAGTTCGTAATTTGTTACGTTCTATAGGATTAGAAGCCAGCAATTTATATACAGGTTTTATTGCTGCTACAGTTCAACTTCTTGAATCAAGAGGAGAGCTTGTAGCTATCTCGCCGCGTAGTTTCTGTAATGGGCCATATTTTAGAGACTTCCGCAGAATGTTTTTGGAAATGATGGCTTTAGACCAGATACATCTTTTTGAATCCAGACAGCAAGCTTTTATTGATGATGAAGTTTTGCAGGAAACGATTATTATTCATGCTGTTAAACAAAAACCAAAATTTGACAATGTAACTATCAGTACAAGTTCAAATGCTGATGATGATTTTATTCTGTCAAATTCCTCACCTTATACAGAGATAGTTATTCCCAACGACTCGCAACAATTTATCCACATTATCCCCGATACACTAAGTCAGCAGGTCATTGAAAAAATGGCTAATTTTACCTGTACATTAAAAGACCTAGAATTAACTGTATCAACGGGACGTGTTGTAGATTTTCGTGCTAAAGAATATCTGTGTTTAATACCAGACAAAAATACTGTTCCTTTGATTTATCCATTGAATTTCTCAGGAGGATATGTTGAGTATCCCAAAGTAACTAAAAAACACCAAGCTCTGGTATATGCAGAACAAACTGTATCTCTTTTAGTACCAAATGAACATTATGTTTTGACTAAAAGATTCTCCTCAAAAGAGGAAAAAAAGCGAGTTGTTGCTGTTGTATATGATGCTAACCAAATTAATTGTTCTTGGGTAGGTTTTGAAAATCACCTGAATTATTTTCACAAGAATGGAAAAGGACTTAATCTTACCTTAGCACGTGGTCTTGCTGCTTATCTTAACTCTAGCCTTGTTGATGCACTTTTCCGGTTGTTTAATGGGCATACTCAGGTTAATGCAACCGATTTACGAAATTTAAAATATCCGACAATAGCGCAGCTAATGACCGTAGGACTATATATTACTGAGCATTTTCCATCACAGAAAGAAATTGATGAACTTGTGCAAGAAGAGTTACTGAGTATGAGCAATCAGTCTGAAAACAACCCCTTAATCATCAAAAACCGTATTGATGAAGCATTGCAAATACTAATTGAACTTGGACTTCCACGGGCACAACTTAATGAGCGTTCAGCCTTAACTCTTTTGGCTTTACTTGACTTAAAACCGACTGTTCCTTGGGATACTGCTACATCTCCCCTAATGGGAATTACGCCAATGATGAAATTTATGGCACAGCACTATGGCAAAATATATGAACCTAATTCGCGGGAAGGTGTTCGCCGCCAAACAGTCCATCAATTCTTAGATGCGGCTTTGATAATTGTAAATCCAGATGCGCCTGAACGTCCCGTTAATAGTCCGAAAACAGTATATCAGATTGAAGAAAGTGCGCTTGAACTCTTACGTACTTATGAAACTACTGAATGGAAAAAGAGCATTCGTACTTACCTTGCTTCAGTTGAAACTTTGAAAAAACGATATGCTCAGGAGCGGGAACTATCACGTATTCCTATTGTGATTGAAGGAAAGTTAAAAACTCTATCGCCAGGTGGTCAGAATATTCTGATTGAAAAGATTATTAATGAATTTGCAGAACGTTTTACACCTGGAGGAAAACTGATTTATGTTGGCGATACAGATGAAAAGTTCGCGTATTTTAATAAAGTGGGGTTGAAAGATTTAGGCGTTACTATCAATTCTCATGGAAAAATGCCCGATGTGATTATCCATCATCTAAAAAATGATTGGCTAGTTTTAATTGAAGCTGTAACTTCTCATGGCCCAATTAACCCTAAACGCAAGAAAGAACTTGAAGTCATCTTTGCTGATATAAAAATTCCTATTGTAATGGTAACAAGCTTTTTAAGCCGGAAAGCGATGGTAGAGTATTTGCCTGAGATTGCTTGGGAAACCGATGTTTGGGTTGCGGGAGATTCTACTCATCTCATTCACTTCAATGGAGAATATTTATTACAGGCTTACAAAATGGATAGAGATTCTGAAACGAAATAAACTATTTTTAATTTTTGATAATCTGTGCAAAAAGAAGCGTTAAGGCGATATCAGTATCCACAATATAGCTCCAACAGTTCAGGCAAAGCGTAGTAAAGTTAAAGTAAGAAATATCAAGGTGCGTGTAGGTATAGAAACCTACCAACTATAAACTTAACAGCATATACAGTGCTAACTTTGATCGCTCCCAAAGCAAGATTGTTGCCATGACTAACTCAACTCCAATGGATGACGATAAAAAGCTCCCCAAAAAGAAAGGCAAATCGCTTCCTCCGAAGCTAATTATCTGGCTGGGAAAGTTTGTCTGGACAAGTATTTGGCAAATAATGATGTCAAACCTTGCTCCTCGCAATCAGTCGGGAGCATATATTCGTCCTAATAGCCAGTTTCGCAAGTTCATCGGCACAGACGAAGGAAATCCACACCCACCAGCAACGGGGCGCTACAAACTCTATGTTGGGCTGGGCTGTCCTTGGGCACATCGAACCTTAGTTGTGCGATCGCTCAAAAAACTCGAAGCGGTAATATCAGTATGTGTCGTCTCTCCTTCTCCCATTGAAGGCGGTTGGATATTTAACCAAGAAGAAGAAGGTTGTCGCACACTGGCTGAATTTTATCAGAAGGCAGAACCCGGCTACAGTGGACGCTCCACAGTGCCAGTACTATGGGATAACCAAACAAAAACCATCGTCAATAATGAGAGTTCAGAGATTATCGTCATGCTGAACTCTGAGTTTAACGAGTTCGCCAACAATTCGACGCTAAATCTTTACCCAGAAGAACTGAAAGAGAAAATTGACTGGTGGAATGAAAAGATTTATCACGCCGTAAATAATGGTGTGTATCGCTGTGGCTTTGCCCAGACTCAAGAAGCATACAATCAAGCCTGTAATGAACTATTCGCAACTCTCGATGAGATTGAACTTGCATTACAGACTAATCGCTATCTCTGCGGCGAACATCTGACACTTGCAGATGTGCGTTTATTCACAACATTATTTCGGTTTGATAGTGCCTATTATGGACTGTTTAAATGTAATAAGCAGCGAATTCGAGACTATCAGAATCTCGGAGCTTATCTACGCGATCTTTATCAGCTTCCAGGTGTGGCTGACACTTGCGACGTAGAAAGCGTGAAGCGGGACTACTACGGAAACCTATTCCCACTCAATCCCGGCGGAATTATTCCCAACGGCCCTGATATGTCCTATCTTAATCAACCACACGATCGCGATCGCATCGGCAAGGTGAATGCTTCATGAACCAGGTTAATCGAGTTGCAATTGTCGGTGGCACTCATGGCAATGAGTTTACAGGAGCATACCTAATCCAAAAATTTGCCCAGTTTCCCGATTTAATTACTAGACCGAGTTTTGAGACAGTCACTCTGTTAGCAAATCCCAATGCTTTTGCCGCCGGAAGACGATATTTAGAAAAGGATTTAAATCGCTGTTTTCTCAAGCAAGATTTACAAGATCCGACTCTGAATAGTTACGAAGATTTGCAAGCTAAATTAATTCAGGATACCCTAGCATTAAATGGGGATAAACAAGCAGATTTCATCTTAGACTTGCACAGCAGTACAGCTAATATGGGTCTAACAATTATTCTTGATAACAGTCATCCCTTCAACTTAAAATTAGCTGCTTATCTGAGCCAGCTTAATCCTTTAGTTAGGGTTTATCGCTGCTCTTTTAAATCAATTGCAGAAAACCCCTTTGTAAATTCTCTATGCGAATTAGGCTTTGCGTTCGAGGTTGGCCCAATTGCCCAAGGTATCTTAAAAGCAAGGCTGTTCCAACAAACAGAGGAACTTGTTCGCGCGCTTCTGGACTACCTAGAACAGTTTAACCAAGGTAAAATTCCATCAAATAACGAAACTTTGATTCTCTATGACCACTTATCAGTTGTAGACTACCCAAAAAAACCGGATGGTACAATCTTTGGAATGATTCATCCAGAGCTTCAGGATAAGGATTATCAAGCCTTGAACCCAGGAGATCCAATTTTTATAACTTTTGACGATAAAACAATTGTTTATGAAGGTACATCTACTGTTTGGCCAATTTTTATTAATGAGGCAGCTTATTACGAAAAGGGAATTGCCATGTGTTTGACTCAGAGGCAGCAAATCAACATCTAAGATGTGAATAAAAATTTTTGGATAATTGCTTTCAATTGGAAGTGATGATAGAAATTAAACATCCAAATCATTAGACCTCTTGCATAAATCAAAAATAAAGAACCCCACCCCGCATTTGAGTAAATCAACCCCTTCCCTCCCCAAGGCATCGCAGGGTGGTTTCATACAAAGAAAGAAAAAACTTACCATCTTCAGTAAACATCGACGGATATATAATTGCTTCTGAGCACCGCTAGGGAATTGATCAACCGCACCCAGCAAGCAGTAAATTTGCAACTGCCACAACAACAATTACTAGAATTAATCGAGACTCATTAATGGAGTTCAAAGGCTCATTAATGGAGTTCTAAGACTCATTAATGGAGTTCAAAGACTCATTAATGAGTATCAAAGGCTCATTAATGGAGTTCAAAGACTCATTAATGAGTATCAAAGGCTCATTAATGGAGTTCAAAGACTCATTAATGGAGTTCAAAGACTCATTAATGAGTATCAAAGGCTCATTAATGAGTATCAAAGACTCATTAATGGAGTTCAAAGACTCATTAATGGAGTTCAAAGACTCATTAATGAGTATCAAAGACTCAAGAACCAGATGCAGCTTTAGTCGGTCTACCTTTGATAGCCTTAAAACGTTCGCCTAACTGTTCAGCGACAGTCTTTAAACCTGGAGTCTTTTTCGATGCAGTCTTCACGTAATCATAAACTGTCAAACTGCTAGTCATCGCTTCACTACCGACAGCCATTAGGGTATCATCTACCTGTTCGCTGAGTTGCTGGATTGAGATTAAAAGTTCGGTAAGCGCAGCAGCTAATTGATAATCCTGAACAAGTTCTTCAACATCAAAAGTGGCTGGAAGGATTTCGCGGTTAGACTGAGCAGCAGTGACGCTATTATTCACAAAAGCTAGGCTTTTATCGCCCATTTTTACTAACTTACGCCGTTCTTCAGTGCTGAGAGTAATCAGAAAGGGCAGCTTTTTTTGGACTGTCTGTAGCGCAGCTTTAATTTCTTGGATATCTTGTGGCGAAAGGGAGGCTGCAATATTTTGATAGGACATTGTATATTTACCTTGGGAGTTCTAATGGTGAAGTAGCAATAGTTGCTAAGTATAGAATTCCCATTGGTGGATGCGATCGCACATTTTCTGATAATTTTTAGTTTAGTAGGGTGTGAAAGCGTTGCGTAACGCACCACAATACAACTGGCTAATTGATTATCTCGAACAATTTCTTCAAGCGATGTCTACGACGGGCTACGCCTACGCACATCATAACCTATTTATTTATCTGTTTTAGCGCCGATGCTGAGGGATACTGACCAGATGCAATCAAAGCTTGTCGTTCAATAATCCTTTCGTCGCCGTTAAAATCTAGGATACGTGCGGTAACTTCACCAATGTCTGTTTGATGCTCAATTACAGCCTCATCTAGTCGAAAATGCTCACCCCAAAAATCTCTGCGTGGGTTAAAAAACCGTACAAGTTCGCCAGTTTGCCAATTAATTGACCCCAAATCAGTGCCTTTTTGCAGGTTACAGAAAATACAGGCATAGCAGAGATTATCTGCTGTTGTAGCGCCGCCGTGTTTGACGCTGATTATATGGTCAACTTGACAGCTTAAGCCCTCTACTTCTGGATATAAACAATACTCGCATAGATGGGCGGCGCGATCGGCAACTAAACGCCGCAGTTCTGCATTAATATATGAACGGGACACTTTGGATACTTACTTAGGGTTAATGTACTGATGAGCTTTTGCTTTTGCTAACCTCATAATATGTTCTAGCGTGAGGAAATGATCTAACTCTCGCTGGTCACTTCCTGTAAGACCTTCAGTTTTTGCGCGGTAAACGAGGTCCTCTAAACGGTCTTTGGCTGCATCCGAGAGTTTGAAATCGATAACGCTTTGGGGAGTGGTTCCAGCAGCAATAAACTCTATAATTTCATCGTAGACTTTGGCTGTATTTACAGATATGTTCATAAGCTACCCCTTTAATTCCTAAATTTTATGCAACTTCCAAAGATTTTCCTAGCGTTTTAGGCTCTGGTAAAGTTTGACTATCTGCCAAAGATGATTCAATCAGCATTTCTAAAACTTCTTGAGCATTTTTAAAAGCTTCTTCATAAGTCTCTCCGTGAGTGTGACAAAATTCTCCCCATTCAGGAAGACTGACAACAAAACACTCATCTTCATCAGACCACTGAATAATTATTGTGTAGCGAGAATTCATTATTTTTCTTCCTCTTGAGTATTTTTAACTTCTTCTAACCTAGTAATGTTTCCAGATTTCAGAGTTATTGCAGAAACATTCACAGGTATCTGGAAAACCTCTCTCTAAATCTCTCTCCTTTTAGGAGAGAGACTTTGAAATTTCCCCCTTCCCTCGTCGGTAAAGGGGTTAGGGGGGATCTTCGAGTTTGAAAACAGTCCCTAGAGGGTTAGTTTCGCGTTGATTTTTCAGAGCAATTGCTAAGTGTGATGTCTACAACGGGCTGCGCTTAGGCAATTTTCCCCACAGCACGCTCACTCTCGTTATAACCATGAGCCACAGCTAGTTATACCAAGGGATATGTGCAATCAATCACCACTATTTGAGAAAAAGCAAGTCCTCAGCCTTGGGTTTTTCAAACAAAAACTTGGCTTTTTGACTGGGAAAGAACGCTGTTAAGACCCTCTGGATAATGGTTTCGAGGCTAGCTTGAGGACTATTTTAGTTGGAAAGTGCG
Source organism: Nostoc sp. 'Lobaria pulmonaria (5183) cyanobiont' (assembly GCF_002949795.1). NCBI lineage: Bacteria > Bacillati > Cyanobacteriota > Cyanophyceae > Nostocales > Nostocaceae > Nostoc > Nostoc sp. 'Lobaria pulmonaria (5183) cyanobiont'. The sequence goes on along the minus strand of NZ_CP026692.1, from coordinate 5,552,588 downwards.
ATCGCTCTGCCTTTTTTATAACTCTCGGTTCACCCATTTTTTGATGAGTTAGAAAAAATAGCAGTAGATAAAGATATTTTAAGTATTTAAAAAGAATAATACCTTTGAGTTAGCCTTATTCAGACTCTCGGTAAAATCGGCTAGCCGAGAATTATTTGTAACATAGATCACTACCAAGCTAGAGGAAAGTTCAAAATGGTTGCATTTACTCTAAAACCAACACAGACACTTGGACGCATACTATCCGCATCGCTAATTAGTTTGATGTCCTTAGAGGTTCTTACCACCACAGCGATTAGCCAACCGCCCCCTGCGTCTGTTGAAACCAAACTGAAAGTGCCTAGTACAATGACCTCTTGGCCCTTTAATATTAACCGTTACTTGAAAGTGCCGCCCAATTTCTCCGTCTCTGTTTATGCTCGCATTAATAAAGCTCGCTTTATGGCAGTTGCTCCCAATGGGGATCTTCTAGTATCACAGCCCAGTTCCGGTAAAGTGTTAATTGTCCGGTCAAATGGCAGCAAAGACCCAATTATTTCTGACTTCGTGACAGGTCTACGCAAACCACACGACATTGTGTTTCATAAGATTGACAACACCACATACGTTTATATCTCTGAGAGTCATCAAATTAACCGCTTCATCTACAACTCTGGAGACTTAATCGCAAAAAATCGTCAAATCGTTGTAACTGGCTTACCAGACAGCAGCACACAAGAACTCAAAGGCGCTTATGGTCACGAACTGAAAAATATCGCACTTGATAACAACCACAAACTGTACGTGTCGATCGCCTCTACATGCAATGCCTGTAAGGAAGATTCTGTCAGTACTCCAAAACGCGGTGCAATTTACCAGTACAACGCTAATGGAACTAATCAGCGACTTTTTGCCCAAGGTTTACGTAATGCTGAAGGGTTAGCATTCTTACCTGGCACAAATGACCTTTGGGTAGTCGTTAATAATCGAGATAACATCGCTTATCCTTTCAAAGATAGCAGTGGCAATTACGGTAAGATTATCCCCTCCTACGTAGACAACCACCCACCAGAGGAGTTCACGAAAGTCCGAGATGGCGGTAACTACGGTTGGCCATTCTGCAATCCCAATCCTGACACGTCAAACGGCCTCAACAATATGCCATTTAACTGGGACTATCAGTTCAATGGTAATGGAAAGGTTAATTGTAATGCAATGGACAGGATTAGCAAAGGTATCCAAGCCCATTCAGCTCCTTTGGGACTAACATTCTTACAAAATACTAACTTTCCCAGCCTATACTCAAATGGGGTAGTGACAGGGCTGCATGGTTCATGGAATCGGCAGAATAAAACGGGCTACAAAATAGCTTACTTTCCCTGGAACAGTACGACAAAGACTCCGGGGCAGGAGATAGATTTAGTCACCGGTTGGGTAGTTCCAGCAACGCAAGAAACCTGGGGGCGACCCGTGGATATGGTAGTAGATGGGCAAGGTAGTTTGTTAATTTCGGATGACTACAGTGGCACTATCTATAAGCTCTCCTACACGCCGTCACAACAGGTTAAGGTCTACAGAGACCCTAACTTTGGTGGAATTTCCCAGTCTTTTCCTACGACTCCAGGAATATACAAAGCCAACCAAGGTGACTTAAATATTGTTGGTAATGACACTATTAGTTCATTAAGTGTACCACCGGGTACACGGGTACGTGTGTGCCAACATGAAACTGGTGGTTTATGCCGTGACTATGCTGCTGGTGATTATAAATCCCTTGGAAAGGACCTTGATAATATCATCTCGTATATAGAGGTCAAGTAGCACCACTCACCGAATTTTAAATTTTGGATTTTGGATTTTGGATTTAATCCTTTACAGCAATTTTCATGTATTTGAACCATATCTGTCGTTAGGGCATAGGAATGCTGTGCCCCTATCGCGTCGTCTATTTAGCTGAAAATAGCTGTAAAAGTGTTCTACTGAACGCTTACGCCGAAGTCCAAAATTTAAAAAGGTCTGATATCAAGTCCGGTTAATCACTTATGATTACCGCATCTGTGCAAAAATCGGAAACGTCTCTTTCTCCTAGCAATAACTGGGGTCTAAATGATAAGTTTTTAGCCGGACACGATATGAGACTATGTTTTGAAAGTCAAATAGAAACTGTGATGTCTACGACGGGCTGCGCCAACGCAATTTTTCCCACTGCACGCCCGTCCTTGGCTTTCGTCCACCAGAGTTAAGACCCTACACTGGCTATGCAGTTGCTTAAGGTGCGATCGCTCTTTAAAAGTTAACACGGAACATTCTCTTTATTCTTCAGTGGTAAATACAACACCTTCATACAGCAATTCAATCGGGCATTCAAACTCAATGCTCGATAAAGCGATCGTATCTCCAGCCGTGTAGGGATAGTAAAGCCACATCCTACCCTCACCCCGACAGTAACGTTCGACGGAGATTTTTTCCGAGTCAATCAAGATATATTCTTGCAAACTGGGGATTGTCAAATAATAAGTGAATTTTTCACCCCGATCTTTAGCGCTTGTACCTGGCGAAAGAACTTCGGCAATTAGCTTGAGATGTTGAATAAAGTTGCGAGCATTCAGGTCTTCAGGAGCGCAGCTGACAATAATATCAGGATAATAGTAGCGACTCTGGGGAGTGAGTTGTATTTTCACATCTGACACATTCACTCGACAACCTCTGGAACGCAAATGAGGGTACAAAGGTCTGTAGAGATTTAGTGCAATGTCGTTATGGGGAATTGTACCGCCTGTCATAGCGAATACTTCGCCATTGGCATATTCGTAGCGAAGGTCTTGCTGAGGTTCCCATTCGAGATATTCCTCAACGGTCATTTTTAGCGGCTGTTGGGGGATAGCGATCATAACTAAGATTTTTTACGCTTGGTTTGATTGTAGCTAAATAGTATCAGTAACAAAGAGCGGTATCTGGAAAATCTCTCTCCTAAAAGAAGAAAGACTTTAAAGTTTCCCCCTTCTAACGCGGGAAGATGGTTAGGTTTTTGCTAAGGTTTGTAGTGAGCAATTCAGAAAATTCATTGCGATCGCTCAATCATGTTAGATTATAGTTTGTTGTTTCTCTCAAACACAAAATCTGAGAGTTCCTTAGCCATCTCCTGATTGTGGGAATGAAAAAAAAGGAGTTAAAAGTTAATTTTTTTGAAAATAATGTGCAGCAACGCCTCTATTTACAATCGCTCACATGGTTTGCCAGACAAGACTTAGAAGCACAATTGAATATCATTGTCAAAGCAAAAATTAAAAAAATATGAATTGCATTTTTACCCTCAAAAAAATGATATGTTAGATACAGAATTGAATTTCGCACGTTTGTGGAGTAGAACGATATAGACTACTCCAGTTTTTCACCCTCAAACCCTTGGCATTTATTGCTTTTGAAAGAATTTGAGGGCAATCTGAGTACACATTTAAATAACCCAAACCTAGTTTCAAGTTAATTCAAGTTATTGCTAGGATTGGGTTATAGCTGAGTACAAAGAAATCCTGAACCCCCATCTATAAACACTAGAACCCCAACCAAAAAATACTAGAACCCCTACCCGAAAAAAACTTTTTTAATTCTTGTAATGCTTGAATAATTAGGGTTTTTAGTATTTGAGTACAAAAGTAATAAATCCAATAAATTCTATCCTAGACAGACGCAACATCTGGCTGGGAGATGGCTGCTATAAATCTTATATCGCCAATCACCTAACGCTCTGAAACAAAACAAAGCGAAGAGTGAGTGGAGGGATGACATAGCACCATGCCTGAAGTGAATAGAAGTCGCGGCTGTAAGCACAAATTCTACCCAAGAACCGAACGTTGACACACACCAGCCGAACATCAGATATCTATCGCCTGCTTTACTTGAAAACAAGTTGCCCGAAGCCAAGGGTTTGCAGGCAGTGTGGAAGACGCGACTTCATTTCTGGGCATGAAAAAGTAGCAACAGCATCTCCCACAGTGGCAGCCAAGTCCACCGACCTTTTGCGAAACTCAATGACATCACCGTCTACACGACTCCTCAACTCCAACGCTACGGAATCGACAACCCAAGCAAAATCAGGTGGTTGCGGCTGCGACAGCACCAGCAGCGCCACCGTGGAAAGGGATGAAACGCTCGAAGAACGCATTGCGAAACATCCCTGCTACAGCGAAGACGCTCATCACCACTACGCTCGGATGCACGTTGCAGTTGCTCCAGCTTGCAACATTCAATGCAACTATTGCAACCGCAAATATGATTGCGCTAACGAAAGCCGTCCTGGAGTAGTTAGCGAGTTGCTAACACCAGAACAAGCAGCACACAAAGCTTTGGTCATTGGCGGCAAGATTCCTCAAATGACAGTTGTGGGAATTGCCGGTCCTGGCGACCCATTGGCGAACCCAGATAAGACTTTCCGCACATTTGAGTTGATTGCAGAGCAAGCACCAGATATCAAGCTGTGCTTATCAACCAATGGTTTAATGCTGCCCGACTACATCGATCGCATTAAAGAATTAAATATAGATCACGTGACGATCACCATTAACATGGTAGATCCAGAGATCGGTGCTAAGATTTATCCTTGGGTTCACTACAAGCGCAAGCGTTACAGAGGTCTTGAAGGCGCAAAAATTCTTCACGAAAGACAGATGGAAGGATTGCAAGCCCTGAAAGATGCTGATATCTTATGCAAAGTTAACTCCGTGATGATTCCCGGAATTAATGACCAGCACTTAGTCGAAGTGAATCGAGTCATTCGTGAAAAAGGTGCATTCTTGCACAACATCATGCCATTGATTTCTGCACCAGAACATGGCACACACTTCGGTTTAACCGGTCAACGCGGCCCCACACCCAAAGAACTCAAAGAAGTTCAAGACAACTGCTCTGGTAACATGAAAATGATGCGTCACTGTCGCCAGTGCCGTGCCGATGCAGTCGGATTATTGGGAGAAGACCGCAGCCAAGAATTTTCCAAAGAGAAATTCTTGGAAATGACTCCAGAATACGACATGGACAAACGCCAAGAAGTTCACGACGGTATTGAGAAGTTTAAAGAAGAACTTAAAGTTGCTAAAGACAAGGCGTTAGTCGGCAAGAAATTTGCCAACAATCCTAAAGTCCTTGTTGCAGTAGCAACCAAAGGCGGCGGATTGGTTAACCAGCACTTCGGTCATGCCAAAGAATTCCAAATTTACGAAGTGGATGGAAAGGAAGTTCTCTTTGTCGGTCATCGTAAAATTGACCAATACTGCCAAAGTGGATACGGCGAGGAAGCTTCTTTTGAGCATATTATGAAAGCGATCGCAGATTGCAAAGCAGTTTTAGTCTCCAAAATTGGTAACAGTCCTCAAGAAAAATTGCTTGAAGCTGGAATACAGTCTGTTGAAGCTTACGACGTGATTGAGAAGGTGGCTTTGGAGTTTTACGAGCAATACGTTAAGGAATTAGGGAATAAGGCATAGGGACTGGGGACTGGGGATTAGGGACTGGGAATTAACGAAGAATTTTCCCAATACCCAATACCCAGTACCCAATACCCAGTACCCAATCCCCACTCCCCTTGCCCTAAAAAGGAGAATAAATCATGGCTTACAAAATTCTTACTAGCCAGTGTATTTCCTGCAATCTCTGTCTATCTGTATGTCCCACAAATGCAGTTAAAGTGGTTGACGGACAGCACTGGATTGACGCTGAACTTTGTACAAACTGTGTTGGTAGCGTTCATACCATGCCTCAGTGTAAAGCTGGTTGTCCCACCTGTGACGGTTGCGTTAAGCAGCCTAGCGATTATTGGGAAGGCTGGTTTGCCGATTACAACCGCGTAGTTGCTAAATTAACAAATAAACAAGATTACTGGGAACGTTGGTTTAACTGCTATTCCCAGAAATACTCCGAACAGTTGCAAAAGCGTCAACCCCAATCAGTGGGAGCAGAAGTTTAACAAATAATTTGTAGTGACGCTGGTTCCGACGCTTCGCTATCGCTGCACTAACGTAATTCGTAATTTGTAATTGAAGACAACAATGCAAAATAACTGCATCTATCTCGATAATAATGCCACCACTAAGGTAGACTCAGAAGTTATAGAGGTAATGCTACCTTACCTGACGGACTATTACGGCAATCCCTCCAGTATGCATACCTTTGGTGGGCAAGTTGGTAAAGCACTGAGAACAGCAAGAGAACAACTTGCAGCCATCCTGGGAGCCGATCAGTCAGAAATCGTCTATACTAGTTGTGGAACTGAGGGAGATAACGCCGCGATTCGAGCCGCACTATTAGCGCACCCAGAAAAGCGACACATCGTTACCACCCAAGTCGAACACCCAGCAGTACTTAATGTCTGCAAACAATTAGAAACCCAAGGTTACAGTGTTACCTATCTTTCAGTAAATCATCAAGGGCAGCTGGATCTAGATGAACTAGAAGCTTCCTTGACGGGTAACACCGCCCTGGTGACAATTATGTATGCTAATAACGAAACCGGCACGATTTTCCCGATTGAGCAAATTGGGTTGCGGGTGAAAGAATATGGCGCTATCTTCCATGTAGATGCGGTGCAAGTAGTGGGAAAAATCCCCTTGAATATGAAGACTAGCACCGTGGATATGTTAACCGTGTCTGGTCATAAGCTGCACGGGCCGAAAGGAATTGGTGCTTTGTATATCCGGCGCGGGGTTCGGTTCCGTCCCTTCATACTTGGGGGACACCAAGAACGCGGACGTAGGGCGGGAACAGAGAATGTTCCGGGAATTATTGCCTTGGGCAAAGCTGCGGAACTTGAAATGTTACACTTAGAAGAAGCAAACAAAAGACAAACAAGGCTGCGCGATCGCCTCGAACAAGCTTTACTCACTACAATTCCCGATTGTGTAGTCAACGGTGACCCTACGCAGAGATTGCCCAACACCACCAATATCGGCTTCAAGTATATTGAAGGTGAAGCTATCTTACTATCGTTGAATAAATACGGTATCTGTGCCTCATCCGGTTCTGCTTGTACCTCTGGTTCACTCGAACCTTCCCACGTCCTTCGGGCAATGGGCTTACCCTACACAACTTTGCACGGTTCCATTCGCTTCAGCCTTTGTCGCTACACCACTGAAGCCGAAATCGATCAAGTGATAGAGGTAATGCCCAGTATTGTAGAACGTTTACGCGCCCTCTCACCCTTCAAAAATGATGATGCAGGTTGGCTGCAAGAACAAGAGCAAGCACTAGCTCATCGTTAGGGACTAGGAATTTTAGATTTTGGATTTGAGATTTTAGATTGAAATCCAATCCAAAATCCAAAATCTCAAATCCAAAATTGTCTGCCAATCCCCAAATCTAAAATCCAAAATCTAAAATCTAAAATTCATTATGTGGGACTACACCGATAAAGTATTAGAACTGTTTTACGATCCCAAAAATCAGGGAGCAATCGAAGAAACGAGCGAACCTGGGGTTAAGCTTGCAATGGGAGAAATCGGTAGCATTGCTTGCGGTGATGCTCTGAGACTACACCTGAAAGTGGAAGTAGAATCTGATAAGATTCTAGATGCTCGTTTTCAAACCTTTGGCTGTACTAGTGCGATCGCATCTTCTAGTGCATTAACCGAAATGGTCAAAGGTTTAACCTTAGATGAAGCCTTGAAAGTGTCCAACAGAGACATTGCAGATTACCTTGGTGGTTTACCAGAAGCAAAGATGCATTGCTCTGTCATGGGACAAGAAGCGCTAGAAGCCGCTATCTATAATTATCGTGGCATTCCTCTAGCTACCCACGATGATGATGATGAAGGCGCGTTAGTTTGCAGTTGCTTTGGGATCAGCGAGGCCAAAATTCGCCGCGTCGTTCTTGAAAATAATCTCACTGGTGCTGAAGAGGTAACAAATTATGTAAAAGCTGGTGGTGGATGCGGTTCCTGTTTGGCGAACATTGATGATATAATTAAATCAGTTCAACAGGAATACGCCTCAGCTGCTATCAACGATTACGGCGTAAAAGTTGCCACAGAAATTGTTACGTCTAAAGAGCGATCGCTAACTAACGTGCAAAAGATTGCTCTAATTCAAAAAGTTCTTGATGAAGAAATCAGACCCGTACTCATTGCAGACGGCGGAGATGTAGAACTCTATGATGTCGAAGGCGATCGCGTTAAAGTTGTCCTGCAAGGTGCTTGCGGTTCCTGTTCTAGTAGTACAGCAACCCTAAAAATTGCGATCGAAGCCAGATTACAAGATCGTGTCAGCAAGAACCTTGTAGTCGAAGCAGTTTAGGAATTGCTGTAGGACTTAACGTACTCTACAAATACGCCCTAATATGCATTCAGCCAGGAACAGAAAGTAGGATTTGAACCATATAATTGTCTCCACATCAATGCTTCAATCCTACTGACAACCGATAGCTAAATTAGCTATGACGGCTAACAGCATATAGTCAAAGAGATTAAGTGCCTACTTGCAATATTTCATCATCCAACTCGCTTCAAAGGAACAGAATATGAGCACATTGTACGACAAACTTGGCGGACAACCAGCTATTGAACAAATAGTAGATGAACTCCACAAACGTATTGCCACAGACAGCCTCCTCAATCCCATTTTTGCTGGTACAGATATGGTCAAGCAACGTAATCATCTAGTTGCATTCTTATCTCAGATTTTTGAGGGGCCAAAGCAATACGCAGGTCGTCCAATGGACAAAACACACGCCGGAATGAATTTACAGCAACAACACTTTGATGAGATCGCCAAGCTTTTGAGTGAATCAATGGCTGTGCGTGGAGAGTCGCCAGAAGATACCCAAGCTGCACTAGAGCGTGTCTCAAATTTCAAGGACGCTATTTTGAACAAGTAATAGGACTGATGCATTGATTGTTGACAAATAGCAACATCAAGTCCTATTTGGTCTTTCCAGTTAAAGCACATTATGACGTATTTGTAAATTGCGTAAGCTCTTAGTCATTAGTTATTTGACTAATGACTAAGGACAAAAGACAAAAAGAAAAGAAATTTAACCAAGAAATATATGTACTTGCTTTCGATCATTTTAGCTGTGGAGCGATCGCCCCCAGCAGGCATTTATGCCAACGCTACCAACGATGCTCTACACGCGCTCACTACTGTCGCTCAACTGGCGTGAACGCAACTGACAAACGCGCATACCCACCAACCAACCAATTGCAGGAAAACACGAACAATGACAGACGAAAAGATTAGACAGATAGCTTTCTACGGTAAGGGCGGTATCGGTAAATCTACCACTTCCCAAAACACCTTGGCAGCTATGGCAGAAATGGGTCAACGCATCCTCATCGTCGGTTGCGACCCTAAAGCTGACTCCACCCGTTTGATGCTGCACAGCAAAGCTCAAACCACCGTTCTTCACCTCGCTGCTGAACGTGGCGCAGTAGAAGATATCGAAATCGAAGAAGTGATGCTGAAGGGTTTCCGTGACGTTCTTTGCGTAGAGTCTGGTGGTCCAGAACCCGGTGTAGGTTGTGCGGGTCGTGGTATCATCACCGCCATCAACTTCTTAGAAGAAAACGGTGCTTACCAAAACTTAGACTTCGTATCTTACGACGTATTAGGTGACGTTGTGTGTGGTGGTTTCGCAATGCCTATCCGCGAAGGTAAGGCACAAGAAATCTACATCGTTACATCAGGTGAAATGATGGCGATGTACGCTGCTAACAACATTGCTCGTGGTGTTCTTAAGTATGCTCACACAGGTGGCGTGCGTTTGGGTGGTTTAATTTGTAACAGCCGTAACACTGACCGGGAAATCGACCTAATCGAAACCTTGGCAAAACGGTTGAACACCCAAATGATTCACTACGTACCCCGTGACAACATCGTTCAACACGCAGAATTGCGCCGGATGACTGTTAACGAGTACGCACCAGAAAGCAACCAAGCTAACGAATATCGGACATTGGCTACAAAGATCATCGACAACAAGAATCTAGCTATTCCTACACCCATCGAAATGGAAGAACTAGAAGAATTGTTGATTGAATTCGGTATTCTCGAAAGCGAAGAAAATGCTGCAATGCTAGTTGGTAAGAGTGCTGCTGAAGCTCCTGTAGTATAAATCGCTGCTAAGAAATAACGCTTTAGCACAAGGAAAAAGGAAAAAGGAAGAATCTCATATTTGACCTTTGACCTTTCCCTCTAATCTCCCCCCTAATCTTACAGGGGACTCCTAGTCCCCCTATGCCCCGATCCTTACAAATCACAGAGGCTAAGTATGACACCTCCAGAAAATCAAAACATCATTCAAGAAAGAAAAGAACTAATTAAAGAAGTTCTCAGTGCTTACCCAGAAAAAGCCGCTAAAAAGCGCGAAAAGCACTTAGGCGTATACGAAGAAGGTAAGTCCGATTGCGGCGTTAAGTCTAACGTTAAATCTCTTCCAGGTGTAATGACCGCTCGTGGTTGTGCTTACGCCGGTTCTAAAGGTGTGGTCTGGGGTCCTATTAAGGATATGATCCACATCAGCCATGGGCCTGTTGGTTGCGGTTATTATTCTTGGTCTGGTCGTCGTAACTACTACATCGGTACCACAGGTATTGACTCCTTTGGTACCATGAACTTCACCTCCGACTTCCAAGAACGAGATATCGTCTTTGGTGGAGACAAGAAACTTACCAAGCTCATCCAAGAACTTGATGTACTTTTCCCCCTCAACCGTGGTGTTTCCATCCAATCTGAATGTCCCATCGGTCTAATTGGGGATGACATCGAAGCTGTTGCCAGGAAGACATCGAAAGAAATTGGCAAGCCAGTTGTACCTGTGCGTTGCGAAGGCTTCCGGGGTGTTTCCCAATCTTTGGGACACCACATTGCTAACGACATGGTTCGTGACTGGGTATTCACCAAATCCGACCAAGCTAAGAAAGACGGTACACTCAAGTTTGAAGGTACTCCTTATGATGTAGCCGTCATTGGTGACTACAACATCGGTGGTGATGCTTGGGCTAGCCGCATCCTGTTAGAAGAAATCGGCTTGCGCGTAATCGCTCAGTGGTCAGGTGATGGTACCATCAACGAAATGTTGATGACCCCCAACGTGAAGATGAACCTCATCCACTGCTACCGGTCGATGAACTACATCAGCCGTCACATGGAAGAAGCTTACGGTATACCCTGGCTTGAATACAATTTCTTCGGCCCCACCAAGATTGCTGAATCTTTACGGGAAATCGCTTCTAAATTTGACGAAACAATCCAAGCAAACGCTGAGAAGGTCATCGCCAAGTATCAGCCCACAATGGATGCGGTTCTTGGAAAGTATCGCCCACGTTTGGAAGGTAAGACTGTCGCCATCATGGTTGGTGGTCTGCGTCCTCGCCACGTTGTCCCAGCTTTCCAAGACTTGGGCATGAAGATGATAGGTACTGGTTATGAGTTCGCTCATAATGATGACTACAAACGTACTGCTGGCTATATCGAAAACGGCACCATCGTTTATGACGACGTTACCGCTTACGAATTCGAGGAATTTATCAAAGCCCTCAAGCCCGACCTTGTAGCCTCTGGTGTGAAAGAGAAGTACGTCTTCCAGAAGATGGGTCTTCCTTTCCGTCAAATGCACTCTTGGGATTACTCCGAACCTAGCGATCGCTCCTCAACATCATATAATGCCAGGTTTTTTCGCGGCAAGATAAAAAAGAGCCTATTTCTAGCCTAAATCCAAGTTGCAGGGTTATCTAACAACAATCTTTTTTGATGCTTCAGATAGTATAACTCTTATGCAGTCTCGTTTTTAGATTTTGCTTGCATTTTGCTCAAAGAAAAACTGTTAAATTGAAAACTATTTTAATTAACGATTTTTTAGATTAAATGGCCGTTGCTTGCAGCAGAATTGTTAACTTGCTTGAGATGCAACCAATAAATCTGTTAAAACCGCGTAAGGTTAAAGAACTCTATATTGCCATATTTATCTCTCTGTGATAAAAATAACAATATTACACGTAAAGAGTAAGGTATAACCAAAACCAATACTCTTGTTCACCAATGATCTGAGACATTTACCCAAACTATGCTTTTAGACACTTTAGCAACCAAGGCTGTGGAGTATTTTGCACTGCAAGTTTCAGGTGGTGCTTTGCAAAAATTGGGGGCGGATGCAAAAGACTACCTTCAAAAGTTAGTGGATGTAATATACACTCACTTCGCTGGTAGACAAGAAATTCAGGAAGCTACACAAAATCCAGCAGCTTTGAAAGCAGTAATCATTAAAGAGGCTCCGAACAATGTTGCTTTTCGTGAAGAACTGGAAAGTGTAGTTAGCAAGCTGATTGAGATTGAGGAAAATCAAAATAGTGGAACTGTTAATCAGGTTTCTACTGGTTCTGGATCAAATATTAATGCTCCCCAAAATACAGGAAATATAGCGGGAGGAAATCAGTACTTTCGGGGCTGAAGAACTTCACTTACATTTATCTTCAAATTCTGAATCATTAGCAACAGAGCTTCCTAAACACTTAATATTAAAGTCATTTTGGAGGAGGCTCGGGAACTATATAATAACTTTATTATTCTTTTTTGTAGTATTTTTCGCATGGTTTTTTCTTGGACTCACTGCAAGCCATGCTTTTCCTATAAACCTTGTTCAATCTCTCACTAACTACCTATTTAGTGGGTTTAAGACATATAAATGGCAGTTGAATAAGGCAGTAGATCAGTCTCTTAACTCAATCTGGCAGGAAGTTAGAGCAAAACTTCATCATATTGCTGTTTCTGAGTCCGTAATCGCTACAGCAGATAAGAGAGAAGCTAATAAACTAAACAGACTTGACTCAGAGTATTGGCTACTCCTAAGAGCTATTGAGTTACTTACAATAGGCGTAAATAGCTATGACAGAGATTTAGTTGATTGGAAATTAAGTGAATTAGATGAACAAAAAGATTTTATTCTTAATAGGTTAGATCCTATTAAGAGAAAACATTATGGCTTGTTAAGTCAAATTCAATATACTTGGCATTCATGTTATGCAATTTTTACTTTTGAAGCAATTAGACGAGAAAAGAGTTTCAAAAAAATTGAGAAGATTTTAACAGATTTGCTCATTTATTATATAAATCAAGAATCTTCCAAGGAAAATATACAAGAAATGCTGGAAGTCTTGGACGAAAAAATTGCAAAAAATCCAAGGCTCAAAACTTTATACCAAACATCACGTTTACTCAATTGGGTTTACTCATATATTGGAAACTTGAGTACGAATATTAATGAAGACCCCATTTACGGAGATTATCCAGTGAGAGCTAAACGGGGAAGATATTGTTATCATCTACCTAATGGTTGCAGCCATTACCCTCGTGTAGAAAAACCTGAACATCAAAAAAAAATTTTATTTTTCAAAACTATTGAAGAAGCCAAAGCAAAAAATTTAGATTTATGTGGAAGTTGCAAGAGGATTATTAGGAGTGAATAAGCTGGTGCTAACTTTAAGAGTCGCACATCTCTAAAGCCCCAACTCAACAACACGCCACTGCATATTTAGAGATTTTGTGTGAGATGCACAAGAAGTAGAACGTTGTTGTGATCGCCTCGTAGCAGGGTGATGTGAAGCTGTTTTAGACTTAGAAATATGCTATACAGTTTATAATGACATGAGCTATTACGATATTATTACAATTGAGCCGGACAAGCAAGGTGGTAAGCCTTATATTCGACGGAAGCATCCACTTTTGGAGAAACATAATTATTTCGTGTCAAAAACCCACTAGATAGGTTGTCTAAAAAAGTCAATCTCCCAAAACCTGATGCTCCCGTATTCGACGGATGCGAATCACCGTGTACGATGTTCTAGGCTGGTTGGCTGTACTCCATAGTTTTGACTCAGGGATGTTACTTAATACACTTGAGGCACAAAAAACTGCTCATTGCGGGGAGCGCGAACATAATCCTCAGCCACTGGTCTAGACGGAAGCTCTAAGGGAGGAGGTGTCATATCTTCGTAAGGAACTTTGCTCAACAAATGATGAATGCAGTTGAGCCGCGCACGTCTTTTATTATCTGCTTCAATCGTAAACCAGGGGGCTTCTGGAATATTCGTGTAAGCAAACATGGTATCTTTTGCTTTGGAGTATTCTACCCAGCGATCGCGTGATTCCAAATCCATTGGGCTGAGTTTCCAGCGCCTTGCTGGATCGTGACTGCGAGAAAGAAAGCGTTCCTCTTGTTCTTCATCGCTGACGGAGAACCAGTACTTGATTAAAACAATGCCCGATCGCACCAGCATTCGTTCAAATTCCGGGCAAGATTGCATGAATTCTTGATATTCTGCTTCGCTACAAAAATCCATCACCCGTTCAACTCCGGCTCGGTTGTACCAACTGCGATCAAAGAGGACAATTTCACCTGCTGTCGGAAGATATTGCACGTAGCGCTGAAAATACCACTGAGTTTTCTCGCGATCGGAGGAAGTTCCCAAAGCGACTACACGACAACCACGAGGATTGAGTGGATCGGCAATCCGTTTAATTACTCCTCCTTTGCCGGCAGCATCCCGTCCTTCAAATATGACGACAACCCGATAGCCAACGTGCTTAATCCAGTATTGCATTTTGACTAATTCAATCTGGAGTTGCTTTAGTTCAGTTTCAAAAGTCTTTTTGGGAATTTTCTTGGCAAAAACTTCTGTGCTACCATCAAAAATCCGTTTTGATTTTTTAGATATTTTCTTGTCTTTTACTTTTACTAGTTTTTCTACTAAGTTTGTAGCGGTTTGAACTAGATCATTATTTTGTTGGTTTTCAACTTCATCAATTGACATCGCTGTTACCCTATGCGATTGAGTCGGCATAATTAGAGTTTATCTATCAAGTATATATTTTAATGCTGACTGAGTGTAACACGTTCTTGAGCTAGAGTCTTTCGGTAATCAACAGCCTCAGCAACTTTCGTAAAAGTTATCTCCGACCTACAGATTTTAAGTTCTGCGTCTGTTTCTCGTACAACTTTGACTATTTCTTCTAGCGAAACTCGGAAAAACTCTTTTCTGTTATTCTCTTTGTTCATTCTTCTAGCATGAAAATACCTGTGCAAACGAGATTCAAGCTCTGGAGCATTTTCACAAAAGATCATAGCGTGAACATCAAAAGGGAAAGGAACAGAAGCATCACCTAGCTCTTTAACTCGATCCATTGGTTCAAGCCTGCGTGTCATACCGATCTTATAAACATCTTCACCAAAGGAACCAATGTTTGAAATGATGTAGATGTGTCCAGATTTAGTCAGTTGAGCTTGAGAGATAGCCCTCTCCTTATTCGCTTCTGCTTCTGCAAGTCGCTTTTGCAACTCTTCGATTTGGCTAAAAAGTTTCTGCTGAGCCTTTCCTGTCACTGATTCTATATCTCTACGGGCTTTTTCCAGAGCCTCTTCATAACTGCGCTCTTCACGCTCAGCTTCCTGTTTAGCTTTCTCAAGGTCGCGTAATGCTTTTTCTTCTTCACGCATTTGTTCACGAATAGTACGCTGTTCTTCCTGTTCCTGATATTTTTTCTCTTGATATTCGTGGGTTAACCAAAGCTCTTCTAGTTTGATATCTAAGTACCGTGGTGCAACCTCACAGTGTGTAGTTTGAGATAGCTTATTCAAGTCCGCATAAGTTTTTCTAATGCGATTCTCCATTGTTTCGACGTTGTTGTACTTGACTTTTGCTACAGAGGCATCACATTCGCCATTGAAAGCGCGAAGAACCAATTTGAGAAAATTATTAGTCATTTTTTTGCCTTCTCTCACACTACCGCCAACCGACCATTCCGTATGACAGACAGCAGCTTGCTTATCCTTAATCATCTGTTTCTGCTGAGCACGAATCTTGTCCAAGCGTTGCTTATATTCTTCAGCTTCTTGAAAATCATACTTGGATTCGTGAAACCCGAAGGCTTCAAAAATTTCTTGCTCTTCAAGTCCTTGAAGTTGTGTCCTAAGCCCTGAAATTTTAACAGATAGTTCTCGCTCTTCCGTCTCTGCCTGTTTGTCAAGTTGTTTAATTCGATCTGTCAGGACAGTGATTTGCGTGTCTAGTTGCCTAGCAGTATCTTCTCTGGATATGAGTCCTCCATATTTCCGATCTGCTTCTTGTAATCGCTTGTCTGTTTCCTTTAATCTCTGCTCCGCTACTGCATAATCGTTTTTGCGTTGCTGTAGCTGTTTAGTTACCAAAGCAAGTGCAGTGGCTAATCCTATGGACACGAAAAATAATAAATATGTCATTTAGTTTCTTATAGATTTTTGTAGGCATATCTATTTAAGGTTTCAGCTAACCGGAAACAAGCAATTTTTACAGATTGGGTTAGACGCGATCGCAAACACTTTTTTACAATTAAAGTCATCAATATGCGATCTAACCCAACTCTCAATCTTTAATAACCAAATCACTGCGGATTCATCCGAATCAAGTCTGTTAAAATACTACCCAAGCTACCGTTAACTTGAATGCGATCGATCTTCTCTGCAATCCGCTCTAATACTTCCAGTTCCTTTAAACAAAGGCTAAAAGATTAGTTTTAGTAAATTGTTTTATTATATACTACAAAGAATTTATTTACTCTGCCAGTGCAGGTTTTTACAGTTCCGGTGCGGGCAAAAGCTTCTCCAAAGCTGGATTAAGATTGCTGTTACTTTTGCCAAACTGCTCAATGGCAATCTAAAAAAAGAGAACCGCGCTCAAATATGCCGTTCGCTTTGCCAATCCAGAATAGTGTTTTCATTGATATTTGCCAAGGGAGCTTGAGCAATTATTCTTGGGCTTCAGTCTGGAAAAGCTAAACCAGTCATGGGGTCACGAATATACAACCCTAATGTGAGACTACGCATTGCTTCATCCCAAACGGGTATTAGTTGTTCTGCTTGATCTGCCCAATAATCGAATGTAATTAAGCATTGAACATTCGACCCCAAACCAATGCAAGTCCGCGAAAAAGCTTCCCGTGGTTCTTCTTGAGTGTCAATGAACTTCATCTCTGTCCAGACAATTCTGGCGGTTTGACGCTTGACGATAATAATTTCTCCCTTGGCAATGATGTTGCGGCTGTCGTCTTCCAGGACTTTCTTCAAGGTGGATTTTAGCGGAAACTGGCTCCAGTCGTTGGGTGGCAGGCGATTAAAAGATACTTCCAGACAGCAATCATCGTTGGGCGGTTTTTTATCCATGAACTTGAAGGATTTCTCTTGTGGCTCAAAAACCCAATTCTGGGGAACATTGAAACGAACAGCACCTCTATCTGCGACAAAAATTTTGTAGCCTGATGGAGATTCCCAACGATGATCGGGTTTTAGTTCAAGTGTTTCTTTAATCCACTGAAGATTGCTTTTTTTACGCTTTGCCATAGTGTTTCTGCATTTTCTGCTGAAGAGGGCGTCACCGATAGCGTAGCCTAAAGCCTTCTCTTCTCTACGAGAGGCTGCGCAAACGAGACGCTGCGCGAATGGCATTGCTTCTCTTCTCTACGAGAGGCTGCGCCAACGAGACGCTACGCGTAGCTTGCTTCTCCGTAGGAGTATGCTTAGAGCGACGCAGGAGGGTCATAGCCCATCGTAGACATTGCCCTTTTTATTAATGTTATCAAATTGCTAGTATTTTGAATAACTCTTATATTAAATAAATAAAATTTTCGGGATTCTATATCAAGGAATCCAAGGTAATTGTAACGTTGTGATTAAAGTTTCAGCTTTTAGCATTAAAATCTTAGCAGCAGTATTCATGGTTATGGATCATCTGTGCTATTTGCTAATGCCAGAGTTGGTAATCTTGCACTTATTGGGGCGATTGAGCTTTCCCCTCTTTGCATGGCTTCTGGCTGAAGGCGAAAAACATACCCATAATGTACACCGCTATGGGGGGAGACTATTAATTACAGCAATAATATCTCAGCCAATCTATACTATTGTCTTCCAGAGCTTATCACTTAATATTCTGT
This sequence comes from Nostoc sp. 'Lobaria pulmonaria (5183) cyanobiont', assembly GCF_002949795.1. Taxonomy (NCBI): domain Bacteria; kingdom Bacillati; phylum Cyanobacteriota; class Cyanophyceae; order Nostocales; family Nostocaceae; genus Nostoc; species Nostoc sp. 'Lobaria pulmonaria (5183) cyanobiont'. Next base: position 5,534,669 of record NZ_CP026692.1, on the reverse strand, counting down.
TCACGCTTATTCTTGGACTTGTGATGTTGCGCTTAGTAAAGCGTTACCCACAATTATGGCAGCAATTAATAATTATCGGCTTGTGTGCAGTAGTTGCCGAGGGCTTGGGCGTTGAATATGGAACTTATGGGATTGGAGTAATTTTCTTGATGTCCCTAATAGACAAACTCAAACCCAAAGTATGGTTGCTCTACTGGTGCATTTTTCACTTTTTTATTTTAATAATCCTATCCATGCTTAATATATTTCAAGGTTGGGCAATTCTTGCAGTATTCATTGTTTTTCAATTTAATGGTAAACAAGGTTCACAAGCTAGATGGTTCTATGTATTTTACCCGGCTCATTTAATAATTTTAGGTATAATCAATTATTTAATCCAGTCCAGGTAGGATTTCTATATCTATCTAATCCACGTGCGGTTACAAGATAAACTACAAACGTTCCCAACCAATGACTACTAGAATAATGGTCAATTGCAACATCTACCAACCCACACTGGCGATGTAAAACAGTAACAGAACGCAGGGTATCGAGTCGAGAATCGTTATCGGGTAATCGAGAGATTATTCCCTCAAGCATCCAAGCTCGACTGAGATTTAGACCTCGAAAATGAGATTGTAAATAGTCGTTGGGTTTAGTTGTTTGTACAGGTTGCAACCAGTTTACTGCATCTTCTGTGAGTAAATGTGGAAGAAAATCGGTAAGCCAATTTGCAAAATCTGTTGGTGAAAGAATGCGTCGCATTAAATCCGCTTCTGCAAGACAGGGAGAGACAAAATCATAACCCAATGGTTCAAAATGCAATGGATAGTTGCGATCGCTCCGATAAAATTTTTGGGCTTTGTCTTCGATCAGATCGGCAAAGTCTTTATTCTTCCTAATTTGCGCCCAATCGAGTGCTAAACCAAGTGGAAACGCGGTTTGAAAGTGTGCTCCAGTGCGATTGGGAAGTTCGAGTTTTTCAAGCCAGTCATAAAAGTTGTTGGCAACTAAGGTTTCTAACGGTTCTAACGCCGCTAGCCATTCTTTACCTTGAGAATCATCCCATTCATGCAATTCCGTAGCGAGTTGCAACAGCCATGAAAACCCATAAGGACATTCAAAGAAGGGACATCGATTAAAATGGGTAATTTCTCCTTGAATTTTCTCTGGAGTCAGGGTTTGGGTTAGTGCTTCCCTTGCTGCCGGCTGAAATTCAGCATCAGGAAAATAACGAGCTAGCCTTGCAAGTAACCAATGCCCATGTACGGCAGAATGCCAATCCAAACAACCATAAAATGCTGGCATTAATTCGCGTGGCGGCTTAATGTCCTCATCGCTTTCAAACCAGAAAATATTGTTGTGCGGATACTCTTGGTTGACGCAGTTGAGCACTAATTGAACAAACTTGGCTGCGATCGCTACGTCAATCTCTATTGCTTGGAGTTGCATGGTTTCTCAGCAGTAGTCTTGCAATTGTCTTTTTAGCATTATAGAGAAAATATCCTAAAGCACAACTGGGGTGGGGTACAATAATTTTTCAATTGCGATCGCTCAAGCAATAGCCTCCGGTGGAATAGAAATCTGCCAGAAATCCTGCATCCCTCGACATGCCTCACTATCTGAAATCCTATCGGCCAGTTTTAAACAAAGTTGAGTAATTAACCAATTGTATTTTTATTGCTAAAAAAGTCTAAAATGCAGATGTATCTATATAGATAGATACTATATAGCTACATATCTTTCTTTAGGAAGATATGTTTTTCAAAAAACACTTTTATGAAATTATCAACTTGAAAAACAAATAGTGGATATACATTTCATTCAATGATATTAATCAGATAAATCTTATAAATCTTAGTCTTTTGTTAACCTTTACCAGTTATGATGCCAGAGTAGTGAATGATAATAATTCGGATTTAAATATCTAGGGATAATTGTGTCATCCAGGAAAAAGCCCCTAGATTTATCCCCGAAGCTGCAAAATTGTAGCCAAAACCAACTACTGAATAGCTAAATCTTTAAGGTAATAAGCATGAGTTATACTATCGATTCCGCACGTAATATTTTCTCTAGCACTCAAGTGGCAGATGCTGTTCCAGCTACTACAGCAATGTTTGCTGAACTGAACATTGAGGATCAACTGGCATTTCTCTGGTATGCCTACGCTGAAATAGGTCGTACAATTACTCCAGCTGCTCCCGGAAAAGCAAATCTCCAATTAATGGAAGGTATATTCAACCAAATTAAGCAGATGTCTCATGAAGAACAAACGCAATTAATGACAGATTTAGCGAGTAATGCTGATACTCCTATTAGCCGTTCTTATGCATATTTTGGTGTCAACGCCAAGCTAGGATTCTGGTGGCAGTTAGGAGAGTGGATGAAAGAGGGTATTGTCGCTCCTATGCCAGTTGGCTATCAAATGTCAACTCAAGTTAAAGCATTGCTACAAGCTGTTCAGAGAATCGATCAGAGTCAGCAAATTACTGTACTACGCAATACTGTAGTAAATATGGGCTTCGATCCATCCCTAGCTGATAACAAACAGGCAGAAGTCATAAACTTTAAGTTCCCACGTACATCCCTAACTCCCCAATTTACTATTGAAGGAGTTACAGAACCGACAGTGGTGAAATACATTGAAGCCATGAATGCAGATAACTTTGAAGCTGCTGTTGCTTTATTTGCTAATAATGGTGCGCTGCAACCACCCTTCCAAAAACCAATTGTTGGTCGAGAAGCGATCACTTCCTACCTACGAGATGAGGGACAAGGGTTAGTAATGAAGCCAACCAAAGGCGTTTCGGAAACTATAGAAGATGGTTATACACAGCATAAAATTACTGGTACGGTCGAAACTCCTTGGTTTGGAGGTAATGTTGGGATGAACATTGCTTGGCGATTTTTACTCGATCCTCAAGGTCAAATTTACTTTGTGGGTATTGACTTACTTGCTTCTCCCAAAGAACTGCTTAACCTAACTCGCAAGTAAAATTTCTTTGCTCTGTTAAGACAAAAGCAATTGCGCTTATCTTAGATGATGTTTTAAAATGTTTTTTTGCTCTTATAGTTAGCAAAGCATTGCATCTTAGTAGATAGCTAAAACCTGAATTTGGCGTTGTACTTAACCTAGTGCATAACTGCAAAATTATCACTTTAGGGACTTTTAAAACATCGTCTAAGCGCCATGACGATCGTTAAATCAAATCTCAATCGAAGCTCGGTTCACCTAGAACCGAGCTTTAGTTAAATGTAGGCAAACTGAGTAAGCAATGTCTGAATATACTCTCGATACTTAGCTATTTTATCAATTGCACAATCACCTCATTCATTGGGTCGTAGATAACTAACAAAACTTGATATATTTGTTTGTACTGCTGTCTGCGTGAACTTAAGCCGCTTATCCAAAATTGTCACAAACTCGCATCAATCGGTAGGTCTAAGTTTGTAACGATCATGTCAATTCTAACCCCAAAGCTTCAAGTTGCTCATTTAAATCCCTTTATCTGCGGGGTGATAAGCATTAGGCGCACCATCAGCATTAATGCTCATACCTGCTTTATAGAAAAATGCAGATTCTCCATTTGCCTGGAAAATCTGCATTTCAGCAATTTTAAGAACAGTCTTGATAGAAAATTTTGTGACTGGACTCAGGAATTTTTGAGCTACAAAACCTTCTAAAGTTTTTCCTTCAAGAATAGTTGCAACCTTCCACCACTTGTGATTATCTGAATGTTTAATTTTAGATACAATATATCCTTTTGGAAGAGATGCTATTAGATTAACTTCGTCAACAATCGGTGCTGAACGTATATTCAAACTATCTGAGATTACTTGAAATGGCTGCATAAATTACTCCAAATTTAAAAGTTGAACTCATGAAAATACATTAAAAAAAACCAAATTTTGTGCTGATGGTATTGCTAATATCTAGAACATCTCAAACTCTGATTTTTTGATGTCGCGCCAGCTGCTACAACGGGGAGTCAGTCAGTTGGGCGGGCAATACCTAATTTCCCTGCAAGGAAGCAAGGCAATACAAAAGAACGAACCCTCGCAATCCACGCCACATCTAGATATCACTTACCAAATCGCTGGATTTAGATCCCCGACTTCTTCAAGAAGTTGCGAATCTGGGCAGCAATTTTTGCTTAAAAAGTAGCATTCCACCTTACAGCCGCCTTTGACTTGAAAAAAAATTTAAACAAAGGTGAGTATGCGAACATCTTGGGAACTATAGAAGCAAATCCAATTAACACAACTTTCAGCTTCCAGTAATGAAGACTCACTATCTCAGCAAAGCTAAGGCGTTGCCATTACAGATTGTTCTTATTGTTCCCTTCGTGATTCAAATTTTTGCAGCCGTCAGTTTAGTGGGTTATTTGTCCTTTAAAAATGGACAAAGAGCAGTTAACGACCTGGCAGGGCAGTTGATGGATCGCAGCAGCGATGTAGTAGATGAACACCTGAAGTCTCATCTTTCCATTCCGCAAACGCTTAATCAGATCAACGCAGATGCCATCCACCGGGGAATTTTAAATGTACGCGATCGCCAAACCCTTGGCAAATATTTCTGGGATCAGATGCAGGCGTATGACCTGACTTATATTGGTATCGGACTAACGACAGGTGAGGGGCTGGGAGCAGCTCGTTATGATGGCAAGACAATTACTATTGATGATTGGACTGCCAAGCTTCCCAATAATATTTCCACTTATGCCACAGATAATCAAGGTAATCGAACTCAGGTAAATGCTAAGTGGACTTGGAACAATTTCAGTGAGTCTTGGTATACCCAACCTATGGCTGCTGGTAAACCAATTTGGGCAAAGATTTATACTGCAAATTTTCCAACGGGGCCTTACATCACCGCCTCTGCCAGTCGTCCGATCTATGATTCGCAAAATCGCTTATTAGGAATGATTGCAACAGACATTCACCTACTAAAACTCAGCGATTTTTTACGCAGTTTGGATATTAGTAAGTCTGGGCGGGTGTTCCTTCTGGAGCGGGATGGCACATTAATTGCCAGTTCCGGTACAGAGAAGCCTTTTGTCCTGGTCAATCAAAAGATCCGGCGATTGCAGGCGATCAACAGTTCTGACCCAATAATACAGAACATTGCCAGACACTTGCAAACCTCTGGGTTTGGATCTATCACCCAAGACACAGATTTTCAACTTGAGGTGCAAGGAAAACGGCATTTTGTCAATGTTATACCTTGGCGTGACAAGTATGGCTTGGATTGGCTGGTGGTAATGAGTGTGCCAGAAAACACATTCATGGCGCAAATTAATGCTAATACCCAAACCACGATCGCGCTTTGTTTGGGCGCATTAGTCGTTGCCTCAGTGATGGGCGTGTTTACTTCCCATTGGATTGTACGCCCGATTCTACGCCTAAATTGGGCAAGTGAGGCAATGGCATCCGGCAATCTAAATCAGACAGTAAAAATTAGCGGCATTCGAGAACTTAATACTCTGTCTAACTCTTTCAACTATATGGCAGGACAACTGCATGAATCGTTTACGGCTTTAGAGAAAAGCAAGGAAGAACTAGAAGAGCGAGTAGAAGAACGTACCACTGAACTTAAAAATACATTAGAGGAATTGCGGCGCACTCAATCTCAAGTTATTCAAAGTGAAAAAATGTCTAGTTTGGGACAACTAGTTGCTGGAGTTGCACACGAAATTAATAATCCAGTCAACTTTATTCATGGCAACCTCGATCATATCCAAGAATATACCCAGAATTTATTAGAATTTGTGCAATTGTATCAGCAGCATAATCCTAACCCTATTCCAGAAATTGAAATTGCTGCCGAAGATATGGATTTAGAGTTTTTGCAGTCAGATTTACCAAAATTATTGTCTTCTATGAAAGTGGGTACCGATCGCATTCGCCAAATTGTATTGTCGCTGCGGAATTTCTCCCGCATCGATGAAGCAGAATTCAAAAACGTTGATATTCATGAGGGCATTGACAGTACCTTGATGATTTTGCAGCACCGCCTCAAAGCTAAACCAGAACAACCCGAAATTGAGGTGATTAAAGACTACGGCACTGTACCCCCAGTAGAATGCTATGCCGGACAACTTAATCAGGTATTTATGAATATTTTAGTAAATGCTATTGATGCGTTAGAAGAAAATAATACCAAGCGTACCTATCAGGAAATCAAGGACAATCCCAGTCAAATTAAGATTCGGACATCCGTAGTTAATTCAATGTGGTTAGAAGTGGCGATCGCTGATAACGGAGTTGGTATTTCCAAAGAATTTCAGCAACGAATATTCGATCCCTTTTTCACCACAAAACCCATTGGCAAAGGAACCGGAATGGGTATGTCCATCAGCTACCAAATCATCACAGAAAAACATGGCGGTAAACTGGAATGCTTCTCAACTCCTGGAAAAGGAACCGAGTTTATCATTCAGATTCCTCTGCGGGTAAGGAATGATTGAATTATGAATTATGGCTGAGGCTGTGATGGGCGGACAGGGAAATGTAGAGAATTTTGGATTACACAGCAGATTTCAAGTTGAGGAAGAGTGTACTTCATTGACTTGTAAAATGCTGTGAGTAACAATATCTTTGCTAATTTACAAAGCCGGAACAATGATTTGTTGTTTAGGGCGAATCGGACTGCACTATCCAACGCCTGCTATTGATGCGATCGCCATCTTTAATCATACATCAGCCGCTCTTGCCACTCCACTGCTATAGAATTGTTCAACCCAAGGGTATTGGAGAATTTGTCTATTGTAAAGTTATTTTGCTGGTAATATAATATGCGAATTTTGAGCGCTAACAGATTATACAGTTAAACAGATAGTTAAAATCAGTAGTCCTGTTTGTTAAAAAATCTATGCAGATACATCAGGTGATTGAAACTTACGATCGGGGATCGGTGGATTATGACGCAATTATGAAGCGTTACTGGCACATCGAACGCAAACCCCTAATTGCTTCTTTGCAGCTAAAGCCAGGACAAACTGTCCTGGATGCTGCGGTAGGAACTGGTCTTAATCTTCCAGCCTATCCTGAAGGTGTACGTGTCGTCGGTGTTGATCTTTCTCAGAAGATGATGGATGAAGCACGTAAAAAGCGCGTACCCGCAGACATCACCTTCAAGGTATCGGATCTCTGCAATCTTGATTTTCCTGATAATAGTTTTGATGCAGCAGCATCGGGATTTACCCTCTGTGTCGTTGAAGATCCAGTCCGCGCTCTTGCAGAGATCCTGCGAGTTACTAAGCCTGGTGCCTTGATTGCCATTCTCGATTACTGCAAATCACAAGATCCAGAGATTCAGAAATGGCAAGAATTAATATCTGATAGTACTTCACAGCTAGGTTTTCCGACTGGCAAGATCAAGTGGGATGCATTGATGGATTATGACAAATTGATTTACAATAGCAGGCTGACCATAGAAGTGCTTGCAGACGATCGCACAGAGAGTCAAAATCCGTTTTTATGTGGTTGTCGATTACTGCTGAAAAACTCAAAAAGTTAAAAGCAATAGGATCGATTGACCTCTTGCACAAATACAAAATTCGCCCTCATCCCCCAACCCCTTCTCCCAATTTTGGGAGAAGGGGAGCCAAATTCAAAGTCCCTCTCCCTAGCTAGGGAGAGGGATTTAGGGTGAAAGCTCATTGATTCATCCAAGAAGTCCAATGAGTGCGATCGCAGTATGTGCATTAGAGTTTTACAGGTAGTTTTGAAACAGTTCTAAAACATGTTGCCAAGCATCAGGAGCCGCTTCTGGATTATAACTTGGGTGCTGGGCTAAAAATGGGTATTGGTCTTTGAAAAATCCAGCGAAGAATCCGTGTCCGGCGTCGTATCGAAATACACGATGATTTATTTGATGTTTTTTGAGTTCTGCTTTACAGCTATTTTCAGGTAAATAGACCACGCGTTAGGGGCGCAAGGCCTTGCACCCCTACAACAGATGTGGTTCAAATACTTGAATTCTGCTGTAATTTGCTCGTTTTCTTCCTGGGAAACTAATGCATCTCTTGTACCAAAAAATGCATAAATAGTACCTTTAATTTCTGAGGTGCGATTAATGGTTGGAGTGTCTTCACCATAACTAGCAGTGGTAATCCCACCACCGTAAAACGAAGCTGTTGCTTTGATATCGGGTAAAGTTGCAGCCATATAAGCAACATGACCGCCAAAACAGAAACCAATGACACCAATCGCATCATCTTTGACATTGGGTAAAGTTTTGAGGTAAGCGATCGCAGCTTGAATATCACTTAAGATATCTTGATACTTTACTTGTTGATAGTATTGCAAGCCCAGCCGATAACTTTCTGGGCTATAGCCAACATCTTCTTGGCTATAGTCAGCCTCAAAACCGGGAGCAATACGTTGATACATCGCCGGAGCAATTGCTACATAACCTTGTTTAGCGATTAGCTCGGTGATATCTCTAATATTACTGTTGATTCCAAAAATTTCTGGAAAAACTATAACCGCGCCAAAGGTTCCCTTTTGTGCTGGTTGAGCTAAGTAAGCATCGATTTATAAGTCATTGTTAGGTACTTTGACATAGCAAGTGTTGATTCCGATGTTTGTTGTTTCTAGCATCTTTGTTTCTACATAATTTATACCAATTCATCTATTCTGACTATTTTTTAACACCAATGGGCGATGACTACTACGGGCAGAAACACCAGCGATCGTAATCGCTACACAACTAACTTGCGCGTGTTAATGCCAAATATCTCAGTTGATCAGCTAAATTTCTAACTTTTGAATAGGTGGTATTTCAAACTTCTGGATGATGCTAAGGGTTTTTAATTTGTGCGACCTTAATCAAGTAAGCATAAAGACTCAATATTAAAAAGCACAAGAAAAAACAATGCCTGATGAATCATTTAGAACAAACGTTCCAGAAGTTGACCCAACGGAAATTGAAGATTCTCGAACTGCGATCGCAGACGAACATCATTCGTTCCTGGAAAAGGTCATGGTTCAAAGCGGATTTGCGGATTTGTATGACGCAAGAGACTTTTCCGAAGTTGTGTTTCGTGTTATGCGCGACTTAATGACCACGGACACAATTGATCGCGTCGAGGCAGAACTACATACAGAAGCTATACCTACGGATGAAAAAGCACTCCAGTTTGAAGTAGCCGACCTCTGGAAAGACACCAATCCCATTGTGAAATTTTTAAGTCGAATCCGTCAACCTTTGACAGGCCCGGCTCCCCTTGGAATTGATTCCGATTTATTTCTCAGGCGGGTTGCTAATGAAGGAGGACTCCCAGGAACAGTCGAGGTAGAGCAAGCAGTTAAAGCGGTGTTTTCTGCCACCAAAGACCAACTTTCCCAAGAGCGGATTCAGGAAATTGCTGGCTTGCTCCCTGACCGTATCCGTGAGCTTTGGGAGCAACCTTAATTAGAAGTTTAGAAAAACTCAAGTCTGTTTGCGAGTAATCATCACAAACAGGCTTTTTAATATAATATATTTATTAATTCACAACCATTAATGTAGAAGAAGCAATCAGCTACAATCTATGATTTCTAACAATTATGCCTTATAGTCAGTTTACAACTATTAGTAAAGTTAAAGAAGCTTTCGGGTTAAAAACACAGGAGGGTGGGCGATTTATTCCTGCCACTGAACCAATTGAAGCATCTGTAACACTGACGGCATATCTTGAAGAAAGTCTGCCACTTGCTTCTTCATCAAGTAAAAAAGCGCGTTCCGAAGGAATTATTTACCCAGTATTATTAGAAGTTAGACGCATATTAAATCGCCAAATTAGCTTATTTTCTGGAGAAGATTTTACAGTTGATGAGGCAGTTGGACTGAATGGAATGTGTGATTTCCTTTTGAGTCGTTCGCCGGAAGTACTAGAAATTGAAGCGCCTGCAATTGTCATTGTGGAAGCAAAAAAAGCAGATTTAAGAACTGGGTTTGGAGAATGTATTGCAGAAATGGTTGCAGCACAAAAATTTAACGCCGCCAAAAATCGTCCAGTTGCCGTAATCTATGGTTCTATTAGCAGTGGTACGCAATGGCGATTCCTGAAGCTGGAGGATAATCTTGTCACTATCGACTTGATCGATTATCCTCTCCCACCAGTAAAACAAATTCTCGGATTTTTAGTTTGGATGGTTCAAAATAATTGATCGCTTCAAAGTTACCCTACAGAAAACTCTGTATACTGGCGTACATGAGGTGCATGATATGCTATCACAATATCTTGCTTAGGCACTCCCTCACTCACAAGTTGATCTGCGATCGCATCCTCCGTTCCGTCATGCTGCACCCAAATTTTCTCATCCTTGATATCTATATGCAGCACACAGCCGTAAATCCGGGTACTGCTATCCTTCCATCCCACATGCACAAGCTGATAGTGGTCTTTTGTAGTATCAAAAATGGTTTGACTTTCTATTGGATCACTCCCAGAACGCAACTTTGCGCGCGCCGTCAATAATCTCTGAATTAATTCACGATACAAAATTAGCTTATCCATTCTGCAATCTCCTGTTTTTCTGTGTCGTACACCAAAAGGGGAATTTGATTACGGACAATGACCGTTTGAATAAATGGATATCTGAAAAATCGCTTATAAACGTCGAGCGGAACTGCTAAATACAACCGCCGTTTTGGATCATCATCTTCCAACGCAATGCGATAGTTAATAAATTGTCCAATCGCAGTATGGAACTCAGAAATCGTTGAGGGTGCCAAAAACGTTTTGATTTCAACTGCAATCTTTTCCTCATCCTTTGTCGCTGCTAGCAACAGTTCTGCACCTAAGTCGATATAAAAATCAACAAACCCTAAATCAATATGGTATGGATCGTGAGTAATTACCCACTCTGCTTTTTCAAGGGCAATCCTGACCAATTGATGAAACCTATCTCTTGCAGACATCGTAGACAGCTAACCAGAAAGATAAAGTCTTTGCCTAAATTCTATCGTGTATCCCACTCAAGCAGCACTAGGCTTAGACATATTCTGCTTTGCAGAACCTGAAGGCGATCGCGCAGTCTCTCGTACAAAAGAGAATATATTGCATCGCAGTATGACATTACCTCACAACCAAATCTGTGACAAAATAATATTGTTGTCTTATAGCTAATGCGATCGCCTAAGACCTATGATTTCTACCATCTCGCGCCGCTACAGCTTGGATGAATATCGTGCGATCGAAGAAAAAGCCGAAGGACGCAGCGAATATCGAGATGGAGAAATTGTACCCATGGCCGGAGGAACGCTTAAACACAGCCGCATCGGTGGAAACATTTTTGCCTTTTTCAAATTTCTGCTGCGTGATACTCAATTTGAGCCAATTAACAGCGATTTACGGCTGTGGATTCCCGAACATCGACGCGGAGTATATCCAGATGTAATGATTTTTGACGGCGAACCGCAACTAAATGGCGATCGCTTAGATGAAGTTTTGAATCCCATTTTGATTGTTGAAGTGCTATCTCCTTCCACCGCAGATTACGATCGACTTAGTAAATTTCGGATATATCGATCAATTGAGAGTTTTAGCGAATATTTATTAGTCGAGCAGGATGAACCTTTTGTGGAACGCTACAGTAAACAAGCTGAAGGTTGGTTGCTCAGTGATTTTAGCGGCTTAGAGCTATCTATTTCTTTGGATTCAGTTAGTATTGAATTGCCGATGACGGAAATTTATCGCGGCGTTGTTTTTGAGTAAAGTAGCTCTGGCTTTTTGCGACAACGCACCCTACGGGAGGGATGCGAGCGCATTACGACTGTGGACACACATCAAATACCAGTTGTGAACGATAGAAACACACATCAAATTCCAAAAAGAAGTTCATACGTCCTAGCAACAAAGGTACATCATTAGACAAACTCCACGCAAAAACTAAGCGAACAGGCTCAAATGATCCAATCTGAGCAGATACAAGCAAACCTTTTGCTTCAACAGGAACCAAATTACCAGCCAACATTACAGAAATCGTCTGTTCTTCCCAAATTGCGCTTAGTTGGACACCAATACTGTATGGCAGAACGCTGACGCTTGCTCCAGTATCTAACAAGCCTGAAACGTCTACTGATGAGTTACGATAGGTTAATACTAATGGTAGCTTTGGCAGCGCATCAGGAACACCAAATGTATCGTATCCCTCTGTAAAGGAAAATCTTTGAGGATTAACCATTGTGCATTTACTCGTCCGACTCTAGCAGTTGAGCAAGTTGATGTGCAGCTGTGTGGGAATTAAGTGGCGACCAAATAGGGTAAGTTGCTCCTTGCTCTAATGATGGTTCCTCATCCCTAGATAACTCTGAAACTAGAAACTGCATCACTTTCAGTTTGTCTGCACGAGTTAAATTTCGCAAGGTAGAAAATAGCTCTACGGTGTTCATAATTGTCATGCTGGAGATGAATCGACATTTCTATCTTTCCACAAATTTTTTCAGGCTGCGGTATCAGCTTTGTAAATTTGAGTTGATGCTGTATTGCGCTTTGCGACAACGCACCTTATGGGAGGGATGCGATCGTACTCCTAATTATCTGAATTTTTTACTAAGACAAGATAATTTGAATCAAGTGTTGCTCAATTTCTTGGATGTAGGCTGTTAAGCCTGTATAAACACCTCTTTCACGTAGAATTTTCAAACTCGTATCTTCCCAACACTGCTGTTCGCGTTTCATATCTTTGCCTGTTAGCTGCTCAACAATTACTTTTGGATTTCTAATTCGATCAGGTTCTTTCTGTGAGGTAGAGCGTAGTCTGTGTGAGTCTATGCAAGGGTCGAAATTCAATCGAGTCTTGATTTCTTCTAAAATTTGTTCTTCTTGATTAGACGGAAGAAACCCATTGAGAACCCATGCTTCACGTTTTGGATTAGCTGTACCAATAACAATTTTTAGTTGAGGCTGTCGATTGATATGTTCTGAGCGTGCTTGCTCAAGCCCTTCTCTACGCTCTGGTTGATTGTCTAAATCACGGATAAAGAGAATGGCTTTAATCTGTCGTGTTTTTTGAAGAAAATCTACCAACTTAAGAACCTTAATAGATATTGCTCCATCAGCTTTAAACGGTACACCTTTATTATGATGACCCAGAAATCTTGGAGATTTATATCTTATTTTTTCTTTTGCATCATCAATGATTTTATCAACGTCGCTCCAGCAGGAATATTCTGTTCCTTCCTCTAAGCCTCTCCAGTGGAATATATGTTTTATTAGATCAGGCTCTAACCAATCGATTTGCTCCTTCAAAACGCGCTCGGCTAATTTAGTAGCTGTTCGTGAATCTGCACCACTTTCCACTATTACAATGAACTCAAACACTGACTTCTCCTGCAAAAACCCAATCTTCACCCTCCGCATCCCAAAACTCACCAGTTGTCAAAGTTTGTTTTGCCCATTCCACATCAGGATGTTCATCTAGACGCTTAGAGATTGTGAAGCCTGAATTACTATTATTTAATATATGTACTTGAGAAGGAACAAGTTCATCAATAATATAAGGAGAGTGAGTAGAAAAAATAATTTGCAGATTCGTCTTATCTTGAATGATTTCCTTAAAGACAGTCATCATCTCACGTTGTGCTTTTGGATGAAGTCCTTGTTCCACATCATCGAGAAAAACTAAATTAGGTTGAATAGGGTTCATCAACACAGTTAGTAAACCTAAAGTTAGTATTGTTCCTTCGCTAATTGCATGGGCTGGAATACGCTCACCTGTATTCATGTCTAATATCACTTCTTGTCCTATCATTTCCTGACTTTCTTCATAGGAAATGGACTTCCCATCAACTTCGATTAAACGTTTGCGAATAACTGGAACTTTTGATCGCTTTATGCCAATTTTGCGTACATTTGGTACAATGCGGCTTAACATTTCCTCTATTAATCGAAATTTATCTGGAGCCTCGTTACGCAAAAAATCTAAAGTGGGTGCTAATCCTGAACCGTCGAACTCAACCCTCGGTGTAATTTCTTCACTGTAAGCTGCTTTAGCAAGATTACTTGCAACTAACTTCAGGTAAACAGCATATTTCAGAGATTGAGGAATTGGAGATGGAGATTCACTTAAAGAACTTGACCATCCTACCAATTTTCCAGGTTTTCCATCTATGTTCCATGATGCTGTCGGATACCAAGAATCATTGTTTTCGTGCTTCCAACTATAGGAAGCTTGCCAATACTGGCGATTGGTATATCCCCAAAAACCACTTGCAGTAACAGAAATATCTTTTTCCCCAATTGTTGTAATGAATTGAGGTGATCTTTCATATTGAAATATCTTTGCAAATGATGAATCAGCCAGCCTACTTAGATTATGTAATGCTTGTAAAACGGTTGTTTTGCCAGCACTATTTTTTCCTACTAGTCCATGTAATCGGGAACTATCAAAACTAAGTTCCGTATGTTTATGGCTTTTGAAATTATGAAGTATTACCTTTTCTAGCATTTGATTGTTAACATCCTTTCATAAATAGTCGAATTGGACTCATATTGCTTGCTCCATTTCTGTAGCTAATAAATTACGAATTGCTTGAACATCTTGTTCTAAGTTTTCTTCAGTGTAGGGTAAATAAGCTTGTTTACGTTTGAGGAATTCATAGGTTTCCCAGCGAGAAGATAAATTCAGCATTCGGTGAACTTCAGCGGCTTCAATGCGACCTTGGCGATAATTATCAGCTGCGATAAGTTCCAAAACTCTGCGAGAAATGTTCGTGGGTTACACTTTTAATTGGTTGGCTATATCATCGGGGAGTTCAATGATAATTTGCATAAGTTATACTCCTTGGTTAATTTTAACTCTTGCAGGAATCCTGCGATGAAATTATAATCCATGCATGACTTCGTTTTTTTGTATGTTGATGCTGTGTGACTGGCAAAATTCGCCAACCATAGTTTTTCATCTATAAATCATAGTAAATTATATCAAACTAGGATGATTGATTTATCAGGAAATTTAACTTTGTTTATAAACCATTTCCATTTTCAACTTCTCAATATCCAATCTCAACTTCTCATTATCCATTCTCAACTTAGCATTCTCCTCTTTAATCAACTCAACTTCATTTCTCTTACTCAAAGCCTGATTAATCGCCAACTTCCGCATATCTAACGAAAACCAACGCTGATAAGTTTGGGTGTGAACTTGCACGCTATGCCCCAAATTATCTGCCGCCGCTTTAATTGGTATCCCTAAAATATGCGCCCGAATTGCCCAGGCGTGGCGTAAATCATAAGGTTTAAAATCCAATCCTATCTTGCGAAACCACCAACTAACTCGCTGTGTTAACGCTGTTATCTCCGCATGATTAGTGTTATCTTTTTTAGCGATCGCACTTCTCAACATCTCTAAATATTTAGGATTTCTCAAATCAAAGTCCTCAATCCATTGCCTATATAATGGTAATGCTTGTCTTTCTCCAGTCTTAGAATCCTTATGGACTTTCCATGTTAAATCTGCATTTTCTTGACTCAACCACCAATCTATATCAGGATTAATAAAAAGTTCTCGTGGACGTAAACCAAAAACTGCTAACATTCCATACGTCCAGCGCCAAAGTTGCCAGCTATCTTGAACATTTTGATTAACTTGATTACCTCTGCCATTAAGGTAATCTTCAAACTTTATAATTCCCTCAGCTATTTCTGCATCACTCGGTATATTTCGATAATTACTCTCAGGCATTTTGGAATATTTAGATAAATCAATTTCGATTTTGAATGTTATGCAAAATGCAGATATAGCTCTGGCTGCATTATATTTAGCCCATTCCTTATCGATTTGTTCAATTGAACTTATCAGATTTTCAGCAGTTGCGAAATCTTTAGAATTCGTAAATCTCTTTGTTCGGGAAAAGTAATAAAAAAAAGTATGTTCGCTTTTGGTTGTGCGTTTGTGAGTTTTAAAATACTCATTTTCAAATTCTTCGACTAATTCTCCTATTGTTTGAAAATCTTTTCTAATTGCTTCATTACCTAAATATTTATCATTCCATTCAAAGGTTTTGCGAGCGATTAACTTCCCTAATTCATAAGCTTCTTCCTCAGCCGTCTTGAGTCCATCCAAATTAGCAGGAATATTCAAACTGAGATTGTATTGCTTTCTCCCAGTACCGTTGCTGTCCTTGTCCCCCGGTTTAATTGGTAACGTCGCCCGTAATTGCAGACTTCCATTCGATTCCCTAATTGTCACTTTTGCCTTTGCAGACTTCAAACGCAGATTAACTTTCTCTAATTCCAGTAGTACTTTAGTTCTCATGTGTTCTTTTTGCTGCTGTGCTTGCAGAGATGAGCAAAAAAACGGGCGATTTTTTAATCGCCTTGGCTCAGGACAACATTTAGATGATGCGTGAGTCCTGAACCTGATTATGCATCGCTGTATTTTTAGCCTATATTTAGCCTAAAAATAAATGTGTTATCGGCGAACAATGTTTATCGCTGACACTGTTTACTGCAAACATTAGGCTGTTGAAAAGAATTAAACCATAAAAAGGATTACTCCGGCCCTTATCACGGTTACGATGGCTTCGCCATCTTCGCACGCGACATGGACTTGGCACTCAACAGCCCAACCTGGGGATTAATTGGCGCTCCTTGGAATGAAAAAGCTAACGCTAAGAAGGCTGTAGCTAAAGCTGAAGCTGTAGCTAAAGCTGAAGCTAAAGTTAAAGCTAAAGCTGCCGTCTAGGGAAATGGGAGAGAGCGATAAGTAAGGATAACCTGGGGTTTTAGCCCCAGGGGGGAGTTGGGAATCCAAAATTCAAAACTGAAAAATTAAAATTTCTTTTGATTTTTGCATTTTGAATTTTGAATCATATTCCCATCTCCCTTGTACAGACGCGATTAATCGCGTCTCTACCGCCTCAAATCCTTATTTCTCAATCAGTAAAAGAATTCAGTAAGCTTGGAGATCCAGAAATGCCTCAGAATCCAGAAAAAATTCAAGACCACGTAGAGTTATTCCACCAACCAGAGTACAAACAGCTATTTAAAAACAAAAAGCAGTTTGAAAACGGTCACGAAGCCGAAGAAGTAGAACGGGTTTCAGAGTGGACAAAGGGTTGGGATTATCGTGAAAAGAACTTCGCTCGTGAAGCTTTAACCGTTAACCCTGCTAAAGGTTGTCAACCACTAGGAGCAATCTTTGCTGCTGTTGGTTTTGAAGGTACTCTACCTTTTGTTCAAGGTTCTCAAGGTTGCGTTGCTTACTTCCGCAGCCACTTAACCCGTCACTACAAAGAACCATTCTCTGGTGTATCTTCTTCAATGACTGAAGATGCAGCCGTATTTGGTGGTCTGCAAAACATGATTGACGGCTTGGCGAACTCTTACCAACTCTACAAGCCCAAGATGATCGCTGTCTGCACCACCTGTATGGCAGAAGTAATTGGTGATGACTTACAGTCTTTCATCAACAACGCCAAGGAAGCTGGTTCAGTTCCTCAAGATTTCCCAGTACCCTACGCTCACACCCCTAGTTTTGTTGGCTCCCACATCACTGGTTACGACAACATGATGAAGGGAATTCTTTCTAACCTGACAGCAGGTCATAAGAAAGAAACCAGCAATGGTAAAATCAACTTCATCCCAGGTTTTGACACCTATGTAGGCAACAACCGCGAAATCAAGCGGATTGCTTCGCTGTTCGGCTTAGACTACACCATTCTAGCCGACAACAGCGACTACCTAGATTCACCCAACACAGGTGAGTTCAATATGTACCCAGGTGGTACAAAGATTGAAGATGCAGAAGATTCAATTAATGCTAAAGCGACAATTGCTCTGCAATCACACTCCACCCTCAAGACTCGTGAGTACATCGAAAAAGAGTGGAAGCAACCAACCGCAGTTTGCCGTCCTTGGGGTATTAAGGGTACTGATGAGTTGTTGATGAAAATCAGCGAACTTAGTGGTTTACCCATTCCCGAACAATTGGAAATTGAACGCGGTCAGGCTGTTGATGCCATGACTGACTCCCACTCATGGATTCACGGCAAGCGCTTCGCTATCTACGGCGAACCAGATTTAGTATACAGCGTAGTTGGCTTTATGCTGGAAATGGGTGCTGAACCTGTGCATATCTTGGTTCACAACAGCAACGACGTATTTGAAGCAGAAATGAAAGAACTGCTTGCTTCTAGCCCCTTCGGTAGGAATGCAACTCTTTGGCCTGGTAAAGACTTGTGGCACATGCGTTCTCTAATGTTCACCGAACCAGTAGACTTCCTGGTTGGTAACACCTACGGTAAGTACCTGTGGCGCGATACCAAGACTCCCCTCGTGAGAATCGGCTACCCCATCATGGATCGCCACCACCTACACCGCTACGCCACCATTGGTTATCAAGGTATAATCAACCTCCTCAACTGGACTGTAAATACCCTGTTTGAAGAAATTGATCGCAACACCAACACTCCTTCTAAGACAGATATTTCCTACGACTTGATTCGTTAGAAATTGCGTAGAAACACAACGTGTTAATTAAGGGTAAAGAAGGGGAATAGGGAATGGGGAATGGGGAATGGGGAATGGGGAAATATCTAAACCCAATGCCATTCGCTCAATCCCCAATACCCAATCCCCAACTTCCCTTTTTCTTGATAGCATTTACCCAAGGGATTTATCAATGGAAACCATCAATCACACTCACGAACATACTCACACTCATCCTCATCCTAATTACCATCCACCTAACTATAAAAAACCAGGGAAGTTCAACAATCTTCTCAATCCGTTGCGCCGTGTAGTGGATGAAATTCAGGTTAAAAATAATCGCATCGCTCATCTAATTTGCCAAACAATTCCTTGTTGTTGTCCCTTTGAGCGACAAATTAAATTATTTGGGAAGTCTATTGATATCCCACCACTATGTAAACTCAATCCTTTATATGACGAATTTGTAGGATTGCGTTTCCGTGCTCTATCTTACCTCGCCGATGTATGTGGAGAGGATGTCACAAAATACATTTGTTAGTCATTAGTCATTGGTAACTGACGAATGACAAAGAACAATTCAGCACAAGAAGAGAGATGAAAACCACCCAAGGCAAAATCAACGAACTGCTCACTGAGACAGGATGCGAGCATAATCAGCACAAACAAACGGAAAAGAAAAACAAGTCTTGCGCCCAACAGGCACAACCTGGCGCGGCTCAAGGGGGCTGCGCCTTTGATGGTGCAATGATTTCCCTAGTGCCGATC